>NZ_JBVASG010000003.1:0-824884 GCF_057813875.1 Labrys sp. F242 | reverse complement strand
GCCGTGATGGTTCATCACCCCGGTGGCCGGATCGACCGAGAAGGTCACGATCTTCTCCGGCGTCTCATGGGCCACCTTCTCGATGTCCATGCCGCCCTCGGTGGAGACCACGAAGGCAACGCGGCTGGTCTCGCGGTCGACCAGCACCGAGAGGTAGAACTCCTTCTCGATGTCCGAGCCGTCCTCGATATAGAGCCGGTTGACCTGCTTGCCGGCCGGGCCGGTCTGCACCGTCACCAGCGTGTTGCCCAGCATCTCCTGCGCACTGGCACGCACATCCTCGATCGACTTGGCCAGGCGCACACCGCCCTTGGCATCGGCAGGCAGTTCCTTGAACTTGCCCTTGCCGCGCCCGCCCGCATGGATCTGCGACTTCACCACATAAAGCGGACCCGGAAGCTCCTTGGCCCCCTTCACCGCTTCCTCAACCGTCAGCGCAGGCACGCCCTTCGATATGGGCAGGCCGAATTCCTTCAGGACCGCCTTCGCCTGGTATTCATGGATGTTCATGGCCAGTAGCTCCAGATTGGCTAAAGCGTCTTTGGGGTTTGGTGAAATCGCCTCAAACCCCAAAGACGCGTCTTCGTTCGAACGCTTTGTGCTTGGGATCAGGCGAGCGAGGGAGCGATGGCCTTGCAGGCGTCGACCAGCGACTTCACCGCGTTGACCGACTTCTCGAAGCCGGCGCGCTCTTCCTTGTCGAGCTGGATCTCGACGATGCGCTCGACACCGCCAGCGCCGAGAACCACGGGCACGCCGACATAGAGGTCCTTGACGCCATACTGGCCGGTGAGTTGCGCGGCGCAGGGCAGCACGCGCTTCTTGTCCTTGAGATAGCTCTCGGCCATCACGATCGCGGAGGCGGCGGGTGCATAGAAGGCAGAGCCGGTCTTCAGGAGGTTGACGATCTCGGCGCCGCCGTCACGGGTGCGCTGCACGATCTCGGCAAGGCGCGCCTCGGTGATCCAGCCCATCTTGATCAGGTCCGGCAGCGGAATGCCGGCCACCGTGGAGTAGCGCACCGAAGGAACCATGGTGTCGCCATGGCCGCCGAGCACGAAGGCGGTGACGTCTTCCACCGAGACGTTGAATTCGTCGGCCAGGAAGTGGCGGAAACGCGAGGAGTCGAGCACGCCGGCCATGCCGACGACCTTGTTGGCCGGCAGGCCACAGGACTTCTGCAGAGCCCAGACCATGGCGTCGAGCGGGTTGGTGATGCAGATGACGAAAGCGTCCGGGGCATATTTGGCGATGCCGGCGCCCACCTGTTCCATCACCTTGAGGTTGATGGTGAGGAGATCGTCGCGGCTCATGCCGGGCTTACGCGGCACGCCGGCGGTGACGATCACCACATCGGCGCCCTTGATGCCTTCGTAGCTCTGGGTGCCGGCAAGCTTGACGTCGAAGCCGTCGACCGGAGATGCCTCGGCGATGTCGAGAGCCTTGCCCTGCGGCACGCCTTCCATCACGTCGAAGAGCACGATATCGCCCAGTTCCTTCAGACCGGCCAGAAGAGCCAGCGTACCACCGATCTGTCCCGCCCCGATGAGAGCGATCTTGCTACGTGCCATAACGTAATGTCCCTGAGATTGTAGCCAAAGGTGAGTTTCGTTCTCCCCTCCGATAGCCCCTTTGGAAGCGGGGTTCAAGCGATAGGCGACCCCAGGTTGAAATGCCCCCTCCATCGCGTCTCGAGGATGCAGATGGAGATAGAATAACTCTTTTTAATCAACAAGATGATAGATAGGAACACATTCCTCTCCCGACAAGATTCAGGCCGAAAATCAATGTTACAAATTTCATTTTTTGTAACATGTAACACGGTTCTTGTGATTTTCTTCTGAATCCGCCGCCCTACCCGTCCAGGTAGGATCGCTCTGCTCCCAGGGACCACCCGGCGGTGGCCTGACGCGAACTTACCTCCTTTCAGTGCCACGCAATATGCACGGTACCGTGACAGGCGGCGCCGGCCGGGCTACAAGGCGGCCACAAATTTGGAGAATCCGATGCGTCCCTCCCGCCGCGCCCCCGACGAGCTGCGCCCCGTTTCGATCGAGCGTAACGTCGCCCGCTATGCCGAAGGCTCTTGCCTGATCAAATTTGGCGAAACCCATGTGCTGTGCACCGCCAGCCTCGAAGAAAAGCCGCCTTCCTGGCTGCGCGGCACCGGCAAGGGCTGGGTCACGGCCGAGTATGCCATGCTGCCGCGCGCCACGCATGAGCGTACGCGCCGCGAATCCACCTCGGGCAAGCCTTCCGGCCGCACCCAGGAGATCCAGCGCCTGGTCGGCCGCTCGCTACGCGCCGTGGTCGATCTGGTGCGCCTGGGCGAGAAGCAGATCACCATCGATTGCGACGTGCTGCAGGCCGATGGCGGCACCCGTACCGCCTCGATCACCGGCGGCTTCGTCGCCCTGCAGGAATGCGTGAAGTGGATGATGGAGCGCAAGATGCTCACCGTCAGTCCGATCAAGGACCATGTCGCGGCGATCTCCTGCGGCATCTCGAAGGGAAATGCCGTGCTCGACCTCGACTATGCCGAGGATTCGGAAGCGATGACCGATGCCAATTTCGTGATGACGGGCTCCGGCGGCCTCGTTGAGATCCAGGGTACGGCCGAAGGCGCGCCCTTCAGCCAGGACCAGTTCCTTGAAATGCTGGCGCTGGCCCGCAAGGGTATCGGCGAACTGGTCGAATTGCAGAAGCAGGCGGTGGCGTAATGGGCCGCCGTCTCGCCGGAAAGCTGGTGCTGGCCACGCACAACAACGGCAAGCTCTCCGAGTTCAAGGCCCTGATGGCGCCTTACGGCGTGGATGTCGTCTCCGTCGGCCAGCTCGGCCTGCCCGTGCCGGAGGAGACCGGCACGACTTTCGTCGAGAATGCCCGCATCAAGGCGCTCGCCGCCCTCGAAGCCACCGGGCTGCCGGCCATCGCCGACGATTCAGGCCTGTGCATCGAAGCCCTGGACGGGGCGCCGGGCGTCTATACCGCCGACTGGTCCGGTCCGACCCGCGACTGGGACGTCGCCATGCAGAAAGCCCAGGACGAACTCCTCGCCGTCGGGGCCACCGAGCCGGCCCGGCGGCGCGGCAGCTTCGTCTCCGTCCTCACCGTGGTCTGGCCCGACGGCCATTCCGAAACCTTCGAGGGGCGGGCCGAAGGCACGCTGGTCTGGCCAACCCGCGGCGGCCATGGCCATGGCTATGATCCGATGTTCCAGCCCGACGGTTCGGACAAGACCTTCGCCGAGATGACGGAAGCGCAGAAGAACACCATCTCCCACCGCGCCCGCTCCTTCCAGAAACTGGCGGATGCCTGTTTGAAGGATTGAGGATTCCGGGAGCACCGGCTTTCAGCCGGCCCTTCCTCTCCTGCAAGCCGGCCTTCCCAGGAAGGATCAGCGCCGGCGTGGCACGGCGACTGTTGCCAGCAGACTGACCAGGATGCCGGCAGCGGCAAGCCAGAAGGCGAGTTGCGCCCCCTCGGCCATTGCACCTCTCAACGCCTCGCCCGAAAGGCCGCCGACATGGCGGTTGGCAATGGCGATCAGGATGGCGAGGCCGACGGCATTGCCGATATTGAGCGTCGTCGAAGCCATGCCGGAGGCGATGCCCTGCTCGTCATGATGTACGCCGGAGGCCGCCGCGATCCACATGGCGGTCCAGACGATGCCCTGTCCCACCCCCGAGACGATCACGCCGGGAACGATCGCCAGATAGCCCGCCCCGACGCTGGCGCCAGGCACCATCAGCGCCGTGCCGACGGCACCCACCAGCATGCCCCAGACCAGGGTGGGACGCGTGGAGATCCGCGTCGCGAGGCGCTCGCCGAGCTGCGTCCCGGCCGCGATGGCCAGTGACGGCACCAGGAAGGCAAGCCCGGTTTCGAGCGCCGAAAAGCCATGCACGGTCTGGAACAGCACGGTGAGGAAATAGGGCAGCGCCCCGAAGGTCGCCATATAGAGGAAGGTGATCGTCATGCCCGCCACCAGGCTGGCATTGCGGAACAGGCGCAGCGGCATCAGGGGATCGCGGCTGCGCGCCTCGATCAGGGCGAAGACCGACAGAAAGAAGACGGCCAGCACCGCACTCGCCAGGATGCTCGGCGCGGTCCAGCCATAGTCTGGGCCCTGCACCAGCGTGAAGACCAGCAGGGTCGCACCCATCGTCACGGCAATGGCGCCGGGCAGGTCGAAGCGCCGATGTTCGCGCCGCTCCGGATCGCGCGGGATCACGAAGAAAGCGGCTGGGATGGCGATGGCGGCGAGGACCACATTGACATAGAACACCGCCGGCCAACCGAAGGCAGCGGTCAGGAAGCCGCCGGCCAGCGAGCCGATGGTCAGGCCGCTGGCGCCCGCACCGCCCCAGACCGCCAAGGCGCGGTTACGTTCCGGTCCCTCGGCAAAAAGCCGGTTCACCAGAGACAGGGTCGCCGGAAACAGGAAGGCGCCACCGATGCCCTGGACCGCGCGTGCCGCGATGATGACGGCCGGCGAACCGGCAAGACCGCCGGCCAGCGAGGACAGGGCATAGAGTGCCAGTGCGAAGACGAAGACGCGCCGCTGGCCGATGAGATCGGCCGCGCGGCCTCCGAACAAGAGGAAACCGCCGCAGAACACGGTATAGGCGCTGACCACCCATTGCAGAGTCTGGCCGGAAAAGCCGAGTCCCGCGCCGATTTCAGGCAGGGCAACAAAAACGATGTTCAGATCCAGCGCAATGATGAGCTGGGCGAAGGCCAGCAGGGCCAGGGCCCAGCCGGATCCGGCAGCCCGCGCGCGCCCAGCCCCCAGTTCCAGGCCTCGTTCCAATGACGACATCTCAGGCTCCATTATTTGTTGATCGACAAAGAATGGAGCCTGAGGCATTCAAGTCAAGAAAATTATTTGTCGACCACTAAAGAATTAGAACGACAATCGCGGCACGAGGGAGGAAGCAAACCCTCCAGAGGAACTCGCAGATGCCGAACTGCCAAATGCAATCACCCCTCCCGCAGCGCTTGCCGGAATGCCTCGAAGGCCGGCAATGCCTCGCCCCGGCGGCGGATGAGCAGCGTTTCGATCGGCCCGAGGCGGTGGGTCTGAACGCCGCTCCCGCCCGGCAGGAGGTCGAGCACGGAACGTGGCATGACGCCGATGGCATTGCCGGTCGAAACGGCGGCCAGCATGGCGTGGTAGGACGAGAGTTCCTGCACCCGCAGCCCCTTGACGCCTTCAGCCCAATGTTCGGCGACGGCCCGGTAGGTGCAACCGGGTTCCAGCGCGGCAAAACTCTCGACCCTGAGATCGGCGGCCGTGCCGATGGGAGGATGACTGGAAGGCAGCACGATGAGCAGGTCTTCGGTGAAGACGTGCTCGGCCTCCAGCCGTTCGGCATCATAGCCGGTGTCGATCCCTTCCATCGGCGGCTTGCCGATCAGGGCGCAATCGAGTTCATGGGCAAGGAGCCGGCGGATGAGCCCCTTTGTGCCGCCGGTGGTCAGTTGCAATGATACGGCGGGCCAGGCGGCATGAAACCGCGCCAGGACCGGCGGCAAACGGCTCGCCGCCGTGCTCTCCATCGCTCCGACCCGGAACAGTCCCGCCGGACCCGACGGTTTCACCGCACTGCGGGCTTCGTCCGCGAGGGCAAGCAGCCGATGAGTATAGGACAGGAAGATCTCGCCTTCCCGGGTCAGGCGCATGCGCTTGCCCTCGCGGCTGAACAAGGCAACGCCGAGTTCCCGTTCGAGTTGCTGGACCCGCGTGGTGACGTTGGAAGGCGCCCGCCCCAGCCGGCTCGAAGCTCGGGTGACGCTCTGCTCGGCGGCGACGGTGCGAAAGATATCGAGGGATGACAGGTCCAATTTTGTTCTCATTTAAAGAATTAAAAATTAATATCGTTTTTAAATAAGAAATGATAGAGCTGCCTTCACTTACTTATGCTGGCGCTGGCAAGACAGCGAGGCAAATTCAAGGAGAACGGCAATGTGGCCCGATCGGCGCATTCAGGAGCTCTTCGGTATCGAGATCCCTATCATCCAGGCGCCGATGGCAGGCCCGAGCCATTATGAAATGGTGATCGAGGTCAGCGAGGCAGGCGGGCTCGGCTCCCTCCCCTGTGCCACGCTGACGCCCGAACAGGTCCGCACCGAGCTCGGCATCATCCGCCAGCAGACCACCAAGCCGATCAGCGTCAATTTCTTCAGCCACACCGCGCCCGAGCCCGACCAGGCCCGTGAGGCCGGCTGGCGCAAGCGGCTCGAACCCTATTATCGCGAAACCGGCATCGATCCAGCCGCTCCGATTCCGAGCTCGAACCGGGCGCCCTTCGACGATACGTTCTGTACCATCGTCGAGGAGTTCAAGCCCAAAATCGTCAGCTTCCATTTCGGCCTGCCCGAAAAATCCCTGCTCGACCGTGTACGGGCGACAGGCGCCAAGATCCTGTCCTCCGCCACCACGGTCGACGAAGCGCGCTGGCTCGAGGATCGTGGCTGCGACGCCATCATCGCGCAGGGCTCCGAAGCGGGCGGCCATCGCGGCATTTTCCTTACCGACGACATCGCCACCCAGATCGGCACCTTCGCGCTGGTGCCACAGGTGGTGGACGCTGTGAAGGTACCGGTGATCGCGGCCGGTGGCATCACCGACGCCCGCGGCATCGTGGCCGCCTTCGCCCTGGGCGCCGCGGCGGTGCAGATCGGCACAGCCTATCTGTTCACGCCGCAGGCGCGGCTCGCAGCTCCGCACGCGGCGGCCTTGCGCAGTCCCGACGCCGACAAGACGGCGCTCACCAATCTGTTCACCGGGCGGCCGGCCCGTGGCATCGTCAACCGCCTGATGCGCGAAGTCGGCCCGATATCGGACCTTGCCCCCGCCTTCCCGCTCGCTGGCGGCGCGCTGGCGCCGCTGCGCGCCAAGACGGAACCGCAGGGCTCGGGCGATTTCATGTCGCTATGGTCCGGCCAGGCCGCACGCCTCGCCCGGGATGGCTCTTCGGCGGGCGAGCTGACGAAGCTTCTGGCGGCGGAAGCGCTGGCGAAGCTGGAAGGATAATGGAGGGTCGATCTCCAGATCGACCATCTTGGAAACGCCGCGGATGAGGAGGGCAAGGTGGTCGATCTCGCTCCATCAATTGATGGAGCTGTGGAGATCGACCCTCCGGTTTCGTGCCAAACCGGCAAGACTGATGCTTGCTGATATACTGTTCTCTTCCTACTCAGCCGCCATCGCCATCGCCGGCGTCAGCCACAAATCGAGGAAGCCATGCAGCCACTGCTGCATGCCCGGATCATATTGGTAACGCCCCGAGAATTGCTGCTCACGATCCTGCGCGCCCGACAATTTGAAGCTTTCCTCGCTGCCGGTGGTCCAGCGATTCATCATCAGATAGGTGACTTCTGGGTGGAACTGCAGGCCATAAGCGGCCCGTCCGCAGGCGAAGGCCTGATTGGCGAAGGTCTTGCCGGTAGCGAGCAGCCGCGTGCCCCGCACATGCTCCGAGCCTTCATTGTGCCAATGATAGACATGGCTCGGCCAGGACATCAGGGCGCGGCCGTCCTGGGTCGGCTCGATCGGCCAATAGCCGATTTCGACCTTGCCGCCCTCATGGCGCGAGACCCGGCCGCCGAGATGGCGCGTCAGCATCTGGGCACCGAGGCAGACACCGAGAAAAGGCTTGTTCTCGTTCAAGGGCACGCCGATCCAGTCGATCTCGCGGCGGATCCAGGCTTCCTCGTCATTCACGCTCATCGGCCCACCGAAAATCACGGCGCCGGCGTGATCGCGCATCGTCTGCGGCAGGGGATCGTCGAAGCGGGGGCGCCTGATATCGAGCTCATAGCCGCGTTCGATCAGGAAGCGCCCGATCCGCCCGGGCGAGGAGTGTTCCTGATGCAGAACGATGAGGATCTTTCCCGTCACGATTCGGCCTGTGAAACGATTTCGTAACCATGATGTTACGGAAGTCTTAGCGAAAAGTTAAGCATTCGCGGTGCCGGAAGGCACAGTTCTGCCATTGGCGTTGCCATTTTGCACGGGTTGCCGTGAAGCCGGCGTGAGCAGATTGAACTCCGCCACCGGCACGCCGTGGTCGCTGGCGGTCCGGACATTGCGGGTCATATCGGTCATATGCGTATCGACGACATGGTCGTTATAGACCTGGAGATAGCGGAAATCCCCGATCCGGTGTGGATTGCGGCTGTGGAATTCCTGGCTGAACAGGATGTGGTCCAGCACCTGATAGTCGCCGAAATGGATATGGGTGTAGAGGGTCGTTCCCTTGATGTGCACCGCCTGTTGATCGGACGCGGCGTAGAGATGCAGGTCCCACAGGCGTCGGTTCTTGCGCTGCCAGTCCCCGGGATCGGCCATCAGCGGCTTGAGGGTTTCGGGCAGCGGCTGCTCCCCGCGGATGAGTTCGGTGGTCACGCTGGTGAGTTCGTCGTTGAGATCGCCCAGCACCATCACCGGACGAGGCTCGGTCCCCCGCCCCGCCATCTCCCGCGACAGCATCACCCTCAGCGCCGCGGCCTCGGCGCCGCGCTGGAGCAGGGCGCGCACCACGGCGAGCGCCCGCACGGCGGGGTCGCGGCGATCCTCGTCCTCCAGCACCACCGGCCGGCGGGACTTGAGATGCGCCACATAGACGGTCAGCGGCACACTGTCGGGCAACAGGACCTCGGCCCGCAGGACCGGGCGCTCGAAGAAATTGATGCCAACGGGCACGGCCTGCTGGCGCCCGTTCTCGTCACGCCTGACGGCAAAGCCCTGGCCCAGGCCCGGAGGAAAAGCAGCGATCGATTCGACCTTGAGCACCGGCAGCCGGCTCGCCAGCCCGACCCGTGGTGCATTGAGTGCTCCATCCGGGGTCTTGGGCCCGTCGTCATCGGCGAGCGGCGCGTTGACGGTCGCGCCCTGCAGGCGCGGCGCCTTCCAGACCGCCTCGCGCAGGGCCTCCTCGTGGAACACTTCCTGGAAGCCGGCGAGATCGACCTGGCCGCGTTCGAGCAGCCCGCCGATGAAGGCGGTCTTGGCCTCATACTCCTCGGGCGAATAGGGCGGCTGCTCGTGGAAGCGCACGCCGGGCCTCGCCAGCAGTTGGGTGTTGAAGGTGGCAACGCGCAGGACGGAGGAGGACATCGGCATAACCTTGCGAGTGCTTCAATCTCGCAAGGCTGAGGATTCGTGGCAATCCCCGGGAAGGATATGCAACTACCATCTTTACCCTCCAGGGGAGGGTAAGCAGCGGCTACTCCGCCGGTGCGAGTTCCCTGCGGTTGCGGATCGGGCGCCCCGGCGAGAGAGCCTGGGCCGCATGCAGGATCGCATTGGCGTCAAGGCCATGGTGGCGATAGAGCTCCTGGATGCTGCCCGTCTGGCCGAAATGCTCGACGCCCAGCGAGGTCACGCGCTGGCCGCGCACGCTGCCGAGCCAGGCCAGGGTCGCCGGGTGGCCATCCAGCACGGTGACGAGGCCGCAATCGCGCGAAAGCGGGGCGAGCAGGCGCTCGATATGGCTCTTCGCCCCGGCATTGCCGCGCTGACGGGCGCGTTCGGCCGCCGTCCAGCCGGCGTTGAGCCGGTCGGCGGAGGTGATGACCAACAGGCCGACATCGCGGCGGTCCTCGCTCATCAGGCCGATGGCCTCGATCGCCTCCGGCACTACGGCGCCCATGGCCGCCACCACGATCTCGGCATTGGGGCCCGGCGGGCGCAGCCAATAGGCGCCGTTGACGATGTCGGCGGCCAGCGCTGGCGACATCGTGCGCTGCGGCTGCTCGATGGTGCGGGTCGACAGGCGCAGATAGACCGAGCCGCCGGTCTCGTCGCGCAGCCAGGTGGTCTCGTCGCGGTCACCCTCGCCGTCCCGCTGCATATAGTCGAAGCCAAAGCGCATGATCACCGCCAGTTCGTCGACGAAGGCCGGCTCGAAGGCGGCGAGACCGTCCTGAGCCAAGCCGATCAGCGGCGTGGCGATCGACTGGTGCGCCCCGCCTTCCGGCGCCAGGGTGACGCCCGACGGCGTCGCCACCACCATGAAGCGGGCGTCCTGGTAGCAGGCATAATTGAGGGCATCGAGGCCGCGCTGGATGAATGGATCATAGAGCGTGCCGATCGGCAGCAGCCGCTCGCCATTGATGGAATGCGACAGGCCCAGCGCCGAGAGCAGGATGAAGAGGTTCATCTCGGCAATGCCGAGCTCAATATGCTGCCCCTTGGGCGAGAAGTCCCAGGAGAAGGTCGAGGGGATCTTCTCCTTCTTGAAGACATCGGCCAGTTCCTCGCGCGCGAACAGGCCGCGCCGGTTGACCCAGCCGCCGAGATTGGTGGAGACGGTGACGTCGGGCGCCGTGGTGACGATACGCTCGGCCACTGGCAAATCGGTGGCGGCGAGGTCGTTGAGGATGATGCCGAAACCCTGCTGGGTCGACATCGAGGCGGATGCCCGATAGGGCAGTGTGGCGGGCACCTCGACCTTGGGGGCGGCCAGACGCCGCCTTCCCTTCTGTACGAAGGGCACCCGATCGAGCGCGGCCTGCATGGCCTCAGGCGTCAGCTCCAGCCCCTCGAACTTGTCCCATTCATGCCCGGGGCGGATGGCCATCGCCTGCTGCCAGGTCTCCATCTGGGCCGGCGTCATCAGGCCGGCATGATTGTCCTTGTGCCCCTGGAAGGGCAGGCCGAAGCCCTTGACCGTGTAGGCGATGAAGCAGGTCGGCCGGTCATGACGGGCCGCCGCCTCGAAGGCGTCCAGCAGGCTCGGCATGTCGTGGCCGGCGAGATTGGTCATCAGCGCCGCGAGTTCGGCGTCCGAGCGGCTCTCGATCAGCCTGCTGACCTCGCTCTGGTCGCCGATGGCATCGTTGAGATGGCGACGCCAGGCCGCTCCGCCCTTATAGCACAGCGCCGCGTAGAGCTGGTTGGGGCAGTTGTCGATCCAGTGCCGCAGCGCCTCGCCGCCCGCCTCGGCGAAGGCAGCCTCGAGCAGGCGGCCATATTTGAGGATGACCACCTCCCAGCCGAAATTGCGGAAGATCGATTCGAAACGTTGCCACAGGCCCTCGCGCACCACGGCATCGAGCGATTGGCGATTGTAGTCGACGATCCACCAGACATTGCGCACGCCCTGCTTCCAGCCTTCCAGCAGGGCCTCGAAAATATTGCCTTCGTCCATCTCGGCATCGCCGACGAGGGAGATCATCCGTCCTTCCGGCCACTCGCCCCAGCCCTTCGCCTTCACGTAATCCTGCACCAGGGCCGAAAACAGGGTCTGGGCCACGCCGAGGCCGACGGAACCGGTGGAGAAGTCGACGTCGTCGACATCCTTGGTGCGGGAAGGATAGCTCTGGGCGCCCTTGAAGCCGCGGAAATTCTTGAGCTTATCGAGAGTCTGCAGGCCAAAGAGATAGTTGAGCGCGTGGAAGACCGGGGAGGCGTGCGGCTTCACCGCGACGCGGTCCTGCGGCCTGAGCACCGCACCATAGAGCGCCGTCATGATTGTTGCCAGCGAGGCCGAGGAGGCCTGATGACCGCCGATCTTGAGGCCATCCTCCTTCGCGCGCAGATGGTTGGCATTGTGGATCATCCAGGAGGACAGCCACAGGGCCTTGCGTTCGAGGGCGGCGAGAAAGGGGAGACGAGGGTCGGCCATGACGGAGATTCCAGCTGAACTGGCCTGTTATAGCAAAAGACGAGGGGCGATTTTGGTTGATCTTGAAGGCCGCAACACATGGCTTTAGAGAGTATCGCCATTCGTGACAGGGAATGCGCATAAATTACGCAGAGCGGGACAATGACTGCACTCGACGCCATCGACAACAAGATCCTCCGCCTGCTGCAGGAGGATGGCCGCATGACGGTGCAGGCCCTGGCCGAGCAGGTCGGCCTGTCGCATTCACCCTGTCTGCGCCGCGTGCGGCAACTGGAAGAGAGCGGCGTCATCCGCGGCTATGTCGCCGTGGTCGAGCAGAAGGAGGTCGGGCTGCCGGTCAGCGTGTTCATCTCGATCAAGCTCGAACGCCAGCGCGAGGAGGATCTCGATCGCTTCGCCGCCGCCATCGCGCCCTGGCCTGAAGTGCTGGAATGCTATCTGATGACCGGCACGCGCGATTATCTCCTGCGCGTAGTCTGTGCCGATCTCGCCGCCTATGAGCGTTTCATCAAGGAAAAACTCACCCGCCTCGATGGCCTCGCCTCGATCGAATCCAGCTTCGCTCTGGCGCAGGTGAAATATACGAATGTGCTGCCGATACGGTGAGGCCCGGAGCGCGGACATCTCAGCGACATGCTTGCATGTCGCGATGTCCGCTCTTCCCTTGCGGGCGTTGCTCTTCCAAGAGCGGACAGGATGTCCGAGCTCCGCTACTTCTTCGCCACCAGCGCTGATACGCCCACCAGCAGCCAGGCAGCCATCGAGCCGGTACCGCCGATCGGCGCGGCCATCGGGAACAGGCGCTGGCCTGTCATGGCGTTCAACACCACGTCGGCCGAGAACAGGGCCACGGCGGCAGCGAGGAGGAAGGCGGCGGGCCGGGCCAGCATCGCATGGAGCAGGCCTGCGCGAATGGCCACGACAATGGCGATCAGGGCCGTCGCATGGGCGAGCACCATGATGGCGGCGTAGTCGATGCTGGGCCATTTGCCATGGGCGGCAAGCGCCATCAGGCCGATGCCGGCGGCGCCGTACAGGCAGCCCAGCACGGTGAGCAGGCGGTCGGCGATCACAGCGTCAGGCCGCCGCGCTCGGCCAGGATCTGGGCAATGGTGGCACGCAGTTCGTCCATGCCCGTGCCTTCACGGCTCGAGGTGACGATGAGTTCGGGGAAGGCGGCCGGGCGGCGCGAGATCTTTTCCTTGGTCTCAGCGATGCAGCGTTCCAGATCGGGCTTTTTCACTTCGTCGGCCTTGGTCAGCACGATCTGGTAGACGACGGCCGCCAGATCCAGCGTTTTCAGCACGGCATCGTCGGTGGTCTTCAGGCCATGCCGGGCATCGATCAGCACGAAGACGCGCGCCAGATTCACTCGTCCGCGCAGATAGTCATGGATCAGCCGGGTCCACGCCTTGACCTTGGATTCGCTGACCTTGGCATAGCCATAACCCGGCATGTCGACGAGGGTCAGGGCTGGGTTCGAAGAAAAGAAGATCAGTTCCTGCGTGCGCCCCGGCGTGTGCGAGGTGCGGGCCAGGGCGTTGCGGTTGGTCAGCGCGTTGATCAGGCTCGACTTGCCAACATTGGAGCGGCCGGCGAGCGCGATCTCGACCCCACCGGGGGGCGGCAACGCCTCAAGCGTATTGGAGGCGTGGCGGAAATCCCAGGTGCTGGCGAAGAGTTTCCTGCCGGCTTCCGTATAATCAGGTCCCTCGGACATCAACTCGCCGCCGATGATGGCTTGCGCCCGAACATGGCCTTGAGATTGTCCCACAGCTCAACCTTCACGCCGTTTTTCTTCATGATGAAGACCTGCTGCAGGATCGAGAGCGTGTTGTTCCAGCAATAGTAGATCACCAGGCCGGCTGGGAAGGCGGCGAGCATGTAGGTGAAGATCAGCGGCATCCAGCGGAACATGGCGGCCTGGGTCGGATCCGGCGGCGCGGGGTTGAGCTGCATCTGGATGAACATGGTGATGCCCATCACCACCACCCAGAAACCGACCATCAGCACGGAGGGCGGCGTCCACGGGATCAGGCCGAACAGATTGAACAGGGTGGTCGGATCGGGCGCCGACAGATCGTGGATCCAGCCATAGAAGGGCGCCTGGCGCATTTCGATGGTGACGAACAGCACCTTGTAGAGTGCGAAGAACACCGGAATCTGCAGCAGCATCGGCAAGCAACCCGAGAGCGGATTGATCTTGTTTTCCTTGTACAGGGCCATGGTGGCCTGCTGCTGCTTCATGCGGTCGTCAGGGAACTCGTCCTTGATCTTCTGCATCTCGGGCTGGAACTTCTTCATCTTCGACATCGACTCATAGGAGCGATTGGCGAGCGGGAAGAAGAACAGCTTGAGGATGACGGTGGTGCCGAGAATGGCGAGACCGAAATTGCCGAAGAGATGGAAGAGGATCTCGATCAGGCGGAACAAGGGCTTGGTGATGAACCACAGATAGCCCCAGTCGATCAGATAGGCGATGTTATCGGTCTTCAGCTTATCGTCGTAATAGGAAAGGGTCGCGACTTCCTTGGCGCCGGAGAACAGATTGGTGCTCACATCCGCGCTCGCGCCCGGCGCAATCGTCAGGGCTGGCCGGTCGATCTGGGCGAGATAGGCCGGCGTGCCGCCGAAATCCTGGCCGACGAAACGGGCGGTGAAGCGGGCCGAGGGATCGGGAACCAGCGCGTTGGCCCAATACTTGTCCGTGAAGCCGAGCCATCCCGTGACGTCGGCAAAGGGCTCCTGCTTGGCGTCGGGCGCCAGATCCTTGTAGGACAGTTCCTTCTGGGAACCGGAGAACCGACCAATCGGCCCCTCATGCAGAACGTAAGTGCCCTGAGTCCCCGGGGTACCGACGCGCAGCATATAAGCCTGGGGCACGATCTCCACAGGCGCCGTACCCTTGTTCTCCACGCTGTCCTTGACGGTGAACATGAAACCGCCGATCGGCTTGGCGGCGCTGGCCTGCTGATCCTTGGGCAGATTCTGGCGAGGCAGGTCGAGCTTGTCGGCGGGCAGCGTCTCGCCGGCCGACGGCAGCAGGGAACCGCTCTGGCCGCGATCCTCATCAATCGAGATGGTGCGGTGGAAAATCAGGCCCTGGCCATTGTCCCATTGCAGCTCGACTGGCGTGGCGGCCGACAGGGGCGCTTGCGACTTGGCCGTCCAGACCGTCTTCAAACCGGGCAGGTTGAGCTTGGTCGCGGCATTGGAACCCGGCTTTTCCTGCCAGCCAAAGACCGTCAAATAGGGGCCGCGATTTTCCAGATTGGCGTGATGATCAGCCGGCTTTACAGGGGTGCCGAACGGCGAGAAGAGATCGACATTGGAAGAGTTGGGGTCGAGCGTCTCGCGATAACCGCGCAGGGCCACGTCGTCGATCAGGCCGCCAACCAGGTTGATCGAACCGATCAGACGCTGGGCATCGATCTTTACGCGCTGCGTGCTCGCCGCCACCGCTTCACCGCGGCTGGAGAATTGCTTCTGCCCTCCCGCGCCGCCGGGAACGCCGGGCGTGGGCGTAGCCGCCTGCTGCTGCTGTTGTTGCTGCAGGGTCTGCTGGATCTGTTGTTGCTGCTGGGCTTCCTGCTGCTGGCGCCGCTGCATGGGCTGGCCGATGAAATATTCCCACACGACGACGACGAGCAGCGTCAGGACGACCGCCAGAACGACGTTCTTGGTGTCAAAATTCTTCATCGTACAGCCTCATCGGCTGAACGGCGTGGCTTGCGGGCGCCTTGACGCTCGCTGTGCACACGGCCGAACGCCGTTACCATTTCATCAACGATCGTCGCAAAAGATGCGTCGAGGGCGGAGCGCCGCCCGAGCACGACATAGTCATAACCATCGCGCGCATGAAGAGCGCCAGACAGCCGCACCGCCTCGCGCAAGCGCCGGCGGATCCGATTGCGCTCGACGGCGCAACCTTCCTTCTTGGTCACGGTGAAGCCGACACGCGGCTCGACAGTCTCAGACGCCGGCGGCGCAGCCTCGACTGCACCCGCGCGCTCGCGGCGGCGTGCCTGCAGGGATAGCGTTGCAGCATGTGCCCTGCGGCCTTCGCGGACGAAAAGGAAGTCCCGGCGCTTGAGCAGACGCTGCATCGATGAGGGCTCGGAGGCTCTTGAGCAAAATGCTCCAGGCAAAGTTTCCCGGCAAGATCTGGCCAGGAAACTTTGCAAATGTCCGGAATCTTGCTGATTTCTCTCGATCGTGCCCGTGGCACGATCGAGAGAAATCAGCTTGGCACAATGATGCGGAATCATTGTGCCAATCCGTTCCGGTCAGGCCGACAGGCGCTTGCGGCCGTGGGCGCGACGGGCAGCCAGAACCTTGCGGCCTGCCTTGGTGCCCAGACGGGCACGGAAGCCATGGCGACGCTTGCGGACAAGCTTGGACGGTTGATAAGTACGTTTCACGGGTCGTTCTCCGCGGTCGCGGCCGGATGCCGATCGAGTTGAATGGAAAAGCGCACCCCCGAACACCAAAAACGCGCCCCGGCCTTCGCCCTGGGTGCGTCCGGGCCCGATAGGGCGACGCCAAATTCGCCGGTGCTTATGGGGGATGGCGTCCGGGAAGTCAATCGGGACTCGCAAGAAGTCGCGGAGAATACGACGACAGCATGACGGAGCCGGTAACGTGATCCCGATATCGGCGTGAAATCCCCTTCCGGGGATCGATCGCTCGATCCCAGGCGGGGATGGCAGGGTGCGCGCCCTCTCCGGGCAATGCGGGATCTGCTGCCGGAAATGATCAAGGATTTGCACCGGTCGACCGCAGCGATGTAGATGGCGTCCGTCCGGCTTGTGAAGTGGATCTGGTCGTGACGGCGGTTCGTTCTCGGACTCGACCGGGAAACTCCATAAGCAAAGGTGCAAGCAAAATGGCCGATCAGAATGATGACTATGTCTACGATGAGGTGACCGGCGAATGGCGGCCGGCCTCGGAGATGGCGCCTCCCGCCAAGGCGGACCGGGCCGTGGTACGGGATGCGGCCGGAAATGCCCTCGCCGATGGCGATTCCGTGGTCCTCGTCAAGGACCTCAAGGTAAAGGGGGCCAATCAGACCCTCAAGCAGGGCACGGTCATCAAGTCGATTCGACTGACGGACAACGATCAGGAAATCGACTGCCGCCACGACTCCATCAAAGGTCTGGTCTTGCGTACCGAGTTCGTACGCAAGCGCTAAGGCGTGTCGATCGCGGAACCGGAGCGAGCATCGGCGCCCTGCCGCGGCCTGTCCGTCGTCCCGGTACCTTGCGAGCCTGAAGCCGGTTGCGGTGAACAGCCCCCTGCGACATATATCACGACCTATATCAATTGCGTCGAGGGCTGCGAAACGCGCCAGATCCACAGACTATGTGGCGACGGAACAAGGCGGGCCGGTAGAAGAGAACGCAGGTTTGCCGACCACCGCCTTCGAAGATCCGTCTCGAATGCGGCACTTGGCCCCTCCCCTTTCGGCTCGCTGCATCGCGGCCACGATACCTTCGTTTTATCCCCCACTCTTCGGGCCGTTCCAAATTCATGTCGGCACCATGACATTGCCGAAATTCAAATTTAAATTATATTGGGGGTGTATTTTGAGGTTATTGCCATGTGTATTGTTACGCTATTGCATCGCATTCTCGATGCCCGCCCGCGCCGGAACCGGCCCTCTTCCGTCAACGAACTCGCTGCCCAACCGGACATTCAGATCGTCTCGCTCCCGCCTTCCGGCTCGATGAGCGCCCTCGCCAAGGCCTTGCAGGCCGCGCATCTCACCGAAAGCAAGACCTGACCGGGTCTCCAGCCCATCCCGGACTTGCTCGTCCCGGATGACACGATCGGCCTGCCGCTCTGCCAACCGATGAAGCCGGGTGATCGCCGTCAGGTGCCGCGCGGTTTCGTCCGGGTGGTCGGCAGGGCTGCGGCCGGATCTTCGGGCCAGGGATGGCGGGGATAGCGCCCTTTCATCTCGACCCGGACGGCGGCATAGGAGCCCTTCCAGAAGCCTGGCAGATCCTTGGTCACCTGCACGGGCCGATGGGCCGGGGAAAGCAGGTTGATGGTGAGCGGCACGCGCCCGCCGGCAATGCCGGGATGGGTGGCGAGCCCAAACAGTTCCTGCACGCGCACCGAGATGGCGGGACCGCCCTCCGCCTCGTAGTCGATGGCGAGACGCGAGCCGGTCGGCGCCTCGAAGAAGGCCGGCGCTTCGGTATCGAGCCGCCTGCGCTCGTGCCAGGGCAGCAGGCCGGCGAGGGCATTTTCCAGATGCTCGGCCGTGATGCCGGACAGGCCCCGCACACCTTCGATGGCCGGGGCGAGCCAGGTTTCGGCATTCTCCGCCAAGGCCTGATCGGAAAGATCGGGCCAATCCGGCGAGCCGCTGGCGGTGAGGAAGGCGATGCGGTCGCGCAACTGGCGCTGGGCCTTGCTCCAGGGCAGGCGGCCGATGCCGGCCTGGGCGAGGCCGCGGGCAAGTACGGCGGCAGCGGCGGCATCCAAGGTCAGCGGCGCCGTGGTCTCCTGCAGCACCAGGCGGCGATAGCGTCGGACAGAGCGGGCTTTCAGGCTGGCGCTGGCGGCATCATAGCCCATGCTCACGCTTTCGCTGACGCCGGACAAAGCCTCGATCTCCTCGGCCGCGATCGGAGCCGCCAAGAGGATACGGCTCGCGCCGGCGCTGCCCGCCATCTCGGCGATGGCGAGCGTCGGCTCGCGGGCCAGGCGGTCATACGGCTCCAGGCGGGCAGCCCGACCATTCTCCATGGTGAAGCTGCCGGGCTGCCCCCTCGCCACCGCAATGCGGTCCGGATAGGCCAGGGCCAGAACCGGACCGGCCCGGGCCGAATCGCCCTCGCCCCGCCCCGCTTCCTTGCTGGCCGTCTCGGTGCTGGCGGTTCTGGCCCACCCGGTCCTTGCCCAAGTCCTGGCCAACCGGCGCATGTCCTGCGCCCGCCCGCCGCGGTCTCGCCGAAAGCGTTCGATGCGCTCCACCAGGTCGGTGCCGTCGCCGCCGAGCCCCCGTTCCGACAGGATGGCGGCGATTTCGGCCGCGAGCATCCCTTCTCCCGCCGGCGCGGCTGATACGATCATGCGCGCAAGCCGAGGCGGCAGGGCCAGACTGGAGAGATGGCGCCCCATTTCGGTCAGCCGGCCATCGGCATCGACAGCTTCGATTGCCGTCAGCAACGCTCTCGCCTCCTTGAGCGCGGGGGCAGGCGGGGGATCGAGCCAGGCGAGCGCCAGGGGATCGCCCACCCCCCAGGCGGCACAATCGAGCAACAATGGGCTGAGATCGGCCGCCAGGATCTCGGGCTTGGCGAAAGCCTCGAAGGCGCCGGTGGCCGCCTCCTCCCACAGCCGGTAGCAGGCACCCGGCTCGGTACGCCCGGCGCGACCGCGCCGCTGGTCGGCGCTCGCGCGCGACACCCGCACGGTTTCGAGCCGGGTGAGGCCAAGATCCGGCTCATAGCGCGGCACGCGGGCGAGGCCCGCATCGATGACCACGCGCACGCCCTCGATGGTGAGGCTGGTCTCGGCGATCGAGGTTGACAGCACCACCTTGCGGCGCCCCGCCGGCGCGGGAGCGACGGCGCGGTCCTGGTCGCGCGCCTCCATGGCGCCGAACAAGGGAGCGATGTCGACTCCCTCCCCAAGATTGCGCTCCGCCAGCAACCGGGCCACGCGGGTGATCTCACCCTGGCCGGGCAGGAAGACCAGGATGGAGCCCGTCTCCGCCCTCAGGGCCCGCATCACCGCATCGGCAACCGCTTCGTCGAGGCGCTGACGCGGATCGCGGCCGAGATAATGCGTGACCACCGGAAAGGCACGGCCGGCACTCTCGATAACCGGCGCATCGCCCAGAAGCGCGGCAACGCGCGCGCCGTCGATCGTCGCCGACATCGGCAGAATGCGCAGGTCCTCGCGCAGTCCGGCCTGGGCGTCGAGTGCGAAGGCCAGCCCCTGGTCGGCGTCGAGCGAGCGTTCGTGGAACTCGTCGAACAGCACGGCGGCCACACCGTCGAGCAAGGGGTCGTCGAGAATCATGCGGGCGAATACGCCCTCGGTAACCACCTCGATGCGGGTCCTGGCCGAGATGCGCGATTCGAGGCGCACGCGCAGGCCGACCGTGGCGCCGACGGATTCGCCCAGCGTGGCAGCCATGCGGGCGGCGGCAGCGCGAGCGGCAAGACGACGCGGCTCCAGCACGATGATCTTGCCCCCGCCTGTCCAGGCCTGGTCCAGCAGGGCCAGCGGCACGCGCGTGGTCTTGCCCGCACCGGGCGGCGCGACGAGGACAGCATTGGAACGCGCCTGCAGGGCCTGCTTGAGGGCCGGCAGGGCATCATCGATGGGCAAAGGCTGATCGAACACACGCATCGCGCCGATGTGACGCATCAAGGAGGCAAGTGCAATGGCGGACGGGCCAGCCGTCCCGGAAGTCGCTGCTATCCCTCTCCTGGAGGGGAGCGACGGCTCCCGGGGACTACGCCCAATGTGGCATTGCGACCGACAGGCCGCCGGACGATTTTAACCATAGTGTGACTTTTTCGTCATCGACGCCTCGCCTGCCTTCGGCCATAGCTAGCTCTCGACGATTGAGGACGAGGCGATGGAACGGCGCGCCTATGAAGCTCCGCTCGACCCCGCACTCGCGGTGTCGGGCCTCCTGACCCGGCTGGGCTTGTTCCTGCTGGTCATTTTTGCGCCTTTTTTTGCCATGTTCTCGCGCCACGCCGTGGCGATCATCGTACCGATCGCCACCGCCCTGCTGATCCTGGCGGCGGCGCTCGACAACCGCCTGCCGACGGCGCTGCGCCGCCTGCAGGGTGCGCTGACCTCGCCCCGCACCCTGGCGCTGCTTGCCTTGCTGGTCTGGGCTGCCATCAGCATCTGGTGGACCCCCCGTCCCGCTTCGGCGGCCGGCCGGCTGCCGGGCATATTGGGCGTCGTACTCTTGTTCGCCGTCACGATTTCTTGCCTGAAGCCGCGGGTGCGCTTCAGCGACGCCAACCTCATTCCGATCGGCGTCGGCATCGCCAGCGTGACCCTGATCTTCGAATATCTGCCGGGCTCGCCTCTGCAAGGCCTCGGTGAGACGGGCACGGAGGACGCCGAGAGTACGCGCGCCGCCCTGCTTCTCGCCCTCCTGGTCTGGCCGGCGGTGGGCGCCGTCCTGGCACGCGGCCGCAGCTGGCAGGCCCTGCTGCTCTGCCTGGTGACGATATTGGCGCTCTGGCTGGTGCATGATCTGGTGATCTTCACCGCCTTCATCGCCGGCATCGTGGTGATGACCCTGGCCCTGTGGCGCCGGCGGGCTGCCGCTTTCGCCGTCGCCATCTCGGCTCTGGTCCTGCTGGTGCTCGCACCATTGGCCGGCTGGATGATGGCACGCTGGGGCGGCTTCCTGCTGCCGGCCGAGGGCGATCATTTGGTGGCGCTCTGGCGCGACGTGACCTACGCCCTGCCCGATCACCTCTTAGCCGGCTTCGGATATGATTCGAGTTCGTCGCTGACCCGTGGCATCGGCGGCCAGCTCCTGGCTTCGCCCCACAATGCCGCGCTGCAGATCTGGCTCGAACTCGGCCTTGTCGGCGTGGCGCTGGCGGCAATCGCGCTCTGGCTGACGCTGATGGGCATGAACCGCGACGACGACCGTTCGGCACCCGCCGCCCTCGCTGTTTCGGCCTCCGCTTTGGTGATGATGTTTGCAGGCCTCGCCGCCTGGCAGCCCTGGTGGCTGATGGCGCTGGGCCTCACCAGCGTCTCGCTCGCCTTCCTGGCCCGGCTGGGCGCGCGTCGGCGCGATTGAGGGGGCGGTTCCCGCTCAATCACCCCCGCCGCGCCACGCCCTTCAGATTGGCGAGCGCGGCTGCCAGGGTCTCGTCCCGCTTGGCGAAGCAGAAGCGCACCACGGTCGTTACCGCATCCTGCGCATAGAAAGCCGAGACCGGAATGGCGGCGACCTTGTGCTCGACCACCAGGCGTTGGCAGAAGCCGACATCGTCCTCCTCGATGCCGCTGGCCGTCAGGTCGATGTTGAGGAAGTAGCTCGCCTGGCTCGGCAGGGTGGCGAAGCCGAGCTCGGCCAGCCCCTCCGCAAACCGATCGCGCGAGCGTTGCAGCGCTGCCCGCATGCCGGTGAAATAGGCGTCCTCCTTGCCGAGCCCGTAGGCGACGGCAGTCTGCAAATTGGGAGGCGTGGTGAAGGTGAAGAACTGGTGCGCCTTGGCAATCACCTTCAGGATCGGCGCGGCCGCCATGACGAAGCCGACCTTCCAGCCGGTGAGCGAGAAGATCTTGCCGGCCGAGCCGATCTTCACCGTGCGCTCGCGCATGCCGGGAAAGCCGATCAGCGGCCGGTGCACCCGGCCGTCGAACAGCACATGCTCCCAGACCTCGTCGCAGACGGCGATGGCGTTGTAATGCACGCAATATTCCGCCAGCAGGGCCTGGTCTTCGTCCGAAAAAGCGATAGCGGCCGGATTGAGTGGGTTGTTGAACAACACTACCTTCGTGCGCGAGGAAAAGGCGGCATCGAGCGTCTCGCGCGTCAGGCGCCAATGGGGCGGTTGCAGCGTGACGAAGCGCGGCACCCCACCCGCCCGGCGCACCAGCGGCAGATAGGCGTCATACATCGGCTGGAACAACACCACCTCGTCGCCCGGCTCTATCAGCGCCATCAGGGCGTCGGCAATCGCCTCGGTGGCGCCGGAGGTGACCATCACCTCGGTTTCGGGATCAAGCGCCACGCCCTGGAAGCGGGCATAGTGCTCGGCGACGGCGCGGCGCAGCTCGGGCAGGCCGAGCATGGGCGGATATTGGTTCCAGCCCGTCATCACGGCCTCGGCCGCCTTTTCGCGCACGTCGAGCGGCCCGGCATCGTCCGGAAAGCCCTGGCCGAGATTGACGGCATCATGCTCGCGGGCAAGGCGCGACATGGTTTCGAAGACGGTGGTGGAAAGGCCGGCGAAGATGCTGTTCATGCCGAATCGATAGACGAGTTGAGTGAAGCGATAAAGGGGACTCTCGCCTTCCCGCCCTTTGCCTTTTGCCCGGGACCTCCTAGATAGAGGCCATGTTCAGTGAGGTTCCGATGACATCAGATCGTTCCGCCGGCCCCGACAGCGGCCCCCGTTCGCCCTTTCACGCCACCACCATCCTGATGGTCCGCAAGGGCGGGCGCGTGGTCATCGGCGGCGACGGGCAGGTCAGCCTCGGCCAGACCGTGATCAAGGGCAATGCCCGCAAGGTGCGCCGGCTCGGCAAGGGCGACGTGATCGCCGGCTTTGCCGGGGCCACCGCCGACGCCTTCACTTTGTTCGAGCGGCTGGAAGCCAAGCTCGAGCAATATCCCAGCCAGTTGACGCGGGCCTGCGTCGAGCTCGCCAAGGACTGGCGCACCGATCGCTATCTGCGCCGGCTGGAGGCAATGATGCTGGTGGCGGACAAGTCGGCCGGGCTGGTACTGACAGGCACGGGCGACGTGCTGGAGCCCGAAGGCGGGGTGATGGCGATCGGTTCCGGCGGCAATTATGCGTTGGCCGCCGCAAGGGCGCTGGTCGACACCGACTATGATGCCGAGGCCATCGTCAAGAAGGCGATGAACATCGCAGCGGATATCTGTGTCTATACCAATCATAACCTGGTGATCGAGAGCATCGATCTCTGATAAGAGGTGGGCATTCACATCAGGCAGAAAGCCGCCCGCGCATGCTCTCGTTCCGGATCAGCCTCCCCGTCATCTTCGCCGCTTTCGCCCTTGCCGGCTGCACGGCGGAAAAGCAGCCCGAATTCCCCACCACCAACCCCCTCGAAAAGGCCTGCCAGGCCGAGGGGGTGAAGGCGGGTACGGCCATGGCGGACTGCATGCGGCGCAAGGCCTCACAGGGTATTGCCGGCGACACCTGCAGCCGCAAGGGCGTCCGGCCTGGCTCGCCGCAACGGGAGCGTTGCGTCAAGCTGGAAGCCGAGTACAGCCAGGCGAGTTCCGAATGCCAGGCCCAGGGCCTCGGCACTTTTGGGCCTGAAGAAGTCGCCAAGTTCAAGGCCTGCATTACCGGCAAGGCTCCGGAGGCGGCTGCCTACAAATTCGCCGAGGACAAATAGGCGGGACATCGCGTCACCTGAACGGGAGGCCGCGTGAAGGGCAGGCTCGACATCAGCGGCTATGACAGCTGGACGCAATTGGCGATGCATCTGGTGGTGCTGCTGGCATGCCTGCTCGCCAGCGCGCTGATCTGCTTCGGCCTCGTCGCGGTGAGCGCGCCCTTCGTGCTGTTGCAATGGATCGGCTTCTTCACCCTCGCCAAATTCGTCTATTTCGTCGTCGCCTATGTGCTGTTCGGCGGCTCTTTCATCGACCCGCTTGAGCAGATGTATGAGGATCGGCGCAACCGGCGCTGAGACATGGGTGGCCACCGCATATTTGATCGCCATTTCCCTGGGACTGCCAGCATCCTGCTGGCTCTTTGTTTCCAACAAGGGCGGCGTTTCCAAGAGCCAGCAGGATGCTGGCGGTCCCAGAGAAAAGCGGCCGCAATGCGAACCAGTTATTCCTTCACCGCGCCCGTCATCGAGGACACGTAATAGTCGACGAAGAAGGAATAGAGGATCACCACCGGCAGGGAGCCGAACAGCGCCCCCGCCATCAAGGATCCCCATTCGAAGATGTCGCCCCGCACCAGTTCGGTGAGCACGCCCACCGGCACCGTCTTGTTCTCGGACGACTGGATGAAGGTCAGCGCGTAGATGAACTCGTTCCAGGACAGGGTGAAGGCGAAGATGCCGGCGGAAATCAGGCCCGGCACCGCCAGCGGCAGGATCACCCGTACCAGGATCTGCCAGCGCGAGGCTCCGTCGACCAGGGCGCTCTCCTCCAGCTCATAGGGGATCGAGCGGAAATAGCCCATCAGCAGCCAGGTGCAGAAGGGAATCAGGAAGGTCGGATAGGTGAAAATCAAAGCAAGCTTGGTATCGTAGATGCCGAGCTTGAAGACGATGAAGGCGAGTGGGATGAACAGGATCGAGGGCGGTACCAGATAGGCCAGGAAGATCAGGAGGCCGACGATACGCGATCCCCTGAACCGGATGCGTTCGATCGCATAGGCGGCGAGAACCGAGGCAAAGAGTGCCAGCGCCGTCGCGCCAACCGAGACATAGATCGTGTTGAGCAACCAGCCCGGATAGGAGGTCTCGAACAGGAGATAGCGGATATGTTCGAGCGTGGGTCCTACAACCCAGAACGGGCTGTGATTGGCGTAATCGGTCAATTGGTCGTTCGGCTTTACCGTGGTGATCGCCATCCAGTAGAACGGGAACAGCAGCACGATGACGAAGACCAGTAGGGGCAGGTAGACCGTCACCACCCGCCGCGGCAGGCTGGAGAGATAGGCCATACCCTCGACGTTGTCGGTAAGCGGCGCGGTGGCTTGTTTCGAATTCATCGTCGTGCCTCCGCTCATTCCTGTCCACCCTGTTGCCAGCGCCGGCGCTGCAGGCCGAAGAAGCTGAACAGGATCGCGGCCAGCAGGAAGGGCACCATCGCCACCGCGATGGCCGCGCCTTCGCCGAGCTGGCCGCCGGGAATGCCGCGCTGGAAGGAAAGGGTCGCCATCAGATGGGTGGCATTCACAGGCCCCCCCTTGGTCAGCACATAGATGAGCTGGAAATCGGTGAAGGTGAACAGCACCGAAAAGGTCATCACCACGGCGATGATCGGCGTCAGCAGCGGCAAGGTGACATGACGGAAGCGCTGCCAGCTCGTGGCGCCATCGAGCGAAGCGGCTTCCTGCAGCGAAGGCGAAATGGTCTGGAGGCCGGCCAGCAGCGAGATGGCGACGAAGGGAATGCCGCGCCAGACATTGGCGACGATCACCGAGATGCGGGCATTGACGGGATCACCGAGGAAATTGATCGGCTGCTGGATCAGGCCAAGCTGCATCAGCGTCCAGGAGATGATCGAGAACTGCGCATCATAGATCCACCAGAAGGCCAGGGCCGAGAGCACGGTGGGCACGACCCAGGGCAGCAGCACGATCGCCCGGAACAGCGACTTGAAGGGCAGATGCTGGTTGAGGAGCAGAGCGAGCCAGAGGCCGAGGCCGAATTTGAGGATCGAGGCAACGACCGTGTAGACGACGGTGTTGAACACCGACATCCAGAACACCGAATCGGCCCAGAGAAACTCATAGTTCTCCAGCCCGACGAAAACGCCCTCACGCCCGATCTTGGTGTCGGTGAAACTGAGCCAGACGCCCAGGCCCAGCGGATAGGCCAGCAGGCAGATCAGGAACACCGCCGCCGGCAGCATGAAGAGTGTGCCGAGCGCGCCCCTGCTCTGCGCCAGCCTGGCGAAGGCGGAAGGTCGCGGCCGTGGTCTCGATGTCGCGATGCTCATGGGGTGCCTTGGTGGAAAACGGGATATCGAGGTTTACCATGGGGCTACGCATCCACCCCTCATCCCCCTGCCGGGACCCAAGGCACTTCCGCTGAAAGTGCCAGGTCCCGCAAGGGGAGAAGGGGTGCAAGCGCAACCTATCCGACCGGCAAGCCCCTATACCCGGTAATAGCGATTGGCCCGCTTCTCGGCCTGGGCGGCCGCGTCCTCCGGCGACATCTGGCCTGTCACCGCGACCGCATACATGTCGACCAGCACATAATCGGCCATCACGCCGGCCGAGGCATAGCCGAGGGGGCCGGCATAGCCGTTGGGGCGCAGCGTCTCGGAGGCATGCGAATAGGGTTCATGGATCGGATCGGCCGTCCACACCGGATTGGCGGCAAAAGCCTTCAGGGCCTGGCAGCAATAGGCGCTGGATCCGCCGATCCAGGCATTCATCTGCGCGTCCTCATACATGAATTTCAGATAGGCCTTGGCCGCCTCGGGATATTTGGAATGCTTGAACAGCAGCGCCGAGGTGGTCTGGTGCAGTTCGACCTTCTGTCCCACGGGACCGACCGGGAAGTTGACCGTGCGGATATCCGCGGCCAGGTCCTTGAGCTTGGCGTCCTTCTTGGCCGCGTAATAGAGCGAGACGCCATTGGCGGTCAGTGACACCTGTCCGGCCAGGAAGGCACGGTTGTTGTTGATGTCGAGCCAGCTCTCGGTGCCGGGGATGAAGGTCTCGTAGAGCGATTTGGCATATTTGATCGAGGCGATGGTCTCGGGCGAGTTGATGGTGACCTTGCCGCTTTCGTCGACCATCTTGCCGCCATGGCTCCACAAGAGCCAATGGGCATAATTGTTGCCGTCGCCCACGGCCTTGCCATGCGGGAAGCCGGCCGGGGTGCCCTTGGCCTTGAGCGCCTTGCACAATTCGAGGAAGCCAGCGGTATCCTTGGGGAATTCGCTGAAGCCGGCTGCCTTCATATGGCTGTCGCGATAGCAGATGGCGTTGCCGATCGCCGCCAACGGCAGGGCGATGAACTTGCCCTCGCGCGTGGCGTAGCCCTTCAGGCCGTCATACCAGCCGCCATATTTGCCCCCGAGATAGGTGCCGAGTTCGGTGAGGTCGACCAGCTTGTCGGGATATTGATGGGCGTCGTCGAACCAGCACAGCACAATGTCCGGGCCTGAGCCGACATTGGCGGCCACCGCCGCCTTCGGACGAATGTCCTCCCAGCTCTCCTTGTCGACGCGGACCTGCACGCCGGTCGCCTCGGTGAACTTCTTGGTATTGGCGAGCCAGGCATCTTCGTCGCCCTGCACGAAGGGGGTCCAGCGCAGCACGCGCAGGCTTGCGCCTTCCTCGGGCTTGTAGCTGGGTTCGGCTGCCTGGGCGAAGGCTGGCGCAACGCCAAGGCGGCCAAGCCCGGCAGCCGCGGCGAGGCCCGCGGAAGCAGTGAGCAGATCACGTCTGTTGATCGTCATCGAAGTCCTCCCTGGCAATGGCAATTATTTATGGCCCGAACGCCGACCGATATGCCGGGCGTGCAGGCAAGCAGTTTTCGTCAGCTGTCAGAAAAGACGAGCCCAGCCTTCGCAAGGACCGCGCTCGTTCCTGCCGCCGAATGCGGAAGCGATATCAAGATGCCGCCCTGGCCGGTCAGGCGGCAGGCTCCAAACGGCGGCCATTTTCGGCATCGAACAGATGGGTCGAGCCGACATCGATGGAGACATTGATGGTCTCGCCAGGTTGGGCCGCCACGCGCTCGTGGAAGACGCAGGCCACGTCCACGCCCGCGAGCTTGGCCATCATATGGGTCTCGGATCCCGTCGGCTCGGTGACCACGACGGTCAGCGGAATGCCGCTGGCACTCAATCGCAGGCTCTCGGGCCTGAGGCCGTAGATGAGCGGCTTGTCGGTCGTCTCGCGCGGCACGCGCGTCGGCAGAACGCTGCCATCCGCGGCGATGAAGCGGCTGGCATCCTGGGGATCGAGCCGGCCCTTGATGAAATTCATTGCCGGCGAGCCGATGAAGCCGGCCACGAACAGATTGGCCGGCTGGTCATAGAGCTCAAGCGGGGCGCCGATCTGCTCGACGATGCCGTCATGCATCACCACGATCTTGTCGGCCATGGTCATGGCCTCGATCTGGTCGTGGGTGACGTAAACCGTCGTCGTCTTCAGGCGCTGATGCAGTTCCTTGATCTCGGCGCGCATGGCCACGCGCAGCTTGGCGTCGAGATTGGAGAGCGGTTCGTCGAACAGGAAGACCTGAGGGTCACGCACGATCGCGCGGCCCATGGCGACGCGCTGGCGCTGACCGCCGGACAATTGGCGCGGATAGCGGTCGAGCAGCTTGGACAGGCCGAGAATTTCAGCGGCCGGCTTCACGCGCTTTTCGATCTCGGCCTTGTTGGCGCCCTTCAGCTTGAGCGAGAAGCCCATATTGTCGGCCACGCTCATATGCGGATAGAGCGCGTAGTTCTGGAACACCATGGCGATGTCGCGCTCTTTGGGCGGCAGGTTGTTGACCACATCCTTGCCGATGCGGATCTCGCCGTCCGAGATGTTCTCCAGGCCCGCCAGCATGCGCAGGAGCGTGGATTTCCCGCAGCCCGACGGGCCGACCAGGATCACGAACTCGCCATCGGCAATCTCGATGTCCACGCCCTTGATGACGGGGTGGGTCCCGAATGATTTCCTGACATTGACGAAGTCGACTGACGCCACGACGCTTCCCCCCAAGCAAAAGGATGATGTTGCCCGATCGCCGCCACGAGGGGCGGCATTTCTGCCTTCTCGGCCTCTTTCGGACCGTATCGAACCACCTGCGGAAGCCGGCCCGCCATCGGAAGGGGCCGGTCCATGCAAGCGGCGGCATCCTGACGGTGGGACAAGACCCCTGTCAAGGCAAAGAGCCCCTCATCCCGCACAAATCTTCAGACCAATGTTTTCCAGCGGAAGCGCAGCGCTATCATCATACCGCCGCGCCTTTGTTTGCCTCGCACAATTGCAGGAGCGCCTTTAATTCTCGATGCTGGATTTTCGCGCTTCAGCCATTATGTAGCAGCTTTACCCTTCCCCCGAGTGCCTATGTCCAATTTCTCTCCCCGCGAAATCGTCTCAGAACTTGACCGTCACATCGTCGGCCAGCACGACGCCAAGCGCGCCGTCGCCATTGCCCTGCGCAATCGCTGGCGCCGCCTGCAGCTCGACGAGACGCTGCGCGAAGAGGTGATGCCCAAGAACATCCTGATGATCGGGCCGACCGGCGTCGGCAAGACCGAGATTTCGCGCCGCCTTGCCAAGCTCGCCAATGCTCCCTTCCTGAAGGTGGAAGCCACCAAATTCACCGAGGTCGGCTATGTCGGGCGCGACGTCGAACAGATCGTGCGCGATCTCATCGATATCGGCATAGCCTTGGTGAAGGCCGAAAAGCGCAAGGAAGTCCAGGCGAAAGCTCATCTCGCCGCCGAGCAGCGCGTGCTCAACGCCCTGGTTGGCGCGACGGCGAGCCCGGCGACCCGCGACAGCTTCCAGAAGAAGCTGCGTGCCGGCGAGCTCGACGACAAGGAAATCGAGATCGAGATGAAGGATACGTCCTCGCCGTCCTTCGAGCTGCCCGGCTTGCCCCAGGGCCAGATGGGCGTGGTCTCGATCGGCGACATCTTCGGCAAGGCCTTTTCGGGACGCACCAAGACCAAGCGCACCACGGTCCGCGAAAGCTATGACCAGCTGATCCAGGAAGAGGCCGACAATCTGCTCGACCAGGACCAGATCGTGCAGGAGGCCATCCGCCAGGTCGAGAACAACGGCATCGTCTTTCTCGACGAGATCGACAAGATCTGCGCCCGCGAGAATCGCGGCGGCGCCGATGTCAGCCGCGAAGGCGTACAGCGCGACCTCTTGCCGCTGATCGAGGGCACCACCGTGTCGACCAAACACGGCGCGGTGCGCACCGACCACATCCTCTTCATCGCTTCCGGCGCCTTCCATGTCGCCAAGCCATCCGATCTGCTGCCCGAATTGCAGGGCCGCCTGCCGATCCGCGTCGAGCTGCAGGCTCTGACCCAGGACGACTTCCGCCGCATCCTCACCGACACGGAAGCCAGCCTGATCAAGCAATATGTGGCGCTGATGGGCACCGAGAACCTCACCCTGGATTTCACGCCGGAAGCAATCGACGCCATCGCCGCCATAGCGGTGCATGTGAACGCCACCGTCGAGAATATCGGTGCGCGCCGGCTGCAGACGGTGATGGAGCGCATCCTCGACGAGATCTCCTTCACCGCCCCCGACAAGGGTGGCGAGAGCGTCACCATCGACGCCGACTATGTGCAGAAGACGGTGGGCGACCTCGCCAAGAACACCGATCTCAGCCAGTTCATTCTGTGAGCGGCTAGCACCGTCCGAGCAAGAAGGGGCGCGATCTGCCTTCCCTCACGTCGTGGAGAAGGCTGATCGCGCCCTGTTTCGCGAGGTCCAATTACGAGGATCGTAGGGTTTAGAATTTAATATATAATTTTTATAGACTATATTGATTGAGCTTACTAGCATCGTTCCGACCTGTTCCAGCAAGAGATCGATCGATGCCTCCTTCCCTCACTCGCCGCTCCGTTCTGTCGCTCGCCGCTGCGTCCCTGCTGACCGCTCCCGCAGCCGCATGGGCCACGCCCACCCGCATCCGCGTCGGCGCCACGCCCGGGCCCATGGCCGAAACCCTGGAAGCGGCCAGGCCGGTCGCCGCCAGGCGCGGCCTGGAGATCGAGGTGATCGAGTTCTCCGACTATGTCGTTCCCAATGCTGCGCTGGATGCGGGCGAGATCCAGGCCAACGCCTTCCAGAACCAGCCCTATCTCGACAACCAGATCGCGGATCGCGGTTACAAGATCGTCGGCATCGCACCGATCATCAATTCGCGGCTCGGTGTCTATTCACGCCGGCACAAGGCCTGGAGCGAGGTGCCCGATGGTGCCACCATCGCCATCCAGAACGACCCGACCAATGGCGGCCGCACGCTCCTGCTGCTGCGCGACAAGGGCGTGATCACGCTCAAGGACGGTGTCGGCTACAAGCCGATCGTGGCAGACATCACCGCCAATCCCAAGCAGTTGCGCTTTCTGGAGGTCGACGCCGCCCAGACGCCGCGTTCGCTCGATGACGTCGATGCCGCGGCGGTCAATGCCAATTACGCCGTCACCGCCGGCCTCGATCCCACCAAGCAGGCTCTGCTGCTGGAGGAACTCAAGCCGCAATACACCAATTTGATCGCGGTGCGCACGGCGGACAAGGACCAGCCCTGGGTGCCGATCCTGGCAGAGGCGTACCGCTCGCCCGAGGTCAGGGCCTTTGTCCTGGACAAATACAAGGGCGCCTATGTGCCGACCTGGTGAAGTGTCGACATCCGCCGACGGGATCCCGCTCCCCTGAACGATCCTCTACTCCACCAGGACTTCGAAGCTTATGGCTTCTTATCCTGCAGGCCGTAGTTCTTGAAGCCCTCGATCACCTGCGCGATCTCGCTGTCGGGCAGGATGTTGGCGCCGTCGATCTGCAGCGCATGATAATATTGCTTGGCCAGCGTTTCCAGCTCATGGGCGAGCCACATCGCCTTGTCCAGGCTGGAGCCGACCGCGATCATGCCGTGATTGGCGAGCAGGCAGCCATTGCGGCCTTCCAGGGCCTCAAGGGCGAAGCGCGACAATTCCTCCGAACCGTAGCGGGCATAGGGCGCGCAGCGTATGTCGGGTCCGCCGAATGCCGCGATCATGTAATGGATGGCCGGGATGGGCTTGTGGGCGATGGCGAGGATGGTGGACCAGGTGGCATGCGTATGCACCACGGCACCGGCATCCGGGCGGCCCTTGAGGATGTCGAAATGGAAACGCCATTCCACCGAAGGCTTGAGCGGGCCTTGCCAGGCGCCATATTCGCCCTCGAAGGGCATGGCGGCGATCATCTCCGGTTCCATCTCGTGATAGGGGACGGCCGAAGGCGTGATCAGCATGCAGTCGCCGAGACGAGCAGAAATATTGCCGGAGGTGCCCTGATTGAGACCGTTGGCATTCATCCAACGGCATTTTTCAATGATGGCGCGGCGCAGGCCGAGTTCGTCTGGGCTCATGAGGGATCTTCCGGATTCGAGGCTATTCCATCGAATGCGGAAGAAGGTCCCGACATGGCAAGCTCTAATCGCGGGATGAGCGAAATTGAGCGCCTCAGAAGGCAATTCAGGGGCTTTGCACGCGAAGCTGCGTCCCAAGCTTCTGGATCTACACCGGACAACTCGTCCGATGGGGGCATGCCCCGCGATGACAAAAGTCGAGACTCACCGAGCTTTTCGACCGGCCCCGCAGGGCCGCCCGACTCCTGGAGTAGGCGCGTTGAGACGGAAACGCTGCTTTACTCCAGCTCTTTGGTTCGATGTGTCTTTGCGATTCTTGGCGTGACCGCCAAATCGCAAAACGCTTTAGCGGCGACGCATATTGCCGCCACCGCGCTGCGGCGGGCGGGGGCCGGATGAAGCACGCTCGTCCTTGTGGCGGAAGATGATGCGGCCCTTGTCGAGGTCGTAGGGCGACATCTCGACGGTAACGCGATCGCCCTCGATGGTCTTGATGCGGTTCTTCTTCATCTTGCCGGCCGTGTAGGCGATCATCTCGTGGCCATTGTCGAGCTTCACGCGAAAACGGGCATCCGGCAACACTTCGGAGACCGAGCCTTCAAATTCCATCAGTTCTTCTTTTGCCATGTGCAGGTCCTGTCAAAGCGTTTTGTGATTTGGCGGAATCACCAAGAATCGCAAAGACGCATCCAAACGAAGCGTTAGAACAAAGAAGCGTCCACACCTAGAGCAAAGCGCGTTTTGGCAGAAACGCCGTTTGCTCTAACTCTTTGGTTCAACGCGTCTTTGCGATTTGAAGTGTCTCCATCAAATCGCAAGACGCCATGGACGCCCTTTGCTCCCAGAAAAGGATAGGCCGCGCCCTCAGGCGGCGCGACGCTGGTTGTTGCGGCCACCCGGACGGCGCGCGCCCCCCGAGCGGGGCTGGCCCGATTGAGGCTTTTCGGCTTGCCCATTGTTCCGGGGCTTGCCGTTGGGCTTGCCCTGGTGCGGGTGACGAGGGCCGCGTTCGCCATGCTTCTGATCGGCTTCCAGCCCCTGTACGGGAGCGGCCACCGTCAGCGGCTTCTTGGTCAGGCGTTCGATCGCCTTGAGCTCGTCGCGCTCATTGGGATCGCAGAAGGAATAGGCGATGCCGCTGCGACCGGCGCGGGCGGTGCGGCCGATGCGGTGCACATAGCTCTCGGCATCCACCGGCATCTCGAAATTGATGACATGGCTGATGTCGTCGACATCGATGCCGCGGGCGGCGATATCGGTCGCCACCAGGATGCGCGAGGCGCCGGAACGGAAATCCTCCAGGGCCTTCTGGCGAGCATTCTGCGACTTGTTGCCATGGATCGCCGCCGAGGGGATGCCGGCCTTGTCGAGATGGCCCGAGACGCGGTTGGCGCCATGCTTGGTGCGGGTGAAGACGATGACGCGGCTCATTGCCGGATCGTTGAGCAGGTGCAGGAGCAGCGAGCGCTTCACCGATGCCGGCACGTGGTAGACATGCTGGTCGATCTTGTCGACCGTCACCACTTCCGGCGTCACTTCGATATGCACGGGGTTGAGGAGGATCTCCTCGCCGAGCTTCTTGATCGTCTTCGGCATGGTGGCCGAGAACAACAGGGACTGGCGCTCCAGCGGCGTCTCGTCGACGATCTTGAGCACGTCACGCGAGAAGCCCATGTCGAGCATGCGGTCGGCCTCGTCGAGGACGAGAACTTCGACCTTGTCGAGGCGAACCTTGCGCTGCTGCACGAGATCGAGCAGGCGACCGGGGGTGGCGACCAGAATGTCGACGCCATCGGAAAGCGCCTTGACCTGCGGCACCTGGCTGACGCCGCCGAACACCACGGCGCAACGGAAGCCCATATGCACGCCATAGGAGCGGAAGCTCTCGTCGATCTGCAGGGCCAGCTCGCGGGTCGGGGCCAGAATCAGGGCGCGGGTGCCCTTGGCGCCGGCACCGTGGCGGGACTTCGACAGGCGCTGCAGGATCGGCAGCGCGAAGGCAGCCGTCTTGCCAGTGCCGGTCTGCGCCAGGCCCATCATGTCGCGCCCCTCGAGGAGGGCGGGAATGGCCTTGTGCTGGATCGGGGTGGGGGTCACATAGTTGGCGGCGTCAAGCGCACGCAAAAGCGGCTCGGCCAGGCCGAGCGCTGCAAAAGTTACTTCGGAAGTCACATCAAATCCTTCATGCCACGCTCATCGAGCGGACAGCAGCGCGCCACCGTCCGGGTCCGCGATCGCAAGTCCGTCGTCAGCCGGAAAGGCATGATGAGGCGGTACGGCGATATCGCGACCCACGCGCGGATGGGAGCAGCGGAATGTTATTGGGGACGGCCGGGAGGTGAGGCGCTGCTTCTCAAAAAGCCAAAAACCAGCGCGCCGCGCGAACCCCCGAGCGGTCGTTACACACGGTTGCTGCGCTTTTCGCAGTGCAAAGTCAAGGGAAAAGCAAAGAAGCGCCTTTTCATCCAGGCATTCGAAGTGGACGGAATGCCCCTCCAGGGATAACGGGCATCCCGGTTTCCTCTCCCACGAATGCGCCGTATCCAGGGGCAGAAGGGGATAACGGCTTCCCGGGGCAACTGACGGGTCCGCCGCCCCTGGAGCAAAGCGCGTTTAGACGGAAACGCTGCTTTGCTCTCGCTCTTTGGTTCCAAACCAATCCAATGGATTGTCTGGAGCGTCTTTGCGATTCTTGGCGATTCTTGGCGATTACGCCAAATCACAAAACGCTCTAAGGCGGCCGTTTCCCACGCCACCGATCGCGCCTATAGATGGTGGGCTGCGTTTACCGCCCTACCGCGACTTCCACGATGCTGCCTCTCAAAGCCCTGGTTCCGGCCTTCCTGGCGCTCCATCCGCACAGTCCTGCCCAGCCGCTCGACTGGAAGGCCTGCCGACAGGGCGCGCCGGACCGCGTCATCATCGCCTGCACCTCGATTGTGGATCTGGGCGGCGTCAACGATGGGGCCAGGACGATCGCCCTGATCGCGCGCGGGAGTGCCTATGCCGCCAAGAAGCAGCCGGCCCGGGCGCTGGAGGATCTGCGCCTGGCCACCCTTCTCGATCCGCGCAATCCCGACGGATTCTACGCACTGGCCGGGCTCTATGGCCGCCAGGGTGATATCGAGCAAGCCATTCTGGCCTATGACAGCGTAATCCGGCTCAATCCCAAGCACGTGCTCGCCCTGACGTCGCGGGGCTATGCCCGTGCCAGCCGCAGGGAATTCGCTCTCGCCATCGCCGACTATGATAGGGCGCTGAAATTCAACCCGCGCCATGCCGAGGCCCTGCGCCTGCGGGGTGCCGTCCGCGGCCTCAGGGGTGACGATATTGGGGCCATCGCCGATTTCGACCAGGCCATCGGCCTCAACCGCCGGGACTGGTCCGCCTTCTTCAACCGGGCCATCGCCAAGGACCACCGCCGCGATTTCAACGGCGCCGTGGCCGACTATGACGAGGCCTTGCGCTTGAGGCCCAACAATATCGCCGCCTTGCTCGGGCGCGGCGCCGCTCATCATCACATGGGTGCGCTCGACAAGGCGATCGCCGATTACAGCCTGGCGGTCGGCCTGGCGCCGGACAATGCACAGGCCCTCTACAATCGCGGCACCGCCTACGCCAATGCCGACGACACCGCACGCGCCATCGCCGATCTCGACAAAGCGATCAGGCTTGATGGCAGCAACGCACTGGCCTTTCTCAATCGGGCAGGCGCCCATCGCAAGCGCGGCGATTTCGAGCGCGCGCTGGCCGACTACGATCGTGCCTTGCAGCTCAATCCAGGCCTGCCGCAGGCCATGGCGGGGCGCAAGCTCGCCCTCGAGCGTCTGCGCAACTGAAGCCCCCTGCCCTCTAGGCAGAGTTTCCCGGTAATTCCGCCTCATCGCAAGACGCTCTAACGCAACGCCATGGACATTCCCCAACGTTGCTGCTCATATGTGAGCAGGTTCTTTCGAGTGGACCTCATGACTCTTGCAGCGATTGAGGGGAGCTTCGTTGCAGTTTCGGCAGGTTCCGTAGAGGTGCAAAGGCGTTTCGTCCGCATGTCCGCATCCGAAACCACTCCGGCCGACGCCACTCCGGCACGGCCCGACGAGCAGGACTTCGACAGGGCAATTGCTGAATTCAGCAAGGCGATCGAACTCAAGCCCGATGCTGTCGACGCCGTTTACGGACGGGCTCTTGCCTATCAATACAAACAGGCCTTTCCCGCGGCGATCGCCGATTATGACAGGGTGATCGCGCTCGATCCCGGCCATGCCGATGCCCTCTTCAAGCGCAGCATCGTCCATCGACAGCTCGGAGCCTTCGAGAAGGCCACTGCCGATTTCGACCGGGCGGTGCAGCTTCTCTGGCGGCAGCGGCTGCTTCCCTCGACGAAAGAGCCCTGATCAGCCCTCCTTCTTCCTCGTCGCCGGTCAAGATTAACATTTTGTCATCCAACCTTCACGAACCCCGCCTAAGGGTCGCCAGACCATGGAAACACGGGGGTGTTTGGAGATGACGGACGTTACATCTGGCCAGAGGAGCGGCCATCCGCTCGATAGGCCGAACTCTCTTGGCAGCTTGCCCAACATCGCGATCGCCGTGATCCTGCTCGGGGGCCTCGGCTATGTCTGCTACGCACTGGCCGCCGATCTCACGGGCGCCGTGGCAGTGCCGTGGATTCTGCTCGGCCTCGCCCTGCTGATCGCCCTCGGCTTCGAATTCGTCAACGGCTTCCACGATACCGCCAATGCGGTGGCGACGGTGATCTACACCCATTCGCTGCCGGCCGAATTTGCGGTGATCTGGTCGGGCTTCTTCAACTTCCTCGGCGTGCTCACCGCGAGCGGCGCGGTCGCCTTCGGCATCATCTCGCTGCTGCCGGTGGAACTCATCATGCAGGTCGGTTCGAGCGCGGGCCTGGCCATGGTGTTCGCTCTGCTGATCGCCGCCATCGTCTGGAACCTGGGCACCTGGTATTTCGGCCTGCCGGCCTCGAGCTCCCACACCATGGTCGGCTCGATCATCGGTGTCGGCCTCGCCAACCAGTTCCTGGCCCCTGCCGGTTCCGCCACCAGCGGCGTCGACTGGTCCCAGGCCAAGAATATCGGCCTGTCCTTGCTGGTCTCGCCGGTGTTCGGCTTCGTGCTGGCCGGCGCCCTGCTGCTGGTGATGAAGCTCGTGGTGCGGAACAAGGCTCTCTATGTCGAGCCGAAAGGCAATCAGCCGCCCCCGCTGTGGATCCGCGGCCTTTTGATCCTGACCTGCACACTGGTCAGCTTCTTCCACGGCTCCAATGACGGCCAGAAGGGCATGGGCCTGATCATGCTGATCCTGATCGGCGTGGTACCCACCGCCTTCGCCCTCAACCGCACGCCCGACATCAACTATCTCGAGACCTACAAGGCTGCTTCGAGCGCGGCGGGTTCGGTCCTGGGCAACTACATCAAGCCGGCCGCGACGGTCGCTCCCGCCGATGCCAAGGCCAAGGTCTCCGAGGCGGTGCGCACGCGCAGTTGGAACGACGAGACGACGCCAGCCCTGAAGACCTTCATCGAGCAGACCACCTCCCAGCTCTCGCCTTACGGCTCGGCCTCGGCAGTGCCCGCAGGACTGGTCTCCAATACCCGCAACGACATGTATCTGATCGGCGAGGCCCTGAAGCTGATCGATTCCAAGAAGCTGCTGCCGGTGTCGGACGCCGATCTGAAGACGATCAAGACCTATCACACCGCCACCGACAACACGACCAAGTTCATCCCGACCTGGGTGAAAGTCGCCATCGCCCTGGCCCTTGGCCTCGGCACCATGGTGGGCTGGAAGCGCATCGTGGTGACGGTCGGCGAGAAGATCGGCAAGACCCACCTGACCTATGGCCAGGGTGCCTCGGCCGAGATCGTTGCCGCGGCGACGATCGGTGCTGCCGACTATCTCGGCCTGCCGGTGTCGACCACCCATGTGCTGTCGTCGGGTGTCGCCGGCACCATGGCGGCCAATGGCACCGGGCTGCAGATGTCGACGGTGCGCAACCTGCTGATGGCCTGGATACTCACTTTGCCCGCCTCGATGGCGCTGTCCTTCCTTCTCTTCGTGGTGCTGCGCCAGGTCCTCTGAGGCGGCACATCTTGTTCGCCGGAATGGCCGCCTTCGGGCGGCCATTTCTTTTCCGGCTTATGCCATCGCCTTGCGGAAAGTGCAGACGATGTCGGCGCGGGTCTGGCGCCGCCGCCCCACGGCAAAGCCCAGGCGGACGGCCTCGGCGCTCCATGGCTCCCCGGCGGCGGAACAGGAACTGTGCACCTCGGAGACGGGAAGCGCCGCCAGCAATGGAGCGATATTGGCCGGCGTCAAGCCCGAACCCGGCATGATGCCGATCCGCCCCCGGGCGGCCCGATGCAGGCGCACCAACGCCTCCAGTCCCTCGGGCGCGGTGACGGCTCCTCCCGATGTGAGGATGCGTTCAAAGCCGAGAGCAACGGCCGTCTCCAGAGCCGCCAGCGGCTCGGGAACGAGATCGAAAGCGCGATGCAGCGTGGTGCCGAGCCCCTGCGCCTGCACCCGCAGGCGCGACAGCAGGGCCTCGTCGAGCTGGCCGCCGGGCTGGGAGGCACCCAGCACCACGCCGGCGAGCCCTGCTCCTCCCGCTGCCTCGATATCATCAAGCATGATCTCGCTTTCCCGCGCGGAGAACACGAAATCGCCGGCCCGCGGCCTGATCATGGCATAGACCGGGATCGGCGCCTGCGCCGCCAGCCGCATCAGCCCTGATGATGGCGTCAGGCCACCGAGTTCGAGCGCCGAGCACAGTTCGATGCGATCGGCGCCACCCTCGATCGCGGCTTCGAGGCTGTGGGCGTCGGCAACGCAGATTTCAAGCAAGGCGGTCATAGGCGTTCTCCCTGGCGGGCGAGCAGGGCCGCGCCGATCAGCCCGGGTTCCGGCGCGAGGATGCTGGGCACCACCAGCGGCTCCGGGGAGTGCCGCAGGATGCGGCCGCGCACCGCCTCGTCCAGCCTTGCGATCAATTCCGGCACGCTGGCAAGGCCGCCCCCGACCGGCACTATGTCGGCGCCGACGATATTGACGGCCAAGGCCAGGGGAGAGGCGACGAGATCGACCTGACAAGCCACGCTGCGCGCCGCCGCTGCCTCGCCGGCCCGCCAGGCCGCGATGATCTCGGTACTGTCGCGTTCAACGCCGGTAAGGTGGCGATGCAGCCTTTCGAGGCCGCGGGCTCCTCCAACCGTATCGACGCAGCCTTTCTGGCCACAGCCGCAGGCGAAGCGGGGGAGCGCGACCGGCGGATTACCCGATTGCGTCGCCGCCACCGGTCCATGCCCCCATTCGCCGGCAAAACCGCCCGCGCCGGTTAGGATCCGCCCGTCGATGACCAGGCCGCCACCGATGCCCGTGCCGAGGATGATGCCGAAAACGATGCGATGCCCGCGCCCAACGCCTTTCACAGCCTCGGCAAGGGCGAAGCAGTCGGCGTCATTGGCAACATGCACCGGCACGCCCAGGCGTTCGGCAAGGTCGGGGCCCAGCCGCCGCCCGTCGAGGCAGGGAATGTTGGCGCAGGTGATAATCTCGCTGCGCGGATCGACGACGCCGGTGATGGACAAGGCGACGCCGCCGCCAGCCCCGCCCCCTGCTTGCCTTCTGAGATCCGCGAGCACCTGCACGAAGGCCTCGAAATCGCCGAGCGGCGTTGCAACTCGGGCAAAGGGCCTGATCTCGCCTTGAGGCGTGGCGACAGCCGCCTTGATGGCGGAGCCGCCGATATCGAAGCAGATCGTCATTGACAGAAGAGACCTTCCAAGCCGCTGTTTCCTGTATTAGAGCAAAGTACGATTTCCCTGAATCGTGCTTTGCTCTAACTCCTTGTTTTGACGCATTTTCCAGGCGAAAATCTATCGCCTTTCTGAAAAATGCTTTAGCGCGTGTCGTCAGTCATGGTTTCGAATTTCCGGCAAGGAGCGTGCAAGGCCTCATGAGGCGTAAGGCAGCACCGACCATCAGCGACGTGGCCGCACTCGCCGGCGTCTCCAGGGCCGTGGCCTCGCGCGCGCTCTCCGCCTCCAAGCGGCCGGTGTCCGGCGCCAAGCGCGATCGCGTCCTGGCCGCGGCCGCCGAACTCGGCTACCGCGTCAACCTCCTGGCGCAGAGCCTGACGACCAAGACCGTCAATCTCGTCGCCGTCCTGGTCAACCATATTCACGACCTTTCCGACCTCGATCTGTTCGACCTGCTGCTCGCCGAGATCCAGGCGGGCGGGCGGCAGGTCATCCTGGTGCGCGTCGGCTCCACCGACAAGGTCGAGGAATTCCTGCGTCAGGGCGTGGCCTATCACGTCGATGCCGCCCTGGTATTCTCCGATTTCGCCGATGCGGCGACGGTGCGGCGCATGTTCCGCTCCGACCTGGTGGTCATGCTGAACGGCCGACATGACCACCGCTCGCCCGCCATCATTCCCCACGAAGCCGTCGGCATCGGCCAGGCGGCCGCGGATGCCGCTGCCAAGGGCGTGAGGCGCGCCAGCCTGGTCACGGGCCGGGCAAGCTCCCTGGTGGAACAGGCGCGCATCGGCCTTTACGCCCAAGCTTTCGCGGCTCATGGCATCGAGTTGCTGCGGACCTTGCAGGGCGACTATTCCTATCGTTCCGGTCATGCTCTCGCGCCGGGCCTGTTCGAGGGCGACCACCCCGACGCGGTATTCTGCACCTCAGATGCCATGGCGATGGGCATTCTCGACGTGTTCAGGGCCGATTTCCCCGGCAACCGGCCGGCACGCTTCCGCCTCTACGGCTTCGACAATCTCTCGCTGCTCGATTTCGAGGCCTATCCGATTTCCTCGATCGGCTATGACAAGGCCGCCTATGTCGCCCGCATGGTGCGCCTGCTCAACGAGCCGCCGGTGGTCGAAAGCACATTCGAGCCGGAGTTGGTGCCGACCCGCTATGTGCCGCGCCTGACGGGGTGAGACGAGGCGTTATTGCCTCCTCCCCTTTGCGGGAGAAGGTTTTGCGCCGTCTCCTCACCACAGCGGCGTGAGCTTGGGCGGATTGGCCTTCTCGCCCCACCATTTCTTGTAATTGGCCTCGTAAGCGCCGGACTGGATATAGTCGGACACGAACATGTCGAGCCAGCGCACGAATTCGGGATCTCCCTTGGCGACCGCGATGCCGATGGGATCGTTGGAATAGAGCCCCGGCAGGGTGGCGAGCGAGGGGTTCTTGGTGGCGAGATAGTCGAGCAAGGACGAATCCTCGATCGCCGCGTCCACGCGCTTTTGCTGGAGCTGCAGCACGCCATCGGGCGCGAACTGGTCGACATAGACGAGATTGGCCGTCGGCACCGCCTTCTTGAGGAAGCTCTCGCCGGTGGTGCCGCGTCCCACCACCACCGACTTGCCGCCGAGATCCTCCAGCTTGGCGATGCCGGCATCGGCCTGCACCAGGATGCGCAGGCCCGCCCGGTTATAGGGAATGGAGAAATCCACCGTCTTGGCCCGCTCCAGCGTGGCCGAAGTATTTGCGACCACGATGTCGAGCTGCCCGGAAACCAGCATCGAGATGCGGGCATCGCCGGAGACATCGGTGAACTCCACGGGCACGCCGAGCTTTTCGGCCAGGAGGGTGGCGACGTCGACATCATAGCCGACGGGATTGTTCTGGGCGTCTCGGAAGCCGATCGGCTCTCCCCCCAGCGAGACGCCTATGCGCACGCTGCCGCGCGCGCGGATGTCGTCGAGCTTGCCGGCAAACGCCGGCAGGGCGGCGCAGGCGGCGATCGCCAATCCCAATAATGCGGGCAGGATTTTCTTCATGTTTGTGCACTCCCCTCAGTCAGATTGTTCTTGCCGGCCGGAGCTCGGGCTCCGCCATGCCGTCTTCCCACAGCCAGTAGCGGATCTCGCCCTCACAGCGGAAATTGACGACCTCGTGCTGGCCTTCGGCATCGGCCGCATGGATGACGACACCGCCGAGAAACCCCTCGCTGAGCTCGGCGAGTTCCTCCACGGCAAGGTCGACGGCTTGGCGCAACGACCGGCCGAGCTTGAGCGCGAGCACGATGGTGCGCGCGGTGGCGCAGCGCATGGTCATCTCGCCGGTATGGGTGCAGACGGCGGCACCATAGCGGCTGTCGGCATAAAAGCCGGCGCCGGGAATGGGGCTGTCGCCGAGGCGGCCGGGATATTTCCAGGCCCAGCCCGAAGTCGAGGTCGCGGTGTGGATGCCGCGCCGCGCATCGGCACTGAGGAACACGGTGGTATCCCTCACCCGCTCCGGATCGGTGATCGTACGCGATAGAGGCGCAAGCGGTATATCGGGAAATCGGGCCAATTGCTCGGCACCGAGTTCGTTTTCCAGGCGCTCGCGCCAGACACGCCTGGAGTCTTCGATCAGCACATCATCGACGGAGAAACCGATTTCACTGGCGAAGCGGCGAGCGCCGTCGCCCGTCAGCATGACATGGGGCAGGCGCTTCATCACAGCCTGGGCCAAGGCGGCGACCGGGATAGTGTTCGGGACGGCGCCGACCGAGCCGATCTCCTTGGTGGTGCCGTTCATCACGGCAGCATCGCATTCCATCACGCCGAGCATGTTGGGCCAGCCGCCAAAGCCGACGCTGCGCACGCGCGGCTCGGCCTCGACCCGGCCTATGCCGGCAACCATGGCGTCGAGGCTGTCGGCGCCCACACGCAGCATCTCGACCGTCAACGGGAATCCGGGCCAGGCTTCGGCATTGGCAAGGAGCAACATCAGTCTTTCCGCATTTTCGAAAGGAATTGCGCGATGCGCGGATGGTCACGCCCCACTTCCGGGGCAAAGAAGGCCTGCGTCGGCAGGTCGACCAGCAGCCTGCCATGTTCCAGGAAGACGATGCGGTCCGAAATGCGCCGGGCGAATTCCACCTCATGGGTGACGAACAGCATGGTGGTGCCGGAGCGGGCAAGCTTGGCCAGGATCGCCAGCACTTCGGCCGTCATCTCCGGATCGAGGGCGCTCGTCACTTCGTCGAGCAGAAGATAGCGCGGGTTCATGGCAAGCGCCCGGCAGATGCCGACACGCTGGCGCTGGCCGCCCGAGAGCTGGGCCGGATAGGAAGCCGCCTTGTCGCGCATACCGACCTGCTCCAGGAGGACGATGGCCCGGTGTTCGGCCTCCGCCCGCGACTGGCGCAACACCTCCAGCGGCGCCAGGGTGATGTTCTGCAGCACGGTCAGATGCGGATAGAGATTGAACAGCTGGAACACGGTGGCCGAGCGCTTGCGCGCCTCGGTGAGATCCCGTGGCGCGGCGACATCGAAATCGTCGATGGTAATCCGGCCTGCATCGAGCTTCTCCAACCCGTTGATGCAGCGGATCAGGGTTGATTTGCCCGAACCGGAGGAGCCAAGCACCGAGACGACCTGCCCGGGTTCGATGGCGAGGTCCACGCCGTCGAGCACGCGATGGGAGCCGAAATCCTTGCAGACCTTCTCGACCTTCAGCACGTCAGATCCCCCTCCAGGCGCTATGGGCCCTCAGCCTTGCCTCATAGCGCGTACCCAGCCAAGCCAAGGTCTTGGCCGCCGCGTAATAGAACACGCCGACCACGGTCCAGACCACGAAGGGCTTGAGGGTGCGCAGATTGAGGATGTTGCCGACCTTGGTCAGGTCCATCACGCCGATCACCGAGATCAGCGAGGTGACCTGGAGCTGGTTGACCAGGAGCCCGGTCAGCGGCCCGATGGCGAAGGCGATGGCCTGTGGCGCGACGACATGCTTGAGCACCTGCCACCGGGTGAGGCCGAATACCCTGGCAGCCTCGAGCTGATCGCGCCCCACAGCGTCGATGGCGGCGGTGGCGATCACATAGACGAAGGCGGCGGTGTTGCCGGTCAGGGTGATCGATGCCGCCGTGACGGGCGTGACATTGATCTTCAGGAAGGCCGGCAGGCCGAAGAAGACCAGGAAGAGCTGCACCAGCACAGGCGAGTTCTTCAGCAGTTCGGTTACGGCCGTCAGCACCGGATTCAGCCCCGGAATACGGTAGAAGCGCAATCCCGCCAGCAAGGCGCCGAGCGCCAGCCCGGCCAGCGTGGTGCCGACGAACAGGCCAAGGGAGACGCCGAGCCCCTGCGCCAGCAAGACGAGGTCATAGGGTGTGAACTCGGTATACCGCATCAGCGCACCGCCTCCATCATGTCCCGGTTGAGGCGGCGATGGATGAGGCCGATGGCGAGCGAGATGAGATAGGTCATCGCGGCGTAGATGACGAGCAGCGCGGCATAGACCTCGAAGGGGCGGAAGGTGTTGGAGGCCACGATCTTGGCCGTGCCGGTCAGTTCGTTCAGCGTGATAACCGAGAGGATGGAGGAAGTCAGGACCAGGTTGATGAACACCGAGCCGAGCGGCCGGATCGAAGTGCGCAGGGCGATCGGCATGATGACGCGGGTGAAGATGGTGCGCCTCGACAGGCCGCTGACTTCGGCCGCCTCGAGAATGCCGGTATCGATGGCGAGAATCCCGGAGCGGATGACGTCGGACGCAAAGGCGCCGCCGGCAATGGAGAGCGCGATAACGCCGGTGGCGAAGGCGTTCAGATAGATGCCGATTTCCGGCAGCCCGTAATAGAAGAAGAAGAGCTGCACGATGAAGGGGACGTTGCGGAAGAGGTCGACATAGACGAAGGCGAGCCGCCGCAACGTGGGCGAGGCCGAGGTGCGCGCGATTGCCACCAGCGCCCCGCAGACGAGGCTGCCGGCGAGAGCCAGAACACAGGCCTCCAGCGTCAGCAGCGCGCCATGGGCGAGGAAGCCGACATAGGGCGTGAGGATGGCAAGATCGAAGCGCATGCTCGCTTCTTCAATAAGTGAAACCGGTTTCACTTTGAGTTACGAGCCCGCCAGTGTCAAGCTGCCGGGACGAGAGCGTCTCCCTGGAGCGCGGCGTTTCCAAGAGCGGACACCGCCCCATGACTTCATGGGGCGGTGAGGTCCGCGCTCCAAAAGAGACTTTAGCGGGCGGCTTCCCAGCCCTTGTAGTTCGCAAGGTTTTCACTGGTGATCAGCGCGGGGTCGAGCAGGATCACGTTCGGATCCGGCTTCTTGCCATCGACGATCCCCGCTCCCAGTTCCAGCGCCTTGCCGGCCATGGCGTAAGGATCCTGCGACGCCGAAGCCTTGATCATCGAAGTGCCGCTCTTGAGCTGGACCTCGATATCCGGCGCACCATCGACACTGGTGATGAAGAATTCACTGCGGTTGAGCTGCTTGGCGGCGAGCTCGACGCCAATGGCCGTCGGGTCGTTGATCGCGAAGACGGCATCGACCTTCTGGAAGCGGGTTAGCAGGCTCTGGGCGATGGCGAGGCCGCCGTCGCGCGAACCCTTGGCATCCTGATCGTCGGAGAGGATCTTGATGTCGGGGCTCTTGGCGAACACCTCCTTGCAGCCCTTGACCCGGTCGATCACCGAGGAGACCTGCGGCCCGTTGACGATGAGGACGCTGCCTTTGCCCTTGAGTTGGTCGACGATGTACTGGCAAGCTTCGGCGCCGGCCTTGACGTTGTCGGTCATCACGGTGACATCGACCCCGGTCGCACCGACATCGAAGGCCGCCACCACGATTCCGGCCGCCTGTGCCTTCTTCACGGCCGGCAGGATGGCCTGCGGATCGACAGCGTTGAGCATGATGACGTTCACGCCGGAAGCGATGAAATTGTCGATCTGGGTGAACTGCTTGTTGAGGTCGTATTCGGCGGAGACCGAGGTCACCTCGACGGCGGGATTGATGGATTTGGCCTTGTCGGTGATGCCCTTGATCGTGGCGACGAAAAAGGGATTGCCGAGCGAGCCGACCGAGACGCCGACCTTCTTCAGGCTCTGGGCCGATGCGGGACCGGCAAGCCCCACCGCCAGGGCCATGGCGACCCCCGTCAGCGCGGCGCCTGCGATGCGACGTGAAAACTTCATATGGCTCTCCTCTGGAAACCCTTCCTCCCCCTGCGGCCTTTAACCCGTCAGGGAGGCAAAAAGTCCGGGAGGGCCGGTCCAAAGTCAAGCGAGCAAAGCGGTCGACTGCGAAATAATCTGACAAATTCAGGCTCACGCGGCCGGCCTTCGCTGCGAAGCGAACGCCAGCACGCCTCGCCGGGTAGCATGGTATGTCAGAAACCCCACAGGCACGGCGTTGTCGCCAGCGAGGCCGCTATAGCACCGATATCAGGCCGTGGCGGAGCTTGCCGTCCGGCTGCATGCCTGGCTCCGCCGGATCACTTCACCTGATATTCCACCCGCCGATCAAAGGAGTAGAGGTCGTCACGGCTGTATTTGGAGCGATCGTCGGCGGCGAAGGGCTCGCGGTCGCCGCGACCGACGACGCGAATGAAGATCGACAGGCCGCGGCGGCGCAGCGCCTCGGCCACCGCCAGGGCGCGGGCACTGGACAGCCTCATATTATGCTCGCCGCTGCCACGCTCGTCGGTATGCCCGATCAGGGTGACCTCGCCAATGCTCTGGGTCTTGAGAAAGTTGTAGAGATCGTCCACCGCCTTATCGCCGTCGGCCGTCAGCACCGCCTCATTGGTGTCGAAGCGGATCGGCACCGGCACGGACACTGCCGTGAAATTGCGAAAGGTCGGCACGATCACGCCTTCGGCCTGGCCGCGCACGCCGCGTGAGGAGATATAGCTCGGCGCCAGCGACTTGGCCTGATAGGCGCGCTTGGCCAGATATTCCTCGATCTCGCGCGGTGGCGCCTTGGGCACGTCCTTGACGTTGCGGATGTCGTTGATGGCCGCCTCATAGGCCTCGACGGCCGCCGGATAGTCCTTTCCATCATATTTCACGTCGCCCAGTGCCATCGCCACCTGCCAGGGCCGGGCGATCGCCGCCGCGCTGGCGACGGCCTGCGGGCTGTAGCTCCCGCCAGACTGCTCGCCGGCGAGCAGCACGGCCAGAGCCATCGAGCGGCGCGCCTTGGCGACATAGGCGCTGTCGCAGGAAGTATCCTTGGTGATGGCCTCCGCCAGGGCCGGCAGGGCATCCGCCTTGCCGGCACCGATCGCCGCCTTCACCTGCGCATCCAGGCTGGCGCAATCGGCCAGGGCCGCGCTGACTGCCGCCAGGCCGACGGCCGTGGCGACACCCAGCTTCAGGATGAAGGAAACGCCCATCCTCACCTCCCCTATCGCACCGGGATCACGATGGCGGTGGATGCGACCGACTGCTTGGCCGCGTCGGGAGCACCGGCCGCCACCTTGTTGCCCGTCGCCTGCGCAATCTTGGCGAACTGGGCCTGCTTGCGGCTGTCATTGTCAAGGCCGGAGGCTTCCTGGCGGTCCTCATTGGCTTCGACGACAATCTGGCGGGTCAGTCCCTGCTCGAAATTGGGGATCGAGGCAAAGCTATTGGCCACCGGATCGACCTGCATCCCGGCGATGCTGCGCGTCGCGCCGCCCACACGGCAGACCGCTACGACCTTCTCCTGGCCGGGATCGCGCAATTTGAAGGCGAATTTCGAGCCGGAACCGCCGAGCACCACGCGCTCGCCCGCCCGAACCGCGTTCTCGATCTGGAACTTGTTGGGGAAGATGATGGTGCCGGTGCCGGCCTTGTCGACGTTCACCACGAAAAGGTTGCAATCGCGGGTGGAGACCACCTGCATGACCATGCGGTCGCCGACATTATAGCTGCTCTTGTCCGCAGTGAGCTGCAGATCGAAGGAGCCGCCGGAGGCGGGCCTGTCGATCGGAGCTGCAACGGTCTGCGCGCCCTCGAGCTTGGAGGTGTCGAGCACGCGGTCCTCGGTCGCCCCTTCCACGAATTTCGAGAACAGCTGTTCGAACTGGTCGCGCGGCACGATGCCCTGCTCCAGGCGGCGCATCAGGGCGATGGCCTCGGGACCGGCGTCGATGAAGCGCTGCTTGAACTCTTCCGGCGGATAGCCGTATTCGGCGGCGGCCCGGCGCAGCGAGAGATCGTCCTCATAGCGCTTAAACAGGGCGTTGGTCATTTCCACGCCGGCGAGCTTGAGCGTCGGGTCGAGCCCGGCCCGCTTCATCGCCGTATTGAAGCGCTGGAAATCGTCCTCGATGATCGCATCCATCTTGGCATTGTCGGGATAGAGCGAGGCGACGGTGTCGCGGATGTCCTTGGAGAAGGAGCGATCGGCCGTTACCGCCTTGCGCACCTCGTCCTTGGCCTTGCGCATGCCCTGGTCGTGGCAGCCCATGCAGGAAATGCCGTTAGTCACCGAAAGGTCGCGCCGCGACGGATCGCGGACGATCTGCGTCGGTCCCTTGTCGAGGCGGGCACCGTCCGACTTGTTGAGATAGTAGCCCTGGAACCCGTTGGGCAGGGAGAAGATGCTCTCGCCGCCGTCATGATGGAAGCCGTTGGCGATACCGTCCTGCTCCGGACCCAGCGGATGCAGGAACAGGCTCTGCTTGCCCTTCGAACCGGCGAAGTCATAGGAGGTCCAGAAATAGCCGGTGCTGATCGGATGACGCTCGATCAGGCGGTTGTTCTGCGACACGCCCGATTTCTGGAAGCCGGCGCGCTGGGCGATGAACTTGTTGATGTTGTCGGCCATCGGCACACCGAGCTTGTCGGTCAGGCCGGGGAAGTCGTTGGGCAGCTGCAGCAGCGTGTCGTAGAGCGGGGGCTGGGAAGCCGTGAAGGCGAACCAGTCGCCGCGGACATAGGGCAGTTCGGTATTGGTCTGCTGGGCAATGAAGTCATAGGCGCGCACATCCGGTTTGACGGCGTAGGGATAGTTGGCGAGCACTGTGTTCCAGTCGCTTTCCTGCCAGCCCAAGTCCTCGAGATTGACCCCCACGATGGTCTTGGCCTCGTCGACGGTGGCGAGCTTCACCACGTCGGAACGGCGGCCGAGGCCGTTGATCAACTTGACCAGGCCCTGGCGATAGACGTTCATCGCCTCGTCGGTGGCGCAGGCATTGTAGAGATTGGTCAGCGTGAAATAGCGCATGCCGCGCACGCGGTGATCGTCCTGCTTCTGCAGGTCGGCCGAAATTGCGGCGACGACATCTTGGGACGTGACGAATTTGCGCCCGGTGCAGGCAGCAGCCTCCTGGTCGCCGGTTGCCTTGATCCACGTGCGCAGCGCCTCGATATCCGCCGTCGTGACTTCCGGCTTCGTCGTATCGAACTCGTAGTTCACGTCATACGGCATCTCCTTGTTGAGCACCTGCTGGAACAGCTTGGAACCCTCGGGATTGCCGGCCTGAATGAGATGCGGATCCGCGGCGATCTCTTCCATATGCAGGATGTTGCCGAAATTCTTGGCCGGCTTCTCGCGGTTGAGCATGCCGTTCTGATGGCAGCGCGAGCAGTGCTTGTCCAAGACGTCGAAGGCGGCCTTGGCCACCGGATCGCTCGGCACCTTGATATCGGCGGGAATACCGGCGGCGGCGGCCGCCGGGGCTGGTGCGGGTGCGGGTGCGGGCGCTGCCGGAGCTGGGGCTGCAGCAGGTGTGGGAGCCGGTGCCGGCGCCGGCTCGGCAGCCGGAGCGGCGGCGGGCGCAGGGGCGGCTGGTGGCGGCGGCGCGGACGGAGCGGCGGCGGGTTCGGGTTTCGGCTGGGGGGCGGGTGGAGCCGGCGGTGCAGCGGCAGGCGCAGGCGTCGCAGCGGGAGCAGCGGGTGCGGCCTGGCTGGCCGGTTCGACAGGTGCCGCCGGCGCGGGGGCGGCAACCGCCGGGTTGGCGGGCTTGCTGTCCCCCGCCGGCGCCTCGGCCGGCGCAGGGGCAGCCGTATTCTGATTGCTGGTCTGGGCGAAAACCTGCGAGGTCGAGGCCGCCAGCCCCGCCGTCAGCAGGGCGCCCGCGACCATCAGGCCGGCGATGCGCAGGGGATTGCGGTAAAACATGACGGTCTCCTCACGGGACGATTTCATAACGCATGGTTGCAACGGAACGTCCTATCGCCTTGGCATTGGCCTTGACACTGTCCGCATTGGCTGTTTTGGCGAGGCTGTCGGCCAGTTCGGGCAGGACCGACCCGTTGACCTCATCCTGCGGGATCACGTCGATCTTGCGCGTGACGAAGCCTTTCGACAGCTTCAAAGGATCAACCGCAACCAGCGCCAGGACTGTACCTTTTGTCACAGAGGTCGCATCGAAGCGCATGCCGTAGCTGGCATCGGGCACCATGATCGGGCTGCCGGCGCGAATCCGGCCATCCTTGCCATGGGCCGCGGCGATGGCGTTGGGAAAGAGCTGTACCACTTCGCCCTCGTCGGAGACCGAGAGCAGGATCAAGAAGCCGTCCTGCGAGGAGGTCACCTTGAAGCGCATGTCCCTGGTGCCCAAACGCACGGGCGATGGCGGAATCTGCTCGACGCTGACGCTGTCGGACAGTTTGGCCCCCAGCAAATCGAGGATCTTGTCCGCCGTTGGCTTGCCCTGGTTGAGTGCCTCGCCGCTCCCGGCCGAGGCGGTTCCTCCAACAACCGCAGCGACCTTGAGCGCCGCGCCATCCCCCGACAGCATTGGCGTCAGGCCCATCTCGCAACGGTCGCGGTGGCGTCCGCAATAGGCCGAGGATTGTGCCCTCACATAATCGAGCAGTTCCTGGTTCGAGACGGTGCCATTGCCATTGGCATCGGCCAGCCCCTTCTCGATGCCGTCGGCAAAAGCGGTGGTGAAGACGCCGCGATAAGCAGGCGCCGCCTCCTCGTCGACCAGAGCGGTCTGGGCGGGGGAGACCGCCTGCCATTTGACGAAATCGGTGCCCGCCGGCGCAGGCGCGGCCACCGGCTCATCCCCCAGCGCGGGCTCGACCACGATCGAGCGGGTGGAACCATCGAGCTGTGGCGAACGAGCGGCTGGATTGCCGCCGCCGCTGGCTTCGACGCTGATCGCCCGCGTCACCGTGCCGGCATGGCTGGAATCGATGACTTCCGTGATCCGGCGTCCGGCAAGCTTGCCGAGCTGCCGGTCGATCTCGTTGCGGCTCAGCGTATTGCCGAAGCCACCGGGCTGCATGGTGGCATCGAACGGCAGAAGGACGTCCTCGCGCCCGCTGCCGGTCTTGGCGGCTTGGCCCTTGCCCGCGAAATAGAAGAATACCCGTTCGCCCGACTTGCTGCCGCCGAGCCAATCGCGCAACCCGGAGAGGATCGCCGTGCCGGTCGCCTGATCGTCGAGGAGCAGCCTGACATCGCTCTTGTCATAGCCGAGCGCGCCCGTCAGCATCGCCTGCATGCGCAGAGCGTCGGCACGAGCGCCGCCCTTGAGCTCGGCCGAAAGCTCATCAGCCCGATAAGTGTCGATGCCGACGATCAGGGCTTTGTCGGCCAAGGCCGGGGTGGCGCCCACCAAGGCCATGACACCGACCACTATCCGGAACTTCCGCATGAATGGCATCCGAATGAAGGGCCTCCAAATGAAGAGCCTCATGGCGTCCCCGCGCTGGTGAAGACGTTGGCGATGCCGACCGTGACCGATTGGCCGCTCAGGGCGTTTTTCAGCGTATCAGGCAGGTCCTCGGCAGCCTGCGGGCTCGACAGTTTCTGCAAGGCAGTGTGCAACTGGTCCAGCGGCTGGTCTGACAGGACGGCGATCAGGTGCTCGGCGCCGAAAGGCGGATCGCGCACCTGCAGCGGCAAGGTGAAGGGCTTGCCGCTCCAATTCTCGTCGCGCTCGGCCTGGGAGGTCGGATAGAGGAATTCGACCTTGCCGTTGGGCGGCAGGTTGAACAGCGTCATGAAACGGTGATTGGAAGCGGCGAGGCCCACCGTCAGCTTTTCGCCGCGGTTGAAGGTGCGCGAGCCGCCGGCCACTTCGAAAGGCTGGATCGAGCCTCCGGCCATGGCCTGCAGGAAGGCGATCGCCCGCCATTTGGCGACGATGCCGCCAAGGCCGGAGGGCTGCACGCCCTCGGCCACCACGCCGGCCACGCGCTTTTCCACGGTGCCGGCGGCCGCGTCATAAACGAGGTCGGCGCCGGCTTCGTCGCTCACCAGCGTAGCGCCGGGAGGAGCACCGGCGAGGCTGCCATTGCGCACGGCAAGCGTAAGCTGGGTATTCGTCGCAACCTGCTCGGCAACGGCGATTGCCTTCACGATATCGTCCTGGCTCCCCTTCGGGCCGGTCGCCACGGAGCGGAAGACAGGAATGTCGCGGCTGATATCGGGGAAGGACTGCGAGACCTGCTGGCTCTGCGTCGCCTGCAGCACGAAGGCGCGCACGAAGGCGACGAGTTCCTTCTCGGTGGTCACGCCGTCATGATTGGCGTCGGCCTGCCCCTCCACTGCGCGCGAGAAGGCGTAGGACAAGGCGCCGCGCGGCTGGCCGTCGATCGCCACCTCCGGCACCAGCTTGTCGTCGGCGACGCCCGCCAGGAAGGTGAAGGGGTCGTTGGCAGCGATCTTGGTCGAGACATCAGGCACGGGCGGAGCGAAATCCAGCAATTCCTCACGCGAGATCTTGGCCTGGGGCGTCGCGCGATAGGTCAGGCCCAAGGTGACCGAGCGATACATCGTGCCGGAGTTGCAGGCGTCGATGACAATGATGGGATAGACCTTCTTGGCGGCCGCCTCCTTGAGCAGTACCGCCATTTCCTTGTCGACGATGCGATTGGCGGCACCAGGCAGCCTGGGGGCGAAGTCGGCCATAACCAGGATATTGTTCAACCCGTCGGGCGAATCGGGATCGTTCGGCTTGCCCGGCTCGCGCGAGCCGTGGCCGGCATAGCTGAAATAGAAGGTGTCGCCGGGCTGGGCCTGGTCCATCAACTCCTTCCAGGCGGCGAGGATGTTGGGCTTGGTTGCCTGCTTGTCGGTGATCAGGGTCAGCTTCTTGACGCCGGCCTTGGTCAAGGCCTGAGCAATGTCCTTGGCGTCGTTGACGGCACCGTGCAGGGAGTTGATCGGCGCTTCATAGGCATCGATACCCACCACCAGCGCATAGGAATCGGCGGCAAGCACCGGTGAAGCGAGTATCAGCCCCGCCCCGGTCACAATCGCCCTGATCGACGTCAGCATTCTCAGCGCTCGCACCACGTTTTGTCCCTGCCTACAGCAAAGCGCGCTTATGAGAAAACGCTGCTTGGCTCTCACTCCCCGTTTCGGCGCGTCTTGCGTTTCAGGCCAGATATCCAGGCCTTCCCGAGGCAAGGCTGGAACCTGGGCACTATCAAAGCCTGCGTGATTCCTCCGGGACAGGAATGGCCCCGTCCCGGGAAGCCAGCATGGAGCGCGTTCCTGCCACACAGACCGGACCACGCTCTTTAAGTCCTTGTTTCAATGCATAATCTTGTCCAAAAAGTCGCGCAACCTTCTGGGATTATGCTCTATGGCTTCTTCGGCGCCTTACCCGGGATCGCCGGCAGCGTCACCAGAAAGGCGGCCATCGCCTTGCGGTCGTCGTCGCTGAGATGGCCCGTATTCTGGACCACTTCGGCCATGCTGCCACCCGCCGAGTCATAGTCAGGCGTGAAACCATCCTTCAGGAAACTTGCGATCTGCGCCTCGGTCCAGGTGCCGATGCCGTCGGCATGGGGGGTGATGTTGGGCACCCAGCCCTTGCCTTCCGGATCGGGCCCGCCCGAAAACCGCTTATCCGCTTCAATACCGCCAAACGCGTTGCGCGGGCTGTGACATTCGGAACAGTGGCCAGGACCGAGCACCAGATAGGCGCCGCGATTCCACTCCGCGGTCTTGGACGGATCGGGCTTGAAGGGTTTGTCGTCGAAGAACAGGAACTTCCAGCCACCGAGCAGACGGCGGATGTTGAAGGGAAAGCCGATCTCATGCGGTTTGTCGGCGGTATCGACCGCCGGCAGCGTCTTCATATAGGCATAGAGATCGCGCACATCCTCCAGCTTCAGCTTGGCGTAGGACGTGAAGGGCAGAGCCGGGTACAGATGCTCGCCCTCGCGCCCGACGCCGCGCTGCAAGGCGTTGACGAATTCGAGCTCACTCCAGGCGCCGATGCCCTGCTTGGCGTCGGGGGAGATGTTGGGGGCATAGAAGGTGCCGAAGGGCGAGCCCAGCGCCAGCCCTCCACCGAGCTTGAGCCGCTCTTCCTGGCCCGGGGACTTGTGGCAGGAGACGCAGCCGCCGATATTGAAGATTGTCTCGCCATTGGCCAGGTTCGGCTTGTAATCCGCCGTGAGGACAGAGGCCGGCAGGGGCGCGGGCTGCGTCACGAACCAGAACACGCCCAGCCCGATCAGGCCAAGCACTACCAACCCACCGAGTATTCGCTTCAGTGACATCCGGGAAAGCCCCCTTTTCCGGCTTGAACGCCATTGTTCAGGCCCGTCTTGCCTGACAGTCGCCGCAGCCGGTTTATTCCCGGGTGGCGCCGACTGCAGATTGCGCGGCCCTTATCGTTTTTTTGCCCCGGCCGTCCCCTCACCAGAGCGTTTTGTGATCTGAATGACTCAGTTCAAATCGCAAAGACGCGCCAGAGCAAAGAGCTAGAGCAAATAAGCGTTCAAGCCTGAACGCGCTTTGCTCCAGATGTCCCAGGGTCATTTTGGCGCCCCCGGACAATGCGATCGCACAGCCTCAAAACGACATTACCGGGACGAGCCCGGCAATGTCACTTCGAGATCAATTTCCGGTGAAGCATCCCGGCAAGGCGCAAGGCTGCCTCAATTCTTCTTGATGCGATAGGTGCCGTGGCAGGCGTTGCAATTGGCGGCAACCGTGCCGAAAGCCTTGGCGAAGCTGGCCTGGTCTGCCGCAGCGAAAGCTGCCGTAGCGTCCGTACCGAGTTTGGCGGCGGCGGTCTTGAAGCCGGCCTGGTCTTCCCAGATCTTCGGTGCGGCCGTGGTCGGATCGGTGCCGCCAGTCTTGCTGTCATCGGGGAAGAGCGTGGGCAGCTTGGCCGAGTCGTCGACATAAACCTGCAGCAACGCCTTGACCTTGGCAGCGTCGAACGGCGTCTCGCCCTTGGCGACCCCTGCCAGTTCCTTGGTGTTCTTGGCCATGGTCTTCATCAAGGCCTGACGATCTTCGATCGGGCCGGCAAAAGCCGTGGCGACGCCGGCGGCAACCAGAGCAGCGGCGATAACGAAACGTTTCATACAGTTCTCCCTCACATGGGCAAAACGACGCGGTGGCGAATAGCACCTCGTTTTTGTTCCAATCGCAAGTGGGTAGCTTGGAATTATTTCAAATCATCCGGCGTTTTTGCGCTTGACCTTTGCGGATGTCATGGCCGCGTCACGCTACATCGTGGGACCCGACGGCAGGACGCATGGCCCGAGCCGCTCGACACTTGGCCGGCCCCATCGATCAAAAAAGTATCGGCGTCCACGTCGATGGCTGGTAGCTGGCGCCGCTGCCTTGCAGTAGGGTTTTCAGGGCAGGACACTCCTTGACAAGAAAATGACAATGTCCGGCAGCCTGAGACATGGGAGGCGGGGGCGATGGAGCCACAGCTTGAACTGGTTCAGATTCATAGCGGCGAATCCTTCATCGTCTGGGCGCATGGCTATCCCTTCCGCACGGTCCGCTGGCATTTTCATCCCGAATACGAAATTCACCTGATCACCGACACGACCGGGCATTGTTTCGTCGGTGACTTCATCGGCGACTTCGTGCCCGGCAATCTGGTGATGACGGGCCCCAACCTGCCGCACAACTGGATCAGTGACGTGGCCGAGGGCACCACCATCCCGCGCCGCTGCATCGTGCTGCAATTCACCCAGACCTTCATCGAATCCTGCATCGGCGTGTTCCCCGAGCTCGAACCGGTCGCCGCCCTGCTCGACGAGAGCCGGCGCGGTCTCCTGTTCCGGCCCGAGACCGGAGAAACCGCCCGCAGGATCATGACCGCACTCCTCAACGCCCAGGGTGCCGAGCGTATCGCTTTGTTCGTGCAGCTCCTCGGCCTACTCACTGCCGACAGAGGCCGCAAGAATCTCACCAGCGCGAGCTATCTGCCCGATCCCTCGGCCTATATGTCGGGCGGAATGAACCGGGCGCTCGCCTATGTCGGCGAACATCTCGAGGGCAATATGAGCGAGGGCGCCATCGCCGCCATTGCCGGCATGACCCCCGGCGGCTTCTCGCGCGCCTTCAAGCGCCACACTGGCATGACCTTCGTGCACTACGTCAACCGCATGCGCATCAACCTGGCCTGCCAGCTCCTGATGAGCGAGAAGAGCCCGGTCACGGACATCTGCTTTCGCATCGGCTTCAACAATCTGTCGAATTTCAACCGGCACTTCGCCTTGCAGAAGGGCATGTCACCGAGCCGCTTCCGCGCTTTGTTCAACGAGAACCGGACCTCGAATTTCGCGGCCTGACGCCGCCGCCGAACCATTCAAAAACACGATCGATGCCCCAGCACAGAGGAACGCCATGCCTGCCAGTAATTCGAGAATGACGGCCATCGTCTGCCACGGCCCCGAGGACTATCGCGTCGAGGACGTCGGGCGGCCGGTGGCGGGGCAGAACGAGCTGGTCGTGAAGATCGGCGCCTGCGGCATCTGCGCCAGCGACTGCAAATGCTGGTCGGGCGCGGCCATGTTCTGGGGCGGCAAGAACCCCTATGTGAAGCCGCCCGTCATCCCCGGCCATGAATTCTTCGGTTATGTCGAGGAATTGGGGCCGGGCGCGGCCGAGCATTTCGGCGTGAAGGCCGGCGACATGGTGATCGCCGAGCAGATCGTGCCCTGCGATCGCTGCCGCTATTGCCGCTCGGGCAGCTACTGGATGTGCGAGGTGCACAACATCTTCGGCTTCCAGCGCGAGGTCGCCGATGGCGGCATGAGCGAATATATGAAGTTCCCGACCACGGCCCGCGTGCACAAGATCCCGGCGGAGATGCCGCTGGCCGATGCCGCGGTGATCGAGCCCCTGTCCTGCGCCATCCATACGGTGCAGCGCGGCGACATCCAGCTTGCCGACGTGGTGGTGATCGCCGGCGCCGGCCCGCTCGGCCTGCTGATGACACAGGTTGCCCGGCTGAAGACACCCAGGAAGCTGGTGGTCGTCGACCTGATGGAAGACCGTCTGGAACTCGCCAGGGGCTTCGGAGCCGATGTCACCATCAATCCCAAGACTGATGATGTCGACGAAGTCGTGCGTTCCCTTACCGACGGCTATGGCTGCGACGTCTATATCGAGACGACAGGCCATCCCAGCGGCGTGACCCAGGGCCTGCAGATCATCCGAAAGCTCGGGCGCTTCGTCGAATTCTCGGTCTTCGGCAAGGAAACCTCCGCGGATTGGTCGATCATCGGCGACCGCAAGGAACTCGACATCCGCGGCGCCCATCTTGGACCCTATTGCTATCCGATCGCCATCGACCTCTTGACGCGCGGGCTGGTGACTTCGAAGGGCATCGTCACCCACCAATATGACCTGGCCGACTGGGACGAGGCGCTCAAGCTCGCCAACTCGACCGACTCGATCAAGGTGTTGCTGACGCCTGGGTATCGCAAATAAGCCTCAGGCGGCCATGCGGCTCACTGAAAGAGAAAAAACTTCGAATTGTCATAGCCGGGCTTGACCCGGCTATCCAGAAGCCGCCCGCACGACCTTCCGCCCGGCAGGTCAAAGCATCGGCAGGGATCGTCCCCTCGGCTTCTCTCCCAAGCAGAGGGGTCGGACTCTGCCCGAGGGCCGGCGCGTCTTGCGTCCCAGCGCGCCGGCCCTCATATCTTGCGGAAACGGGCGCCTGTTTCGTCCCGCCGGATCCGCATGAACTATCTCGCCCATCTCCTGCTTTCACCGCCCGATGCGGCGTTCCGGATCGGCAATCTCCTGCCCGACCTGCTGCGGCTGCCGCAACTCGAACTGTTCGAGGGCCGCTATCGCGAGGGCATCGAGCTGCACCGGCGCATCGACGCCTTCACCGATGCCCATCCCCTTACGCAGCATAGCCGGCAACGCCTCTGGCCCGCCTTTCGGCGCTTTTCCGGCGTGATCGTGGATGTCGTCTATGATCATTGCCTGATCCAGCGCTGGGAGCTTTATCACGGGCAGCCTTTGCCGGTGTTCCTGGCCGAGGTGCGGGCCTCCCTGCCCGCCCTGCGCGAGGATCTGCCGGACAGGGCCTACAGGCGCATTGACTCCCTCACCCAGTGGCTCGGCGACTACGAGACCATGGCAGGTGTCAGCACCGCCATGACCGAACTCGGCAAGCGCCTGCGCCGACCGGTGGAATTCGTCGGACTCCAGGCCATCCTGGAACAGCAGCAACAAGGATTTCTCGACGATTTCGACGCCTTCTTCCCCGATCTCGTCACCATGACCCAAGCCAGCGTGAACGGCGCCGCTTAAAAGTAATGCATTTGTAATGATACCTTAGCTTCTCGTTAACGCTTGCGCCCAAACATTGTCGTGCGGGGGCAAGAGACGAGGAATTCATGCAAACATGACTCAACTATCGATTTTCGCACTGGTCATTTTCGTTCTTTCGACCACGGGTGTACTTGCGGCATCACCAAAATCTTTGGGTGTATTCGGCAAATGGAGCACTTGGGCCTATACTGACAACTCTGGGAATCATTGTTTCATCTATTCGAGTCCGGTCAGCAAAGAGCCCGCTTCGCTCAATCACGGCGATGTCTCCTTCTTCATTCGCGCCGCCAGGCAGACCGAGGCTCGCAGCGAGGCCAGCCTGCAGACCGGCTATGCCCTTGCCGGTAATGCCGACATCCTGGTCAGCGTGGGAGCACAGCCCTTCCATATGATTTCGTCCGGCAATGGCGCCTGGCTGCGCCGAACGGGCACGCGGGAGACCGAATTCCTGGCCGCACTGAAGCAGGAGCGCACCATGACCGTGGACGCGGTCTCGGGCCGGGGCAACAAGACCCGTTATGTCTTTTCGCTCGACGGCGTGACCAAGGCGATGGCCCGCTTGCGCCAGGCCTGTCCCTGACAGGGCGAGGACCGGCATCATGCCGCTGGCTCGACGCTCCGATTGATGGACCTCTCGTCATTGCGAGCGCAGCGAAGCAATCCAAGCTTATGGCGCAGGAAAAACTGGATTGCTTCGCCATGCCAACCCTGCGGATTGGCAGAGCTTGCAATGACGATTATCGTTAATGGCCACGGGAGGTCCCGTAAGGAAAGATTCACTATCCTCGCGATAGTCTGGGGACCTGTAAGTGTCCCAGTTGCGTTTGAGTGATTTCATGACCTCCTCCTGGCTTTCCTATTCGTTTCAGAACCGGGAGACTTCGTCCCGCCGCGCTTCTTCACGAGCGGGATGGTCCGGCGCGCCCCTGCGCCGCCTGGTCGCCATTCGGCGCCTGGGTGCCCTGACCTCCGCCCTCGTCGTCGCCTTCACCATCCCGGCTTTCGCCAACGAGGAACCCAACTACTCCCCGCGTACCTATGAGCTGACCTTGCGGGCCATCTCCGCCTATGAGGAGATCGCCGACAATGGTGGCTGGCAGGCTCTACCGCCAACTGCCGCAGGCATGAAAATCGGCGCCAAGGGCAAATTCGCCAAGGCGCTGCGCGACCGGCTCACTGCCACCCGCGACCTCGATCCCTCCCTGCCTCCCAGCAGCGAGTTCGACCAGGCCACGCAGGACGCGCTCAAGCGCTTCCAGGCCCGGCACGGCCTGAGCGAGACCGGCTCGGTCGGCCGCCTCACCATGCTGGCGCTCAACGTACCGGTAGAGCAGCGGCTGCGCGAACTCGATGCCTCCGCCAACCGCCTGGCCGCCTTGAAATTCAAGTTCGGCGAGCGCTACATCGTCTCCAACATCCCCGCCGCCGCCCTGGAGGCGGTCGACAATGGCGTGGTGGCACGCACCTACACCACCGTGGTCGGCCGTCCCGATCGCGCCTCGCCGACCCTGCAGACCAGAGTCATCGCCGTCAACATCCTGCCTTATTGGAATGCGCCGCAGTCGATCTTCAAGGCCGACATCATGCCCAAGCTCCAGAAGGATCCGGGCTATCTGAAGGCCAACCATCTCAAGCTCTATCGCGGCCGCCAGGAGATCGACCCCACCACCGTGGACTGGAGCAAGGCGCGCGCCTCCGATTTCCTCGCCAAGCAGGATCCCGGCGTGTGGAACTCGCTCGGCTTCCTGCGTATCGACATGCCCAACTCCGATGCCGTCTACATGCATGACACGTCCCATCGCGAACTCTTCCGCAACGATGTGCGCTTCCAGTCTTCGGGTTGCATCCGCGTCGCCGGTGCGCAGGACCTCGCCGCCTGGATCATGGAAGGCTCGGACTGGAGCGGCCAGGCGATCCAGGACCAGATCGATTCCGGCGAGCCCAAGACCATCAAGCCAGCCAAGCCGATTCCCGTGGCCTGGGTCTACCTGACCGGCTGGGGCGGCCCCGACGGCAGCGTGCAGTTCCGTCCGGACGTCTACAATTTCGACACGCCGGCCGATCAGCTCGTCGCCAAGGACGCCAGCGCCCAGCCCGTCCCGGTGGACCGGACCGGCTCGGTGCCCGTTGCGCCGCCGAAAGCGGCCAAGCCTGCAACGCCGAAGCCCACCGCGGCCAAGCCCATTTCCGCACCCAAGCCTGCAGTCCCGGCCAAGCCGCTCGTCGTCAAGCCTGTGAGTGTGAAGCCCACGACCGTGAAGTCGCCCGCCACCAAGACAGTGACGGTCAAGACCATTCCCGTCTCGGTCAGCCTGCCGGCGAACTGATCGCCCTTCAGTACCCGGTCCGCCCTTTCGCCTGACGCCCCGGTCCCGAAGGCCGGGGCGTTGTGCGTTTCAGGGTGAGTCGCTTGAAATGTTCATATAGTCATAATTTGACTAGTTGTGTCTAATCTAGTAATAATATGACTATGGAAAATTTCAAACGCTCCCCACTTGCCCTCGCCGTGCTCGCGCTGCTGATCGAGGCACCCATGCATCCCTACCGCATGCAGCAATTGCTGAAATCGCGCGGCAAGGAGGAGGTCATTAACATCCGCCAGCGCGGCTCACTCTATCAGACCATCGAACGGCTCGAACGCGAGGGCCTGATCGCCCCGGGCAGCGTCGAGAAGAGCGAGGGACGGCCGGAACGGACCGTCTATGAGGCAACCCCGCTTGGACGGACAGTTGCCGTCGATTGGCTGCGCACGATGCTGGCGGAACCTCACAACGAGTTTCCGGAATTTCCCGTCGCCATGTCCTTCCTCCCGCTGCTTTCGCCGGAGGAAGTCATGCCGCTGCTCGAAACGAGATTGACGGCCTTGCGCAGGCGCGAATTCGGGCTCGCCGCGGAGCTGGAGAATTATCTCACCGTGCTGCCGCGCGTGGTGCTGCTGGAGAGTCAGTACATGCTGGCCATCGTGAGCGCGGAGCGAAACTGGATCGAAGGCGTCATCGCCGATCTTCGCTCGGGCCGGCTCGCCTGGTCGATCGAGGAACTCAAGACAATCGCCGCCCAGTTCGAGGGTGAACAGCCGCCCCACACCGGATAAGTCCGCGCCCCCGCGCTCCACCCGCAATCCCAAGGAAGACCGCGACCGGCCTCGTTCGAGGCGGATGTCGCACGCCCTTCATCCATCGTCAGCCACCCGCCGGGAAACACCGTGCGCGGGAGAGGAGGAACCATGTCCAATGCCCCCGAAAAGCAAAATCTGAGCGTGATCGTCATCGGCGCCGGCACCGGCGGCCTGTGCCTTGCTCATGGGCTCAGGCGGGCCGGCATCACGGTGAACGTGTTCGAGCGCGACCGCACTCGCAAGGACGGGCTGCAGGGCTTCCGGGTCGGCATCGATCCCGATGGCTGCCGCGCGCTCGACGCCAATCTGCCGCCGGCGCTGTACGAGACCTTTCTGGCGACCTGCGCCATCTCCCCGCACTGGTTCAACATGCTCAGCGAGCGCTATGGGGAATTGTTGAGCCTGAAGCCTAGCCCGCCGAGGGATCCGCGCCATGGCCAGCGCTCCGTCAGCCGCATGACGCTGCGCCAGGTCCTGCTGACGGGGCTGGAAGACGTCACCCATTTCGACAAGGTGTTTTCCCGTTACGAGCAGCGGACCGACGGCCAGGTCGAGGCTTTCTTCGAGGATGGTTCGAGCGCGGTGGCCGACGTGCTGGTTGCAGCCGACGGCTCCAACTCGCGCATCCGCAGGCAATATCTGCCACAGGCCGAGATGGACGACACGCTGATCCGCTCGATTGGCGGAAAGGTGCCGGCCACACCCGAGACCCTGGCGCTGCTCACCCAGAAGATCCATCGCGGCGTGACGCTCATCATGGCCCCCAGGGGTTTTGGTGGCATCCTCCATGTCATGGAGTTTCCCTGGGACAAGGCAGGTGCCCCCAAGCAGGGCATCGGCACGACGGATGCCGATCTGATCGCCCAATGGCCCGGCCTGCGCTTCGACAACAGCCGCGACTATATCAGCTGGGGCATCTGGGCGGCCGCCGACAAGTTTCCCCAGGATCTGCGCACGATGAATGGGGAAACCCTGCTGGCGCTGAGCCAGAGCCTCACGGCCAAATGGCATCCGAACTGGCGCCGGCTGCTGGCTGTCTCGGAGCCGAATTCGGTGTTTCCGGTAGTCATCCGCACTTCCGTGCCGGTCGAACCTTGGGCGCCGTCCAATGTCACCTTGCTGGGCGATGCCATCCACACCATGACGCCCGGGCGTGGTGTCGGTGCCAATACGGCGCTGCGCGATGCCGCCTTGCTGACCCGCCATCTCAAGGTGGTGCAGGAAGGAAGCGCGGGGCTGGTGGAGGCGATCGGAGCCTATGAGGCCCAGATGCGGCAATACAGCAATGAAGCAGTCGAACGATCGCGCCAGCAGATGGACGGGCGCACGGCGATCCACAAGCCGGTGATCGGACGTGCCTTGCTGGCCTGCCAGCGCACCGCCATGCGCCTCGTCAACGTCACGCCGCCACTCAAGCGCAAGATGCTGCACTCGCTGGAAGCCCTCCGCGGCGGCGAGCGCGAGGCGGATGGGGTGGTCCAGCGCGCGCAATGCCGCTCGGTCGAAAACGCGCAAGAGCAAGCCATTCATGCTAAGCTGGCGGGCTAGCGAACCGCTGGCGGGTGATGGCCATGTTGGAAACGGACAAGCTGTTCACCGGCTCGATTCCGGAAAACTACGACCGCTACATGGTGCCGTTGATTTTCGAGCCGTTCGCCACCGACCTGGCCCGACGGGCCGCCTCCCTGTCGCCCATTTCAGTCCTGGAAATCGCCGCGGGCACCGGGGTGGTCACCCGCATGCTGGCGCCGAAACTGCCTCCCGACGCCAGCTATGTCGTCACCGACCTCAACCAGCCGATGCTCGACTATGCCGCCTCGCGGCAAACGCCCGACAGTCGTATCACCTGGCGCCAGGCCGATGCTCTGGCGCTGCCGTTCGACGATGCGGCCTTCGATCTCGTTTGTTGCCAATTCGGCGCGATGTTCTTCCCCGACCGGCCGGCCGCCTACCGCCAGGCTCGGCGTGTCCTCAAACCCGGAGGACATTTCCTGTTCAACGTCTGGGACCGGATCGAGGAGAACATCTTTGCCGATGAGGTGACGAAGGCGCTGGCAGAGATTTTCCCGGACGATCCGCCGCGCTTTCTGGCGCGCACGCCGCACGGCTATCACGATACCGGACTGATCCGAAGCGAGCTGGAGGGCGCAGGCTTTTCCCGCGTGCTGATCGAGACGAGAGCCGAACAAAGCCGTGCATCCTCGCCGCGCCTTCCCGCCGTTGCCTATTGCCAGGGAACCCTGCTCCGCACCGAAATCGAGGCCCGAGAAACTGGCAAACTGGACGCTGCAACCGATCACGCTGCATCAGCGATTGCCGGCAGGCATGGCCATGGCGAGGTTGCCGCCAAAATTCAGGCGCATGTCATCGTGGCAGCGGTCTAGAGCAAAGCGCGTTCAAGCATGAACGCTTATTTGCTCTAGCTCCCTGTTCCGACGCGTCTTTGCAATCCTTGGTGATTCCACCAAATCGCAAAGACGCTTTAGGCACCACAAACCGGCAACAACGGACTTGCCGCGCGCGACAAACTCCTGTTTGGTCCGCGCATGCCCGACCCACGAAATTCCGCCATCCAAACCCTGCCGCAATTGCTGGTGACGCCCGGCTTCGCCGATTATCGCCTGGTCGATTGCGGCGAAGGCCGCAAGCTCGAACGCTTCGGCAAGCTCCTCGTCGACCGTCCCGAGCCGCAGGCCATGGGCCTGCGCCATAAGCCCGAGGCCTGGGACAAGGCCGATGCCGTCTTCCTGGGCATGAATGTCGAGGACGAAGGCTCGGACGGACGCTGGAAGTTCGCCGGCAAGCCAGTGGAAAACTTCCCCGTCTCCTATCGCGGAGTCGCCTTCCACGGCCGCTTCACGCCTTTCCGCCATCTCGGGTTCTTCCCCGAGCAGGCCCCGCATTGGGATTACATGATCGAGGCTCTTCAGGCGCTGAAGCGGCCTGCCCGGGTGCTCAATTTGTTCGGCTATACCGGCGTCGCCTCCCTGCTCGCGGCCAAGCATGGCGCGCAGGTCACCCATGTCGACGCCTCCAAGAAGTCGATCGGCTTCGCGCGCGAGAACCAGGCCTTGGCCGGCCTCGCCGATGCCCCGATCCGCTGGATCGTCGACGACGCCATGAAATTCACCGCGCGCGAGCAGCGCCGCGGTTCCCAATATGACATCGTGCTGCTCGACCCGCCCAAATATGGCCGCGGCCCCGGCGGCGAGGTCTGGGACCTCTTCCGCGACCTGCCCAAGATGCTCGACCTCTGCCGGGCCGTGCTCACCGACAAGCCGGCCTTCGTGATCGTCACCGCCTACGCCATCCGCGCCTCCTTCGTGGCGGTGCACGAACTCACCCGCGAGGTGTTCGGCGAGCTCGGCGGCGACATCACTTCCGGCGAGCTCGTGGTGTCGGAGGAAGGCTCGGGGCGCCTGCTTTCGACCTCGCTCTATTCGCGCTGGAGTGCCGCATGAGGCCGAAAGCTTCTACCAACCAGCGGCGGACTGTCATCCCCGGCGAGGCCGCAGGCCGAGGGAAGGGGATGACGGTCCCCCTCGAAAGGACGCTGGCATGAAGTCCCGCTTTCAACGCCCGCGCCCCGCAGCGACCGCCGCACCGGTCTCGCGCGTGGTGACCAGCCTGACCAACCCCCTGATCAAGGACATCCGCGCTCTCGATATGCGCAAGGTCCGCCAGGAGGCCGGCCTGTTCATCGCCGAAGGGCTGAAGCTGGTGGCCGACGCCATCGAGGCCGGCTGGCCGATCCGCATCCTGGTACACAGGTCCGGCGAGGACAAGCCGATGCTGGCCCGCGCCGTGCGCGCCACCCGGCAGGCCGGCGGAGAGGTGCTGGAGGTCACCGGCGAGATCCTGGAGAAGCTGTCGCGCCGCGACAACCCGCAGACGGTGATCGGCGTATTTGAGCAGCGCCTGGAGAAGATCGACAGCGTCAAGATCGCGCGCGACCGGATCTGGATCGGACTCGACCGCGTGCGCGATCCCGGCAATCTCGGCACCATCATCCGCACCGCCGATGCGGTCGGCGCCGAGGGCATCGTATTGATCGGCGACACCACCGATCCCTTTGGCATCGAGGCCGTCAGGGCCACCATGGGCTCGATCTTCAATGTCCGCCTCGCGAGCGCGACGCCGCAGGCCTTCCTCGCCTGGCGCAAGGGTTTCGACGGCCTCGTGGTCGGCACGCATCTGTCCGGCACGCATGATTATCGCGAGGTCGACTATGCCGGCCAGCCCTGCCTCCTGCTGATGGGCAATGAGCAGCAGGGCCTGCCCGACGATCTTGCCGCGGTCTGCAGCCACCTCGTCAAGATCCCGATGCGCGGCCAGGCCGATTCCCTCAACCTGGCCGTAGCCACCGGCGTGATGCTGTTCGAGATCGCGCGGGGGCAGTTGAAGCTGGGATGAGATATCATCGATGATCGCCAGGTTGCTCACCATCGCCGGTCGTCTTGTCCTGGTGCTGGTGGCGGCACTCGTCGCGCTGTGGGGCACGCTGGCGCTATGGTATCGCCTGCCACTCGGGGAGTTTGGCCGCTACGCCCTCCCCGCTCTATGGATCGTCCTTGCGTTCCTTGCCCTGGCCGCCGTGATCGCCGCGCGCTGGCGGCTGACCTTGCCCTTCGTCGCCGCCCTTGCCGCCCTGCTGATCTGGTGGTCCACCATCCAGCCGACCGGCAAGGGCGATTGGGCGCCCGACGTGGCCCGCCAGTTCACCGCTGCCGTGGAGGGCTCCACCGCCCGGCTCAGCGATGTGCGCGATTTCGATTGGCGCTCCGATAGCGACTTCACCGAGCGCTGGGAGAGCCGCAGCTACGACCTCGACACCATTACCGGCGTCGACCTGTTCGCCTCCTATTGGGCAGGCCCCGCCATCGCCCACACCATGCTCAGCTTCGGCTTTTCCGACGGGCGCCACCTCGTCTTCTCGGTGGAGGTCAGGCGCAAACAGGGCGAGGTCTACTCGGCGGTCTCCGGCTTCTTCAAGCAGGACGAACTCGTGGTCATCGCGGCCGACGAGCGCGATGTCATCCGCGTGCGTTCCAATGTCAGGGGCGAGGACGTCCAGCTCTTCCGGCTGCGCACCAGCCCGCTCCAGGCCAAGGAACTGTTCCTCTATCTGCTCTCGGAGGCCAACGATCTTGCGGCCAAGCCGCGCTTCTACAACACGGCGACCACCAACTGCACCACGGTGCCGTTCCACCTCGCCCAGAAACTCGATCCCGATTTGCCGGTGGACTGGCGCGTGCTCGTCAGTGGCTATCTGCCCGACTACCTCTACGACATCGGAGCGCTGAGCCATCAGGTGCCGCTCACCGAGTTACGCCAGCGCGGTCAAATCGATACGCGCGCCAAAGCGGCCGGCGAAAGCCCCGACTTCTCTGCCCTCGTCCGGGTCGGCGTGCCCGGGCCGTAGCGGCACCGCCAAGCTTCTCCGGCGCGTTCATTCCGGCAGGGGGCGATGACCTGGGGCATCGGAGAGAATATCGCAGTGCCATCCCGGCGTCGTATCCTGGCGGACCTGACCATGGCCGAATGGAAAGAGCAGCATGCCGACGGTGACGTCCCAGATTCTCGCCGACCAGATCAAAGCCATTTCCAAGACCGCCATTCCGCCCAGCCTCGTCCCCTATGCCCCAATGTGGGCCATCGGTGTCGCGGGAGGACTCTACGATATCTATTTCGTCGAAACGCTGGGCGGCCCGCGCACGATCGCCTTGATGAAGCTATGCTTCCGCTTCTCTTCCGAAGGCAAGGAAGGCTGGTCGGACAAGCCGGAGGCGATTGCCTTTGCCACGCGATGGCAGGCCGAAATCCAGAAGAAATACAATACCAAATCCCTGACCACGACGCCGAGCGGCCGCATCGTCGGGCTCGAATTCCATTTCCGTTCGAGCCTCTCCAACCCGGCTCCGGGCGATCACTGGCTGATCGATGTGGTCAAGGTTCCCAAGGGCCGGTTCTATACCAGCAATGTCGAGCATGCCCATGACAACCTCATCGGCCGGACGACGCTTTACAGCAACGACCTCTCGCCCGTTACCCGGCAAAAGGAAGGCCATTCCTACAAGCAACGACCTGCCATCCACGAATTCGCGCACATGATCGCCCTGCGGGACGAGTATGCGGATGAATGCGACGCCAATGGCTTGCGCCCCGACGGTTTTAAATGCAATGCGGTTCCTCGGGATCCCCGCTATATCAGGGACTACCCGTCCGTGGCCAATAGCGGCGAGCAGATACGCCCCCGTCACCTGGAGGCGATCAAGAACTGGACGAACGCGGTCACGCCCCTATCGCCGATCGAGAACAGCAGCTTTGCGGTCAAGGGAATCACGGAAGTCCTGGCCTTCCTGAAAGCCATGCCGCAGAACAACGCGCCCATGCAGGCCGCCCAGGCAAAGCTGCCATAATCGCCGGTAGCGCTATGCCTTCAGCGTCCAGACGCTGGTCTTCTTGATCTCGAGATCCTCGAGATCGCGCGAAACCGGCACCTGATAGGTTGCCAGCAGGTTGAGTTCGTCCCTGGGCAGATAGGTCCGGCCGGGATCGCCCACCAGGATGGTGGCGCCGCGTTCGCGCCAGCCCTTGAGCCAGGCCAGGACTTCGGCCGAGATCTCGCGGTCGTAGAAGATGTCACCCGCCAGGACGACGTCGATGGGCCGATCGAAGCGGCCGAGCACATTCTCGCCGCAGGGTTCGACCGCCACGCCGTTGAGATCGGCGTTGAGCCGGATGGCCTCGACAGCGAATTCGTCGATGTCCGCGGCAAGGGCCTGCGCCGCTCCGGCCTTCATCGCCGCGATAGCCACCAGGCCCGAGCCCGAGGCGAAGTCGAGCACGCGGTGGCCGGCCACGTGGTCGGGATGGTCGAGGATAAAGCGCGCCAGGGCCTGGCCACCCGCCCAGGCGAAGGCCCAGAAGGGCGGCGGCAACCCCATCGCCCCCAGTTCTTCCTCGGTCTTCAGCCAGAGAGGCGTGACCTCGTCAGCGAGATAGAGGCTGATTTCCGGGGCATGCGGCACCGGCAGCGGGCGCGTATTGGCGGCGATGAAGGCGCTTCTGTTCCAGATCGTATCTCTGCGAGAGGATGTCACAGCCGCAACTGGCGCTCATAGAGATCGGGCAGGTCGTTTTCGAGCAGCACGACGTCTCCGGCCTTGAGATTGGTGCCCATCCAGGTCTGCGCGGCGGCAAAGCTGGCGCACTCCACCACCTGGCCGTCGGGCCTGGCCGCCTTGTAGGCATCGATGAGGTCGCGAATGCGATCGGGTGCCACGGCGAGCAGGATGTCGACTGTCTCGCCGGCCTTTGTACCGATCTTGCGGTGCTCTTCGGCATGGGCAGCGCCGAGTTCGACCATGCCCGGCGTCACCAGGATGCGCCGGCCCTCGCCCGAGACCAGCAAGGGCAGGATCTCCAGGGCCGAGGCGAAGCCCGCCGGATTGGAATTATAGGCATCGTCAACGATGACGATGCCGTCGGCCTGGCGTTTCACCTCGAGGCGATGGCTGATCTGCGGCGTCGAGCGCATGGCGATTTCGGCCGTCTCGGCGTCGATGTCCATGGCCAGCGCCGTGACGAAGGCAATCGCCATGTTGCTGCCGTGATGCAGGCCGTAGAGCGGGGCGGAGAGCTGGTAGTCCTTGCCGAGATAGGTCAGGGAAACCTTGAGCCCGTCCTTTTCCTGAGTGACGCTGTTGATGCGGGCCTCACTGTTACCGCCATTGCCGACCAGCACCATCGAGGCGCGATGCGCATCGGTGAAGTCGCGGGCATCCTTGAAGGCCAGCACGGCGTCGTTGATGATCGCCTTGCCATTGCGCGCGATCGCCGCTGCCGGTAGTTCGAACTTGGTCTTGGCCACGGTATCGAGCGACTTGAAGCGTTCGTAGTGGGCCGCACCAACAGCCGTCACCACCGCGATGTCGGGCGGGGCGAGACGGCAGAGCCTCTCGATCGAGCCCGGCCCATAGGCGCCCATCTCCACCACGAAATGGCGGTGATAAGGCTCCAGGCGTTCGCGCACGATGCGGGCAATGCCCATCGGCGTGTTGACCGAGCCGGGCGTGATCAGCGCCGAGCCGGCGCTTTCGAGCAGATGGCCGAGGATGTGCTTGGTCGAGGTCTTGCCGTAGGAGCCGGTGACGCCGACGATCACCGGCGACAGGCGCTTGAGCTTGTCATGCGCTTCGTTCCAGAAGCCCTGCTGGATGCGGTTCTCGCCGGGCTGCAGGATCATCACCGCCGCGACCAGGGCGAAGGGGATCAGCTGGATCAGGAGCACGATCCAGACCGGCGCCACCCCAAAGCCAACCCCGACGAGGCCGATCACCAGGACGAGGGCGAAGGCGACGCGCAGGATGCGGGTGGCGCGCTGCGTCATCGCCAGCTTCTTCTTGCCCGTCTGGCGCGGGTCGCGCTCGCGGCGCGCCACCACCAGCAGGATCACCGCGATGAACAGAGCGAGCACCAGCACCGGCGAGGGGTAGAGCTTGGCCATCACCGACAGGAGGACGATGGCAAGGCTCGCCTTGGTATCGACAACCACGTTGTAGAAGAGCCAGTGCAGGAAGCGCCGGCCGTCATATTCCTCCTGCTGGAAGATATGCAGATAGGTCAGGAAACGCTTCCAGGCGAAGGGGATGAAGCCAATGAGGACCAAAGCCGCGGCGAGATGAGCCGAATTCAGCACGGGGGCCAGTGTTTCGAGCATCAAGCCTCCAAGAGCTTCGCAACCGTATGGGCGATCTGGGAGCCGCCATCGGACAGAACGGTGTAATGATCGAGGCCAGGCAGGATGCTGACGCTGGCGCCCGGGATGAGCTGGCCCATGCGTTCGCTCATCTCCGGTGGGGCCTGGTCGTCGAGGGCGCCGCAGATGATGCGGACGGGAATGCGGATGGCCTTGATATCCTGGCTTTGGTCCTCGCCGATCACCTTGACGAAGATCGGGCGCATGGCACCGGCACTGCGGTAATCGGCCGAGCCGAACTTGGCCTTGCGGGCCGACACGTCGACGCCGAGCTTTTCGAGGAGCTTGAGGGCCTTGAAGGCCCGCACGCGCAGGAAGATCTTCAGCCGGGTCATCAGGCTGCGGATGGGCTTGAGGCCATGCGAGCCGACCAGCACCATGCCGTCGAGGATATCCGGATGACGAGCCGCCAGGCGGAGGCCGACACGCCCGCCGAAGGAGTGTCCCACCCAGATGCGTTTGCCACGCGGCAGGGTTTCAAGCCATTCGGCGACGGCATCGGCGTAATCGGCCGTATCCCAGATACCGCCATGGCCTGTTTCAGGCGGTACCGGGCTCTGGCCGAAGCCGGGAAAGTCGATCAGCGTATGATGACCCGTCCGTTCCAGAGAGCCGGCCAGGGCCTGGAAGGCCCGATGATCCTGGCCCCAGCCGTGTGCCCAGATGACATGCGAGGTTCCGGCCTCGAGCGGCTTGCCCAGCGAGACGATGGCATGGGATGCGCCCTTGGCGGAGAAAGTCGATTGGATCAGCATAGTCCTTCCGGCAGGTCCGTGGTTCCATACCACGCGGCTTTGGGAGCGCCGGCCACGCCTTCATCCTGCAAGGTCAGGATATGGGCCTGCGTTCCGTAGTCGAAGTGCCAGAATTCGTACGCGTAGTTGGTAAAGCCCACGTTAACCATCGCATTGACCAGAATGCGGCGGTTGGTGAGGCGCGCATCGTCGGGAGCAATCTCGCCGCGCTGTAACAGGCGCTCATAGTGATCGGTGTAGGAGCGCTCGTGGCCCTCGTCGAAGGCCGCGCCGTGATCGAGCATGGCGCCACTGGCCGCATCCACCAGCACGACGTCGACGGAGCCCCCCGTGGAATGGATAGGCCAGGTGGTCTCGTCCTCGCGGTTGAAGCGGCGCGGATCGGAGACGAAGGTGCGCACGATGGCCTCCTGCTCGGCGGCAGAAAGCTCGGGCCGCTCGGCCGCGACTTCCTGCTCGAAGAAGGTCCACAGGCCGGCCTGGGTCTCGATCGGCCTGTAGGCATCAACAACCTTGAGCCGCAGCCCGAGGCCGGAGACGGCTGCATCGGCCTCGCGTACCAGACGCGCCACGCTGGTGCGGGCCGCCACCGTCTTCACCGCGCCGGCGATCGGCATGAAATAGGGTGCGTTGCCGCCATCGGTGCGGGCATACCAGGCCTCGGTAAGCAGCCCCTCGGTCGCCATGTCGACCAACGGCTCGTGCCAGCGGGCATCCGTCCGGTCGAAGGGGATCCACCGATACTCGACGGGCGTGCCGTTCGGGTCGGGGCGGAGGCGAAGAGGCGCATGGAGATTGGGCATGGCCTGCGGATAGCAGAACGCCATGCCCAGGTCGAGGCAAGAAGCGCCGCGGCTGGGACCGCGGACGTCCCGTCCGCATTCTGGAAACGCGGAGGTTGCGGGATAGGAAGAGGCGGACGAGACGTCCGCGTTTCCAGCCGCAGCGTTTCCCGGAGACCTACAAAAACTTCGCCGCCACCCTGCCATGGGCTTCCCGCAGCGCGCCGAGATCGACACCGACGGGCAGGCCATCCTCGACGCGCCACTGGCCCGCCACCATCACGCGGTCGGCGCGATGGGCACCGCAATGGACCAAAGCCGCGATGGGGTGGTGGGCGCCGGAAAAACGCAGTTCATCGAGCGTATAGAGCGCGAGGTCTGCCTCCAGGCCGGCTCGGATCGCACCGATGTCGTCGCGGCCCAGGCAACGGGCCGAGCCTTCGCTGGCCCAGCGCAGACAATCGCGCCAGGAGACCGCCTCCGCGCCATGAGAGAGGCGGTTGATCATCAAGGCGTGGCGCACGCCTTCCATCAGGTTGGAGGAATCGTTGGAGGCCGAGCCGTCGACGCCGAGACCGACGGGCGCGCCAGCCTTTTCAAGCAGGCCGGTATGGCAGAAGCCGGAGGCGAGCACGGCGTTCGAGGTCGGGCAATGGCAGACGCCGACGCCATGGCGCCCCAGCGTGGTGCAGTCGTCGGCGCTGAAATGGATGCCGTGGGCGAGCCAGGTGCGCGGGCTCATCCAGCCCACTTCGTCCAGGAGCTCGATCGGCCGGCACTTGTAGGTGGCGAGGCAGAAATCATCCTCGTCATGGGTTTCGGCCAGATGGGTATGCAGGCGGCAGTCGAAACGTTCGGCCAGATCGGCCGTCTTGCGCATCAGGCTCTTGGTCACCGAAAAGGGCGAACAGGGCGAGAAGGCGATGCGCGTCATCGCGCCCGGCCTGGTGTCGTGATAGGCACTCGCCACCCGTTCGCAATCTGCCAGGATGGTGTCCTCGTCCTGCACCACCGAATCAGGCGGCAGGCCGCCATCCTTCTGCGACAGGTTCATCGAGCCGCGCGACACCGTCATGCGGATGCCGAGCTTGCGGGCCTCCTCGACCTCGATGTCGACGGCGTTTTCCAGCCCCTGGGGGAAGACATAATGATGGTCGGCCGCCGTGGTGCAGCCGGACATCAGGAGCTCGACCAGTGCCAGGCGCACGGAGAGGCGGAAACTGTCGGGATCGAGGCGCGACCAGATCGGATAGAGCGTCTTCAGCCAGGGAAACAGCGGCTGGTCGCAGGCATCGGGATGGGCGCGGGTGAGCGTCTGGTAGAAATGGTGGTGGGTATTGACCAGGCCAGGCAGCACGACATGCCGGGAAGCCTCGAACACCTTGTCGACGGGAGCGGTGGGTTCGCCCCCCGCCGGCACCAGCTCGACGATGCGGCTGCCTTCGACGACGACGCCGCGCTCGGCGCCCTCGGCAAGAATGGCGAGCGGATCCTTGAGCCACAGGCGCATGACATTTCCTCGGAAGCTGATTTTGGTTGTGCGCATAAGAACGCGGCCCAGCCTCGAGGCCAAGCGTCATTAAATTGGAAGATGTTTCGCAGGAAACCGGGGTCGGCCTTTCGATCGCCACCATAGGGGTAGCTGATCAACAGGCGAACTGGCTCAACCTTTGTCATTGCCGGGCTTGACCCGGCAATCCAGCAGGCCCCGTTGCGCTGGATGCCCGGGTCGAGCCCGGGCATGACAAGGATTGCGCTCTTTTCTTTATAAATCAGATATTTAAGAACGCCGAACGGCCACCCTCAGAAGAATGCTTGAATACCGGTCTGGGCGCGGCCGAGGATGAGGGCGTGCACGTCATGCGTGCCCTCATAGGTGTTCACCGTCTCCAGATTCTGGGCCACGCGCAGCACATGGAACTCGTCGGCGATCCCGTTGCCACCATGCATGTCGCGGGCGACGCGGGCGATGTCGAGCGCCTTGCCGCAATTGTTGCGCTTCATCAGGCTGATCGCCGGCGGCGCGGCGGTATGGGCGTCGAGCAGACGGCCGAGCTGCAGCGCGCCGAGCAGGCCGAGCGCGATCTCGGTCTGCATGTCGGCGAGCTTCTTCTGCACGAGCTGCGTCGCCGCCAGGGGCCGGCCGAACTGCTTGCGGTCGAGCGTGTATTGGCGGGCGCGATGCCAGCAGAACTCGGCCGCGCCCATGGCGCCCCAGGCGATACCGTAACGCGCCTTGTTGAGACAGCCGAACGGCCCGGACAGGCCCTTGGCGTTGGGCAGGAGGTTTTCTTCCGGCACCACCGCGCCATCGAGCACGATCTCGCCGGTGATCGAGGCGCGCAGCGAGAGCTTGCCCTCGATCTTGGGCGTGGAGAAGCCCTTGGTACCGCGCTCGACGATAAAGCCGCGGATGACGTCGTCCAGCTTGGCCCAGACCACCGCGATGTCGGCGATCGGCGAATTGGTGATCCACATCTTGGTGCCGTTGAGCTGGTAGCCGCCGGCGACCTTGACCGCGCGGGTCTTCATCGAGCCCGGATCGGAGCCGGCATCCGGCTCGGTGAGGCCGAAGCAGCCGACGAGTTCGCCACTGGCAAGCTTGGGCAGGTACTTCTTGCGCTGCTCCTCGCTGCCATAGGCATAGATCGGGTGCATCACCAGCGAGGACTGCACCGACATCGCCGAGCGATAGCCCGAATCAACCCGCTCGACCTCGCGGGCAACCAGGCCATAGGCGACATGGCCGAGGCCCGCACCGCCATAGGCTTCGGGAATCGTGGCGCCGAGCAGGCCGAGCTCGCCCATCTCCGACATGATCGCGCGATCGAAATCCTCCTCGCGATAAGCCTTGAGAACGCGCGGCATCAGCCGGTCCTGCGCGTAGTCGCGGGCGGTGTCACGGACCAGCCGCTCCTCCTCCGTCAGCAGCGATTCGAGATCGAGCGGATCCGACCAGTCGAAGGCTTCACCAGCCTTTTTGATCGCTTCGCCGGCGTCATGAAGCTTGATCGCAGCGTCCACCATGGCCATACCCTCCAATAAACAAATTTGGCGCGACATTGGTCGCGCCGGTTTCAGGCGTCAAGACAAGAGTGGCAGGAGAATGAGCGCAGTGGAGCATGGCGGCAATCTCGGCGAGGCGCGTCGCCTCTTCCCGCAGGCCTCCGGGCCCTGGATCGATCTTTCCACCGGCATCAACCCCTGGCCCTATCCAATTCCAGCGATTCCGGCCGAATCCTGGGCTGCCCTGCCCTCACCCGACGAGGCCCGTGAATTGGAGGCCGTGGCGGCCCAATGCTATGGCGTGCCCTTCGATGCCTGCGTCGTTGCGACGCCGGGCACGCAGGCCGCCATCCAGTGGCTGCCCCATCTGTTCGCCGCAGGTACGGTGAGCGTGCTGAGCCCGACCTATGCCGAACATGCCCGCAGCTGGGCGCTGGGCGGCCATCACGTGCGAGAGGCTCGCCGCTTCGAGGAACTGGCCGGCTCCGAGATCGCGGTCCTCGTCAATCCGAACAATCCCGATGGCAACTATTTCGGCCGCGAGGAGCTGCTCGCGCTCGCCGCCGAGAAATATGCCAGGGGCGGCGCCCTCGTCGTCGACGAGGCCTTCGCTGACGTGATGCCGCAGGTAAGCCTGGCCGCCATGGCAGGCACGCAGGGCCTGGTGATGATGCGCTCCTTCGGCAAGTTCTTCGGCTTGGCCGGCATCCGGCTCGGCTTCGTGCTGGCCGAGCCCGCGCTCACCGGCAAATTGCGCCAGGCGATGGGAGCCTGGGCGGTTTCGGGCGAGGCCATCGCCATAGGCCGCGCCGCGCTCGCCGACATCCTCTGGCAGAACGGCACGCGCACCTCGCTGCGCACGGCACGCCAGAATCTCGACGAGGACCTGACCAAGGCCGGCGCGGTGATCGGCGGCACCGATCTCTATCGCCTGCTGCAGACCGCGCATGCCCCCGCTTTGTTCCGCCAGCTCGGCCAGGCCGGCATCTGGGTGCGCCGCTTTGGCGCCAACCCACGCTGGCTGCGCTTCGGCCTCCCGCCCAACGCGGACGCCGAAGCGCGCCTGCGTGCCGTGCTCGCCCGCTACCACAAAAGCGGGACCCGGGCGATGTGAGAACCGCGATCCGGAGCTCCCGATGGCTCACAGACGACTGGTTGACCGAGCAGTTGCAGCCTGGCTGCTTGTTCTTGCAGGCGCAGTGGCCGCGCAGGCACAGGCTAATATCGAAATGCACCGGACCGAGGTCCGGCAGACCGACGGCCAGGGCGGCTATCCGGCGCGATCGACAAGGGGGCGTTTCTTCGTGATCTCCCCCATCCCCTTCAACGATTACAGCTTCACGGTGGACGATCCGAAGATCGGCCCCATGGTCGTGCATGGTATCGGCAGCCGGATGGGGCAGCACGAGTTCGGCGTGATCAAATTCGAACGAACAGCCAGGATGAAGGATATCGATCTACGGACGTTCATCCAGGATCTGGCGCAGAAGCGAGGCATCCGGGTGCCGGATCTGCCGATCGGCCATAGCGGCACCGAGGAGTTCGTTCGCGCCGAACTGAGGGGGCCTAAGCAGTCCGCCATCACCCGCGTATCCAAGACGCCAGACAGCGTGTTCAACATCGTCTGCGAGTTTCCAACCTCCGAGATCGAGACGTGGCGTCCGCTCTGCGACCGCTCCATCGCAAGTTTCCGCCCCGAGGCGCCATAGGCATGGCAAGGGGGTGAGCCCCCTTGCCATCCAGGCAGCGCGAGGCGATCCGGGTGCTCACGCCGCCAGTCTGGCACCTACCTCACCCAACACCTCCTCCAGCGGCAGCAGACCGCGCAAGGCACCACTGCCGATCGCGGGAACACCGTCCTCGATCGCGTGAGCGAACCGCACGGCCGGATCGGGCTCCAGCCTTGCCTTCAACGCCTGGATCTTCGGGAAGGGCGTGAGGTCGAGCGCCTGGTGGAACTCGGCCCAGCGCGCGACGCCGATGAAGACCGCATCGGCCAGGCTCGGCCTGTCGCCGGCCAGATAGGCCGAGGAACCGATCATCGCCTCGAGCTGGCGATGACGATGGGCGACGAGGTCGCGCCCGAAGGTCCGCAGCGCTTCCTTATAAGCCTCGCTTCCGCCCTGCATTTCCAGCGCCACCCAGAGCGGGGTGAAGGCACCGGTGAAGCCGGTGTTCAGGAAACCGATGAATTGGTGCATGCGATGCGCCTCGGCACTATCGGTAGCGAAACTGATGCGATGTTCCTCGTCGCGCAGTTCGAGCCAGCGGGCAATCGCCGTGGTTTCGGTCAGCACACTGCCGTCCTCGCGGATCAGCACCGGGGTCTCGCGCCGGCCGTTCACCCGCCCATAGGCTTCGCTCAGCATCTCGTCGGGCATATGCACCCGCGTGGCGCGATAGGGCTTGCCGAGCCATTCGAAAGCGGCGACGAGACCGAGGGAGCTGCCCGCGAGATGACCGGCGAAGATGATCGGTTCCATTGTCGTATCTCCTATTGGGTTGATAACGACAATATGCACACATGGACTTTGGAGCTGTAGACTGGCAGATATGGACCTGAAGTCCATACTTGGAAACTTTGAATGTCGAACCTCAACGATTTCATCCTCTTTGCCCAGGCCGTCGAGCAGGGCGGCTTTGCTGCCGCAGCCCGGCACCTCGGCATCCCGAAATCGACAGTGAGCAAGCGTGTGGCCGAATTGGAGGCTCGGCTGGAAGCCAGGCTGCTGAACCGCACCTCGCGCAGCTTCGTGCTGACCGATGCCGGCCGGGAGGTGTTCGAGCATGCCCGGGCAGCGATGATCGAGGTCGAGGCGGCCGAAAGCGCCGTGCTGGCTCGGCGGGCGGAACCGAGCGGCACCGTCCGGATCACGGCTTCGGTTCCCACCGCGCAATTCCATCTCGCCGCCCAGCTACCCAGGCTCGCCGCCGCCCTGCCCAAGCTGCAGGTGCAGTTGCATGTCACCGACCGTTTCGTCGATCTCATCCAGGAAGGCTTCGACATCGCGCTCCGGAGCCATTTCGGGCCGCTCGCCGATTCCGACCTGATGGCCCGCCCCCTTCACCGGGAGGCAATCGGCCTGGTGGCTGCCCCCGCCTATCTCGCCATCAGGGGAATCCCGGCCACGCCGGAGGATCTTGCCGGTCATGACGGCCTCCTCACCCAGCCCCGGGCGCCGATATGGAAGCTCTCGGCGAACGGCCAGACGATAGAGGTCATGCCCCGCGCCCGTTTCTTCGCCGACGAATCCGTCGCCCTGCTGGAAGCGGCCAAAGCCGGGCTCGGCATCACCGCTTTGCCCCGCTCGATCAGCGCGGCGGCCGTGGCGGGCGGCCTGTTGCGTCTCGTGCTGCCGGACTGGCAGGCGGGCGAAGTCACCACCACGGTGCTGACCACCCATCGGCGCGGGCAGCTGCCCGCGGTGCGTGCCGTGGTCGATTTCCTGTCCCGCTCCCTGCGGCCGGCGGACGCGGAAGATTGACGCGCTATGCACACACCCATTGCGAAACAGCCGGACAAGAGGGCATCCTCCCGCCCCATAACGACATGAGGAGGAAGGTATGGCAGGGCGCGAACACCGCTACGCGGTCAAGGTCATCTGGACCGGCAATGAGGGCGAGGGCACGCCCACCTATCGCGGCTACAGCCGCGCCCACCAGATCCAGGCCGAGGGCAAGCCGACGATCGAAGGCTCCTCCGACCCGAGCTTTCGCGGCGATGCCACGCGCTGGAACCCCGAGGACCTGCTGGTCGCCTCGCTCTCGGCCTGCCACAAGCTCTGGTATCTCGGCCTGTGCTCGCAGATGGGCGTGAATGTGCTCTCTTATGAGGACGAGGCAGAAGGCGTGATGGTCGAGGTGGCTGGCGGTGCCGGCCAGTTCGAGAAGGTCACCCTGCGCCCGCATGTCGTGGTCGCCGCCGGCACCGACCTGCAGAAGGCGCATGAATTGCACAAGAAGGCGCATGAGATGTGCTTCATCGCCCGCTCGGTGAATTTTCCGGTGGAACACGAAGCGGAGATCGTCCTGGCGGGTGCGTAGAAGTTTTCGACCGCTTTAGGGCGATGCCGCGCTGGCGGGACGATTGAGGGCATTGTCCCACGCTCTCTCGAGTGTCGTAGGACGTCCGCTCTTGCAAACACCGCGACAACGCATCCCCCTTGACTTCCGCAATTTGTGATCACAAAATTGGGATCACATTTTTCGGGAAAGCGCGCATCATGTCCTTGCACCAGACCAACCTCACCACAGCGGAACTGCGTGCGATCGATGCCGCGCATCATTTGCACCCCTTCACCGACACCAAGGGCCTGAACGCCGAGGGCGCGCGCATCATCGTCAAGGCCAAGGGCGTGCATCTGTGGGATTCCGAAGGCAACCAGATCATCGACGGCATGTCGGGCCTGTGGAACGTCAATGTCGGCTATGGCCGCGAGGAAATCGTCGAGGTTGTGGCGCAGCAGATGCGCGAACTGCCCTTCTACAACACCTTCTTCAAGACCACCCATCTGCCGGCGATCGAGCTGTCGCGCCTGCTGGCGGAAGTGACGCCGCCGCAGTTCAGCCGCGTGTTCTTCACCGGCTCGGGCTCGGAATCCAACGACACCATCATCCGCATGGTGCGTCATTACTGGGCGGCCCAGGACAAGCCCGGCAAATCGACCATCATCGCCCGCAAGAACGGCTATCACGGCTCGACCATCGGCGGCGCCTCGCTCGGCGGCATGACGCCGATGCATGCCCAGGGCGGCCTGCCGATCCCCGGCATCGTCCACATCGCCCAGCCCTATTGGTATGCCGAGGGCGGTGACCGCAGCCCGGAGGAATTCGGCCTGTGGGCGGCGCGCGAGCTCGAGCGCACCATCGACGAGCTCGGCGCCGACACGATCGCCGCCTTCATCGCCGAGCCGATCCAGGGCGCCGGCGCCGTGGTCATCCCGCCCGCCACCTATTGGCCCGAAATCCAGCGCATCTGCCGCGAGCGCGACATCCTCCTGATCTCGGACGAGGTGATCTGCGGGTTCGGGCGCACCGGCGAATGGTTCGGCAGCCAGTATTTCGGCTTCGAGCCCGACATCATGGCGATGGCCAAGGGCATTTCCTCCGGCTACCTGCCGATCGGCGGCGTGATGGTGACCGAGAAGGTAGCCGAGGTGATCGCCAATGCCGGCGACTTCAACCATGGCTACACCTATTCGGGCCATCCGGCCTGCGCAGCGGCCGCGATCGCCAACATCAAGATCCTGCGTGACGAGAAGATCGTCGAGCGCGTGAAGGACGATATCGGCCCCTATATGCAAAAGCAGTGGCTGGCGCTGGGCGATCATCCCATGGTCGGCGAAGCGCGCATGGTCGGCCTGATCGGCGCGCTGGAGCTGACGCCGAACAAGAAGACGCGCGCCTCCTGGCCTGTGGAAACCGGCACGGTCGGCCTGATCGCCCGTGACTTCTCCTTCCAGCACGGCCTGGTCATGCGCGCCACCCGCGACACGCTGATCATCGCCCCGCCGCTGGTGATCAGCCATGAAGAAGTCGACGCCCTGATCGCCGCCGCCAAGAAGACGCTCGACGACAGTTGGGCCGAGGTGAAGCGCCGCGGGTATGTGTGAAGGGGGCGGCGCCTCCCTCACCGATAGCGGCGTGGCCGCGTCGAGACCGCCAGCGAGGCGACCGCCACGCCATTCGTCACCGCCCTCTCAAGATCCTCGCTCTCGACCAGGCTGGCGAAATAGCCGGCCGAAAAGGTGTCGCCGGCCCCAATGGTGTCGACGACGTCGACCTGCGGCGCCGGCACGGCCACATGCTCGTCCCCACGCCAGGCCAAGGCCCCCTTCGGCCCGCATTTGATCACCAGGCTGGCGCCGGGGGGCAGCAGCGGCCGGATCATCTCCGCCGCGTCCGCGACCGTCTCGGCGCCGGTCAGCCCCTTGGCCTCGATGTCGTTGATGAGGACATGCTCGCAATGGCCGATCCAGGCATTGACCCGCGCCCGCACCCCAGACGTCCAGCCGCCATCCGGCCAGCCCGTATCGAGGGCGACCCGATAACCCCGGCGCCGCAGGATGACGATCAACTCGTCATAATCGGCGAGCAGGGCCGGAATCACGAAGGGACCCACCAGCAGGGCCACGCACCCCTCCCCCTTCTCGTCGAGTTGCGACAGCACGTGCGCCAGCCTGAATGAATGCAGATGGCCCGTGGTGGTAAAGAAGGTGCGGTCCCCATCGGGATGGCCGATGCCGACCGAAACCGTGGTCGCCCCCTCGGCCACGGTCCAGCCCAGCGCCCGTGCCCCGAAGGGTTCGGCGAGCCAGCGGCCCAGCATGTCGTTGCCGCGACTGGTGATCAGCCGGTAATCGACGCCGAGCGCATCGAGGGCCAGCGCCGTATTGCCAGCGGCGCCGCCGACGCGGAATTCGCTCTCGGGCACGATCACTTCCGTGCCCGGTTGCGGCCAGGGCGCCTGCGGGCCCATCACGAGATCGACATTGACGTTGCCGATCAGAAACAGCGGTTCCCTCATAGCTCCGTCGTCACCTTGGTCGAGCGCAGGGGCTCGCCGACTTGGGTAACCCGGCCGGCCGCAAAGGTCACCAGGAAGGACTGCAGTGCCGGCAATACGGCCAAGATGGCCGCCATGCCCTCCTCCCTCGGCAGGCGAATGGTGACAGCATCGGCGATGTCGGCCTCACCGGAGAGGTCGAACACCACCACCGGCGATCCGGCCGCGCGGCAGGCCGCCACCAGCCCCGGCGCGAGGCCGGCCGAGGGGCCGGCGGCGCGCAGCAGCACAATGCCGCTGGCCGGTGACAGCATCTCCATCGGGCCATGCCGCAATTGGCCGCCCTCCAGGGCCAGGGCCGGCAGGCGGGCGAGTTCCATCACGCAGAGCGCCCCGGATTCGGCCACGCCCTGCAGTTCGGCCCGGCCGCTGAGGATCAGGGACGTGCTGGCGGCGAGAGCGGACAGGGCCGCCCCCAGATCGGGCCGGACGGGGGCATCGAGCACGGCGAGCGCGGGTTCCGCCGGCAGGCCCAATGCGGCGAGCACCGCAAGATGCAGCGCATGGCTGACCAGGAGGCTGCGCGTGGCGGCGAAGGCTTTTTCCGACCCGCCGACACCGACAAGGGCGGGCACGCCGCGGCCGAGCGCGCTATCGGCATCAAGCGTGAGGCCGAAGCGCTCCTGCCGGCCGGCCGGACGCTCGAGATAGGCGACGATCTCGCCGGAATTGCCCGACTGGGACACCAGCAGCACGGTACGCTCGCGGTCGGGCTGCGGCGTGATGAGAAGCTCGGACACCACCTCGGTCTCGACCTCGATGCCGAGCTGGCGATAGAGCACGGCGGCTGCGCGGTTGACCCAGTGCGAGCCGCCCATGGCGGCCAGGGTCAGCCGGCCGGTACGGCGGATGCTGTCGGCCAGCCGCGCGGCCATCGGCCCGGCGCCATGGAAAGAGGCCAGTGCATCGGCATGCTGCCTGGCCATTTCGGCCTCGATCATCGCCAGGCCCGAGCCCGGCACGATTTTACTCATGATATCAACCCTTGACGCTGCCGGCAGTCAGGCCGGCAACCAGTGATTTTTGCAGGATGAAGGCGATCAGAACCGGTGGCAGCGCCGTCAGCAGGCCCGCGGCCGAGACCAGGCCGAAATCCGTGGCGCGGCCGGCGGCGAAGTCGGCGATGGTGACGGTGAGGGTCTTGGCATTCTGGTTGGAGGTGAAGAGCAGGGCGTAGAAGAATTCGTCCCAGGCCAGCAGGATGGCGAACAGGGCCGCGGTGGCGACGCCGGCCCGGGCATAGGGCAGCGTGACCCACCACAGGGTCTGCAGCGTCGAGGCGCCGTCGATCGCTGCAGCGCTTTCGAGTTCGCCGGGCACCGCATCGAAGGACGATTTGATGAACCAGGCGGTGAAGGGCGTCAGGATCGAGCAATAGACCAGGATGAGGCCGAACACATTGTTGAGCAGCCCCAGCATCGACAGCAGGAAATAGAGCGGCAGGATCAGCGCCACGGCCGGGGTCATATAGGTGGCGAGGATGCTGTAGAGCACCACCGACACGCCGCGATTGCGGTAGCGCGAAAAGGCCCAGCCCGCCGGCACCGCCACCAGCAGCGACAGCGCCGTCGCGCCCAGCGAGCTCAACAGGCTGTTGCGCAACGCCATCAGGAAGGCCTCGCCCGGGCTGTTGGCCTCGAAGGTGAGCAGGCGGGCATAACGGCTGAAGTCGACATGATGCGGGATGAGCGACAGCGGCTTGGCGGTGAGATCGGCCGGTAGCGAGATGCTCATCACGCCGAGCCAGAGCACCGGCGCGAGCGTCACCACCAGGAACAGGGCGACGCCGCAATAGAGGAAGAAAGTTGCGATGGGGCTGCGCTGCATGATCAGGCCTCCTGTCTGCGCATCAGCCGGACGTAGAAGCCGACGAAGACCATGCAGATCAGCACCACGATGAGGGCGTAGGAAGCACCCGACCCCACTCGCATGAAGCGGAAGGATTCCTCATAGACGAAGAAGCTCATGGTCTTGGTCGAACTCGCCGGACCGCCCCGTGTCATCACATAGAAGATGTCGAAGACTTTCAGTGCCTCGATCGAACGCAGCACCAGCGCCACCAGCAGCGGCGGCGCGATCACCGGCCAGGTGACGGCCTTGAAGCGCTGCCAGGCATTGGCGCCGTCGAGCGTGGCGGCGCCGTAGAGTTCCAAGGGTGCCGATTGCAGCGCGGCCAGCACGATCAGCGCCACCAGCGGATAGTTCTTCCAGACATCGGCCACGATCACCGCATTCATGGCACTGCCTTCGGTGCCGAGCCAGCTGCGATAGCTCTCCATCAGCCCGCTCTGGGTCAGCACTGCATTGAGCACGCCGAAATCGGGCTGGTAGATCAGCCGCCACATCAAAGCGTTGACGATGGTGGGCACCGCCCAGGGCAGTACCAGGAGCGCACGGCAGAAGGTGCGGCCGCGGAATTTCTCGTTGAGCAGCAAGGCCACGCCGATGCCGAGCAGGGCCTCGGCGCTGATCGAGACGACGGTGAAATAGATCGTCCGACCTGCCGCGGCGAGGAAATCGGAATCGGTAAAGGCAAAGGCGAAGTTTTCCAGCCCGATGAAATGCGCTGCCCCCGGCCCCGCCATCAGGCGGGTATCGGTGAAGGCCAGCCACAGGGTCATCAGGATGGGATAGCCGACCGCCGCGAACACGATGACCAGCATCGGACCGAGCAGAAGCCATGGTGAGGGCATGCCGACACGGCCGCTCATCATCAGGGAAATCCTTTAGGTCTGGGCAGCTTTTCGCACCCGACAGAAAGAGGTGTGGCCAGCCTCCCCCACGAAGCTGGGGGAGGCCGCCACATCTTCGTTTCGAAGATGTGGCTGTTCATTTCGCAGAAATGACGGAGGGGATGTGGCGGGCAATAGGCTGAACGCAACAAGATTGCATCACCGTTCGGCCAGCCTTTCAAAGGTATCGCACTGCCCGCCACACCCCATCCGCCCCGACGACGTCGGGGGCACCTTCCCCAGCTTCGTGGGGAAGGCTGGTCGCGCTCCATTCTGCCGGACCTTCACCGGTGTACCAAATACCGACCGACATCAGCCCTGGGTAAAGGTCTCACCGGATGCGCGCGGCATCCTTGGCCGCTGCCGCCAGGGCATCGGCGGGCGAGGCCTTGCCGGCCAGCGCGTTCTGGATCTGCGCCTGCAGGATGGTGGAGAGTTCCTGGTAGGAAGCGACCGTCGGACGCAGGGTCATCAGGCCGATGGAAACATCGGCGGCCTTGACCAAGCCCTCCTGCCCCTTGGTGACGGCCGGATCGGTGTAGGACGCCTTCCAGATCGGCAGGCTGAGCTTGGCATACTGGTTCTGCACCGGCTTGGAGGTCAGATAGACGATGTATTTCCAGGCGAGATCCGGCTTGGAGGAACCGGCCGTGATGCCCAGCCCCATCGAGCCATTCACGCCCGAGGCCGTGCTCTTGCCCTCGACACCGGGAGCCGGCACCACCCCGACCTTGCCGACCACCTTGCTTTCGGCCGGGTCATTGGCCTTGGCATACATGTAGGTCCAGTTGAGCGCGAAGGCCGCATCACCAGCCGAGAACACCTTGCGGACGTCCTCTTCCAGATATTCCTTGGAATTGGGGTTGGAGAGGCCGTTCTTGAGGCTGTCGGCCATGTAGGTGACGGCATCGAGCGAGCCGCCCTTGTCGAAGACCGGCTTGTCTCCCTCGAAGAACTTGCCGCCATAGGCCGCCGTCAGGGTCACATAATCGCAGATGACCGCCTCGGCCTGCGACCAACTCCAGACGATGGGATATTGCACCAGGCCCTTGTCCTTGATGATCTTGGCATCCTTGGCCAGCTCATCCCAGGTTTTCGGCGGCTCGGCGATGCCGGCCTTCTGCAAGATCTCGGTGTTGTAGAACAGATATTTGGTGTCGAGGATCCACGGCATGCCATAGGTCTTGCCGTCATAATTCACGGTGGCCCAGGCCCCGTCGAATACCTTGGAGCGGTCGAGATCCTTCAGCCGGTCCGTGACGTCGACCAGGACACCGTTCTGCGCGAAGGCGGCCGGCCAGATCACGTCGTAGAGCACGACGTCATAGCCGGCGCCGCCAGCGGCCTTGGAGGCGACGATCTTGTCGTAAAGGGCCTCGTAGGGCACGAATTCGACATTGACGGTAACGCCGGGATTTTCTTTTTCGAAGGCGGCGGTCATCGCCTTGACGTCGGCGTCGCTATAGGCGGCCTGCGCCATGAACAGGGCATTGAGCGTTTCCGCGGCTGCCGGCGACAATCCCGCCAGGGCCGTCATTGCCAGCCCAGCCAGGACCGATTTGTGAATTCCAGACATTGCAATCATCTCCCGCTTGCAATTCGAACGGCGACCGGTGGCCGCCCTGCATAGTTCAGGGGCGCGGAGAGTTCTCGATGGCTCCCGGTCATTTTCTGCGACCCGGAAAAATTATTAACTCAATTTGTTTGAATGTAAACATGCTGCCATAGTTGCCTACGAAATCGGGAAAGCGTTTTGCGATTTGACGGAATCACCTAGAATCGCAAAGACGCGTCGAAACAAAGAGTTAGAGCAAATAAGCGTTCTCATCTGAGCGCGTTTTGCTCTAGGGGGTGGCTGAGATGGCAAGGCGCGAGGCGGACAAGGCGCCCCAACCGGGCCGAAGTGTTGCGGGGACCAATCTCGAATTCACCCGCTCCCATAACAGGCGCGTCGTGCTCGACACGGTGCGCAGGCTGGGGCCGGTGTCGCGGGCAGAGATCGCCCGGGAGACCGCCCTGACCAACCAGACGATCTCCAACATCGTCGAGGAACTGGAGCAAGCCGGCTTCCTCCTGCCCGGCGCACCCAAGCGCGAGGGACGGGGCCAGCCCTCCATCCCCTACACCATCAACCCTCAGGGCGCGTGGTCGCTCGGCTTCCATGTCGACCACAGCGCCATCATCGCGGCCCTGGTCGACCTCACCGGCAAGCCTGTCGCCATCCGCGAGATTCCCGCCCAGCGCCCCTCTCCCCGCAGCGCAGCGCCGGCCTTGCGGCAGCTTGCCGATGCGTTGATCGAGGAGGCCGGCGTTCCCGCCTCGCGCCTGCTCGGTGCAGGGGTCGCCCTACCCGTGCGCTTCGGGGTCGGCGCCATCACCACGGCGGGCCCGACCACTTTGCCCGGATGGGACGATCCTGATGCCAGGCGGCATATCGCGGAGGCTCTCGAACAGCCGGTGCAGATCGAGAACGATGCCATGGCGGCAGCGATCGGCGAGCGGTTGCACGGCGTCGCCCGGGCAATCGACAGTTTCGTCTTCCTGTTCCTGGACGAAGGGCTCGGCGCCGGCGTCTTCCTCGGCGGCCAGCCCTGGCGCGGCGCCTCGCTCAATGCCGGCGAAATCGGCCATATGATCGTGATGCCGAACGGCAAGCCCTGTCCCTGCGGCAATCGCGGCTGCCTGGAGCGCTATCTCTCCCTGAGCGCAGCCCAGGAATTTCTGGCCGACCAGCCCGGCTCCCCTGTCCTCCCCGAGCTGGATGGCGCGATATCCGCTCCCGTGGAGCGCTGGGTTGAGGAGGCCGCGCCCTTTCTTGCGAGTGCCGTCAACATCCTGGAATCGACCCTGGATCCGGAAACCATCCTGCTCGGTGGGCTGGCACCGGCCAGCGTGCTGGCCAGCCTGATCGAGAAGGCCATGCCGCTGCCGATGTCGGTGGGCTCGCGCAGCGGCCGCAGCCTCCCCCGCCTGATGGCGGGCTCCGTAGGCCATCACACCGTGGTGCTGGGCGCAGCCTCGTTGCCGATCTTCGACGAGATCAATCCCCGCTTCGACGTGCTGCTGAAGCATTGACCGTCATTGCGTCGCCACGTTCGCAAAGGCGCCGACGTCAGGAACCACTCGGCGACAATCGCATCGAGAGGATTGTCATCCCCGGCACGGCCTAAGGCCGTGCCGGGGATGACAGAGCCCTTGTTTGCAGAAACTTCCTCACCCCTCGACCCGCCCCGGCGTGACCCGATAGACGGCAGCGCGGCCAGCGATTGCCTCGAAGGCGGAGGGATCGGCCCCGGTCAGCCAGACCTGGGCGCCGAAGCTCTCGAGCCGGTCATAGAGTGCCCCGCGCCTCATCGGGTCGAGATGGGCGGCGACTTCGTCGAGCAGGACGATCGGCGTCATGCCGGCGAGACGGGCAACCAGCCTGGCATGGGCCAGCACCAGGCCGAGCAGCAGGGCCTTCTGCTCCCCGGTGGAGGCACGCTCGGCGGCGATGCCCTTTGGGCCATGCACGACGAGGAGATCGGTCAGATGCGGCCCGTCGAGCGTACGCCCGGCCGCCCGGTCCCGGGAACGGCCTTCGCGCAGGATCTGGCGATAGCGCTCCTCAACGGCCAGGGCCGGTTCGTCCAGCACGGCATTCTCGATGGCACCGTCGAGGGCGATGCGGGCATGGGGGAAGGGAGAGGCGGGATCGATCTCCTCATCGATCAGGCCGGCGAGACGTCGCACCGTGTCGGCCCGTGATGCCGCCACCGCGATGGCGAGATCGGCGACTTCATGCTCGGCGGCATCCAGCCAGCGCTGATCGGCACGAGGATCCTCCAGCAGGCGGTTGCGCGAGCGCAAGGCGCGTTCGAGCGCATTGACCCGGCTGCCATGGCCGGCATCGACAGCCAGCACCAGCCGGTCGAGGAAGCGCCGCCGCTCCCCGGCGGAACCGGAAAACAGGCCATCCATCGAGGGCGTCAGCCAGACCAGGCGCAGATGATCGGCAAAGCTCGTGGCCGAGGACACAGGCTGGCGGTCGACGCGATATTTGCGCGGGCCACTGTCGGGGCCTTCCAGTCCGGTGCCAAGATGGGTCGGCCCGAGCGCGCCCTCGATCTCGGTGGCGACGGCGAAGCTGCCGGGCCCGTCCTCGCTGGCCATGTCCTCGAGATCCGCCCGGCGCAAGCCCTTGCCCTGGGTGAACAGCGAGATGGCTTCGAGCACGTTGGTCTTGCCAGCGCCGTTCTGCCCCGTAAGCACCACCATGCCGGCATCCACGGCAAGATCGAGCCGCGGATAGGACCGGAAGGAGGTGAGGATCAGGCGGGTGATGCGGGGCGAGATCATTTTTGGGATCGCAGGCATCCTGCTCCCGGCGCTAATTTTGCAGGGACAAGCATGAAACAGGTGTGCCGATCTCCAGATCGGCATTGTTGGAACCGCTGTGCTCGCCAACATGTCAGATGCCGATCTGGAGATCGGCACACCGCATTTCGAGCGCCATCGCCTGCAAGGCCGACGTCACGAGTATCCGCCACCTTCCCCGCTGCGCGGAGAAGGCAAATCGCGGATTACACCCGCATCGGCATCAGAACGTAGAGGGCGGCGGCGCCTTCGCGGTCCTGCACCAGGGTCGGCGAACCCGGATCGGCGAATTTCAACAGGGCGGTATCGCCGTCGAGCTGCGCCGCGATATCGAGCAAATAGCGCGAGTTGAAGCCGATATCGAGCGGGGTGGCGTCGTAATCGACCTCGATCTCCTCGGTCGCCGTGCCGGAATCGGGGTTGGTGACGGTGAGGACGAGGCGCCTGTCGGCCAGCGACAGCTTCACGGCGCGGCCACGCTCGGAGGAGATGGTCGAGACGCGGTCGACGGCCGCGGTGAAGTCCGCGCGCTCGACGATCAGGGACTTGTCGTTGCCAACCGGAATGACGCGGGCATAATCGGGGAAGGTGCCGTCGATCAACTTGGAGGTCAGCACCACCGGGCCGATGGTGAAGCGGACCTTGGCTTGGGAAAGCTCGACGGAGACGATGGCCTCGGCGTCTTCCATCAGCTTCTGGATCTCGCCCACCGCCTTGCGCGGCAGGATCACGCCGGGCATGCCGTTGGAGCCCTCGGGCGCCGGCAATTCGACGCGGGCGAGGCGATGGCCGTCCGTCGCCACGGCGCGGATGCGGGTCTCGCCCTCGACTTCGAGCGTGTGCAGATAGATGCCGTTGAGATAATAGCGCGTCTCCTCGGTGGAAATCGCGAACTGGGTCTTCTCGATCAGCTTGCGCAGATCGGCGGCCTTGAGCTGGAAATTATGCGGAAACTCGCCCGCCGCCAGGTCCGGAAAATCCGAAGGCGGCAGCGTCTGCAGGGTGAAGCGCGAGCGGCCGGAGCGCACGATCAGCTGGGTCGCCTCGCCGCCGCCTTCCAGCGAGACCTGGGCCCCGTCGGGGAGCTTGCGGACGATATCGTAGAGGGTATGCGCCGGCACCGTGGTCGCACCATCCATGGTGACATCGGCAGGAGAGGACTCCACCACCTCCAGATCGAGGTCGGTCGCTTTCAAGAGCAGGCTGGCGCCCTGGGCCTCGATCAGCACGTTGGACAGGATCGGAATGGTGTTGCGCCGCTCGACGACGCGGTGGACGTGGCCCAGCGATTTGAGAAGGGCAGTCCGTTCGAGCGTAACCTTCATGGAGTGCGTCCTGGCATAGCGACCCGCAAGCGGACCGAGCTGCCGCAAACGGTGGAAAAAGGGCGAAGACCATGCAATTTGCTCAGGCGAAAGGCAAGCCATCCCGCAGCTTTTTCAGGGTTTTCCCGAACATGTCGGCTGCGCCCCCGATCGGGATGCCCCACGCCGGGCAACCCATGTTCGACAAGGATGCGTCCCGCACGTTCTCGATCATGAGGCTGCTCGTCACAGGCTCGGTACCGGCTCCAGCAGCACCACGATGCGTTGGACGATGGCGAGGACCGCGATGACGATGATGAGGATGCGCGCGATCTGCTTGAAGCGCCCTTCCATGGGCAGGCGGTCGACCAGGTACAGCAATAGCCAGCAGACGAGGCCGATGACGAAGACGCCGATCAGCAGCGAGATCACTTGAGACAACATGGACACATTCCCCGAGCGACCATGACAATCATGGTCGGCTCGGTAACGCGAATGTCGGCCGGGGAGTTCCCGTTCGTCAGGTCATCGGGATCATCACCGCCTTGCGATAGGCCGGGCGTTCGGTCAGGCGCTCATACCAGGCGGCAAGATGGGGCAGATCAGGCCGCTCGATCGCCATGTTGAACCAGCCATAGGCGCTGCAGCCGAGCGGGATGTCGCCGATGCCGAACTTCTCGCCGGACAGAAAAGGCTGGCTGGCCAAGGCCTTGTCGGCGATGGCCAGAAGGCGGCTGCAGCTGTCGAGGCCCCGGGAGAGCTCGGTCTCGACCCGGTCCTGGGCGGTACGACGCACGACGTTCCAGAACACGTCGCGGAAGGGAGCGGCGATGGTGGAGGTCGTCCAGTCCATCCAGCGCTCTGCGGAAGCCTTGGCCTGGCGCGTTGCCGGCACCAGCCGGCGCTCGGCATCGCCCTCGGCCAGATAACGCACGATGGCATTGGATTCCCACAGCACGAAGCCGTCATCCTCGATGCAGGGCACCAGCCCGTTGGGATTGAGCGCGCGATAGGCGGGATCGTTGACCACGCCGAAAGCGCCGCCCGCATCGATGCGCTCATAAGCGAGCCCGAGTTCCTCGGCGCACCAGAGCACCTTCTTCACATTGGAGGAATTGGCGCGGCCCCAGATCTTCAGCATATCGGTCCCTTCCCACAACCCGTCGGAGTTCGTCCGCAATAAACGGATCGAATTGACTTGGCCTTTGTCATTGCCAGGCATGACGAAGGCGGCGTTTCAGCTACTTTCCGGACAATGCCTGACTTCACTCGGCCTCACTTCGCCCGGATGAAGCCGACGATGTCCTTCACCGAGGCCATGATCGGGGCGGCGATCGCGCGCGCCCGCTCCGAGCCTTCGGCCAGCACCGCGTCGATATGGCCGGGATCGGCCATCAGGCGCTTCATCTCGGCGGTGATCGGCGAGATTTTTGCAACGGTGAGATCGGCGAGCGCCGTCTTGAAGGTCGAGAACTGGCCACCGCCGAACTCGGAGAGAACCTCCGCGACCGTGCGTCCCGACAGGGCCGCGAAGATCGAGACGAGATTGTCGGCCTCGGGACGTCCCTTCAGCCCCTCCTCCTCACCAGGCAGCGGCTCGGGATCGGTGCGCGCCTTGCGGATCTTGGCGGCGATGGTCTCGGCATCGTCGGTCATGTTGATGCGCGACAAATCGGAGGGATCCGATTTCGACATCTTCTTGGAACCGTCGCGCAGGCTCATCACGCGGGTTGCAGCGCCCTGGATCAGGGGCTCGGGCAGCGGGAAGAAGCCATCATTGAAGCCATTGGCCGCGATGGAGTCGCCGAAATCATTGTTGAATTTCGCGGCGATGTCGCGGGCGAGCTCCAGATGCTGCTTCTGGTCCTCGCCGACGGGCACGTGGGTAGCGCGGTAGACCAGGATATCGGCGGCCATCAGCGTGGGATAGGCGAACAGGCCCACCGAGGCCGCCTCCTTGTCCTTGCCGGCCTTTTCCTTGAACTGGGTCATGCGGTTGAGCCAGCCCATGCGGGCCACGCAGTTGAACACCCAGGCGAGTTCGGCGTGCTCGGCCACCTGGCTCTGGTTGAAGACGATGTGGGCCTTCGGGTCGATGCCCGCGGCCAGGAAGGCGGCGGTGACCTCGCGGATGGCGCTGCTCAGGGTCTTGGGATCCTGCCAGAGCGTGATGGCGTGCTGATCCACCACGCAATAGATGCATTGATGACTCTTCTGCATCTCGACGAAGCGCTGGATCGCGCCGAGATAATTGCCCAGATGCAGGTTGCCGGTCGGTTGAACGCCCGAAAAGACGCGCTCCACGAACTTCGTCATGGCGAGAGGATTCCATTATTGTCCAAGCAGCTTGTTCTTGATCGAGCCACGGGCGCGATCAAGAACAAGCTGCAAGATATCGAACACATGCACGATTTTCCGGAGAAGCCCGCCCGCGGGTCTCGCCGGAAAATCGTGCTTAGGCTAGCGCTTATGGCGGGCGCGGGCGCAAGACGCAAGTCTAGCCACCAGGTCCGGCACCGGTGCAAGGCTTCACCTTGCCGGTTCCGGCTGCTCCCTGTACGCATGCGAGGCTGGAGCCGCACCGTGAATGCATCCCCACCCTCCCTGCGCGTCCTGATCGTCGGCGGCTACGGCATCTTCGGTGGACGGCTGGCGGAATTGCTGGCGGACGAGCCCCGCCTCACCCTCATCATTGCCGGGCGCTCGCTCGCCAAGGCGGAATTCTTCTGCGCCAGCCGCCCGGTACGGGCCCGCCTCTCACCGGCGCAGTTCGATCGCGAGCAGCCCCACGAGCCGCAATTGCAGGCCCTGAAGCCCGACATCGTCGTCGATGCCAGCGGCCCCTTCCAGGGTTACGGCAAGGAGCCCTATCGCCTGATCGAAGCCACCATCGCCTGCGGGGCCGATTATTTCGACTTCTCGGACGGAGCCGCCTTCGTGCGCGGCGTCACCAGCCTCGATGCAGCGGCCCGGCAGCGCGGCGTCACAATCCTCTCGGGCGTAAGCAGCTTTCCCGTGCTCACCGCCGCGGTCGTCAGGCATCTCGCCGGCGCCTTCTCGCGCATCGATACCATCCGCGCCGGCATCGCCCCCTCGCCTCATGCCATCGTCGGCGAAAATGTGCTCAAGGCGATCGCGAGCTATGCCGGCCAGGCCGTGCCGGCGCAGCGGCGCGGGCAGACCCTGCTCGTGCATCCTCTCACCGAAACCTGCCGTTTCACCATCGCTCCGCCGGGACGGATGCCCCTCTCCAATACGCTGTTCTCGCTGGTGGAGGTGCCCGATCTCCTGCTGCTCGCCGACCTGTGGCCGAGTGTGCGTTCGGTCTGGGTGGGGGCCGGGCCGCGCCCCGAGATCCTGCATCGTTGCCTGATCGGGCTGAGCCTGCTGGTGCGGGGGAAAATACTGCCGTCGCTCAGGCCGCTGGCCGGGCTTTTCCTCTGGGCAAACCACATTCTGCGCTGGGGTCCCCATCGCGGCGGCATGTTCGTCGAGGTCGTGGGATCAGGCCACCGTGGCGAGCCTTTGACGCGAAGCTGGCACCTGACGGCCGAAGGCGATGACGGGCCCTATATTCCGGCGATGGCGATCGAGGCCCTCATCCGCCGGCGCCTCGATGGCATCAGGCCGGAGCCGGGGGCCCGCCCGGCAACCGGAGCACTCGCCTTGACCGATTATGATCGGGTCTTTGCCGGCCGGGCCTTCGCGCATGGCACGCGCGACGTCACGGCCGAAGCCAGCCTGCCGCTCTATCCGCGCGTCCTGGGCTCTGCCTATCGCGACCTGCCGCCGGCCATCCAGGCCCTGCATTGGCACGAAGCGAGCCACAGCGTCAGCGGTCGCGCCAGCGTGGAGCGCGGCAAGGGGCTGCTGTCACGGCTGGTCGGCGCCCTCGTTGGCTTTCCCGAAGCCGGCGCGGACGTGCCGGTGCGCGTGTCCTTCGAGATCGGGCGCAGCCAAGGAAGCAGTCAAGAAATCTGGCGGCGCGAATTTGCCGGACGCCGTTTCCGCTCCGTGCAAACCGCCGGCCGTGGCCGCAGTGCCGGCCTCATCGACGAGCGTTTCGGGCCTTTCAGCTTCGGCCTGGCCCTCCTCGCCGAGGACGGCACGCTCAAGCTCGTGGTGCGCAACTGGCGTTTCCTCGGCTTGCCGCTGCCACGTTTCCTCGCTCCCTATGGCAACAGCTTCGAGAGCGCCGAGGATGGGCGCTTCAACTTTCATGTCGAGATCGCCCACCCCCTGCTCGGCCTGATCGTGCGCTACAAGGGCTGGCTGGTGGAGGATGCCCCGCGCTGAGCACGGACCCGGAACTTCGTTCGCGTGTCGGACCCGGAACTTCGTTCGCGTGTCGGACCCGGAACTTCGTTCGCGTGTCGGACCCGGAACTTCGTTCGCGTGTCGGACCCGGAACTTCGTTCGCGTGTCGGTCACATCGCCTTCATGGCCTTGCCATGCTTCTTCATCTTCTTGGGCATGTGCTTCTTGGTCATCTTCTTCATCGGCTTCTTCATGGTGTCGGCCTTCATGGCATCGCCTTGCATCGGTTTCATCGTCTGCGATTCCATCGGGGCAGGCTTCTGCATGGTGTCGGTATTCGGCGTCGCGTCCTGGGCCTGCGACAGCGAGGAAACAGCGAAAGCAAGCCCCAGTCCCAGCAGGCCCGTCGAGACGATCTTGGCGATACGATCCATTGTTCATTTCCTTTCAGTGGTTGCGCATCTGCGCGGGGAAAGCCGGACCAGCCGTCCAGCAAGCGGGAGTTGGAGAGGGAGTACGCGCCCTCAATCAGTCGTTGCCGCGGCGATGGCACCGCCTTGGGGCGCCTGCAGCAGGATGGCTGTCCGCATGCCGGGCGGCGGCGCTGGGATCGGCAGGCTGAGAGCCTCGCCTTTCCAATGTCCGAGGCGGATCAGATCGTGCACGACATTCTTATGGGGCAGGGTGCGGCCGGAATTCTCGCCCGCGTGCACCGGCACCTGGACCTGGCTGGGATCGTAGCGCACCAGCCAGACGTCGAGGCCGGCAGCCGGAGAAGCATGGCTGCCGATGGCGGCGCGGCCGGCAGAAAGAGCAAGGCTCGGTCCGGCATCCGGCCGGGCCGCCGCGGCGGCCGTGATCACCGCCTCGACCTCGGCGAGGTCGTTGCCGACCAGGGACGTCCTGCCATTCACCACCATCTGCGGCGTGAAGGGGCCGCTCTGCCCAAGGGGCTTCTCATAGGCGACCTGGCGCTGCGTGTAGTCCGGACGCGCGAAAATATCCTTCCAACCCAGCCGGTCCCAATAGGTGACGCCGAAACTCAGGGCCAGCACGCCGGACCGCCGGCTGATCGTGGCCAGATTGGCGTTGGCCGGCGGGCAGGAGGAACAGCCCTGACTGGTGAAGAGCTCCACCACGGTAAGCTGCCCCGCCCAGGCCGACGCCGTGCCGCCGACCAGCGGCATGGTCAGGCCCAATCCCAATAGAGCGAGCCGCGTCAGGCTGGAACACGGCCTCTTCGTCGATCGCCGCATGAATGGCCTCGTCAGTATTCGGCCCGAACAAAGGCCCCGTCCCTGTGCTATTCGTCGGCAGACCGTCGCTTGTTACACACTCACGGCCTCGTGATGACAGGGCAGCGTCATCGCGAAAGTCGTGGGAAAACGCGTCGTGAGGCGGGAATTCGGCCTTCTTTCGCCGATTTACGGCGCTTCGCGCTTTCGTTCGGCGGCAGGGCGGTGTAAGAGGCGCCCACATCTGTTCCTAGAGCAAAGCGCGTTTTGGTGAAAACGCGCTTTGCTCTAGCTCTTTGGTTCGACGCGTCTTTGCGATTGGGAGCGTTTCCCTCACATCACAAAACGCTTTAGTTCACTTGAAAAGTTTCAGGACATTATCGTGAAGGTCATCGCCAGCCAGATCCGCAAGGGCAACGTCGTCGAGATCGACAACCAGCTATTCGTCGTGCTCAAGGCTGAGAGCTTCTTCCCGGGCAAGGGCACGCCCACCACGCAGATCGACATGCGTCGCCTGTCGGACGGTGTGAAGACCGTGCAGCGCTACCGCACCACCGAGCAGGTGGAGCGCGCCTTCATCGAGACCAAGTCGCACACCTATCTTTATGAAGACGCGCATGGCTATGCCTTCATGAACATGGACAGCTACGAGCAGGTCGCCGTGCCTAACGATGTCATCGGCGACCAGTCCGTCTATCTGGCCGAGAACATGGAATGCCAGATCAGCCTCTACAACGGCGTGGCGGTGGCGATCGAACTGCCGGCCCGCGTCGTGCTGGAAGTGACGGAGACCGAGCCGGTGACCAAGGGCCAGACGGCTTCCTCCTCCTACAAGCCCGCCACCCTCTCCAACGGTGTGCGCACCACCGTGCCGCCCCACATCAGCGCCGGCACCCGCGTGGTGATCATGACGGAAGACGGCTCCTACGTCGAACGCGCCAAGGACTGATCCGGGAGCGCGGACTTCTCAGCGACATGCCGCGAGGTCCGCTCCTGCAGCACAGACCACAAAAAGGGCGCGGGCTTATCGGCCGCGCCCTTTTTCAATGTGGCTTGTTTCCAAAGAGCGGACATCGCGACATGTCTCCATGTCGCTGAGAAGTCCGTGCTCCGCTATAGCGCTGCCGCGATCTCCGCCTGGATCGCCTCGGCCGCCGCCTTCGGATCGGGAGCCGCCACGATGGGGCGGGCCACCACCAAATGGTCGGCCCCGGCGCGGATGGCGTCGCCGGGCGTCATCACCCGCTTCTGATCGCCGCTGTCGCTGCCGGCGGGCCGCACGCCAGGGGTCACCAGCAGCATGCCATCTCCCACCCGGTTGCGGGTCGAAGCGACCTCTTCCGGCGACATCACCAGGCCGGGCACACCGAGCGCCATGGCCTGGGCGACACGCTGGGCCACGAGTTCCCCCACGCCCTTGCCATAACCGGCTTCGGCCAAATCGGCATCGTCATAGGAGGTCAATACGGTGACGGCGAGGATCTTCAGATCCGAACCGCGGGCGCCTTCGACCGCCGCTCGCATCGTCTGGGGAAAGGCGTGCGCGGTGAGGAAGGTCATGCCCATGCCGGCAATGGCCTCGACCCCCTTGGTCACGGTGTTGCCGATGTCGTGCAGCTTCATGTCGAGGAAGATCTTCTTGCCCGAGCGGGCCAGATCCTGGGCGAAGGGCAGACCGCCATTGAAGATGAGCTGATAGCCAATCTTGTAGAAGGTCACGCTGTCGCCGAGCTGGGTTACCAGGGCCTCGGCCTTGGCAACGCTATCGACATCCAGGCCACAGATCAGGCGGTCTCTCGTATCCAAATCAGTTCCTCAGAAGTTGGCGGTAGGTCCAGACGCGGGCGGGCGGCACGTTGCGCCAGATCCGGGGCGACGCATGCCAGGTGAAGAAGGCGTTCTTGGTCGGCATCGGCGAAGTCAGCGAGTAGGTGAACTGGATGAAGGCGGCGTCGGGCTGCATCAGGGTGAAGGCCTGGGCCAGGAGGTCGAGCCGCTGCCGCTCGGGCTTGGTCAGCAGCGGCAGGCCGCAGACCACGGCGGCAGCCTTGCCGGAAAGCCTGCCGTCCAGCGTATTGGCCAGGGCATAGGCATCGCCCTGCACCACCGTCGCCTTCGGAAAACGCTGCGACAGGAGATCGCAAAATTGCGGGCTGTATTCGACCAGCACCAGGCGATCCTCGGCGATGCCTCGCTCGACCAGGGCCTGGGTAATCGGACCGGTGCCGGGCCCGATTTCCACCACCGGCCCTTCGGAGGCAAGATCGACGCAGTTCGCCATCGCCTTGGACAGAAAAGGGCTGGAAGGGGTGATCGACCCCATCTGCAGGGGCTTTTCGGTCCAGCTACGGAAGAACTGCGCGGCTTCACCGAAACGTCTGGATGGCTTGCAATTGTCACGTCGCGCGCCGCCCTTATGGACCATCGGCCTGCTCCTTGCTTGCCCCGTTCGCATCGCTATTGGCGAACGCCGCCGCCGTCAAGCGGTCCCTGCGCTCGATTCTCAATATGATCATCACGATAAGGCCTCTTGCTGCACCGGCACCGCCTAGAGCAAAGCGCATTTAGACGGAAACGCTATTTTGCTCTAACTCATTGGTTCCAAGCCAATCCTACGGATTGGCTGGAGCGTCTTTGCGATTCTTGGCGATTCCGCCAAATCGCAAAACGCTCTGGCCGGCGGCCTGCCATTCCGCCCTCACATCAGCATCGGTTTCGTATTCCCGCTGCCAGGACTGGGCTGCCAGGCGGGCCGGCGAGAGCCGGGCGAGCGCCCAGACCGCCATGGCGCGCACCAGCGGCGATTCATCGCCCAGAAGCCCCTCGGCCGTATCCACAAGGCCGGCATCGCCGGAATTGCCGATGGCGATCAGCACATTGCGGATGAAACGATCACGCCCGATGCGCTTGACCGGGTTCTTGGCAAAGAGTGCCCGGAATGAGGGATCGTCCAGGCGGGCGAGTTCGGCCAATCTGGGCGTTCGCAGGTCCTCGCGCGCCTTGAGCTTGTGCTCGCGCGCCGCCACCGCGAACTTGTTCCAGGGGCAAGCGGCCAGGCAATCGTCGCAGCCGTAGATGCGGTTGCCGATCGCCGCACGGAACTCGGCGGGGATCGGTCCCTTGTTCTCGATGGTGAGATAGGAGATGCAGCGCCGGGCATCGAGCCGATAAGGCGCGGGAAAAGCGGCGGTGGGACAGGCATCGAGGCAGGCGCGGCAGGAGCCGCAATGATCCCGCTCCGGTGCATCAGCCTCGATCTCCGTGGCGCTGAAGATCGAGCCGAGAAAGAGCCAGGAGCCGAAATCCCGGCTGACCAGATTGGTGTGCTTGCCCTGCCAGCCCAGGCCCGCCGCCGCTGCAAGGGGCTTTTCCATCACCGGCGCGGTGTCGACGAAGACCTTGAGCGCCGCTCCGGTTGTCTCGCCCCACCAGCGCCCGAGGCTTTTCAGCCGTTTCTTGATGACGTCGTGATAGTCGTCGCCCTGGGCATAGACCGAAATCAGCCCGCCAGAGCGATCCGCCAACCCCGCCATCGGGTCCCCGTCCGGGCCATAATTGACCCCCAGCATGATGATGCTGCGCACGTCCGGCCAGAGCGTGGAAGGCGCGCCGCGCTGATCGGCGCGCTCGTGCATCCAGCCCATCTCGCCATGGAACCCCTCCTCCAGGAAGCGGCGCAGGCGTGCGGGCGCCTGGGGAATGGCGTCGGGCGTGGTGACGCGGACGACATCGAAGCCTTCCGCTTCGGCGCGCTGGAGGAGTTCTGCCTTGAGGGCGGTCATGATGACCTCCTCGCGCGAGGCCGCCGGCGCCCGGGTTGTTGCCCCTCCGCAAAGTTCGAAAGCACCGATACTGTCATCCCCGGCACGGCCGCAGGCCGTGGGAAGGGGATCCAGGAGCTACGGGCAGTGCATTTGCCCCTGGATCCCCTTCCCCTCCCAGTCACAAGCAAAGCTTGTGACATGCTCGGCCGGGGATGACAGTGCACACCATGCCAAGCAGGCACCCGGCAGAAAGCGAGCGGTCCCAGGTCAAAAAACACCAAGCTAGAAATCGAGATCCGCATAGGTTGCCGAGGGCGGCGTTCCCCGCAGCGTCTCGGCCAGCAGCGGCCGGAAGGACGGACGCGACTTGAGGCGCGCATACCACTCCTTGGCGGCCTGGTCCTCGTCCCAGGGCACGTCGCCGAGATAGTCGACGATCGACAGATGGGCCGCAGCCACGAAATCGGCGTAGGAAAGCCTGTCTCCCGCCAACCAGTTCCGCCGTCGCACCAGATATCCGACATAGCGCAGATGATAGCGCACATTCGATTTGGCCGCACGGATCGCCGCCGTATCCGGCGAGGAGCCGCCCTCGCCGATCGGCAGGAAGCGCTTGAGGATCTTCTCCGTGATCAGATATTCGGTGACCTCGGCATAGAATTTGATGCTGAACCACTCGATCAGACGGCGGGTTTCCACCCGCGCCCTGGTATCGCGCGGCAGCAGGCGCTGCTCGCCGAGGGCATCGCCATAGGCCTCGTCGAGATATTCGCAGATCGGCGTCGCCCCGGGCACGATCAGGCCAGTGGCGTCGATCATCACCGGCAGCACGCCGGCCGGATTCATGTGCAGGAAGGCTTCTCGTCTCTCCCAGGGCTTTTCCTCGACCAGATCGGTCGCCACGTCCATTTCGCTGAGCACGAGACGAATAAAGCGCGATTGCGGGTCGACAGGATGATGAAAAAGCTTGGCCATTGAACCGTGAATCTGGAAACCGCGAATGAGGGCCCGAGTGGGGCGAGGCGGATAACCGGTATACCCCCCCGTACAACCGCCCGGCAACCGCCTTGCATGAATAGAACACAGGCTCTGTGGTTGGCGGCGCAAAATGGGCGGTAGGGGTTAACGAGACATTGACGCCACCAAGCCTCGGCGCCTCACACTCGGCAGCAGATTGCACGGCCGCCTCCTAGGCCAGATTTCATCCACTGCGCCCGTCATTATGCCGCATGGTGAAATAAATGAAAGATCAGCCATACGGCACCAGTAAGGATCGATAGATCCCATTGTCCAGGACGACGCAGACCACAATCCCCAATCTGCTCATCTGCTACGCTATTCCCCAGAGGTATTATCGGAAGCATTGACATGAGGTGATTCAAGCGCGAATTATTACAAAAGGTTAACAAACAATATTGTGGGACGAAATTCACGCTGCAAGGAGTACGATCATGCCGGTAGAATTGACCGATGGCAAAGCCATCCGCAGCCTCGTTCCGGCACGTATGGACCGACTGCCCTGGGCTCGCTTCCACTGGATGGTCGTGGTGGGCCTTGGCATCAGTTGGATCCTCGATGGTATCGAAATCCAGCTCGTTTCGGCCTCCGGTTTCCAGAAAAGCCTGGGCATGACCAGCGCCGAAGTCGGCTTCGCCGGCACGATCTACCTGATCGGCCAGGTGGTCGGCGCCCTGTTTTTCGGGCGGCTAACCGACCGCTGGGGCCGCAAGAAGCTGTTCATCATCACCCTGGCGATCTATCTCGTCGGCTCCGGCGTGGCGGGCTTCGCCTGGACGCCCTGGTTCCTCTATCTCTGGCGCTTCGTCGCAGGCCTGGGCATCGGCGGGGAATACACCGCGATCAATTCAGCCATCGACGAACTCATTCCGGCCAAATATCGCGGCCGGGTCGACATCGCCGTCAACGGTACCTACTGGGCCGGCGCCATGCTGGGCGCCGTCGGCAGCTTCTTTCTGCTCGACCACACTTTGTTTGCCGAGAATGTCGGCTGGCGCATCGCCTTCTTCATCGGGCCGGTGCTCGGTCTCGTCATCATCTTCCTGCGCCGGCACATCCCCGAAAGCCCGCGTTGGATGGTCACCCACGGCCAGGACAAGGAGGCCGAGACCATCGTCGAGAGCATCGAGGCCGGCGTGCGCGCCCAGGGCGTTACGCTCGCGCCCGTCGACGACAGCAAGGCGATGTACGTCAAACCGGAAGAATCGGTTCCCTTCTCCAAACTGGTGGATGTTTTCTTCCGGCAGTACCCATCGCGCACCTTCCTCGGCATCACCATGATGGTGACGCAGTCCTTCCTCTACAACGCGATCTTCTTCACCTACGCTTTGGTGCTGAAGAATTTCTATCATCTCAACGAGTCGCAGACGGCGCTGTATTTCTTCCCCTTCGCCATCGGCAATCTGATCGGGCCGCTGCTGCTCGGGCCGCTGTTCGACACCATCGGCCGGCGCAAGATGATCTTCGGCACCTATGTGCTGGCGGGGGCGGTGCTGCTGGTCTCTGCCTATCTGTTCAAGCAGGGTAGCCTGACGGCCAATACCCATACGCTGTTCTGGTGCATCTCCTTCTTCTTCGCCTCGGCGGGGGCTTCGTCGGCCTATCTGACCGTCAGCGAGATCTTCCCGCTGGAAGTTCGCGGCCAGGCAATCTCCTATTTCTTCGCCGTCGCCCAGGTCGTCGGCTCGATGGGGCCGCTGATCTTCGGCTATCTGGTCGGGGAAGGTACCGAGCGCGACCCGCTGTTCTGGGGCTATGTCGTCGGTTCGGCGGTGATGATCTTCGGCGGCGTGGTGGCGCTGTTCTACGGCGTCGACGCAGAAGGCAAGGGCCTGGAAGACATCGCCGAACCGCTCTCCGCGGTCCGAGTTACGGCGGAAGGAGCCATAGGGCCGCAGGCGCTGCGCTGAGGAAGCAAGGCCGGCATTCGCCGGCCACGCGCCGTTGTCGCGGCGGCCGAGAGAAAGTCTCCGACCTGCGGACGGGCAATCCCTCTGCGTCAACCAAATGCGGCGCGGCCGGCCATTGGTGGGCTCGCTGCGCCGGCGCAAGTCCCTCCAGCGGACAAGGCAAGAGATCGTGGAAGCAGAGGCATCCAATTCCGCCGCATTTACCTCCAGACTGGCGGCCATCGCAGGCCGATGGAATTATGGGGTAAGGAAATGGTTGCCGTCACGGACGATCTCGTAAAGCTCTATGCCGGGTCCGACGCTTTGGCGCTCGGAGAGCTGGTGCGGGCCAAGCAGGTCAAGGCTTCGGAGCTGGTCGAGACCGCGATCGAGCTTGTCGGCCGCCTCGATCCCAAGCTGAACACCGTGGTCATCCCGACCTTCGACGTCGCGCGGCAGGTCGCCGAAGCACCGGGTTCGGGCCCGTTCGCCGGCGTGCCATTCCTGCTCAAGAACCTCGGCACCCAGTGGAAGGGCACGCCGCTGACCTCGGGGCTCGCCTATCTCCAGAATTATGTCTGCCCGGCGGATTCGGAAATCGGCCGCCGCATGCGGGAATCCGGCCTCGCCCCGATCGGACGCAGCAACACGCCTGAATATGGCTGGTGCATTTCCACCGAACCGCGCCTCTACGGGCCCACCGTCAACCCCTGGAATCCGGCAATTACCGCCGGCGGATCGAGCGGCGGGTCGGCAGCGGCGGTCGCCGCGCGCATTGTGCCGATCGCCGACGCCTCCGACGGCGGCGGTTCGATCCGCGTACCGGCCTCCTGCTGCGGCGTGGTCGGCCTGAAACCCTCGCGCGGCCGGGTCAGCTACGGCCCCTTCGATGCGGATCTGTGGTTCGGCTGCATCTATTTCCTGTGCAACAGCCGCAGCGTGCGTGACACCGCCGCCTTTCTCGACGTCGTCGCCGGCAATCTGCCGGGCGATCCCTATACGGCGCCGCGCCCTGCGGAGAGTTGGCTATCCCTGCTCGCCAAGCGTCCCAAGAGGTTGAAGATCGGCTATACGCTCACCGCCCCCTTCGGCGAGCCCTATGCCCCCGAGGTGAAAGCGGCCGTGGAGGACGCCGTCAGGCTGCTCGAAAGCCTCGGCCACACGGTCGAGGAATATCGCTTCGAGGTCGATCTCGAAGAGGCCTGGTGGCGCTACAACGACATCATCGCCGTGGAGACCTCGACCGAATTCACCCAGCACGCCAAATTCGCCGGGCGCCCGCCCGAAGAGGCCGATCTCCAGCCCTTCAACTGGTCAATGCTGGAATATGCCAAGACCCTGTCGGCGACGCAGTATTCGGCCAGTCTCGGCGCCGTACGCAAGGCTGCCCAGCGCATCGCAACGGAAATCGCTCCCTTCGACGTCTTCGTCACGCCCACGCTGACGCAGCCGCCGCGCCCGGTCGGCTACTGGTCGATGGAGGACGGCGACCGCGAGCGCTATCTGGCACGCTGGTCGGATGCCGCCTTCATGTTCGCCTTCAACATCTCAGGCCTGCCAGCGATGTCGGTACCAACAGGCATGGCCGACGGCAACAAGCCCGTTGGCATCCAGTTCGTCGGGCGCCATGGCGACGAGGCGACGATCCTCCAGCTTGCCGCGCAGGCGGAGGAAGCCGCCCCCTGGATCGGACGCAAGCCGCAGGTGTGTGCGATCTGACAATCGCGATCTGAAGCGTGGCTCTGCCCCTCACCTCTATCCTCTCCCCGCAAGAGCGGGGCGAGGGGACATCGGCGTGGCGCTCAAAACTGAAAACGCTTCATCTCGCGGAACGGCTAGGCGAGATGCAGGTATGTAAGGACAAAGCGCGACGCCTGCGTCCCCTCGCCCGTTCTTACGGGGAGAGGTACAGTGAGGGGCGGCACAATGGCCGGTAAATAGCCCTCTCTGGCACTTGGGGAGGGCTTTTCACGTCTGGTTCGACGTCGCGCGAACTCAGCTCGTCAGGCCGCCGGCCAGGCTCGGCAGGTCGAAGGGGCGGAAGCCGAAATGGGAGAGCCAGCGCACGTCGGCGTCGAAGAACGGGCGCAGGTCCGGCATGCCATATTTCAGCATGGCGATGCGGTCGATGCCCATGCCCCAGGCAAAGCCCTGATATTCATCGGGATCGAGGCCGCAATTGCGCAGCACGTTGGGATGCACCATGCCGCAGCCCAGGATCTCGAGCCAATCCTCGCCCTCGCCGAAGCGGATCTCACCGCCCTTGCGCGAGCACTGGATGTCGACTTCCATCGACGGCTCGGTGAAGGGGAAGAAGGAGGGGCGGAAGCGCATCTTCACCGACGGCACTTCGAAGAAGGCGCGGCAGAACTCCTCCAGCACCCACTTCATGTGGCCGACATGGCTCACCTTGTCGATGACCAGCCCCTCGACCTGATGGAACATCGGCGTATGGGTCTGGTCGCTGTCATGGCGATAGGTGCGGCCGGGCACGACGATACGGATCGGCGGCTTCTGGCTCAGCATGGTGCGGATCTGCACCGGGCTGGTATGGGTGCGCAGCACCTTGCGCTCGCCCTTTTCGTCGGGCGCCAGGAAGAAGGTGTCGTGCATCTCTCGGGCCGGATGGCCGGGCGGGAAGTTGAGCAAGGTGAAGTTGTATTCGTCCGTCTCGATATCCGGGCCCTCGGCGATGGCGAAGCCCATATCGGCGAAGATGGCGGTGATCTCGTCGATCACCTGGCTGATCGGGTGAATGCGGCCGAGCTCGGTTCCGCTCTCGCGCACCGGCAGCGTCACGTCGACGGCCTCCGCCACCAGGCGCGCTTCCAGCGCAGCCGCCTTCAGCACGATCCTGCGCTCGGCCAGTGCCGCGGTGACGCGCTCCTTGACGACATTGATGGCGGCGCCGGCCTCTCTGCGCTCGTCCGGCGCCATCTTGCCGAGGGTCGCCAGGCGCTCGGAGATCGAGCCTTTCTTGCCGAGCGCCGAGACGCGCACCGCCTCCAGGCCCGCCTCGTCGGCGGCGGCTGCGATATCGGACAACAGGGTCGTTTCCAGGCTGGCTAGGTCGCTCATCGTCACTTCCTCAAATCGAGGTGCCTTCTAGCCTATTTCTGGCGGAAAAGGGAACCGCATTCGACAGATCAGGCAACGCAGATTTAGCTCGCAAAATAACGGTTTTGCACCCATCTCGACGAAAAAAGTGGGAACCAGAGGGCTCGGCGAGCCATGCGAAATGGCGCGTTGGAGCCCGATGATCGGCTTGAGGCGCGCTTCCGATGCATGTTTTCAAACCCTCTTTTCGCTTTCCTAAAGTATTCACTTATTCGCTAATTATCTAATTAATTAATCTTGAAAACATTTAAAATTACGTGTTATCAAAGCCTTGTGGGCATCTTGGCAAAAACGGCAAACGGAATATGACAGTCGACAAGGTCTTCGAAGCGCTTTCCTCGCCACCCCGGCGGCGTATTCTGGCCGATCTTTCGAAGGCAGACATGACCGCTGGACAGGTGGTCGAAAAGCTCGCCGATGCGATGTCGGCGCCCGCGGTTTCCAAGCATCTTTCCATCCTGGAGAATGCCGGGCTGGTCCGGCGTGAACGGCGCGGCCAGAACGTGCATTACGGCCTGAGACGCGACACGCTTGCCAACACGCTGCTGGAGTTCCTGTCGGCCTTCGAGCCGGCTGCCAAACCGGACGGCGCCGACTCCGCGCTCGAACGCATCCGCCGCAACATGCTGTCGGGGCGCGGGCTCTAGGAACTCGCCTTTTTTCAATTAAGATCAGAAGTCCGGATGGGACGGTGCCCCCCTCACCCGGCGCTTCGCGCAACCCGGTCCACTCCAAGTGGAGTGGACGACACCCGCAAGGGAGAAGGTGCCGGCAGGCGAATGAGGGGTCATGGTGCCCTATCCCAACCATTTCCAGATTGAGCCAATACGGCACCCACCCGAAAGGCCCCTACAACCGCTGGGGTCTTGCAGTGTCGGGCACAACGGCTCAATAGAGCAGAGTGTTTCACTGGTTCACGCAAGGTCTCCATGCCGTCTTCCGACAATTCCGCGCCCACCAACATGCTGTCCACCGTCGAGGCCCTGACCCCCGAAACGCGCGCGAAGGTCGATGAATTGCAGCGAAGCGAGGCGCCGGCCTATCGCCTGGCGGCCCTCGATCCCGACTTCATGCTGGGTGACTCGACCCGCGGCGTGCGCTTCCAGCTCGAATATGCCAAGGCTCAGGAGGGAATGAAGGCGGCCCATATCCGTTCCACCATCGTGGTCTTCGGCTCGGCCCGGGTCAGCGAGAACGCACCGGGCAATCGCGGCCGCTGGTACAAGGAAGCCCGCACTTTCGGCTATATCGCTTCGCGCCGCGGCGGCGCCCTCAACGAGGATGGCGGCGGGCGCTTCAACGTGATCGCCACCGGTGGCGGCCCCGGCATCATGGAGGCGGCCAACCGCGGCGCCAACGAAGCCGGTGCCCCGACCATCGGCTTCAACATCACTCTGCCGCACGAGCAATATCCCAACCCCTACACCACGCCTTCCCTCACCTTCCGCTTCCATTATTTCGCCATGCGCAAGATGCACCTCGCCATGCATTCGGCGGCGCTGGTGGTATTTCCAGGCGGTTTCGGCACGCTCGACGAATTGTTCGAGATCATCACCTTGCGCCAGACCGGCAAGATGTCCTTCTGCCCGATCGTGCTGATGGACAAGGCCTATTGGACCAAGATCATCAATTTCGAGGCCCTGGCCGAGGAAGGCTTCATCAAGGCCGACGATCTCAGCCTGTTCGACTATGCCGAAACGGCGGAGGAATGCTGGTCGATCCTGGAGCGCAAGGGTTTGACGGCACCGTCCGAATAGGTGCTCTCAAGGCGTTTGAGCCTTGTCGCACCAATTCAGCTCTTCAGGCTTGAATGCTGGCCTTTTGCCCTCGATGTCGCCCATCTCGGCCACATAGGCCTTGGTGACGTCATCGGCACGCTCGAACAGGGCAACCTTCTGCTGGTCGCAGCCGCGCCCCGGCACCCAGCCGGCCTCGTCGAGCCGATGGCTTTTGCCCGTGTCATCGACGAGCCGGCCGATCACCCTGTCGAGCGCGCCATCCGGCTTGAAGAAAATCCAACCCTCGCGCTGCAGAGGGACCTCAATGTTTGGCCCGTCGGCAATGTTGACGCTGGCCATGACGGAGCGGGTGAGTGCAGGCCGGCCGTCAGCCTGGAAACAATAGATCGTAGAAACCGAGTGGGCGCCGTCGATCAGCGTCTCCGTCCGCAAAACCGCCGGCTGCCCGGCAACGGCCGTTTCCCTGCTCCAATAGGCGAAATTGTCGCCATAGCCGTTGAAAAAGTCGCGCCGCCAGCCGATCCAGTCATTGGGCTGGCTCGTCATGCGGTCCTGACAGGCTTGCCAAGCCCGGGCGAACGGCTCGGGGAGCGTCTCCTCCGCCTGCACCTGGCCGGTGGCGATGGCGACGAGCAATCCGATCATGAGTGACTTGCCGGCCATGCAGCCCTCCCCAACGGTTCAGCACCGGGCCAATCTATCGGCCGGCACAAACGACCGCCATTCTTCAGGGAACAGGATCCCAGCCGACTCACCATAACAGGAGCGGGTTTGCGCAGACTATTTGGCGACAGCCGCCCAGAAACTGGCCTTGCGAGCATGCTTTTTGCCTAGAAAGGCCCGCCAATCGGCATGGCTGAGCCGCCCCAGCGTCGCCAGTGCTCCCGGATCAAGCCGCATGGCGAGATCGTCCAGCCTGTCGAGATAGGCGGCGCCATGCCCATAGGCGGCCGATTTGCCCTTCGACAGGATCTCCTCGACCAGGGCACGATAAAGCAGGCTCGCGGCAAGGGGCTGCTCCTCATGCAGCCTGTCCGCCACCGATTGCAGCACCTGGTAGTGCCTGCCGTCCCAGACCAGCCCGAAATCGAGCACCAGCCTGGCGGCATGGTCAAGGCGCGGCCATTCGGTCAGGAAATAGAGGGCGCGGTAGCGCGCCTTGGCGGCCAGGGCATGGGCAAAAGCCCTGTCGAGGACCTCGAACTCGGCGAAATCATCGAGCTTGGCCAGATAGGCGCGCAAGATGTCGGCGTCGAGCGTCGTCTCGAAGGTTGCCCAGCGCAGGGCCTGGGCCTCCTGCCCGCGGCCCAGGGCTTCCAGAATGCGCGCCTTGAGGCCGATCCGGGCCGGCAGGCGGAAATCCCGCCTGACCACGCCGTCCGCGACGTCCAGCGCATCGGCATAGGCGAGCGGCGAGGGCTCCTCGACACCCAGCCAGGATAGCGCTTCCTCCGCCCGACCGGCTGCGAGCAGCTTCTCCGCAACGGCAAGCCGGTCGCGGAGTTGGACGGGCTTGTCGTTCTCCAGGGCGATCCAGCCATCGAGATCGTCGCGCCGAATGGCGATGGCCTGGCGCAACTCCCGATAGGGATGAGCCATGTAGGCCGACTGCAGCGCCGCCACCTTGCTTGCCAGCAGGCGATCCCATTCATCCAGATCCGTCGCCGAGGCTTGCTCCAGGAACGAAGCGATCATAGCAGGAGCGATATCGCCCGCCTGGCCGGCAAGGGCCATCACCCTCTCGGGCAGGCCGGCGAGGTCGCCTGGCTCCAGCCGAACGGTCAATGGCCCCAGGGCCGCGATCGCCTCGCCATAGAGGTCTTCCAGGCGGCTGGAGGACAGGACCCGCGCGAAAACACCCCCCGCGGTTGCGATGAAACGCAGCAGAAGATCGACGGCGAGCGGGGCCGAACCGGTGCCGATCTCGCCGGTAATGCTCGCCAGCGTCGCCGACAGATCCTTCTCGAATTCCTTGAGCTTGGGCCAATCGATGAACGAGCGCGCCTTCTCCAGGGCCGAAAGGCGTCGTTCCACCAGCTTGGCGACGGCTTCAGGCCCCTGCGTACCGGCCAGCGCCGCAATCACCCGCTTGCGGAAAGCCGGATTGGCCTGCGCCTCCTCGAAAATCAGGTCCGCAAGCTTGGCCGGGCCGAGTTCAGCGAGGGTCGCTGCCGTAAACTTCGATTTCGCAGCCATGCCGGCACTCCCTGGAGCAAGGCGCATCCAAGCGTAAACGCGTCTTTGCGACTCTCTCAGTTTGCAAGATTCGGTTGGCTCCGAAAGCCCAAAAGAAAAACCCGCCGCGTTGCCGCGACGGGTTTTTCAGGAACCATATTCGGTAAAGCGCTGCTTAGGCGGCAGCCTTGACCTTCTCGACCAGGGCCTTGAAGGCTTCCGGCTCGCGGATGGCGAGATCCGACAGCACCTTGCGGTCGATCTCGATGCCGGCCTTGGCCAGGCCCGCGATGAACTTCGAATAGGTCAGGCCGAGCTCACGGACAGCAGCGTTGACGCGCTGGATCCACAGAGCGCGCATGTTGCGCTTCTTGAGCTTGCGGCCGATATAGGCGTATTGCATCGAACGATCGACCGCCTGCTTGGCGATGCGGATCGTATTCTTGCGGCGGCCGTAAAAGCCCTTCGCCGCGTCGAGTGTCTTCTTGTGCTTAGCATGGGACGTAACGCCCCGTTTCACGCGTGCCATTCGCTGATCTCCTTAAGGTTTCGCGTTGCCGTGGCGATCAGCCGTTCGGCAGGAAATACTTCTTCACGTTATCGCCGTCCGTCTTGAAGAGGACGCGCGTGCCGCGAAGCTTACGGATCTGCTTGTTGGTACGCTTGATCATGCCGTGGCGCTTGCCCTGCTGAGCGTGCACCACCTTGCCGGTTCCCGTGATCTTGAAGCGCTTTTTAGCGCCCGACTTGGTCTTCATCTTGGGCATTTTGCTCGTCTCCGAATAAAAAAGGCGCCGAAACCTTTTGGGTTCCGCCACCGGTAAGCCGTGTGCTTTTTGAAAAGCGCCCGAGCCAACAACATCGCCACGGCAGCCCTTATCAGCCGGTCGATGCGGGGAAGCGGCGTCTATAGCGACAAGCACGGAGAAAAGCAACAGGCCGGGTGGCCTCGACCCTCGATTTCAGCGCATTTCGCTGAGGCGAAACAGGCTTGAGCATAAACGCTTCACCACGCCGAGCCTATCCGCATTTGCGATAGGTATGCACCACCGGCGTCTTCTCGCCGTCCACGCTCGCATGGGAAATCGTCACCAATTCCTTGCCGATCTTCACCAGGATGACGGCGTAGTCGAAGGTCTCGCCCTCGCTGTCTTCCGAAACCTGCAGCCGCCAGGTGGGAGGATCCTTCGCGATCTGCGTGACGGAGCTGGCCTGCCCGATCCCGCCCTCCTCCGTCCAGTCCTTGCCCTCGACCGCAATCCGGATCGGCGCCTCGCCCCGCAGGTCCTTCCTGCTGGTGCAGCTTTCGACATCGCGGGTCCACACACCCTGCGCCTCGGCGGGATAGGGCACACCGGGCTTGCCCTTCGCGGCCAAGGCCGAAGGGGCAAGGCAGCAAACGGCCAGGAGCAAAAGGCGCAGACGACGTGACATGAACTCTCTCCGGAGGACCGGCCGGCGCTTCCGCCGCCCGCGGATCGTCTCTAGCACGACCATGCCCGCTCTCCCGATACGCCCGGAACACCGAAGCGAACGGCTCTCACATCGACAACGATCGCGTGTACCGCCGGACGAAGCTCCTCGGCGAGGGATGTCACATCAGGCCGGCAGGTCCCTTGGCCAGCCTCCTGATCGCCTGCGGCGGCTGGCCGAAGGCCCGCAGGAACGCGCGCCGCATGCGTTCGCGGTCGGCGAACCCCGTTTCCGCAGCCACGACGTCGATGGGATGGAGGGTCTGCTCCATCATCAGCCGCGCCGCTTCGACACGCAGATTCTCCACGGCCTTGGCCGGCGACTGGCCCGTCTCGTTGCGAAAGGCACGGCTGAACTGGCGCGGGCTGAGATGGGCCACCTCGGCGAGCTGTTCCACCGTCAGCGGCGCATGCAGGTTGCGCTTGGCATAGGTGAGCGCCGTCTGGATCCGGTCCGACTTGGCGTCGAGGTCGAGCAGGTTGGAATGCTGCGATTGCCCCCCGCCGCGCCGATGATAGAGCACGAGCTGCCGGGCCACGATGCGGGCGAGCTCGGCGCCGTGATCCTCCTCCACCATGCCGAGGGCGAGGTCGACGCCCGCGCTCATGCCGGCCGAGGTCCAGATCTGGCCGTCGGCGATGAAGATGCGGTCTTCATCCACCTTGAGCCGTGGGAAGCGGGCCTGCAGATCGCGCGTCCAGAGCCAATGGGTGGTCACGCGCCGGCCGTCGAGCAGTCCCGCCTCGGCGAGCACGAACGCGCCGGTGCAGATCGAAGCGACGCGCCGCGAGCGCGCCGGCGCCTGGCGCACATAATCGATGACACCCGGTGTCGGCGGATCGACATCGGGCGTGCCGCAAACCACGAGCGTATCGAAGTCAGGCTCGCCGAAGCAAAGACTGTCGAGCTTGGGGCCGACCGAACTTCGCACGGGGCCGCCGCTCTCCGAGACGATGGCGATGTCATAGAGCGCCCTGTCGGCGACATAGTTGGCGAATTCGAAGGCCGAGAGAGCGGCAAAGCTCATCATCTGGAAATTCGGCGAAATCAGAAAGCCGACGCGCTGCATGAGCGCCTCCTCTTTGTGTCCTGAAAGGTGGCATATATGACATTTGAGACAAAAGCCAGCGGGTCTAGTCTCCGCTCATTGCAACCCATGGAGATTTCCCATGTCCACCACCCCGAAGGGCACCGTGCTGATCACGGGTGCCTCCTCCGGCATCGGCGCCGTCTATGCCGACCGCCTAGCCCGCCGCGGCTACGACCTGATCCTGGTCGCCCGCAGCGAGGACAAGCTCAAGGCCCTCGCCGGCCGCATCGAGAAGGCAACCGGCCGCCAGGTGCGCATCCTCGCCGCCGATCTGAACGCCAAGGACGGCCTTGCCGCCGTCGAGACCGTGCTGAAGAGCGACAAGAGCATCACGGGGCTGGTCAACAATGCCGGTTTCGGCAGCGCGACACCCCTGCTCCAGGCTTCGGTCGAGAAGATGGAAGAAATGATCGGCCTCAACGTCACCGCTCTCACGCGGCTGACCTATGCCGCAGTCCCCGGCCTCGTCGAGCGCGGCGGCGGCACCATCGTCAATATCGCCTCCATCGTGGCTGTAGCGCCGGAGCTGCTCAACGGCGTCTATGGCGGCAGCAAGGCCTATGTGCTCGCCTTCAGCCAGAGCCTGCATCACGAGCTGGCCGACAAGAACATCCGTGTCCAGGCCGTATTGCCCGGCGCCACCGCCACCGATTTCTGGAACGTCCTCGGCGTGCCTGTCGAGCAATTGCCGGAGAGCATCGGCGTTATGTCGGCCGAAAACATGGTGGACGCCGCCCTCGCCGGCCTCGACCAGGGCGAACTGGCCACCATCCCGGCGCTGCCCGACATCGCCGACTGGGACAGCTTCGAGGCCGCCCGCAAGGCGTTGTCGCCGAACCTCTCCCACGCCAAGCCGGCCCCGCGCTATCGGGTGTCCCGGGCCAGCGCGGCCTGACAGCAAGCCGGACAACAAAAAGGGCGGCCCGCCGGGGCCGCCCTTTCTGATTCATGGCGCTGGAAGGCTGCCTTACTCGGCGGCGGCTTCGCCGTCTGCCTTGGCCTTCTTTTCCAGGTCTTCACCGGTGGCCTGATCGACGGCCTTCATCGACAGGCGGACCTTGCCGCGCTCGTCGAAGCCAAGCAGCTTGACCTTGACCTTGTCGCCTTCCTTGATCACGTCGGTGACCTTGTTCACGCGGTTCGCAGCGAGCTGCGAGATGTGAACCAGGCCGTCCTTGGCACCGAAGAAGTTGACGAAGGCGCCGAAATCGGTGGTCTTGACCACGGTGCCTTCATAGATGGCGTTGAGCTCGGGCTCGGACGCGATCGACTTGATCCAGTTGATCGCGGCCTTGATCGCCGTACCCGAAGCCGAGGCGACCTTGATGGTGCCGTCGTCCTGGATGTCGACCTTGGCGCCGGTCTTTTCCACGATCTCGCGGATGACCTTGCCGCCCGAACCGATCACTTCGCGGATCTTGTCGACCGGAATGGTGATCACCTCGATGCGCGGGGCATGCTCGCCGAGCTCGGCGCGGGCGCCGGACAGGGCCTTGGACATTTCGCCGAGGATGTGGAGGCGACCGCCCTTGGCCTGCTCCAGTGCGACCTTCATGATCTCTTCGGTGATACCGGCGATCTTGATGTCCATCTGCAGCGAGGTGATGCCGCCTTCGGTGCCGGCAACCTTGAAGTCCATGTCGCCGAGATGGTCCTCGTCACCCAGGATGTCGGAGAGCACGGCAAAGCGCTCGCCTTCCAGGATCAGGCCCATAGCGATGCCGGCAACCGGGGCGCGCAGCGGCACGCCGGCGTCCATCAGAGCCAGCGAGGTGCCGCAGACCGTCGCCATCGAGGACGAGCCGTTGGACTCGGTGATCTCGGAGACGACGCGGATGGTGTAGGGGAACTCGTGCTGCGGGGGCAGCATCGGGTGAAGGGCGCGCCAGGCGAGCTTGCCATGGCCGATTTCGCGGCGGCCGGGCGAACCCATGCGGCCGGTCTCACCCACCGAATAGGGCGGGAAGTTGTAATGCAGCATGAAGCGCTGCTTGTAGGTGCCTTCCAGGCTGTCGACATACTGCTCGTCGTCGCCGGTGCCCAGCGTGGCAACGGCCAGGGCCTGGGTCTCGCCACGGGTAAACAGGGCCGAACCATGGGTACGCGGCAGGATGCCGGCTTCGGCGACGATGGTGCGGACCGTCTTCACGTCGCGGCCGTCGATGCGCACGCCCTTGTCGAGAATGTTCCAGCGCACGACCTTGGCCTGCAGGTCATGGAAGACCTCGGCGACGACCTGCTTGGAATAAGCCGGGTTCTCGGCGCCCTCAGGCAGGAAGTGGGCGAACACCTTGGCCTTGGCGGCATCCACGGCAGCATAACGCTGCTGCTTGGCGGTGATGGAATAGGCAGCGCGCAGCTCGGTCTCGATCACGGCGAGCATCGCCTTCTCGAGTTCCGAATTGTCGGCGGGCTGGAAGTCGCGCGGTTCCTTGGCGGCCTTCTCGGCCAGGCGGATGATCGCCTCGATCACCGGCTGGAAGCCCTTGTGGCCGAGCATGACGGCCTCGAGCATGGTCTGCTCGGAGAGTTCCTTGGCTTCCGATTCCACCATCAGCACGGCGTCGGCGGTACCGGCGACCACGAGCTCGAGGGAGGATTCCTTCATCTCGTCGAGGGTGGGGTTGAGCTTGAGCTCGCCATTGACGAAACCGACGCTGGCAGCGCCCACCGGGCCCATGAAGGGCACGCCCGACAGGGTCAGCGCAGCGGAGGCGGCGACCATCGCGAGGACGTCGGTGTCGTTGATCAGGTCATGCGACAGCACGGTGACGACGACCTGGGTGTCATGGCGATAGCCATCGACGAAAAGCGGGCGGATCGGACGGTCGATCAGGCGGGAGATCAGGGTCTCGCGCTCGGACGGGCGGCCTTCACGCTTGAAGTAGCCACCAGGGATGCGACCGGCCGCAAAGGCCTTTTCCTGGTAATTGACGGTGAGCGGGAAGAAATCGATGCCGGCTTTCGGCTCCTTGGCCGAAACCACCGTGGCCAGCACGGTCGAGTCGCCATAGGAAGCGAGCACGGCGCCGTCGGCTTGGCGGGCGATCTTACCGGTTTCGAGGGTCAGCTTACGGCCGGCCCATTCCAGCTCTTCGCGATAAATTGTGAACATTAAGGATCAATCCTGTTGTGTGGATCGACCGGACGAGGCAGGGCGTCTACCAACGGCGCCTGAAACAAAAGCAGCCATCGCAAGATGGCGGGAAGCATCCTCACATTCAACGTTCGAGGGTTGCTTCCTGCGATCCTGCCATGGCCTGCTGCCTATCCGGTCTGTGGGCTTTCGCGCCGGCCCCATGCCGCCGCGTCCCGGTCTTGAAATGGAACAGCCCGAAAGGCATGGAGCCTTCCGGGCTTGATCGGTCTTAGCGGCGGATGCCGAGACGCGCGATGATCGACTTGTAGCGCTCTTCGTCGCGCGACCTGATGTAGTCGAGCAGCGAGCGGCGCAGAGCCACCATCTTGAGAAGGCCACGACGGGAGTGGTTGTCCTTCACATGCGACTTGAAATGGCCGGTCAGATTGGTGATGCGCTCGGTGAGGATCGCGATCTGCACTTCCGAAGAACCGGTATCGCCGGCCTTGGCGCCATATTCCTTGATGAGCGCGGTCTTGCGCTCTTGCGAGATCGACATCGATAGTCCTTTCATAGGCCTTCGCGGCGCGAGGCGCGCGATTGCCGGTACCGTCTTGCGACGAAGGAGGCCTGTCTGGCCAGGATCGCCGTCCACCAAGGCCCGGCCGGGATGTCGTCCAGCGGGGTCGGCGGAGGCGGGTAAAATCCGGCACATCCGCGCCGGGATGCGGCCCTATAGTCGAAGCGCAGCCAAAAAGCCAGAAAAAAGCAATGGGACGTTGCCCGAACCGTGGACTTCTCAGCGAGACGCTTGCATGTCGCGATGTCCGCTCTTGGAAACACCGCGCTTGGTGAGTTGGCAAGAGGCGGACTGGAAGTCCGCGCTCCAAAGCCGCCCTTGCAAGCAGCCTCTGGCGAGCCTTGCCAAATTCCTTTAAGGCAATGGCGTGTCCAGTTCCTCTTCCATCAGCCCCCAGCCCGGCAACAGGCCCGGCCGTTTCGGACTGTCGGCCCGCCTGCTCGTCCTCACCATCCTCTTCGGCCTGCTGGCCGAAGTGCTGGTCTACCTGCCGGTGGTGGCCAATTATCGCCGAAACTGGCTCTCCAATCGCATCGCCTCCGCCATCACTGCGGCGCTGGTGCTGGAAGCAGCGCCCGACGGCATGGTTTCCGATGATCTCGCCCGGCAGATCCTCGCCTCGGTGGGCGCCAAGATGGTGGCGTTGAAGACCGACGACAGCAAGCGATTGCTCGCCTCCTCCGACATGCCGCCCACCGTCGCCATCGCCACGGACCTGCGCAGCCTTACGGCGATGGAGGCGATCAGCGACGCGCTCGATACGCTGCTGGCGCCCAGGGGACGCTTCATCCGCGTGATCGGCGATGCCCCCATGCATGGGCAATATGTCGAGATCGTCGTCGACGAGACGCCGCTCCAGCAGGGCATGTACGATTTCGCCCGGCGCTGGCTCGCCATCACGCTCGCCATTTCAACCATCACCGCCGGCCTGATCTATCTCACCCTCAGCCTGTTCATCGTGCGCCCGATGCGCCGGCTCACCGGCGCCATGATGCGCTTTGCCGCCGATCCCGAGGATGAAGCGGGCGTGATCCGCACCTCCGGCCGCAACGACGAAATCGGTGTGGCGGAGCGCGAATTCGCCACCATGCAGCGCCAACTCCATGGCATGCTGCAGCAAAAGAGCCGGCTGGCGGCGCTCGGCCTCGCCGTTTCCAAGATCAATCACGACCTGCGCAACATGCTGGCCGCCGCGCAGCTGTTTTCCGATCGCCTGACCGAGACCGACGATCCCATCGTGCAGCGGCTGGCGCCCAAACTGATCCAGACCATCGGCCGAGCCATCGCCTTCTGCCAGTCCTCGCTTTCCTATGGGCTCGCCTCCGAGCCCACCCCCGCACGCCGTCGGATGGCACTCGCGCCCGTCGTCTCCGATACCCGCGAACTCCTCGGCCTCGGCGAGGCGAACGACAAGCTGATCTGGACGGAGAAGCTCGAGCCCGGCCTGCAGATCGACGCCGACCCCGACCAGCTTTCGCGCATCCTGCTCAATCTTTGCCGCAACGCGGCGCAGGCCCTCGACGGCTATGCCGCGCCCGACGGCTCACCCAGTACAATCGGCATCAGCGGATGGCGGGCCGGCACCGTCGTAACCATCGATGTCGCCGACAATGGTCCGGGCGTCTCGAAAAAGGCCAGCCTGAAGCTGTTCGAGGCTTTTTCCGGCTCGACGCGCCCCGGCGGTTCCGGCCTCGGCCTTGCGATTGCCGCCGAACTCGCCCGGGCTCATGGCGGCACGCTTACCTTGCTCGGCCAGGAGGCGGATCAAGGCGGCGCCACGTTCCGGATCACCATCCCCGACCGCCCGGCCTGAAGAGCATTGTGGCTTTTGCACGGCGTAGGACGTGGACGGAGGCGCTTGCGCGAAGTAGTGTCATGACATTCTCATGTCGAGAATCTTGCATTTGGCGTGATGCCGGGGCGCAGGTCCCACGCGGGCCGGCACCTCAATCGAGTGGCTACATGAACAATACAAAGGGCAGCGGCAATATCGGCAATGCCATCGACATCAATGCCGTGCAGACCATACGCCGGATCGTCCTCGGCTTGCTGGGCGTGCTCGGTTTCGTGGTGCTGCTGTTCACCGACTCCCTGTGGCAGGACGATGCCGGCCACGGCTTCCACGAAACCATCGAAAGCGTCGGGCTGGTCTTGATCGTGATCGCCATCGTCGGACGGACCTGGTGCTCCCTCTATATCGGCGGGCGCAAGAAGCAGCTCATCGTCGAGGACGGCCCCTATTCGATCTGCCGCAATCCGCTTTACGTCTTCTCCTTCATCGGCGCCGCCGGCGCCGGGGCCCAGTTCGGCACCATCACCACGGCGGCGTTGGTCTTCACCATCACCGTGGTGATCTTCAGCATCGTGACGCATAAGGAGGAGCAGTTCCTCCACGCCAAGTTCGGCGCCGTCTACGACGCCTATTGCGCCCGCGTGCCTCGTTTCCTGCCGAATTTCTCGCTCTGGCGCTCGGTGCCGACCCTGGAGATCCAGACCTCGCTGGTGACACGCACCTTCCTGGACGCCTGCCTGTTCCTGGCCGCCTTCCCGGTGGCTGAACTGGTCGAATTGCTGCAGGACAAGGGCTATCTGCCGATCTATCTGCTGGTCCCCTAAGCAGATTCTTCTTGATCGAGCCACGGCCACGATCAAGAAGAATCTGCAAGATATCAAACGTTTGCAGCGTTTCCCGGCGAGGCCCATCGGTGCGCCTCGCCGGGAAACGCTGCTTGGAACAAGGCGCTTTAGGTCTGGCACAAAGAGCCATTCGGCCTCTTTATCGGATTGGGCGTTGCACAGGGGCCAAGTCCTGCGATATCGCTGGGATTTGGCGGCAGCCGGACGGTCCGGCCTCCCATAGGTGTTTTCCATGCGTATCCTGGCCATCGACACAGCCCTCGAAGCCTGCTCGGCCAGCGTGTTCGATTCCGATGATGGCGCCATCGCCTCGCAGACCTTGCCGATGGCGCGCGGCCAGGCCGAGGCGTTGATCCCGCTGGTGCGCGACGTCGTCGAGCGTTCCGGCGGCTTCTCCCTGATCGACCGTATCGCCACCACTGTCGGACCGGGTTCCTTTACCGGGCTGCGCGTCGCCATCTCGGCCGCACGGGCCTTTGCCCTGTCGCTGCGGGTGCCCTGTGTCGGCATCTCCACATTGGCGGCGATCGCCGCGCCTCATATCGACGAGAATGATGGCCAGCACGTCGCCGTCGCCATCGATGCCCGCCATGGCAACGTCTATTTCGAACTGTTCTCCAATCGCGGCCGCAGCATCGTCGAGGCCAGTTGCATCCCGCTGCGCGAGGCCGCGCGCGTCCTCGGGCCGACGACGGTGAAGATGGCGGGGCCGGCCGCGCCACTGCTGTTCGAGGAAGCCAAGGCCGCCGGCACGGCAGGTCATATCGTCGATGCGAGTCCCGCCCCGGACATCGACTGGGTGGCAAGGCTCGGCCTGCTCGCCGATCCCGCCGACTCGCCGCCCAAGCCGACCTATCTCAAGCCCGCCGACGCGACGCCGCAGCAGAACGGCCAGATCGCGCGGCAATGAGGGCGTGGGCATGAGCTGGTTCGGCCGCAAACAGCCTCCCGTAATCGCCGATGCAAAGGCCGGCGACGCGGTGGGCCTTGCCGCCATCCATGCTTCCGGTTTCGAACGGGGCTGGGATGTGCATGAATTCGAACGCATGCTGGCCGACCGCCTGACGATCGCCCATCTCGCCCGCCCGGGCGGCAAGGGAGCGCCAACGGGATTTGCCCTGTCCCGGGTGGTGGTCGATGAAGCCGAGATCCTCACCGTCGCCGTGGCGCCCGCGTCCCGCCGCGCCGGACTGGCGACCTTGTTGCTGCAGCACCATCTCGGCCGTCTCGCCGCGGCAGGCGCCCACAAGGTCTTCCTGGAGGTCGCCGAGGACAATGTCGCGGCTATCAGCCTCTATCGGCGCCACGGTTTCAACGAGATCGCAAGACGCCAAGCCTATTATGCCCGGGCCAAGGGGGCGCCGGCGACGGCAATCATCATGGAGCGAGCGTTGCGGTAATACGAGGTGCGGCAGTCACGTCTGAGGTAGGGCACATCCATGAACGGGTGGGGACGCCCAAAGGCCCGAGGACAACGGTCGAGCGAGATGGTAGACGCAACGAAGGAGCGCGACGATAGGGCCCCCTCGCCCTACGAAGCGGGGGGAAGGGCTAGCTGTCGTTTCGCCATTCACACGATCCCAGTGCCTATGCCCGGACATTCGAGCGCCCGGCAGACAAGGAGTTCACCATGGCCGACATGCGGCTCGTCGTAGCAGGCGCCTCCGGGCGCATGGGGCAGACCCTGATCCGCATGATCGCGGAGACGCCGGGCGTCGTGCTCGCCGGTGCCGTCGAGCGGACCGGATCGTCAACCATTGGCCAGGACGCCGGCCGCCTTGCCGGCCTGGATGCCAATGGTGTCATCGTCACCGACGATCCTCTCAGCCTGCTGACCTCGGCCGAAGGCATCATCGACTTCACAGCGCCAGCCGCCACCGTCGAGCTGGCTGCTCTGGCCGCGCAGATGCGCATCGTGCATGTGATCGGCACCACCGGCCTGTCGAAGGAGGATTTCGCCCGCCTCCGGGCGGCGGCGCGCCATGCGGTGATCGTGCAGTCCGGCAATATGAGCCTGGGCGTCAACCTGCTGGCGGCCGTGGTCAAGCGCGTCGCCAAGAGCCTGGATGCGGATTTCGACATCGAGGTCCTGGAAATGCATCACAACCGCAAGGTCGACGCGCCCTCCGGCACCGCCCTGATGCTGGGCCAGGCCGCCGCCGCGGGCCGCGGCATCGATCTCGACGCCAATGCCGACCGGGTGCGCGACGGCCACCCCGGCGCTCGCGAGAAGGGCCATATCGGCTTTGCAACCTTGCGGGGCGGCACCGTGGTCGGGGAGCACAGCGTGATCTTCGCCGGGGAGAACGAGCGCCTGGAATTCTCGCACAAGGCCGAAAGCCGCACGATGTTCGCCAGGGGCGCCCTCAAGGCCGTGCTCTGGGGCTTCGGCCGCAAGCCGGGCTATTATTCCATGGCTGATGTATTGGGGCTTGGGGACTTCTGAGCCGGAGGCTGGCTACGCGGTGTGTCGGTCTTCAGACCGGCCATCGCCTCCCGACATAGGCCGAGGTCCCCTGCCGGTCCCGCTCCATCCCTCGATGGAGCTGAGGAGGCCGGCACACCGAGACCCTCAGGCGGCGTGTGACGCCGGCTCCTCGCACAGGATCGAATAGAGACCCGCCGCGTCACTGGTCGCCCTCAGCTTCTGCACGATGCTGGGATCGCGCAGCATGCGGGCAATGCGCGACAAGGCTCGCAAATGGTCGGCGCCGGCGCTTTCGGGCGCCAGCAGCAGGAAGATAACGTCGACCGGTTGGCCATCCAGGGCCTCGAAGTCGATCGGCCGCTCCAGGCGGGCAAACAAACCGAAGATCCGGTTGAACTTGGCAAGCTTGCCATGGGGGATGGCAATGCCGTTGCCGACGCCGGTCGATCCCAGGCGTTCTCTCTGAAGCAGCGTATCGAAGATTTCTCGCTCGCCCAGGCCGGTCAGTGCAGCGGCACGTTCGGCAATTTCCTGCAGAGCCTGCTTTTTCGAGTTTACTCTCAGCGCCGGAAGCACAGCATCCTGCGGCAGCAGATCACTCAAAGGCATCGCATTCCTCGTGGGGGTTCGAGCCGGGAGCCCATGCGAAAGGGCCGGCTCAATAGCTTGGCGCCCGCCCCTTCAGAAATGTTCTTGGGAGGCGGGCGCTCGATCTGGTGGGCCTGTCAGGTCGACTCTGCCGTTGTCTGCGGCAGGTCGATCCAGCCAATATGGCCGTCGGGGCGGCGGTAAACCACGTTCACGCGGCCATGTCCAGCGTGGCGAAAAACGAGGGCGGCCGCACCGGTCAAATCGAGGTCGACAACGGCCTCGCTCACCGAAAGGCGCTTCATCTTGGTGGTGTTCTCGGCCACGATCACCGGCGTGAACTCCTCGGGAGATCCCTCCTCCTCGTTCGGCGCCGTGATGACGTAGTCGGTCGACTCGGCCGCGGTCGCGGTGTCCGGGCCGGCGTGATAGTCCTTGATGCGATGCTTGTAGCGCTTGAGACGCTTGGTCAGGCGTTCCGTCGCCAGATCGACGCTGGCGTGCGGGTCATGCGCCATCGATTCGGTCTGCAGGGTAAGCCCGGTGGGAAGGTGGATACGGCAATCGGTTCGGAAACCAGTGCCTTCCTTCTTCACGGTGACTTGGCCGGTGTAGGATTGGTCAAAATATTTCGACAGGCTCTCGGCAACCCTCGCCTGAACGTGGGTCCGCAATGCATCGCCAATGTCGAGATTTTGTCCTGAGACACGCAGCGTCATGCTTCGCTCCGCTTCTTGAGACACGCAGGCCGAAGGGCCGGCATCCGGGTGGTACCCCCTTGGACGTGTCGTCAGTTATGGCTTCCGTCAAACCCGAAGCCATAACTGACGACACACCCTGAGGTCGCCCCCAATTAGGTAAGACCGTATGGCGGCGGCGTCAACGTTACATTATTTTCACGACGTCGCCCGCGAGCAGAAATGCCGTTCCGCAAATAAAGTTCCAATCTCCGAATTTTCCTAGCGATATGAGTGTGTTATGAAGAATCGGAGGCGGTTTGCGGATCAATAATGCCGGGCGGCGTCCACAGGTGCCTCGAAGGGCAGCCCTCGCTCGTGACGCTCGATCTGGCGCAGCACGAAACGTCCCACCGCGTCTTCATCCGATATCGCCGAGTTGTGGGGCGTAATCGTCACGCGCGGATGCTCCCAGAGCGGGTTATCCACCGGAAGAGGCTCGGTCTCGAAGACATCGAGCGTCGCGGCCCGCAACACACCCTCGTCGAGCGCCGAGATGATGTCGGCCTCCACCTGCAGGCCGCCGCGGCCGGCATTCATCAGGATAGGCGCGCCGAGCACGCCATCATGGGCGAGCTTCTCGAACAGGGCCCGGTTGAGAATACCCTTGGTGGCCGGTGTCAGCGGCAGCAGGCTGACCAGCAGGTCGGTGCGGCCCAGGAAGGCATCGAGCTCGTCGCCGGCATAGGTCTTCACGCCTTCGATATGCTTGGGCGTCCGGCTCCAGCCGGCGACGTCGAAGCCCATGGTCTTAAGCTTGCCGAGGGCATCGACACCGAGCACGCCCAGGCCCATCACGCCCACCCGCAATTCATGGGCGGCCGGCGAGGGCATCACCTCGCGCCACAGTTTCTGGCGCTGCAGCAGATAGTAATCGCTCTGGTTGCGCAGATGGATGAGGGCATGCATCACCACCCATTCACTCATCCGGCCGGTGAGATTGTCGTCCACCACGCGGCCGAGCGGCACATTGGGAAGGGTCGGATCGGACAGGACGTGATCGACTCCCGCGCCGAGCGAAACGATGCCCTTCAGATTGGGCAGACCAGCCAGCAGGCCCGGAGGCTGCTTCCACACGGCCGCATAGGTGATGTCGGCGGGATTGCCGACATCGGGCCAAGCCCTGATGTCGCGATCCGGCGCCAGGCGGCGCAGCCGCTCGAGCCAGGGCTCGACCTCCCACTGGGTGATGCACAAAAGTAGGGCCATGGGAGCGAGTCTCCTGAAGCAAAGCGCGCGTGTTTGCGATTCTTGCCGTTTCCGGCAAATCCCAAAAACGCCTTGGAAGAAAGGGTCCGCCCCTCATTACAGAGCAAGCGAGGCCCTGCAAAGCCAAAGACTCGATACGTGTTTGGAGCGCCTCATGGAATGGTGCAACCCTTGTCATTGCGCGGCTTGACCCAGCAATCCAGCCTTCCCTTTCAATAGGGGCGCGACGAAGAGCTGGATGCCCGGGCATGACAAAGGCTGGTGCCTTTATCGATCAAGCGCGTGGTCATGCTCGTAATCACGAGTCGCTACTCCAGGCGATCAGTTCCAGCGCCGCTCGTGCTCGATCAGCCAGCGCTTGCGCCAGATGCCGCCGCCATAGCCGGTGAGCGCGCCGTCGGAGCCGACCAGGCGGTGGCAGGGCACGACGATGGCGAACGGATTGGCGCCATTGGCCCGCGCCACGGCCCGGAAGGCGGAGGGTCGCTCCAATCGCCCGGCGAGGGCGGCATAGGAAAGGCAGATCCCGGCCGGAATCTGCCTCAGCTCCTGCCAGACCTGCCTGGTGAAGTCCGAACCATGCAAGGCGAGCGGCGTGGCGAAAACCGGCGAGCGGCCGGCGAAATAGTCGGCGAGCTCGGCCTCGATTTTGTCGATCGCCGCCGACCGCCCGAAGGCGATGGCCGAGCGGGCCGCCTTGCGCAGGCGCGCGAGTTCACCCGGCAGGGCCTTGCGGTCGAAGAACTCGACGAGATGCAGGGCATGGCGATCGCCGACCGCCAGCATGGCACCGATGGGTGTGTCGATCCAGTCCGCCTTGAGCAGGTCGCGCCCCTTGAGTTGGGGAGGGGTCTCCTCCACTGCGCGAATCAAGGCTTCGCGCACCTCCTGTTGGCGCATCGAGCCCGCCTCGGCCCAGCCACCCTCCTCGCTCCACGCATGCATGCCAAACAGTCCTGCCTCGAAAGATGCGAGAATGGGTTGCCGGCCTGGTGCCGGCAACCCGATTCCTGCGGCGATTACAGGGACTGCCCGACATCGATGCGGTTGCCGTCCGGATCCTCGAAGACGAAGGCCCGCAGGCCGTAATCCTTGTTCTGCAAGCGCTTGACGATCCGCCGGCCGTCGGCCTCGCACAGGGCATGGAGGGCATCGGCATCATCGACCATCAGATGCGCCACGTTGAAGGGTGCCGCCTTGTGGCCCGGCTGCAGCGTCAGATGCAGTTCGGCGCCTTCCCGCTTGAGGATCATGAAGCCGACCGGATTGCCGTTTTCGAAGGTCTTGGCGAACCCGAGGACGCCGACATAGAAATCATGAGCGCGCTGGATGTCCTTGACAGGCAACATGGCGGCGATCCGCCCGAAGCGAATGCCGTGTGGGGCGATGTCATTCATCGCTCAACCTCGATCTTTGGAGCGTGCGGAACCCTTCGCGGACGGTGCCGGAACGACCCCACGCTCCCATGTTGAAATCGGTGAGGCGGTGCCCACGCGCCCATCATAACGACGGCGTTCCCGACGTTGTAGAGCCTTCCTCGTCGCCACCGAGAAAACGTATCATCAGCGCCTCGTCGACATAGCCGTTCCCGGTCTTGAGCGCGCGTGGCTCGACGCCATAGATCTCGAAGCCGAGCCGGCGGTAGAGCGCCAGGGCATCGTCATTGCCTTGCACGACAGCCAGGAGCAATTGTTCCACCTCGCCACGCGCGGCCCCGATCACCGCCTGCATCAGCGCACCGGCAATGCCCTGCCCCCGCCACTGCGGCTCGACATAGACGCCCCAGACACTGCCCTTGTGCTTGTCCTTGAGGCCGTCATGGCGCCGATAGCCGGCCATGCCGACGATTTGACCATCCCTATGGGCTCCGAACACTGTGGCCTGGGACAGCCGTTCGGCGAAGGCCGCTGCCGGCCTGACGACCTCGGCCGCATAGGTGCTGCCGAAGGCATCCGGCGCCGTGGCAAGCGCGGCGAGGCGAATGGTGCGATAGTCGTCGCCATCGGCGGGGCCGAGACGTCGGATGATGACGGACATTCAGAGTGCTTCCTTCCAGATTGCTTCCTTCTCCGCCACTTCCAGGAAACGCCGCAAGGCCGGTGCGCGATCTTCGAGACGCCAGGCGAGCCCGGTCTCGATCACCGGCGCGGCATCCCGCAGGGCCAGATAGCGCACGCCCTGGCGCTGCAGGCGTTGCAGCGATCGCGGCACCAGCGCCAGCCCCATGCCGGCGGCGACGAGGCTGATGATCGTCTGCATCTGGATCGCCTCCTGCTTGACCGGCAGGGTCGCGCCATGCGCGGCATAGTAACCGGAGACGATGTCATGGAAAGAAGGGGCGCTGCGTCGCGGAAACAGGATCAGGGGTGCCGCCACCAGGGCGTCGATCGGCAGCCCCTGCCCCGTAAAACCGGCTCGTCCCTGCTCGATCCAGGCCTCGGGCACGGCCGCGACCAGCGGTTCGCGCAGCAGCGGCCGGTAATCGAGCGCCCTGGGCAGGCTGGTGCGCGAGGAGGCGATCACCATGCCGACATCGACCTTGTCTTCCAGCAGCGCCTCGATCTGGAGGTCGCTGGTCATTTCCGTGAGTGCCAGTTCCACGGCCGGGTACCGTTCCCGGAACGCGCTGACCAGGCCCGGCAGCAGGCTGTAATCGGCGGTGCTGACGAAAGCGAGCCGCAACAGACCCGCTTCCCCGCGCGACAGGCGGCGGGCCATGTCGGGCAGGCCATTGGCGTCCTCCAGCACCCGCCGGGCATGAACCTGCCATGCACGCCCGACCGGTGTGAGCGCGACATGGCGCTTTGTGCGGGCGAACAGCTTGACTCCGAGCTCCGCCTCCAGCGCCTGGATGGCCTGACTGAGCGGCGGCTGCGTCATTGCCAGCCGCTCGGCGGCACGGCCGAAATGCAGCTCTTCCGCCACGGTCAGGAAATAGCGCAGCTGCCGCAGATCCATGCGGGCTCCTTCTATCGGTTTGGTCCCTTGCCCCCTTGCGGGATCTGGCACTTCCCAGGGAAGTGCCTTAGGTGGCGGCAGCCGGAGGAGGGGTTTTCACCACGCCTATCCGAGCGAAGCGCCGACTCCCCTCATCCGCCCCTTCGAGGTACCCAGTCCACTCCAAGTGGAGTGGACGATACCCGCGAGGGGAGAAAGGTATCCGCGCCATTCTCGTCGCTGCTTTTTCATATCTTTTACGACCTAATATAGCCAGAAACATATATTTTACCAACGATTGGAACGGCTCTAGCATGGGCGGGATTTTGAATGCGGGCCTTGCCCCGCCAATGGAGGATCCCATGCCGATCAACGAGCGCTCCCGGCACATCACGGAAGGCGTCGCCCGCTCCCCCAACCGGGCCATGTATTATGCTCTCGGCTACGAAAAGGCCGATTTCGACAAGCCGATGATCGGCATCGCCAACGGCCATTCCACCATAACGCCGTGCAATGCCGGCCTGCAGCCACTGGCCGATGCCGCTGTGGCCGCCATCAAGGCTGCCGGCGGCAATCCGCAGCTCTTTGGCACCCCAACCATCTCGGACGGCATGTCGATGGGCACCGAAGGCATGAAATATTCGCTGGTCTCGCGCGAGGTCATCGCCGATTGCGTCGAAACCTCGGTGCAGGGCCAGTGGATGGACGGCGTGCTGGTGCTCGGGGGCTGCGACAAGAACATGCCAGGCGGCATGATCGGCATCCTGCGTGCCAATGCCCCGGCGATCTATGTCTATGGCGGCACCATCAAGCCGGGCCGCTGGAAGGGTCAGGACCTTTCGATCGTCTCCGCCTTCGAGGCGGTGGGCTCCTTCATGGCGGGCACGATGAGCCAGGAGGATTTCGACGGCATCGAGCGCAATGCCTGCCCGTCCACGGGCTCCTGCGGCGGCATGTATACCGCCAACACCATGAGCTCGTCCTTCGAGGCGCTCGGCATGTCGCTGCTCAATTCGGCCAATATGGCCAACCCTGACCGGGAAAAGCTCGACAGCGCCGCCGAATCCGGCCGCGTGCTGGTCGAGGCGGTGAGAAAGGGCATCAAGCCGCGCGACATCGTCACGCGCAAGGCCATCGAGAACGCCGTGGCGCTGATCATGGCGACCGGCGGCTCGACCAATGCCGTGCTGCATTTTCTCGCCATCGCCCATGCCGCTGAAGTGGAATGGACGCTCGACGATTTCGAGCGCATGCGCCGCAAGGTGCCGGTGATCTGCGACCTCAAGCCCTCGGGCAAATATATGGCCGTCGATCTGCACAAGGCCGGCGGCGTGCCGCAGGTGCTCAAGCTCCTGCTCAATGCCGGTCTCATCCATGGCGACTGCCTCACCATCACCGGCCGTACCCTGGCCGAGGAATTGGCGCAGGTGCCGGACGCGCCGCGCGCCGACCAGGACGTCATCCGCCCGATCGACAAGGCGATCTATCGCGAAGGCCACCTCGCCATCCTCAAGGGCAATCTCGCCGAGGGCGGCGCCGTCGCCAAGATCACCGGCCTGAAGAGCCCCTATATCAGCGGGCCGGCGCGCGTGTTCGACGACGAGAAGTCGGCCATGGACGCGATTCTATCGGACGCGATCAAACCCGGCGATGTCGTGGTGCTGCGCTATCTCGGCCCCAAGGGCGGGCCCGGCATGCCGGAAATGCTGGCGCCGACCTCGGCCATCATCGGCCGCGGCCTCGGCGACAGCGTCGGGCTGATCACCGATGGCCGTTTTTCGGGCGGCACCTGGGGCATGGTGGTCGGTCATGTCACACCGGAGGCCTATGAAGGCGGCACCATCGCCCTCGTCCAGGAAGGCGACACCATCACCATCGACGCCCGCCGACAGAGCCTGGAGCTGGAGGTCGATGACGCCGAACTCGCCAGGCGCCGCGCCGCCTGGCGCCAGCCCGCCCCCCGCTATACGCGCGGCGTGCTCGCCAAGTTCGCGGCACTCGCCCGGCCGGCCAGCGAAGGGGCGGTCACGGGCTGAAGCGGGAAGAGGCGGACTGGAAGTCCGCGGTCCCAGCCGCGGCGCTTCCCGCGCAACATCTGCAAGCTTCGCTCTGGAAATGCCGCGACTGGGACCGCGGACATCCTGTCCGCTCTTTTCATGAAATGACTTGATTAGGAAGCGATCATTTCCTAATCTCGTACGATGTCCGTTTCCCCCGCCGATTCCCCCCGCCAGGCCGGCCGCCCCCGGGAGTTCGATCTCGAGGCCGCGCTCGACAAGGCCATTGTCGCCTTTCGCGAGCGTGGCTATCACGCCGCCTCGATCGCCGATCTCGGCAAGGCGATGGATCTGACCGCGGGCAGCCTCTACAAGGCCTTCAAGGACAAGCGCGCCCTCTTTGTGGCGGCGCTCGAACGCTATACCTCACTGCGCAATATCGGCCTGCGCGCCCGCATCGCGGGACTGGCCACCGGGCGCGAAAAGTTGCGTGCCGTGCTCGATTTCTATGTCGATTCCGCCCATGACCTCGAAGGGCGCCGCGGCTGCCTGGTCGTCGGCAGCGCCGTCGAACTGGTGACCCTCGACGAGGATCTCGCCGACCTGGTCTCGCTGGCCCTGCGCCGCAACGAGGCGCTGCTGATCGAGCTGATCCGGCAGGGGCAGGCGGATGGCTCCGTCAATCCGTATCTCGGCGCCCATCAGGCGGCTCGCACCATCCTGTGCATCCTGCTCGGCATGCGCGTGGTCGGCAAGACCGGCCGCCGGCATGGCGACATGGCCGATATCGTGGATCTCGCGCTGAAAGTGCTCGACTGATTTTTTTGGCCAATTCGGAAACGATCATTTCCAATTAAGGAGTTCTCGATCATGCAAGTCGGTTTTCTCGGTCTGGGTACCATGGGCTTCCCCATGGCCGCCAATCTGGTCAAGGCGGGCAACCGCGTGCGGGCCTGGAATCGTTCGCAGGAGCCGGTTGCCCGCCTCGCGGCGCTGGGGGCCGAACGGGCCGCCTCGCCGGCCGATTCGGCTGATGGCGCCGAGGTGCTGATCGCCATGCTGGCCGATGACGAGGCGAGCCGGGACGTCCTGCTCGGCCAAGGCGCGCTGGACGCCCTCGGCAAGGGCGCCGTCGTCGTGAACATGGCGACCGTCTCCGTCGCCTTTACCCAAGACATCGCCGTCGAGCACGCAGCCCGCGGCCTCTCTTACATCGCCGCTCCGGTGCTCGGGCGCGTGAACGTGGCGGAGGCCGGCCAGCTCAACATCCTCGCGGCCGGCGATACCGACCAGCTCGACCGGGTCCAGCCCTTGTTCGACGTGCTGGGCCAGAAGACCTGGCGTTTCGGCGACCGGCCGGAACAGGCGGCCGCGGTAAAGCTGGCCGCCAATTTCATGATCGCCAGCGCCATCGAGACCATGGCCGAGGCGGCCACGCTGGCAACGGGGCACGGCGTCGCCAAGGCTGCCTTCCTGGAGATGCTGACCTCCACCATCTTCGCCGCGCCGCCCTATAAGGGCTATGGCGCCGCCATCGCGGAGGAGCGCTTCGAGCCCGCCGGCTTCAAGCTGTCGCTCGGCCTGAAGGATGTGCGTCTGGCCCTGGCGGCGGCGGATGCCGTCAACGTGCCGCTGCCCTTCGCCGGCGTGCTGCGCGACAACCATCTCGATGCCCTCGCCCATGGCGAAGGCCATCTCGACTGGGCCGCGCTCTCACGCGTCGCCGAACGGCGTGCCGCGCAACGCTGACCCGCCTGCGATCAGGCCGCGGCGGCGGAAGTCAGCGCCGCCGCGGCCCGCTGCACGATCTCGGCCTTGAGTCCATCGGCGTCCGCCGCCTTGGCCCAGGCCTGCACCGCCACGTCGACGCCCTTGTCTGTGAAGCCGGACAGCACGATCGAGGCCGCGGGCAGCGGCAGCACGCGGCTGTCGCGGCTGAGGAAATCGCGGATCGCGCCCGAAACCGCCTCGGCATTGCCGCCATAGGGCACGGGCACCTTCACATTGACGCTGCGGGTGGGATAGGCCGAGACATTGGTGATCGGCGAGCCCCAGACCTGCCCGTTCGGAATGAGAACCTGCACATTGTCGCCGCTGGCGAGCTCGGTCATGAACAGATTGAGGTTCTTGACCGTGCCGGCCTTGCCGGCCACCTCGATGCTGTCGCCGAGCTGGAAGGGACGGAACAACAGCAGCATCACGCCGGCCGCCATGTTGGAGAGCGTGCCCTGCAGGGCCAGGCCGATGGCCAGCGAAGCAGCGCCCAGCACGGCCACCAGGCTGGTGGCCTGGATGCCGATAACCTGCAGGATCAGGATGAAGACCAGCAGCAGCACGCCATAGCGCACCAGGCTCGACAGGAAGGCCGTGACGATCGGATCCATGCGCGAGGTCGCCGTCAGGGTCCTGGCGGTCAGGCGCTCCAGCATGCCGGCGGCCCACCAGCCGATCAGCGTGATCACCAGCGCCCCCAGGCAGTTGATGCCATAGAGGATGAACAGGTTTCCTAATCCATTGAGATCGATCGGCAAGGATAGCCTCCTGGGGTGGGCAGCGGGGGCACCCCGATAGCACAACGGTGCGACAGGCCTAAAGCGTTTTGCGATTTACCGGCATCGGCCGTACTTACCAAGACCCGCCGAAACAAGGCTCGGAGCAGGTATTCGGGCTCTCTTTGCGCCAGGCCGATGGTCATGGAATCATTGCAGTCACCGTCTCGACCGACATGCGGGCGAGGTCTGGAAACAAGGCCGTGATTCGGGTAGCAGGCCTCGCCGGGTCGTTTGGATACAACCACAGGTCGCAGACATCCTGACAACCTAATACCGTTGACTATCATGGCAATGCAAATCTCGGCGCCTGGATAACTAACAAGTATTAAGTCGCGGCTTTCATTCGCTAATCCGTCTGGTCAACTTCCAGAGGTAGGAAATTACGGAGTATGCTGCCGGACAGATAAGTTCGAATCATCTCTCAAGCTTACGGGGGAATACTATGCGTTTCCTGTTCCTTCCCCGAGTCACGAGAACACATTATCCGTTCCTCGAAGAATTATTGTCCTTGCATATACCTTATGCGGAGTGGCTGCGCCTGGTGGCTGACTGGCGGGAGGCAGGCAAGGCGCAAAGCTTTACCGTCCGCTACATGACGGTTAATCCCTATGAATTGCGCCGCTGGCTGCCGGCTGGCCCGGCACCCGCCACCCTCGCTCAATTGCTGCAATTCACCGACTGGGTCGGCAATGGCCGGCTGGGCGACCCCTTCGCCTCCGCAACGGTGCCCGGCAATCTGGACACGCGGCATCCCGGCGGCACGCCTCGATCGGGCGGCCCGTCCGGCCCTTCGTGGGAAGCTCGTGAGGAAAACCGGATCCCGCTGCGGGTCGCCACTCCCTGACGCACTGCGCTGCTGCGTGCAGGCCGTCAGGCCTTGAGCCAAGCTGGCTCAGGCCCGGGGCTTTGCTTCGCCCAGAATCCAGTCCAGCACGGCCTGCTCATGCGGTGCAAGCGCCCGGCCGGCCGGGCTGGTAATGAAATGGCCGCGCTCGCCGGCGAGTTCGAGGTCCGACAGCGGCAGGAGCCGGCCTTCCGCAAGCGCCGTATCCGCCAGTGGCCGCGAGGCCAGCACCACGCCGGCACCGGCCTTGGCCGCCTCAAGCGCCACCACGAAACTGTCGAAGACCAGCGCCGGCCGGCCGGGCGCCACGATGCCGGCTCGCGCGAACCAGTCCGGCCACATTTCGCGGCCACCGGCGACCGAGAGCAGAGGCAGCTGTGGCCACTGCCCCGGGTCGGCCAGCCCGGCCAGCACAGCAGGTGCCGCCGCCGGCACCAGGCGTTCCCAAATCAGGCGATGGCTGTCGCGCCCTTCGAACGCGCCGATGCCGAAGCGGATGTCGAAGACTTCGCGGTCATCCGCATAGTCGGCGGGGACATGCACGGTCGATAGGGCCAGGCGGATCTGCGGAAAAGCAGCGGCAAAGGCCGGAATGCGCGGCGCCAGCCAAAGCAGGGCAAAGGAGATCGGGCAGCGCAGGCCGACACTCTGCCCGGCTCGCCGCCCGAACAATTCGGTGGTGCTGCGGGCCAGCGAGCGAAAGACACCCTGGATATGGGGCAGGTAGGCACCGGCCTCCGCCGTCAGTTCCACGCCCCGCCGCTGGCGGATGAACAGTGCGGCGCCGAGTTCGGCCTCCAGATTGCGGATATGCTGGCTGACGGCGGCCTGGGTCAGGCCGAGTTCCTCGCCGGCCGCCGTGAAATTGAGATGGCGGGCGCAAGCCTCGAAGGTGCGCAGCCAGACGAGCGGCGGAAGACGAGACGATTCTGCCATAATTGAAACGATGTCAACTGCACAGTTTTCATTGTTTGTACGATGACAGAGGCTTTCGCACAATAGCCGCCATCGAGACGGGAGACCATGCGATGAAGGCGGAAACACTTGAGATCCTGGACGCGGGCCGTGCCCTGCGCGTCAATTGGGGCAATGGCGAAAGCCACCGCTTCCACGCGATCTGGCTGCGCGACAATGCCCTCGATCCGCGCACCCGCAGCAGTACCAATGGCCAGCGCCTGATCACGGTACTCGACATTCCGGCTGATACCGTGATCGCTTCCGCCGTGCTTGCCGCACAGGGCGATGTCAGCATCACCTTCGCGCCTGAGCAGCACGAGGCCGTCTTTCCGGGCAGTTGGCTTCACGAACGCCGCTACGACAAGCCGGCGCCCGGCGCACCGGGCTGGCTCGGCCCGCGAATCGAGCCCTGGGACGCCGCCCTGCAAGGCCAGGTTCCGACCGCCTCCTATGACCGCCTGCGCCAGGACCGGGCTGCGCTCGGCACTTGGCTCGGCGCGGTCGAGCGCCATGGCTTTGCCGTGGTCACGGGCATGCCCATCGATTCGGGCAGGCTGTGCGAGGTCGCCGAACTGTTCGGCTATGTGCGCGAGACCAATTACGGCCGCTTGTTCGAGGTGCGCGCCGAGGTCAACCCCACCAATCTCGCCTATACCAATCTCGGTCTGCAGGCCCATACCGACAATCCCTATCGCGATCCCGTGCCGACGCTGCAATTGCTGGCCTGCCTGGAGAACTCAGTCGAGGGTGGCGATTCCATCGTGGTCGACGGCTTTGCCGCTGCCAGGCGCCTGCAGGCCGAAGATCCGAAAGCCTTCGATCTCCTCAGCCGCCATGCCGTGCGCTTCGAATATGTCGGTTCGTCCGGGGTGTGCCTGCGCTCCAAGCGCCCCTTCATCGAACTGGGGCCGGATGGCGAGATGATCGCCATCCGGTTCAACAACCGCTCGGCAGCCGCCTTCACCGACGTGCCCTATGCGGAGATGGCCGCCTTCTATGCTGCCTATCGACGTTTTGCCGAAATCCTGGAGGATCCCGCCATGGAAGTGAGCTTCAAGCTCAAGCCTGGCGAGCTCTTCATCGTCGACAACACCCGGGTCATGCATGCGCGCAAAGCCTTTTCGGGCAGCGGCAAGCGCTGGCTCCAGGGCTGCTATGCCGACAAGGACGGCCTGCTTTCCACCCTTGCGGCCATTCGGACCGAAACCCGCCTGGAGGCCGCCGAATGACGACGCCAGTTCTCGACACTACCACCATCGTGCCCTTCCTCGCCGGCATCTTCGAACGGCGCGGTGCCGAGGAATATCTCGGCGAGCCCGTGACCATGGCCGAGCATATGCTGCAAGGCGCCTGGTTCGCCGAACAGGATGGCGCCAGTGACGAGTTGGTCGCCGCCGCTTTGCTGCACGATGTCGGCCATTTCACCAGCGAGTTCGGCGCCTACTCCCCCGACGACACCGAGGACAAGCATCACGACGATGCTGGCGCCGAGGTGCTGGCACCATTCTTCCCGCCGGTGATCACCGAATGCGTGCGGCTGCATGTGGCGGCCAAGCGCTATCTGTGCGCAACCGATCCGAGCTACGACGCCAAGCTCTCTCCCGCCTCGCGCCATACGCTGTCGCTGCAGGGCGGCCCGATGAACGAGGCGGAGATTGCGCAATTCCGTTCCAGCCCCTTCTACAAGGAGGCCGTGCGGGTCCGGCTCTGGGACGAGGCGGGCAAGGTCGCCGGTCTGAAGACCCGCAGCTTCGGCGACTATGCCCCGCTATTGCAGCGCGTGGTCGACCGCTTCCTGGCCGCATCCTGAGCTGCTCGGTTCTTCCAGATACGCTCGAATTGAGCGACGATGGAGAGGCGAGGCCGTGCATTTTGGGGCATGTCAGGTTCGATCGGGAGAAACTGCATAACGAGCTATCTCAAGCTCCTTCCGATCAGAGAAATCAGAAAGAACGACAAGATACAGTAGAGCAAAAAATAAGATGACAAGGTCATTCCTTACCCTCACTGGTTGTTATTCCTGATTGCCACGGCAATGCTGCCACGACAAAGCTTTGAGCCTATCAACCCGCATTCATTACCAAGACTTGAGATCAATCAAGGCCTCCTGCGAGCTGACCGAAGCACCCGGAATTACAAAGACATGTCGAAACGAAGAGTGAGGGCAATGGAGCGCTCAACTGTGAACGCTCATTGCTTCGAAGCACGCTTGTCTTTTACTCCGGGCGACACGGCATAAAGCCGCTCCGGGCGGCGCTTACCAGCGGTAACGCAAACCCGCGGTACCCTTGAGGGTGTAGTTGTCGCCCCCCTTGCCGGACAGGGCCATGGCATAGGAGGCCTCGCCATAGGCGCTCCAGTTCTTGCTCCAGGCATAGGTTGCGCCGGCGCCGACCTCGCCCCACAGGCGGCGATTGCTCTGCACCAGCGAGGCTCCGGACACCTTCACGCTCCTGCCCTTCAGGAACTCGTAGGTGAGGTTGGCGATGCCGTAGAACTGCAGGCGCGCCGTCTGGCCATTGGCATCCTGCCAGCTCGACAAATGTTCCAGCCGGATGCCGGCGCGGCCCTGGAGGCTGTCGCCCCGGCCGAGCGCGATGCGGTTGCCCAGATTGTCGGTGAAGCTGGAGAAATCGACATGGGTCCAGGCGAGCTGCGCCTGCGGCACCACTGCCCAGCCCGAGCCGAGCTCGTAGCGCTTGCCAACTTCCAGGCTCGCCGCACTCGACCAGCCCTGGTTGCGGCCGTTCTTGTTCGACAGGCTCGAATCGTACCAGGTGAACTGGCCGATGGCGTCGGCATAGAGACCGTCATGACCGAGCCAGGTCAGGTTGGCGCCGATGCCATAGCCGTGCGTGGTGATCCGGCCCTTGGCCCGGGCTGCGCCCGTCACCGGGTCGTTGCTTACATCGATGCGGGCCGTCGAGGTGCCGATGATCGCATAGGCGCCGATGGTGAGGTCGCCCGCCGCGGTCTCCTTGGCCACGCCTTCATAGCCGGCCTGCAGGAAGCCGATGCTCTGATTGTAGGCCGAGCCCGTCCTGGGCGCGAAGGAGGAATACTGCCCTCCCATCCGCCCCCAGGCACCCTGGCCGATCAGCGCCGGCCCGCCCTTGGCATAGGCCATGGCTCCAGCGGGCGGCAGATTGGCCGCAACCGCGGCCGTACCATCGGGCCAGATGCGGTTGCCGGTGCGCTGCTGCAGGGTGCCGAGCGTCGCCTGCGCGAAGTTCGACAGCACGTCCGCATAGGGCAGGGCCGTCTGGCTGTTGGGCGATAGCTTACCGGTCGAGCGCAGATACCAGTTCTGATTGCCCGCATCGGCGCCCACGCCGCCGAGATAGAGGTTGTAATCATAGGCGCCCGCCGCCACGGCAGCGCCGAGGCTGAAGGCGCCGGCCTGCGAGGTGCCGCCGACCTGGATGACCTCGATGCCGTTGGCCGTGGTCGCCGCGCCGGGGCCGGCGGGGCTGGTGGTGTTGTGGATATTGAGCGTCGTCGTCCCAGAGACATTGCCGTTGACGATCAATTTGTCGGTCGGGGAATTGTCCGAGGCCAGATAGGTGTTGAGCTCGAGCGTACCGCCATTGCCAACATAATCTCCGGCCACCGTCAGGGTTGTGCCTGCCAGACCGCCTTTCAGATTGGTAGCGACAATGCCGGCATTGGTCAGTGACTTCACGGTCTGGTTGAAGCCATTGGCATCCAGCGTGGCGGCCGTGACATTGACGTCGGAATTCGGGCTGAAGGCATTGGCGGCCCCCGCCTGCAGCATGCCGGCCGAAACGGTGGTCAGGCCGTAATAGCTGCTCTGCCCCGTCAGGACGGTGGTGCCGCTGTTCATCTGGTTGACGGCGAGCTTGTAGTCCGGCGAGGCGCTGGTCATCGCCGGCGTGAAGGTGATGTCGTCGGTGTGGTTGAAGTTGATCGTCGCGCCAGTCTGGGAATAGCTGGTGACCTTGCCGGCCGTCAGGTTCCCGGCGAGGCCGCCCGTGCCGATATTGATGGTGCCGGTGCCATTGGGCGAGAAGCCGCCGCCGACGCCGACCGTGCCCGTGACGGAGGCAAGACCGCCATCGGTGAGGTTGACGACGCCGGTGGCGCCGCTATTGCCGACCGACATGTCGCCGGTCACGGCCAGGGACGAGCCCGTGCCGGTGACGGTGACGGTACCGTCGGAGCCGTCAAAGCGGGCGATCGTGGTGTTGCCGCTGGTGACCTTGGCGCCGTCCTCGATCGTCAGGCCGGCCTTGCCATTGTCGCCGACGACGAGGGTGCCGGTATTCTCCCAGCTGGAGCCCGCGCCGGAGACCTTGACCGTGCCGTTGGAGGCGACGCCCGTGTTGCTGACCAACTGGCCAAGCGTCGCGGAGGCACTCTTCAGCTTGCCGCCATCCTCGACCGTGAGGCTTGCGGTGCCGAGGCGTCCGACGATCAACTCGCCGGTCGTCGTCCAGCTCGAGCCCGTGCCGCTCACCGTGGCGGTGGTGTCGGAGCCTTCGTAATAGCTCAGATGGGTGATGCCGCTCTCGATCGCGCCGCCCGCCGTCACATCGACGGTGGTTGTGCCGTACAAGATCGAGAGCTGGTTCGACGCCACGAGCTTGGAGCCCTCGCCCGTGACGTTGATCGCGCTCGGCCCGTAGCCATTGTAGCAATTGACACAGAAGAAGCCGGTTTCGGCCTGGCCACCATCCTCGAGGTTGAGTGTACTCGATTCCATCGTCAGGCCACTGGTGGCGGTCCATTTGGAGCCGGTGCCAGTGATGGTCACGAGCGAGGGCGTGCCGGCGTAGCCGATGGAGCCGGACGTGGTGTTGACCTGGCCGGCGTCTTCGATGAGGAGCGATGCCTGGCCGCCCGGCGGGCCATTGGGATTGTAGTATTCTCCGCCGACCGTCACGCTGTAGGAATCCCAGGCCGAACCCGCGCCGGTCACGACCATCGTCGAACCGGTGGCGCCGGGGCTGTTGGCGATCGTGACGAAGGAGGAACTCGAGGCCTTGGCGCCATTCTCGATGCGCAGCGAGCCCTGGCCGGCATCGCCGACGAACAGATAGGTACCGGCATCGAAGCTCGAGCCGCTTCCCGTCACCACCACCGAGCCGTTCGAACCGGCCTGCTGGCCTATGGTCGTCTGGGCAGGGGTATTCGGCGGATTAGCATTGGTGACGCTGCCGCCGTTTTCGATCCTCAGCGAGCCCGTGCCGGAGGCGCCAATCACCAGCGTGCCGTTCGATGTCAGGCTGGACCCGGTTCCCGACACGGTCGCGTTTCCGTTCGAGCCTGCAAAATTGCCAATGATAACGGTGCTGCCGGTGGCCTTGCCACCATCACTGACGTTGAGAGTGCCCTTGCCGGAGCCGCCGACGACGAGCGAGCCTGTCGACGTCATGGTGGAGCCCGTTCCGGTGACGGTCGCGATTCCCGTCGAGTTTGCGAGCTGACCTATAGTGGTCGAGCTGGCCTTGGTCTGGCCGCCGCCGCTGAGGTTGAGATTGCCGGTTCCGGAGCGGCCCACCGCCAGGACGCCGTTGACGTTGACGCTGCCGCCGGCAAGGACATTGACCGTTCCTGTATTGGGCATGCCAATGAAGAGGTTGCCCACATTCCACGGGCTCGGTTGCGTGCCGGGAACATCCACGGTCTGGTTGTTCACCACCGCGTTCTGAGCGTGCGCACCGTTCCAGGGAACCAGCGCGAGAAGGCAACTCGCCGCACCTGCGGCGAGCTTGATCGGTTGCTGTCTTCGCCCAGCAGGAGATGCGCTCGGAGAACCGAGAAGTTTCTTACGTCGAGTTGCCATTTTTTGAAGATTTGACCAGTTGGTGTAATCGCGCACATATCGAGGCTGGCGACATACGCGTATGTGCGATTCAGCACACGTCAGGGTTGCGTCACATCGATCTCAGGGGATGTTTAGCCTGCGCCGTCCGAAGTGCCTTGCCGTCCGCGTCCTGCTGCGTCGTTCAACATGCCGGATTGCAAGGGGGCAGCCTGAGAGGGCGCACTCGTGAACAAGCCGCATCCCTCGAAATGCCGATATCGAGTGAAGCCAGGTTCGACCGAATGGTCAAAGCACGCCAATACTTTTGACCCTCTGGCGGCACCGAGGGCGGCCTGATATCTACCATGAATCACCTTCTCGGCCCCTAGACCCATTGCTGCGACCACGCGCGTTACTTTACGCTGCTGTCGCGGGGCGAAGGCTGATGAGTACGGCCAGCTCCCTTGCGTCATAACGTAACGATATGCACTTATTCGCATAGGTTATGACAGGCCATATTCCAAGTTAGTTTCGGCCATAACACTAAAAAATAAATACTGAATGAAAATTCAAAATACAACACGCTGATATGGACATTAAAGTACATCACTCAGGATTCATATAGAGAAATTGATACAAAAATAGACAACCTGAGGACAAAATGCCAAATCTTTCTAAAGAAAATCTAATATACAGGACAAATCTTCTATTTGTTCTTCTTAATGTCCTCGAGAACGAAGGAATATCAAAAGAGCCTCTCTTGAGAGGAACGGGAATCAAACTGCACAACCCCTCCGGCCCTCAAGCCTATGTCTCGACGCCGCAGCTTCTCGATGTCATCCGAAGGGCCATGGCGATTTCGCCGCGCCGGCATCTCGGTTTGCGTTTCGGCCAGGCGGTAACGATGACCAATTATGGCCTCTACGGCCTGACGATGCTAAGCGCGCCTCGTTTGCGGGATCTCTTCGATTTCATGACACGGCATGATGCGGCTTCCGATGTGATCGTGAGATTCGCCTTCTCCGAAGGCCCCGCCATGGCTGCGATTTCCTTCCACCCTTCCTGCGACAGACATTTGGAGAGCGACCTCCATGTCTTTCTGGTCGAATACGCCCTGGGGGCTTGTCTCTCCTGCGGACGCGAGCTCTTGGGATCAGAATGGCCGATATCTGCCATCGAAATGACCGCGGCCAAGCCGGCGGCCTCCACCGTGTATGGCGACACGTTCGGCTGCCCGATCGAATATGGACGGCCGGTCGATCGCATCCGGTTCCATCCATCCCTGCTCGATTTCGTGCCGAAACAGGGTTTCGCGCCGACTTTCGCCCTCATGCAAGGGCTCTATGAGGGCCAGCTCGATCCAAGCCTCCCGTCTCCGGCCATTGAGGCCCGGCTCCAGGCGATAATGATGGAAAGAGGGGCGGGTTCAGTCTCGATCGAACAGGCCTCCGGCTGGCTGGGCATGAGCTCGCGCACGCTTCGACGCCGGCTCACCATGGAAGGCACCAACTTTCGGCTCGTCATGAACAAGGTGCGCATGGAGCAGGCCGCCAAACTCCTCCTGGAATCGGATTTGCCGATCGGCAAGATCGCCGAGCGCCTGGGGTATAGCGATACGTCCAATTTCAGGCATGCCTTCCGCATGGGAATGAAAATCTCGCCATCCGTCTATCGGGCAACAGCCCGCCGATGACGCGTCGAGACGGCGCAGGCCCGGCTCGACCTCACTCGGCGATGGCATCTGCTACTAAATGGCAGAGTTCGCCGACCGCGCAAAAGAAGGCCGGCTGCGCACTTCCTGGGAGGATGTTTCCGAAGCCCCCCATCAGCCCCCTCGCCCCCCATGCGCGAGGATGTTAACGAGGCGCCCGAGCGGATCACGGAGAAAAAAACGCCTGACGCCCCAGGGTTCGTTGGCTGGGCCGTAGACGGTCGCGTAGCCGGCAGCCACGGCGCGGGCATGGACCTCGTCGACGTTATCAACTTCAATGGAGAGGTCCGGCACCGGCGTGCCGGAGCCGCCCTCGCTGGCAAGGCTGAGTTGGGGCGCCTGATGGCCCCGGCCGGCGAAAGTGAGTATCCAGCCGTGGTCCATCACCACCTCCAGCCCGATCAGATCCTGGTAGAAGGCACGGGCCGCCTGCGGGTCGGCGGCGGCGAGATTGGCGACGATGCGCAGCACGGCCATGATTCCTGTCCTTTCCGGCAGTCGATCGAAACGAAGCTGCAGGTTGCGGTAGCACCCCTCACCCCCCTGCCGGGACCTTCTCCCACAAGGGGAGAAGGGAGGAAACACCGACCTTCCCACCCCATCCGCTCTTAACTCGCCCACTGCGTCCGTGCTAGCGTCCCGCCACAATGATAAGACAATTGGGAGCGTAGGGATGGGCGGGTCGAGCGTCTATGTGGCTGGTACCTTCGACACCAAGGGAACCGAGCTCAATTTCGTGGCCGATTGCATCCGTTCCCATGGGCTCGACGTCACCCGGGTCGACCTTTCCACCAGCGGAACGGCCAGCGAAGTCGAGGTGCAGGCTGCGGCGGTGGCGGCCAGCCATCCCGGCGGGGCCGAGGCGGTGTTCACCGGCGATCGCGGTTCGGCCGTCAGCGCCATGGCGCTCGCCTTCGCTCGCTTCATCGCCGGGCGGGACGACGTCGCCGGCCTGATCGGCCTCGGCGGCTCGGGCGGCACCGCCCTGGTGGCCCCCGCCATGCGCGAATTGCCGGTCGGCACGCCCAAGCTGATGGTTTCCACCGTCGCCTCAGGGAATGTCGCCGCCTATGTCGGCCCGAGCGACATCACCATGATGCATTCGGTGACCGACGTGGCCGGGCTCAACCGCATCTCGCGGGTGGTGATGACCAATGCCGCCAATGCCATTGCCGGCATGGCGCGGGGCCGGGCCGAGGCGGTCGCGGAGGCCGACGACAAGCCGGCCATCGGCCTCACCATGTTCGGGGTGACGACGCCCTGCGTGAACCAACTCGTGGCCGCTCTTTCCGCCGACTATGACTGCCTCGTCTTCCACGCCACCGGCACGGGCGGCCAGTCGATGGAGAAGCTGGTCGATTCCGGCCTGATCGCCGGCGTGCTCGACGTCACCACCACCGAGGTCTGCGACCTCCTGTTCGGCGGCGTGCTGGCGGCGACCGAGGACCGCTTCGGCGCCATCGCCCGCACGAAAGTGCCCTATGTCGGCTCCTGCGGCGCGCTCGACATGGTCAATTTCGGCGCGCTCGACAGCGTGCCGGAGCGCTATCGCGGCCGCAATCTCTATGTCCACAACCCGCAGGTCACGCTGATGCGCACCACGGCGGCGGAGAATGCCGAAATGGGCCGCTGGATCGGCGAAAAGCTCAACCAATGCGAGGGCGAGGTACGCTTCCTCATCCCCGAGGGTGGGGTTTCCCTGCTCGATGCGCCCGACATGGCCTTCCATGATCCCGAGGCCGATGCGGCCCTGTTCGCGGCGCTGGAAGCGACGGTGATCCAGACGCCGCGGCGCCAGCTCATCCGCGTACCGGCCGGGGTGAACGATCCCGCCTTCGCGCAGGCGCTCACGGCGAATTTCAAGAGCATTATTGGAGAGCATTGATATGGCGCACAGTGAGCGCGAGAGGATCCTGGCAAGGTTCCGCGGCATGATCGCCGAGGGACGGCCGATCATCGGCGGCGGCGCCGGCACCGGCCTCTCGGCCAAATGCGAGGAAGCCGGCGGTATCGACCTAATCGTGATCTACAATTCCGGCCGCTATCGCATGGCCGGCCGCGGCTCGCTGGCAGGGCTGCTCGCCTATGGCAACGCCAACGAGATCGTGGTCGACATGGCGCGCGAAGTGCTGCCGGTGGTCAAGCACACGCCGGTGCTTGCCGGCGTCAACGGCACCGATCCCTTCTGCCAGTTCGGCCCCTTCCTCGACCAGCTCAAGGCGATGGGCTTTGCCGGCATCCAGAACTTCCCGACCGTCGGGCTGATCGACGGCAAGTTCAGAGCCAATCTGGAGGAGACCGGCATGGGCTATGCCCTGGAGGTCGACCTCATCCGCCTGGCGCGCGAGAAGGACCTCCTCACCACGCCCTATGTCTTCAATGCGGACGATGCCCGCGCCATGGCCAAGGCGGGGGCCGACATCATCGTCGCCCATATGGGCCTGACCACGGGCGGCTCGATCGGCGCCGACACCGCGCTCACCCAGGAAGGCTGTGTCGGCGAGATCAACGCCATCGCCGCCGCAGCGCGCGAGGCCTCACCCGATATCATCGTGCTCTGCCATGGCGGGCCGATCGCCGAGCCGGAGGACGCCCGTTTCATCCTGGCAAACTGCCCAGGTTGTCACGGCTTCTACGGCGCCTCCAGCATGGAACGCCTGCCGGTGGAAAAGGCGCTGGTCGCCCAGACCCAGGCCTTCAAGAACCTCAACATCAAAAAATAGGGAGCCCCCCATGGCCAAGGCCTATGCGAGCGCCGTGATCGATGCGCCGATCGAAACCGTCTGGACGATCGTGCGCGACTTCAACGCCCTGCCGGACTGGCACCCGGCCATCGCCAGGAGCGAGATCGAGGATGGTCGCAGTGCCGATGCCGTCGGCTCCATCCGCTCCTTCCATCTCGCGGACGGCGCCCATGTGCGCGAGCGCCTGCTGGCGCTCGACGATGCCGGACACACGCTCAGCTACAATTTCGTCAAGCCGGCCTTTCCGGTCGAAAATTATGTGGCTGTTATCCGCCTCATCCCCATCACCGACGGCAATCGCACCTTCGCTGAATGGAGCGCCAGCTTCGACGAGGCGCCCGCCGACGCCGGCAAATATATCGAGATCGTTTCCAAGCACGTCTTCGCCGCTGGCTGGACGGCATTGCAGGCGAAGTTGAGGGGGTAACGGCGGCTTCCCCGATCGGGACAGTTTGATTGAGCTGGTTCCGTGTCGCAAATATTGACAATATTGGCGACACATTCCATGTTTCAGCACAATCAAGGAATTGGCTCATGGCCGCTGACAACAGCATTCACGTCCGCGTCGGCGGGCGGTTGCAGACGCATCTCCAGCAGCAGATTGGCGAGAACGGCCTTTACGAGAACGCCAGCGAATATATCCGCGCCCTCATCCGCCGTGATCTACACAGCCGCGACGAAGCCTGGGACTGGCTCAAGAAGCAGTTGGAACCAGGATTGCGAGCCGCCGAAGACGAATTCGTGGCGGTGTCGGCCGAGGATGTCATTCGGCGCAACCAGCGCCGTACGCGTTAATCCCGTCATCGACAATGGCAGGCTTCCTATTCTACCCGACGGCAGATGCCGCACAGGACCGTATCTGGGATGATACGATCGAGAAGTGGGGCGAAGACCAGGCGATTAGTTACATCCGCGGCCTGCACGAACACTTGCAGAATCTTTCCGAAAGACCTGCTCTCTGGCGTAGCCTGCCAGGTAATCTTGCCGTTCCGACCGATCTTGAGCTCGAAGTCTATTTCAGCCACTACCAACGCCATTATGTGTTCTTTCGCAAACTGTCCGGCGGCCGAATCGGCGTGCTCAGTCTGCTGCATGACCGCATGGATGTACCGGTTCGCCTGAACGAAGATCTTCAGGCGTTCGCATCCCGCTCGGACGATTCCTGACGCTCGTTTCTCCTGGAGCAAGACGCGTTCAAGTGTGAACGCTTATTTTCTCTAACTCCTTGCTTCGACACGTCTTTGCGATTCGAGGTGATTCCGCCCAATCGCAAAACGCTTTGTCTGCGGTTACTGCCCCACCACGTCCTCTGGCGCGGCCGCCATGGCAAAGGCAGCGGCAAGCAAAGCCTTGGTATAGTCCTCCCGCGGGCGCTCGAAGATCTGGCTGGCCGGACCGTGCTCGATGATCTTGCCGCCCTGCATCACCATCACCTCGTTGGCCAGCGCCCGCACCACCTTCAGATCGTGGCTGATGAAGAGATAGGCCAGCTTGTGGCGCTGCTGCAGCTCGCGCAGGAGGTCGACGATCTGGGCCTGGACCGACATGTCGAGGGCCGAGGTCGGCTCGTCCAGCACCAGGAATTTCGGCTGCAACACCATGGCGCGGGCAATGGCGATGCGCTGGCGCTGCCCACCCGAGAATTCATGCGGATAGCGGTCCATCGCCTTGGGTTCGAGGCCGACATCGGCAAGCGCCCGGGCGACCGCCGCCCGTCGCCCGGCGGCGTCGAGCCCCCCGCCCAGCACCTGCAACCCCTCTTCGACGATCTCGCCCACCGACAGGCGTGGCGAGAGCGAACCATAGGGATCCTGGAAGACGATCTGCATCTGCTTGCGCAATGGCATCATCGCCCGCCGGTCGAGGCCCTGGATCGGCTTGCCCAGATAGGCGATCGGCCCCGTCGAGGAGATCAGCCGCAACAAAGCGAGGCCGAGCGTGGTCTTGCCCGAGCCGGATTCGCCGACGACGCCGAGGGTCTGGCCTTCCTTCACGGCGAGGCTGACACCGTCGACCGCCTTGACGTGGCCGACCGTACTGCGCATCAGCCCGGCCCGGATCGGGAACCAGACCTTGAGATCGTCGGCCGAGACGATGGTGCGGGCCTGCGCATCGAAAGGCGTCGCCCTGCCCTTGGGCTCGGCCGCCAGCAGCCGCCTGGTATAGTCGCTGGTGGGGTTGGCGAAGACTTGCCCCGTCGGGCCGGCATCGACGATCCGTCCCTTCAGCATCACGCAGACCCGGTCGGCCAGCTTGCGCACGATCGACAGGTCATGGGTGATGAACAGCATGGCCATGCCGGTCCTCAACTGCATCTCCTTCAGGAGAGCGAGGATCTGGGCCTGGACGGTGACGTCGAGCGCCGTGGTCGGCTCGTCGGCGATCAAGAGGTCCGGGTCGTTGGCGAGCGCCATGGCGATCATCACGCGCTGGCGCTGGCCGCCGGAAAGCTGATGGGGATAGGCGTCGAGGCGTTTTTCCGGCTCGCGGATGCCGACCTGGGTCAAGAGTTCCAGCGAACGGGCGCGCGCCGCCCGCTTCGACAGGCCGCGATGCACGCTGAGGATCTCGCCGACCTGCCGCTCGATGGTGTGGAGCGGGTTGAGCGAAGTCATCGGCTCCTGGAACACCATGGTGATGTCGGCGCCGCGCACGCGCTGCAGGGTCTTTTCCGGCGCGCCCAGGAGATTCTCACCGCGAAACAGCACTTCGCCCGAGGGGTGGGAAGCGGCGGGATAATTGAGAAGCTGCACGATCGACAGGGCCGTGACCGATTTGCCCGAGCCCGATTCCCCCACCAGCGCCAGGGTCTCGCCCTTGTCGAGACTGAAGGAAACCTTGTCGACCGCCAGTTCCGGCTGCCCCTCCGTCCGGAAAGCCACGGAGAGGTCGCGAACCTGAAGGAGCGGTGCAGAAGAAGCCATGGCCAAGGCCTAGCGCAGAATCAGGGCGGATTGAATCGGATTTTGTTCCCGGCTGCGCTCGCATACTGCCCTCGTGCAAATGCAGCGCGCGGGAGACGGCAAGAGCGGACGGGACGTTCGCTCTTGCCCCCGGGAAATCAGCCCCCCTTGCCATCCTTGGCGAGGGCGTAGGCCACCAGGGCATTGGCGTGGCCATGGCCAAGCTTGAATTCGTCCTTCAGCCAGCCGACGATTTCCATATGCTTGGAGCCGCGCTTGCCCTCGATCAGCGCCAGCCAATGCGCGATCGGCTGGCCATATTTCTTCTCGATGGAGGGAAAATAGGACGCGGGCCCTTTGACCGGCTGCCGGTCTGGCGTTTCAAGGCTCATAGTCGGTCTCCACGAATCGACGGGCGTTCAGAAGTGATATGCCCTGCTCCACATTGCAAGACAGGCCCCGATCATCAGCTCTGGCCGGCTTGTCCGAGCCTGGAGCGCGCACGCCGGGCCATCGCCTCGGAGATGATCAGCGCACCGAAGGCGAGCACCACCGAGACCAGGGTCAGGCGGATCACGGTATTGTCGCCATTGGGATCCTGCAGCGCCGTATAGATCGCCGCCGACAGGGTCTGCGTTTCGCCGGGTATGTTGGAGACGAAGGTGATGGTGGCGCCGAACTCGCCCAGGGCCTTGGCGAAGGCCAGTACCATACCGGCGATGATACCGGGAATGGCGAGAGGCAGCGTTACCGTGAGGAAGGAAAAGAAGGGATTGGCGCCGAGCGTGCCGGCCGCCGATTCGAGCCTGGGATCCACCGCCTCGACGGCGAGACGGATGGCGCGCACCATCAGGGGAAAGCCCATCACGGCGCAGGCGATGGCCGCGCCGGTCCAGCGGAAGGCGAAGACAATGCCGAGCTTCGACGCGAGGAAAGAGCCGATCAGGCCGTTGCGCCCAAGCAAAATCAGGAGGACATAGCCGGTGACCACCGGCGGCAGCACCAGCGGCAGATGGACAAGAGCGTCGAACAGCGCCTTGCCGGGAAAGGCCCGGCGAGCGAGGACCCAGGCGGCGGCGACCGCAAAGGGCACCGAAATCAGCGTGGCCAAGCCGGCAATCTCGAGGCTGAGCCACAGGGCCGTCCATTCTTCAGGCGAAAGCACGCCCCCATTCCTCCGCCTAAAGCATTTTTTGAGAAAATGCGTCGAAACAAAGAGTTAGGGTGAAAGCGCGACTTTGATGAATCGCACTTTCACTCTATGGCACGCGGCCCATCGACATCAGGCCAACCGATGTCAGACCTTGGGCCTGCGCCCGAATACGCTATATTCTCCTGAATAGGGCGGTTCGCCCGTAATCGCAATGACACCTGCTTGAGAGCCAAGCGCGCTTTGCTCCCGCCCTGTGCTTGAGGAGACCGATCATGTCCGGCCCACCCGCGATCCGCCTCAAGATCAGCTTCGGCGAGGACGCCCGGCTCGGCCCGGGCAAAATGGACCTGCTGGAGGCGGTGAAACGGGCCGGCTCGATCTCGGCGGCGGGCCGCGAACTCGGCATGTCCTATCGCCGAGCCTGGCTGCTTCTCGATGCGGTCAACACCATGTTCGGCCAGCCCGCCATCGAGACCTCAGCCGGCGGCAGCCATGGCGGCGGCGCCCGCCTCACCGCCTTCGGCGAAAACCTGCTCGCCGCCTACCGCTCGGTGGAGACCGAGACCGCCAGGCTGGCCGAACAGGCCTTCGCCGATCTGGTGCCGGCAATCAGGGCGCAGGCGCGGGCCTGACCGGCAAGAGGCTGGTTCTCCGCCTCCGCGTCTCAGCGCGCCGCGGCGGCTCCGGCCGGCAGCACCGTCAGCTTCCAGACATTGCCGGGCTTGAAATAGGTCTGGGCGAAAGCGCGGATATCGGCTGGGCCGACCTTGTCGTAACCGTCCCGGCCGGCGCGGATCAGCTCGAGGCGCCGCGGATCGGTCTGGCTGCCGCTTACCTTGCCGAGCCAATAGTCGTTTTCCTGCTGCCGGCGCCTGATCGTCTCGATCTTGGGCGCACGGGCACGAGCAAGTTCGTCGGGCGAAACGTCCTTCTCGATGAGATCAGCCGCGATCTTGTCCACCAGGGCATAGAAGGAGGCGACCTTGGCCGGCGTGGTCTCGACCATGGCATAGACATAGCCGAAGCCCGGCAGGGAAGAGGACAGATCGACTGAGCCCTGGGGAGAATAGGTCGCCCCTTCGGCAATGCGGAACTCGTCGATCAGGCGATTGACCAGGATCGAGCTGGCAAGGTCGGCCGTGAAGCTGCGCGGAATGTCCGACAGCATATCGCCCACCGGCATGGCGACCAGGACGGCGGCATTGTCCGGGCGCCCGGAATGGCTCTGCACGACCGGCTCGGCCTTGATGGCCGGAAAGGCCGCAGCAGCGTCGGCGGCCGGCGTCTGCGGCACCGGGCGGGGCGGCAGGGCACCGAAGGTCGCGGCGACCTGACGGATGGCCTCATCCACGCCGACATCACCGACAATGGTGATGTCGAGAGCGCCCTCAGCGAAGACCGGCGCGAACAGGGCCTGAAAATCGCCGGCCTTGGCCGCCAGCAATTGCGGGCGGTCCGGGAAGGTCCAGCGCGGATCGCCGGAGTGGATCAGCCCTTGGAAGTCCCGGCTGACCACCACGCCGGCCGTCGCCTCATATTGCGGCAGATTGGCGAGATAGAGCTGCCGGATACGCTCGAAGACCTCCGGCCGCCAGGCGGGATCGGAGGCATAGGCGGCGAAGATCTGCAATTGGGTGGCAAGATCGGCCGGACGCGTCGTGCCCTCGAACTTGAAGGCACGGTCCTCCAAGGAGAAGCCGACGCTGGCGATCTTCGACGCCAGCACCTTCTGCATATCGTCATAGTCGATCGCCTTCAGGCCCGAGAGCTCAACCGCCTGGGCGGTCCAGGTCGGGACCGGGCGGTCATGCGGCAGATCGAGCCGGCCCCGGCCGATATCGACGCGGACCTGGATCTCGTCGGCCCTGAACTTCGTGGGCTTGACGGTGAGGCGCACGCCATTGGCAAAGCGCACCATGGTCAGGCCGAGATCCTCCACGGCACGGCGCTCGGTGACGTCGCCCGGCGTGCCGAATTTGGTGTACGGCCAGACCACCTCGGCGGCATCGGCCGGCGCGGTCACGGGAACGGACTGCGAGCGTGCATAAGCCTTCTCGACCGCGGCCGGCTCCGGCGGCTCGGCGCCCTGCAGCACAAGGCGCGGACCGCTGCCGGAGAGCACCGCCTGAACAGCCTTGTCGACCTCGGCGGCCGTCAATCCCTTCACCATGCGCTCAAAAAGAACGAGATCGTCGGCCGGCGAGGTGAAGACCTTGCTCTCGTCGACGCTGCTGGCGAGCATCGCGGCGAGATCCGGGCTGGTGCGCGTCGCCGCACCATCGGTCAATGATTGCAGGGCGGAACGATATTCCGCCACCTCGCGGTCGACCTCGGCCTGGCTTGTGCCGAACTGCACGAGACGGCGCTGTTCCTGATCGAGCGCGGCCAGGCCCTTGTCCCAGGCCCCAGTTTCGACATCGGCGGACAACAGGCCGGCGCGGGCCGATTCGTAGAGATCCTGCAGGCCGACATCAGCTGCGATAAAGGGCGCATTGGCCTTGCGCGACAGGGCCTGGAGACGGCGCTTGAGCACCGACAGGCCAACATATTCGATCGCGCTCTGGCGCCGCTTGGCATAGCTGTCCGGCGCGGCGTCGAAGGGGCGGATCCAGGCCAGGTAGATCTTGGTGTTCGCGCCCGGAACCTTGACGACGTCGGCACCGACGCCGCGCTTGAGAGGCTGGCCGAGGTCGGGCTCGGCCACGGCCGGGCCGACGGGCTTCCAGTCCTCGAAGCGCCGGCGGATCTCCGCCTCCATGGCGGCGGGGTCGATGTCGCCGACCACGAGCAAAGTGGCACGGTCCGGACGGTAATTGGCCTGGTAATAGGCGCGCAGCCGCTCGATGGGGGCGGTGCGGATGATCTCGGTCTTGCCGATTGGCGCGCGCTCCGGCACGCGCTGCCCGGCGAGGAGGACGTTGAACAGGCCCATGATGCTGCGATAGCCTGGCGTGTCGCGCAGGCGCTCCTCGGAAAGGACGACGCCGCGTTCGCGATCGAGGGCGGAGGCGCTGAGCGTGAGTTCGCTCGCCGTCTCGCGCATCAGCATCAGGCCGGTGGAGACGGTATCGGCATCGACCTCCGGCAGGTCGAGCGCATAGGTTGTCTCGTCATAGCTGGTATGGGCGTTGGTGTCGGCTCCGAAGGCCAGCCCCTTGCGCTGCAGGATACGAACCATCTCCCCTTCCGGCACCCGGGTCGAGCCCTTGAAGGCCATGTGCTCCAGCATATGGGCGAGACCCCGCTGGTCGTCGGCCTCCTGCAGCGAGCCGGATCCGATACGCAACCGGATGGCGGCCTGCCCCGCGGGCGTGGTGTTGCGCATCACCGCAAAGCGCATGCCGTTGCCCAGCACACCGAAGCGGATGCCGGCTTCGGGCTTCAGGTCGCTATCGGCCTGAGGCCAAACAGCGATCTTGGCTGCAGTCTCGGCTCGGATGGGAAAGGGGGCGACGGACAGGCAAAGCAGGGCCGCCGCGATCAGGTGGCGGGCGGGCCGGAGGCGCAAGATGGAATGGGGCAAGCAGGATCTCTATGGGGGAGGAACAGATTTCGCCCGCGCACCATAGAGCAAAACGCGTTTAGACGGAAACGCTTGTTTGCTCTAACTCCTTGTTTCGACGCGTCTTTGCGATTCTTGGCGTAACCGCCAAATCGCAAAACGCTCTAGCGTCATTCCCCAAGGTTGCGGCAACCCGGCGGGTCGGCGCGATAGCCAGCTGCCAGCCTCACCATCGGCCACGGGAATATTTCATCAGGCAGACATGCTTGGCGTATTTGCTGGGCGCGATGACGACTGGCGGCGTGCTGCCGTAGGCCTTCCCCGTTTCGATGTCCGGATCGTCCTTATAGAAGCCGCTCTTATAGCTCGTGGTGCAATCACCGAATTTGTTGCAAACCTCGAGCTTGGTACAGATGATCGCCTCGCTCTGCTCGTAAATGTAATAGGTCGCCTCGGAATAGGGCGGGCGCGGATAATTTTCGGTGCGGATGGTTACCTGCCCCGCGTCCCTGCCGAAATCCTGTGCGGCGGCGGCCGGAATGCCGACAGCAAGGCAAGACGAGACCATCAAAACAAAGCCCGTCAGATTGCGCATGGACCACCCGCCTCCCTTTTTGATCCTTCCAGCCCTATGGCCTTGGCGGACAGCCGTCAACGGACTGGTACACCGGCACGAAGCCCCAGAGGTGGGAAAGCGAAGACGATGCTCGAACACGTTCCGGGCAAGCGCAGAAACAGGTGTTCATAGGCACCAGCCCTGTGGACGGAATTCCGGATACCTTACCCTCCCCTGGAGGGGTGGGTAAGGTCAGCGCCTGTGCACGAGGACGTTCGCACTCGCTGGCAATCTTGTGCGGTGATGCGATCAGACCGAGACCGGCCTCACCGGGCCCTTGCCGCGCTTGGAATCCAGCGGAATCGGATCGTTGGTACCGCCCGGGCTCGGCTTGTGCGGCGCCAGATTGGAGCGGATGAAGTCGGAAATGCGCGGTGCGATCTCGGAGCGGAAGCGCGAGCCGTTGAAGACGCCATAGTGCCCGACGTTCATCTGGGTGTAGTGGGCGCGCTTGTCGGCCGGCAGGTTCACGCACAGGCCATGCGCCGCATGGGTCTGGCCGTGGCCAGTGATGTCGTCGTTCTCACCCTCGATGGTGAAGAGCGCGGTGTTGCGGATGGCGCCCGGATCCACCGGCTTGCCGCGATGGGTCATCTCGCCCTTGGCCAGGGCATATTTGATGAACACGGTATCGACCGTCTGCAGATAGAACTCTGCCGTCAGGTCCATCACCGAGAGATATTCGTCATAGAATTCGCGATGCTTCTGGGCGCTGTCGCCGTCGCCGCGCACCAGGTCGAAATAGAGCGTCTTGTGGGCGTCGAAATGGCGGCTGAGATTCATGGTCATGAAGCCGGTCAGCTGCAGGAAGCCGGGATAGACGTCGCGCATGAAGCCGGCATTGGGGAAAGGCACCTTGGTGATGACGTTCGAACGGAACCAATCGACGCCCTTCTCCACGGCGACGTCGTTGACCTTGGTCGGCGAGAGGCGGGTGTCGATCGGGCCGCCCATCAGCGTCATGGTCAGCGGCGCATAGGGGTCGTTCTCCGCTTCCATGCGGGAAACGGCGGCCATCACCGGTACCGAAGGCTGGCAGACGCCGATCACATGGGTGTCGGGGCCGAGCACATGCAGCATCGAGATGACATAGTCGATATAATCGTCGAGATCGAAACGCCCCTCCGACACCGGCACCAGCCGGGCATCGATCCAATCGGTGATGTAGACCTCGTGATTGGGCAGGAAGGCCTCGACCGTGCCGCGCAGCAGCGTGGCGTAATGGCCCGACATCGGCGCCACGATCAAGAGCTTGGGATCCGGACGGCGATTGCCGCGGATGGCGCGGGAAAAACGCAGGAGATTGCAGAAGGGCCGCCGCCAGACGGCTTCCTCATGCACGGCCACGCGCTCGCCGCCCACCAGCACGTCCTTGATGTCGAAGGCCGGCTTGCCGTAGCGGCGCGTCACGCGCTCGAAGACCTCGCAGGCTGCCGCAACCGACTTGCCCCAGGTGGTCATAGAAAAAGGATTGCCCGGATTTTCAAAAAACGCCCGGGTCGCATCGGAAAAAGCTCTAGTCGGGCCCAGCGCCGCATGCGTCGCTTCGTAGATGGTGTAGACGGGCGCGGAAATCGCGCCCAACCCCATCATGCCCCTAAGTTCTTCAAACATAGCACCACCAAACTACAGGATTGCAGGTCCGTCGCCGAATGCTCGTCACGGATTTGTCATAGCAGCATTATTGCGACGCAACAAATATTCCGGAGTGTAAAAGCGATATCGTCAACAATCTGATACCGGCAGCGATCAGGAAGCCTATGCTGCTTCGACACCATCAAGGGAGACTGAAATGCCCACCCAGCCTGCTGTCGGCCTGACCTCGCGCGAGGGCCAGCCGGATCTGTCTGGCCTCGCCGCCACGCTGGACGAGGTTGCCGATCTCGGCCTCGCTTTTGTCGAGCTGCCGGCCTACCACTACGACCTCGTGCTGGCCGGGCGCCCGATCGGCTCGCGCGTCACCGAATTCGAAGCCATATGCCGCGACCGTCCCTTCGGCTTCACCGTGCACGGCCCGCTGCCGATCAACTTCATGGCACCGCCCGCGCTGCTGCCGCGCTTCCTGGAGACGACCAAGGCTTTCATCGAGATCGCGGCCCGCATCGGCGCGCCGCATCTGGTCATTCATGCCGGCATGATGCAGGCCGACGAGCGCCACGACGCCGAGAATGCGGCTGCCCGCCAGCGCGACTACCTCCATCGCGCCGGCGAGGCGGCGGCCGCGCACAAGGTCGTGCTGTGTGTCGAAAACCTGTTCGATTTCGGCCCCTATGCGGCGACGCCCAGCATTGCGCGCCTAGCCGAGGAACTCGCCCTGATCGACCACCCGCATGTCCGGGCCACCTTCGATTTCAGCCATGGCTACATCCATGCCAGCCAATATGGTTATGACTTTCTGGAGGAGGCCAAGGCGCTGGCCCCCTTCGCCAAGCACCTCCATTTGCACGATTCCTTCGGCCAGCCCGACCTGCCCTGGGTTTATGACAGCGCCGAGGCCAATGCCTTCGGCCTGGGCGACCTGCATCTGCCGCTGGGCTGGGGCAGCCTGCCCTGGGACGCTCTCGCCGAGCAGTGCAGCTTCCCCGCCGACGTCATCGCCATCCACGAACTCAATGAGCGTTTCTGGCGAGACCGGCGCGAGGCGCTCGACAATGCGCGGGGGTTTCTGGGACAAATTCGCACTGCGGGATAGGCTCCCCGGGACCGTTCTCGTCCCGCCTATCCTGGAAGCATTACGTTTGTCGGATAGGAAAGGCGGACGAGACGTCCGCGGTCCCAGCGTTGGCGTCTCTTGCGCAAACCTTGGCGGCGTCGCGCAGGAAGCGGTGCGGCTGGGATCGCGGACAACAGCCACATTGAGCGGCGCTCTATGTGGCGGCGACGTCCGCTCTTGGAACTCCCGTGCAAAGCAGGCACAGCGCCCCTGTCGCATTCTGCATCGTGCCTGTCGCGACAGGTCACGTCCGTAAACGGGGCTGGCCTAACATCCCCGCGACAGGGAGGAAGCACCGTGAATACCGACGTCATCATATCCTGCGCGATCACCGGGGCCGGCGACACCGTCGGCAAGCACCCGGCCATTCCGGTCACGCCCAAGCAGATCGCCGACTCGGCCATCGAGGCGGCCAAGGCGGGCGCCGCCATCGCCCATCTGCATGTCCGCGATGTCGACACCGGCAAGGCCGGCCGCAAGCTCGAACATTATCGCGAGGCCGTCCAGCGCATCCGCGATTCGGGCGTGGATGTGGTGATCAACCTCACCGCCGGCATGGGCGGCGACTTCTTCTTCGACCCCGCCAATCCGCGCACCGGGGGCACGGGCACCGACATCGCCAATGCGGCCGAGCGCGTCGCCCATGTCGAGGAACTGAGGCCTGAGATCTGCACGCTGGATTGCGGGTCGGTGAATTTCAGCGACGGCCTGTTCATGGCCACCGGCGAGACCTTGCGTGAGATGGCCGAGCGCATCCAGGCCGTCGGGGTAAAGCCCGAGATCGAGTGCTTCGAACTCGGCCATATCTGGCAGGCCAAGGATCTGATCAAGCGCGGCCTGATCGACGCGCCGCCGATGTTCCAGCTCTGCCTCGGCATCCCCTGGGGCGCGGAGGCCACCACCGAGACCATGGTCGCCATGCGCAACCATCTGCCGCCGGGCGCCAATTGGGCCGCCTTCGCCATCGGCCGCATGCAGATGCCCTTCGTGGCCCAGTCCATGCTGCTGGGCGGCAATGTCCGCGTCGGCCTGGAAGACAATATCTGGCTCGACCGCGGCGTACATGCGACCAACCAGTCGCTCACCACCCGCGCCAAGGAAGTGATCGAGCGTCTGGGCGGGCGGGCGCTCACGCCAGCGGAAGCGCGCGACAAGCTCGGCCTGAAGAAGCAGAAATGAGCCGGGTCACTACCCCCAACGAGGGCAAGCCCTTTGCGGGCTGGGATTGGGCCAAGCCGATCCCGGCCCCGCTGGCCCTGCACCGCACGCCGGTGGTCGAGGCGTGGACCGACTATAACGACCACATGACGGAGAGCGCCTTCCTCTTGGTGTTCGGGGATTCCTCGGATGTCTTCTTCCGCATGATCGGCGTCGACGAGGCCTATCGCGCCGCGGGTTCCTCGATCTACACCATGGAAACCCGCATCCACAATCGGCGCGAGGCCCATATCGGCGATCCGCTGGCACTGACGCTCCAACTCATCGACCACGACGCCAAGCGCCTGCACGTCTTCCATGCCATGACCAACGAGGCTGATGGCGCAGTGCTCGCCACGGCCGAGCAGATCCTGGTGCATGTCGACATGCAGGCCGGGCGTTCCTCCCCCTTCCCGCCAGAGATCGCCGAGCGCATCGCGGCGATCGCCGGGGCCCACGCAGACCTGCCGGTGCCTCCGACGGTAGGCGTGCCGCTCGGGATCAGGCGGCGATAGGGGCGCAGCTCTCGCGATACCATCCCACTATGGCATAACAGCCTTCTCCACGAAGTGGGGAAGTCCGCCACATCTTCGAAACGAAGATGTGGCTGTTCATTGCGAAGCAATGACGGATGGGGTGTGGCGGGCAGTGCGCCATGCATGACGCGATGGCGGGACGGGCCGCGCAAGCTTGCTTGGGACATAGCGCTGCCCGCCACACCCGACCCGACTTCGTCGGGCCACCCTCCCCACTTCGTGGAGAGGGCTTGTCGCGCCTTATTCGGAAAAGTTGCAGATCACGCGACAGCAAAAAGCCGGGCGATGAGCCCGGCTTTGGCAGATTCTGGCAAGAGCGCCGCTGCTTACTTCGGCAGATCGATCGGCTTTTCGCTCTTCGAATTGAGATAGGCCAGGATGTCGGCGCGGTCCTGCGGCTTGGGCAGACCGGCGAAGGACATCTTGGTGCCCTTGGCGAAAGCCTGCGGGCTCTTGATGAAGTGATAGAAATCGTCGGGCGTCCAGGTCTCGCCCTTGTCGTGCAGCGCCTTGATGGCATCGGAATAGGCGAAGTCCGTCTTGTGGCCCTTCGGCCCGCCGATCACACCGAACAGGTTCGGACCCACGCCGTTCTTGCCGGTCTGGTCGTCGGTATGGCAGGCAGCGCACTTCTTGAAGATGGCGGCGCCCTTCTCGACCGAGGCCTTGGCGACCAGCTCGGCCAGCGGCGGATCCTGGGAGGCAGCAGGCGCCTCGGCAGTGGTGGCCGGCGCGGCGTCGGTGAGCTCATAGCCCGCCTTCTCCGGTTTTTCCTGCTTGAAGATTTCCTCGGCGACAATGCCCAGACCCAAGGTCAGCATCAGCGTGCCCAGGACTGCGCCGGCAATCTTGTTCAGTTCAAACGATGACGACGAACTCATCCCCGGCTCCGACTCGAGATAGACTTAGCGAAATAGACGCGACCAAAGGCAAAAGATGCCCCCGCACCTGATTGCCCCAAACACAAACTCCGGCAGCCACTCTGTCAAGCGGCAAACCGCATGGGACCCTCTATCCGGTTTGACCCGTAGTTTGCAACTCGTATAAATCGCGCGCGCTTGCTACTTTTCGCCGCCCCGCTCCGGAAGCGGCCGTTCAGAGGCTGTTGTGAACCATGGATAGGATTTTGACGTGAGCGATTTTGTTCGAGGTGAAGGAGTTCGAGGACGCAAGCCTTGCGGCTTGCTACGTCTGCCACAGGCAAAGCCCGTGGCTGGAACGACGCACTCGTCGAGCAAAAGCGACACTGCAGGTGGCCAGCCTTGACCTCATCAAAACCCTATCCATGGTTCACAACGGCCTCTAGGTGAATTTCCTTGTCTCATCCCCTCATCCTGATTCCCGCTCGCATGGCCTCGACCCGCCTGCCGGGCAAGCCACTCGCCCCGATCGCAGGGGAAGCGATGATCGTGCATGTCTGGCGCCGGGCGTGCGAATCGCGCCTGGGCCGGGCGGTGGTGGCGACGGATACGGCCGAGGTCGCCGACGCCGTGCGTGCCGCAGGCGGCGAAGCAGTGATGACGCGGCCCGACCACCCCACCGGCTCGGATCGCATCTACGAGGCTTTGAGCGCTATCGACCCCGAGGGCCGGCACGACACCATCATCAATGTCCAGGGCGACCTGCCGACCATCGAGCCGGAATCGATCCGCGCCGTGTTCGGGCCGCTCGCCAACGAGGCTGTGGATATCGCCACCCTCGCCGCCGTGATCACGCGCGAGGAGGAGAAGACCAATTCCAGCGTGGTGAAGGTGGTGGGCACGCCGATCGAGCCCGGCGTGTTGCGGGCGCTCTATTTTACCCGCGCCACCGCCCCCTGGGGCGAGGGCGACCTCTATCACCATATCGGCCTCTACGCCTATCGCCGCGCCGCGCTGGAGCGCTTCGTCACGCTGCCACCGGCACCGTTGGAGCAGCGCGAGCGCCTCGAGCAATTGCGGGCGCTGGAAGCGGGAATGCGCATCGATGTTGCGATCGTTCCCGCCGTGCCGCTAGGTGTCGATACACAGGAAGATCTCGAACGCGCCCGCGCGATTCTCGAAAGACATTAAACTGATGACCGAGTCCAAACTGAAAGTTTCGTTCCAGGGCGAGCCTGGTGCCAATTCTCATATCGCCTGCATCAACGTCTATCCCGACGCCGAACCCTTGCCCTGCCCGACCTTCGAGGACGCCTTCAATGCGGTGTCTTCCGGCGAGGCGGAGCTTGCCATGATCCCGATCGAGAATTCGGTGGCGGGGCGCGTCGCCGACATCCATCATCTCTTGCCGACCTCGGACCTGCATATCATCGGCGAATATTTCCTGCCGATCCACCATCAGCTCATGGCGGTCCCGGGTGCGAGCCTCGACACCATCCGCACGGTCCACAGCCATCCCCAGGCCCTCGGCCAATGCCGCATCACCATGCGCGGCCTCGGCCTCACGCCGGTGACCGAGAGCGACACCGCCGGCGCCGCCCGGCTGGTGCGCGACTGGCAGGACCCGAGCAAATCAGCCCTCGCTTCCACGCTGGCAGCGGAAATCTATGGCCTCGAGGTCCTCAAGCCCGACGTCGAGGACGAGCCCTACAACACCACCCGCTTCGTGGTGCTGTCGCGCGAGCCGGATTGGGTGCCCATGGGCAAGGGGCCGACGGTGACGTCGCTGATCTTCACGGTACGCAACCTGCCGGCCGCGCTCTACAAGGCGATGGGCGGCTTTGCCACCAACGGCATCAACATGACCAAGCTGGAAAGCTACATGGTCGGCGGGCATTTCTCCGCCACCCAGTTCTATGCCGAGGTCGACGGCCATCCCGAGGAGAAGAACCTCAAGCGCGCTTTGGAAGAACTCGGCTTCTTCTCGACCAAGATGCGCATCTTCGGCGTGTTCCCGGCCGATCCGGCCCGCGACGACCACGCGCCACCGGCGGAGTGAACGGAGCGCGGACATCCTGTCCGCCTCTTGCTCTCCATCACGCGCAGCGCTTCCAAGAGGCGGACAGGATGTCCGCGCTCCAACCTCACGGCACCACCGCGCCGCCCTTCTCCGCGAATTCCTTCAGGAGGTGATGGGCGATCGCCATCGGCCTGGGCGCACTGAAGCCCAGAGGATGCTCGTCGATCAGCATCTGGACCACCTCTTCGCGCGTAAACCAGCGCGCATCCTCGAGTTCCTTGATGTCGACATTGATGTCGCGGCCAACCGCCCGGGCAAAGCAGCCCACCATCAGGGAGGAGGGGAAGGGCCAGGGTTGGGAGGCGAAATAGCGCACATGCGAGCAGGCGATGCCCGATTCCTCCAGGACCTCGCGCCGCACGGCATCCTCGATGGTCTCGCCGGGCTCCAGGAAGCCAGCCAGCGCCGAATACATCTTTTCCGGAAAGCGAGTCTGGCGACCCATCAGGCAGCGATCGCCATCGATAGCCAGCATGATCACCACCGGATCGACGCGGGGAAAATGCTGGGTGCTGCAATTGGCACAGTCGCGCCGCCAGCCACTGGACGTGATCCGGGTCTCCTGGCCGCAATTGGCACAGAAACGATGACGCTGGTGCCAGTCCAGCACTTCCTTGGCCGTGGACAGCTCGCCGAGAATGCCCGGCGCCACCAGGCCCCGCATGGCAAGGGAGCGCAGGTCCATCGCCTCGACATCCGTGCGCCAGGCGAGTTCGTCGGCCAGCCCCTTGTCGAAAGCCTGTGCGAACACGGCACTGCCATCGGACTGCAGGCCGAGGAAGACAATTTGCCGGCTATCTTTGAAAGATTCGATCTCCTCGCGATCGAACAGAGCCTCATGGGCGCCGTCGCGAATGCGCAGAAGCGGGATGTCGCCCGAGAAGGCAAAGAACCGGCATGAGGAATGGGCCAGCTTGTCCGCGATGAAGGCTTCGTCCTCGCGCTGACCCGAGGCGCGATCGAGTGGATTGACCGAATAGGCGATGGCGGCGGAACGATCGAACAGAGTATGCAGTGTCATGGCAAATTTTTCCGGCAAGATCTTCATGAAATCGACAGTAGCCTGCGAAGCTGGCTAATCAAATCGGCGGCGACAGCTTCCGCATAAGGCCGTGCAGGCACCTGCCCCCAGACGGGTTTCGGCCAGGCGGGGTCGCCCTTGAAACGGGCGATGACGTGGATATGAAGCTGCGGCACCATATTGCCAAGGGCGGCGACATTGAGCTTGTCGCAGCCCGTGAGAGCCTTCAGCGCCTGAGAGACCGCGGCGATCTCCTGCATCAGCACGGTTCTATCAGCCTCGTCGAGCTCGATGATCTCGCTGATATCGGGATGTTTGGGGATGAGGAGAAGCCAGGGGAAGCTGGCATCGTTCAACAGGCGCAGATGCGACACGGCAAGGTCGCCGATGGCGATCGAATCGCCTGCAAGCTGGGGATGGAGGGTGAAGGCGGGGGACATGGGCTTTCCGGGTGCGCGGACGTCTCGTCCGCTCTTCCTAACCCGCAAATGCGCCGGTTCCAAGGGTCGGCGGAAAGAGCGGGCTGGAAGCCCGCGCACCCGGAAGTTATCCCATCACCATCAAGAGGTCCTTGGCGTCGATCTGGGCGCCGGGCGAGACCAGCACTTCGGCGATCTTGCCGTCCTGGGGAGCATGCAGCGCGGTCTCCATCTTCATCGCCTCGATGGTCAAGAGCACGTCGCCCGCCTTGACCGCCTGCCCCGCCTTCACCGCCACGGTGGAGATGGCGCCCGGCATCGGTGCGGCGATATGGGCCTCGTTGCCGTCCTCCGCCTTGCGGCGCGCCTTGACGCTGCCGGCAGCCAGGCGGTTGGGCACCTTGATGATACGCGGCTGGCCATTGAGCTCGAAGAAGACTCGAACCTGCCCTTCCTCGTCGGTCTCGCCCATCGTCTGCAGGCGGATTACCAGGGCCTTGCCGCGCTCGATTTCGATGGTGAGTTCGTCGCCCGGCGCCATGCCGTAGAAATAGGTCGCGGTCGGCAGCACCGAAACGGGCCCGTATTTGCGGGCGGTGACGGCATAGTCGGTGAAGACCTTGGGATACATCAGATAGGAGGAGATCTCGTTGCCCTCCACGGCGCGGCCGATCTTCTTCTCCACCTCCGCCTTCAACGCCGGAATGTCGGCCGGCGGCAGCAGCGAGCCGGGGCGCACGGTGATCGGCGCTGCATCCTTGAGGATCTTCTTCTGCAGGGCGGAAGGCCAGCCGCCCTCGGGCTGGCCGAGATCGCCGTGCATCATCTCGACGACGGAGGCCGGGAAGGCGACCTCGCGGGCGGGATCGGCGACATCCTCCGGGGTGAGGCCCTGCGCCACCATCATCAGCGCCATGTCGCCGACCACCTTGGAAGACGGCGTCACCTTGACGATGTCGCCGAACAGATCGTTGGCGGCGCGATAGGCTTTGGCCACCTCGTGCCAGCGCGTCTCCAGGCCGAGGGAGCGCGCCTGCTCCTTGAGATTGGTGAACTGGCCGCCCGGCATCTCGTGCAGATAGACCTCCGACGCACCGGCCTTCAGGTCACTCTCGAAGGCGGTGTATTGCGTACGCACCGCCTCCCAATAGAAGGAGATCTGGCGGATCGCCTCCGGATCGAGGCCGGGATCGCGCTCGGAATGCCTGAGCGCCTCGACGATGGAGCCGAGGCAGGCCTGGGACGTCGTGCCAGACATCGCATCCATGGCGGCATCGACCGCATCGACACCAGCCTCGATCGCCGCCAGCACGGTGGCGCCGGCAATGCCCGAAGTGTCGTGGGTGTGCAGGTGGATCGGCAGGCCGATCTCCTGCTTGAGTTCGCTCACCAGCTTGCGGGCCTGGGCCGGCTTGAGCAGACCCGCCATGTCCTTGATCGCCAGGATATGGCAGCCGGCCTTTTCAAGCTCGCGCGCCATGCGGACGTAATAGGCCAGGTCGTATTTCGAGCGCGAGGCGTCGAAAAGGTCGGCCGTATAGCAGATCGCGCCCTCGGCCAGCTTGCCGGCCTCCAGCACGGCGTCAATAGACACCCGCATATTCTCGACCCAGTTCAGGCAGTCGAAGATGCGGAAGAGGTCCATGCCGGCATCGGCCGCCTGCTTGACGAAGAGCCGTACGACATTGTCGGGATAATTGGTGTAGCCGACGCCATTGGCCCCGCGCAGCAGCATCTGGGTGAGGATGTTGGGCGCGCGTTCGCGGATCAAAGCGAGACGCTCCCAGGGATCCTCGGTGAGGAAGCGCATAGCGACGTCGAAGGTGGCACCGCCCCAGCATTCGAGCGAAAGCAGCTGCGGCAGGCCGGCGGCATAGGCCGAGGCGACGCCGGCGATGTCGTAGGTGCGCATGCGCGTGGCCAGCAGCGACTGGTGGGCGTCGCGCATGGTGGTGTCGGTGACGAGGACGCGCTTTTCCTCCTTTATCCAGCTCGCGAACTTCTCCGGGCCCAGCGTGTCGAGCAGCTGCCTGGTGCCGGAGGCAGGCCTCACCTTGAATTCGGGCGCATGCGGCGTGCGCGCCTCGGCGGGCGGCCGCGCTCGGCCGCGCGCCTCGGGATGGCCGTTGACGGTGACGTCAGCGATATAGGTCAGGAGCTTGGTGGCGCGGTCGCGGCGCTTGGCGAACTGGAACAGCTCGGGCGTCTCGTCGATGAAGCGCGTGGTGTACTGGTTGGAGCGGAACTTCTCATGCGCCAGCACCGCCTCCAGGAAGGGCAGGTTGGTGGCGACGCCCCGGATACGGTATTCGCGCAAGGCGCGGGTCATGCGGGCGATGGCTTCCTGCGGGGTGGAGGCCCAGGCCGTGACCTTTTCCAGGAGCGGATCGTACCAGCGTGTCACCACCGCGCCGGAATAGGCGGTGCCGCCGTCGATGCGGATGCCGAAGCCCATGGCACCGCGATAGGCGGTGATGCGGCCATAGTCCGGGATGAAATTGTTCTCGGGATTCTCCGTGGTCAGCCGGCACTGCAGCGCATGGCCGCGCATGAAGATGTCGTCCTGGGCGGGAATGCCGGTCTCCAGCTCGCCATCGGCGCCGATGACGCCGATGCGCCCGCCCTCGGCGATGCGGATCTGGGCCTTGACGATGTCGAGATCGGTGACGACCTCGGTGACGGTGTGCTCGACCTGGACGCGCGGATTGACCTCGATGAAATAGAACTTGCCGGTATCGGCATCCATCAGGAACTCGACGGTGCCGGCGCCGGCATAATCGGTGCCGCGCCCGATCTTGAGCGCCGATTCGCACAGGCCCTGGCGCGTCTCCTCGTCGAGATAGGGCGCGGGCGCGCGCTCGATCACCTTCTGGTTGCGGCGCTGGATCGAGCAGTCACGCTCGAACAGATGCACCAGCGTGCCGTTGCCGTCACCGAGGATCTGCACCTCGACATGGCGGGCGCGGCGCACCAGCTTTTCCAGATAGACCTCGTCCTTGCCGAAGGCAGCCTTGGCCTCGCGCTTGGCGGTGAAGACGGCATCGAGCAGCTTGTCCTCGCTCTCGATCGGGCGCATGCCACGCCCGCCGCCACCCCAGGAGGCCTTGAGCATCACAGGATAGCCCACAGCCTGCGCCGCCGCCTTGATCGCTTCGGGATCGTCGGGAAGCGGGTCGGTCGCCGGCATCACCGGCACGCCGACCGAAATGGCGAGGTTGCGCGCATCGACCTTGTTGCCGAGCGTGCGCAGGGTCTTGGGGCTGGGACCGATGAAGACGATGCCGGCGGCGGCGCAGGCTTCGGCGAATTCCGGGCTCTCCGACAGCAGGCCGTAGCCGGGATGGATCGCATCGGCCCTGGCTTCCTTGGCGACGCGGATCACCTCGTCGATGGAGAGATAGGCCTCCACCGGTCCCAGATTCCTTTCAGACCCCTTGCCCTTGCCGATCTGGTAGGCTTCATCAGCCTTGAAGCGGTGCAGCGAAAGTTTGTCCTCCTCCGCATAGACGGCAATGGTGGAGATGCCGAGTTCCGTGGCGGCCCGAAACACGCGGATGGCGATCTCGGAACGATTGGCGACGAGCAGGCGGCGGAAGGACGGTCGCATGAGCACTCGCGGTCTGGAGGGGAGTTGGGAATTTATGTTGCAATGCGAAGAGTGATGCACATTCTTTCCCACATCGGCAAATCCTACTCGCTCCACCAGCGATGAAATGTCGACGTTCGCCGTTTTGTTCGCTTATTTGTTCACAAGGACGAACGAGCCTGCCCTTCGTTCGTGATGGAGCAAACGTCGATGGCCTACTTGACCCCATGGCGCGGCATCAGGATCGACGCGACACCCCAGGGGGAAGCTCCCATCGCCATCAGGCAGGCCTGGATCGGCCTGACCCTGCCGCTGTTGGAAACGGCGCCGTCGGAGCCGGAGACGATGATCGTCGAAATCGGGTTTCGCAATCCGGCCGGCGTCCTCAGCCTGCTGAAGCAGCGTTTGGGCTTCAAGCCGCCGACGGCAATTTGGCAGGCCTATTCAGTGCAGGCCGCAAGCGCCTTGCGCCTGCTCGATAACCATTCCCCGCAAGCCGCTCGATGGTGGCAAAGAAATACGCCCTGGCTGTTCGAGCCGGCCCAGGTCCTGGCGTTCAACGCGGATTGTTGCGAACTGGTCTTTGTGGACAGGCTCCCCGCCAACGAGCCGTGACGGCCTGCAGGCCATCATCCCTTACCGCAAAAAGGCGGAAGCCCCACCGGGGGCGGGGCTTCCTACGGGCTACCGGGCTGGTGTTGGGGTGCAGGGTCCGATAACCCGAATTCGGGCTCAGTAGCAGACCCTCACGCGCTTCCAGAAGCCGCCGTAATAGCCGTCGACCCAGCGCTTCTCGATGTGGCAGCGGCGATAGTAGACGGGGCGGTAATCGTCGTAATAGCCGCCGCCATAATAGCTGTTGTTGTAGGCGGAGCCGGCGAGCAGCCCACCCAGCAGGCCGATACCGGCACCAGCGGCGAAGGCGCCACCACGGCCATAGCGGGCTTCGGCGGTGCCGGTGGTGGCAATGGCGGTGCCTGCCAGTGTTGCGGCAACCAGGGCGCCGGTCAGGATTTTCTTCAACATCGTCTCGTTCCCATTCTTGTCTTGCGCGGGCTGCGCTTGCTTTGATGGGATGACAATGCCACCGCCGCCCCGGCCTCTCCGTGCGATTCGTCACGGGATGCAACCGATGCGTGTTATCGATGCGGAGCCTTCCGTCGGCTTCCTCTTCTATTCAAATGCGAAGTTTGCGGCATTCGCCCACGGCCGAGATTTGCGGAGTGGCGCAGTCCGCACTCTCGGCCGGCTTCTGCCAGTTCGAAAGCGAAGTCGGTGTCCTGCCGGTGGCACGAGGCTGCCTCTTCGAGGCTTCACGACCAAAGGGTAAGAATCCGCCGTTTTCGATCGGGATTTTCAGCCTGAAGAAGAGCGATCAGGACGCGGATGACTTGGGCGCGCGCGCCTTGGCGTTCCGGCGAACCGATCTATTCACGACTGCAGGAGTATTGGGTTCCAGCGATACATTGATTGGATTGGGATAATGCTCCAGCGTAGCGCCTGTCGCCGCGTCGACTCCCATGCCGATGATCCCGCCCGCGACGATATTACCGGCGAACCCCGCGGCTCCAGCTCCAGCAACGCGCGTCTTCACCGGAACATCGACGGGTTTATGGCCTTCCTTGCTAATCGTCGCTATGAATTCCGATTTGCGCGAAACCTCAAATGTACATGGCGTCGTGCAGGCATTTCCAATAGATGTCTTCACCTGGGCCGCAGATGGATTCGATATTACCTGAATTTGATTTGTTGTTCCACGCGTTACTGTAGAACAGCTGGCCATCAGCAAGCCGACCAAACACAAAAGCATGAAATTCTTCACGTCCCCCCCACTTCTCTAATGAACCGGCTCGGATCCAACATTCAACAACATAAGCCGAATCAAGACACACCGAATTCTATCAAAATCCCTAATTGAAGTGACAGATCTGATTCCAGCTAAATTTAATTTGTATGAAATTCTTTACACAGACAGTTTGGGCACCTCTGGCATCAAACCTTGTCGCGCTGAATTTCTATAGAGCCGTGTACCATTATCCGCTCATCCACCTCCAACGGTCGATGTACCCAGCCCGAATTCAGAATTCAGAACCGATGCTGTAGACTTACCGCCGCTTCGACCTACAATCCGGGCCATGATCGACAAGCTCGAATTCCTGATCGCTCTCTCCCGCGAGCACCATTTCGGCCGGGCCGCCGAGATCTGCGGGGTGACCCAGCCCACCCTCTCGGCCGGCATCAAGCAGCTCGAAGGCGAACTCGGCGTCCTGCTGGTGGCGCGCGGCTCGCGCTTCCAGGGCTTCACCCCGGAGGGTGACAGGGTGCTGGAATGGGCCCGGCGCATCGTCAGCGACAGCCGCGCCATGCGCCAGGAGGTCGAGGCGCTCAAGCGCGGCCTCAACGGTCACCTCACCATCTCAGTGATCCCGACGGCGCTCTCCATGGTTGCCTCGATCACCACGCCCTTTCGCGCCCGCCACCCCAACGTGACCTTCACCATCCTCTCGCGCCCCTCGACCACGGTGCTGCAGGAGTTGGAGGACCTGGCCATCGATGCCGGCATCACCTATCTCGACAACGAGCCGCTGGGGAAGGTCTCGACGGTGGAGCTCTATCGCGAAAGCTATTGCCTGCTCACCGACGTCAATGGCGAATTCGCCGGCCGCAACACGGTGAGCTGGGAGGAGCTCGGCCATGTGCCGCTCTGCCTGCTGACGCCCGACATGCAGAACCGGCGCATCGTCGACCACCTCCTGCGCAATGCCGAGACGCCGGTGGCGCCGACCCTGGTTTCCAACTCGATGCAGGTGCTGCTCTCGCATGTGCGCACGGGGCGCTGGTCGAGCGTAATGCCGGCCATCCTGGTCGAGATGCTGGGCGCCGGCGACCATGTGCGCTCGATCCCCATCGTCGAGCCGCAGGCGCATCACAAGGTCGGCCTGATCACACCCAAGCGCGAAACCCAGACACCCCTGGTCGCCGCCCTGATCGCCGAAGCCAAGCGCTACGCCATGCAAATGGGATGAAGATCATCCGTATGCCGGCTCTGACGGCGCTCCTTCTCTTCGCCGCGACTCAAAGCACCCTCGCCTGCAGCGTGGTGCCGGACAAAACTTCCGCCGAACGCGGTCCGGCCTTGCCCGTCTACGGGGCGGAGGTGCGGCCGCGCCCCGGCCAGACTTGCGCCCTGCTCGACCGGAGCAATGATTCGGCGACCTGGCAGCCTCTCGGCCCTGCCAAGACGGTCGTGCAGGGGGCGAGACTCGGCAAGGCCTGGATCAGCCGGACGAAGGGCGGGCCCAAGCTGGTCTACCGGACTCCACCCCATTCCAATGGCCACGACGAGGTGCGCCTCAACAACATCCTTCCAGCGACCGTCGTCTTCAAGATCTCGATCCTGCCCTGAACGGCCAGGGCGACGCGCCCCCTTTTCTCCTCGATATGAGCGCTATCGGCCCTTCCGTGCCGGGATTTCTTTGCATCTTCGTGCCCGACGCGCTATCGGCATGGCCAAATCGATTGGACTAGGCTGCCCGCAATGAAGTTCACGCTTTCCTGGCTCAAGGATCACCTCGAAACCTCAGCCACGCTCGACGAGATCGTCGCGACCCTCACCCGCATCGGCCTCGAGGTCGAGGGGGTGGAGGACCCTGCCAAGAAGCTCTCCGGCTTCTCGATCGCCTATGTCGTCTCGGCCGAGCAGCATCCCAATGCCGACAAGCTCCGGGTCTGTATGGTCGATACCGGCAAGGGCGATCCGGTGCAGGTGGTCTGCGGCGCCCCCAATGCCCGCACCGGCATGAAATCGGTATTCTCGCCGCCCGGCACCTATATCCCGGCCAAGAACATCACGCTCGCCATCGCGCCGGTACGCGGGGTCGAGAGCCGCGGCATGTTGTGCTCGGAATTCGAGCTCGAAATCTCCGACGAGCATGACGGCATCATCGACCTGCCTGCCGACGCGCCTGTCGGCATGCCCTTTGCCGAATATGCCGGCCTCAACGACCCGGTGATCGACGTGAACCTCACGCCGAACCGGCCCGACTGCACCGGCGTCGCCGGCATTGCCCGCGATCTGGCCGCCGCCGGCCTCGGCAGGTTGAAAACGCCCGCGGTGCCCTCCATCGCCGGCGAAGGCCCCTGCCCCGTTACGGTGACGCTCGATTTCGGCGACACGCCCTCGCTCTGCCCCGGCTTTGCGCTTCGCCTGGTGCGCGGCGTCAAGAACGGCCGCTCGCCCGTGTGGATGCAGCGCCGGCTCAACGCCATTGGCCTGCGCCCGATCAGTGCGCTGGTCGACATCACCAACTATGTCACCTTCGACCGCGGCCGGCCGCTGCACGTCTTCGATGCTGCCAAGATCGAAGGCAACCTCACCGTCCGGCGCGCCCGCGACGGCGAAAACATCGTCGCGCTCGACGGCAAGACCTATGCGCTCAATGACAGCATCTGCGTGATCGCCGACGACAAGGGCCTGGAGTCGATCGCCGGCATCATGGGCGGCGAGCATTCGGGCTGCGACGAGAACACCACCGATGTCCTGATCGAATCGGCTCTGTGGGAGCCACTCAACATCGCCCGCACCGGACGCGCGCTCGGCATCAACACTGATGCGCGCTATCGCTTCGAGCGCGGTGTCGATCCCGCCTTCATGGTACCGGGCGTCGACCTCGCCACTCAGCTTGTGATTGAATTGTGCGGCGGCAAGCCGACCGAGACCCTCGTGGTGGGCGGCGTCACCCCCGCACCCGAGGTGTTGGATCTGCCGGCCCACGAGGTTGCACGCCTGACGGGGCTCGCGACCAGCCTCGCCGAAAGCGCCGACATCCTCGAGCGCCTCGGCTTCGGCGTCATCCGCAAGCCGGACGCGCTGGCGGTGACAGCGCCGAGCTGGCGCCCCGACATCGAAGGCAAGGCGGACCTCGTCGAGGAGGTGATGCGCATCGTCGGCGTCGATTCCATTCCGGTGACTCCGCTGCCGCGCGAGGCCCACGTGCCGCAGCCCGTGCTCACCGTGCTGCAGAAGCGCACCCGCCTGGCCAAACGGAGCCTCGCCGCGCGCGGCCTGATGGAGGCCGTGACCTGGTCCTTCATCGCCAAGGTCCAGGCCGAACGCTTCGGCGGCGGCCAGCCGACGCTGTCGCTCGCCAACCCGATCGCCGCTGATCTTTCCGACATGCGCCCCAGCCTGCTGCCCGGCCTGATCGCGGCGGGCCAGCGCAATGCCGATCGCGGCACCAGCGACGTCGCCCTGTTCGAGGTCGGCCAGATCTTCCGCGGAGATCGGCCGGAAGACCAGAAGATCGCCGCCAGCGGCATCCGCCGCAACCAGGCTCGTCCCGACGGCTTCGGCCGCCACTGGTCGGGGCCGGCAAGCGCGGTGAGCGTGTTCGACGCCAAGGAGGATGCCCTCACTTTGCTGGCCGCCCTCGGCGCGCCGGTCGCGAGCTTCCAGATCGTGTCGGGAGCGCCGTCCTGGTACCATCCCGGCCGTTCGGGCACGATCCAGCTCGGCCCGCAGAACATCATTGGCTGGTTCGGCGAACTGCATCCCTCGGCCTTGGAAGCGCTCGACGCCGATGGGCCGGTGGTCGGCTTCGAGATCATCCTCGACGCCCTCCCGGTGCCCAAGCCCAAGGCGACCAAGACGCGCGGCGTCCTGGCCCTCTCGCCCTTCCAGCCGGTCACCCGCGACTTCGCCTTCCTGGTCGCACGCAAGGTCAGGGCCGCCGACATCGTCAAGGCGACGCAGGGCGTCGACAAGAAGCTGATTTCAGGCGTGTCGATCTTCGACATCTATGAGGGCAAGGGCATCGCCGAGGATCAGAAATCGGTCGCCGTCGAGGTGGTGCTGCAGCCGCAGGACCGCACGCTGACCGACGTCGAAATCGATGCCGTTGCCGCCAAGATCATCGCCGAAGTCGGCAAGAAGACCGGGGCAACGCTGCGCGGATAAGGCAGGCGCCACGAAAGCAGCCTCCAAGGTGTTGTGAAAGAGAAAAAGGCGGACCCAATTGGGCCCGCCTTTTGTTCGAAATGCATGCCAGCGCGTTCCGGATCGAAGCGTGTTCAGCCACCAAGGCTTGCACCCTGCAAGCAGGGCCCGACGCTTGCAAATTATTGTTGTCGCATCGTTTTTACCGAAAACCGCGTCCACTTTTCGGTATGATCGGTCAGGCTTTGCCACCGGCATACAGAACCGCCTGCAGAAACAGCGCCATCTGCAGGGCGATGAACTTGTCGACGAGTTCGAACAGGCTCCCATGGATCTCGATCGCCCGCCCGCCGGGGGCATGCAAGGTGACATAGCCCTCCTCGGCCGCATCCTCGAGCAGGCGGCGGACATGGACACGCGAGACGCCGAAGCAGTCGGCAACGGCGCCATAATGGAAATGGACGGTACGGTCCTTCAGGATCTCTCCCGGCATTTCCGTCGCAATCAGCTTGAGCAGGATTTCGAACCCGGCATCGCGCGCCATGAACAGCCGCATCTCGGGCACGAGATCGACCAAGGTGCCATGCATCAGGAAATAATTGCTGCAATAGCGAGCCAGCGCGCCGAGGAAGGCATCGTCGATCTCCACCCGCCTGACGGCGTGGTCGACACGCTGCAATTGCGCGAGTGCCTGCAGATAGGGCGTGATGATCTGCTTAGCGATCGTGATACCGGCGCGAGTCGCCTCCAGCCGCTTGATGCGCTTGTCGCGCAGATCCTTGGTCTGACGCAGATAGCCCGCCTGGCGCAACAGGTTCAGCATGGCCCCGATGCGGTTGTGCCCCGCCAAGGCGTGCACGGTGCAGAAAGTCTGGACATCCGCCACCGTGACGCCCGCGGGCGGATCATTGGGCGAGGCGGCAAAGTGGCGGCTCAGCACATAGGCGCCCACGATCAGGCGGATTTCATCCGTCGCCATATGGATGAGCGGCAGATTGGTCCTGAGAATGGAAACGTAGCGACGCGCGAACGCGCTCCGCGCAGCCTTGAAGCCGGTATGCGCTCTCAGGGCCTGGGCGTCTGCAAGGACGGCCGACTGGTAGTTCGGCAGCGGAACGCTGACAGGGTTCTGCAAACCGAAATGGCTGACATTATGAATCTTGGCGCACTCCGATAGAGATCCTGCGCTTCTCCAAGACAACTCGCTCAATCACCACCCCTTTTTGCATGGGATTTTGGCGTCACAACTGAGGACAAGCAAGAAGACGCCCCGGATCGGCTGGGCGTTCACTCACGCCGCGACAACACCGTTACAGCTGCATAGTTCCTATCATGTCGGTAGAAATTTAAAAGATATTTTCTTCTAAGTGTTTGACTACGAATACCTAATGCCTTGTCATTGCGACCTATACCTAACTGGGTGGGATGTCTAATACTTAAGTACTACGCACAGCGCAAATAGGAAACGCTTTCACAAGACGGAAAATATTTCTTCCAATACACCCCTCAAGACACCAAGATAAACTGATGTCTAAATAAATTTAATTGAACAAAATCATATTCTAAAACAGCACTTCCTTCAAAGACGCGCATGACTTAGGTGTCTTCCTAGAAATTTCCCCATGCCTTCCCGAGAGGCAACTTGATTTCAACGCAATGAAAATCATACTGCGAAAGGCTTGCCGAGGCCGGGACAACGACGTCACCATGAATTAAACGTTCTCGAAGGCTACGACTTCGCCGTGGCCGCTCGCCTCATCGCTGCATGGAAGACCGTCCGGCTGCATCATGGTTACTGTTTGGTTATAACTCGCGCCTAGAATCACCACGATTCCGGCCTGTATCTCGCGTCAGCGAGGTGCAGGGCCGCTCCCATTCATCCCGCACGGGTGCCATGCGGCCGCATCGGCGCCCGATTCTCGCGAAGGCATCCCATGACCCTGGCCAATATTCTGGAAGCGATCATCCTAGGTGTGGTCGAAGGCCTGACCGAGTTCATCCCGGTTTCCTCGACCGGCCATCTCCTGCTTGCAGCCCGCTACCTGAAATTCGAGGGTGACGATTCCTTCGTGATCCTCATTCAGCTCGGCGCCATCCTCGCCTTGCTCGCCGTCTATGCCGAGAGGCTGTGGCGCATCGCCACCGCTTTGCCGAAGGACCGGGAGGCCCAGCATTTCGTCCTCGGCGTGCTGGTTGCCTTCCTGCCTGCCGTGGTCCTCGGCGTGCTGCTCGAGCACAAGATGAAGCAATATCTCTTCAACGTGCCAGTGGTCTGCTACGCCCTGATCGCGGGCGGTTTCGTCCTGCTCGCCATCGAACAGTTCAAGATCGAGAAACGCTTCTCCAATTGCTATGTACTGCCGCTGCCGGTCTATCTGAAGATTGGACTGTTCCAGTGCCTGTCGATGATCCCCGGCGTTTCGCGCTCGGGCTCCACCATCGTCGGCGGCATGCTGCTCGGCCTCGACAAGCGCTCGGCGGCGGAATTTTCCTTCTTCCTTGCGATGCCGACCATGGTCGGCGCCTTCGTTTATGAGTTCGCCAAGTCCTACAAGACGATGACGACCGACAATCTCGGCCTGACCGCCATCGGCTTCGTCACCGCCTTCATCTCGGGTTGGTTCGTGGTGAAGACCCTGCTGGATTTCGTCTCCAAGCGCGGCCTTGCTCTGTTCGGCTGGTGGCGCATCGTCGTCGGCGTGATCGGCCTCTTGGCCTATTACACGATGGGTTGATTGCACGAGGGGCTGAGCGCGAGCCCGCAGCAAAAAGGGCCGGTCTCCATAAGGACCGGCCCTTTTCTTGTTCAGATCGCCGTCGCCGGCCGTCAGGCCACCTTGTTCTCGAACTGGCCGGACTTGCGGAAGCGCCACAGATAGCTCGGCACGATCGCTTCCACCGTCGCCGGCTGGATACCCAGCCCCTCCAGCGTCAGGCCGTCCTTCCTGGCCTCCTCGGACACGATATTGTCGTGGCGCAGCAACGTGACCTGATCGCGCGTCAAAGGCGGGGTGAACAGGCCGAGCGACAAAGTCCGCGCCAGCTCGAACAAGGTCGCCTGCACATTGGCGATGGCGAAGGGCATCGGCACAAGCAGGCGTTTGCGATTGGCCGTCTTGAGCACATATTCGAAGATCTGGCGCAGGGTCAGCACTTCCTGGCCACCGAGTTCATAGGTCGCGCCGGGCTTGAGGGCGCCTTCGGCACCACGTGCCAGCACCTCTGCAACATCGCCGACGAAAACCGGCTGGAACTTGGTCTCGCCGCCACCGATCAACGGCAGCACGGGCGACATCCGCGCCAACCCGGCGAACTTGTTGAAGAAATCGTCATCCGGGCCGAACATCACTGAGGGACGCAGGATGATGGTGTCCTCGAAGGCAGCGCGGGCAGCTTCCTCGCCCTTCAGCTTGGTCTTGGCATAGACTGAGTCGGAGCCCGCATGCAGGCCGAGGGCCGAGACATGCACAAAGCGCTGCACGCCGGCGGCCTTGGCGGCGCGGGCGATGGCACCGGGGCCGAAAGCCTGCACGGCATCGAAACTGTTGGCGCCGCGCTCATGCATGACGCCGACGAGGTTGACCACCGCCTCCGCGCCCTCGACGGCGGCGGCGATCGATGCGGGATAGCGCAGATTCGCCTGGACGCCGTGGATCTGGCCGACGGCACCGGCCGTCATCAGATATTGGGCGAGATCCGGACGGCGCACGGCCACCCGCACCCGGAAACCGCGCTTGGCGAGCGAGCGCACGAGATTGCGGCCCACAAATCCCGATCCACCGAAAACCGTGACCAAGCGATCGCTGACTGGCGCCATTTGCTAGAAACCTTCAAGAATGGACGTATCGGGTTTTCCTTAGCGCGGCAGGCCGGGACTGTATAGAGCTGCCGACGCTTTCCATGGGGTACTATGCGATCCTGCCCTGGATGCCCATTGCCAAAGCCTTTGCGAGTGGTCGGAATCACCGGGAATCGCAAAGACACACCGAAACAACAAACAAGCGTTCAACCATCACCGCGCCGGGCTCAGGGGATCACAGCGATCGCAGCCAGTCATGGCCGGGATGGGTAGCCTCCAAGCAGGCCCTGAGCCATTGGCGCTCCGCAGCCTCCAGCTTCGGCAGGGCGTTGCGGAAATCGACCTCGTCCTTGTCGCGCTGATATTTGGCCTTGAACAGCAGGACGGCGGCCGGCTTGAGATAGGGCAGGCCATCGTCCGTCATGCCGATCATCTCGGCCCGCGGCCTAGTGATGCCAGGATCTCTCTTATAGACCCAGATATGCGGGGTTCCCGGCTCGAGCATCATGTCCACGCGCCAGCATTGCGCCGCCTCGTCCCGGCACCAGATCTGGAAAATGCCGTCCGGCGGCTCCTGGTCATCCGGCAGATGTTCGACGATCCCATCGCCTGCCGTATAGAAGCGCATGCCCGCCAGGGTATTCCGGAACAAGGCAAGATCGCCACGCAGGACGGTGAATTCGAGATCCTCGTGATCGCGGGTCTGATGCCCATGCCAGAGGTCGAGCGCCCAGCCTCCCACCACGCACCAGGGCTTGGGCACGCCCCCTATCCGCCGGGCCAGTTCGGCGGGATGCCAGGCGCGCCAGGTCTCGAGTGCCACGCTGTCCTCGGTCCTCATCAAGCCCCCGCATCCTGCCTGCTTCCCGTCCGGCGCCAGCCCTACGACGCCTTTCCGGCCGATACAATCCAGGCAGAGACAATCCGCTTTGGGCTACCCCGCTTTGGGCGCTAAGGTCTGAATACCGCCGGCGCGATCGCGAGCGTGGCGGAACAGGAGAATGATGACCGCCTCTGTATTGCCGCATGACGGCCTCGGCCTCGATACGCTGCGCCTGGAAACCCTGATTCGCTTGCGCTGGATGGCGATCGCCGGCCAGTTGGTCGCCGTTCTGGGCGTGCGCTACGGCCTCGGCTTTCCCGTGCCGCTGCAGGCCTGCCTGCCGCTGATCGGCGTCTCCATTCTGGTCAATCTCGCCTTGCGGCTGCGCTACCCGGCGACCGAACGCGTCGATCCGGCCCGTGCCGCGACCCTGCTCGGTTTCGATATCGTGCAGCTTGCGGCACTGCTCTTCCTCACCGGCGGCCTGCAAAATCCCTTTTCCTTCCTCTTCCTCGCCCCGGTGATGATCTCGGCGACCTCGCTGCCGCCTCTGATGACCCTCGCGCTGGGACTGCTGGCCATCGGCTGCGCCTCCTTGCTCACGGCCTGGCATCTGCCGCTGCCCTGGTTCGAGGGCCAGGCGTTCGACATGCCGATGCTCTATGTCATCGGCATGTGGTTCTCGGTGCTGCTGGGCCTGGCCTTCATCGGCGTCTATGCCTGGCGGGTGGCCGAAGAGGCCCGCCTGCTCTCCAACGCGCTCGCCGCCACCGAGCTGGTGCTGGCGCGCGAACAGCATTTGTCCCAGCTCGACGGCATGGCCGCCGCTGCCGCGCATGAATTGGGTACGCCGCTCGCCACCATCGCGCTGGTGGCCAAGGAGCTGGAGGTCGCCGCGCCGCCGGAAGGCGATTTCGCCGACGATATTCGCCTGCTGCGCAGCCAGGTCGAGCGCTGCCGCGAGATTCTGGGCAAGCTCGCCTCGCTGGGCGACGATGGCGGCACCCCCTTCGCCCGCCTGCCCCTGCCGCTGCTGATCGAGGAAGTTTCCGCACCGCATCGCGATTTCGGCATCGCGATCTCCGCCGAGTTCCAGGGCCAGGAGGAGGACGCCCCCTCGGCCCCGCGCAATCCTGGCATGCTCTACGGCCTCGGCAATATCGTCGAGAACGCGGTGGACTTCGCCAAATCCAGGGTGAGCGTCACGGCGAGCTGGGACGCCAAGACGGTGACTCTCATCGTCGGCGACGATGGTCCCGGCTTTCCTTCCGAAATCATGGGGCGCCTCGGCGATCCCTATGTCACCCAGCGCCGTCCGCGCCTGGCAGGCCAACCGGGCGGCGGCCTCGGCCTCGGCTTTTTTATCGCCAAGACCCTGCTGGAGCGTTCCGGCGCAGCGATCGCCCTGGCGAACCGCCCCTGGCCGGAAAGCGGCGCCATCGTCAAGCTGGAATGGCCGCGAGATACCTTCGAACGCTGAGGCTCGGCTTCCACACCGGGACCCGAAATGCGCAGCGACCGGCGCCCCGGCTAAATCTTGCAAGACCACGTTTAGACCTGGACAAGCTTTGTCCGATGATCCTATGCCACTGCATTCTCCAAATTATTTGTATGACCTTTCGTTCAAGAAAATGCATCGAAACAAAGACTTAATGAAAATTTGCGCTACTATGGTCCTGCACTTTGCTCATCGAGCCGTGAGGAAACCCTGGCGAAGGTCGAGATCAGCCGGATGGCAACAGCGAGGATTGGCGGGACTTGCGTCTTGGTCCGCGAAACGACACGGCGGACTGCCAGTCTTCATCTCGCCACGGTGCGGCGAGGACGTGGGGCCGGCAGACAGGCCGCTCTCATCGGCGTCCCGCAAGCTCCGGCGATCGAGTTCTTTTCGCTCGCCCCAGGCGCTCGCGCCGCTCCCCCGGCCATGATCCATAATAATCTCTGGGGATTGCAATCGCCGCATAACCGAATAAACGATAGCGGGCTGTCGCCAGTGAAATTTCTTCACTTTGCCGCTATAGTCCCCACTGTGGCGAACTGTCGCGCCAAAGGAGGCGATCGGGTCTTCGATCCAAAGAGCCTGACCTCAGGCCCTGGAGGGAGCAGGAGGCTCGCGCTGAATTGGCGAGACGCATTCCCTTCACGCGAAACGGAGCCCCTTCGCTCGAACAAGGATTAGGTGAGTCTGCATTATGGTTGCCCCCGAATTTCCCGATCGTTCGCTTCTTCTCGTCGATGACGACAAGGCGTTCCTGCAACGTTTGGGCCGAGCCATGGAAGCCAGGGGCTACACCGTCACCACGGCCGACACGGTCGCCGAGGGACTGGCGCAGGTGGAGGGTTCGCCGCCCGCCTTCGCCGTGATCGACATGAAGCTCACCGACGGCTCCGGCCTCGACGTGATTTCGCGCCTGAAGGTCAAGCGGCCCGATGCGCGCGGCATCATCCTCACCGGCTACGGCAACATCGCCACCGCCGTTACCGCGGTGAAACTGGGTGCCTTCGACTATATCGCAAAACCAGCCGATGCCGACGACATCCATGCGGCGTTGATGGCCGATCCCAGCCACAAGCCGGAATTGCCGGAGAACCCGATGTCCGCCGACAGGGTGCGCTGGGAACACATTCAGCGCGTCTACGAACTGTGCGGCCGCAACGTTTCGGAGACGGCGCGGCGCCTCGCCATGCACCGGCGCACCTTGCAGCGCATCCTGGCCAAGCGGGCCCCGCGCTGATCTGGCACGCCTTCCCTTCCCCCTCATAAGAAACTTCTAAGCGCCGGCCGGGTCCGCATGCTCCCGGCGGCGCTTGCGCTTCCACCCGCATCCGGCTAGCCCTTGGCGAATCCTGGAGCAAAGCGCGTTCAAGCATGAACGCTCATTTACTTCAGTTCTTTGGTTCGACGCGTCTTTGCGATTCTTGCCGATCCCGGCAGATCGAAAAACGCTTTGGGGAGTGAATCATGAAGACGAGAGCGGCTGTGGCATGGAAGGCGGGAGCGCCTCTGACGGTCGAGACCATCGAGATCGGCGGCCCCAAGGCGGGCGAGGTGCTGGTCGAGATCATGGCCACGGGCGTGTGCCATACCGATGCCTACACCTTGTCGGGGGCCGATCCGGAAGGCCTGTTCCCGGCCATTCTCGGCCATGAAGGCGCGGGCATCGTGCGCGAAGTCGGCGCCGGCGTCACCAGCCTGAAGCCGGGCGACCACGTCATCCCGCTCTACACGCCCGAATGCCGCCAGTGCAAAACCTGCCTGTCGCAGCGTTCCAACCTGTGCACCGCCATCCGCACCACCCAGGGCAAGGGCGTGATGCCCGACGGCTCCAGCCGTTTCGCCTGCGACGGCGGCGAGGTCTTCCACTATATGGGCTGCTCGACCTTCTCGAACTTCACGGTGCTGCCGGAAATCGCCCTCGCCAAGGTGCGCGAGGACGCCCCCTTCGACAAGATCTGCTACATCGGCTGCGGCGTCACCACCGGCATCGGCGCGGTGATCAATACGGGCAAGGTCTGGCCGGGCGCCAATGTCGTGGTGTTCGGCCTCGGCGGCATCGGCCTCAACGTGATCCAGGGCGCCCGCATGGTCGGCGCCGACAAGATCATCGGCGTCGATCTCAACCCGGCCAAGGTCGAGATGGCCAAGAAGTTCGGTATGACCCATTACGTCAATCCAGCCGAAGTCGGCAGTGACAAGGTGGTGCAGGCCATCGTCGACCTCACCGGCGGCGGCGCCGACTTCTCCTTCGAATGCATCGGCCTGCCGGTGACCATGCGCCAGGCGCTGGAATGCTGCCATCGCGGCTGGGGCGAATCGATCATCATCGGCGTGGCCGCCTCGGGTCAGGAGATCTCCACCCGTCCGTTCCAGCTCGTCACCGGACGCGTGTGGAAGGGCACCGCTTTCGGCGGCGCGCGCGGCCGCACCGACGTGCCGAAGATCGTCGACTGGTACATGGAGGGCAAGATCGAGATCGACAGCCTGATCACCCACACCATGCCGCTCGACGAGATCAACACGGCCTTCGACCTGATGCATGAAGGCAAGTCGATCCGCTCGGTGGTCACCTTCTGAAGACCGGCTTTCAGGCCCCCGCTTCGACAAGACGCAATGACCGATCCGCGCTCCGTCTCCACGGGCGCGGATTTTTCTTATCCGCTTCATCTAACTTTACAAACGCCCGGACGGCGCGAAACCTCCGGTCGCTAGGCTTCATCATCTCGCAGTGCCCGGGCATTGCCCTTGCGGTGCCCCTGGCGCTGCTCTTGATGGAGACTGACATGAGTGAAAGCCCGAACGCTCCCGTTCCCGCACGCCGCTGGCCGCGCGTGCTGATTCTCGGCGGCGCCATGGCAGCCGGCATCGCCCTCGGCGCCGGCGGATTGGCTGCCGCCGCGGTGATGGGTGGTGGTGGCTGGCATCACGGCCCCCGCCTGGAGCGCATCCAGAATTTCGTGCGGATGTCGCTCGATTCCGTGGCCGCGACCTCCGAGCAGGAGGCCAAGGTGCACGACATCGTCGCCGCGGCCTATACCGACCTAGCGCCCAAACCCGAAGACAGGGCGGCCTTCCGCAAGCAGGCGATCGACCTGTTGCGGGCGCCCACCATCGACAAGGCGGCGATCGAGAAATTGCGCAGCGATTTCGTGGCCCGGACCGACGCCAAGTCCAAGCGCTTCGTTGAAGCCGTCCTCGCCACCGCCGACGTGCTGACGCCCGAGCAGCGGGCCAAACTCGCCGAACGGGCCGATTTGTGGAGCCCGCGCGGCCCGATGATGGGTGGCCATCGCGAACACCATGACGGACAGGGCCGGCCCGAACGGCCGGCTGATGACGGCAAAGGCGGCGACAACGGCGACAATTGAGGTGCTTCCTGGAGCAAAGCGCGCTTGGTGCCAAACGCCGCTTTACCTAACTCCTTGTTTCGACGCGCTTTTGCGATTCGTGGTCATTCCATCCAATCGCAAAACGCTTTAGGATCGACGCAGAATAACGGCCGCTCCCGGACGTGTCGCAGTCATGAATTGGGTACCAATCCATGACTGCGACACGTCCGGGAGCGGCCGAACGGATTTTCTCTATCCCGGAGCGGGCAGTGGCCGTGGAACGTATCCTGATTATCGACGACGACACCCGGCTCGCCGCCATGCTGGGCGATTATCTGGCGGCCGCGGGTTTCGACGTCGATCACAGGCCCTCGGGCGCGGAAGGGCTTGGCGCCATCGAGCGCGACGGCTACGATGCCGTGGTGCTCGACATCATGCTGCCTGATTTCGACGGCTTCGAGGTCTGCCGCCGCCTGCGCATGCGCTCCAACATCCCGGTGGTGATGCTGACCGCCCGGGGCGACGATACCGATCGCATCGTCGGGCTCGAGATCGGCGCCGACGACTATCTGCCCAAGCCCTTCAATCCGCGCGAATTGCTCGCCCGCCTGCGCGCCGTACTGCGCCGGCGCTCGGCACCGGCCGAACTCGACAACCAGACCCTGCGCTTCGGGCGCCTCACCATCGATCGCGGCTCGCGCAGCGCCCGCATCGACGGCGAGGAACGCGCCCTCACCAGCCATCAATTCGATCTGCTCCTGGCGCTGGCCGACAATGCCGGCAGGGTGCTCAACCGCGAAAGGCTGATGGATCTGGTGAAGGGCGAGGAACTCGACGTGTTCGACCGTTCGATTGATGTGCATATCTCCCGCATCCGCGCCGCGATCGAGGACGATGCCAAGCATCCGCGCCGCATCCTCACCGTGCGCGGCGCCGGCTATGTCTTCGCCAAGCGCCAGGATGCCGATTAAGTGACGCCGATTGAGTAGAAACCAGCCTATAAGGGTCATAACGGTCGCGGACTGCCGGCCACGTTCCATCGCCCGGTGGAGCGGCGAACACCGGCACGGCAGAGCAAAGCGCGTTCGGGACCATCATATCGTGTGCGCCCATGCCTAAATTCTTTCGCAAGCGTCTGTTCTGGCAGGTCTACCTCACGCTGCTCGCCTGCCTCGTCGTGCTGGCTCTGCTGGTCGGTACGCTCTGGCGCATGGCCGGCGATACGGCGGGCGAGCGCTGGGGCGCTTTGCGCGTCCGGCTCACCGACGAGCTGGTGCGCTTCCAGGAACGCACGCCCGAGGACCTGCCCACCGAGATCCGCAAGCTCAGCGAGGAAATGGGCGCCTCGATCTCCGTCTACAGCAAGGAGCGCGTGCTGATCGCCTCGCGCGGCTTTCCGATCGCCCTGCCGGCCGGAGACGACGATGTTCCGCAGCGCTGGCTCGACCATGTCGTCCGCCTCGATTTGCCGGGTGGGCGCACCGTGCTCGCCCAATTGCCCAGGCCGCCGAAGCCGGGGCTGCGTGTCCTGTTTCTGGTCCTGCTGGTCGCCGGCGGCGTCGGCATCGCAGCCTGGCCGGCCACGGCTCGGCTGACCCGACGGCTCGAAACGCTGCGTGCCGGCGTCGAGAGCTGGGGCAGCGGTGCCTTGAACCGGCGCGTGGCGGAACAGGGAGCCGACGAGGTCGCCATGGTGGCCCGCAGCTTCAATGGCGCCGCCAGCCGCATCGAGGCGCTGGTCAATTCCCAAAAGGCCCTGCTTGCCAATACCAGCCATGAACTGCGCTCGCCCCTGGCAAGGCTGCGCATGGCGGTGGAGATCGGCGCCGACAAACCCAGCGTGGCGGTGCGCGAGGAAATCAACAAGGACCTGCAGGAGATCGACCAGTTGGTGGAGGAGATCCTGCTCGCCAGCCGGCTCGACTACGCCGCCGCCACGCCGCTCGAAGGGGCGCCGGTCGACCTGCTGGGCCTGGCGGCCGAGGAAGCCGCCCGCACCGGCGCCGCCGCCGATGGCGAGCCGGTGGAAATCCGCGGCGATGCCACGCTGCTGCGGCGGCTGATGCGCAACCTCCTGGAGAATGCCGGCAAGCATGGCAAGCCTCCGGTGGAGATCACCATCGCCAGCGAGAGAGGACGGGCCCGTATCGAGGTGTGTGACCGCGGCCCCGGCATTGCCGAGAAAGAGCGGGATCATCTGTTCGAGCCGTTCTATCGACCTGCCGGCCGCAGCGAGATCTCGGGCGGCTGGGGGCTCGGCCTGGCGCTGGTGCGCCAGATTGCCGGGCGCCACCGCGGATCGGTGCGCTGCGAAAGCCGCGAGGGCGGCGGCAGCCGTTTCGTGGTGGAACTGCCGCTGGCGTGAACGAGTACGGTCTGTACCGTCACACGGCCCCCTCACGCATACGCATGGGTGCCGAAGCGTCGGGCCAGGAAATCGGCCGCCTTCATGACGCCTTCCGGCGAGATGGTATGATCGAGGCCAGGCTCGATGAAGAGTTCGGTCTCGACACCCTCGCGGTCGAGGCGCTCGGCAGCCGCCTCGCTTTCGCACGCGGGAATGATCCTGTCGTCCTCGCCATGAACGAGCAAAGCCGCGCTTCCCGTCGCCGGCGCCAGGGGATCCGGCGTCGCCAGCCTGGCGGAAAAGGCGACGACCGCCAGCGGCCAACGGCCGGAGGCAAGCGCGTCGAGCGCCATGATCCCACCCTGCGAAAAGCCCGCCAGCGCCACGCGCCCGGGCGTTTGAGAAAAGCCATGCCTGTCGATCACATCCCGCAGGGTTGCGTCGAAGGCCGTGCGGGCGGCGACAATGCGGCCGCCGCGGTTCTGCGCGGTCACGCCAGCGACGCTGAACCATTGCCGCCCCATCCCCCCGGCATCGAAGGCAAAGGGTGCGTCCGGCGCCGCCAGCACGGCGCCCGGCAGCATCTCGCGCCAGATATCACCCAGATGCATCAGATCGCCGCCATTGCTGCCGACGCCGTGCAGGAGGATGATCAGGTTGTTCGTCATGCGGCCTTGGCCTCGGCGGCATCCAGGCCCGGCAGTTCGGGGCCGACAGGCACGATGCCGCCCGGATTGAGCGCGCGGATCGAATAATAGCCGCGCTTGATGTGGTCGATGCTGACGGTCTGGCGGATCCCCGGCACGGCGAGCATGGCTGCGAGATAGGCCGAAAGCGCGGGATAATCGGCCAGCCGCCTGAGATTGCATTTGAACAGGCCGTGATAGGCGGCATCGAAGCGCACCAGCGTCACGAACAGGCGAATGTCGGCTTCGGTCAGGCCGGCGCCGAGCAGGAAGGGACCGCCAGCCGCCAGGCGCTGTTCCAGCCGGTCGAGCATGGCGAAAATCTCGCGGAAGGCAGCTTCATAGGCTTCCTGCGTGGTGGCGAAACCGGCCCGATAGACGCCATTGTTGAGGCTGGGATAGATGGCCTCGTTCAGGGCGTCGATCTCAGGACGCAGATCCTTGGGGTAGAGATCGATCTCGCCGCGGGCAAGGGAGCCGAAACCATCATTGAGCATGCGCAATATGTCGGCGGACTCGTTGTTGACGATGGTGCCGCGCTGCCTGTCCCACAGCACCGGCACCGTGGCGCGGCCGGTATAGGTGGGATCGGCGCGGGTGTAGACCTCGTGCATATAGGTCGCGCCATTGACCGTATCGGGCGTGGCGCCGGGATAATTGCCGAAACGCCAGCCCTGCTCGGTTGTGGTCGGTTCGACCACGCTGACGGAGATGACGTCATCGAGGCCCTTGAGCCTGCGTCCGATCAGGGTGCGCGAGGCCCAGGGGCAGATCAGTGCGACATAGAGATGATAGCGCCCCGCCTCGGCCTTGAAGCCGGCCTCGCCCGTCGGTCCCGCGCGGCCGTCGGGCGTGACCCAATTACGGAATTTCGAGACCTGACGCACGAAGCCGCCCTGCTTGTCGGTCGCCTGCACCGGATGCCAGTCGGCGCTCCATTTTCCGTTGACCAGCATGGCTCAACCTTTTCGGGTGACGATGGAGAACGATGTTCCCCACGGATCGTGCAAGGCGAAGCCGCCTGCCTTCTCCTTGGTGGCAACGCCGGCCGCCTGGACTCGGTTCCGCACGGCGGCAAGGATCTTCGCATCGGCCGCGATCATCCCCACTTCGGCCAGACCCGTCGAGGGAAAATCGCGCTGCCCCGCCCCGCGGCTGTTCCAGATATTGGCTGCGAGATGATGATGATAGCCGCCTGTCGCAAAGAAGCTGGCGCCGGGGTAGCGAGCCGTGAGATCGAAACCGAGCACACCGCCGAAGAAGGCATCCGCCGGCTCGGTGGCCCCGACCTGGAGATGCACATGGCCGACGATGCCGCCGGCGGGGTAGCCCTGCCAGCGTGTCGTACCGGCTTCGGCGATCACATCCTGCACATCGAGGCGCTCCGTCGACATCGTCACCGTGCCGCCGTCGATGGTCCAGGCGCTACGCGGACGGTCGGCATAGACCTCGATGCCGTTGCCCTCCGGATCGGCCAGATAGATCGCCTCGCTGACCAGGTGGTCCGAAGCGCCCTGGAGCGGCAGCCGCGCTTCGACGGCATGCTTGAGCCAGCGGCCGAGATCCGCCCGACCGGGCAGCAGGAAGGCCGTATGGAACAGGCCGGCCTCCCGAGGCGAACGCCGTCGGGCCTGCGGGTCATGCCGCAGCTCCAGCAACACCGTGTCGCCGGTTCCGAGCCGGCGCAGGCCAGCTTCCGACGACACCGGCTGCAGGCCGATCGCCTGTTCGTAGAAACCGCTGACCGCATCGAGGTCATGCACGGTCAGGCTGACCGTGCCGATGCTGAGGGGAGCGTCACTGGCTGACATGATATCCTCCGGACGAAGGCTGATTGGCTCGAAAGGCTCGGTTCTAGTGGGCGGTGCCACGCGAGGGCGTTGGCCGCAATGCCAGGGCACCGTCGCCGATCAAGGCGAGCGCGAGAAGGCCGGCGATCCACAAGGCCAGGAATTCCCAGCCGCCATTGGGATTGGTGAAGAAGAAGCCGGCCGGGCCGTGCACGGTGGCGATAGCGCCCGCCAGCACCGGAATCAGGGCCAGGGCCGCCAGTCGCGGCCAGACGCCGAGGATGAGGGCAAGGGCCCCGATGACCTCCCAGGCGATGGTCACATAGGCCAGTGCCGGCGGCAGGCCGAGCGAGCCGAAGAACTGGGCCGTTCCAGCCGGCGTGAACACGAAGATCTTGAGCCCGGCATGGGCCAGGAACAGGACGCCGAGCGCAAGGCGGAGCAGCAGGGCGGCATAGGGAGCGGTGCGGGTGTCGGACATGGTTGTCTCCAGGCAAAGGGTTTGCTGTCCTTAATCTGCACCATTTCCATTGCAGAGATTATCCTTGCCAAGGATAGAATATTCCTTCCATTCCAGAAATTATATCACGACCAACCCTGCTCCCAGGGCGGTCTGCCGCGATAGCGCTCGGCCAGGAAATCGACGAGGACGCGGATCTTGGCCGCCAGATGCCGGCCGGGCGGATAGAGGGCATACGCCCCGAGCGACCTGTCTTCGAAGGCGCGGAGCAGCGGCTTGAGCCGGCCGGCCCGCAACGCCTCGCCGGCCAGGAAGCTCGGCCCGCAGGCGACGCCAAGCCCGGCCTCGGCCGCTTTGAAGCTGGCCTCCCCGTTCGAGAACTGAAGCCGCCCCTTGACCGCCACCTGCAAGGTGGCCTTGTCAGTCATGAACTGCCAGGTCAGCGGATCGTGAAAATTTGTATCGATGATGCATTCATGGCGCGCCAGCTCGTCGGGATGGAGGGGTTCGCCATGCTCGGCGAGATAGGCCGGCGAGGCGGCCGCCACGACGCGGGTCTCGCAAAGCTTGCGGGCGATCAGGCTGGAATCGCTGGGATTGCCGATGCGAATAGCCATGTCGAAGCCCTCGTCGACCAGGCTGACCACGCGATCGGTGAAGCCGACATCGAGCTGGATGTCGGGATAGAGTTTGGCGAAGGCGACGAAGGCCGGCGCCAGATGCATGGTGCCGAAACTGAGGGGCACCGACAGCTTGATGCGCCCCGCCGCGAGGCTGGAGGCGCTACGGACGGAGGCGTCGAGGGCATCGAACTCTTCCAGGACGATCTTGATGCGTTCGTAATAGGCGCGGCCGATCTCGGTCGGCGACAAAGCCCGCGTGGTGCGCTTGAGCAGTTGCACGCCGAGATCGGCCTCCAGCCGCGACACCAGCTTGGAGGCCTGGCCCGAACTGGTGCCGAGCCGGACCGCCGCCCGAGAGAAGCTGCCGGCCTCCAGCACTGCCACGAACATGCGGTCGCATTCGAGCCGTTCCATGTACTATTTCCGATCTGGAGAGAATAGTGCCCATTTTAGCTCAAAAACCTCCGCCACGGAAATAAATCGGGGCTGAACTAGGAAAATACCGCTATCGAATGAAGCGCGACAGTCCTTCCCCGGTTTCGGGGAAGCTGGGCCGGCAAAGCCGGGCCGGATGGGGGCGGATGGAGGCGGATGGCGCTAACGGGTCATGATAGAGCACTCGCAACGCCACTCTCCCCCTTCCGTCGCTGCCATGCAGCGACACCTTCCCCGAAACCGGGGAAGGATTGTCGTGCCCAATTCAGTGTGCTCGTTATCTTTGTGCACGATACCGCCCCTACGGCGACACACCCGCCTCTTCCACCTCCTCGACATCGACGCCGACCCAAAGCCCGATGAAGGCCGAGGGGGAGCCGATGAAGGAGCCCGCTATCGGCACTGCCTGATGCGGCTCGCGCACGGCGGCGATGCGAATCAGGCGATCGGATGCCACCAGGCCATTGGTGGGGTCGAACTCGATCCAGCCGATATCCGGCAGATAGACTTCGGCCCAGGCATGGGTTGCCCCCGCCCCCTGCAGGATGGGCGCACCCATTTCGGCCGGAGGATCGAACAGGTAGCCGGAAACGAAACGCGCTCCGAAGCCGAGCAGGCGGGCGGCGGCGATGAACAAAGCCGCGAAGTCGCGACAGGCTCCACTCCGGCTGGCGAAAGTGAAGGCGGGATCCTGGGTCGACTGTTCGAAACGGGTGACATAGCCGAACTCGCCATGGATCTCCTGGCACAGGCCGGTCAGCAGGTCGCGCGCGCCACCCGGATGGCGCTTCGGGGCACCGGCGATCCAGAGCCTGAGCTCATCGGGATAATCGTCGGCGGAGGCGAGCATGGCGGCGCCGAGATCGATGGCCTCGTCAGCCGAATAGGTCACGGGAAAGGGGGCTTCCCTGCCGGTCAGATGGGCCGTCGGTGCAGCCGAGGCGAAGCGCTCGATCTCGAGGTGGCTCTCGATCGACAATTCGCTGGCCTGTCCCGTGAAGACCCCCGTGCAGACCTCATTGCCGAAAACATCGTAACTCCAGGCGAAATCGGCTGGCAGCGAGGTGGTGAGGGTGGCCGAGATCAGCCTCATCTCATGGCTGTCGCGTGGGCGCAGCATCATGCGATGCGGGCCGAAGCTAACCTGTTCGGCATAGCGATAGGTCGTGCGATGGCTGACGATCAGGCGTTTCAAGGCATAACTCCCTTCGAGCGACGGATTCGCTCCAGTCGAGAAGATGGACGAGGCGAAAAAATAGGGTATGACCGAAACAAGCCGGCGACAGTGGAAACTCTCGCCGGACGATTGGCGTTTGTGATTCAGCAGTCTTGCATGGATTGCAAAAGCGCATCGAAACAATGCGTTGGAGCAGGCAAACGTTCCGCCGCTGTGCGGCTTGCTCAAGGTGTTCAGTGATTTGACGGAATCACTTCAAATCGCAAAGACACGTCGAAACAAGGAGTTAGAGCAAACGAGCGTTTCCGTCTAAACGCATTTTGCTCTGGAGAACAAGGAGTGACGATGGCAGGGCCGCCAGGCATCAAGGCACGGTCGCAGGGATTCGCCGATATTTTCGATCGCTCCACCGGAGGCGCCCTCACCCCGCTCAGCGTGGTGATCGAGAAGGTGTTGAGCCCGGTCCGGGCGGTGATCGAAGGTCGCGAGACCCTGATGTTCGGCACCAATTCCTATCTCGGCCTCAATTTCGATCCCTCCTGCATCGAGGCGGCCAGTACGGCGCTGGCGAGCTTCGGCACCGGCTCGACCGCCTCGCGCGTCGCCAGCGGCAACCAGGCCCTGCATATCGAGCTCGAAAAAGCGATTGCCGAACTCTACGGCCGGCGTGACGCCGTGGTGTTTTCCACCGGCTTCATGGCCAATCTCGGCGCCATCGGTGGGCTGGTGCGTGAAGGCGATGCCGTGGTGCTCGACGCCCATTGCCATGCCTCGATCTTCGACGCCTGCAAGCTGTCTGGCGCGAAAATCCTCACCTTCAAGCACAATGACGCCGCCGATCTCGCACGCGTCATCGCGGCAAGCGACATCGCGCCGAGCCGCACGCTCGTCATCGTCGAGGGCCTCTACAGCGTGCTCGGCGATGTCGCCGGCCTCGAAGCGATCAGCGCCGTGACCTCGGAAACCGGCACCGTGCTCCTGGTCGACGAGGCCCATTCGCTCGGCCTCTACGGCGCCAGGGGCCGCGGCGTTGCCGAAGCGCAGGGCGTGGAGGACAAGGTCGACGTGATCGTCGGCACCTTCTCCAAGAGCGTCGGCGTGGTCGGCGGCTATTGCGTCACCAATGATCCGGCCTTCCGGGCCCTGCGCTTTGCCGCGCGCAGCTATCTCTACACCGCCTCCCTGCCGCCGCCGGTGGTCGCCGCCGCCAGGCAGGCGCTTTCGATCATCGCCGGCGACAGCGAGCGCCGCGCCACCGTCACCAAACGTGCGGAGGCCCTGCATCGCGGCCTGACCGGCCTCGGCCTGCCGCCTCTGGCCCCGTCTGGCCCGGTCGGCGCCGTGCGCATGCCGGGCATCAAGGCCGGGTTGGAGACCTGGACCGCGCTGTTGCGCACTGGGCTCTATGTCAACATGCTGATCCCGCCGGCCACACCCAATGGCGAGGTGGTGCTGCGCTATTCCGTCTCGGCCGCCCACAGCGCCGCCGATATCGAGGCCGCGCTCGACATCATCGCCACCGCCGGCCGCCAGACCGGCGTGCTCCGGCCGGCGGCTTGAGGCAGCGGAACGACCCATGCCGTCCTTTCACTATCTCGAACTTCCGATCTCGGGCGCCCAATCGCTGGCCTGGCAGGGCGATGAACTGGTGGACTGGATAGGGGGAGCAGACATATACGGTCTGGACGGTTCGAGGACCTCGGGGCATGTGAGGTATGGCTATCGTTTCGATAGCGTGGTCCAGTCCCCTCGCAGCGACTACGCCGTTCTCTATGAACGGCGCGGCACCAAGGGCATAGTCCTTTGCAAAGGGGCATTCATCCGGGAAATTGATCGCAGCTTCAATCTTGCCGATGACTTTGACTATCCCATTGCCCTCTTCGATCTACCTGACGGGCAACCGGCAATCGCACATTGTCCGCAGCATCATGCTCGACTGGAAATCGAACTCTTGGAAACCGGCGAGCGCCTCACGACCAGCGCGACACGCGAACTTGCTGATATTTTCCACTCCGGCTTGGTAATCAGCCCCAATGGAACGACACTGATGAGCGCGGGTTGGGTGTGGCATCCGGCTTACGCCGTCAGCATCTATGGAGTTGCCGACGTACTGGGCGATCCCGCCTTGCTCGACTCCCTCGACGCAACACTACCCACCGAAGCGGAACTCGCATCTGCAACCTTCCTCGATGACGACCACATCGCGTTGGCGGCCAATCCGAACGCAGAAAATTTCGGTGATGAAGGTGACCCTGACCTCATCCCGCATCCTGGCACACTGTCGGTTTACCGCATCAGCACGAAGACATGGGAAAGCAGCATTCCCTATAGCGAAACGGCCGGCATGCTCCATGCCGTTGATGCTGAGCATGTCCTAGCCCTACACCAGTATCCGAAGCTGGTTCATCTATCCACCGGCAAGGTCGTGGAACGCTGGCCTGAGATTCCAACCGGTACTTGGGCAGGCTGCATCGATGTTTCCGGTCACAATGTCCCGCCACTTGCGTGGGACGCGATAAACAAGCGCTTGGCCGTCGGTACCGCTGCCCAAATCCACGTACTCAGCCTGGTGGCATGAACGAGGATGCGGCAGGGACATGGCGCCTCCGCGACATCGAAGGGCTGATCTTTTACGACCTCACACATTCCTGCAGGACGGCTGCCTCACCCTCTGTCGCACCTGGTTGCGCGGTAGCGTTTTTCCGCCAGCGCAGCGCGGCCCAAGCGAGGGCAATGACGGTGGCCGACGTGACGGCGAGCAGCAGGATCATGCTGGCTCGATAGCCGGCGACGAACAGGCTGGCGGCGAGATCCTGCGCTCGAACTGGGTCGATGCCGCTGCCTGCCAGCAAGGCGGCCGCCCTGTCCGGCTCGCTCACCACCCTGTCGGCGAGGCCTGCCGCCGCAGCCGGCAAGTTGCCGGCGGCAATCTCGAACGCGTTTTCCGCCGCCAGGCGATAGACCAGGGTGGCGAGCACCAGGCCCAGCGCCCCGCCGACATTATGTAGCGTCCAGCTGACGCCGATGGCGGTGCCGCCGAGCCGCGGCGCGACGGATGACAGCGCAGCGACCGTCGAGGGGCCGAGGATGCACCCCCAGCCGAGCCCCATCGCGGCGAAGGCTGCGATGACGAGGCCGAGCCCGCTGCCAACCGAGAACAGGGCCTGCAGCCCGGCGGAGAGTGCCAGCAGCGCCAGACCGGCGATGAGCAAGGGAATGGGGCCGCTGCTGTCGGCCAGCCTGCCGACGCTCGGGGAGACCAGGGCGACGAGTGCCGTCGCCGGCAGCAGCAGGAGGCCGGTGATGAAACTGTCATGCCCGCCGGCGACGGCAAGGTAGAGCGGCATCAGGAACAAGGCGGCGGCATAGAAAAAGCCGAGGCAGATGGTGGTGAGGCACACCAGCAGGAAACGGCCATTGCCGAGGAGGCCGAGCGGCAGGAGTGGTGCCGCGCCGCGGTGCTGGACCAGGCCGAAGACGGCCAGGATCGCAGCCGCGGCGGCCAACAGCGCGAGGATGACGGGCGAGGTCCAGCCCCAGTCGAGCCCCTGCGAGAGCGCCAGCAGCAGGCAGGACAGGCCTGAGATCAGCAATCCCGCGCCCCACCAGTCGATGCCCTCATTTGTCTCGGCTCCACGCGACTCCGGCACGCGCGGCAGGCAGAGCACGAAGCTCAGCACCAGGAAGGGCACGTTGATGAAGAAGACCCAGCGCCAGTCCAGGAGCCCGACCAGGATGCCGCCGGCGATCGGGCCGAGAGCCAGCCCCGCCCCGCCGCCGGTCGAGACGATGCCGACAGCCCGGCCGCGTTCATGCTCAGGGAACATGTCGGCGACGATCGCCGTCGAGGCGGTGTAGAGCACCGAGGTGCTGGCGCCCTGGATGAAGCGAAACAGCACGAGTTCCCCGATCGAGCCGGCAAAGCCCGCCCCGAGCGAGGCGAGGGCAAAGACCAGCATGCCGCCATAGAGCACGCGCCGCCGGCCATAATGGTCGGCCAGCCTGCCGCCGAGTACCAGGAAGGCCGAAAGCGCCATCACGAACAGGGTGATGACCCATTGCGTCTGTCCGAGCGAGGCGGCGAGGCCCCGCTGGATCTCGGGGATGGCGGTGTTGACGATGGTGAGATCGGTGCAGCCCACGAAGCTGGCGATGCTGATGCCGACAAGGGCGATCCAGCGCGAGCGGCTGCCTTGTTCCAATGCTCCGTTGCGCGCCATAGCAAGCCTCTCCGAACGATCATGAACCGGCTCAGGCTACGGCAGAACCACGATCTCGAATTGCTCCTTCTTTTCGATTGATTAGCGAAATTATTTCGCCAAATTGACAGGATGGTTTCGAGCGAGCGATTTCATGCCATCCGGGCCTTCCTGCAGGCGGCCGAAGCCGAAAGCTTCAGCATGGCGGCCACGCAGCTCGGCCTCTCCAAATCCACGGTGGGCAAGGCCATCGCCAGGCTGGAGGAACGCCTGCAGGTGCGCCTGTTCCAGCGCACCACGCGCAAATTGGCGCTCACCGATGCCGGCCGCTCCTTCCGCGACAGCTGCCAGCGCGCGCTGGACGAGCTGGCACGCGCCGAAGCAAGCCTCGCCAGCCATGCCAACGCGCCCGTCGGCAGGCTGCGCATCGCCCTCCCGGCCCTCTTCGGCCGGGACCGCGTCATGCCGATCCTGCTGGACCTCCTGCAGCGCCACGAAATGCTGGAAATCGAGGCCTTGTTCTCCAGCCGCCATGTCGACTTCATCGAGGATGGCGTCGATCTTGCCGTGCGCATCGGCGAATTGCCGGATACGATCAGCCTGACCGCCCGCCGCCTGGGAACGCAGCGCGTGGTGACCTTGGCCGCCCCGTCCTATCTCGACAGGCATGGCCGCCCCCGCCACCCCGGGGACCTTGCCGGCCACCAATGCATCGGCATCCTGTCCGACGACCACGTCCTGCCCTGGCGCTTCCTGGACGGAAGCAAGCGGCTGATGCTGCCGGTGCGCGGCCGGCTGCGGGTCGGACAGATGCAGGCTGCCCTCGCCGCCGCCTGCGCCGGCACTGGCCTGGCGCAGTTGCCGCATTGGCTGGCCGCCGAGGCGATCGTGGCCGGCCGGCTCGAAATCGTCCTCGCCGCCTTCGAAGCCCCGGGCCTGCCGGTGCACATCGTCTGGCCATCCGATGCCGTGCTCTCGGCCCGCCTGCGCGTCACCATCGACGCCCTGGCGGCGGGCCTCGCCGGCCCGATCTCGTCTTGAACAGGGGCCGGAACCTGCAATCCTCCGGATGCGGCCCCAGCGCCGGGCTGATATGGAAACGATGATTTCCCAATCGAATCACGCCCACCTGTAAGCCGAAAGACGCCCGATGAATCCGCACGACGGATCGACCGACCCGAATGCGCCGGCTACGCCGTCAGCGTCGAACGACCGCAAGCTCCCGGCCGGCATCTGGGCACTCGGCTTCGTCTCCATGCTGATGGATGTCTCCTCGGAGATGATCCATGCATTGTTGCCGGTCTATATGGTCGCTGTCCTCGGCACCTCCACCCTGGCCGTCGGCATCATCGAGGGCATTGCCGAGGCGACGGCCTCGATCACCAAGGTGTTTTCGGGCGCGCTCAGCGACTGGCTCGGCAAGCGCAAGCTCCTGGCTGCGATCGGCTATGGCCTCGCCGCCTGCACCAAGCCGATCTTTCCGCTCGCAGCCTCGCTCGACTGGCTCATCGCGGCCCGTTTCATCGACAGGCTCGGCAAGGGCATTCGCGGGGCGCCGCGCGATGCGCTCGTCGCCGACCTCGCGCCGCCGCATCTGCGGGGCGCGGCCTTCGGACTCAGGCAATCCCTCGACACGATCGGGGCCTTTTCCGGACCGCTCATCGCCATCGGGCTGATGTGGCTGACAGCGGACCATTTCCAGGCGGTGTTCTGGGTCGCGGTGATCCCGGCCTTCGTCGCCGTCGCCCTGATCCTGGTCTTCGTCAAGGAGCCGCCACGGCCCCAAGGGCTTCGGCGCGTGCGCATGCCGCTCCACCGCGACGAGCTCGCCCGTCTGGGCACGGCCTATTGGTGGGTGGTGGCAGTCGCGACGATCTTTACCCTGGCGCGTTTCTCCGAAGCCTTCCTGATCCTGAAGGCCCAGTCGATCGGCCTGCCCCTGGCCCTGGTGCCCATCGTGCTGGTGATCATGAGTCTGGCCTATTCGCTCTCGGCCTATCCCGTCGGCATCCTGGCCGATCGCATGGACCGCATCACCTTGCTGGTCCTCGGCCTCATCCTGCTCATCGCCGCCGATCTCGTGCTCGCCATCGCCCCTGGAATCACCGGTGTCGGCATCGGCGTGACGCTGTGGGGGCTGCATATGGGCTTCACGCAGGGGCTGCTCGCCGCCCTGATTGCCGCGGTGGCCCCCGCCGAACTGCGCGGCACCGCCTTCGGCGTCTACAACCTCGTCACCGGCCTCGCCCTGCTGATAGCCAGCGTGATAGCCGGCCTGATCTGGGAGATGGTGGGCCCCGGCGGCACTTTCCTCACCGGCGCCGGCTTCGCAACGCTCGCCATGGTCGGCCTGCTCCTGGTCCGGAGCCGGCTCGAAGTGCCCTGAGGCACGTCATCAAACGACCTTCGGCGCCGCGGTGGATTTCGGCGTGCGCACGAACTCGCTGCGTTTCCTGAAGATCACCTCGCGCTGGGCCGGGCCGATGACGGCGCCGATGCGGAAGAGGTCGCGGGAAACCTGGGCAAATTCGCGCAGGAAGTCGAAAAGGCTGGTCTGTCCCGGACGCAGCGACAGGTTGCCGGCTCGCAGGAACACGAAGAGGGCGGCATAGCCGATCAGGAGCTGGCTGATAAGGAGGCCAGCCAATTCCCAGCGCAGCGGCACTCCGAGCACGATCGCGGCGATGCCGGCCGGCAAGGCCACGGCCCAGGCGAGGCCCGACCACCAGACCCCCAGATGCATCGCCGCCTTCAGACGATCGCCCAACGATAGCGAGCCGTCGCCGAGGATCGGGCAGAGCAGGCGCAGCATCACTTCGCCGAAGCCCTTGGTCCAGCGCTGCTGCTGGCTCATCCAGGCCTTCATCGTCTCGGGAAGCTCGCCGGGCACCGGTACGCTCATCAGGAAGGAACCGCGCCGGCCGATGCGCCAGGCCCGGTAGGACAAATCGAGATCCTCGGCCAGCGTGCCGCCGCGCCAGCCGCCGGCCGCCTCGATGGCCTCGCGGCGCCAGACGCCGCAGGTACCGTTGAACGGCAGGGGATGGCCGGCCCAGCAGCGCGTACCCTGCTCGACGGCGAGATGCGCGTCCAGCAGCACTGCCTGGGTGCGGGTCAGCGGGTTGGCGTCCCGGTTCATATAGTCGAAGCGGGCCTGGATGAAGGCAAGCTTTGGATCCGCCAACAGGCAGGTCATGGTCTTGCGCAGGAAATCGGGATCAGGCACGTAATCGACGTCGAGAATGGCGAAAAAGCCATGCGGCGTCAGCGTCATGGCATTGGCGAGCGCGCCGGCCTTGTATTCGGTGCGGTCCTTGCGATGAACAAGCACCACGTCGAACCCCAGTGCCCGGCGCCTCGCCACCTCTTCATTGGCGAAGACGGTAGAGCCATCGGTGGAATCGTCGAGGATCTGGATATGCAGGCGCTCGCGCGGCCAGTCGAGCGCGATGGCGGCGTCGAGCGCCCGGGCGACCATGGCGCCTTCATTATAAGTGGGGATCTGCACCACCACATCCGGCAGGTCGGCGTCGGCGGGCAGTCCATGCGCCAGCAGTCGGCGTTCAGCCTCGATGCCGGTCCGGCGCAGGCGCCAATGCTTGAAGACGAGATAGAAGGTCGCCAGGGTCGAGCCGAAGGTGACCGCCCAGCCGAGCAACGATATCACGGCCAAGATCACCGCCAGCCAGCCGGCGATCGCCCAGAAACTCTCCCACAAACCCGTCAAACTCCGTCTCTCGTCATTGCTCGCCTCCAAACCGTGGAGGGTGATTTGGGGGGCTGGTCTTCAGACCCGCCTGGAAACGCCTCGCTTGCCGGCAGGCAAGGCGGGTCCGAAGACCCGCCGCCCGTCCCTGTCGCCTGTCACCGGTCACCGCGCTTGGGCGTGCGCACGAAATCATGCCGCCTCGCGAAGGGAGCGGCGATCACGCTTGCCGAATTGGCCATCGCCAGAAAGACGAGCAGGACCGGAATTGCGATCAGGGTTGCCCCGTAGCGGATGATACCACCTCGGCGCAAGCGTAGAAATGGCGGCAAGGTAATGAGAACAGCGCTGGTCACGGCATAAATCGCGACCCCCATCGCCAGAAGGGCATGTCCGCCGCCAAAACCGCGCAGCAGGCCGTCAAGTACAAAGGCGGCCGCCGCCAGCACGAAACAGGGCAGGCCAAACTGCAGGCCGAGCAGCAGGCTGGTGCCAAGCTTGGCGGCAAGGTTCCAGTCCGAGCGCCAGACCAGCGGCAGTCCCTTGCGCGCGACCTGGATGAAGCCACTCGACCAACGCGCCTGCTGCACGCGCCAGCTGGCGAGGTCGGCAGGCGCCTCGCAGGTCAGCGGAGCCTCCAACATGAGCTGGCCGTGCCAGCCGGCGACATAGGTCCGCACGGTCAGGTCCAGGTCCTCGGCGAGCGTGTCGGCGGACCAGCCGCCGGCCGCATCGATGGCGGCGCGGCGCCAGATCGCGCCGGTGCCGTTGAACTGGAACATGTCACCGCCGGCCTGCCTTCCCGCCTGCTCGGCAAGGAAATGCGCATCGACTGAAAATTGCTGGCCCGAGGTCATCCAGTTCTGGTCGCGATTGCCAAATTCGAAGCGGAACTGCACGAAGGCGGCACGCGCATCGGCCGCCAGCACCGCTGCCGCCTGCCGCAGCCATTGGCGCGGCGCCCTGAAATCGGCATCGAGGATGGCAATCAAGGGTGCATCGCAGCGCCGCATGCCTTCGGCGAGAGCGCCGGCCTTGAAGCCGTCCCGGCTTACCCGCCTGACCTGCTGCACCACCGGGCCTCCCGGCGGCAGGCTGGCAATGGCGGCGGCGGCAAGGGCCGCCGTCTCATCGGTGGAATCATCGAGGAGCTGGATGGTCAGCCGGTCGGCCGGCCAGTCCAGCGCCAGGGCCGAGGCCAAGGCTCCCTCGACGGAGCCGGCCTCGTTGTAGAGCGGGATCTGCAGGAGGATATGCGGAGGCTCGCCGTCCGATCGCATCGGGGGCGGCCGGTAGCCGCGCGCGCGCCCGGCAAGGCGCAGATGCTGGCCGAGCAGGACGACAAGGAAAAGGCCGGCGGCCAGGCCGATGGCATCGATCACCAGGAGCATCAGCGCCGCCCCGCCAGCGCGATCGTGGCCGAGCCCCAGGCGAGGCGGCGTGCCAGCAGCGCGTTCAGCCAGAGCGCCGGCATGATCGCCTCCCTGAGGAGCACGGCGAACGGCATGGCCGGGGAGAGCGGCCAGCCCTTGCGCCAGGCGAGCGCACATTCGGCTGTGGGCCAGAGGAAGATAGACAGCACCAGCAAGGGTATGGCGGGCAGGCCGAGGAAAGCGGCGACGGCGAGCGCCGCGAGGCAGGCGGCAGGCAGGCCTGTCAAGGGCTCGGCTGCGAAGGCCAAGGGTTCTTCCAAGCGCCGGCAGATCGCCCAACGCAGATGCCTCTGCCAGATCTCGCCAGGCTGACGAGCGCCGAGGTCCTGATCGACAGTGGCGCTGGCGAAGACCGGACGCAGGCCCCGGCCCTTCAGAAGCTTTGCCAGAGCATGGTCGTCGGCCACCGCGTCGAGGATCGCCGAGAGGCCGCCGGCGGCCTGAAGATCGCCGCGCCGCAGCAGCATGGCCGCGCCGATGCCGGCCCCGCCCCCGAGCGCAGAGAGCGCCAGCAGGAGCCTCCCGCCATAGGTATTGACGAGGCTGGCCTCCAGCAGGGCCGCGAAATTGGCGGGCCTTCGCGCCACCGGCACGGCGCAGACCAGCCCGACGCCCGAAGCCAGACTTGCCGTCATCGCGGCAAGAGCGCCCGGCGGCAGAATGGTGGCGGCGTCCTTGATCAACAGGAGATCATGAACAGCCGCTTCGACCGATTCGACGAGATTGGCGATCTTCGGATTGGCATCGGGGATGGGCGTGGTGAAGAGGAGCGAGGCGCGTGCTCGTTTCATCCCCTCCCCCTCCATGGGAGGGTGGGACGCGGCATCTTCTGCCTGCCTGCAGCTCACCGAGAACAGGACTTCGAGGCCGGGGTAATCCAGGTCGAGAAGCTTGCGGTTCGCCTCGCTCCTCGTTTCCTCGATGCGCCGGAGAGGCACCAGCACGGAGATGGGGCCGCGTTCGCCGGCAACGGCCCGGCGTGCCACGAGTGCCGGCTGGAGCAAGGCGAGCAGTGTAGAGCCGAGGAGCAGGGAGACGAGGGCGACCCACCACAGGCCGGCCAGGGAGCCGACCAAGCCAGCAAGCACCGTCATGATCCCGCGCGCTCCCGCTCCCGCGTCAACGGCACATCGACGCCGGGGCGATCGAGCAACCAGTCGCCGAAACGGGCGGGCAACAAAGTGAGCAGACGCAATCCCGCATAGAGGATGAAGGGGAAAGCGATCACCGGCTTGCGGCGATCGAGGCCGCTGCGGATGATCCGGGCTGCCCGCGCGGCGGTGACCTTGAGCGGCTGCGGCGCGACCAGCTCGGCGTTGAGCGGCGTGGTGACGAAACCCGGCGCGATCAGGCTGACCGTGATGCCTTCCCGTCGAAGTGCCGGCCGGATGCCCTCGGCATAGGCATGAACCGCGGCCTTGGCCATGGAATAGGCCGGCGAGGAGGGAAAGCCGCGCAGCCCGGCAAGCGAGCCGACCAAAGCGACATGGCCGCGGCGACGGCGGCGCATGGCCTCGAGGGCCGGCTCGATGGTGTTGACCGCCCCCATCAGATCGACGGCGAGCACGGCCCGCATCGCCTCGCCCGGGTCGAGCGGCCTTTGCGCGCTGGTGCCCGAGACGATGCCGGCGCAGGCGATGGCGAGATCGATCGGCGTTTCGCCGTCCCGGGCCGCGATCCAGGCGGCGAGTGCTTCACGGTCGCGGACGTCGAGGCTGATGGCGACGACCGTGGCTCCGCGCGCCCGGCAGAGTTCAGTGATATCAGCCAGCCTCGCCTCGTCGCGGCCGACGAGAAGAAGGCAGCGATCAGGTGCGGCATATTCAAGTGCCAGAGCCCTGCCGATACCGCTGCTGGCGCCGGTGATCAGCACGGTCTGGCGGTTCATGGCCGACCCTCCATCGCGCACGATAGAGTCGCTTCCGCTAGGCAGGCGACCACGCCATCGCCTGTCTTGACGAAGAGACGCAGCACAGCCGGCTCTCCGTCTTCGCGACGCTTGACCGTCCGCCCGGAAATCTCGACTTCAGCACCGACCGGCACAGGTGCCATGAAGCGGGTCGACAGGCCGGTGATAACGGCCTCAGGCAGGAAACGCCGCACCGCTTCGTGCAGATAGGCGACCAGCAGCATGCCATGCACGGGTGCGGCCTCAAGCCCGATGGTGCGGGCGATGGCCGCGCTGACATGCAGGGGATTGGTGTCGCCTGAGGCACGGGCGAACGCCTCGACCTCGCTTGGGCCGATCGGGCCTATGACGATAGGCGGGATCGAATTGCTCATTGCGCCTGCTCAGGTTGGAACAACCGATAGGTCGCGGCAAAATCGGCAATGACCTCGCCATCCGCTCCTTCGATATGCGCTTCGATCTGCACATCATCGGGCGCGGAGGCATCCGCCCGCCGCGTAATCACGAAACGGATCTCCTGGCCGATCCGCAAGGCGCGATAATAGCTGAAGCGCTGGGCTATCAGCACGGGAATGAGATGCTCTTCGCCGGCAAGATCGTCGAAGGCGGCCTTGGCGGCCGGATGCCACAGCCAGATCGCCGGGAAGGTCGCGGGAACCTCGTCACCGTCGCCCGCCAATCCTTGGCTCATCATGCCATCGATGGCGGTCGCCTTGCGGTAGCGCCGCACGGCCTCCGCCTCGACCCGGGCCGCAATGGGGCCGATGCGTAGAGGCGGCAGCGCGCTCATGCCTGCCCGACGATCAGCACCGCATTGATGCCGCCGAATGCGAAGGAATTCGTCATGGCATGGCGCATCGTCACCGCCCTCTTCTGACCCGGCACGCAATCAAGATCGCATCGGGGATCGGGCGTTGTCCAGTTGAGGGTCGGCGGCGCCACGCCTTCGCGCAGGGCCATCACTGTAATGGCGAGCTCGATAGCGCCGGCCGCACCGAGGGCATGGCCATGCACCGGCTTGGTGGAGGAGACGGGCAGGTGGGGTAGTCTTTCGCCGAAGATCGCAGCGAGCGCAGCCGCCTCGGTGGCGTCATTGGCGAGCGTGCCGGTGCCGTGGGCGTTGACATAGTCGATCGCCTCCGGCTCCAGCCCGGCATCCTGCAGGGCCTGGCGCATGGCGGAAGCCGCGCCGCCGGCGTCCGGGCGCACGATGTCGCCGGCATCGCTGGAGGTGCCGTAGCCGCAGAGCTCGGCCAGCGATGTTGCACCCCTGGCCCGGGCACTCTCATCGCTCTCCAGCACGAAGATGGCGGCGCCCTCCCCGAGCACCATGCCGTTGCGGTCCTTGGAGAAGGGACGGCAGGCATTGGGCGAGAGCACGCGCAGGGCTTCCCAGCCCTTCATGCCAGAGGCGGTGATGCAGGCCTCGGCACCGCCGACAATAGCGCGGTCGACGATGCCGGCCCGGATGAAATGGGCGCCGAGGCCGATGGCCTGCGTACCGGAGGCGCAAGCGCTGGCGACGGCAAAGGATGGGCCGCGCGCGCCATGGCGCGCGCTCAATTGCGAAGCGGCGCCATTGGGCATCAGGCGCGGCACGCTCCAGGGATCGAGGCGCTGGCCAGTGACATAGGCATTGTGAATGCCGATCTCGATGGTTTCCCCGCCGCCAACGCCGGTGCCGACGATGGTGGCGGTACGCTCGCCCTGCCGGTCGGCGCGGGCAAAGCCGGCCTGCGCCAAGGCTTCGTCACCGGCGACGATGGCGAGCTGGGTGAAGCGGTCGCAGAAGGCCAGCACGTCGGGCTCGATATGGACAGCCGGGTCGAAACCGCGCAACTGGCCGGCGATGCGGATATTGTGGCGCAGCTCCCGCGCCACTTCGAGCGGCCCGATGGCGCTCTGTCCCTCGCGCGCGGCCTGCCACAGCGCCGGAACCCCGAGTCCCGCCGCCGTCGCTGCTCCCATGCCGGTGATGTAGACGCGCTTTCTGCTCAAATCAGGACTTTTCACTGGCGATACGGGCCAGCACGCCGTCGATGAAGGATTTGAGATCCTTGGCTTCGGCGATCGAGCCATCCATCGGAATATAGACGTCGAATTTTTCTTCCACCGCCGTGAGGATCATCACGATATCGATGGATTTGAGGCCGAGCGTCTCGAAGGTTGCGTCGGGCGTGACCTTCTCGCGATCGACCATGCCCTCGGATATGATCAGGTTGACGACCTCGTCATAGACACGCTGCGGATTGGACAGGATGTTATCTTGGGTATCGGTCGACATCTTCTTCCTGGACACGTCCTTAGGCGTAATGGGACTGAATCGATGTCTCAAATACACCGAAACGGCGTGTTGACCGAGCCCCGAGCCATTCAACTACGCTCGTCATGGCATAGTTGTCGTCAAGAATCCAACCGCATTCCAAATCTTGCACACCGGTGATGGCAGCACGGCGCATCAATTCATCCACCAGGATCAGCGCGACGCTGGCACCGGAGACCGACCCGACCAGCCGCGGCGCCACGCCGAACAGCACGGCGCGGCCGCCGGTGAAGCGCCGGGTCAGGCCGCGCCAGGCCAGTTTCAGCCAGCCGGCGGGGGACGGCGAGCCCCCGAGATCGCCCGCGATCTCGAAGACATTGGGCAGGAACAGGGCAAAGCCCAACAATTCCCCTTTCCGTTCGACGAAGACGCCATAATCGGCCTTCAGAAGGGGTCTGAAGGCCTTGATCATCGCCGTCATCTCCGCTTCGGAAACCGGCACGAAGCCCCAATTGGCAGCCCAGGAACCGTTGAACAGGCAGCGGCCGAGCTCGGCATCCTCGGCCAGCCTGTTCATGCGCATGGCGCGGATATCGAAACCCTTGCGGCGGCGCTCCATGCCGAGCTTTTCGAGCCTGTCGGGAAGATCGCTGCGACGGCGGTCGAAGGCGTAGGAATGCAGTGTCTTCACCAGCGTGAGGCCGGCCGCCTCCAGATGGGCGCGCAGATAGGGCGGATGCCAGGGCATCAGCACCATGGCCGGCGCGGTGAAGCCATCGATCAGCAGGCCGGACTCGGCGTTGATCGACAGCGTGAAGGGGCCGCGCATCACCTTTCTGCCCTTGCCGGCGAGATGGGCAGCTGCAGTCCGGACCAGTTCGGCCACCACCTTTTCATCGTCCACGGCGTCGAGGCAGCCGAAGAAGCCGATGCCCTCATGCTGCGGGCCTGTGGCGAGATGATCGATCTGGGCGGAGATGCGGCCGACAGCCCTGCCCTCCCCATCATAAGCAAGCCAATAGGCCGCCTCCCCATGGGTCCAGAAGGCGCTCTTGCCGGGATCCAGCAACTGGGCGCGGTCGTGGTCGAGCGGAGCGACATAGTCGCTGTAACAGGCATAGATCCGCCGCGGCAGAGCAAGGAACTGCCTGAGCTCGCGCTTGGAGGAGACGGGACGGACGGTGACCGGCATGCCGTCCTTCTGTCAAGTTCGAGCGGGAAAGGCAACGGGCGTGAGAAGAACACGCCGGCCTCAGCCACTGGCATCCATCGGGCTGCCCCCTTGTTCCACCTCTGTGCTTTGGTTATGGCTCCAATCATGGAGACCCAGCCCTTGCTGCAGCCCTTTGCCGATATCTGGCGCCAGCGCGAACTCTTTCGCGCCATCCTGACCCGCGAATTGCAGGTGCGCTTTCGCGGCTCGGTGTTCGGCTGGGCCTGGGCCGTGCTGGCGCCGCTGGTGATGCTGTCGATCTACACGCTGGTCTTCTCCGGCGCGCTCAAGGTCGGCGCCGCCCAGGAAGGCAGCGGGCGCTTCAGCTATGCCTTCTCGATCTTCGTCGGCCTGGTGGTGTTCAATTTCTTCGCCGAGATCGCCTATCGCGCCCCTCTCTTGCTGGCCGAGCACAAGCACATCATCCGCCGCTCGATCTTCCCGCCCCAGATCCTGGCCTGGATCGCGGTGGCGCGCGGCGGCGTCTATATGCTGATCGCCCTCGGCGTGCTGCTGATCGGGCAGATCCTGATCAACCAGTCGATCCACTGGTCGTGGCTGGCACTGCCGTTCATCCTGGTGCCTCTCTGCCTCTGCCTGCTCGGCATCGTCTGGATCCTCTCCACCATCGGCGCCCTGACCAGCGACCTCAACCATTTGATCATCTCGATCATTCCGGTCGCGATGTTCGCGACCCCGGTGTTCTATGAAGTCTCGAATGTGCCGGAGGGCTGGCGCTGGCTGCTCTATCTCAATCCCCTGACCGGTATCATCGAGATGATGCGCGCCGCCATCCTGCGAGGCACCTGGCCTGATGGCCTGCTCTATCTCGTCTGCCTCGCCGCCTCGTTCGCGGTGTTTTATGCCGGCCGGACCTTGTTCATGCGAAAGAAGACGATCCTTGTCGACATCATCTGAACAGAGGGCCAGCCAAAATCTCGCGCAAGAACTCGCGATCGAATGCCGCGACCTCGGCAAGGCCTACCAATTCTATCGCCATCCGATCGACCAGGTGAAGCAGGTGCTTCTCGGCGGCAAGAAGCGCTATTACGACGAGTATTGGGCACTGAAGGAGATCGGCTTCACCATTCCCAAGGGCGCAGCGGTCGGCATCGTCGGTCGCAACGGCTCGGGCAAGTCGACCTTGCTTCAGATCCTCTGTGGCATCACCGCCCCCACAGTCGGCTCGCTCACCGTCAAGGGGCGCATTGCGCCTGTGCTCGCCCTCGGCGCCGCCTTCGACTACGAACTCACAGGCCGCGAAAACTGCTATTTGTCCGGCGCCATTCTCGGCCTCAAGCGGGCTGAGGTCACCGCGAGGCTTGCCGCCATTCAGGAGCTCTGCGGCCTCGGCGATTTCTTCGAACAGCCCGTGAAGCTCTATTCCAGCGGCATGGGCGCGCGCCTCGCCTTCGCCATCTGCGCCCATGCCGATGGGGACGTGCTGATCGTCGACGAAGCCCTCGCCGTGGGGGACGATGCCTTCCGCGAACGCTGCCGGACCTTGATCCGCGCCTTCCGCCAGCGCGGCACCATCCTGTTCGTCTCCCACGACCTCGACCAGGTGATGGATCTGTGCGAGCGCACGATCTGGATCGATCGCGGGCGCCTCAGGGCGGATGGCGATACGCCTGAGGTGATCACCGACTATTGCAAGGCGCTGGCCGAAGAGCCCGACGATCCCAACCGCTTCGCCTTCATGACGTGAAGCCCCCCGAATCAGGCCCGTCGCCGCTGTGGTTCGACATAGGTGGAGAAGATGTGGTCCCAGAACGAGGTGACCACGCCGTAATTGCCCTCCTCGCCGCGATAATGATGCACCATGTGCTGCAGGCGCAGGCGATAGAGCAGGCTGCCCGGCTTCGACGACCAGTGATGCGATGCATGATGCACCAGCATATAGGCGACATAGCCGAGCAGGATGCCGCTGGTAAAGCCGCCCGCAAAGGCATGGTTGGCGAAATAGAGCGGCAAGTAGAACACCAGGAAGATCACGCCGACACTCAGGAAAGACGGCGCGCCGATCATGCCCTTGGGCTCCTGATGATGCGCATCGTGCATCCGGTCGAAGAACGGCACCGCATGATAGATCCAGCGGTGCACGGCATATTCGACGAAAGTCCAGCCGATGCAGCCCAGCACGAAAGCCATCGCCCAGATGCCCACGGCGGTGGCGTCATGCTGCAGAAGAGTCAAGAGAAGCAGGCCGAGGGCCGCAGCAGGACAGAGTACAAAATCGCCAAAATAGAGAATTTTGTTCAAACGCATGCGCTTCACCGTTCGATGCACTTTGGAAGCTGGAGCATATTTCTCCGCGATTGCGACAGTTTGAGGACAAAATGCTGCGTCCTAGCAGCGCGCTTCGCCCTCTCTCATCGCCGATCGCCAAGAGCAAAGCGCGTTTATGGCTGAACGATTTTTTGCTCCAACCTTCAGTTTCGACGCGTTTTGCAATTCTTGCCAATACCAGCAAATCGCAAAACGCTTTAAGCAAAAATCATGCCTATCTATGATACGACCTCCAATGTGTATGGCTCAAGCTCGATCCGCCGCAGTGGCCCCAGGCCAGCCGGCTCGCGATGCGCCACCACGACGAAGCTCGTATGCGGCAGGGCCGCCCGCAGCGCCGCGAACAATTGCGCCTCTGCGGCGCTGTCGAGGGCGCTGGTCGGCTCGTCCAGCACGGCCCAGTCCGGCCGTGCCAGGATCAGCCGTGCCAGAGCCAGGCGCTGCTGTTCACCGCCGGAAAGGCCGAGGGGCGGCTCGCCATCATCGAGACCCGGCAGTCGATGCTCGAGGCCGACCAGTTGGAGGGCCCCGGCATAGGCTTGCCGAGGCAGCATCCCGGGGTCCTGCGGATAGGCCAGGACGGTCCGCAGATCCGCTAGAGGCAGATAGACCGCCTGCGGCAGGAAGGCGATCCTCCGTTCGGCCGGCAGGGTCACCCTTCCCTCGCCATGCGGCCACAGGCCGGCCATCGCCTTGATCAGGGTGCTCTTGCCGATGCCCGACGCCCCGGCCAGCCAGGCATTCTCGCCCCTCTCCAATCTCATATCCGCCAGGATGTTGAGGGCGCGCCCCTCGGGCGTGGCCAAGGCGAGGCCCTGGATGGACAGGTGATCGAGCCCGCTCGTCCTGGTCCGGACGCCTTCGCCGTCCGTGACCCGTCCCAAGGCATCGAGAAAGCCGTCGAGACGGCGGATGGCTGCCGCGAGTTCGGCCAGATTGCGATAGGAGAAGATGAACCAGGACAGGGTGGTGACCACGTTCTGGAAGGCGGAAGCCAGCTTCATCAGCCCGCCCAGCGCGACCTGCCCGGCAAGATAGGCGGGCAAGGCCAGGAAGATCGGGATGCGCAGCACCGTGCTGTGATAGGGCCTGGTGAAGCAGCCCAGGATGAGGTCGCGGTTCATCAGCGCCCGCCAATTGCGCATGATGGCGCCGAAGCGGGCGTCCAGCACGCGCCTTTCGGCGGCCTCGCCCGCCATCAGCGCCACGGCGTCGGAGGATTCGCGCAGGCGCGCGAGCGCGAAGCGGAAATCGGCCTCACGGCTCTGCTGTTGCGCATTGAGCGCCAGCAGAGGACGACCGAGCCAATGGGTGAGCCCGCTGGAGATCAGCACATAGACCGGAGCGGCCCACACCATGTAGCGCGGGATCTCCACCGCCACGCCGAACAGGGTGAAGGCGAGTGGAAAGGAGGACAGCGACCACAGCAGGGCCACATAGGACACCAGCCCCACGATGCTGGTGACGACCTCCAAGCCCTCCTCGGTGAACTTGTCGACGAAGAGGCGGCAATCCTCGGCGATGCGCTGATCGGGGTTATCGGGGGTGGCACCGGCCTGGCGCAGCCTTGCATGGGTCCTGCCGCCAAGCCAGCGGTCGAGCGCGGCCGCGGTCAGCGCGTGGCGCCAGCGGATCTGCACGCTCTTGCGCAGATAGACCGCCGCCAGATACATCGCCGCATTGACGGCGATCAGCAGGCCGAACACGCCGATCTGGTTGACGGCCGCGGCGGCGTCCCGCTTTTCGAGGGCGCCGTAGAACTGGGCATTCCAATCGATCAGCAGCAGGCTGACATAGACGCTGCCCAGATTGAGGCCGAGAACCACCGTCAGCAAAGCAAGGCCCGTGCGCCCACCCGGGCCGGCGACGCACAAGCGCAGCAGCCGCCAGATCTGGCTGAAAATCCGAGGCATGATCCGCCTTTCGCTCAATCGCGACGTGCAAGGACAGCGGCCGGACCGCGCACCGCCAGCCCGATCAATTCGCCTCGCACATTCTCGGCCAGGAGCTCTACTCCATCCGGCCCGGCCCTATCGGCCCGCATTCGCCAACGCCCGACCGCGCCGGCACGCAGATGCAGGTGGAAATCGGGCTGCATGACATTGATGAAGCCCATGGCCGGCTTGACCGCCTCGATATTGCCGGACCAGGCCTGCCTGAGGCCGTCACGGCGCAGTTCGATGGTCACGGGCACGCCGGCACAGCGAGCCACCTCGAAGGGAAGCGAGCCTGGATCGTCCTCGGCCAAATCAGCCCGCTCCATCGCGTCGACGGGCTCTGCCGCCTCCGTTGCCATGCCGCGCAGTTCGGCAACGCCGGCGTCGAAAGGCTCCAGCCCGTCGAGGCCGACCAGGCTGAACAGCACGGCCCCATCCTTGCCTTGAAAGTCGAGGCGCGGCAGCACCTTGTCCTTCATGCGGCCGGAGCGGTCGAGTATGACGGCGCCGAGCGCCGCCGTATCGATATCGGCATCGTGGGCCGCTCCCGCCAGGCGCACGGCGAAACCGGAGCGTTCGACCCTGTCGACAGGACCGATGCGTTCATGGGTGGCCCCACCCTGGCTGGTGGTGAGCATCACCCGGCCGAGGCGTCCTGCCGCCTCCAGCACATCGGCGGCATGGTGCAGCAGGCGTTCGCGCTGCAATCGTTGCTGGCTCATGACGGATCCTTAAAAGGTGATGTTGGCGCCGAGCCTGAAGGTGCGGCCGGCGGCTGTCTGCAATTCGAGCGGATTGGAGAAGGCGACGTTCGAACTCGCCGTCCGGCTGTAGGTGGTCGGCATCGGCCAGCGGAAATAGCGCGTATCGGCGATGTTGAGGATGCCGGCCCGCAGCGTGATGTTCTCGGTCGGCTTCCAGCTTCCGAGGAGATCGAACACGGCATAGCCGCCGGGCTTGAAGATGTCGGGGGTGCTGGCACGGCTAACCTTGGAAGCGAAGGTGCCGATCATCTCGACTTCCAGCCCCTGTTCCGGCTTGGTCCAGCGCAGGCTGGCGACGGCCGTGAGGGGGCTGGCGCCGTTGAACGGGGTCCAAGGCGCATCGCGCGTCGTCTTCTGGTTGCCGTGCTGATAGGTGAGGCTGAGGCTCGAACTCCAGTTTTCGGCCCATTGCACCTCGGCGGAGCCTTCGATGCCGGTCAGCCGGACTTTGGCGCGATTGGCCCAGGTATAGTCGACCCCCTCGCCTGAACTGGCCGGGATCTCCACGAAATTCTGGATGAAGTTGGTGTAGTCGGCATGGAAGGCCGACAGGGAGAAATAACCCCAACCATAGCGCCCGCGCAGCCCCGCCTCGAAGGAGCGGACCCGCTCCGGCTTCAGGTTCGGCGCCGGCACGAGATTGCCGTCCGGCTGTCCTGACGAGGAGCCTGTATAGAGCTGCTCGGCATTGGGCATGCGGAAGCCCTCGGCATAGAGGCCGAATACCGAATAGGTCTCGTTGAGCTTGTAGATGATGCCGAGCTTCTTGGTCAGCGCCGATTCCTCGCGCTGCCTGAGCACATAGCCGGCTACCGGCTGATAGTCCGATTTGGGCTTGGGCGTGATCTGGTTCCAGGAATAGCGCAGCGCCGGCGTCACCGTGAGCTTGCCGTCGAACAGGCTGATCTCATCCTGCACGAAGGCATCGAGCCGCTTGGTGTTGGAATCGGCGAAGTTCCAAGTGTAGGGCACGACGGTGGAGCCGGAAACCGGTACGCCGCCTGGGGTGAACACGCGCGTGGTGCGATTGCGGACATAGTCGGTGTAGCCATATTCGCCGTCGAAGCCCCAGACCAGCTTGTGGTCGCTGCGCCCGAGCTTGAAGGACGAATCGATCTGCAGGCCGGCCTGCAGGAAGCGCTGTCCGAACTCGGTGACATTGTCCTGATATTGCTGATTGCCATTGGCGAGGGTGCGGTGTTCGCGGCTGGTGACCTCGCGGCGCTGCGGCGACCAGGTGATGTTCCAGCGTATCTGGTCGGCGAAGGCGTATTCAGGCTTCCACAGACCGTCCAGCGCGATGCGGTAGCGGGTGAGTTCCTGGCTCCCTGTCCAGGAATGGATGAAGGGCAGTTGCGGCGGATTGGGATTGGCGGGCGTGCGCACCGTGGTCGGCCCGCGATTATAGAGGGAGTCGACATCCCTGTTGCGATCGAAGATCTCGCCGGTGAGCTTCAGTTCCAGTGATTCGGTGGGCCGCCAGACGATCTTGGCGAGGAAGTTCTGCCCGAGTTCGTCCAGCGGGTTGAAACTGCCGCAATCGATGGCACCATATTCGACCCAGCGCGGGCAGCCATAGCGCCCGCCATCGGCCCGGGCGCGCGAGAGCTTGGCCTCGCTCGCTTTCTTGACCGAATAGCCCAGCAGGATCTCGAGATTGGGGGAGACGCGCCAAGCGCCGAGGGCAGTGTTCACCAGCGCCTTGTTGTAGCTGTCGAAATTGGTGCTCGCCTCAAATCCCCAATTGCGTCCTTCCTTGATGATGTCGGCTGGGTCTTTGGTGGTGAAGGCGACCAGGCCACCAACCGCATCGGTACCGTAGAGCGCCGAGGCCGGGCCGCGAATGATCTCGACCGACTTGATGAAGGGCAGATCGACAAAGTCGCGCGTGCCGTCGGTGTTGCCGTCGAGGATGCGCGAGCCGTCGACGCGCATCTGGATGCGGTTGCCGCCGACGCCGCGAATGGTGAAGCCGCCATTGCCGCCGAAGGGATCCGTGCTCGAACTGTTGCGGCTCACGGTGATGCCCGGCTCGTAGCGCGTGAGGTCGTCGATGTCGCGCACCATATGCGACTTCAACTCCTTGTCCGAAATCACCGTCACCGAGGCCGGCACGTCGAGAAGCTGGCGCTTGGCGCGCTCAGCCACGACGGTAACCGGCTCCAGCATCACAGGCTCGTCATTGCCGGCCTGCTCCGATGTCACCGGCCCGGCCGGTTGGCCTGGCAGCGGCTTGCTCTCCTGTGCATGCGCGGCCATTGCGCAGCCTCCCAGAATGAGGCCCGCAGCCATAATGATCCTCGTCTCCATCTTACCCCCCAAAGTAAACTCCGGAGGCGGATAAACACTATACATCCAACATGAATCAACACAAAATAATAATTTGTTTGATGATTATATCAACTCCAACATACGTATACAAAAAAGACTCTCGACAACGCATAATTTAACGAGAAGAACTAAAAACTGCGCAATCCGGTGCACCAACCGCCCCTCACCCACCCCTTGGGAGAAATTGGCATCCCGCCTCTCTCGCTAACCATTTTGCGCAGGTTTGAATTCATCTAAAATATTGATATTGAATCATTTTATGGAGACGGATAGAGGGATGGTGTTTTGCAACACGCTTTCCCTCCCGAGATCCCCCGCCATGAGCACGCTAAATTCCGAACTTCGCATCGACACGAGTTTTGGAAATGAATACTTGAATTCAATTTGCAATGACTTTGAAACAGACGAATTTCCAACCCGGCGCACCGGCGAGACCGCCCAAATCGAACTACCGCGCGGGCGAGGAACCGCCTATCTCGCCGCGCGTCCCAGCGAATTGACGATCAAGGCCGAGGCCGACACGGAGCAGGGCTTGTCGGCTCTGAAATTCATACTCAGCCTTCGCCTCGAAAAGGCGGCACAGGCCGAAAAGCCAGAATTGGTGTGGACCGGAGACGGGTGCGATATTACCGTTCTTCCTGGTCTTCGCGAGATGCGGGTCAGGCAGGTCACCCAGGTCACACCGCTGATCCGGCGCATCACCCTTGCGGGCGAGGATCTCCAGCGCTTCACGCGAGACGGCATCCATATCCGCCTGCTCATCCCGCCGGCGGGGCTCGACAAACCGGAATGGCCCCGCCCGGCCAGGAATGGACGCCGCATCTGGCCGCCGGAGGAACGCCGGCCGACACAGCGCCTCTATACGATTCGACGCATCGACGCGGCAGCGGGCGAGGTCGATGTCGATTTCGTGCTGCATGGCGATGCCGGTATCGCCTCGGGCTGGGCAGCCCGGGCAAAGCCCGGCGACATCGTGGGCATGCTCGGGCCGGGCGGCGGCGAGATCGATGAGGCGGACTGGTACCTGATCGCCGGAGACGAGACGGCCATCCCCGCCATTGCCCGCATCTTCGAGGCCATGCCGGCCGAGGCACGCGGCATCGCCCTGATCGAGGTGGCGAATGCCGACGAAATCCAGGCCCTCATCCCGCCAGCTGGCGTCGAACTCAAATGGCTCCTGCGCGACGGCTGCCCGGCCGGCGAAAGTGGCCTCCTGGCCGAGGCCGTCATCGCGGTCCCGCTTCCCTCCGAGGGCCGTTTCCAGTGCTGGCTCGGCGCCGAAGCGGAGACGGCGCGGCGGCTGCGCCATCATTGGCGCGAGGTCCTGCAGCTTCCCAAACATGCCGTCAGCGCCGTTGCCTATTGGCATCGCGGCGAGCCTGGCCACTGAAGCGGGCGGGGCAGCCTCAGCCCAGCGCCATCTTGCCGATGATGCGCATGCCGTCGCCGATATCGGCCTCGATGGCATCGCGCAGCCCCTTGGCGTCGCCCCGCTCGATCGCGGTGATGGCGCGATGATGCTGGTCAACGAGGCCGCTCATGTCGAGATCCTCGTATACAAGCCGCATGAACGGGCCGAATTGCAGCCAGAGCGTCTCGATCAGGGGCAGAAGCACCGAAGAGGGCACTGCGGTATAGATGGCGAAGTGGAAGGCGTGATTGGCCCGCATATAGCCTTCGGCATCGTCTTCGGCGAGGCAGCGCTCGACCTCGTCGTCATGCGTCCTGATGGCGGCGAGGCGTTCGGCATCGATGGCGGGCAGCGCCCTTTCGGCCGCCTCCCCCTCCAGCAGCATGCGCACGCGCACCAATTCCTCGAAGCGAGCGGGGGTCATCACGGGAACGCTGACCCGGCGCGTCGCGGTCAAGGTCAAGGCGCCCTCGGTGACCAATCGCGTCACTGCGGCCCGGACGGGCATCGGACTGACGCCGAGCATCTCGGCCAGACCGCGCAGGGTCACGGCACGGCCAGGGACGAATTGGCCGCCAACCAGCCCGCTGCGGATCGCCGCATAGACCTTGTCATGCACCGGCGCCAACTTGCTGGCGGGCTCGCTGCTGCTCGACTTAGGCGAACTCGGCATGGGCGAAACGGACTCCATTTGACACGGCCAAGATTTGTGATCACAATTAGCGCAGATGAAGGATGCGTCAAGACGCAACGCATTCACAACCCCGGTGTACCATGGGATTTCAAACGCACGGCGTGAACAAACTCGCCGGCGATGCTGCAGATTTGCCTTCGGCTTCGAAAAATTTGCCCTCCGCCCCGCAAGTCGACGTCATCGAGGTGCTGCTTCCCGACACCAACGGTATTCTCCGCGGCAAATGGCTGCCCGGCTCGGCAATCGACAAGGTCCTCAAGGACGGGGTTGCCATGCCGCAATCGATGTTCGGCCTCGACGTCTGGGGGCGCGAGGTCGAGGAAACCGGCATTCATATCGAGACCGGCGACAAGGATGGCCTGTGCCGCCCCGTCCCCGGCACGCTCAAGCCGGTGCCCTGGTCTTCCCAGCCCGCCATGCAGGCGCTGATCTCGATGTATCTGCCGGATGGCCGGCCCTGGATGCTCGATCCGCGCCATATCCTCAAGGCCCAGCTCGACAAGTTCACGGCCCTCGGCCTCAAGCCTGTGGTCGCCTTCGAGCTCGAGTTCTACCTGCTGCAGGGCGGCGGCGAACCGGGCGAGACGCCTAAGACCGTGTTCCACCGCGACACCGGGCCCGCCCGCCAGAACATGTATTCGATCTCCGATCTCGACACCTTCGCGCCGGTGATCCAAGAGATGCGCGAGGCCGCCAAGATCCAGGGGTTGCCGGCGGATTCGGTGATTTCCGAGGCCGCACCCGGCCAGTTCGAGATCAATCTCTACCATCGCGACGATGCCATGGCGGCGGCTGACGACGCCGTGCTGCTGCGCCGGATGATCCAGGGCGTGGCGCGCAAGCACGGCCTGCGCGCCAGCTTCATGCCCAAGCCCTATCTCGACACCGCCGGTTCGGGCATGCACATCCATGCCAGCCTCCTCGATGCAGAAGGCGCCAATGTCTTTGCCAAGCCGGACACGGGCGCGGAGACCCTGCGCCATGCCGTCGGCGGCATGCTGACCCATATGCCAGAGACGGCCCTGCTGTTCGTGTCGAGCTATAATGGCTTCCGCCGCCTGATGCCGGGCTCTTATGCGCCGGTCTCCCTGACCTGGGGCTATGACAACCGCTCGGTGGCGGTGCGCATTCCCAATGGCAGCCCGGCGGCCACCCGCATCGAGCATCGCATCGCCGGCGCCGACGCCAATCCCTATCTCGTGCTCGCGGCCATCCTGGCCGCGATGCATGAAGGCATGGAGAACAAGATGCCGGCGCCCGAGCCGATCATCGGCAATGCCTATGATCTCGGCGCTCCCAGGCTGTCGGGCTCGATGCAGGAAGCCGTGGCCCTGTTCCGGGGCTCGGACTTCGCCCGCCGGCATTTCGGCGAGCATTTCGCCGAAGTCTATGCGGTGATGAAGGAACTCGAATGCGCCGAGTTCGAGCGCCGGATCTCCAGCCTGGAATATGAGACCTATCTGTAGTCTCGCAACATCCGCTCCTGCCCGGTAACGGACTTGCTACATAAAACATCACGAAAAGCCCTTCGGAAGGCTTGAGCAGGTTCAGCAGGAGTTCTAGCTTCCAGAGAACAGCGTCGCGTCCGGGAATGCGCGTCGCTCACCCAGAGGAGGTGTTCCCGATGTCAGCCTTCAAGAAACTGGCTCTCGCCGCCACGGCCGTGGCCTTGCTCGCGGGCCAGGCCATGGCCGAGGACAAGGTCGTCAACGTCTATAACTGGTCGGATTACATTGGCCCGACCGTACTGGAAGATTTCACCAAGGAAACCGGAATCAAGGTGGTCTACGACACCATGGATTCCAACGAGGTGCTGGAAACCAAATTGTTCGCGGGCAATTCCGGCTATGACGTCGTCTTCCCCTCTGCGACCTTTGCTTCACGCCAAATCAAGGCGGGCGTGTTTCAGAAAATAGACAAGTCCAAATTGTCCAACTACAAGGAATTGTGGCCCAAGATCATGGAGAATCTTGCGGTTTACGATCCTGGCAATGAGTACCTTGTCGACTACACCTGGTTCACCACCGGCATCTCTTATAATGTCGACAAGGCCAAGGCCGTCTATGGCGACCAGCCCATGAACAGCTGGGACGTGGTGTTCAAGCCTGAGAATCTCGCCAAGTTCAAGGATTGCGGCGTCTATTTCCTCGACAGCCCCGAGGATGTCCTGACGGCCGCCCTGAAATATCTCGGCAAGGAACCGGGCTCGACCGACAAGAAGGACATCGACGCCGCTGGCAAGCTGCTCGAGGCTGTCCGGCCTTATGTGAAGAAGTACCACTCTTCCGAATATATCAACGCGCTCGCCAATGGCGACATCTGCCTGGCCATCGGCTGGGCCGGCGACACCTATCAGGCCAAGGCGCGTGCCGAGGAAGCCAAGAACGGCGTGAAGGTCGACTATGTCGTGCCCAAGGAAGGCACGCTGATGTCGATGGACACCATGGCCATTCCCAAGGACGCCAAGCATGTCGACGCGGCTCATGCCTTCATCAACTACATGATCCGTCCTGACGTCGCGGCCAAGAATGCCGACGCCACCAAGTTCGCCTCGGGCGTGCTGGCGGCCAAGCCGCTGGTCGACAAGGCGATCACCGACAATCCGCAGATCTATCTCAGCGACGACATGCTGGCCAAGACCTACACCGTGCAGCCCTATCAGGCCAAGGTGCAGACGCTGGTTACCCGCACCTGGACGCGGGTCAAGACGGGCCAGTGAACTGGATCTAGGAGCGCGGACTTCCAGTCCGCCTCTTGCCTCACCGTCAAGCGCGGCGATTCCAAGAGCGGACAAGATGTCCGCGTTCCGAAAAATGCCCTCACTCCACGGCGCGGTTTCCGCGCCGTTTTCTTTTGTCCGATGAATTGATTTTGCCGGGCAATTGTCGTTCCATGCGACCAACCAAAACCAACGAGGAACCGATATGCTCCCCAAGGAATTCGTGGTCGCCGACCCGCGCTTCAAGGCGCTCATCTTCGGCAATTCCCAGCTCGACAAGCTCTATACGGGCACGCGCTGGGCGGAGGGGCCGGCCTATTTCCCGGCGGGCAAATATCTGATCTGGTCCGACATCCCCAACAACCGGCTGATGCGCTATGACGAGACCGACGGTTCGGTTTCGGTGTACGACCACGACAGCCGCAACCAGAACGGCCACACCGTCGACCGCGAGGGCCGGCTGATCGCCTGCGAGCATCGCGGGCGCTGCGTCAGCCGCATCGAGCATGACGGCAGCCGCACCATCCTGGCCGACAAATACGAGGGCAAGCGCCTGAACTCGCCCAATGACGCGGTGGTGAAGTCGGACGGCTCGATCTGGTTCACCGACCCGACCTACGGCATCGATTCCGAATATGAAGGTGATGCAGCGCCCTCCGAGATCGGCGCTTCCTATGTCTATCGCCTGCCCGCGCGCGGCGGAAAGCTGCAGGCGGTGGCCACCGATTTCGTCAAGCCGAACGGCCTTGCCTTCTCGCCCGACGAATCCAGGCTCTACATCGTCGACACCGGCGCCACCCATGTCGAAAACGGCCCGCGCCACATTCGCGTCTTCGACGTAAGCGAGGACGGCAGCACGCTCTCGGGCGGCAAGGTCTTCGCCACCTCACCAGCCGGCCTGTTCGATGGCCTGCGTGTCGACATCCACGGCAATGTCTGGACATCTTCCGGCGAAGGCGTGATCTGCTATGCCCCCGACGGCACGCTGATCGGCAAGGTACTCATCCCCGAAGTCGTCGCCAATGTCGAATTCGGCGGCCCCAAGCGCAACCGCCTCTATATCTGCGGCACCACCTCGCTCTATGCGGTGTTCCTGAACACCCAGGGGGCCAAGCGGCCGAAGAAATAGCGCGTTCTGGCCTAATGTGGTTCGCCGGGGAGGAAAACACTCCGATTTGTCATAGCCGGGCTTGACCCGGCTATCCAGAAGCCACAGGCGCAAATCCGGCTCGGGGCTGGATGCCGGGCCTTTACAGCAAGCCCGGCAATGACAACGCTTGCGCTCGCTTGCGTGAATCGCATTGTCCTCAAGGCTCCCTGATCACGACATCGAAGGCCGGCGCCCTCGCGGCGCCGGGCAGGCTGAAATGCCACCATTCCCGCGCATAATTGGCCAGGCCATGCGCGGCGAAGGCGGCGACGAGGGCCTTGCGATTGGCGGCGGCCTGCGCCGGCACAGCCTTGCTCGCGGTCCAGGACATCTCGTCGAACAGGTCGAAGCCGCCGCCGAAATCGAGTGGCAGAACCTGCCCGGCGGCATCGACTTGCTCCGCCCCAATGTCGACGGCAATGCCCCTCGAATGGGACGAGGCGCGTGCGACATAGCCGAGCGCGAACAGTCTCGACTTGGGCGTACGGGGATAGAATTCGGCCTTGGTATGCTGGTCTGCGGCATCGCCGGCCCAGGTCAGAAAATCGGCGACGGCGCGCTTGGGTCGGTAGCAATCATAGACGACGAGCCGCCAATGGCGCTTTTCGAGGTCACGGGCCGTCGCGGCCAGCGCCTGCGCGACCTCTCGGCGCAGCCAGCAGACGGGGCTCTCATAGCCCGCCACCGGCCGGCCGACGAAATTATGGGAGCCGGCATAGCGCATGTCCTGGCGGATGCCGGGCGCGATGTCGGCCAGGCGGACGAAGCCGGGCGGCAGGTCGACGGCGAGGGCTGAAGTGGGCATGTTTGCGATGATGGCCACGCCAGCAAGAAGTAAGCCAAGCGTTGCTCCCCTCGGATCCCGGCAGGGAGAGCAGGGGTGGTGACGACCGCTCCTCCTCAATTCTGCGGTTCGCATGCGGCCTCCGGGGCGGACCAGAGCAGGAAGACCCGGTGTTCCGGGCCATCGACGGCCTGGAAGCTGGCATTGCCCTGCGCGTCGGGATGCTCCACCTGAATGCCCGCGGCAGGAACGTCGAGGCGGATGCCCTTGGTATTTTGCGTCGCCGTGAGTGTGCCGCCATCGCCGTCAAGGGTGCACGCGAAGACGGTTCCCTGCTGGCGGCAGCCGCCGCCGGCCCACCATTGACGCTTGTCGCTCCTAAACCACAGGCCGACACCGATGCCCGAACCGTTGTCGGCGAGAAGACGCACCGTGATGCGGGTCACGCGCTGGTCGACATGCTTGACGAGATGGGCGGTGTCATAGTCGCGGGCATAGCACAGCGCCGCCCTTGCCGGCCCCGCCATCGCCACCAGCCCAGCTATCACGGCGAACACGCCGACGAACCGCCCTTTCGGGAACATTCCTTCACCCCTCCTGCGCTTTGTCCTGATTTCACTGGCATTGTGTGCCGGATGCAACTATCTCGACCCCATTATGGCATTGATCAAGATCTGCGGTCTCTCCACTCCCGAAACGCTGGAAGCGGCTCTGGCCGCCGGCGCCGACATGGTCGGCTTCGTGTTCTTCGAGAAATCGCCCCGCCATATCGGCTACGACCTTGCGGCGCAGCTCGGCGCACAGGTATCGGGCCGTGCCCGCAAGACTGCACTCTCCGTCGATGCCGACGACGCCAGGCTCGATGCCATCGTCGCCGCTCTCGCCCCCGACGGCCTGCAGCTCCATGGCAAGGAAAGCCCCGAACGCGTCGCCGCGGTCAAGGCGCGCTACGGCCTGCCGGTCCTGAAGGCGATCGGGGTTTCCAGCGCCGCCGATCTCGAACGGGCTGCCGCCTATCGCGGCGTGGCCGACTGGCTGCTGCTCGACGCCAAACCCCCGAAGGATGCCGCCCATCCCGGCGGCAACGGCGTGACATTCGACTGGATGCTGCTCAAGCATCTCGACCGCACCCTGCCCTTCATGCTATCGGGCGGGCTCGATCCCGCCAATGTTGCCGAAGCCATCCGCATCAGCACCCCCGACGGGGTCGACGTCTCGTCGGGCGTCGAAGACCGGCCCGGCGTGAAGAATCCCGACAAGATCAGGGCTTTCGTGGAGACGGCAAGACAGGCTTATGCCGCCGCTTCCACCTCATCCCGCTGACAACAGGCCGCAACGATGACCGAGACACCCAAGCTCAATTCCTTCCGCAACGGACCCGATGAGCGCGGTCATTTCGGGCAGTTCGGCGGGCGCTTCGTCGCCGAGACGCTGATGCCGCTGATCCTGTCGCTGGAAGAGGCCTACAAGCAGGCCAAGGCGGATCCGGCCTTCCAGAAGGAAATGGACGGACACCTGGCCACCTATGTCGGCCGGCCCTCCCCGCTCTATTTCGCCGAGCGGCTGACGGAGCATTTCGGTGGCGCCAAGATCTATCTCAAGCGCGAGGAGCTGAACCATACCGGCTCCCACAAGGTCAACAACGTGCTCGGCCAGATCATGCTGGCGCGCCGCATGGGCAAGCCGCGCATCATCGCCGAGACCGGCGCCGGCCAGCACGGCGTCGCCACCGCCACGCTCTGCGCCCGCTTCGGCCTGAAATGCGTGGTCTATATGGGCGCCGTCGACGTCGCCCGCCAGGCACCCAACGTCTTCCGCATGAAGATGCTCGGCGCCGAGGTCATCCCCGTGCAGTCCGGCTCCAAGACCCTCAAGGACGCCATGAACGAGGCGCTGCGCGACTGGGTCACCAATGTGCACGACACCTTCTATTGCATCGGCACTGTGGCCGGTCCTCATCCCTATCCGGGCATGGTCCGCGACTTCCAATCGATCATCGGCCGTGAGACCCGCGAGCAGATGATGGAAGCCGAAGGGCGCCTGCCCGACAGCGTGATTGCCTGCATCGGCGGCGGCTCCAATGCCATGGGCCTGTTCCATCCTTTCCTCGACGATCCCTCCGTCGAGATCATCGGCGTGGAAGCGGCGGGGCACGGCCTCACCAGCCTGCATGCCGCCTCGATCGCCGGCGGCCGCCCCGGCGTGCTGCACGGCAACCGCACCTATCTGTTGATGGATGCCGACGGCCAGATCGAGGAAGCCCATTCTATTTCCGCCGGCCTGGACTATCCCGGCATCGGGCCGGAACATTCCTGGCTGCACGAGGTGGGCCGCGCCACCTATCTGTCGGCGACGGACCAGGAGGCGCTGGACGCCTTCCAGCTGCTGTCGCGCCTGGAGGGGATCATACCCGCGCTCGAATCGGCCCATGCCCTTGCCAGGGTGGCCGAACTCGCGCCCAAGCGGCCCAAGGATCACCTGATGGTGGTCAGCCTCTCCGGCCGCGGCGACAAGGACGTACCGCAGGTTGCCGAGATTTTGGGAACGTCACTGTGACCTCCCGCCATCCCATCCTGCCGCCCCTTGCTCCGAGCTTGTGACCCCATGACCAGCCGCCTCACCGCCCGCTTCGCCGCCCTGGCCGCCGAAAAGCGCGCCGCCCTGGTGACCTTCGTCACCGCCGGCGATCCCGACATCGAGACTTCAGCCAAGATCCTCGCCGGCCTGCCGGCCGCGGGCGCGGATGTCATCGAACTCGGCATGCCCTTCACCGATCCGATGGCCGACGGGCCGGCCATCCAGGCCGCGGGGTTGCGCGCCCTCAAGGCCGGCATGACGCTGACCAAGACGCTCGGCGTCATCCGCGAATTTCGCAAGACCGACGATGCCACGCCGATCATCCTGATGGGCTATTTCAACCCGATCTACATCTATGGCGTCGAACGCTTCCTCGTCGATGCCAAGATCGCCGGGGTCGACGGCCTGATCGTGGTCGACCTGCCGCCGGAAGAGGATGACGAACTCTGCCTGCCGGCGCTGAAGGCCGGCATCGCCTTCATCCGCCTGGCGACGCCGACCACGGACGACAAGCGCCTGCCCAAGGTGCTGCAGAACACGTCCGGCTTCGTCTATTATGTCTCGATCACCGGCATTACCGGTTCGGCCACGCCCGATTTCGGCGTGGTGGCCGGCGCGGTCGGCCGCATCAAGCAGCATACCGACCTGCCTGTTTGCGTCGGCTTTGGCGTCAAGACCGCCGAGCATGCCCGGGCTATCGCCGAGGGCGCCGACGGCGTGGTGGTGGGCTCGGCCCTAGTGGAAGCGGTGCGCGCCAGCCTCGACGCCGACAACAGCGCGACGGACAAGACCGTACCGGCCGTGCTCGCACTGGTCAGCGACATCGCCAAGGGCGCCCGCAGCGTCAGGAAGTAATACCCGGCCCGGTATTGCCTCAGAACAGCTCCGGCCGCTTCAGCCGGAGCGTCTGCACCAGGCTGTAGGTCTTGAGATCGGAAAGCTCGCCACGGTCGGCCATGCCAGCCAGGTCCTTGAGCCCGATCTCGACCACTTCGATCTCTTCGTTCTCCTCCGCCAGACCGCCGCCAGCGCCAACACGGCTCGCCGCCGAATATTCGGCCAGGAACATGTGCATCTTCTCGGTCGAGATACCCGGCATCACGAAAGCCGCGCCGAGCGGGACCAGAGCCTTCAGTTCCAGCCCGGCCTCCTCCATCGCCTCGCGCCGGGCGCAATCGGCCGGATCGTCCTCGTCCAGGATGCCCGCCGGTGCCTCGAGCGAAGCCTCCACCCCATGTCCCTTGAGAATCGCCACGCGCAATTGGCGCACCAGCAGAGCCAGCCGGCGCTCGGGATCGAAGGGCAGAACCGTCACCGCATCGCCGTGATCCTCGACGCTGCGGTGAATCACCGCGCCGCCCTGCGTGCGGGCCTTGACCATCAGCAGCCGGTTCCAGCCGTCATAAAGCAGGGCCTCGTCGAGAATCGCTGCAGGCAAGGCATTCACTCCATTCAAATCCAGAGGCGCCCTGCGGTACGGCACGATCACCAAAAATCGCAAGGCCTTGGAATCGCAAGCTTCGGAATCGCAGGACACGCAATCGCAAGGCATGTCGAGATGAAGCGCCCAGGCGAAGCCATGCTTCGCTAAAACGCATTCTTCTCGCATCCACACAAGCCCAGCAAGGTGTCAAACGCAAGGCGGGACGCCAGTTTGAAGCCGGTTTCATCAAGCTGTCGCAAGAACTGCAAATGGGCGTTGACATCGGCCCTCCGCCCCCCTAGAAGACCCCCGCGCCCAGATGGCGGAATTGGTAGACGCGCACGGTTCAGGTCCGTGTACTGCAAGGTGTGGAGGTTCGAGTCCTCTTCTGGGCACCAATTTCCCCGCAAGCCGTTGATAGAGCTGATCTTCTTTTCCTTTCAACGGCTTGCGCCGCTCCGAGTGGTATACACAGGAGCGGTACACATGGTCTTCTCGATGGTTCGTCCGACACGGCGTGATGGTAGCCCCAACGCCTACTTCCGCAGGCGCGTTCCTACTGATCTCCTTGAAAAATTGAAGGGTCGCAAAATCTCCGTACGCCTCGCCGGGGCGTCGGAAACCGACGTCTCAGAGGTCACGGTGGCGATTGGCCATGAGATAAAGTTCTCGCTGCAGACCGCCGATCGCAGCCTGCTGCGCGCACGTCATGCACAAGCGCAGCTGCAGGTCGACGCGTTCTTCGACGCCGTGCGAACGGGTCCGAAGGACTTGTCAGCAAAGCAGGCACAGGCCCTCGCGGGGGAGGCCCGCGCGCATCACGACCGCAACAGACTGTCTATCGACACCCTGTACAAAACTGTGCACAGCCGATTTCGCTTCTTTGATTTCAAGACCGACCCCGTGAACCGTGATGGCACCACGCACTCGCTCCTCGATCTCCAATGCCTGACTATCAGGGACCGGGGCGATGATCAGGATATCATCCGAATATCTTAAGTACACTCCTCCGCATTCCACACATATGCGAGCAACTTCCTTGTCGAATTCATACAAATAAAGATTTGCCAATAAATCTGATAATGGCGCTCCCTGTGGAATTCCTCTTCCCGAACGGTTTATCTCAATTATATCTGGCTTTTCGTCAGCGATCTTTTCACGGAATGTCTTGATATCACAGAGGCGAGGCGGAATTTCTCCGCGCGCACAAAGGTAGCCGGGCCTCGCCACTCCCCTACGATCGACCTTCGTTCCGTAAAACCCCAGACGTTCGTATGCTTTCAATACGTCGACGAACGCATATTGAGTGATCGCCCGATAGACCTTGTAATGGTCAGCCGGAAGTCGAGGTCGTTGCAGCAACTGCGCCCACCTCAGCCGAAGCACCTCGTGATCCAAGGTTTCAAAAAAATCGCTGATATCCAGGGAGACACAGCAGCATGTTTGGTACTGCCTGATCGTGTCGACGGCGGAGAGCGCAAAATCGATATTACTTTTCCCGCCAGAACCACCGGACTTGGGAATACGGCGATAGGCAATGACCGCCCCCGAGAGTCCCGCTTCTTCAAGCAGCTTCTCATAAGGCTCAGCGAGTAAATGCCTGTAGAATGAAAAAATACAACTATCCAACCTAGCTGCAAATCTAATTGGACGGTTTTTGCGCTTTCCCGCCCTGCCTTTCTTCGCGTATTGCGTCCAGCCCTCGACATAACGGAGGAAAGGAAAAAAGGTGTGCTTCGCGACATCATCCGGAGAGTTGACGAATTTCTCTGCAAACTCTGGAGTAACCACCGCATCGAAGTGAGGATATCGCTTCACCACGGGAGTCCAAGGCTTCACAGAAGTTCTCCAGAAGCGAGAGGAGGCAAGAGCACCGTGTGCATCCGGTTATGCTCTCGCCTCCGACTATTTATAACGGGCCCAGAAGACCCTACGGCACAGTCATCGAGATAATGTACTATAATAGCTGTATGAAGATGTCGTCTTCATGCGCCTTGTGCGTACAGCTTCACCTGGAGGTCCGAATGGACATCGTAGCGAACTTGCTGGCGGCCTTCGGGCTTGTCAGCTTCAAGTTATACTCCGCTCCCCAAGGTCGCCCGCGTGATCGGATGGTCAACATATGAGCTTCGGCGAAATTCTTTTCAATATCCGCTTTTGGATTTCCACCTAAAGAATTGGGGATTGACGAACTGCGCGTACTGGTACACAAGGCTGGTACACAGCGGCCACGCCGGTGAGAGGAAAAACTAAATAAAATCAACGACGAATCGACAGGAATGCCGTTTCCTCTTCTGGGCACCAGTTTCGAAAAGGCTCGACGTGGCTAACGGCCCGTCGGGCCTTTTGCATTTTGTGACCTTGGAAGTCCTGTGCCGGCGCCTGCAACGGCCTTGTGGAGTCGCTGCCGGCTAATCATACAGAGCGCCGACACCCAGGCCCTGCATCTCAACTGTCGTCGCGCATTCTCTCCGCCCGTTCACGGGCTTCAGGTGGTATCGGCAGCAGGCCGGAGCCGCGCAGCATTGCCTCGATCGCCGTATTGGCATGATCGAGCGCGCTACCGGCGGAGTAGTCCCCGTCCAGCCAGTCCGGCAATTCGTTCAGCACATTGGTGAGGCAGGCGAGCAGCATCGCCTCATTGTCGGACAGGTTGGCCTTGATCCGCTGATATTCGGCCGCGAGAACGGTCGGGTGCTCGTCATAGTCCAAGGGTCGAAATGCCATGATACCGCAGCCCCGTCGCGATGTTGCAGGCCTGGCAGATTGCGTCCAGGACCGCATCGGAGCGTTTTGCGATTTGGCGGTGATGCCAAGAATCACAAAGACGCTCCAGCCAATCCGCTGGGGATTGGCTTGGAAACAAAGAGTTAGAGCAAACAAGCGTTTCCGTCTAAACGCGCATTGCTCTGGAGACCACTGGCTTATCGCGTGTGACCGCCAGGTTACAAGGCTGGCGATTATCCCCAGGCCGGCCTGCTTTGCGCAAGGCCTGTGATCGAAGGTCCCAAGCGCGCCGGTCACGCCCCTATCACGCCCCTGGAGGATTGTTAGCCTACAAACAGAATCAGGGGAGAGTAGCGATGGGAATGCATCTGAGCGGTCCGCATAGCGGCGAGGAACCGTGCCTGCTGTTCGAGGATTGCGGTGTGCTCTCCGCCGAGCGCCTGGCGCATGGCATTCCCTGTCTCGACTATGCCTCACCGAGTTGCGCGACGAGCGGCATCGCCGCCCTCAAGGCCAGGCTCGCCGTCCGCCAGGCCATGCAGCGCGTGCATGAGCGCCTGAAGGACGCCGCCGACCGCAACGGCAAGGCACGAGACTGAGCCCTGCTCTCGACCAGCCCAGCCTGGAGCGAAATATGTTCGGGCCGAGCCCTTCTTTCAATTGAACTTGCTGAAGAGCCGAGAGTTTGCGGTTCTTGGCGAATCGCTCTGAAAGTGAAACGCTTCTGGAAATTGGCGTTTTCCGGGATTCGACCGGCGATCACGCTGCCGCCACGAAGTTTCGCGACACTCCCGCCCAATGTGGGGCCATGTCGGATGTGGCCATCTGGAGAGAGCTCACGATGCGCAGCATTCTATCCTTGTTGGTCATTGTCTATCTGATCGGCGTGGGCGTTGAACTGGCCCCGGTGGTCCAGGGGCAGTGGAGCAGCGGCTCTGCTTCCGATTTTGCCAGCAGCATCGCCCGCGCGCTTCCCGACGCCCTGACCTGGCCGGCTAAGGTCTATCGGAGCCTGACCGACAAAGCCTGAGCACGGCCCTGCGGGGGTTCCTCGCCTTTGCTTTAGCGGGCACCTATGATCAGGTCGTCGCGTTCGGTTCGCGCGCACCGTTCCACCACGGGGGAAGCCTTGCCGGCATCTTCAGAGCATGCCTGATCCCGCTGGTGGGTTTGCTGCCGAAACGGTAGGACGCACACGGCTCTCGAAGAGCCTGCGCCTGATCCTCGTACTCGCGACCATGCCGCTGCTCGCCCTTCTCCTCTTCGTGCTCGCTGCCATCGGCTTTGCGCTCGTGCCGGCGTCAGGGCGGGCCCAGCAGGCCGGCGGAGAACCGACGCTTTATCTCTGCGCCTCCCTCGCCCACACCGATATCGTGATGCCGAGCCGGGATGCGCTGATCGATTGGACGCAGTTGTTTCCGGCCGTAACCCCGCCCGACCTGCCGGCCGAGGCCTATCTGGCCTTCGGCTGGGGGGATCTCGTCTTTTTCCGGGAAACGCCGACCTGGGGCGATACCAGGGTATCGACCGCTCTGGCGGCACTCGCCGGCCGGCACGACACCGCCCTCAGGGTGGTCGCCGTCAATCCGCCGGTCGCCAACCCCGACTGCCTGCCGCTTTCGATCGACAGGGAGGGCCGGCGCGCCCTGATCGCCCATATCCAAGCAAGCCTCCAGCCCGACGCTGCCGGCCGGGCGCAGCAGCGCCCCGGCGGCACGGGGCTCGAGGCCTTCTATCTCGCCAAAGGCCGTTACGGGCCATTCAATACTTGCAATCAATGGGCGGCCGAGGCCCTCGCGGTCGCAGGCCTGCCCCACGCCCATTTCGCGCCCTTCAGTTTCAGCGTCACCTGGCCTCTCGCCAATGGTCGGGCAGGCTGAGCCCACAGTCGAAGCCCGCCTTGTTGCCGGAAGAACACACCCTCGAGAGCTTTTGCACCCGGCACCGACAACCTCGCTGCCAGCGCACAATGCTGCCGCAATGGCTGCATACGCCCAGCCTCACCCAGCGCCGCCGCAGCTCCTGAGCCGGGCAGGCGCGGACGAATAAGAACAGCACATATCTGGATTAAAATGATACTGGCACGAAGCATTATCCTTCTGGCCTTGCCGCTGATGCTTGCAAGCTGCGTCACGACAAGCGCGAAGATCGACACCCCTCTGGCGACCCCGGCCATTGCGCCGCAGGCTGGCGCGACCGTGCAACTCGCCGCTTTGCCCGTCGTCAAGCCCGAGGAAGCTCAGACCGCCGCCGCGAGCGCGCCGGAGATGGCCGAGACGGCCGATCCCCATTACGCCGCCATCTATGCCGGCTCCAAGGATGGCGCCTATCCGATCAAGGCCGTGAACCTGGCCAGCGTGGCACCCCGCTTCTGGCGCCGCGAGGTTTCTTATGAATCATCGGAAAAGGCCGGCACCATCATCGTCGATCCCAACAAGCGTTTTCTCTATCTGATCCAGGGCAACGGCAAGGCGCTGCGCTATGGTGTCGGTGTCGGCAAGGTCGCGGACTACAATTTCCAGGGCGAGGCCATCATCGCGCGCAAGGCCAACTGGCCGCGCTGGACCCCGACCCCCAACATGATCGCCCGCAATCCCAAGCAATATGGCCGCTATCGCGCCGGCATGGCCGGCGGCCCCAGCAATCCGCTGGGTGCACGCGCCCTCTATCTCTACAGCGGTGGCCGCGACACGCTGTATCGCCTGCATGGCACCACCAATCCCTCCGCCATCGGCACCAAGGTCTCGTCCGGCTGCATCCGCCTGACCAACCAGGACATCATCGATCTCTACAAGCGCGTTCCCGTCGGCACCAAGGTGATCGTGCTGCCGACAGGCGCCAGCCGCTCGGCTTGACCGATCGCAGCAGTATGGCCCCCATTCGGCCATGCTGCTTTTCTTCAATCGCTCCGCTTGGCCGAATGAGGGCCAAGTCGCGCCCCAGGCGCCTCCCGGCATAGCGCAGGAAATCCAAACCTTTCCTGTTCCGTAAAGGAATTTGGATTTCCGCGGGCATTCATCCTGCCCGATCACTGCCCGGCCAAAAGAACAGCGGGCCTCGTATCATCGAGTTTTGCAACGGAGACGATTGGGTACTAAGGTATCCGTGATTTTCTGACGCGAGGAATGAAATGGCCATTAATCTTCCTAGCCTCGTCTCCCAACTGATCACGCCCGATCTCATTGAACGCGCCGCCGCGATCATCGGCATCGACCCGGCACTGGCCGGAAAACTGGTCGCCGCCGCCGTTCCTTCCGTGCTTGGGGCCTTCGCCAGCGAAGCCTCTTCCCCCGATGGCGCCAAAGGCATTTCCGATCTGATCTCCAGCCAGGATCCGGGCCTGTTCGACACGCTGGCGGCTGGCGTGACCAGCGGCGATGCCAACGCCCTGGCTGGAGGCAGTGATGTGCTGACCTCCCTGCTGGGCGCCGAGGGCGTCAACCAGTTGGCCAGTGTCCTCGGGCAGGCAACCGGTGCCCCTCCGCAGGCTGCCGCTTCCGTGCTCGGTCTCGTCGGCCCGGCCGTCGTCGGTGCCCTCGGCAATCAATCGCCGGAGAACTGGTCTGACGGCAATGCGGTCGCCGCGCTTTTCGCAGGCGAGAAGCAGGCGATCACCGCCGCACTCCCGGCCAGCCTGGCGGCAGGTCTCGCCGACGGTGGATTCCTGCAAGGCCTGGAAACCGCGGTAAGCGGCGCCTTCCGGACCACCCCGCCTCAATCCACGCTGGGCTCGGCCACGGGACCGCAGCCTGGTATATCGACTGCGGGTACATCGACCCTTGGATCAAGCGGGGCGGGTGCCCAAGCCAGCCGGTCGACACTCGACACCAAGCCGCCGCCCAGCCCTCGGCTGCAGCATCAGGCCGCCCCGCCACCACCGCCGCAATCGAGCGGCAGCATGACCTGGCTTTATCTCATCATCGCCATCCTGGTCGTCGGTGGCCTCGCCTGGTACTTCCTCTACAAGCGCCCGCAGGCGACAGCACCGGCCACCACCGGCCAGATCGAGCTGCCAGCGCCACGCCTTCTGGGCTGAAGCGTCGCGGCCTCGAAAGCCATCTCGACGTACAAAGGCGACGAAGCTCGCGCTTCGCCGGGCTGGTTCGACGTAAAAAGGCGACAAAGCTTGCGCTTCGTCGCCCTGGATCCACGTTAAGCGGATACACTTCTCGTTGACCGATCGAGCCGCGGCCCTGTGTTCAATGCAGGGAAACCGGCTCCAGTTCCTGCTCCCAGGCATTGGCGACCGCGCTCTCGGCCGAATCGGAAATCATGATCGGCGTCCCATCGGCGGCATTGAGGGTGAACAGCTTCAAGCCGGGACGGATCTCGCCAAGCTGCGGATAGAGCCGCATGGCGTCTTCCGACATGATCGGCTTGACATAGGCGACATGTCCAGCGCCCAGGGCAGCCAGCATCTCGGGGGTAGGCACAACAGTCTTGTCGTTCCGGATCATGGGACCCTCCTGAACGTTGGAAACAATGGAAAAAGGGGCAACCGGGTCGTCAGTCCCGCACCGAGATGTCGATGCGCTTGGCGACGCGCTCGGGCTCCGGGCGGATCAGGTCGACGGAAAGCAGGCCGTTCTTCAAATCCGCACCCATCACCTCCATGCCGTCGGCAAGGAGGAAAGTGCGCTGGAACTGGCGAGCTGCGATACCGCGATGCAGGAAGACTCGGGATTTGTCGTCCACCTGCCGTCCACGGATGACGAGCTGGTTTTCTTCGATCGAGACGTCGAGTTCCTCGCGGCTGAAGCCGGCGACGGCGAGTGTGATTCTCAGCCTCTCCGGCGGCCGGTCGCAGGATCCGACCCGCTCGATATTATAGGGCGGATAGCCGTCATTGGCGGCTTTGGCGACCCTGTCCAGAGCTCGTTCGATCTCATCGAAGCCGAGCAGAAAGGGTGAATTCAAGGTTGGTACGCGCGACATTTCAAAGCCCTCGCAGGAAGCGACTTTGTGGCGGGGACCCTGACGGCATCCCCCGTTCCGGCAACTCCGGAACAATCTCAATATGGGCAAGCCCAGGGGGGTTTCAAGGGGGCCCCCGAAATGGGGCGGGGATTTCCGGGTCAAGCCCCCTGGAGCGAAGCGGCCTTTTGGTGAAAACGCACTTTTGCTCGAGCTCTTTGGTCCGCCTCTCGGTGTTACGCCCAATCGCAGAACGCTCTTGCGCGCCGCTCCGGGGCAGGGCAGGAACGGGTGATGATCCCTCCCGGCCTCCTCATCGCCGCTCCCCGTTCGGGCTCCGGCAAGACCACCCTGGTGCTCGGCCTGCTGCGCGCCCTCGCCCGCAATGGCGTCGCCGTGCAGCCGATGAAATGCGGGCCCGACTATATCGATCCCGGCTTTCACGCCGCGGCGGCAGCAAGGGTGAGCTATAACCTCGACAGCTGGGCCATGCGGCCCGCTTTGCTCGACAGCCTGATCCACGAGGCCGGCCATAATGCCGATCTCTTCGTCGGCGAGGCGCTGATGGGGCTGTTCGACGGCGTCGCCCGCGATGGCGCCAGCGGCGACGGCTCCTCCTCGGGCCTTGCGGCGCGGCAGGGCTGGCCGGTGCTGCTGGTCCTCGACATTTCCGGCCAGTCCCAGTCGGCCGGCGCGGTCGCCAAGGGCTTTGCCAGTTTTCGCCCCGATGTGCACATCGCCGGCATCGTCCTCAACAAGGTGGCGAGCCCCCGCCATGAAGCGCTGGCGCGCAAGGGCATCGAGGAAGCCGGCTTGCCCGTGGTCGGCGTGCTGCCGCGCAATGCCGATCTCGTGCTGCCCGAACGCCATCTCGGCCTGGTCCAGGCCGACGAGACCGTCGAGCTCGACCAGCGTCTGGAAGCTTTGGCCGATTTTGTCGAAACCCATTGCAGCATCGAAGCCATCCGGGCCCTCGCCGGCACGCGGCAGTTGCCGGCAGCCCCGGACGATGCGGACCTGCGCCCGGCCGACCCGAAGGACGCAGGTTTACGTCCGCCTGGCCAGCGCATCGCCCTGGCCCGCGACGCTGCCTTTTCCTTCGTCTATCCGCATCTCCTCGCTGGCTGGCGCCGCCAGGGCGCCGAGATCATTCCCTTTTCGCCGCTGGCCGACGAGGGACCGGCGGAGAACGCCGATATCGCCTGGCTGCCTGGCGGTTATCCCGAACTGCATGGTGCCCGCCTCGCCACCGCCACGCGCTTCCAGAAGGCTCTGCGCCTGTTCGCGCAGACGTGCCCGGTGCACGGCGAATGCGGGGGCTACATGGTGCTCGGCCAGGTACTGACGGATGCGGAAGGCACGGCCCACCGCATGACCGGCCTGCTCGACCTCGAAACCAGTTTCGCCAAGCGCAAGATGAATCTGGGCTATCGCCTCGCCGAACTGAAACAGGATTGCCCGCTCGGCCGGAAAGGCGGCTTCGTGCGCGGCCACGAGTTCCATTACTCGACCACCCTGCGCTCGGCCGATCCGCCCCTCTTCGAGGTGAGCGACGCCAATGGCATCTCGCTCGGCGCCCTCGGCAGCCATCGCGGCCGGGTTACCGGCTCCTTCTTCCACGTGATCGACAAGGTCTAGAAGTTCTCAGGAAACGGAGCTCTCTCACCCTGCAAAGCCGCCCTCGTCGAGAAATCGGCGCTCCTCCGGCGTGCAAATGCGACCGAGAATATCATTGCGGTGAGGAAATCGGCCGAACCGGGCGACGATGTCGCGATGCTGCTGGGCATAGCTGAGATAGTCGCCGGTCAGGGCCCGGCACAGAGCGAGCGAACGTTCCTGGTCGGCGAGTTCTTCGGAATGCATGAAGGGCAGGTAGAAGAAGATGCGCAGTTCCGGGCCGATACTGCGATCATGGCCATCGGCCAGCGCCGCGGCGGCGACCCGTCGCGCCAACGGGTCGCCCGCATACATCGCCGGCGTGTCACGGAAGGCGTTGCGTGGAAACTGGTCGAGCAGCAGCACCAGCGCGAGAGCGCCGGGCGCCGTCGCCTCCCACCCCTCCAGTTCGCCGCGCATCGCCGCCTGATGCACGGCCAGGAAACGCTCGCGAAAATCACGGCCGAACGCCTCGTCCTTCTCGAACCAGCGCTCAGGGCCGGCATCGACCCAGAAATCGACGACGGCCCTCGCAGAAGGCGGAACTGAATCGACCATCACAGGGTTCTCCTTGAGCTGACGAGGCTAGAGCAAAATGACTTTTCTCCGAATCGTCATTCTTCTCGAACTCTTTGTTTTGACGCGTTTTCTTAATCGAAAAGCGTATCGACTTTGCTGGAAAACGCTCTAGGGGCGAAATGCGAATGAGAAGAAACTGCATAGCGCTGCGGAAACTGCAATTCCACCATTGAACAATCGCCGAATGCTCGTCACATTAGCGTCGAGGAGACAGACCTTGTCCGCTGTGACGCCGACCATTCCTTCGAGTGAACTTGCCCAGCTGAACGAACGCTCGCGCGAGATATTCCGCCAGATCGTCGATTCCTATCTTGCGACGGGCGAACCCGTCGGCTCCCGCAACATTTCGCGCCTACTGCCGACCTCGCTGTCGCCCGCCTCGGTGCGCAATGTCATGCAGGATCTCGAGCTGCTGGGCCTGATCCAGGCTCCGCATACCAGTGCGGGGCGGCTGCCGACCGAACTGGGCTTGCGCTTCTTCATCGACGCCATGCTTGAATTCGGCGACCTCGCCGCCCAGGACCGGGCGCAGATCGATGCCCAGATCCGGGCCGGAACCTCCTCCCGCTCCCTGGAAGACGTTTTGATCGAGGCCTCCGCCACCCTGTCGGGCCTGTCGCGCGGCGCCGGCGTGGTCGTCACCGGCAAGCGCGACCAGCGCCTGAAGCATATCGAATTCGTGCGCCTCGAACCCACCCAGGCTCTGGTCATCCTCGTCTCCGAGGAAGGCACGGTGGAGAACCGTGTCATTACGGTACCCGTCGGCCTGCCGACATCGGCACTGGTGGAGGCTTCGAACTATCTCAACGCCCGTGCCCGCGGCAAGACGCTGGATGACCTCAAGCGCGAGATGAGCAGCGCCCTCGATGCCGGCCGCGCCGAACTCGACGACCTCACCACCAAGTTGATCGATACCGGCCTGGCAAGCTGGAGCGGTGCCTCTTCCGACCTGCCGCAACAGCTCATCGTCCGCGGCCAGGCCAATCTGCTCGAAGACCTGCATGCCGGAGAGGATCTGGAGCGCATCCGCCTGCTCTTCGCCGACATCGAGGCCAAGAAAGACCTGATCGACCTGCTCGGCCGCGCCGAGGGCGGCGACGGCGTGCGTATCTTCATCGGTTCGGAGAACAAGCTGTTCTCGCTGTCGGGTTCCTCGATGATTGCGGCCCCCTTCCGGGACGGCAATCAGAAGATCGTCGGCGTGCTTGGCGTGATCGGACCGACACGGCTGAATTATGCCCGCGTGGTGCCGATGGTCGACTATACCGCCAAGGTCATCGGGAAGTTGCTGAAGACCTGAAGCACCATCCCACCCCCCGGCCTGCAATGCCTGCGATTTCGCATCAGCCGCGCTTTTGGACCCCCGGGTTCTCGCCTTCTCGCCGGTCCTCGCGCGGTGTCACCGCAAAATGCGCGCGATAAGATCGCGAAAGACAGGATGCGGAGGAATAGCCGCAGGCCATGGCGATCTCCATCACGCTCATGTCGGTCTGGCGCAACAGCAGGCGGGCGCGCTGCAACCGCAGGTGCAGATAATAGTTGGCCGGCGAATCCTTGAGTTCGGCCCGGAACAGGCGCTCGAGCTGGCGGGCCGAGACACCCGAGAGGGCCGCAAGCGCCTTGGCGTCGAGCGGCGCCTCCAGATTGGCCTCCATTGCCGCCACCACGCGGATCAACTTGCCATTGGCGACGCCCAGGCGCTTGGGCAGGCTCATGCGCTGGCGGTCATGGCGTGGGCGCAACCTGTCATGGATGAACTGCTCGGACACCGCCACCGCCAGCGCCTGCCCATATTGGCGGGCGATCATGTCGAGCATCAGGTCGAGGGCCGCCGTGCCGCCGGCACAGGTGAAATGCTTGGCCGACACCTCGAACAGGGCCTCGCTGATCTCGATGTCGGGAAAGGCCTCCGCAAAGCCGGGCGCAGCCTCCCAATGCATGGTGACCTTGCCGCCACTGAGCAAGCCGGCGGCGGCCAGGATCCAGGCCCCGGTATCGAGCGCGCCGATCTCGGTGCCGCGGCGGGCGAGATGGCGCAGGCGCGCCAGCATCGCCTTGCTGGCATAATGCTCCGGCTCGAAGCTGGAGCAGACGATCAGGGTGGGAATGTCACCACTGGCAGGCAGCGCCCCGCCCACCGGGATCGGCCAGCCATTGGAAGCCTTGACGGGCTCGCCGTCCATCGACCAGGCCCGCCAGTCGAAGACCTGTCGCCTGGCCATGCGGTTGGCGACGCGCAGCGGCTCGACGGCGGCGGAGAACGCCATCATCGAAAATTGCGGGACCAGCAGGAAATCGATCCGGATGGGCCCCGGCCCCGCATGCGGCTTGAACACGACTATTGCTCCGGGCGATCAAAGCATTTTCGAGAAAAGTTGATCGACTTTTCGATTAAGAAAATGCGCCAAAACAAGGAATTAGAGAAAACTGCGATCTCTTCGAATCGCAATTTTCTCTAAGACGCGATCAAATCGCCACGATAGACAATGTGGATCTTGTTGCCATCGGGATCGCGCAGATAGGCGCCATAATAGCCCTTGCCATAATGCGCCCTCTCGCCGGGCTGACCCTCGTCGACGCCGCCGGCCGTCATGCCACCCGCATAGGCGGCGTCGACAGCCTCGGGCGAGACTGCCTGGAAGGCGACCATGCTGCCATTGCCGGCCGTGGCGGGATGCCGGTTGAACGGGTTATAGGCATAAAAGCGCGGCAAAGGCCTGGTGGGGTCGATCCAGCAGCGGGCGGCTGGGCCATCGTCCGCCGTGACGGGACGCTGGCGCAGACCGAGCGGCGCCAACAGGGCATCGTAGAAGCGAGCGGCGCGCTCGAGATCGGCGACGCCGACCGTGACATGACTGAACATAGCCTTGTTCCTTGCTTGACGCCCTGCCTTCCGATCAGCCACCCGGCCTGAATGCCTTGCACACCGCCGGATCCGTCTCCAGCCGCGGCCCCTCGATCAGGTCGATGCAATAGGGAATAGCGGGGAAAACCGCCGTGAGGCATTGCTCGATCGAGGCCGGCTTGCCCGGCAGGTTGACCATCAGCGTCTGGCCGCGGATGCCTGCGGTCTGGCGCGAGAGAATGGCCGTCGGCACATATTTCAGGCTTTCCTGGCGCATCAGCTCGCCAAAGCCCGGCATCATCTTGGCGCACACGGCCTCGGTGGCCTCGGGCGTGACGTCGCGACGGGCCGGACCCGTGCCGCCGGTGGTGCAGACCAGGCAGCACCCTTCCTCGTCGGCAAGCTCGACCAGCGTCCGTTCGATCAGGTCCTGCTCGTCGGCGATGACCCGCACCACGGCTTCCCAGGGCGAGGTCAGCACGCGCTGTAGAAAGCCGGCGATGGCGGGACCGCTCTTGTCCTCGTAGATCCCGGCGCTGGCGCGATCCGAGATGGTCAGAATTCCGATCCTGGCAGTCATTTCGATCATCCTAAAGGCGCGACATCCACCGAGACGCGCAGGCTATGGCCGGCCGAGGCGACGACGACGCCATCCACCGGCGCGACGTCGGCGTAGTCACGCCCGACGGCGACGCGGACATGGTCTTCGCCTGCCGGCACCGCATTGGTCGGGTCGAGATCGACCCAGCCGAGCCCGGCGCCGCACCATACCGAAACCCAGGCATGACTGGCATCCGCACCCACCAACCTCTCCTGACCGGGCGGCGGATGGGTTCGCAGATAGCCTGAAACATAGGCCGCGGGAATACCAATCGCGCGCAAGCCCGCCAGCATCCAATGCGCGAAGTCCTGGCAGACGCCGTGGCGCGTGCGGGCAACCACGTCGAGCGGGGTGGAAATATCGGTGGCGTTGGGGTCGTAGACGAAATCGCGATGGATGCGTTTCATCATCTCGACGGCCCCGTCGAGCACCGGCCGCCCCGGCTCGAAGGAGGCAAGCGCATAATCGCGGGCCTCGGCGAGCAGCGGCACATAACGGCTGGTGAAAAGATAATGCGCCGGCGCCGAGCCGCCGAAGTCTGGCACGAGCAGTGCACTCTGGCTGACCTCACCCCAGGACGGGGTCAGCAAGGCATGGGGCATTTCGCGCGGCTGGACCTCGATACGCACACGCGATTCGAAACGGTGCCGGGTGGCTGCGCCGGCAAAGCGGACATGCGTGGTGTGATTGCCGAAGAAGTCGACGGCGTCGGTCTGCTCCAGCGGCTTGGGCGTGATGGTGAGCTGGGCCGAGAACACCCGCTGATTGCCGCCGCTCTCGGGCTGGAGATGCAGCGTGCAGCGAGCCGCCGCGACCTCGGTCCGGTAGAGATAGGTCGTGGTGTGGCGAATGAGATAGAGCACGAGCCGCCTCAGCCGACAGATTTCGCGGAGGGACGCAACGTCAGGCGTCGCGCTACATTCTTGCACGCCTGGCCCTGCTCCACCATTACCCCAGCCCCTCGGCGGTTTCGGCCATGGCTTCGTCCTGGTTGAAATAGCGGGCTGACAGGTCCGAGGACAGCGCGAGCAGCCGGTTCTCGAAGCCGAGAATCATGCGGTCGTCGACATCGGCCGCCTGCGTGGTCTCGATCTCGGCTCGCATCAGGCGGATGGTGCGGGTGAGCGCATCCACCTCGCCGTCCCGATAGGTGCGCGGCAGGGCCGCCAGATGCTCGGCGGCGTGAATGACCTGATAGGCGACCGAACGCGGATTGCCGTCATCGAGCAGGACGAGGTCGACCACCGGCAAGCGCAACGTTCCCATCAGATAGCGGGCCCGATAGGTGATGCGGCTGTCCGTCACGCGCAGCAAGGCATCGAGCATGTCGGCACTGGCGCTCTCGTCGCCCAAGCGGCGGATGAGCCGGCAGGTCTGGATGGCACGTTCGATATGGTGTCCGATGCGCAGGAAGCGCCAGCCCGAGAGCTGGTTCATGTTCTCATGCGCGAGGCCCGACAAGGCGGCCAGCGTGTGGAGATAGCGATCCGCCCGGTCGGCGGAAGGCAGGTTGCGGTCCCCCACGACCATGGCGTCGAGGTTGGCGATGGCCTGTGTGGCGTCGCGCGACAGCCTTTCGCGAATGGCCGATGCCGTGCGCGCCGCCGCGCCGATCAACGCTGGCATGCCGCCAGATTCATCGCCATCCAGCACGTCCCGCAGAATGTCTTCAGCGGTCGCAACGGGCTCGACGGCAACCTTGCCGCCCCTGCGGCCACCGGACACTTCCGGCTTCTCGCTCTTGGCCGCCGCCCCCCAGGCAATCAGCAGATCGGTGAGGCGCTGCGTGGCCGCGGCAACCTCTTCGTCCGCCTCCGCCGCGATCTCGCCGACGGCTCGTACGACACGTAGAGTCGCTTCGGCACGCTCGAGATAGCGCCCGAGCCAGAACAGATTGTCGGCCGCCCGGCTCGGCAAATGGCCGAGGCTGCGCTTGATCGCAACCTTGCCCGGCACCGGCAGCAGGCTGACATGATCGACCGGCCGTTCCGACGTCACCCAGACGTCGGCCGAGCGCCCGCCATGCTGCATCGACAGGGCACGTGGATCATTGCTGTCACCCACGCGGCAAAAGCCGCCGCGCATCACCTTCCAGCCCTCCGACGTCGCGACCGCATAGACCCGCAGGGTGAAAGGATGCGGCTCCAGGCGCTTGCCGTTCCAGACCGGCATGGTGGAGAGCCTGACCACTTCCTGCGCCACCACTTCGAGAGGATGAGCCTTCACGACCTCGCGCAGGTGTGCCTGGCCCGCCGCGTCCTGATCGGCCACGACGCTCGCGCCGCCGCGCGTCAGGCCGGCAACCTCGCGCGTGAAGGCCGGCAGTACGGCCAGTTGCTCGAAATCGCCCAGGGCCTCCTCGCGCGCGCCGGCCTCGCCGCACCACCAGGTGGCGACATTCGGCAGGATGAGGTCGCTGCCGGTGAGCCGGCGCGCCAGGGCCGGCATGAAAGCCAGCATGGCCGGAGCCTCCACCAGCCCGGCACCCAGGCTGTTGGCCAGGGCCACCGAGCCCTTCCTGACGGCCTGCACCAGACCCGGCACGCCCAGGCGCGAGCCGGCATTGAGCTCGAGCGGATCGGCGAAATCAGCATCGAGGCGGCGCACGAGCGCATCAATGCGCTTCAACCCCTCGATGGTACGGACATAGACACTGCCATCCTGCACGGTGAGATCGGCGCCCTCCACCAGGAGGAGGCCGAGATAACGGGCGAGATAGGCGTGCTCGAAATAGGTCTCGTTGGCCGGCCCCGGCGTCAGCAGGCCGATACGGGAGCCCTCCCGCCCGGCCTTGGTCGCAAGGGTCGAGCGCATGGCCTGGAAGAAACCCGCCAGCCGCTCGACCTGCATGTCGCGATAAAGGGCGGGCAGCGCGGCTGAGATGGCGAGCCGGTTTTCCAGCGCGTATCCCATGCCGGAAGGCGCCTGGGCACGGTCCTTGAGCACCCACCAGCTTCCGTCGGGGCCCCGGCCGAGATCGGCGGCATAGATGACCAGATGCTCGCCGCCGAGCGGCGTGCCGCCAGCCACGGCACGCTGGAAGTCGGGATTGCCCGCAATCACGGCCGCCGGCAGCGCACCGTCTCGCACCAGAGTGGCCGGGCCGTAGAGATCCGACAACACGGTTTCGAGCAGTTGTGCGCGCTGCGCGATGCCCGCCTCGATGCCACGCCACTCGGCATCGGGGATCACCAGCGGCACATGGGCAAGCGGCCAGGGCCGGTCGCGTCCGTCGGGCGTGTCGTAGACGCGATAATAGACGCCCGAATTCTTGATCTGGCGATCGGCAACCGCAAAGCGCTGCGAGACGACGGCCGCCCTATAGCGGGCTATCTCGTTCAGCACCGGCAACCAATGCGGACGCACTTCCCCCGCCGCCGTCATCAACTCGTCGGCGACCCCCGGCAGCGGCCGGTAGTCCGCAAGCAAGGAACGCAGGCCGGGGTTGCGAGACCTGGCGAGCATCAGGGCAGCCCAGGAGAGTGGATGCGGGTCGGCAAGGTCAGCCTGTCAGAACAAGACCCATTCTCCCACAGCGGGACATGGGAAACCGCCCCAATCTTGCCGGCGTAGATATGCATCGATGGGTCCGCCGCCCCTCTCATCGCGCTGCCCTGCGCAGGTCGAGGGTGAAGGGAAACTCCCCCTTGCTTTCCTCGGGCGGAACCGCCGGCCAGCCAGGGCTGTGCCCGATGGGCTCGAAGCGGGCGAGCCGCCGGGCCTGCGCCTCGTAGGCGTTGACCGGGAAGGTTTCGTAATTGCGCCCGCCGGGATGGGCGACGTGATAGGTGCAGCCGCCGAGCGAACGGTTCGACCAGGTATCGATGACATCGAAGGTCAGCGGCGCATGCACCGGAATGGTCGGATGCAGGCCGGAAGCGGGTTGCCAAGCCTTGAAGCGCAGGCCGGCCACGGCTTCTCCGGCTCGGCCGGTGGCGTTCATCGGCAAGCGCCGACCATTGCAGGCGATGACATGGCGGGCGGGATTGAAGCCTTCGACCTTGACCTGCAGCCGCTCGGTTGAACTATCCACGTATCGTACCGTCCCCCCGGCAAGGCCTTCCTCGCCCAGCACATGCCAGGGTTCGAGGGCCTGACGCACTTCCAGACCAACCCCTTCATAATCGACCTTGCCGTAGAACGGGAAGCGGAATTCGAGCTGCGCCTGATACCAGACCGGATCGAAGGCGTAACCGGCGCGGGCGAGATCGGCGAGCACGTCCTGGAAATCGGCCCAGACGAAATGGGGCAGCATGAAGCGATCATGCAACTGGGTGCCCCAGCGCACGAAGGAACCTTCCTGCGGCTCGCGCCAGAACCAGGCGACCAGCGCCCGCAACAGCAATTGCTGGGCCAGCGACATGCGGTAGTCCGGCGGCATCTCGAAGGAGCGAAACTCGATCAGGCCAAGCCGGCCGGTGGCGGAATCCGGCGAATAGAGCTTGTCGATGCAGATTTCAGCACGATGCGTGTTGCCGGAGACGTCGACCAGCAGGTTGCGGAAGAGACGGTCGACCAGCCAGGGTGGCGGCAGGTCGTCAGCGGAACGACCGGCGGAATTGCCGCCATGCGGTCCGCGTACCCGCTCCATGGCGATCTCGAGTTCGTAGAGGCTATCATGCCGCGCCTCGTCGATGCGCGGGGCCTGGCTGGTTGGTCCGATGAACAGGCCCGAGAACATATAGGACAGGCAGGGATGGCGCTGCCAGTAGAGCACGATGCTCTTGAGCAAATCTGGTCGCCGGAGGAAGGGGCTGTCGGCGGGCGTGACGCCGCCGAGCACGACATGGTTGCCGCCTCCGGTCCCGACATGGCGCCCGTCGATCATGAATTTGTCCGCCCCGAGCCGACTGAGCCGGGCCTCCTCATAGATGGTGGAGGTGATCGCCACCGTCTCGGCCCAGGAGGCGCCGGGCTGGATATTGACTTCGATCACGCCGGGATCGGGCGTGACCTTGATCATCTGGATGCGCGGATCATGGGGTGGCGGATAGCCTTCGATGTGGACGGTGAGGCCGTTGGCCTCGGCCGTCTCCTCCGCGACCGCCAGCAATTCCAGATAGTCCTCGATGCTCTCAACAGGCGGCATGAACACGCACAGCACGCCGTCGCGCATCTCGAAGGTCAAGGCCGTGCGCACCACGCCGGTGCCGAATTCCTGGTCCACCTGCGCCTGCTGGCGGAGGCTGCCATTCTTGCTTGCGCTGGCCCGCCGAGGCTGACGCGCCAATTCGGCCCGGTCCGGCAATTCGCCGCGCGGCACCGTCGGATCGACCGGATGCACATGCGGAAAGGCCTTGGGCGGCACGTGAGGCAGGCTCGACAAGGGGAGCCGATAGCCGGCGGGGGAATCGCCCGGCACCAGGAAGAGCTTGCCCCGGCGCATGCGCCAGAGTTCGCTGACCCAGCCATCGCGTCGTTCGGCGTTCCAGCGCTGCACAGGCAGGACATAGGCGGCCGGCTGGTCGAGGCCGCGATCGAAAACCCGGGCGATACGAGCGCGATCCTCGGGATCGGCGAGCTTGGACTCCATCGGATCGACATTGTCGGGAAGCTGGGCCTCCTGCAGAATCCAGTGGGCGGCATCCTCAAAGGCCGGCATTGCATAGGCAGGCTCGATCCCCAGGCGTTCGGCCATCCCCTCGGCGAGGATCCGCATCGGCGCGGGATCGAAGACCTTGCGGATCGGGTGCTTGCCGTTCGGACCGTTCGCGGGCTTCGGCTCGCGGGCGATGAGCTCGGCATTCTGCCAGATCGGTTTGCCGTCCTTGCGCCAATAGAGCGAAAAGGCCCAGCGCGGCAGGGACTCGCCCGGATACCATTTGCCCTGGCCGTAATGCAGGAAGCCCCCGGGCGCAAAGGCCGCGCGCAAGCGGCGGATCAGCGTATCGGCGAGACCGCGCTTGGTCGGGCCGACGGCGCCCGTATTCCATTCCTCCCCCTGATAGTCGTCTATGGAGACGAAAGTGGGCTCACCCCCCAGCGTCAGGCGCACGTCCTGCTTGACGAGGTCGGCTTCGACCTCCTGTCCGAGCGCATCGAGTTCGCGCCAGGATTCGTCGGAGAAGGGGAAGGTCACGCGCGGGGATTCGGCGATGCGCCGCACCGGCATCTCGAAGGAGAACTGGCTCTCGACCGGCCCGGTGGCGCTCAGCGCACCGCTGATCGGGGCAGCCGAGGCATAATGGGGCGTGGCGGCCAGCGGAATATGGCCTTCACCCGTCAGCAGCCCGGAGGTGGCATCCATGCCGATCCAGCCCGCGCCCGGCAGATAGACCTCGGCCCAGGCATGCAGATCAGCGAAATCGGCATCGACGCCGCTCGGGCCGTCGAGCGCCTTGAGATCGTGGGTGAGCTGGATCGAATAGCCCGAGACGAAACGGGCGGCGAGACCAAGCCGGCGCAGGACCTGCACCAGCAGCCAGGCGCTGTCTCGGCAGGAGCCCGAGCGCAAGGCCAGCGTTTCCTCCGGCGCCTGCACGCCCGGCTCCATACGGATGGTATAGGCGACCTCGCGCTGCAGGCGCTGGTTGAGCTCGACCAGGAAGTCGACGACCTGGAGCCCGTTCATCTCGATCGAGGCCATGAAGGCAGCCAGCCCCTCGCCCGCCGGCTCGATCTCCAGATAGGGCGCAAGCTCATGCGCCAGCTCGGCGGGATAGGCAAAGGGCAGATGGCTGGCGTAATCCTCCACGAAGAAATCGAAGGGATTGACCACCGAGAAATCGGCAACGAGGTCGACCTCGATCTGAAAGCGGGTCGCCGGCTCGGGAAAGACGAAGCGGGCGAGCCAGTTGCCGTGCGGATCCTGCTGCCAATTGATGAAATGATGGGCAGGCTCGACCTTCAGCGCGTAGCTGACGATGCGCGTTCGAGAATGCGGGGCAGGCCGGAGCCGGACGATCTGGGGAGACAGGATCACCGGACGGTCATAGTCGTAGGTCGTGCGGTGATAGAGGGCGGCAACGATCGACAAGGCGAGACCCCTAACCAAGAGATGGCTGCAGCGTATCGGTTTGCCCTCGAACTAGGCAAGCCTATTCAGAAGGCAGAGCACGGCCATCATTGCCCAATCCGGGCCCTTCGAGTGCGAGACTCAGCCACGATTTTTTAACGGGAGCAAGGTAAGCAGGCCAAGAGGCGCCCTTTTGGAGGCACCCTTTTGGCTACGCCCTTTCGGTCGAGGAATATCATCATGAAGCGTCCGGCGTCCGGTTTCGCCGCTCTCTTGCTCTGCCTGTCCGCCGTCTGCGCGAGCGCGCTGCCGGCACAGGCCACCACCTTGCCGGTCTACCAGTACAAGCTGTTCTGCCAGCAGCTCGGCAAGGGAAACCCCGTGATGATCCAGAACTGCGAGACGCAGGAAATCATGTCCTACAACCAATTGCGCCGGATCTGGCGCGCTCCGCCCGCCGCCGAGGTGCAGGACCGCTGCTTTTCCCGCCACCAGCCCGCGCCGCGCACGGGGCTGGGCTCCTATGTGAAATTCCTCAACTGCATCACCACCAATACGGGTCACGGCTGAGCGGGGACGAGGCGATATTTGCGGGTGCAGGGCCGTCTTGCACGTTCTTCCTTCCCGCAAGCGCTGTGTTTCCAAGAACGGGCAAGATGCCGGTGCACCCGGATTTCAGTCCGCGCGCGCCAGCAAGTCCCCATCACGACCGAAAATGGCGATGTCGAGGCTGATCTCGGCATCGCGCAGCACGGTGGCCGCCGTCCGCAGGGCGTGACGAGCCACCAGAGGCGGCAGATCGAGGCCCGCCTCCCCGGCGATCTCCAGGGCTTCGATCGCGGTATTGGCCTGCGAGACGCGGTAGGCCGTCTCGCCATCGCCGCCCAGTTCCTCCACCCGCTCCGCCAGCCAGCGCAGATCGACCGGGCCGGCGCGTGAATGGAGATCCAGCAGGCCCTGGCCCAGCTTGGTGATCTTGGCAAAGCCACCGGCCACGGTGACACGCGGCACCGGGTGTACCCTGAGATATTTCAGCATGCCGCCGACGAAATCCCCCATGTCAATGAGCGCGATCTCCGGAAGGCCGTAGAGCCTGGCTACGGCCTCCTCGGAGGCCGCCCCAGTGGCGCCGGCGACATGATCAAGCCCGGCCCCGCGCGCCACGTCGATGCCGCGGTGGATCGAATGGATCCAGGCCGAGCAGGAAAAGGGCACGACGATGCCGGTCGTGCCCAGCACGGAAAGGCCGCCGACGATGCCGAGCCGGCCGTTCAGGGTCTTGCGCGCAATCGCCTCTCCATCGGCGATGGCGACGGTCACCTCGACATCCCCGGCGGCGCCATGTGCGGCCGCGACCTCCGCAATGGCCGCGGCGATCATGCTGCGCGGCCCGGGATTGATGGCTGGCTCGCCCACCGGCAGGGGCAGCCCCGGCCGGGTGACGGTTCCCACCCCCTCCCCCGCCCGGAAGGTGACACCCGTCCCCGGCGCAGCCGGACGAACCGTCGATGTGACCAGGGCGCCGTGGGTGACGTCGGGATCATCCCCCGCATCCTTGACGATGGTGGCGCAGGCCCACCCCTCGCCGCGTTCATGCCTGGCCAAAGTAAAAGCGGGTCGCTCGCCCCGCGGCAGGGTGATCACGACCGGATCGGGAAACTCCTCGCCGAGCAGTGCCGCATAGGCGGCCTTCGCGGCCGCCGCGGCGCAGGCGCCGGTGGTCCAGCCGTAGCGCAGAGGGGATGAGGGGTCACGCAAGACAGGAACCCAGCGAGATCATCAGTTTGACCGTCGCCAAAGTCATGATCCGACGACGGGACGGCAACGTCGACATTCGCCGTTTTGCCAGTCCCAGTCCACTTTGCCAATCCAGGGCGCATTCGGCCAGTGCAATTAATTGCAATCCCGGTTATGTCAGCGCTACTGCGACCTGAAACGGGATCCCTTTGATGACTGCCACTCTCGTGCTCTGCCGCCATGGCCAAAGCGACTGGAACCTCAAGAACCTGTTCACCGGCTGGCGTGATCCCGGCCTGACGGAGAAGGGTGTGGCCGAGGCGCACGAGGCGGGGCGCCGTCTCAAGGCTCTCGGGCTCAAGGCCGACATCGCCTTCACCTCCGTGCTGTCGCGCGCCCAGCACACCACCAAGATCATCCTCGGCGAACTCGGCCAGGACGGCCTGGAGACCATCAACGACCAGGCGCTCAACGAGCGCGACTATGGCGATCTCTCCGGCCTCAACAAGGACGAGGCCCGCGTGAAGTTCGGCGAGGAGCAGGTGCATATCTGGCGCCGTTCCTACGACGTGCCGCCGCCCGGCGGCGAGAGCCTGAAGGACACGGCGGCGCGCGTGCTGCCCTATTACATCCATCGCATCCAGCCCCAGGTGATGGCCGGCAAGACCGTGCTGGTCGGCGCCCATGGCAATTCGCTGCGCGCTTTGATCATGGCACTGGAAGGTCTGACGGGCGAGGAGATCGTCAAGCGCGAACTCGATACCGGCGTGCCGATCGTCTACCGCCTGAACCCGGACACCACGATCGCCAGCAAGCAGGAACTGAAGGGATAACCGGTGTGCCCGCCTGTGCGCCCTTATCGCGGCGTCTGCTCGATTGGGAACGAAAGAAGCACCAACCCTTGTCATGCCCGGGCTTGACCCGGGCATCCAGCGCCTCTTATTGACCATCTCGGAACAAGGACTGGATTGCCGGGTCACGCCCGGCAATGACAAAGGTAGAGCCGATATAAGTATCGTTGCACGAGACTACGTGCCTGTTTGAAGACCGGCCCGTTGCAACATTGGGCAGGAAGCCTGCAAGACCATCATGATCATTGCCTCCCCCTCCGACTATCGTGCCGCCGCCAGGCGCAAGCTGCCGCGCTTCATGTTCGACTATGTCGACGGCGGCGCCTATGCCGAGCGCACGCTGCGGGCCAATGTCAGCGATCTCGAAGGGATCAGCCTCAGGCAGCGCATCCTCAAGAATGTCGAGAAGCTGAGCCTGGAGACCGAGATCTTCGGGCGCAAATTCGCCATGCCGGTGATCCTCGCCCCGGTCGGCATCACCGGCATGCTGGCGCGCCGCGGCGAGGTGCAGGTGGCCAAGGCCGCCGCCGCCAAGGGCATCGCCATGACGCTCTCCACCGTTTCGATCTGCCCGATCGAGGAGGTGGTACCGGCAAGCCCTGCCCCAATCTGGTTCCAGCTCTATGTGCTGCGCGACCGTGGCTTCATGAAGAACGCCCTGGAGCGCGCCCAGGCCTCCGGCATCACCACGCTGGTCTTCACCGTCGACATGCCCACCCCGGGCGCCCGCTATCGCGACCCGCATTCGGGCATGTCGGGGCCTTTCGGCCCGCAGCGGCGCATCCTGCAGTCGATGTTCAAGCCGCAATGGGCCCTCGATGTCGGGATGATGGGCAAGCCGCACGATCTCGGCAACGTCTCGCGCTATCTCGGCAAGCCCACGGGCCTAGCCGACTATATCGGTTGGCTCGCCAAGAATTTCGATCCCTCGATCAGTTGGTCGGACCTCGAATGGATCCGCGAATTCTGGAAGGGACCGATGATCATCAAGGGGATTCTCGACCCCGAGGATGCCCGTGATGCCGTCACCTTCGGGGCCGATGGCATCGTGGTCTCCAACCATGGCGGGCGCCAGCTTGACGGCGTGCTCTCAAGCGCCCGCGCCCTGCCGGCGATTGCCGACGCCGTCGGCGGCGACCTCACCGTGCTGGCCGACTCAGGCATCCGATCCGGCCTCGACGTGGTGCGCATGCTCGCCCTGGGCGCCAAGGGCGTCATGCTCGGCCGCGCCTTCGCCTATGCGCTGGCGAGCGCCGGCCAGGCCGGCGTCGAGAATTTGCTCGATATCATCGCCAAGGAAATGCGGGTGGCAATGACCCTGACCGGGGTAGAGCGCATCGACCAGATCGGCCGCAGTAGCCTGGCATAAGCCTTGGAGCGCGGACATCGCCCCATGACTTCATGGGGCTGAGATGTCCGTGCTCCGTGCTTTACGCAGCCCCGCTGCGCACCCGTCCGCCTTCCCAGCCCAGCATGGCCTGCTTGCGCGTCAGGCCCCAGTGATAACCGGTCAATTCGCCGGAGCGACCTATCACGCGGTGACAGGGCACGACGAAGGAAAGCGGGTTCTTACCCACCGCCGCGCCCACGGCACGCGAGGCCTTGGGATTGCCGATATGGCTGGCGATATCGCCATAGGTGGTGGCCCGGCCCATCGGGATGTTCAAGAGCGTACGCCAGACGCGGACTTCGAAATCGGTGCCGATCATCACCACGTTGAGCGGCCTGTCGGCCTGCCAGCGGCTCGGATCGAAGATGCGACCGGCATAGGGCGCCGTCACCATCGAATCCTCGCGCAGTTCCGCGTTGGGCCAGCGCTTGCGCATATCGGCCAGCGCAACGGCCTCCTCGCCTGGATCGGCAAAGGCGACACCGGCGAGCCCGAGCGGGGCCACCATCACCAGTGCCGTGCCGAAGGGCGAGGGATGGAAGCCATAGGAGATGGTCAGGCCCGCCCCGCCGGTCTTGAAGGCGCCGGGCGTCATCGCCTCATGGGTCACGAACAGATCGTGCAGTCGCGCCGGCCCGGACAGGCCGAGCTCATACGTGGCATCCAGGATCGAGGCTGAATCGCGCAGGAGGTCGCGGGCCCGGTCGAGCGTTACCGCTGCCAGGAAATCCTTGGGCGTGATGCCGGCCCAACGCCGGAAGAGATGGTGGAAATGCGAGACCGACAGGCCGACATGACCGGCAATGTCCTCGAGCGAAGGCTGGTGCTGCGCCTTCCTGGTGATATAGGCGACCGCCTTGCGGATGCGATCATAGTCCTCGGGCGAATTGGCAAGGGGCGAAGCCAGCGGCACTTCGGCAAAATCGGGCAGGGTTATCGACATGGAACCTCTCCAGGCACAATTACTTGTACCCTGGATAGACCTGCTTCAACGGGCTTCCCACCCGAAAGCTGCGATGGGGCTGTCAGACGCGCCGGGCCTTGTTCAGAGCCCGGGAGAAGGCATCCGCAAAATCGCCCTTCTCGGAAGCACCGAGGAAGCGGGCGATTTCCACCTCACGGCCACGCTGCACCAGAGCGAGGCGCATCACGCCGAACTCCTCGTGCTCGTCGCGCTGCAGCCGCACCCAGCGCGGATTGAAGATCCACTCCCGGCGCTGCCCCTTGGGATCGATGCGCGAGAACAACAGCCGGACGGGCGTCAGCAGCACGTGTTCGCGCAGCCTGGCCCCCCGATAATTGAGCTTGAACATCACATAGAGCAGGCCGACATCGAGCCCGAAAAAGCCGACCACCGGCCAGGCTCCCATCATATAGAAGGGGATGGAGAGCAGCGTCGAGGCAAAGCCGACCACGACGAGGAGGTTGCGAAAGCCCCGCGGCCCGAGCGAGCGATGCGGGTAGAGCACCGCGTCGAAGACCGGCTCTTCCAAGGCCACCCCCGAGGATATCTCCAAGGGTGTTTCTTGGCGCTTTTCCTGGGGCATTTTCGGGTTGGCGCTTTGCATGGCGGCCCACTATAAGCCTTTCATGCCCCGCCGCCAGACTCAAATCCCCACCCTGTCCGTTGCCTCCCCTGCGACAAAATCGGCAGGCCGGACCAAGGCGAAGGCCAATGCCGCCGCGGCCTCCGCCGGCACCCAGCGCGCAGCTTTGCCGCAAGCCGAGATCACCGAGATCTTCCGGCGCTTTTCGCAGGCAATGCCCGAGCCCAAGGGCGAGCTCGATTATGTCAACGCCTATACGCTGCTGGTGGCGGTGGTGCTTTCGGCCCAGGCGACAGACGTCGGCGTCAACAAGGCGACCAAGGCGCTGTTCGCCATCGCCGACACACCGAAGAAGATGATCGCTCTCGGCGAGGAAGAACTGATCGGCCATATCAAGACCATCGGCCTATTCCGCACCAAGGCTAGGAACGTCATCGCCCTCTCCCGACTGCTGGTGGACGAGCATGGCGGCGAGGTGCCACGCTCACGCGAGATTCTCGAAACCCTGCCGGGCGTCGGCCGCAAGACGGCCAATGTCGTGCTCAACATCGCTTTCGGCCTGCCGACCATCGCCGTGGACACCCATCTCTTCCGGGTCGCCAACCGCACCGGCCTCGCGCCCGGCAAGACGCCGCTGGCGGTGGAATTGGGCTTGGAGAAGGTGGTGCCGGCGACCTATGCGCGCCATGCCCATCACTGGCTCATCCTGCATGGACGCTATGTCTGCAAGGCGATCAAGCCCGCCTGCCCCGCCTGCCTGATCCGCGACATCTGCCTGTTCGAGGACAAGACGACGGCGTGATGCCCGGGGGATTCAACCTGGACACCAGGCACAGCCCTCAAAATACACGCATCAGTTGAATCAGCATATTTTTGTGGCGCTTCGGCGATTTCAGGACTTCTATGGCCAATGGGGGGCTTCCTTGGCGACGTTCATTACGTCGATCCAAGCAAATGGCGCTGCGGAAATGACCAAGACTGTCCTTTCCCTGCGGCCAACCGATGGTCATAAGGGAGAAATCGCTTGCCTCTCAGTTCACAGCAGAAAAAGACTGTCCTTGCTTCCTTCCTGGGTTGGACCCTCGACGCCTTCGATTTCTTCCTCCTGACCTTCCTGCTCACGGATATCGCCGCGGAATTCCAGGTCGGCGTTCCCGCCGTTTCCGAAGCCTTGTTCTTCACCCTGGCGACCCGTTTCATCGGCGCCTTCATCTTCGGCAGGCTCGCTGACAAATTCGGACGCAAGCCGATCCTCATGCTCAACATCGTCAGCTATTCGGTGATCGGTGCCCTGGCGGCCTTCTCGCCCAATCTCATGGTGTTCCTCATCCTGCGCGCCATCTTCGGCATCGCCATGGGCGGCGAATGGGGCCTCGGTAGCTCACTCGCCATGGAATCGATCCCGCCATCGGCCCGCGGCATGGTTTCCGGCCTGCTCCAGGCAGGCTATCCGACCGGCTACCTCCTGGCGGCAATCGTCTACGGCCTGATCTACGGCCAGAACATCGGTGGCCATGTGGTCGGCTGGCGCACCATGTTCCTTCTCAGCTTCCTGCCGGCGCTGATCGTGCTCTTCATCCGGTCGCATGTTCCGGAATCACCGGCTTTCACCGAGGCCAAGGACCAGGCGAAGCCCGGCCTCATGGAAACTCTAAGCCGGCATTGGGGCATCGCCCTCTATGCCGTGGTGCTGATGATGTTCTTCAACTTCTTCAGCCACGGCACACAGGATCTCTATCCGACCTTCCTGAAGAAGCAGCACGGTTTCGATGCTCATACGGTGAGCTGGATTACGATCGTCGCCAATATCGGCGCCATTATCGGCGGCCTATTTTTCGGAGCCTTGTCCGAGAGGATCGGTCGCGTCAACGCTATCACCATCGCCTGCTTGATTGCGCTACCTTCTCTCTCGTTGTGGGCGTATAGCACCACGCCCGCGATGCTCGCCATTGGCGCCTTCATCATGCAGATCTCGGTGCAGGGCGCCTGGGGCGTCATTCCGGTGCATCTCAACGAACTGTCGCCGGGCTCCGTGCGGGCGACGCTACCCGGCTTCATCTATCAGGCCGGCAATCTCGCTGCGTCCTATGGCGGCCCCTACCAGGCCGGCATCGCCGAAGCGCCCGGCAACAGTTACGGCTATGCACTGGCCCTTTTCGCAGGCGTCGTCGCCGTTTGCATCATAGTCGTCATTCGCTTCAGCCCGGAACGGCGCGGGCAGGTGATGACCGTGCTCGAATAGCACGCGTTTCGCGATAGATCTTCCGGGACCGCCGGCATCCCTGCCGGCTCTTCCTTTCCCGTACGCGCATCGCTTCCGAGAGCCGGCAATCGCGACATGCAAGCATGCCGCTGAGATGCCGGCGGTCCCAGGAGTGTCTCAGCCCGCTTTCGGATTGACGCCTCGCGCGCGGCATCCTATCTGCCTGACATGGCCATCAAACCGATCATCATCCTGCCCGATTCAAAGCTCCGCCTCGTCTCCGCGCCGATCGAGCGCGTCGATGCGGAACTGCTCCAGCTCGCCGACGACATGCTGGAAACCATGTATGACGCGCCCGGCATCGGCTTGGCAGCGATTCAGATCGCCGTGCCGCGCCGCTTGGTGGTCATCGACCTTGCCAAGGAAGACGAGCCGCCGGAACCGCATGTCTTCATCAATCCGGAGATCGTGTGGTCGTCGGAGGAGCGCAGCGTCTACGAGGAAGGGTGCCTCTCCATCCCCGACTATTATGCCGAGGTCGAGCGCCCGGCAACGGTGCGCGTCGCCTATATCGACCGCGAGGGCAGACAAGCCGAACTGGAGGCCGATGGGCTGATGGCGACCTGCCTGCAGCACGAGATCGACCATCTCAACGGCGAATTGTTCATCGATCACATTTCCAAGCTCAAGCGCGACATGGTGATCCGCAAGTTCACCAAGGCGGTCAAGACCGGCGAACTGCCGCAGTTCAAGCGGGAAAAGCGCGAGCGCGAAGCTCCCCGTCCGGCGGAAGGCTGAGGCCTTGCGCGTCGTCTTCATGGGCACGCCGGATTTCGCCCGCCCCGTGCTGGCCGAGATCCTCAGCCAGGGCCACGAGGTCGTCGCCGTCTATACGCGGCCGCCAGCTCCGGCCGGCCGCGGCATGGCCCTGGCGCCCTCGCCAGTGCACAGACTGGCCGAAGGCTTCGGCATTCCAGTATTCACGCCCAAGAGCTTCCGCGACGAGGAGGTGATCGCCACCTTCGCCGGCCTCGGCGCCGATGTCGCCGTTGTGGTCGCCTATGGCCTGATCCTGCCCAAGGCGGCCCTGGAGGCCCCGGCGGAAGGCTGCCTCAATTTGCACACCTCGCTGCTGCCGCGTTGGCGCGGTGCCGCGCCGATCCAGCGCGCCCTCATGGCCGGCGACAGCAAGACCGGCGTGATGGTGATGCGCATGGAAGAAGGCCTCGATACCGGCCCTGTCGCGCTGGCTGACACCGTCGAGATCGAGCCGGACATGACGGCCGGCGAGTTGCATGACCGCCTCTCCCTGCTCGGCGCCGACCTGATGGCCCGGGCGCTCGGCGCCCTCTCGCGCGGCACGCTCACCTTCACGGCCCAGAGCGAAGAGGGCGTGACCTACGCCCGCAAGATCGACAAGGCCGAGGCCCGCATCGACTGGTCGCGCTCGGCCGAAGAAGTCCATAATCACATTTGCGGTCTTTCTCCCTTCCCCGGCGCCTGGTTTGAAGCCGATTGGGGCCAGGGCCCGCAGCGGGTGAAAGCGCTGCACGCCGCGCGCGCCGAGGGTTATGGCGTGCCCGGCACGCTGCTCGACGACGAATTGACGGTCGCCTGCGGCACCGGCGCGATCCGCCTTCTCCAGGTCCAGCGCGCCGGCAAGACCCCGATGGGCGCCGCCGAATTCCTCAAGGGCGCGCCACTGGTGCAAGGGTCGCGGCTGGCGTGACCGGCCGGCTTCTGCGCGCCAGCACGGTCGCCAGGTGATCGAGCGCGGCGCACAGACACCAATAGACCGCACCGACGAACAGGAAGATCTCGCTTGGATAGACCATCGCCCTGTTGTTCACCTGTGTCGCGACGAAGGAAAGCTCCGGCACGCCGATCACATAGGCGAGCGAGGTATCCTTCACCAATGCCGTCCACTGATTGACGAATGAAGGGGCCATGGCGCGCAGCGCCTGCGGCAGGACGATCAGGCCGAGAATGCGCCAGCGCCCGAGGCCGAGGGCAAGGCCGGCCTCCCATTGGCCGGGGCCGATGCTGCCGATTCCCGCCGCGACGGCATGGGAAAGGTAGGCGCCCGATATCAGCGACAGGGCCATGACTACCGTGCCGATCTCGGGCGCCGAAATCCCCAGCAGGATCGGCAGCAGGAAATAGCTCCAGAAGATCAGCATGATCACCGGAATAGCGCGGAAGAAGCCGATGACGACTACCAGCACCGTCTTCGCCGGCCCCCGGCTCATGGCAAGGGCGATGCCGAGCACCAACCCGAGCCCTGCCGAGACGATAGCCGAGAGCACCGACAGGATAAGGGTGAGCGCCAATCCGCCGATCGGCCCCACGGGCCACGCGCCGACCAGCAGATAATCGAGATTGTCCCAGACGACCGCGAAATTCATGCTCGCGCCGCTGCCCCATTGAAGCGGCGGCTGCGCGCCACGGCGTGGCCCGCCGCTTCGGTGAGGGCGACGGCACCGACATACAGCAGCGTCGCCACGCCGAAGGCCTGGAAGGTGAGGAACGTCTCGGTCTCGACCTGGCGCGCCGCATAGGACAGTTCGGCAAGGCCGATTGCCATGGTGAGAGACGAATTCTTGATGGTGTTGAGATACTGGCCAACCATCGGCAGCCAGGCGATGCGGACAGCCTGGGGCAGCACCACCAGGAGGAAAACGAGCTGCGGCGTGAGGCCGAGCGCCAACGCCGTTTCCCGCTGCGCCGGGGCCACGCCATTGATGCCAGCGCGCAGTTCCTCGGCGATATAGGCACCGGCATAAAGCGTCAGGGCAAAGAAGCCCGCCAACGTCTCGAAGGCAGGCCAGCCGAGCCGCACGACACCGAGCTCGACGACATGCGGCGTGTTCAGCCAGGTCATCAGTCCTGCCGGCATCAGCGCGGAGGCGCCGAAATACCAGAAGAACAACTGCACGAGCAGCGGCGTGTTGCGGATGATGCTGACATAGACAGTCGCAATTGCCCTTGCCAGTCGGTTTTCGGCGAGTTGCAGGCCGCACACCACGACGCCGAGCGCAGAGCTGGCGATGCACACCGCCAACGATAAAGCCAAAGTGATGCCGAAACCCTGGATCAGCCAGACCAGATAGCGCAGCGCCATGGGCTCGCCGAATATGCCCATTTTGTTTTCCTCAAACGATCGAACGCAAAAAGCCGCGCGGGGGACCCGCGCGGTGTCGGAAACTTTCAAGCAATGTCAGGGAACTAGCTCTTGTCGCCGATCTTGAACAAGCGGGCCAGAGGCTGCGCCGATTTCGGGCCGAACCAGACATCGTAGATGCTGGCCGCCTTGCCGTTCGCCTCGAGCTCGACCAGCGTCTGGTTCACCACCTCGACCAGGCGCTTCTCACCCTTTGGAATACCGACGCCGATATAGTCGTTGGAGATGGTGAAGGAGGGGATCTCGTAATTCTCCTTGTCGGGCACATTGGCCAGCAGGCCGATCAGCTTGGGGCCGTCCTGGGTGATGGCCTGGACATTGCCGTTGCGCAGGGCGGTGAAGGCGAAGGGCGTATCGTCGAAGGAGACCACGACGGCCTTGGGGAAATCGCGGCGCAGCACGATCTCGTTGGTCGTGCCCTTGTCGGCGCCGATGCGCAGGCCGTTGAGCTGGTCGGGCGAGGAGAGCGTACCCTTCTTGGCCAAGAACTGCTGGCCGGATGAGAAATAGGGAATTGAGAAATCGAGCTGCTTGGCGCGCTCCTCGGTGATGGTGAAATTGGCCAGCACGAGGTCGACCTTGCCGGAGGTGAGCAGCGGAATGCGGTTGGCCGGGTTGGTGGGACGCACTTCCAGCTTCACGCCGAGCTTGTCGGCAAGAGCCTTGGCATAATCGACGTCGAGGCCGGCAATCTGCTTGGTCTTCGGGTCGACGAAGCCGAAGGGTGGATTGGCGTCGAAGGCCGCGACCCTGAGGACGCCGGCCTGCTTGATGTCGTCGAGGCGGTCGGCATGGGCAACGCCGACCGCGCCGGCGGCCAGGAGGGTGGCAAGTACGAATGTCGCAAATCTGCGCATGTCACGATGTCCGTTGGAAATATTTTGAATTCGCGGCGGCCGGGCGGGGCCGGCTGTCGCGAGACCACCAAGGCATTTGGTGCTTTGGCTCATCTTCAATTATTAGTCTATAAAATCAATAGAAAAAATATATTGAATTTGTGACCTGTCGATACCTCCTGGCACGGACAGCGATCGCCCGGGATCTCAGCAGTGCCTTCCGCACCCGATGGCGGGTAAAACCTCACATACTGGTGACTCTCGTGCCCGATTGGCGTAGAGGCCTGACTTCAGCAACGAAGTACCCGAATGCCGCGTTACAAGCTCCTGATCGAATATGACGGCACGCCCTATGTCGGCTGGCAGGCCCAGGCCAATGGCCGATCCGCGCAGCAGGCGATCGAGGAGGCCATTCTGGCTTTCACCGGCCAGACCCTGCGCATCCAGGGGGCCGGCCGTACCGATGCCGGCGTGCATGCCACCGGGCAGGTTGCCTCGGTGATGCTGGCCAAGGATTGGAGTACGGACAGGGTGCGCGATGCCCTCAACGCCCATCTCACTCTGCAGGACGACTATGTCACCATCCTGGCCGTCGAGCAGATGCCTGACAGTTTCGATGCCCGCTTTTCCGCCAAGGGTCGCCGCTATCTCTATCGTCTGATCGACCGCCGTCCGCCTCTGGCGCTGGAGCGCCACCGTGCCTGGCACATCCGCAAGGCCCTGGACGCCGAGGGCATGCATCATGCCGCGCAGGGCCTGATCGGCCATCACGACTTTACCACCTTCCGCTCGGCCGACTGCCAGGCCCAGAGCCCGATGAAGACGCTCGACCGCCTCGACGTGGCGCGCGTGGGCGACGAGATCCATGTCGTCGCCACTGCCCGCTCCTTCCTGCACAACCAGGTCCGCTCGATGGTGGGATCGTTGCGCAGGGTCGGCTCCGGCGACTGGAGCAAGGCGGATCTGGTCGGTGTGCTGGAAGCGCGCGACCGTACCCGCTGTGCCGCGCTGGCACCGCCGCATGGGCTCTATCTCACCGGCGTCGATTACTGATCTCCCTCCGCGACAGCAGCGGAGCTGGTTCAGAATCGGATCCGATGTTGTAGGAAACTCGCGCCCCTTTCTGGCACGATGCTCAAGCTGCGAGGCCGTCCGTGATCACCTGTCATCTGAAATATGTCATCGACCCCTGGAAGGTCGACGCCTTCGAAGCCTATGCGAAAGCCTGGATTCCCGTGGTCAATCGCATGGGTGGTACGCATCACGGCTATTTCCTGCCGCATGAAGGCGCAAGCGACATCGCCTACGCCCTGTTCAGTTTTCCCAGCCTGGCCGCCTATGAGGATTACCGCCGGCGCCTGGCCGTGGATCCGGAATGCCAGGCCATCCTGGCTGAGGAAAAGCAGATCCGCAGCATCCTGCGCTATGAACGCAACTTCCTGCGACCGGTCCTGGGCTGACGTCACGGCCTCGCGCACTTCGCATAGGAATTGGAGCGGACGAGCGATCCGTCCTGATCGCATCTTGCTCCAGGGAACAGGAGGTCCCGGTGGATCTGGAGGCCCAGCGCGCCCTGATGCTCAGCGGCGCCGTGTATAACGACCTGACACCCGAACTGATCGCGGCCCGTGCCAAGGCGGTCGAACGCACTGACGCCTATCACCGGAGCATTGGCGAGCCGGCCGAAGCGCGCGAGGCCATTCTGAGGTCACTCCTGAAATCGGTCGGCCCGGGCGCTCTGTTCGAGCCGAGCTTTCGCTGCGAGTTCGGCTTCAACATCAGCCTCGGGCGCTCCTTCTACGCCAATTTCGACTGCGTGATTCTCGATGGCGGTGGCGTCGAGATCGGAGATCATGTGCTGTTCGGGCCACGGGTCGGTATTTACACCGCCAATCATGCCATCGATCCGATCGAGCGGGCCGCCGGCGCCTGCCAGGCCAAACCGGTGCGGATCGGCAACCGGGTCTGGATCGGCGCCGGCGTCCATATCAATCCAGGCGTGAGCATTGGCGACAATGCCATCATCGGATCGGGCAGCGTGGTGACCCGCGACATCCCGCCAAACGTGATTGCCGCCGGCGTTCCAGCCCAGATCATCCGCGCTATCGCCGATGCCGATCGCACGGGCTTCAGGCCCTGACATGGCCGTTGCATTTCGATGACAGATCTGCCTCGCAATGCGGTCTTACGACCCGACCGCTAGAGGCCGGCCTTCGGCTTACGTCCGGCCAATAGCGTCCGCAATCCGGCCTTGCGATCGATGGCGCCAAACAACCAGCAAAGGACGAGGTAGAACGTCAGGCCGCCGCCGCAGAGAAGGGCCAGCGCCGCCACTCGTAACGCCAAGGGCTGCCCTGAGATCAGCCAGCTCTCCATGACCTGCGCCACTCCATAAACGGCGGCCAGCATCAGGATAGCGGCGGCCACGATCCTGGGCAGTCGCAAACGGGCAGACGGATCGAGTTGCAGAAATCCGCCTTGCCAAGTCACCAGGAGCAGCAGGACGAGGTTGATCCAGCCTGACGCCGCGGCGGCGACGGCGATGCCGGTCTGGCGCCAGACTGGAAAGAGGGCCAGGGACAGGATCACGTCGGCGATCGCGCCGATCAGGGCGATCACGAAAGGCAGGCGCATGCGGGCACGCGCGAAGAACAGCGGCTGCAATACCTTGGCCCCGGCGAAGGCCGGCAGGCCGACCGCAAAACCCGCCAGGGCCCAGGCGGTGGCGCTGCTGTCGCTGGCTGTGAAGGCGCCGCGCTCGAACAGCACGGAGACGATGGGACCGGCCAGAATGATCAAGGCCAAGCCAGCGGGCAGGCTGAGAAAAGCTGCGAATTCGACCGCCCGGCTCAGGATGCCGCTCTCGGCTTGCCGGTCGCCTCGGGTGCTGGCCCGGGCGAGTTCCGGCAGCAAGGCATTGCCGAGCGCCACCGCAATGATGCCCAATGGAAGCTGGTAGAGGCGGTCGGCATAATAGAGCCAGGTGACGGCGCCGGGATCGGCCGAGGCCACGATCAGGCCGATGAAGGCATTGACCTGCGTCGCCCCCGCCGTCAGCACGCCGGGCAGCGCCAGCAGGAAAAAGCGCCGGACCGCGGGGGTCCAGCGGGGCCTGACCAGGCGCAACCGCAGGCCGGCCCGATGCAGCGCAAAGAAGACCAGAGCGCCCTGGGCGAGGCCGCCGATGAAGATAGACCAGGCCAGCAGGCGCGCCAGGGCCTCCTGGTCGAGCTGAACCAGCAAGGGCGCGCCGAGCAGGGTGGCGATGGTGACGACATTGACGAGGGCCGGCGCATAGGCGGCGGCCGTAAAGCGGCCGTTGACGTTGAGTACCGCAGAGGCCACCACCATCACGGCCGTTGCCAGGCAATAGGTGAAGGTGATGCGCGACAGGGCGACGGCGAGGTCGACACGACCGCCCCCCTTCCCGAAGCCAGGTGCGATCAGTTCGATCAGCAGCGGCATCGCCATGAGAGCCAAGGCCGAGAGCAGGAAGAAGACCAGGGCGACCTGGGTGAAGACCTGGTCGGAAAAGGCCTCGCCCTCGCCTCGACGCTCCGCCTCGGCATGCAAGGGCACGAAAGCCGTGTTCACCGCCCCTTCGGCAAACAGCCGGCGCATCAGGCTGGGCAGGCGGAAGGCGACCACGAAGGCATCCGCCACCGGCCCGGCGCCAAGCGCCGCCGCCACCATGGTGTCACGGATGAAACCGAGAATGCGGGAGGCGAGGGTGGCGAATCCAACCGAGGCAGCGTTACGCAGGAAGGCCATCAGAACTCCGAACGACAGCGACGGCAGCGGTTGCATCGCAACTCTTTCTTGCCGCAACGCAACACATCGCTATAGTCCGCGCCGCAAAACAGAGATACTGCATGCCCAAATCCCCTTCCAGCGCGAAACCTCGTTTCGACGTTCTCACCATCGGCAACGCCATTGTCGATGTCTTTGCCCAGACCGAAGACGATTTCCTGGTCCGCGAAGGCCTCGCCAAGGGCGCCATGATCCTCACCAGCGAGGAACGGGCCGACCATCTTTACGCCGCCATGGGCCAGAGCGTCGAGATTTCGGGCGGATCGGCCGCCAACACGGCCGTGGGTGTCGCTTCCCTGGGCGGCAAAACCGCCTATTTCGGCAAGGTGAAGCAGGACGAGGCCGGCAAGGTCTTTACCCATGACCTGCGCGCCCAAAGCACGCATTTCCAGACGGTGCCGCTGAGCGAGGGGCCCTCGACCGCCAAGAGCTTCATCTTCATCACGCCCGATGGCGAGCGCACGATGAACACCTATCTCGGCGCCTGCCACCTGCTCGGGCCCGCCGATATCGAAGAAGACGTCGTGCAGGGCGCCGCCATCACCTATATGGAAGGCTATTTGTGGGATCCCCAGGATGCCAAGGACGCCTTCCTGAAAGCCGCCGACATCGCCCACAAGGCCGGGCGACGCGTCGCGATCACTCTGTCCGACTCCTTCTGCGTCGACCGTTTCCGCGGCGAGTTCCTCGACCTCATGCGTTCGGGCGTGGTCGATACCGTGTTCGCCAACACCCAGGAGATCAAGTCGCTCTACGAGACCTCCGACTTCGAGACGGCGCTCGCCCAGGTCGAGAAGGATTGCCGCCTCGCCATCGTGACGCGGTCGGAAGACGGCGCGCTGGCGATCGAGGGCGGCACGCGCGTCTCCGTACCGGCTTTCCCGATCGACAAGCTCGTCGATACCACCGGCGCCGGCGATCTCTTCGCCTCGGGCTTCCTGTTCGGCCTCGCCCGCGGCCTGCCGCATCTGGCCTCGCTCAAGCTGGGCGCACTGGCCGCCGCCGAGGTGATCCAGCATGTCGGCGCCCGCCCGCAGACCAATCTGCGGGTGATGGCCCAGGAAAATGGACTTCTCTGACGAGAGCCAAGGCATCATCGAGAAAAGCCGGAAGGCTTTTCTCGAGCAGCGTCAGGCCTTGTAGAGGCGCAGCGGCGAGACCTTTTCGCGCCGGATGACGCCTCCCGCCTCGAGGTCGAGTTGCACGGCCTTGACCCACCAGCCTGCCTTCGCCCCGCCGGGATAGAGATCCTGCGGCAGCAGGGCCGGTACCGCGTCCTGGACCTGCGCAACGGTCAAGCCCGGCTTGCTGTCCGGCAGAACGGCCAGCATGGCCCACTTCATTGCCACATACAGGACTGCATCCGCCGGCCGGCCCTTGCGAGGGTGATTGACGTTCAACAGCTCGATCCTGCTTGCATTCGTCAAGATTGAATCCTCCCGCTTGCGACGTCCTTCATTGGCAGGGACGCGCATCCCGGAACGTTCCCGACATCACAAGCGCGAAAAGGCCAGCTTCAATCCCAGCCCTGCAAAAGCCAGTGCAAAGCCGCGGCGCAGCCAGAGGAGCACGGCTGGCCGCCGCGCCACCTGGTTCCGGACCGCCGAAGCACAGGCGCCATAGGCCAGGAAGACCAGGAAGGTCAGGGCCATGAACCAAAGGGCGAGTTCGTTCATCGCGGCGATCGGGCTGGCCGTGCCGGGCGGTATGAACTGCGGCAGGAAGGCGAGGAAGAAGAGCGACAGTTTGGGGTTGAGGATGTTCAGGAGCACGCCCTTGAGGATGATGCGGGCCGGTTGCAGGCGCTGCCGATCTCCTGAAAGCTGCAGGCTGCTGCCGTCACGCCAGACGCTCCAGGCCATGTAGAGGAGATAGGCGGCGCCAAGATAGGTCAGGGCCTGGAAGGCGACGGCGCTGGCGTGCAGCAGCGCTGCCAGGCCCACGATCGCAGCGGCGAGATGGGGCAGGATGCCGAGCGTGCAGCCGAAGGCGGCCAAGGCGCTGGCGCGCCAACCCTGGCTCAGCCCGAGAGCCAGCGTATAGAGCACGCCGGTGCCGGGCAGGAGGATGACGACGAGCGCGGTGACGAGATAGTCGAGGGACATGCGGAGGCTCCGGTGGAAAACCACAGGAATGCCCCGATGGCGGCAGGCCCGTCTTGAACGCAATTGCAGCGTGTGGGGCTGATTCAAAGAGCCCGTGCCGCCGCATAGGTGCCGGGCGAGATGCCGTAGCTGCGTACGAACAGGCGGGTCATGTGGCTCTGGTCGGCGAAGCCGCTCGCCGCAGCGGCCTCGGCGAGCGCCATGCCGCGCGCGATATGGCGCCGCGACAGCTGGAGACGGCGCTGCATCAGATAGGCGTGCGCCGTCATGCCGGTTGCCCTCGCGAAGCCGCGGACCACCTGAAAGCGGCTCAGCCCTGTCAACTGCGCCAGGTCGAACAGGGATAAGGGCGCGACTGGATCGCTATCGATGTAATCGCGGGCAATTCCGATGGCGCGAGGCACGGCGGAATCGGGAACAGCCACGCCGCTGATCCGGGCCAGCAAGATCAGCAAGGTTTCGTCGCGGCAAAGAACGGTGGCGTCCCTCGTCCCAGTGTCGATGAGGCCCTGGAAAAGCCTGGCGAAAAGGCTGGCAATCCGCCGGTCCCGTACCACTGGATCGGCGAGTTCGAACGTTGCGCCGCCGCCTTCGCGGATGTCCCCGATCGCCTCTGCCATGAGAGCTGGATCGAAATAGAGCATGCGCCAGGCCCGGCCGCGATCGCCGATGGGGCTGCCATCATGTATCTCGCCCGGATTGACCGTGATGACGTCTCCCTCAGCGGCCTCGACCGGGCCGCGCCCGCTGGCCGACTTCTGGCTGCCGCGATCGATCAGGCCGATGCCGTATTGATCATGCATGTGGCGCGGAAAGCTGTAGCTGCTTTGGGCTATTACCGCGTCGATCCCGGCCATGCCGGAGGCTCGTGCGGTGAACAGGCCTCGCGCGCCCATGCCGGCCGCCTAAGACGAAGAAGACGGTTTGCCGCCTTGCAGCAGCCGCCCGGCGGCGATCCCGAGGCATTCCTCGAAGGCGGCAAGGTCCTCGAAGAGCTTGCCGGGCGCCGCAGAGCGGGTGACGAACGCGCCGCCACGTGCCTCGATACCACCGTCCAGCATCAGATTCTCGGCCATGTCGAAATCCTCGACCGCCAGCCCATCCGAGCCGCGTGGCCGGCCCTCGGCATCATCAGCGACCTTGCCGCCATAATAGACCTGCAGCCGCTCGAAATGCGATTGGGCCACATTGGAGAAGGCGAAGGCCGGGCAGCCACGCGCGCACATGAAGCCGAGTTCGTAGACCGTGCCGGTATCGGCGGCGATGCCGCGGAAGGGCGTGAGGTTGGCGATGATCGCATCGGCACTCAGCATCAGCTTTTCATTGACGGCGCTGATCGCGAGGCCGAAATCGCGCTTGGTCGGCTGGGCCGGGATTTCCAGGTCACCGGGCGAGACCGGGATAAAGCCATAGCGCCGCGTGAGCTCGATCTTGGCGTCGAGCACCGCCCGGGCATTGGGCAGGAAGACTTCGGGACCGGCCAGATAAACGCGCATCGTATTCCTTCCTGAGTGGGGCGCTACAGCATCTCCGGCAGCACCTTGTCCGGCGGGCTGTGCCCGTCCATGAAGGCGCGGATATTGACGATGACCTTCTCGCCCATGTCGGTACGGCCCTCGATGGTGGCCGAGCCCATATGCGGCAGCAGCACCACGCGTCCGCTCTTGGCGAGCTTGACCAGGCGGGGATTGACCGCCGGTTCATGCTCGAACACGTCGAGCCCGGCCCCGGCGATCTCGCCGGCATCGAGCATCTTGGCAAGCGTGGTCTCGTCGATTACCTCGCCGCGCGCCGTGTTGACGACCAGGGCCTCGCGCTTGAGCAGCTTGAGCCGCCGGGCCGAGAGCAGATGGTAGGTCGCCGGCGTATGCGGACAGTTGACCGAGATGATGTCCATGCGGGCCAGCATCTGGTCGAGCGAATCCCAATAGGTCGCTTCCAGTTCCGCCTCGATGGCGGGGTCGACATGATGGCGGTTGTGGTAATGCACCTGCAGGCCGAAGGCCTTGGCCCGGCGCGCCAGCGCCTGCCCGATGCGGCCCATGCCGATGATGCCGAGGCGCTTGCCGGTGATGCGGCGGCCGAGCATCCAGGTCGGCGACCAGCCTGGCCAGGCATTGTCGCCTTCGGGAATCACCCGCGCGCCCTCGGTGACGCGCCGGGCCACGGCGAGAATCAGTGCCATGGTCATGTCTGCGGTGTCGTCGGTGAGCACACGCGGCGTATTGGTCACGGTGATCTTTCGCGCCACGGCAGCCTCGACATCGACATTGTCGACGCCATTGCCGAAATTGGCGATCAGCTTGAGGCTGCTGCCGGCGGCCTCGATCAGCGCCTTGTCGATGCGGTCATTAATGGTGGGCACCAGCACGTCGGCGGTTTTCACCGCCTCGATCAGCGCCTCCTGCGACATCTTCTCGTCGGTCAGGTTGAGCTGCGCGTCGAACAATTCGCGCATGCGGGTTTCCACGCTGTCCGGCAGGCGGCGTGTGACCACGACCCGCGGTTTTTTTCGTAACGACATGCCGACCTCCCGCAAACTTTAAGACGGCGTTCACCGCCCTCAGACAAACTGCACCGATAAGCCCGCAGCCCGTCGCTGTCTTTCCTCTAACAGACAGGCAAGCGCAGCAACAGAGGTGGTTGCGGGCGAGTGTGTGCGTCGAGGTCCGGCATGTCCTATTACGAAGAAGAAGCGCCCCGTTTAAGTCCCATTGCCAAGATCGGTTTTGCTGGCGCCTTCTGTGCCCTCATCGTCGCTGGCGGGGTCTACTATCTTCACCACAAGCGCCTGAAGCAGCCGGCAGGCTCGGTCACCGAAGGCATCAGCGCCGATACGCTTGCCGACCCCACCGTAGCCGCCTTCATCGCCGGCGCAGGCAAGGCCGCCATTCCGGATAAGCAGGCCGATGACGTCACCGGCTCGCTGCCCGATCCCAAGTCGGCAGCCGGAGACCGGTCCGGCAAGGATCAGCTCGGGCCGGTCTCCGGCCTGCCGATGCCACGCTTCGTCAGCCTGAAGCCCGACAGGGTGAATGTGCGCCAGGGTCCTTCGCGCGACCAGACCGTGTCCTTCATCTACCAGAAGTCCAATTTACCGGTGGAAGTGATCGCCGAATTCGAGAACTGGCGGCGCATCCGCGACGCCGACGGCTCCGAAGGCTGGGTGCTGCAGAACCTGCTCTCAGGCAAGCGCACAGCCCTGATCGCGCCCTGGTCCAAGCAACAGACGCTGCCGCTCCGTGCCACCGCCGACGCCAAGGCGACGGCCGTCGCCATGCTGCAGCCCGGCGTGCAGGCCTCGATCAAGAGCTGTGCCTCTAACTGGTGCCGCATCCAGGGCGAAGGCTTCGACGGCTGGATCCAGGAAAACAATCTGTGGGGCGCTTATCCCGGCGAAGCCGTCGACTGAGACGGGACCGGTGCCGCGCCTTCGCCTGATGATCAACGGGATCGCCTCCCGCGAGCAAGCCGGCGCGGCGGTCGAGGCCGGCGCTGACGCCATCGGGCTCGACCCTTCAGCCTTTCCGCAGGCGGGGCCGGAAGGCAGCGAGGCGCTGGCGGCGATCGCACTCGCTCTTCCGCCGGCGGTCACGCCGATCCTGGCCACCCCGGCGCTGACGGCCGGTACCGTGGCCCAGCAGGTCGATGCATCAGCGGCGCTCGCCGTCCGCCTTGCAAGGCCGATCGCCACCAGTGAATATCCCGGCCTCAAGCGCATCATCCGTGGCCGCAAGATCATCCAGTCGATCGATCCAGCCCACAGCGATGCCAGCGCCCTGGTGGAGACCTATGCCAGCCTTGCCGATGCGCTGCATCTGAACCTCGATGACGCGGACGATCTGGGCGCCTGCCGACATTTGATCGAGTTGGCAGGCCTGCCCTGCTTTCTCGGGCTGACGGATCCGGCACTCCTCCCGGCCGCCGCCGCGCTACAACCCCACGCCATCGATTTCGTGCTCGTCGGCGAGGATGGCTTCGACCCACCGGCCTTGCACCGCTTCGCTGCAGCGCTCGCGGCCCTATGAATTTACCTAAAACGATGCAGGGGGACATTCTGTGCCGATCTCGCACCGCTCCGGCGAGGCCCGTATAAAGGGCGAGACGCCCACAGAAAACGCCCCCGTTGCGATCCGGCCCGTCCTGCCGCTACGATGACGCCAGAAACCGGAGCCGCCGATGACGAGAGCATTCCTCCTCGCCGTAACAGGCCTCGCCTTTCTTGGCCTGTCCGCGGCCCATGCCGAAACCGTGACCCAGAAGGCCGGCCGCGACGGCACGCTGAAGGCCAGGGATGACGATCCCGCCATGAAGGCCGCGTTCGCCAAGGCGCAGGAAAGCCTGCCCGACTTCATCGACGCCCTGGACGGCAACGTCACCGGCGCCAGCGACTTCGCCGTGAAGGTGCCGATCATCCAGGGTGCCCAGACCGAATATTTCTGGCTCAACGAGGTCAGCCACAGGGGCGACCGTTTCACCGGCAAGATCAACAACCGCCCGGAACTGGTGGGCAATGTGACGTTCGGCCAACAGCTCACCTTTCTCAGGAGCCGGATCCGGGACTGGGGCTATTACCGCGACGGCAAGCTGAAGGGCAATTTCACCACCTGCGCCCTGCTGGCCAAGGAGGATCCGCGCGAGGCCCAGGAGTTGAAGGACCAGATCGGCCTGACCTGCGAGGGCCCGCCCTCGCCGCAATGAGGCCGGCCATTTCTCCCTGCGAAGCCTGAACTCGAAAATCGCCGAAGGTGACAAAGGTCGGGGTTCGTACAATCTTTCGCTCGGGCTCTGCCGGCGCGCCATGCCTCACCCCATCGTCTCGAAGCGCCGGTGCGGCCAGGGATTCACGCCGTCCTGCAGCCAGGCGAGTGTGTCCCGCCAGAAGCCGGCGCGATGCCGGTCATGGAACAGGCTGAAATGGCCGATCTCGGCTAGGTCGTAGTCCTGCGGCAGCAGGCGCACCGCTGTCGTGGCGCTGGAGCTGTAATAGGCCAGGGCACGCCGGATGGCAGGCACAGTGCCGAATTCATCATCCGACGCCGTCACCGCCAGGATCGGCGCGGAAACCGCGGCAAAGCGCGCGAGGACCTCCTCCCGCTCCTTGCGTGGATGGCTGTCTTCCACGCGCCGGCGGCGGAAACTCCATTCGAGAGCGATTCCGGCCGGCAGGTCTTCGAGCCAGCCCAGCCGCCGGCCCGGGAAATAGCCGTATATCGCGGTAAGCAAGGGCATCAGCACATGCCAACGCCAGAGCAATTGGAGACGGTGGCTGCGCGCATAATCGGGCCAATAGGCATATTGGGCGCCGACGGTGAGCATGCGATCGATACAGGCGGCATTACCAGCGAGTCCCGGCAGGAAGCCGCCGATGCTATGGCCGACCACGAAGAGAGGCCCATCCGGCCGGCGCTGCCTGGCAAAACCCAGCACGGCCTCGAAATCGCGCGTTCCCCACTCGCTCCAGCGATAGCCGCAATGCTTCAGATCACCCGGGCGTGACAGGCCGATGCCGCGATAGTCATAGGTGATCGCATCGAAACCGTGTTCGCCGAGAAAACGGGCATAGCGATGGTAATAACGGGCAAGCACGCCTGTCGCGGCATTGATGATGACCGTGCCCGTTCTTCGTCCACCACCCGCCGGCCAGAGGTGGCCGCCAAGAACGACCCCGTCCCCGCAGATGATTTCGACCGGTTCGGCCGGCGCCGTGTCCATAGCCATTGCCATCCCTTGCTCGAACGAAGGGTTAGCACGGTTTCCAACAATGATTATACTCACTAGTCAGTATACATTGGAGGCTGTGCCATGCCTGCATCCGCGACCACCACGCGCGAGCGCATTGTCAGCGCCGCGGCGCGCCTGTTCTACGACAAAGGCATTCGCAATGTCGGCGTGGACGCGGTCGCCGCCAAGGCCGGCATCACCAAGCGCACGCTCTATTATCATTTCACCAGCAAGGACGATCTGATCGCTGCCTATCTGGCGGCCCGCGACCAGCCCAACCTCGCTCTGTTCCGGCGATGGTTCGACGAGGCGCAGGGGGACGTTGCCTCCAAGGTCGAGGCCATCTTCCGCAATCTCGCCGTCGCGGCCCGTCATCCGCGCTGGAAGGGATGCGGCTTCCTGCGCACCGCCGCCGAACTCGCCGACCTGCCCGGCCATCCCGCCATCAAGGTCGGCGCCGCCCACAAGAAGCGCTTCGAGGGCTGGCTGCGGCTCGAATTGGAGCGGGAGGCCCTTGCCGACGCCGGCCTGCTCGCCCAGCAGGTCGTGCTTTTGCTCGATGGCAGCTTTGCCGTCGTGCTGCTGCACCGCGACCCCGACTATATGGAAGCTGCCGGCAAGGCGGCGGCCACATTGATCACCACGGCGCTCGGCAACAGGACTTCCCGCACACCCGCCGCGGCCTGACCTTCAATAGCCGGCAAATTATATCTCTTCGCGTTTAATATTCCATGCAGGAAAGGGCCAAGACCGCCATGACGAGCCACACTCCCAAGGATCCCGGTTTCGAGGCGCTGGTCACGGCGCTTCAGACCTATTTCGACGGGCTCTATCACAGCGACACCGAGAGGTTGCGCCATGTCTTTCATCCCCAGGCTCTCTATGCCTGCGCCAGCGAAGGAGGCCTGACGCATCTCGGCATGGCCGAATATTTCCCCATGGTGGACAAGCGTCCTTCACCCGCAAGCCGCAACGAAGAACGGGCTGACAGGATCGTGTCCATCGAATTCGCCGGTCCGGTCACGGCCTTTGCCCGGGTCGAATGCGCGATCGGGCCGAAGCATTTCACCGATCTCCTGACCTTCGTGCATCTCGATGGGCGCTGGCAGATCATCTCGAAGGTCTTTCACTTCGACCTACGTCCGTGAACCCGGCCGCATCCGGTCCCGTCAGATAGAGACAAATCGGCGGCAGCCGCCGCACATCTGGCTTCCTATACCTTGGATAAAACTGATTGCAAAATTAAATCGGTTTGACTAGCTTCTGGACCGGTTTCAATATGCAATCAGACCGGAGAGGAAACGACATGTCGAAACTCATCGTCCGGGGCTTTTCCCTTTCGCTCGATGGCTATGGCGCCGGCCCCGACCAGAGCCTCGACAATCCCCTCGGCGTGAATGGCACCAAGCTGCATGGCTGGGCCTTCGCCACCCGGACTTTCCGCAAGATGTTCGGACAGGAAGGCGGCGAGGCGGGCATCGATGACGATTTCGCCGCCCGCAGCATGGACAATCTCGGCGCCTGGATCCTCGGCCGCAACATGTTCGGTCCGGTTCGCGGCCCCTGGCCCGACACAAGCTGGAAAGGCTGGTGGGGCGACAGTCCACCTTATCACGTGCCGGTCTTCGTACTGACCCACCATGCCCGTGACCCGATCGAGATGGAGGGCGGCACCGTGTTCCATTTCGTCACCGACGGCATCGAGTCGGCCCTGCGGCAGGCCAGGGCGGCCGCCGGCAACAGGGATGTGCGAATCGGCGGCGGCGTTGCGACCATCCATCAATATCTCAAGGCCGGCCTGATCGACGACCTGCATCTTGTCACCTCGCCGGTGTTGCTCGGCAAGGGGGAGAGCTTCTTCGCCGGCATCGACCTGCCGGCCCTGGGCTATCGCGTCACCGACCGCGTCCCGACACCACAAGCCACCCACCTGACCATCGTCCGGGAGTGAGGCATATTCGAAGACCCGCACTCAGCCCTGCCGCACCTCTTCCCAATCCAGTTCGAAGCGCGCCAGATATTTGCGCAGGCGATCGGCATCGTTCGAGCTGGCCTTGGCCTGTCGCGATGCCGCGAACAGCACGCGCCCGGCCGCGCTGAGGGAGGAACTGGCGCGGCAGACGCGAACCACCTCGGCCAATTGCACCTGGTCAAACCGGTCGATGCCGGCAACGCGCTCCTCGCCGACGAGGTCCGCGAGCAGCCTGTCCGTGCCGTCGCCGTCACCCGCTCGCCAAAGCCTGACGAGGCGGGCGATCTCCTCGACGACCCCCTCCTCGGTGATGCGCCCGCCCGGTGCCAGCGTCGCCATGCGAGTGACGGAGGCGGAAAGATCGCGGAAATTGGCGGTCCAGCGCGCTTCCGCCGCCGTCGCGAAGGCAAGGTAGCGGGCACGCGCCTCACGGTTGAAGGCGATGTTCTCGCCCTCGCGTTCGGCGTAGCGCGTGAGTTCGAAGTCGAGATTGGGTTCGATATCCTCGCGGCGCGCGGCAAGGCCCGGCAGTTCGAAGGTCCAGAGGTTGAGACGGGCCAGCAAATCCTCGCGAAACTTGCCCGAACGCACGTCGACCGACAGATCGCGATTGGTCCCGGCAATCAATTGAAAATCGCTGGCCGTCTCCTTGTCGGCGCCAACAGGCAGGAAGCGTTTCTCCTCGATCGCCCTGAGGATCATGGCCTGTTCGTCGAGACCAAGCTCGCCGATCTCGTCCATGAACAGCAACCCGCCATCGGCCGCACGCAAGAGACCGGCCCGATCGGTCTGGGCGCCGGTGAAGGCGCCCCGCACATGGCCGAACAGCGCCGACATCGTATGATCGCCACGCAAGGTGGCGCAATTGACCTCGACGAAACCGCCCGAGAGCTGCCGCCGCGCCTGCTTGAGCTCGAAGATGCGGCGGGCCAGCAGCGACTTGCCGGCGCCGGTCGGCCCTGTCAGCAGCACCGGCGCGCGCGAGCGCATCGCCACCCGCTCGATCTGGTCGATCATGGCGTTGAAAGCAGTGTTGCGGGTGGGGATACCGGATTTGAGGAAGGAAGTCGCCTCATGCGTCTCCGCCCTGAAACGACTGGCGATGGCATCATAACGCGAAAGATCGAGATCCACGATCGAATAGGAGCCGGCGACGCCTTCGCCCTGGCGCTTGGGCGGCGAGAGCTGGATCAGTTTGCCGGGCACATAATGGGCCTCGGTCAGCAAGAACCAGCAGATCTGGGCGACATGGGTGCCGGTGGTGATGTTGACGAGGTAATCCTCTTCCTCGGCATCGAAGGGATAGGCCTTGGCGAAATCATAGAGAGCCCCATAGACCTCCTGGAAATCCCAGGCATCGGCGAGATTCATGATGTGCCTGACCACCTGCGTATCCGGCGAAATCACGGCGATGTCGCCTGTGATCCGCTCGGCCAGCGACGTCGCCCTGATATCGTGGATCAATTCGAGGCGGTCGATGGGCAGATCCCCCTGCTGGCAAAGCGCCACTGTCGGCCGCCAGCGCTCCCAGCGCTTGTCACGCTTGCCGCTGTCCAGGCTGACGCCGAGGAACCCGATGGCGACACGCTTTTTCATGAGTCCTCCACAGGCGCAGGCTCACAGAAGAGATACCATGATATAATACTATATCCAATATTCTAAGGTGGTACCATTCCTCCACCGACTTCATGAAGCGCAGTGAATTGGGTATGTAAATTTTTATCCTTTAAAATCAATATCTTGTAAAATAAATCGTCGCCTCTCATTCGACTTGGCACGCTCCCTGCAAAGAGATCCTCGTAACGAACGAGGATGATTGCCATGGCAAATAAGTCGCTGTTTGCCTCCTTTGTGGGGAAGATGCTGCCGAAGACCGATGCGGCCAACAAGCACGGTGCCCCGGCCTATCAGTTCACGCCGCGCCACGCGCTGGCCCAGCTCGCCGTCACCGGTACGCTGAACCGCACCTTCTATGCGAGCGCCACCGCGCAGCTCGACGAGACGCTCAAGGCGGTCTGCGAGGTGGAGAGCGTGTTCATCGCCAAGGCGGCCATCTATGCCCGCCAGCGCGGCCATATGAAGGATATGCCGGCTCTCCTGCTCGCCTATCTCTCGATGCTGCAGACGGGCGATTTCGCCAAGGCGTTTCCGCGCGTGGTCGATAACGGCAAGATGCTGCGCAATTTCGTGCAGGTGATGCGGTCGGGTGCCGTCGGTCGTAAGTCCCTCGGGACCCGGCCGAAGAAGCTGGTCCAGGCCTGGCTCGAGACCGCTTCGGACATCGAGATCATGCGTGCCAGCGTGGGCAACAATCCCTCGCTCGCGGATGTGATCAAGATGGTCCACCCCAAGCCCGCCGGCAAGGCGCGCGAGGCACTCTATGCCTGGCTGATCGGGCGTCCCTACGATGTAGAGGCGCTGCCTGACATCGCCCGGGCGTTCGAGGCCTTCAAGCAGGATCCGTCGCTGCCGGTGCCGGCCGTGCCGTTCCAGATGCTCACCGCGCTGCCGCTCACCCGGCAGCACTGGGCCGGTATCGCCGACAAGGCCGGCTGGCAGATGCTGCGGATGAATCTCGCCACCTTTGCGCGCCACGGCGTGTTCGAGGTGGAGGGCTTCGCCGAAAAGCTTGCCGCGCGGCTTGCCGATCGCGAGGCCATCAAGCGGGCACGGGTGTTCCCGTATCAGCTGATGATGGCCTATGCGCAGGCCGGGCAGGACATCCCGCCCGTGGTGCGTGAGGCGCTGCACGATGCGATGGAGACCGCGGTCGCCAATGTGCCCGCGATCGAGGGCCGCGTGGTCGTCTGCCCGGACGTGTCGGGTTCGATGTCCTCGCCGGTCACCGGCTATCGCAAGGGTTCGACCACGCAGGTGCGCTGCATCGACGTGGCCGGCTTGGTGGCGGCTTCGGTGCTTCGGGCCAATCCGTCGGCCCGGGTGATCCCGTTCGAGCAGACCGTGGTCCGCGTGGACCTCGAGCCGCGCGACACGGTGATGACCAATGCGCGCAAGCTTGCCTCCATCGGCGGCGGCGGCACCAACTGCTCGGCGCCGCTGGAGAAGCTGGCGAACGAAAAGGCCAAGGTGGACCTGGTGATCTTCGTCTCGGACAACCAGTCCTGGATCGATGCGCGCCGGGGCGGCGAGGCCACGCAGATGATGAAGCAGTGGGAGCGGGTGAAGACCAGCAATCCCAATGCCAAGCTGGTGTGTCTCGACATCCAGCCCTACACGACCACCCAGGCGCAGGAGCGCGCCGATGTGATGAACATCGGCGGCTTCTCGGATGCGGTGTTCAACACCATCGCGGCCTTCACGAAGGGCGAGATGAGCGCCGAGCACTGGGTCGGCGAGATCGAGAAGATCGAGCTCTGATGCAACATGATTTCCGGCCGGCGGCTTCACGCTGCCGGCCGGAGCCTAAGGTGTACGGCAATGGGCCACGGCAAATGTCGACGGAACTACAGACTGCGAATCCCGGGGTTGCGGGTTCAAATCCCGCTGCGGCGCAAGCTGCATAGCTCAATCGGTTAGAGCACGGACCGCCGCAAGGCGGTAACGTTTCGTCACTCTTGTTGTCGTGGCTTCCACTGCCAGAGCAAGGCGCGTTTCAGCAAACGCTTTTGGAGATTTAATACCGGACGCGGCGAATGCCGGCGGAACTACAGCCTTCACGCTCCAGGACGCGGGTTCGATTCCCGCCAGGCCGCAAGGCCTGTAGCTCAGTGGATAGAGCAGGATGTTTCGTCACTCTCGTCGCCGCGGCCCAACATGACATTTTGCAGCAAGCGGCGAATGCCAGTGGGACTACAGGTTAGAGCGCCCTTTCATCAGAGGGGGAGGTCGGCGTTTTCGATGGCGCCCCGCGCAAGCGGTAGCTCAGTCATTGTCCCCCTTCAAACCTCGTCGCCGCACGCACCTCGACTGAAAGGAATTTCGACACGTCACGGCAAATGCCGATGGGAATACAATGTCGCCAAAGCATGGGCGCCGCAGCCGGACAAGCTGTACCCGACTCACCGTTATCGGGAGCCCATTCTCATCCCTCTCGTCGCCGTGGCCCAAACCTTGAACGACACCGCGCAGAGCGGCGAATGCCGATGGAACTACATGGTCCTCCTGGTTCGAATCCGGAACCTTGCGCCAGGCCGAAAGGCTCCGCGCGGGTGAAGAGGTTTCATCCCTTTCGTCGCCGCGTCTGCCCGGCATGATTTGGAACGTTGCGGCGAATGCCGGCGGAACTACATGGCTATTCCCCAAGTGATGCGGGTTCGAGTCCCGTCGGGTCCACCATGCGGGCCCGTAGCTCAATGGTAGAGCATATGTTTCGCCATCCTCGTCGCCGCAACGTCTTCCTTTCTTATTCCCACTAGAAGGGATGTCGACCAAGCCCGCCCCTTCGCTCAGTCCATTGAACAAACCCATAACAGCCAAGGAGGTAGACAACCCGATAGTGATTGCCGAGATTGCGGTATCGAGGTGAACTCCATGATTTTCTGGATCGTGAATGCGGTTGGATTGGCGATCGCCTATCTTTTCGGTTCCACGCCCACGGGCTATCTGGCGGGGAAACTGCTCAAGGGCATCGATATCCGGGAGCATGGCTCCAAATCCACCGGGGCAACGAACGTCTTGCGAACCCTGGGAAAATGGCCGGCGCTGACGGTACTCCTAGTGGATGTGCTGAAAGGCGCGGGGGCGATTGCCTTTGCTCTCTGGTTCTATCCTTGGTCTTATACATTGCCGTCCGTCACGCCACCGACGGCGCTTGATCAGCAAACATGGGTTCCCTGGGCGGTTTGCCTGGCCGGGCTTGCCGCATTGTTGGGACATAGTCGTTCGATTTGGCTCAACTTTGTGGGTGGCAAGTCTGTTGCGACCGGACTCGGCGTGCTGCTGGCGATCTCTTGGCCTGTTGGCCTGGGTGCCCTGACAGTTTTCGCCATCGTGCTGGCTGTTTTTCGTATTGTTTCCCTTGGCTCCATGCTCGCGGCCTTGACCGCGATCATCCTCGCCTGTGCCTTGGAGCAGCCCTTGCCGTATCGGCTCCTGGTGATCGCAGGCAGTCTTTATGTGATCGTGCGCCATCGCGCCAACATCCAGCGGCTGCTCACTGGGACAGAGCCTCGCCTAGGGCAAAATAGCCCTGGACCGAAAACGGAAACTCAAATTTAAGGCACCCGAAAATCTATGCGAACTCGGCCCCGTCAGGATCGGCCTCCGCCTCCAGCCGGCGGCGTAAGGTTTCGATCAAGCGAAGGCAGGCCGTGATATCCTCGGCCGTCAATCCCTGCGCGAGAGCGTCCACCCAGGGCCTCTGCAGCCGGTTCGCGGCTTCATAGGCAGTCTTCCCCTTTGCCGTCATCATCACCAGCCTGGCCCGGCGATGATGGGGATTGTCGCGGAAGGCGAGAATGTCCTCGTCCGCCAGTTCGTTGACGATGCGCTGCACGCCCTGGCGATTGAGTCCCATGGAACGGGCAAGATGGGCTACGGGCTGCGGGGTGCCGGCCAGCGCAATGGCGCCGAGCACCTGCCAGCGCGCACTGCTCAACCCGACTCCGGCCACCAGCCGGTCGCCGGCCGCGAGCAGGCGTCCATTCAGGCGGAACACTTCGAGGATGAGGGCCGTAACGCCTTCGCCGACCAGCGCAGGATCCGATTCATTCATTGACAATATATATCCAACTCGACAACATATTGTCAAATTGGAGCAGATCCATGCTGATCGGCCAGATCGCCCTCATCCTTGCAGCCGCCTTCACTGGGGCCGCCTTCTACATCAACGTTGCCGAACAGCCGGCGCGGCTCAGCCTCGACGACGCCTCCCTGCTGGCGCAATGGAAACCGAGCTATGCACGCGGCTTTGCCATGCAGGCCAGTCTCGCCGTTGCCTCGGGTCTCGCAGGCCTCGCCGCTGCCTGGCTCGCCGGCAGCTCACTCTGGCTGGTTGGCGCCGTGCTGATGCTGGCGAACTGGCCCTATACGCTGCTGGGCATCATGCCGACCAACCGGCTCCTGGAGGCAACGCCGAACGATGAGGCGGGCTCGCAGACGCGCCTGCTCATCGGGCGCTGGGGCCGCCTGCACGCCGTCCGCACCGCCCTCGGCGCAGCGGCAACACTGACCTATCTCGTCGCCTCCGCCTGAGACCCGGCTGCCACATCGGCCAGCTCGGCCCGCAGCCAGGCTTCGAAAGCCTTTACTTTGGCTGAAGGCTTGCGGCGCGCCGAACTCACCAGCCAATAGGCAAGGCCTGTCTGCACCGGGCGCGGGAAAGGCGCGACCAGGCGCCCATCGCGCAGGGCATCCTGGGCCAATGTCAGCCAACCGATCGACACGCCCTGGCCGGCGATCGCGGCATCGAGACAGAGCGCCGCATCCGAAAAGGCCGGACCGGCCGCGAGCGGCAGATCCGCCTTGCCATTAGCCGCCAGCCAGATCGGCCAGGTCTCGGGCGAGTTGTAGTCGATGATGGCAGGAAGCTTGACCAGATCTTCAATGTCCCGAATGCCGGCCGCCAATGACGGCGAGCAGAGCGGAAACAGGCTCTGACCCATGAGATAGTCAGCCCGTACGCCCGGCCAGGGCCCGGCGCCGACGCGCACGCCGACATCGACATCCGAAATGTCGAAATCCACCAGCTCGACCGAGGCATCGATGCGCAATTGCAGGCCCGGATGAGCCTCATGGAAGCGATGCAAGCGCGGCACCAGCCATTTGGCGGCAAGAACCGGCGCGACCGTCACCGTCAGCACATGCTCGGCCCGGGCCTCGGCCGTGGTCAGCGCCTGCGAGATCTCCCGGAAACCGCGGGTGAGGCCCGCGAGCAGGGACCGGCCGAGCGGTGTCGGCATCAGTCCCTTCGGTCCGCGCGTGAAGATCGGCCGTCCCAACCGCTGCTCGGCCTTGAGTACCTGCTGGCTGACGGCACCCACGGTGACGCCGAGTTCCTCGGCGGCTTTCGCCATCGAGCCCAGGCGCCCGGCGGCCTCGACCGCCCGCAAGGCACCGAGCTGATATCGCAGCAGACCATCCATATAGTTTTTCTATAGCATGCCCGCGCAGAACTCCATTTCTTTCCTGCCTCCTTTGCCCGAGATTCAGCAGCAGAATTCAGGGATATCGCAGACATGCTGACCGTCAGGATACTCAAGACCCTTAAGGAGTGCTGGACCAAGCTGTGGCTGGTATCAGGCCGCAGCCTGGAGCCGCTCGACCATCCCAGCCTCCAGGCCATGTCCCTGCGGGAACTGGCCGACCTGCCGCTGGAACCACCACCGGCACCCGGTCATGATGCGGGCGCGCTGGCCCCCAATCCGGGCAGGGCGGCAGCGTGTCGCGCACCATCGCATCAGCCCATGCGGGGAGCAGCGATCGCCGCTCGCTAGAACGGCTGATCACCAATAACCGAATTGAATGGGCTCAACCTCTGTCATCGCCGGGCTTGACCCGGCAATCCAGCCCGCCTTTCGAGGCATCGAGACCGGGCCGCCGGGTGCCCGGTCAAGCCCGGGCAAGACAAAGGTAGCGCTTCAGCCCTTCCGGACAGTGCCTTACACCGCGTCATAGGCCTTCTGCAGCGTGGCGATGTCGAACTTGATCGCCCCGAGCACGGCGGTCATGACCCGTTGCGCCTTGGCCTGATCGGGATCGGCCAGCAGCGTCGGCAGGATCGAGGGAACGATCTGCCAGTGCACGCCATAGCGGTCCTTGAGCCAGCCGCAATGGATCAATTCGCCCTTCTCGCCCAGCGCATCCCACAGCCGGTCGATCTCGGCCTGGTCAGCGCAGTCGATGTGGAAGGAAACAGCGTGATTGTATTCGCATTTCTCGCCGCCATTGAGGGCGAGATAGCTCTCGCCGGCGAGGGTGAAGCGGACCATCAGCACACTGCCGGCCTTGCCGCCCGGACCGTCCGCAACATTGCGCTGCACATGATCGATGCGCGAATCCGGTAAGAGCGAGACATAGAAACTGGCGGCCTCCTCGGCCTCCCCCGCAAACCACAAGCACGGCGAAATCTTGGACATGGCGTTCTCCTCCGAGGGGCCTCGCGGCCGGATATCTCAAGGACGAGGGAAGGTCTGCCAATCCGACAATGGCCCAAATTTTTGGCCGCGAATCTTGGCCGCGCATTTCATGCTCACACGCCACTGAGCCGGGCCTGCATGAAGTCCACGAAGACACGAACCTTCGGCGAGAGATGCCGGTTGGACGGCCAGATCATGTTGAAATTGCGCGGCCCGCCCACGTGATCGGGCAGCACGGTTCGCAACGTCCCCGCCGCAACGGCATCGCACACCAGGAAATCCGGCATGACGCCAATGCCGAGGCCACCCAGCGTGGCGCCTCGCATCGCCTCCATATTGTTGCAGGTGAAGATGGTACGCGTACTCGGCTCGGGCTCGTCCGGCGGCAGGATCAAGGGCCATTCCAGCATCCTGCCGCTGTTGAGAAAGCGGTAGCGGATGGCGAGATGGCCATCGAGATCGCGCAGCTTCTGCGGCGTGCCATGACGATCGAGATAAGCGGGTGAAGCGAACAGCATCTGGCGGAAGGAGCAGAACACCCGCGACATCAGCCGGGAATCCGGCAGCTCACCGCTGCGGACGGCGATATCGACACCCTCCTCGACCAAGTCGACCAGCCGGTCGTTGAAATCGAAGTCGAGTTCGATCTCCGGATAGAGCGTGGTGAACTCCGGCATCAGGGGCATCAGGATGTGATAGGTGACGACCGGCGTCGACACCCGCAGCCTGCCCCGTGGGGCATCGCGTGAACCCGCCACGATGGCCCAGGCATCATCGAGATCGTCAAGGACGCGACGGCAGCGCTCGTGGAACAGGCGTCCCTCCTCGGTGAGGCGGATGGTGCGGGTGGTGCGCTGGAACAGCCGCACACCGAGATCCTGCTCCAGCTTCGCGACCGCCTTGCCGACGGCCGAGGCCGAAAGGCCGAGCACCCGTCCGGCCGCGGCGAAACTGCCAAGATCCGCCGTGCGCACGAAGGCCGTGAGATTGCCGCTCCTGTCCATATATCCTCCGCGAGAGCATCCAGCCGGGAAGGCCTGGTCAAGCCTCCTCGCCATTCCGGAATTTCATTCCGCTATCTTCGGAACGAAGCCCCTATTTCGCCGATAATGCGGCAAGAATAGATTGCTCGCAACGGATCGCGCCATTTCCCCCGGGTAGCTTCTACGCGGAGCCGCCTGGATCGGGCCGGCGACCTGCCACCAAACTTTGAGCTCCGATTTCATGACAGACCGAACCTTGGCTCCGAGCGCCGCCCACAAGGCGCTCATCCTCCTATCCGTCTGCCTTGCCGCCATCGCCATGCCGCTGACCTTCACCGGCCCGGCCGTGGCGCTGACCGCCATCGCCGACACACTGGGCGGCAGCCCGGTCGCCTTGAACTGGGTGACGAATGCCTTCATGCTGACCTTCGGCAGTGCGCTGATGGCCGCCGGCGCCCTGGCGGACAGTTTCGGGCGCAAGCGCATCTTCCTCACCGGCGTCGCCGGCTTCGCCCTGGCCTCGCTGGCCCTGGTGGGGGCCCGCTCCATCCTGATCTTCGACCTCCTGCGCGCACTCCAGGGCATCGCCGCCGCCGCGGCCTTCGCCGGCGGCATGGCGGCCCTGGCACAGGAATTCTCCGATACTGCCCGCATGCGCGCCTTCAGCGTCGTCGGCGCGAGCTTCGGCGCCGGCCTCTCCTTCGGCCCGATCAGCTCGGGCGTGATGACGCAGACTTTCGGCTGGCCCAGCATCTTCCTTGCCGTCGTCGCCTTGACGGTTGCCTCCTTCCTCATCGGCATCGTCGTGCTGCGGGAATCCCGTGATCCCAAGGCCCGCGGATTGGATTGGCCGGGCGCGATCAGCTTCACGCTCGCCCTGACCCTGTTCACCTATGGCATGCTGCAGGCCCCCGAAAGCGGCTGGGGCGATCCACTCGTCATCGCCCTCCTCATCGGTGCCGTCGCCCTGATGGCACTGTTCGTGCGCATCGAACTCAACTCGCCCCGCCCGATGCTCGATCTCAGCCTGTTCCGCTATGGGCGTTTCGTCGGCGTGCAATTGCTGGCAGCCGCCCCGGCCTATGCCTTCGTGGTGCTGCTGATCCTCTTGCCGATCCGCTTCGTCGGCATCGAAGGCGTCGATGAAGTCGCGGCCGGCCGCATGATGATGGCCCTTTCCGCTCCGCTGCTGGTTCTCCCGCTTCTGGCGGGCTGGCTCTCGCGCTGGATCGCACCGGCCGCGATCTGCGGCCTCGGCCTGCTGGTCTGCGCCGCCGGGCTTGCCTGGTTGAGCTTCATGCCGGTTGGTGGCGCGGTATCAGCCATGCTCGCGCCCATGGCCGTGATCGGCATCGGCATCAGCCTGCCCTGGGGCCTGATGGACGGCCTCGCCGTCTCCGTGGTGCCCGCCGAGCGCGCCGGCATGGCGACCGGCATCTTCTCGACGGTTCGCGTCGCCGGCGAAGGTGTGGCGCTCGCCATCGTCAGTGCCGTGCTCTCGGCCCTGACCGCCGGCCACCTCGCCGGTGAACAGGTGAGGGAAGGAGCCCAGAAACTGGTGACGGGCGACGTCGCCGGCGCTGCCGGTGCGCTGCCACAGCTTGCCCGCTCCGCGCTGATCCAGGCCTATGGCGATGCTTTCGCCACACTGCTCTTGCTGCTCGCCGCCATCACCATCGTCACGGCCGTGGTAGTCTTCGTCTTTCTCGGGCGCCGCGAAGCCCCGACGCGGGCCAACGCGGAGGAGGCGACCGCCCTGTCCTCGTCCCTCTGACCCCAACCCGGCCCGCCGTGCTATCCCACCGGGCTGGCGCGGTCGGCCTCCAGCCATTTACCGAAGAAATACACGATCTGCCGGTGCCACCAGGGCCAGTCGTGGCTGACATCGGGACCCCAAAAATCGATCCAGGCCGGAATCCGCTTGGCGGAAAGGACCTGCGCTAGATTGCTGGTATCCTCGATCATTCTCTCTTCCCAGGCGCCCAGCCCGCAACAGAAGAACAGGCGGCGCGAGCGGATCCGATCCAGCAACTCGCCTTCCTCCAGACCACCGAGATAGGCAAGCGGCGAATTGAAATAGATCTGTCCGTCGAGCGCCGCCCCGAAGAAGTGCCGGGTCGAGTAGACGCCGCTCAAGCCGATCACACCCGCCACCGTCTCCGGAAAACGAAACAGGAAGTTGCTGGCGTGGAAGGCCCCCATCGAGCATCCGGTCAACAGGGGCGCTCTTCCGCCGGTCGCGTCCAGGATTTCCGGCAGCAATTCATGGCGGACATAGCGAAAATAGGCCTCGTGGCGGCCGACGCGGTGCTGGAGATCGCCATGCTCGGCAAAGAAACTCTCGCCGTCGATGCCATCAACAGTCCACACCTGCAGTTCGCCGGCCTCGATGCGGTCGGAAAGGACGGCGATGCCGCCCGAATCCTCATACTGATAGAAGCGCCCGTTCGAGGTGGGGAAGACCAAAACCGGCCTGCCGGCATGGCCATAGACCTTGAATTCCATCTCGCGCCCGAGTTCGGCGCTGCCACGCTTGTGATAGGCGATCTGCAACGTCTCAATCCTCCACGGCCTGGATGAAACGCACGATCGCCTTCACCTCATCGAAATCCTCGGAACGGAACTGATAGGCGAAATTGCCCATGGCCCGGCTGAATACGGCCTCGATCGGCGCGAAATGCACGATCTTGTCGCCATGTGCCTTCAAGATGGCCTGGTGGCCGTTGACGTAGCGGATATGGTTCTTGCGACTGGCATAGCCGACATAATAACGCCCCTTGAACGGACCGCCGACCGCATGATCCGCCACCATGCTGGCCCATTCGCGATAGACGTCCATGTCATAGGCATAGTTGATGGCATCGGTCATCCAGGCGCCGGGAGGGCGCATATTGATCTCCAGCGCCACGATGCGTTTGTCCGCCCGTGTCTGGAAGAACTCGATATGGAAAAATTTCTCGCGAATGCCGAAACTGGCGATGGCGGCCCGTCCCGCCTGTTCAATCGCCGGATCGACGTGGGGCAGGCAGTAATAGTTGAGATGGCTGTCGGCGTTGACCACGCCCATGATGGATTGCTCGAAGCGGTGGCTGGCGGCGAACACGATTCGGCCTTCGCGATCAACAAGCCCGTCATAAGTGAGCACGATGCCGTCGATGAACTGCTCGACCACATAGGTAACCCCCGGTCGCCGACTGGCCTCGAAACGGTCGAGATCGCCAGCCGAAGCGATCTTCACGGTGTTGCTGGCCCCCGAGCCCTGATCAGGCTTGATCACGAGGGGATAACCGACCTCGCCGATGAAAGCCTCCACACCCGCGCGGTCGACATAGGGGCACTGGCGGATCGTCTCGACGCCCGCCTTGTCGAAAAAGGCCCTCATCTTCGACTTCTGCTTCAGATTGTCGACGAAATCGCGTTTGATGCCGGGAATGTTGAAATCGGTGCGGATTCCGGCATCCTGCTCGAGCCAATGCTCGTTGAGGGATTCAAAGCGATCGATGCGTCCCCAGCGATGGATGAAATGGCCCATGGCGCGCAGGACCTGATCGCCATCCTCCATGTTGGAAACGCGGTAGTATTCGGCGAGCGCGCTTTTGAGCTCGGGCCGCAGCGTCTCGTAGGAAGCATCGCCGATGCCCAGGACCGTCACGCCGGCGCTAGCCAGCCGGCTGCAGAACGTCGCGCCATTGTCGGGGAAATGCGGGGAGAAATAGACGAACTTCAAGGCAAGGCTCCAGAGCGGGCAGCACATCTCGCTCTACAACATCGCGGCCCGCCACTAAAGACCGGCACCATGCCGCTTCTCATCTGAAGTTCCAAAAATACTGGCGCATTGACGGCTGATTTGCCGGGGGACGCGCCCCCCCGGAGTCCTGTGCCCTCGCCTGCGCTTGGAAACACGCTGGCGAGCAGGTTGGGGATAGTAGAAAAGGAGGCCGCAATGCCCAATCCCGTTCACTGAGGCGTCGTCGAGTTTATACGACCCTCGCCGGCGCGTTTCGCCTGTCTCAAGTGACGCGGATTAGACCCTGCCCCCTTTCTTGCGCACCAGCTCACGCCGGCATCGGACTGCAGTCCTCCTCAGAACATCCGCTTGATGCGGATGCCGCCGACCACCGAGTTGAGCTTCTCCTTCGGCCTGACATCGGCAAGGGTATCGGTGCCCAGCTCACGATCGAACTCCGAGCGGATGTAGGAGACTTCCCCGGTCACCGACAGGCCCTTGACGATCATGTAGGTCAGGTTGCCGGTGATGGCATATTCCTTGGCCTTCAGGTCCTGGCCATTGATGCCGGTACCGTCATAGCGCGTGTCGATATAGCTCGGCACGATGTTGAAGCCCCATTGCGGCGTGAAGTTGCCGCCCAGTTCCGCCGTGATCGACCAGCCCTTGCCGGCTTCCAGCCGCGAAAAGCCGTTTCGATAATAGAAGTCCTGCGCCCGCATGGCATAGAGATTGTCGGCGCCGAGATAGTCCAGCGCGCCATCGGCATACTGGCCTTCGATCACCAGATGCCCGTCCTGGAGCTGTGGGATCTTGATCAGCACATCGCCGCCGATCGCATAGCCCCATTTGTTCTGGTGACGCAGGGCGACCCCGTCCGGCGTGCCGTCGTCAAAGCGCGAGGCACTGCGGAACTGATGGGCCGCGGCCTGAAGCGCGACCGTGCCCCACTCCTGATCGAGCCTGAGCACGCCGACGACATCCGGCACCTGCTGGCCGCCCTGATAGGCGAACACGTCGTTCTGGCGATGATCGCGGCCATCCTCGATCGACAGGGTGGCCGAGAAGCCGCCACCGAACTGCGCCGTGTAGGCGAGCAGGTTCACCGTGTTCGACTGGGCGTAGTAGGGGCCGAAGATGGTGTTGCCATAGTCGTTGTCGTAGAAGCCGAAGAAGGAATGCGCATAACCGGCCGTCAGCCCGCCGAACTGGATGAAGGCCTTGTCAATGGTGAAGCGGTTGCGCTGCTCCGTGCCATTGACACGGGTGGCGGTATTGCTGTCCGCGTTGATCTGGAAATAGGAGCGCAGCAAGCCATATTCGGTCTCGGTGCGGGCATCGAACCAGACACGGGCCTGGGCGTTGAAGGCGGTGCGGTTGTCGTCGCGATTGAACTTGCCGCCGCCATAGACGCGATAGTCTATGCGGAACTCGCTGCCGATCCGCAGGCAGGTATCGCTACCGGGAATATAGAAGAAGCCAGGCCCAAAAGCCGTGCAGACCTTCACATATTCGACGGCCTCGCCCTTGGTCATGGGAAGATCCGCCGCATGGGCGGCCGCAAAACTGGTGAGACCGGCGACTGTTCCCAAAATAAATGATTTTTTTATCATGATTTCCTCCAAGAAAATATCTGCCACCCAGTAAAAGACAGAAGGTCTTCGGATTAAAATCGTATTGGCAGCAGAAGCAAAAGTACGACATTAAAAAATTTACCGCTTGAATCTGAACCAATCGAACCAAGCCGACAACACAAATTCTTGCCACTCGCCTGATAATGTCCGCTTTTTGGCCTCCTTGTTACTTAAAAGTCACATTGCAACAACGACATGCTGCAACTCCACCTTGCACCGAGCGGTAAACCAAGGTCACCGCTTGGTGGGACGCCCGGCGACGGAAACGCTCCATCCGGGCAAGAAAAAAGGCGGGCCCGAAGACCCGCCTGTCGACCACCCCCGCGGGGTTGGCCATGATCGTATTTTGGAGGATGCCGGGCAAGGCCGGCACGCCGCCTTACTTGTTCAGCATCGGCAGATTCATGCCCTGCTGCTTGGCCCAGTCGATGGCGATGTCGTAGCCGGCATCGGCATGGCGCATCACGCCGGTGCCGGGATCGTTCACCAGCACGCGGGCGAGGCGGCGGTCGGCATCCTCGGTGCCGTCGCAGACGATGACCATGCCCGAATGCTGCGAATAACCCATGCCGACACCGCCACCATGATGGAGCGAGACCCAGGTCGCACCCGAAGCGCAGTTGAGCAGGGCGTTGAGCAGCGGCCAATCGGACACGGCGTCCGACCCGTCACGCATCGATTCCGTCTCGCGGTTGGGCGAAGCGACAGAGCCCGAGTCGAGATGGTCGCGGCCGATGACGACCGGGGCGGACAATTCGCCGGTGCGCACCATCTCGTTGAAGGCGAGGCCGAGGCGGTGGCGCTGTCCCAGGCCGACCCAGCAGATGCGGGCGGGCAGGCCCTGGAAGGCGATGCGCTCGGCGGCCACGTCGAGCCAGTTGTGCAGATGCTTGTCGTCGGGAATGAGCTCCTTGACCTTGGCGTCGGTCTTGGCGATGTCGGCAGGATCGCCCGACAGGGCGGCCCAGCGGAAGGGGCCGATGCCGCGGCAGAACAGCGGGCGGATATAGGCCGGCACGAAGCCCGGAAAATCGAAGGCGTTGTCGACGCCGACTTCCTTGGCCATCTGGCGGATATTGTTGCCGTAATCGAAGGTGGGCACGCCCATCTTCTGGAAGTCGAGCATGGCGCGCACATGTACGGCCATCGACTTCTTGGCCTCGGCGACGACATGGGCTGGCTCGGTGCGGGCGCGCTCCTTGTACTCCTCCCAGGTCCAGCCAACAGGCAGGTAGCCGTTCAGCGGGTCATGCGCGGAGGTCTGGTCGGTGACCATGTCCGGGCGAACGCCGCGGGCCACCAGTTCGGGCAGGATCTCGGCGGCATTGCCGAGCAGGGCGATCGAGACGGCTTCCTTGCGGTCGCAATGATGTTTGATGAGTTCGAGCGCGTGATCGAGATCCCGGGCCTGCTTGTCGACATAGCGGGTGCGCAGGCGGAAATCGATGCTCTGCTGCTGGCATTCGATGTTGAGCGACACGGCGCCGGCGAGGGTCGCGGCAAGCGGCTGAGCGCCGCCCATGCCGCCGAGACCGGCAGTGAGCACCCAGCGGCCGGCGAGGTCCCCGCCATAATGCTGGCGACCAGCCTCGACGAAGGTCTCATAGGTGCCCTGCACGATGCCCTGCGAACCGATATAGATCCAGGAGCCGGCCGTCATCTGGCCGTACATCATCAGGCCTTCGGCATCGAGCTGGTTGAACTTCTCCCAGGTCGCCCAATGCGGCACCAGGTTGGAATTGGCGATCAGTACGCGCGGGGCATCGGCATGGGTCTTGAACACGCCGACCGGCTTGCCCGATTGCACCAGCAGCGTCTCGTCATTGTTGAGGTTCTTCAGTTCGCGGACGATGGTGTCGAAGCACTCCCAGTCGCGCGCGGCGCGGCCGATGCCACCATAAACCACCAGTTCCTTGGGGTTCTCGGCGACGTCGGGATCGAGATTGTTCATGAGCATGCGCAGCGGCGCTTCGGTCAGCCAGCTCTTGGCGTTGAGCTGGGTGCCACGCGGGGCGCGGATCTCGACATCGCGGAAACGGGCATTGCTTAGCATGTACATGACCTCGTGTTGCTTGTATATACAAGTTAGCAGCAGTTCTACGGGCCGTCAAGGGCATCTGACGCCCCGGACGACTACCCCACCCGGTTCGAGTGCCGGCGGTGCTCGATGCGATAACGGCCGCCCGGCAGCAACAGACGCACCGCCGTGACGACATGCTGCACAGCCTCTTCTTCCCCGCCGGCTTCCGGTGTAGGCGCCCCAACCCAGCCGGTGGCAAATGTGCGGCGACGGATCAGCAGACAAGGATCGGCCCGCGAGATCGCCAGCAGTTTGCACTCCCAGGCCTGCGGCAGCACCGCCTCGATGCGATGTTCCGCTTCGCTCCACGGCACCACCGCACTGAGCACCTCATTGGGCGTCACCTTGGAAAAATCATGGTCGAGATAGGCCGGCGCCACGGCAGGATTGACGAATCGATCCTCGAGCTGGATCGGCACGTCATTGTCGCAATGCACGACGATCGAGTGAAAAACTGGGCTTCCGATCGGCAATTCGAGCAAATCGGCGATGTCCGGCGTCGCTTTCAGCGTGTCGAGCAGGAGAACCTGCGCGCTGTAATCGTGGCCGCGTCCACGGATCTCCTCGGCGATATTGGTGACGGCAAACACATCCGAGTGGCTGTTGCCGCCGGCGACGAAGGAGCCCCTGCCCTGCATGCGCACCAATACGCCCTCGAGACTGAGTTCGCGCAGCGCCCGGTTCACCGTCATGCGACTGACCCCGAGCTGCTCCACCAGCTCGCTTTCAGAAGGAATGCGATGATCCGGCGGCCATTCGCCGCTGCGCACCCGCGTCAGGATGTGCTGCTTCACCTCCGCATAGAGCGGCGTGACCGATATGGCGGGTTCCGGCTTTCGGTCCGGCGACATGCTCATGGCGACGTCATTCCTCAAAAATCGCTTCACCGTGTCACACGGCGCTTGTCACGACTGCAAAAATATGTATAAAACTTATACATACAAGTTGCGAACTCGTCGGTACACAAACATGCCCGATTTCCGCCCACAACTCCAGAGCAACCACAGCCTTCATGCCAGCCAGGCCCTGCTGCCCGATGGCTGGGCGAGGAATGTGCGGATCGACATCGATGTCGCAGGCCGGATCAGCGCCGTGACCCCCGATGCCCCGACCGATGGCGCGCAGATCACCGCGGGGCCCGTGCTGCCCGCCATGCCGAACCTGCATTCCCACGCCTTCCAGCGCGCCATGTCCGGCCTTGCCGAAGTGTCCGGCGCCGGCAGCGACAGTTTCTGGACCTGGCGCGAGGAAATGTATCGCACCGTCGGCCAGATCACGCCCGAGGATGCGCAGGCGATCGCCACCAAGCTCTATGTCGACCTGCTCAAGGCCGGCTTCGGCTCGATCGCCGAGTTCCACTATCTGCATCACGACAAGAGCGGTGCCCTCTTTGCCGACCGCGCGGAGATGGCAAAGCGCATCCTGGCCGCGGCCAGGACCAGTGGCATCGGCATGACGCTGCTGCCCGTCTTCTACGCCCACGCCAATTTCGGCGGCGTCGCACCGCATGAGGGCCAGCGCCGCTTCATCCACGACGTCGAAGGCTTCGAGCGGCTGATGGCGGACCTTGCCCCGGCCTGCACCGCACAAGGTGCCACGCTCGGCTATGCCTTCCATTCGCTGCGGGCGGCAACGCCAGAAGAAATGACCACGCTGCTGGCAAGCCTGCCCAAGGTGATGTCGAAACCCGGGCCGCTGCATATCCACATCGCCGAGCAGCAGAAGGAGGTCGACGATTCCATCGCCTGGAGCGGCAAGCGCCCGATGCAGTGGCTGTTCGATCATATGCCGGTCGACGAGCGTTGGTGCCTGATCCACGCCACCCATGCCGATCCGTCCGAACTCACGCGCATGGCGGCGAGCGGTGCCGTCGCGGGCCTGTGTCCCGCGACGGAAGCCAATCTCGGCGACGGTATCTTCGAGGCGGTCGCCTACCGTGCGCAGAAGGGGCGATTCGGCATCGGCACCGACAGCCATGTCTCCCCCAGCGTCGTCGACGAACTGCGCACGCTCGAATATTCGCAGCGCCTGCGTGACGAGCGCCGCAACCGCCTCGCCAACGGCCCGCACCGCTCGGTCGGCCGCGATATTTACGACGCAGCGCTCGCCGGCGGAGCCCAGGCCCTCGGCCAGCGCATCGGCGCCATCGCCCCCGGCATGACAGCCAGTCTCGTCGTGCTCGATGGCGATGATGCTTTCATGGACAGCGCCAAGGATGACGCTATTGTCGATCGCTGGCTGTTCGCGCTTGGCGACCGTACGGTGCGTGACGTCATGGTTGAGGGGCAGTGGCGTATCCGCGACGGGCGCCACGACCAGGACGACATCATCAATGCGGCCTTCAAGACCGCGATCAGAAACCTGGCGCGCCAGTGAGGCACGCAGGTTGCTGTTAACATAGGGGAATTGATGATGAAGAAGACCCTCATTTCCACCGCCATCCTGGCGCTGGCGACGCTGATGAGCGTTCCGGCCGCGCAGGCCAAGGAGTGGAAAACCGTCACCATCGGCCTGGAGGGCGCCTATGAGCCCTGGAACCTGACCAAGCCCGACGGCACCATGGACGGCTTCGAGGTCGACCTCGCCAAGGATCTATGCGGGCGCATCAAGGTCGAATGCAAGTACATTGCCCAGGACTGGGACGGCATGATCCCGGGCCTCAATGCCGGTAAATTCGACGTGATCATGGACGGCATGTCGATCACCGCGGAGCGCAAGAAGCAAATCGACTTCTCGCGCCCCTATGCCGGTGAACGGGCCGGTTTCGCCACGCTGAAGTCGAGCGACCTCGCCAAGATTCCGGGCAAGGGCACCATCGTGACGCTGTCGGGCGATGCCACCAAGGACAAGGCCACGCTCGATACCCTGCGCGAAGCGCTGAAGGGCAAGTCCGTCGGCGTGCAGGTCGCCACCAACTATGCCGAGTGGCTGGCCAAGAACTTCAAGGACGTCGTCACCGTCACCGAATACAAGACCGTCGGTGAGGCCGATCTCGACCTGGCCGCCGGCCGCGTCGACGCCACGGTAGGCGACATCACCTTCTATGCTTCGGTGCTGCCCAAGCCCGATCATTCGGAAATGACGCTCACCGGCCCTGAAATCACCGGCCCGGTCTGGAGCGAAGGCATCGGCCCGGCCTTCCGCAAATCCGATACGGATCTGCGCGACATGTTCGACAAGGCGATCGGCGAGGCCCAGGCCGACGGCACCATCAAGAAGCTGAGCCTGAAATGGTTCAAGATCGACATGTCGCCCGAGAACAAGTCCTGAGCTGAGAACAGATGCCGACATCCGGGCGGCGACTACGCTCCGCCCGGATACGACCTCATGCAAGCGGCGCAAGACCGATCGGGGCACTGCAAGGGCGATCCAGAATGAAGCCGATCCGGAAAACCGGGCGGCAGAACCCAAAGGGGAACCGACAATGAAGAAATACCTGCTCTCCTCGGCGCTGCTGGCACTGACGGCCATTGCGGCCATGCCCGCGCAGGCCAAGGAGTGGAAGACGGTCACCATCGCCCTGGAAGGCGCCTACGAGCCCTGGAACCTGACCAAGCCCGACGGCAGCATGGACGGTTTCGAGATCGACCTCGCCAAGGATCTGTGCGGGCGCATGAAGATCGAGTGCAAATTCATCGCGCAGGACTGGGACGGCATGATCTCCGGCCTGAACGGCGGCAAGTTCGACATGATCATGGATGCCATGTCGATCACCGACGATCGCAAGAAGCAGGTCGCCTTCTCGCAGCCCTACGCCCAGACCCCGGCCGGTTTCGCCGGGCTGAAGACCGGCGACCTCGCCAAGATGGAGGGCACCGGCACCACGGTGACGCTGACGGGCGAGGCCGGCCATGACAAGAGCACGGTGGAGAAGATGCGGGAGGCGCTGAAGGGCAAGACCATCGGCATCCAGACCGCCACCGTCTACACCAAATTCGTCGAAGAGAACTTCAAGGACATCGCCACCATCACCGAGTACAAGACCTCGGGCGAGCGCGACCTCGACATTACGGGCGGGCGCATCGATGTCGGTTTCGACGACGACACCTATTTCACTTCCGCCTTCGCCAAGTCAGGCAATGAGCAGATGACGCTGCTCGGCGCCCAGATCGCCGGCCCGATCTGGGGCGAGGGCATCGGCCCGGCCTTCCGCCAATCAGACAACGATCTGCGCGATATGTGGGACAAGGCGATCGGCACCGCCATCGCCGACGGCACGGTCAAGAAGCTGAGCCTGAAATGGTTCAAGCTCGACGTGACCCCTATCAAGGGATCCTGAGCCGCAGGACGCGTCTTTGCGATTGGATGTGTGATCCCGTCTCATCGCAAAACGCCATGCACGAGCCTTGCGGGCCGGCGTAGACGCCCCGCAGGATCGTCGGAGCGGGATTGCGCGGCTGGCCTCACCACCCTTGGTGCGGAAGAACGGTCTGCATCGCAATCATCGCTTCCTGTCTCACTGGCCTACCCCGAGAGGAGAGCCAAATTGTGGACGTAATCACGAGTCTGCCCGACAAGATCTCCTATCTGGTTTCCATTCTCGGTTTCGGTGAGACCGGCTGGGGCTTCTATCTCCTCGCCGGCGCCGCGATGACCCTCGCCGTCACCCTCGCTGCGATGCTGATCGGCGCCGTCGTCGGCTCGTTCGTCGCCTGGGCCAAGATCACCGACAACCTGCCCGCCCGTATGGTGGGCAATGTCTACACAATCGTGCTGCGCGGCGCCCCCGAACTTTTGATCATCTACATGGTCTATTTCGGCCGCGTAGTCGACGTGGTCGGCAACTCACTGGGCGCGCTCGGCATCGGCAACAGCACGATCGTCAACAATTTCCTGGCGGGTGCGCTCGGGGTCGGCCTGATTTCCGCCGCCTATCAAGCGGAAGTCTTTCGCGGTGCCTTCACCGCCATCACCAAGGGTGAGATCGAGGCGGGCCGCGCCATCGGCATGCCGCGCTTCATGCGCTTTCGCCGCATCATCGCGCCGCAGATCATGCGCTTCGCCATTCCCGGTCTCGGCAATGTCTTTCAGCTCAGCGTCAAGGACTCGGCCCTGATCTCGGTTACCGGCCTGATCGAGATCATGAACGCCACCAACAAGGCGGTCGGATCGACGCGGCAATCCTTCCTGTTCTACACCGTCGCCGCCTGCCTTTACCTCGTCCTCACGACCTTCTCGACCCAGTTCTTCAATGCCGGCGAGCGACGCGTGGCCAAGAGCTTCCGCCGCCCGGTGGGACAGTAGGTGCCGCCATGAGCCTCGATTTCGCCCTCGAAGCCCTGAGCAAGATCCTCGCCGTCCTGCCGACGACGTTGATGCTCTTCATCTTCTCCGTCCTGCTCGGCCTGGCCTTCGCCCTGATCGTGCTGTGGATGCGCATGAGCAACAACCGCCTGCTGGTCGGTCTGGCCAAGGCCTATATCTTCACCTTTCGCGGCACGCCGCTGCTGATCCAGATGTTCCTGATCTTCTACGGACTGGCTCAATTCCAGTTCATGAAGGAATCCTGGTTCTGGCTGGTGCTCAAGAACCGCTTCGCCTCGGCCGTGTTCGTGATGGCGCTGTGCACCGCCGCCTATCAGGCGGAGATCCTGCGCGGCGGCCTCCTGGCCGTGTCAGCTAAGGAGATCGAGGCCGCGCGTGCCATCGGCATGTCCGGCTTCAAGTTGCTCTACCGCATCATCGCGCCCATCGCTCTGCGCCAAGCCCTGCCAGCCTATTCGACCGAGGTGATCCTGACCTTGAAATCGACCTCCCTGGCCGGGCTGATCGGCGTGGTCGAGATGACCGGCATCGCCCAGAAGATCGGTCGCCAAGCCCTGCTCGACGTACCGGTCCTGGCCCTGGCCGGCGTGATCTACCTCGTCCTGAGCTACGGCATCATCTTTCTGCTAGGCCTCGCCGAACGAAAACTCTCCCCTCATCTGCGCTTCATGCCGCCCAGCGCGCAGACACCGCGCACCATCGTCGGCTGAAAGGAAACGTCATGACCGCTTCCAGCGAAATCGCGCTCAGCGTCAAGAACATCCGCAAGAGATTTGGCGATCACGAAGTGCTCAAGGGCATCTCGCTCGACGCCCATCAGGGCGACGTGATCTCCATTCTCGGCGCCTCGGGCTCGGGCAAGAGTACCTTCCTGCGCTGCATCAACCTGCTCGAGACGCCCGACGAGGGCGAGATCGTCGTTGCCGGCGAGAAGGTCGAGATGCGCCGAACCAAGAAAGGCCAGCTCGCCCCCACCAACGGCAAGCAGGTGGACCGCATCCGATCCGAACTCGGCATGGTGTTCCAGAGCTTCAACCTGTGGTCGCACATGACCGTGCTGCAGAACCTGATCGAAGGGCCCGTGCATGTGCTGGGCCGTCCCAAAGCCGAGTGCGTCGCCGAGGCGGAAGCCCTGCTGGAACGGGTTGGCCTCGCCGAGCGGCGCAACTACTATCCCTCGCACATGTCGGGCGGCCAGCAGCAGCGCGCCGCCATCGCCCGGGCGCTGGCCATGAAGCCAAAGGTGATGCTCTTCGACGAGCCGACCTCGGCGCTCGATCCCGAACTGGTCGGTGAAGTCCTGCGCGTGATGCGCGGCCTCGCCGAAGAAGGGCGCACCATGCTGGTGGTCACCCATGAAATGGGCTTTGCCCGCAACGTCTCCAACCGCGTGATGTTCCTGCACAAGGGCGAGGTGGAGGCCGACGGCTCGCCCGACGAATTGTTCAAGGAAGCGAAGTCGGAGCGCTTCAAGCAGTTCATCTCCAGCCAGCATCATTAATGACCAAAAGCGCCAATCCGCCGTTTTGACGGATAAAGGGCGACAATCCCTCCCCGGCTTCGGGGAGGTCGCGCACACAGTTTGTGTGCGCTGGGCCGAGCGTAAGCGAGGTCGGGTGGGGTCGAGTGGCGCGACTTGGCCATTTCTTGCCCCCTCAACACCACACTCCCCCTTCCCGTCGATGCTGTGCATCGACACCTTCCCCGAAGCCGGGGAAGGATAATCGCGCCCTATTTGCCAGGTCTCCTCGCATGTCCATCATCCTTGACCGTCCCCTCACCTGGCGAGAGATCGCCGCCATTGCCGACGGGACGGAACTCGCCCTTTCCGAGGCTGCCTGGCAGCGCCTGGCCCAGGCCCGCGCCATCGTCGATGCCATCGTCGAGCGCGGCATCCTCGCGTACGGCGTGAACACCGGCGTGGGCGGCCTCGCCAACGTCATCGTCGACAGGCCGCAACAGCAGCAATTGTCGCGCAACATCCTGATGAGCCATGCCGTGGGCGTCGGTGCTCCCCTCGGCAAGGCCGAAACGCGGGCGATCATTGCCGCAGCCATCAACAATTACGCCCATGGCCGTTCCGGCGTGAGGCCTGACGTGGTCGAACAGATGCTGGCCCTGCTGGCGCATGACTGCTTGCCCGAGGTGCCCTCGCTCGGCTCGGTCGGCTATCTCAGCCATATGGCCCACATCGCCCTGGTGCTGATCGGAGAAGGCCACGCCGTCGTCGACGGACAGAGATTGACGGGGAGCCGCGCGCTCGCCCGTATCGGGCGCACCCCGTTGGTGCTGGAGGCCAAGGAGGGCCTGAGCCTGGTCAATGGCTCGCCCTGCGTCACCGGCCTCGCCGCGCTCGCTCTGGCCCGCAGCGAAAAGCTGGTCGGCTGGGCCGATGTCACTGCCGCCATGAGCTTCGAGAACCTGCGCAGCCAGCCCAGGGCGTTCGACGAGGCCTCGCTTGCCCTGCGCATTTCGGCAGGCATGCAGGCGACGGGGCGGCATCTGCGCGCCTTGCTGGACGGCAGCGCCATCCTGGCTGCCGCAGCCGGGCGGCAGACCCAGGACCCGCTCAGCCTGCGCGCCGTGCCGCATGTCCACGGCGCGGTGCGCGACGCACTTGCCGAGATCGGCGCCACTGTCGACCGGGAACTTGCCTCGGTCACCGACAATCCGGCCGTACTCGGCACGCCTGAGGCACCCGAGGTCTATTCGCAGGCGCATGCCGTGGCGCCCGGCATCGCGCTCGCCATGGACACGCTCGGCATCGCGATGGCCGAGTTGGCGGCGATGGCGGAACGGCGGATCGACCGCCTCGTCAATCCGCATGTCAGCAATCTGCCGGCTTTCCTCGCCGTGGGCAGCGGCGTCTCCTCGGGCTTCATGATCGCCCAGTACACCGCAGCCTCTCTGGTGGCGCTCAATCGCCGCCTCGCCAGTCCCGCGAGCCTCGACGGCGGCATCACCTCGGGCCTGCAGGAAGACCATCTCAGCCACGCCACGCCTTCAGCCCTCAAGGCCCTGCAGATCCTCGACAATGCCGAGTACATCCTGGCGATCGAACTCATCGCCGATGCCCAGGCCTATGACCTGCAGGCCGAAGATCACGCCAAGGCGCCCGGCACCGACACCTTCTATCGCGACGTGCGCACCGCGCTGCCGCCCTATCGCGACGATCGTCCTTTGGCTGATGACATCGCCGTCGCGCGCGGGATCATCCGCCGAGCCGACGCCAGCGGCGCCTGAAGCTCCTATGGCGTGCGTTTCACCAGTTCGGCCACCATCGCGGCCGTCCAGGTGAAATGACCGCCGCCAAGGCCCTCGCCCGAGATCGGATCGTAATATTCGGCAAAGCCGCTTTCCTCGATCAGTGCCAGGCTGTCGGCCTCGACCTTGGCCGCGGCTTCGACGAGATTGCAGCGCCGGAGGCCGTCGGCGACCAGCATGTTGACGATGATCCAGATCGGGCCGCGCCAATAGCGCCTGGGCTCGAAGCGCCGGTCGGCGGGATCGTGGCTGGCAATGCCGTAGCGCGTGCGCCTGCGCCAAGCCGCGATGCGTTCGGCGATGGCCCTCTGGCGCGCTTCATCGCCGAGCCCGGCGAAGACGGGCAACAGACCGCCGATCGACGGGCTATCGATCAAGTGGCCCGAGACACGGTCGAGACAGAGATATTGACCGAAGCGCTCACTCCACAACCGCTCGAAGGCCGCCCTCGCCTTGGCGACACGGGCGCGGGCGCGGGCGGCGATCTCCGGCTCGCCCAGGGTCTGCGCAAGATCGGCAAGATCGCTGTCGGAGCGGACCAGAATGGCGTTGAAGCCGGGGTCGACCATGCGGAAGGGCGAGGCCTCATGCAGCCTTGCATTGTCCCAGCCGAGGCCGCGAAAGCGCTGCAGCAGCCAGAGGAAGCGATCGTAATCGGCCTTGTGCGGGCGCTGGGCGGCATCGACGTGCCGGGTGTCGCGCCGTTCATAGGGCTCCACCCCGTCGGTCGGCACCCGCATCATCGCCTCATCCCAGTCGACAGAATTGTCGCGTCCGGATTCCCAGGGATGGATGATGGCGACGAGGCCACTGCCCTCGGGGTCGCGGCAGGCATAGAACCAGCGATGCCAGGCATCCGCCTTGGCCAGCAACCCATGCGCCTTGCGACGGGCGAGTTCCTTGTCGCCGGCCTCGTCGTGCAGGCGCTTCATCACATAGGCCAGCACCGGCGGCTGGGTGATGCCCGATGTCGGCACAGGGCGACCGGTACGCCAGACGGAGGGACCGGGAAAATAGCCATCGTCGTCGACGTGGAAGACGATGTGCGGCACCATGCCATCAGGCCATTGATGGGCAAGCAGGGTCTCGACCTCCTGCCAGGCCCTGGCCTCGTCGAGATGACGCAGCCCCAGTGCCGTCAAGCAGGAATCCCAGTTCCACTGGAAGGGATAGAGCCCCTTGGTGGGGATGGTGTAGGCGCCGCGATCATTCTCGCGCAGCACGGCGGCAGCCCGCTCGAAGGCAGCGGCACGGTTAAGTCGGGTCATGGAAGGCTCCCAGTAAGGTCGAATTTGGAGAGGAATGGCCCTAGAGCACAGCTGCAGAGGTCTCGACGTCGAACCAGCGCACGCTGTCCGGGCGCGGCGCCAGGGTAAGCGCCTCGCCGGGGCGGACCTTGTGCTCGTTCTCCAGCACGGCGCGGAAGAGGTGGCCGCCGACATCGAGCGAGACGAGCTGGTGCGGGCCGAGCGGCTCCACCACCCTGACCCGTCCCGTCAGCCCCTCGCCGCTCGGCGTCAGTTCCTCGGGCCGGATGGCGAATTCGATCGGGCGGGACGTCGCGGGCGCCGGCAGCTTCAGGCCGGCAACGTCGGCCGTTGCGCCGGCCACCGTCGCCGGCAGGAAGTTCATCGGCGGATTGCCGATGAAACCGCCGACGAAGCGGGTTGCCGGGTAGGCATAGACTTCCGTCGCCGGCGCCGCCTGCACAATCCGACCCTGATGCATCACGGCGATGCGGTCGGCCAGGCTCATCGCCTCGACCTGGTCGTGGGTGACATAGATTGTGGTGGTGCGGCTTTCCTGCAGGATGCCCTTGAGCTCAGCCCGCATTTCGAGCCGAAGCAGGGCATCGAGATTGGAGAGTGGTTCGTCCATCAGAAGGACGGCCGGCTCCACCGCCAGGGCGCGGGCCACGGCGACGCGCTGGCGCTGGCCGCCGGAGAGCTGGCCCGAATAGCGCTGCAGGAGTTGCTCGATATGCATCAGCCCGGCCGTGCGCTTCACACGCTGCTCGATTTCCTGATTCAACATTTTCTTCATCCGCAGGCCGAAGGCGATATTCTCGAACACGGTCATGTGCGGGAATACCGCGTAGTTCTGGAAGACCATGGCGATGCCGCGGTCGCGCGGCGGCAGTCCGTCGACCCGCCTGCTGCCGATATGGACCTCACCGGCACTCGCCCTCTCCAGCCCGGCGACGATGCGCAGCAGCGTGGTCTTGCCGCAGCCCGAAGCCCCGAGCAGCACCAGGAACTCCTGGTCCCGGATGGTCAGGTCGAGCGTGTGCAGTGCCGTGTAGGAACCGAAACTCTTGCGCACGCCCCGGATCTCGATGTCGGCCATGGGAGCCCCTCAGCGATTGGCGATGCCCCAGAGCGAAAACAGATATTTCCGCACCAGGAACAGGAAGATCAGGGCCGGGATGATCAGCACGAAGGCGCCGGCAAATTTCAACGGCAGCGGCGAGACATCCAGGCTGGTGAGCAGGAAGGCCGTCAGGGTCTGGTTCTGCACGGTGAGCACGGAGGCCGCGAACACCTCGTTCCAGGAGGTGACGAAGGCGAACACGCCGGAGGCCGAGATGCCGGGCAGCGCCAAGGGCGCCACGATCCTGACGAAAGCCTGGGCCCGGTTGCAGCCGAGCGTCCAGGCGGCCTCCTCCAGCTCCACGGGAATGCTGATGAAGAGCGAGGAGGTGATCAGAATGGCGAAGGGCAGCGCCAGCACGGTGTGGATCAGCGCCAGGCCAAGCAGCGTGTCGTCGAGGCCGGTACGCAGATAGAACACCGCCAGCGGCAGCGCGAGTAGCGGCAGAGGAAAGGCGCGCGTCATCAGCACGAGGATGCGGAAGGCGCCCTTGCCCTTGAAGCGGAAGCGGGCCAGGGCGTAGCCGGCCGGCGCACCGATCACGATGGAGAGCACCATGGTCAGCCCCGCGACCAGCAGCGAATTCACCAGGGCCCTGGTGACGCCGGCATAGTTCCAGAAGAAGGCGAGGCTGGTGAGATCGAAGGCCGGCCAGAAGCGCTTGGGCCAGCCCGTCACCGCCGCAGGCGCATTGAAGGCGTCCACCGCCAGCAGATAGATCGGCACCAGCACCCAGGCGCACAGGACGATCGCGGCGACGCGCAGGCCCCAGTGTGCCGGGGCGGCGGCGCCAGTATCATCTTGCGTCACGGCGGCCTCGCTCATGGCGCCGTCTCCTTTTTCTCACCCAGCGTCCACAGGAAGAACACGGTGAGGACGATCGAGATCGCCAGGATCACCATGGCGTAGGCAGCGGCACCCGCGCGGTCCTGCAGGGTGAATTGCCAGCCATAGGTCTCGCCCATCAGCACCGGCAGGTTGGTGCCGGCCAGCACCAGCACGATGGCGAAGACCTCGAAGGCGAGGATGGTGCGCAGGATCAGCGCGGTCTGCAGGCTGGGGCGCAGCAGCGGCAAGGTGATCCTGACGAAACGCTTCCAAGGCCCTGCACCGAACACCTCTGCCGCCTCGTAATACTCGCGCGGAATGAGCGACATGCCGGCCACCAGGATGACCAGCACCACCGCCGTCGCCCGCCAGAGTTCGGCCAGCACGATGGCGGCAAAAAGCAGGACGATGTTCTGATAGCCTAGCAGGAGCTGGGGACCGCCGATCAGCCCGAGGGCATGACGGGCGCTGTTGAGAAAGCCGTTCTGCTCAAGGATGGCCAGCCAGATCAGCCCGGCCGCGAGATCAGAGATACCGAGCGGGATGGTGAAGACATAGAGGGCGAGATCGCGCCCCTTGCCGAGATTCATCACCAAGGCCGCCATGGCCAGGGCTAGCGCGATCTGCAGCGGCACCACGATCGCCGTCAGCACCACCGTGTTGCGCAAGGCCGGCCAGAACTTCCAGTCGCTCATGATCGAGCGGAAATTGCCGGTCGAGATCTGGCCATACTGCATAAAGGCCTCCACCGCGACCTGGCTGAACGGCAGCAGGAAGAAGGCGACCAGGAAGAGCGTCGCGGGGGGCGAGCAGCAGATAGGGTAGAATGCGGACATTACTCACGGCTCGGTCCCCCTAGAGCAAAACGCGTTCAAGTGTGAACGCCTATTTGCCCTAACTCTTTGCTTCGACGCGTCTTTGCGATTCCAGGTGACTCCCTCAAATCACAAAACGCTATGGCTATTCGACCTTGCAAGGTCCCTCGCTCTTGGGATCGGGCGCCCAGCAAGGCGCCTTCTTCTCGTCGAGGATGGCCTGCAGGGCCTGCGCCTGCTGGTCGAGCACATCGCGCACCGGCTGGCCGCCGAGCACGATGCGCTGGAAGGTATCGGAGAAGACCTTGTTGTAGCGTCCCCCCGCATCGCCGATGCCGATCGGCAGCAGCACGGGCAGGGAGTCCGTCGCTGCATTCTGCGCGGCCACCACCGGCGCGAGGATCTTGGCGCTGGCCGGCACGTCGTCGGGCAACTTGACATCGACCACCGGGAAGAAGCCGGTCGCCTTCACCATGGCGATCTCCGTCTCGGGCTTGAGCATATAGGCGACCAGCGCCTTGGCATCTTCGGGCGCATTCGAGGTCCTGGGCACGGCGATACCGGTAATCACCGGCATGCTGGCGCGGCCCTTCGGCCCGGCCGGCACCGGAAAGACCACGAAATCGTCGGGTTTCTGGTTGAGCGCATCCTTCAGCCGGGCGACATGGTCCCAGGCCACCCAGACCTCGCCATTCAGCAGGGGCTCCTGCATGAAGGCATAGGAGGTTGAAGCTGGCGTCACCGCCGCATGCCAGAAGTCACGGAAGTCGTTCCACATCTTCTCGGCTTCCGGCGACCTGAACTTCACCACCGCCGCGCCGGTGAAGGAGGGCAGGAGATAGCCCTGGAAGAAACGGTGCGACAGCCCCTTCGGACCGGCCGGAAAGCCGATCTTGGGACCACCGGAGGCCTGCGCCATCGCCCTGCCCCAGGCATAGAACTGCTCATAGGTGATCTTCTGCAGGTCGGTGCCCTCAGGCAGATATTGCAGCGCCTGCTTGCTGGCGATCATCACATAGGTCGCCTGCATCCAGGGAATGTATTTCTGCTCGGCCGTGCCGAGCTTGCCGAAGCTCATATAACTTTCGGCGACGGTGCCGGCGGGCACCACGGCTTCGAGATTGACGAGGCCGTCGGGAATGCTGGCAAGCTCGCCATGCAGGCCGCCCAGCACGGTAATGGCGCCCGACCCGGCCTGCAGCTCGGCCTGGATACGAGTGATGAACGGGCCGGCTTCCTGAGCCGAATAGGTGACCGGCTTGCCGAAGCCGGTGAGCACGCCGTCGCGAATGGCCTGCGATTCCTCCACGGGCGTGGCCTGGGTCGACCAGAACAGCAGATTCTGTGCGATCGCCACGGTGGGCATGGCCAGTGCTCCAACCAGAACGGCGCCTGACAAAAGCCTTTTCATCGATCCGCTCATGCTTCCCTCCCCTTGTGCATGGTCTTTCCTCCTCGCGCGAGGCCTCTGCGGGTCCCGGCTCGGCCCCGCCGCTCAGTCGACGGGCGCGGGGCCATGGCTGGCCCGAAGCTCCAGCTTCGGTTCCAGCAGCAGGGTCCTGATGCCGGCTTCGCCCAGCTCTATCCGTGCCACCACCATGTCGCCGGCGATGCGGCCGCTCTCCCGGATGTTCTGGTCGAAGGTGGTGAGTGGCGGATTGGCGTAGGCAGCCATCGGCACATTGTCGAAGCCGACGACCGACAGGTCTTCCGGTACGCGCAGGCCGAGTTCGCGGGCGACATCGAGCACGGCGAAGGCGAGCTGGTCGGTCAATGCGATCACCGCCGTCGGCCGGGGATCGAGCGAAAGCAGGGCGCGCGCCTCGTCATGCGCACCGTCGCGATCATTGGGAGCCACCTTGGCGACATGATCAGGCCGCAGCGGCAGACCGAGCTCGTTGAGGGCCCGCTCCAGGCCGAGGCTGCGGAAATGGGCAAAGGTATAGGCGACATCGGGCATGAGCAGAGCGAAGCGCCGGTGGCCAAGGGAGACCAGCCGGCGCGCCAGGCCATCCAACGCCTTCTCGCCATCGGTATCGAGCCAGGAATAAGGACCTGGTGCCTCGATCAACCGGCCATGGGCGACAAAGGGAATGCGCCGTGCGATGAGCACGCGCGCCCGGGCATCGTCGACGGTCAGGCGATTGATGACGAGGCCGTCGGCCTGCGAACCGTCTACCATGTGGCGCAACAATTGCAGCTCGTCACGGCTCTGAGAGCTGGCGGCCAGGAAGAGATCACGTCCAAGTTCGGCAAGGCTGTCGGCCAGGCCGAGGAGAAACTCGCCGACGAAGGCATCGGTGATCTGTCCCGCCGGCTGCGGCAGCATCATGCCGATGGCATTGGAGCGCCCCGAGACCAGCATGCGCCCGGCGCGGCTGGCGACATAGCCATGCTCACGCGCAGCCTGAACCACGCGTTCACGGGTCTTTTCGGAAACGTCGGAATAGCCGCCGAGGGCGCGCGAAACCGTCGGCACCGACAGGCCGAGCACCCTGGCGAGCTCCTTGAGCCCAATTGCACGCGACGTTTCGCTCACTATTTTTTCTCATCAAAAACGTTTTGAGTAAGATCCAAAACGTTTTGGAAAATGTCAAGCGATGCCGTGTTGAGAATGGTGGAGGTGCCTACCCACGGGCTCTCTTCCGGGCAGAGCCAGCCCAGGAGGCATTTGGGCGGGCAACTGGCATGCGTCCTCGTATTGGTAACCCAGGTCACTTGGGCGAACCCGACGCCGATGCTATGGACGGAGGATCTGGTGGAAAGGGCGGTGGCGGCAACCTATGAGCATCGCAGGCGAGCATAGGCCAGATTCATTGCCGCCGGTCGTCGGGCCGGTGGGCATCGGCGGCTGGCTCGTTCTGCCCTTGCTGGATATCGTCATCACGCCGTTCTATTCGGTCTATGAAGTCTATTCCATGCTGACCGGCTGGGACCTGCTCGGCCCCAATGTCGGTGGTGCGGTGGACGGGCGCTTCGAGGCCGCCCGGCTGCCGCTTCTCGCTTACGCCTTCACATCGGTCGTCAGGGGCGCTCTTGCCGCCTATTGCCTCTCTCTGATGCTGAAACGCTCACCCCAGACGCCGAGATGGATGATCATCTACTACGCGATGGAATTCATGTTCGGTTTCCTGGATTTCTTTATCAATCGAGCCCTGGAAGGCATCCTCCAGCAGGCCGGTTCCCAGGATTATTGGATCCTGGCCTTCAACATCGCCATCTGCCTGATCTGGATCGCCTATTTCCGGCGCTCCCGGCGGGTGGCCAACACGTTCCGATCGCAGCAGGCGGAGGCCGACAGGCACCTTGGGGAGATATTCTCGTGAGGCGGGAACGATTGCCCCCGCCACCTGCGTTTTCAATCCGAGCCATTGCGCCAAAGGCAACCGTGCCCAAGCGACTACCGGCAGGGCCTGTCTGAGCTGAGGAGAGACCATGTCGATGAAGCAACGTCCTTACTGGCCCATCCTGCTGGCGCCCTGGCTCCTGTCCGCGGTGCCAGCCCAGGCTCAGGAAGCCCCTCCGGCCGGCGAGCAGCGCTGCCGCGACTTCATCGCCAATCTCGCCAAATTGGACGTTCCCCTTCCCAAGATCGGCAAGGTCGGCGCCAAATCCAATGGTGGCTGCCTCTATACCGACAGCGTTCTCGAACAGGGCCATGTCCGCTGGAGCATCGACACCATCGATCTCGACAGGATCGAACCCGATCCGGCCGGAGCGGACAAGATGCCGCTCGCCATGCGCATCTCGCTCAGCGGCATACGCGTGTCGGGGGCCGTGGCAGGCGACACGGTTTTTTCCTATGTGCAGCAGCTGACGGCACCACCGATGGCCCTGTCACTCGACTATGAACGCGATGTGCCCAAGGATGCCCTCAAGGTCAACGCGCTCACCTTCAACACCTCGCATGGCGCCCTCTCTCTTTCCGCCGAGCTTGCCCGGATCGAGCCCATGCTGAAGAGCTGGTCGCCGCAAGATGTGGTCATGCGGACAGCGCTGAAATCGCTGGAATTCAACCTGCATGACGAGGACGGCGAGATCCAGAGGCTGGTCGCCATGCCACTCGCGCTCGCCCTGCTCAAGGGCTCACCGGACCCGGCGGCCCGCCTCGCCGAACTCAAGCAACAGGGCGCGACCTGGATGCGGCTCACGCTCGGCCTGCTCGGGGTGCCGAAGGAAAGCACCGAGGAAACGATCGCCGCCATGATGGAGCTGCCCAAGGCCACCAAGCCGTTCTATCTTGGCATCAAGCTGCCGCAGCCGGTGGGCGTCGAGGACCTCTTCCGCGCCATGGTCGGCGGCGTATCGCCCGGGACCCTGTTCCCGGACGGATCGATCACCGCGACCTATGGGAAGTAGGGAGCGGCAGGCTTTTTTCCGGTAGAGGCTGAGGCCCATCTCGGCCTGGGAAGGTTCACCGTAGCCCCGCAAGAAAAAACGCGGAAAGCCTTCTCCACGAAGTGGGGAAGGCCCGACGCGTTTCATTCTGCGCCCCTCACGCCACCGCGAAGGGCTCGTCTTCCAGGAAGCGCTTCAGGACGTTCCAGGTGATCCTGGAGACGTTGTTGTCGTAGTTGTTGTGGCTGAGCGAGCCGCACCAGGCGATCGACGAGGTCGCGAACAGCGCGCCGCCTGACGGCGTCTCGCCGAAGGCAAGATCGGCATGCACGCGCGGATTGGTGTCGCCGCCGATATTGGGCGGCACCACGCCGAACTCCTCGTTGACCAGCAGCATCATTGGCGAATGATCGACCGAGGAAGCCAGGCGCAGCATGTTGGGCGGCGAGCCGAGATCCGTGGCCAGGCAATCGAGCTCGATGCCCGCCGCTCCGCCGCCGATCAGGCCGAAATCGCCGATGATCTCGTCCGGCACCCCCTCGAAGATGAAGGCCGCGCGGGGATTGTCGGCGTCGGGCGCGCGGCGATAGGGGCTGGAGACGTCGAAGCCCTGCGCGATGAAGCCGACGCCGCAGATTACGTTAGGCGCCCGGCCGATGCGACGCCACAGACCGCCATATTCGCCGTTGAAGGACTGGTAGTATTCGCCCGGCTCGGCGATCCAGGTGCGGATGCCGTCCTCGGCCCGGCGCAGCTCGATCACGCCCGGCAGGGTCTGGTGATAGGCGATGCGCCAGTACCAGCCATTGCCGCCCATATACATCAGCCGGCCGCCACGATCGATCCAGGCCTTCATCGCATCCCACATCCTGGTGGAATGATATTCGGGATGCGTGCCGGTGATCACCACCTGGTAGTCCCGCAGCAGTTCGTAGCCGTCCTCGTGCAGGTCCTCGTCGGTGATGACGTCGTAGTCGACGCCCCGATGGTCGAGCCAGTCATAGAGATGGGTATCGGCATTGTACTGGTAGAGGGCAGAGCCATGCCCTCCGAGCCAGGAGTGGTAACGCGGCGAGAAATTGAGCACGGGTCTGAGGCGGCTCGAATAGTGCACGCCCGAGCCATCGGCATGGCAGTCATAGAGCGAGCCGCCGAGCTCGGGATGCTCGTAGAGATAGACGTCGGAATGGCCGAAGGTGAGGAGGCGGTTCATGGCGAGTTCGGCGCCGCGCGCGGTGATGTGCTCGCCATGATTGGCATAGGCCATGTAGGAGGCCGTGGGGGCCAGCATGGCGAGTTTTGGGCGCGAACCCAGGGGCCGTGAACCTTGGGCACACCGGCGCGGCGGGCGCACGAAGAAGGCGATGTAGTTTTCGCGCGTCACCGTCTCGTCGCTGTCGCCGCAGGTGACGTGCAGCGCATAGGGGCCGCTCTTCAGCTCTTCGGGAATGACGAGGCTGACGGAGGTCTCCCAACCCGCATCGTAGAGATCGTCGTGATGGAAGTGGATGGCACCATAATGCTCGGACTTGCGGTTGAAGTCATGCTCCTCGCCGGTCCAGTTCCACCCCTTCATGCCGCGGGTCGGCAGATGGAAGAGCTCGGCGTGATGACGCGAGGGCCCGATATCGACAGCCCTGGTCGAGCAGATCTCGCGGGCAAAATCCCATTGCGCGATGACCTTGGCCTTCAGGGCCGCCGGCTGGGGCGACAGCAGCAGTGCCTGATGTTCCTCGGGGGCATGGAAACCGGCCAAGAGAACGGGCCCGTCGATCTTGCCGTCGAAATGCTCGGCCACCGTGCCGTCGGCCTGATGGCAGCCGGCCAGCAGGAAGGGCGCCTCGACGGGGGGGAGCGGCACCTTCAGGCTGGTTTCCTCAAAGCCTGTATCGAAAACATGGGCATAGGGCTTCACCGGGCGCTGGGAGAGCATGATGCGGCCGGTAACAGGCTCGAAGGCGACAGCGACGGCATACCATTGGCGCACCAGCATGCCGTCGCGCAGGGCGAATTCGGCCTGCCGGCCCGGACCATCACCCACGATGACGGCGAGGCGGCCACCTTCCTTCATCTGGATACGAAAACCGCGTTGCGTGACCGGGTCCCATTGCGCCGCGATGGTCTGCGGCCCGCGGGACGGCAGGGTCGGCCAGAGCATGGCGAAGAAGGTGAACGGGGCGCTCCCGAGTGCCGGCACGCCGTCCGCCTGCATGTAGGAACCGGCATCGATGCGCTGGGGCTGGCCTGGGTAGCGCCCGTCGATGGCGGTCGGCACATGCGGAAACTTCAAGCCCGGTCCCTCGGGATTGCAATCGCCATGCCGCACGCGCACCAGCCGGGCTTCGAAGTCGTGCCCTTCCTCGAGCGAGATTTTGAAGGCGATGGTCTCGCCCGGGGCGACTGAATAGCGGTCGGGATAGCCGGTGATTTTCAGCATGGCGTGGGCTCTCGGATGGCGTTGTTATCGTGTTGGGGCGCAAGAGCCTTCTTCCCTTGCGGGAGAAGGGAAACGCGCCTCAGTCCCGGAACGGCAGGTTGATGCTCTCACCGGTGAGCAGGCGCCAGCGCCGGCGGAAGATCTCCCATTCCGCCTCTTCGCGGCTGGTGAAGACAGGCTCGTCCTCGTAGACGATCGGATCGCGCCGGTCCGGCGGCATCGTGGCGAGCACCCATTCCTGGAAGGGCTTGCGGCAGAACAGGATCACCTGGCTGCCCGAAGGGTCCTGGCGCATGATGTGCAGCATGCGCTGCAGGCCGGGGCTGTGGCGCCCGATCGGGCAGCGGCGGAATTCCTCGATATACTGACGGTCTGCGTGGGGATCGATCTTGTAGACCATGGCACTGCCTTCACGGGCAAAAGTGTTTTGCGATGTGATTCAATCACATCGCAAAGACGCGTCGGACCAAAGAGCGAGAGCAAAGAGCATTCACACCTGAACGCGCTTTGCTCCTGATGGAACGGCCGAAGCGGCCGGCGCGAGCACGAAGGCCCTGAGATCGTGCATATCGGAGAAGACGATGTCGGCGCCTGCAGGCGCATTGCCGCCGACGGTATGGAAGGCGGTGACGAGGCCCGCAGCCTTGGCCGAGGCGAAACCCGTATGGCTGTCTTCGACGCCGAGAACATGAGCCGGCAAAGCTCCAAGTCTCCGGCATGCCGTCGCATAGGGTTCGGGATCGGGCTTGCCCTTGCCGACATCGTCGAGGCTGATCGAGAAATCGATGAAAGGCAGGATGCCGAGCCCGGCGAGATTGGCATCGACCACGCGGCGGCTCGAATTGGAGACGCAGGCCTGCCGGATACCGGCGGCAGCGAAGCGGCGCACGAGATCGAGCACGCCTGGCAAGGGTTTCAGCGTGTGGGCACGGGCGATGTAATAGTCGACGATTGACGTGCCCCAGCTTTCTTCCGTGACCCCGGCCGGCATGCGGCTCTCCAGCATGCGCCAGACATCGCCCATATGGATGCCGCGGAAACGGTCGTCATGCAGGTCCGACATGTCGATGCCGAGATCGTGGCTGATGGCGTTGAGCGCCTCCTGGTGCAGCGGCTCGCTGTCCACCAGCGTGCCGTCGATGTCCCAGGCGATGGCCTCGATTCTCATACATCCTCCTCACGAAGCCGGCGATAGAGGCCGCGGAAGGCCCGGTACCCCGCTTCATAGACTGCCTTGTTCTGCGCATTCGGCTCGATCCGGTCGCGCAGGCTGATGAAACGCGATACTTCGGGCCATTCCGAGGCAAGCCCCGCCCCGATGGCCGCCGTCCAGGCGGCGCCGAGGCAGGAACCGGGATGGCCGTTGAGACGCTGCAGGGAAACCTGCAGCACGTCGGCGACGATCTGCATCCAGACCGCGCTGTTCGAACCGCCATCCGAAACCAGGTAATTGGTGGTGGCGTGCCCCATGTCGTTCAAAGTCTCGACATGATGGCGGATAGCGTAGGCATAGGCCTCGAGCAAGGCACGCCAGAGATGGGGGAGGCCGGTCGCCAGGCTGAGGCCTGAAAAGGCGCCGCGGATGACGGGGTCGTGGATCGGCGTCTTCTCGCCGAGGAAATAGGGCAGCACGGCAACGCCTTCGGCCCCGGCCGGAATGTTGGCAGCGAGCCGGTCGAGATGCTGGTGCAGGCTGAGGCCCTCCCGGGCAGCCGCCTCGCGCTCTCCGCCCGCGAAGGTTGCCGCAAACCAGTTGAGCCCGGAACCGCCGGTCGCCATGCAGCCATTGGGCACGTAAAGCCCCGGCACCAGATGGTAGTCGAGATACATGCGCGGATCCGGCGTCACCTTGTCGGAGGCGATCAGCACGTCCGCCGAGCCGCCGAACTTCAGGAGCACGTCGCCGGGCGCCACCACGCCGGCGCACAGGGCGGAGGCGATATGGTCGGCCGCTCCGCCCACCACGGGCGTTCCGGCGTTGAGGCCGGTGGCTGCCGCCGCCTCCTGCGTCACCGAACCGAGAATCTGGTGGGACAGCCTGCGCGGCGGCACGGCGCTGCGCGGAATATGCGCGAGTGCCACCAGGTCATCGGCGATGTCCTGGCTGGAAAGATCGGTAAAGCCGGCTTCGAGCGCCCAGTTCTGCTCGACCGCCCTCACGCCGGTCAGGCGCCAATTGATATAGTCGTAGGAGCCGAACACGGTGGCGATGCGCGCAAAGCCATCCGGCTCGTGCTTCTCGAGCCAGCGCAGCTTGGCCGTCACCAATTGCTGGTTGATGCCGTTGCCGGCCCGGGCCAGGAAGGCGTCCTCCGCGATCTCCGCGGCAAGCTCGGCAACCTCCTCCCCGCAGCGCCCGTCGCTCTGCTGGATGCTCGGGCGGATCAGATTGCCATCCCCGTCCAGCAGCACCACGGCCGGGAGCATGCCGGTGACGCCGACGGCATGGATCTCGTCAGGCGCGATGCCGCTCGTGGCAATCAGCTCGCGAGTGATGGCACAGGCATTCTCCCACCACTGGTTCGGATCCTCCTCCGCCCAGCCGGCATGAGGCGAGCGCAGCGTTACGGGACGGGAGGTGAGGCCGAGCGCATCGCCGGGCAAGCGGATCAGGATGCCGATGGTGGAGGTCGTGCCAATGTCGAGGCCGAGGACGCAGGGCATGGAAAAACCTTGGAGCGCGGACATCTCAGCGACATGCTTGCATGTCGCGGTGTCCGCTCTTGGAGACGATTCATTTGCAAAACGGGTAGATTCGGCGGTTGAGGCCCGCATCTACCCGTTTTGCTAGAGTGGCGGTGCAAGAGCGGGCATCGCGACATGCAAGCATGTCGCTGCGAAGTCCGCGCTTCCAGGGATCACGCCAGCGGCGCCACCTTGTCCATGAAGCGCTTCACCCGCGCCGGATCGACGGCGTTCCAGGTATTGCCGTCGATCTTGAAATGGGTGCCGATGATCACGCCGGAGGCCACCGACAGCACGTCGGCGACATTGTCGATGTTGACGCCGGTATTGGCGAAGACAGGGACATCCTTGACCGTCTCGGCCACCTTCTTCAGGTCCGCTGCGGCAGCCGGCTGGCCGGTGAGCGGGCCGGAGACCAGGATGGCGTCGGCAAGAGAGGAGAACACGGCGCTGCGGGCGCGCAGCTCGATCGGCCGGCTATCCAGCGAGGAGGCGAATTCGGCATTAATGTTGTAGAGCAGCTTGAGGTCCGGACGGCCGACTTCGCGGCGCAGCTTGTGGGCATCGGCGGCGTTGGGCTGCCACAATCCCATGTCGGAGGCGAACAGACCGGTGAAGATCTCGCGGGCGAAGGAGGCACCGGTCGCCCCTGCGATCGCCACCGAGGCGGTGGGGTCCCACAGATAGTTCACGCCGAACGGCACCTTGAGCAGCGGCTTGAGCGCGGTGACGATCGCCGTCATCGCCGCCGCGGATTCGATCGGAGCCTTGAAGCGATAGGGCCGGTCATTCTCATTGCCGAACATGACGGCATGCACGCCATTGTCCTGCAGGTTCTCGATATCCCTTGCGGCATCGTCGATGAGCTTGTTCACGCCGCCCTTCGCATCGAAGAGCGGGGCGCCGGGCAGCGCGCCGATATGCACCATCGCGATCACGGCCTTGCGGCGGGGGCCGAGGAAGTCGAAAACCATCGATAACTCCTGTCGAAACTTAAGGTTCTGAGAAAGCCGGCGCCTCCTGCCCGGCGACAACGACCTGGACACCGGCCCGATCGAGGGGCTCGGCGAGGTGTTCGGGCAAGGCGGCGTCGGTGACGAGGACGTGGATCTGCCCGTAAGGGCCGACCTGCACGAGGGAGCGGTGGTCGAACTTGGAAGAATCGCACAGCACCACCACCTGGCGGGAGCGCTCCATGAAGGCGCGCTTGATCTCGGCATCTTCGAGCGTGTAGTCGAAAATACCCTGCGCCGTGATGCCGGAGACACCAAGGAAAACGGCGTCGAGCCACAGAGTCGAGAGCTGTGAGCTCGCCATCGGTCCGCACACGGAAAACTCATGCGGACGGATCAGCCCGCCGAGGGCGTAGACCGGGCTCTTGCCATTGGCCAGCAGCCCTGCCGTGCGCAGATTGCTGCAGAATAACCTGAGCCCGGGCCGGTCGAGCAGTTCGCGGGCGAAGCGATGGGTGGTACTGCCGGTGTCGATGCCGATAGTCTGCCCTGGCTGCACGAAGCTTGCTGCCGCGCGCGCGATCTTCTCCTTGGCATCGGCCTGGCGCCGTCCGCGGACCTCGAAGGCGGGCTCCTCGGCGTCGAACGCCGTCTCGGGTGCCCGCGCCGTCGCCCCGCCATGGTCCCTGCTGATCAACCCGCTTTCGGCAAGGCGGTCGAGGTCGCGCCTGATCGTCATTTCCGAAACCTGAAGCTCCGCCGCCGCATCGGATACGTTGATGTAGCGGCGCTGGCCGATCATCTGGATCAGCCTGTCGCGCCGCGCCGTTGCCGGGATCCGGGAAGCATTCGTCATCACGGGCGTCATCTGCATTCTCTTCGCCATGTTCAGCTGCATTCAGATTGCCCTTGTAGCGCCCACAAAGGCAGCATGCACTATGACGAAATCGAACATATTCGATCACAAGATGTAACATCTTCGATCAGGTAGCAAGCCCCATCTGCACAAAGCGCAGGAATTTTCCGCCGATAAGCACAGACCCAACCGGCAAGGCTCACATAGGAGCGCGCGGCCACACCAAGGCTGCCTCACCGCCAGGGTAACCCGCCAAAACTTGTCCACAAGGGAGGGTTTCGACCATCTGGTGATTATTTGCGCTCAATCACCGCCCAAAATGACGGACAGCATCCCGCGGCGACTCGACGTTCGCGCCTCTCCTCCGTTTTCATGGCAATCGGCATTCATGATGCCAACATTTACACTTGTGCGATAACGCTCGATTGTGTTTCAATATGTTCGAAATCTACTCAGAAGCGGGAACATGTCGATGCAGGATCTGGCCGGAAAACGGGCAATCGTAACGGGCGGCGCCTCCGGCATCGGTGCAGCGATCGCCCGCCACCTGGCCGGCTTGGGCGTCAGGATCGCCGTGGCCGATCTCGACGAGAAGCGGGCGTCGGAGCTGGCGTCCAGCCTGGGCACCGATCATCGCGGCATCGCCATCGACGTGCGCAAGCGCGCTTCGGTCGAGGCGGCTTTCTCGGCAGTCGCACAGGATTGGGACGGCTATGACCTCCTGATCGGCAATGCCGGTGTCTCCACCATGAACAAGGTGGTCGATCTCACCGACGAGGAATGGGACTTCAATTTCGACGTCAACATTCGCGGCATCTTCCTGACCAACCAGACCGCCGTGCGCCATTTCCTCGAAGCGGGCCGCAAGGGCACGATCGTCAATACAGCCTCATTAGCCGGCAAGGTCGGCGCGCCGCTGCTGGCGCATTATTCGGCCAGTAAATTTGCCGTCGTCGGCTGGACCCAGGCGATCGCCCGCGAGATGGCGCCGCACGGCATCCGAGTCAACTGCGTCTGCCCCGGCTTCGTGCGCACCTCGATGCAGGAGCGCGAGATCGAGTGGGAGGCCAAGCTCCGGGGCATCACGGCAGAGGCCGTGGCGGCGGACTATATCGCGCAGACCCCGCTCGGGCGCATCGAGACGCCGGAGGACATCGCGCCTCTCGTCGCCTTCCTCGCCTCGGAAGGCGCCGCCTTCATGACCGGTCAGGCCGTGAACGTTACCGGCGGCGTCTATATGGGCTGAGGCCGTCACAGCGCGAAATGCAGCAACTCAGAGAGAATCAAGCCGGCGGCCCCTTTTAGCGCCGCCCGGTCTTCGAGGTCCCCCATGACGAGTTGGATATCGTTGCCAGGGCGCCATGGCACGAGGTCACGCACATGAGCGGTGATCGCCGCCAGCAGGGCCGCGCCGGCACCGACGACATCGCCATGCAGCACGAAGAAATTCGGTGCCATGGTCTGCTGCAGATTGGCGATGCCGATGGCGATGTTGCGGGCATAGAGATCGAGGAGGCCGGCTGCCGCACCGCCATTCTCCGCCGCCAGCGCGGCGAGGCTGCGCGAATCCAGGGTATCGGGCGAGGGAAGATGGCGTTGCCGGGCCTGTCCGCGCAGCCAGCCCACAGTGGCGATCGTCTCCCAGCACCCCCTGCGTCCGCAGCGGCAAGTCGTGCCATCCACCTGGACGAAGGTGTGGCCGAGCTCTCCGCCGGCCCCTGCCGGCCCGCGATAGAGATGGCCGTCCAGGAAGATGGCGCCGCCCAGCACGTCCCCGGTATAGATCACCGCGAAATTGCGCTTGCCACGCCCAATGCCAAACCAGCGATCACCGACCAGGAGGGCTCTGGGATGATGATCGACGCGCACCGGCAGGCCGAATCGGCGCGCCAGAGTGGGACCGAGGGGAAAGCCGTCCAGCAGAGGCGCCAAATTGACCGCGACGATCGTGCCGGTATCGGTGTCGATCATGCCGCCTGCCGCCACGCCGATGCCGAGCGGCGGGCGATGGGCGAGATCGAGGACCTGCCGGACACAGTCGAACAGGATGTCGATCAAAGGCTCTACCGTCGCGGGATCCTCAGGGAAGGGGGCCCGGACTTCCGCCGCGATGGTGCCGTCCAGCGACACCAGGCAGCAATGCACGCCGTCATGCATGAGCAAGACCGCGCAGATCGGGGCGGCGTCCTCGGAAAACCAGATCGGTCGCGCCGGCTTGCCACCGCCCTCCTTCGAGGGCAGAGGCTCGCCTTCCACCAGCATACCCTGGTCGATCAGGGGTTGGATGATGCCGGTGATGGTGGCGCGGTTGACCCCGACATGCCTGGCCAGGTCGGCACGACTGGTCGGGCCGAGATCGAACAGGACCTGGAGGACGCGGCCGCGATTGGCGAGGCCGATGGAGGTCGAGGAAATCAAGCCCTGCCGCCGGGTCTCGAGGCGAGGCGTATCGTCGAACAAGTCGTTCAGCGCGGCCAGGCCGCCGCGTTCGCCATCGGACGAAAACCTATCTTCGGACGCCATGGCCGCCAGTCCCGAACTGAAATGCCTGCGAGGACCGACGGTCGTTGCAGGAAAACGAATTGCTCGCCCAGTCTTAGTGCCAGCGCGCCGGAATGTCCCCCATGGTTTCCCGCGCATCCCGCCCATAATCGCAAGGCTTCGTCTTGACGATATAGTTAGTTTGTGTGAGCATCAAACATATTAGAGAAACCGGCGGGATACAACCGGTCATTATGAGGGGCATTCGTTCAGGTGCTCCCAACTGGTCAGCGTTCAAGCAATCAACCGAGGCGGCAGGGCCATTGGCCTGACCCGACCTCGCAACAACAAGAACTGCACCACCAGACCGACATCAGAGGAGAGAACGAGCATGGTTACAACACCTGAGATCTCGCGCCGCGCCTTGCTTCGCAGCACGGCTGCCTTTGCAGGCGCCGCCGCCCTGGGCCTGAATTCCGGGCGCGCCTCCGCACAGGGCAAGACCTTGCGGGTGCTGCTGGCGGGCGACCCCTTCTACTATGCCATCCAGGGCCTCGCCGATCAGTTCAAGCAGGAGACCGGCATCGAGCTACAGATCGAAAGTATCTCGCTGGAAGCCCTGCAGGCCCGCCTCACTTCTTCCTTCATCTCCAACCAGCCCGACGCCGACGTCATCTCCGTCGACCAGATGTGGCTCGGCCAATATCTGGAAAGCCGCTGGATCCTGCCGCTCAACGATTTCATCAAGGCGGACAAGGACACCGACATCAAGGATTTCGTGCCTGAGGTGCTCTACTCCATGAACACCTGGCGCGGGCAGGTCGGCACGCTGCCGGTGGCGACCTATGGCCAGTGCGTGCTCTATCGCAAGGACTTCGTCGAGTCTGCCGGCGTGAAGATCCCCGAGGACGGCTCCTGGAGCTGGAGCGACTATCTCGACATCGTCAAGAAGCTCAACGGCAAGGAGTTCGACGGCAAGAAGATGGCGGGCACCGTGCTCGCCGGCCAGCAGCCCGCGCCCATCGTGCACATGTATACCCAGCTCGCCGCGAGCTCCGGCGTGCGCTGGTTCAAGCAGTTCCCCACCGGCCAGTGGGACTTCACGCCCACCATCAACACGCCGGAGAATGTCGAGGCGCTCAAGCTCTTCCTCGAGCTCTACAAGAACTCCCCGCCCGAGGCGATCGGCTACAATTGGTTCGACGCCGGTATGCGCTTCGCCAAGGGCGATGTCGGCATGTTCTATTGGTGGACGCCCTATTCCTATCTCTGCCGCAAGGACGGCTACATGTCCGGCAAGGATTCGGTGGTGGCCGACAAGCTCGGCATCACCCGCCTGCCCCGCTCCCCCGGCAAGGACCAGGTGGTCTCGATCGGCGGCCACAGCCTCGGCATTCCCTCCAACACGGCCAACAAGGACGGGGCCTGGAAGTTCATCAAATGGGCGACCTCGGCCAAGACGCAGAAGGCCATGGCGCTCTATACCAAATATGGCCACCAGTTCTCGGACTTCGCTCGCCCCTCGCTCTACGAGGATGCCGACCTGTTGAAGATCTATCCCTATCTGCCCGCCCAGATCGCCGATCTCAAGCGTGGCAACGGCAAGATCGTGCGGCCGCCCTGCCCTGTCTACACCACGCTCGAGGGCATTTACGGTCTCAACCTCAACAAGGTGCTGTCGGGCGACACCGCGCCGGATGCCGCGCTGAAGGACACCGAATCCTTCTTCTCCAACATCCTGACCGGCAATTTCCTCATCCCCTACAAGCAACCCACCTATGACGATACACTCGACGCGACCAAGGCCTTGATCGCCTCGCTCGCGTGAGGGTGGGCACGGCCCGCCGGGTCTCCCACCGCGCGGGCCGTGCCGCACTTCACCCTCCCCTGGAGGGGGAGGGTCGGACGAAGTCCGGGGTGGGGTGACAGCTCAACCGCCTCGAAATTTCACCCCACCCCGACGCTATCGCGTCGACCCTCCCCCTCCAGGGGAGGGTGAAGAGGGGACACGCCCATGACCATCGCCGAAACATCAGCCATCCCGGCCCGGCCGAAGCGCCGGGTGCCGGCCTTTCTGCCCTATCTGTTGATCAGCCCCTCGATCATCCTGCTGCTGGCCCTGATCGCCTTCCCGCTGCTCTTCGCGCTCAAGAACAGCTTCTATTTCTGGAACCTGCAGATGAGCCCGGTGCCGATGGGCTATATCGGCGGCGGCAATTACGAGATGGCGTTCTCGAACTCCTTCTTCCTGGGCGCCTTGTGGAACACACTGCTGCTCACTTTGGTGGGCACCGCCATCGAATTCTGCCTGGGCCTGGCCATCGCCCTCCTGCTGGTGAAGAAGCTGCCCGGGCTCAATCTCGCCCGCGCCTTGCTGATCATGCCGACCACCATCGCTCCGATCGTGGTCGGCTTCCTCTTCCGCTACATGTACGATCCCAATGGCGGCCTGATCCCCTGGATGCTGTCCTCGGCCGGCATTCCCTTGCCGGCGCAAGGCCTGCTCGGCTCCGGCAGCACGGCGCTCTGGGCCATCCTGTTCGCCGACATCTGGCAGTGGACGCCGTTCTTCGCCATCGTGCTCTATGCCGGCCTGCTCTCGGTGCCGCCCGACATCATCGAGGCCGCCCGCCTCGACAAGACCTCGGCCTGGGCGATGCTGATGCGCATCAAGCTGCCGCTGATCCGCAAGACGGCGCTGATCGTGGTGATGCTGCGCTTCATGCAGTTGTTCAACACCTTCGACCTGGTGCTGGTGCTGACCAAGGGAGGACCGGGATCCTCCACCCGAACGCTGGGCTACAGCCTCTATCAGCAGGGCCTCGTCGACTTCAACATCGGACTGTCCAGCGCCATGACCTGGATGATGGTCATCATCGTCAATGCCATCATCGGCCTGTTCGTCTTCTTTGCCTTCAAAGACCTGGACTGAGGAGCCGACCATGCGCAAGGGCAAGAAACTGGCCGGTACCGCGGTAAGCTATGCGCTCACTTTGCTGCTGCTCGCCTTCTTCATCGGCCCGATCCTGTGGTTCGCCTTGCTGGCGATCCGCCCGTCCGACACCTTTTTCACCATGCCGCCGGTGCTGGCCTTCAAGCCGGACTGGACCTCGCTGCACTACACGTTCGGCAATCCCGGGAACAACCTGCCCCAGCTCGTCAACAGCCTGATCGTCGCCATCGGCGCGGTGCTGCTCAACCTGCCCTTCTCCCTGCCGGCGGCCTATGCGCTGTCGCGTTTCCGCATCCGCGGCCGCAAGAACATCATGCTCTGGTATCTCGGCCTCTTGATGGCGCCGCCCGTGGCCTTCCTGATCCCCTATTCGATCCTGGCAAGCTCGGTGGGCCTCAAGGGCAGCTATTTCTCCATGATCCTGATCATGCAGACGCTGACCATCCCCTTCTCGATCTGGCTGATGAAGAGTTTCATCGACGAGGTGCCGGTCGAGATCGAGGAAGCCGCGCGCGTCGACGGCGCCAAGACGCCGGCCATCGTGCTCAAGATCGTGCTGCCGCTGGTGCGGCCCGGCATCATCGTCACCTCGATGTTCGCTTTCGTCTTCGCCTGGAACAACGCCGCCTTTCCTCTGGTGCTGGCCAACCGGGCGACCGCGACCCTGCCGGTCGGCACGCTGCAATATTTCGGCACGGCCGGCGTGACCTGGGGCTTCATCGGCGCCGCCGCCCTCGCCGCCATGCTGCCGCCGATGATCATCTTCCTGGCGCTCGACCGCTATGTCGTGCGCGGGCTCACCTTTGGTTCCGTTAAAGGATGAATTGTTGATGTCTAGCCAGAAATCCGCCCGCTTCGGTGTCGTCGGCGCCGGCCTGTGGGGCTCCTTCCACTGCAAGACGCTGAACGCCATTCCTGGCGCCGAGCTCGCAGCGGTGTGCGATCTCAATCCGGAGCGCGGCGCGGAAATGCAGCGCCAGTTCGGGGCGAAGAAAGTCTATCAGGACTTTCGTGCTCTCATCGCCGATCCCGATGTCGAGGCGGTGACAGTGGCCACGCCAGACTTCGCCCATGCCGAAATCGTGCTGGCGGCCATCGAGGCCGGCAAGCATGTCATGAGCGAAAAGCCATTGGCGACCACCCTCGCCGAGGCCGAGCGCATCGCCGAAGCCGCCGCCAGGAGCGGGGTCAAGGTGATGGTGGACTTCCACAACCGCGTCAACCCGGCCGTCCACACGGCGAAGGAAACAATCGCCCAGGGTGAGATCGGCAAGCCGCTGCATGCCTCGGCTCGACTCTCCAACACCGTCTTCGTGCCCTTCGAGCTCTTGTCCTGGGCAAGCCGTTCCTCCGCTTTGTGGTTCCTGGGCAGCCATGCGGTCGATGCACTCTGCTTCATGCTGGATGCCGATGTCGTCAAGGTTCAGGCGATGGTGCGCCGCGGCCATCTCGCCGCCCACGGCGTCGACACCGCCGACGTCCATATCTCGCTGCTGGAATTCGACAATGGTGCCATCGCCACGTTGGAGAACAGCTGGGTGCTGCCATCGGACCTACCACTGGTCTTCGACTTCCGGGCCGAAATCGTCGGCGAAAAGGGCTCGCTGCAGCTCGATACGGCCCAGAACGGCGCCTTCCGCAAATATGCCGGCGCCGGCCTCAAGACCGCCGACCTGCTCGGCGTGACGCCTGCCGCTGGCGGGCGCATCGGCGGCTTCGTGATGGAGGCCATCGCCCGCTTCGTCGATGCCGTCACCACCGGCTCCCTCGTGCTGGCCGATGCGACGGACGGTCTCAAGGTTACGCGCGTGCTCGCGGCCATCGAGCAGGCCGCCGCCAGCGGCAACGCCGTGACGTTGGCGAAGGGCTGAGGAAATACCCTCCCCTGGAGGGGGAGGGTCGACACGCAGTGTCGGGGTGGGGTGATTTTACGGCTGAAGTACATGGTGGCCGATCCGTCGAATCATAGAGAGGCGGCTTTCACCCCACCCCGGCCTTTCAGGCCGACCCTCCCCCTCCAGGGGAGGGTAAAGGTCGCTTCCCCCCAAAAGGCAGGTGCTTGATGGCAACTCTCTCCTTCAAATCCGTCGGTAAACGCTTCGCCGATGGCACGCTGGCGCTCGCCAATGTCGATCTCGACATCAGGGATGGCGAATTCCTGGTGCTGGTCGGCCCCTCGGGATGCGGCAAGTCGACCTTGCTGCGCAGCGCCGCCGGCTTGGAGGACCTGTCGCAGGGCCAGGTGCTGATCGGCGGCCGCGATGTCACCAATGCCGATCCGGGCGATCGGGACGTCGCCATGGTGTTCCAGAACTATGCGCTCTATCCGCATATGGACGTCTATGAGAACATGGCCTTCGGCCTCGGCCAGCGCAAAGTGCCGCCGGCGGTGATCAAGGAGAAGGTGGAAAAGGCCGCCCGCATTCTCGATCTCACCCCTCTGCTCAGGCGCAAGCCCGGTGCCCTGTCCGGCGGCCAGCGCCAGCGCGTCGCCATGGGCCGGGCCATCGTGCGCGATCCGCAATGCTTCCTGATGGACGAGCCTCTTTCCAATCTCGACGCCAAGCTGCGCGTGCAGATGCGCGCGGAACTCAAGCTGCTCAACGCCCAGCTCGGCGTCACCACGCTTTATGTCACCCACGACCAGGTCGAGGCCATGACCATGGGCGATCGCGTCGCGGTGCTGCGTCCGGTGACGAAGGAGGGCGAAAGCAATCTCCAGCAATGCGCCCCGCCGCGCGAGCTCTATGAGAACCCGGTCAACCTGTTCGTCGCCGGCTTCATCGGCTCGCCGGCCATGAATTTCTTCACCGTGCGCCTCGGCGAGGAGGCCGGCGCCGCCTTTGCAGCGATTGCCGGCACCTCGCTACGCCTGCCCCTACCGGCGGGACTGCTTCAAGCCAATGCCGGGCTCGCCGCCTTCAAGGGTCGCGACGTCATCCTCGGCCTGAGGCCCGAGAGCTTCCGCCTGCCCGTTGCCGCGGGTGAAGGCATTTCCTGCGAAGTGCTGCTCACCGAGATGACCGGCGCCGACGCCTATATCTTCTTCGACCTGCCCGCCGCCTCGTCGGTGGCAGGAACCGTCCGGCTCGCCACCGGATCGGAGGCGGGTGCCGGCGCAGCCAACCGCATCACTGCGCGCGTCGAGCCGGCCCGGCTGCCTGAACGCGGCGCCCATATCGAGATCGGCGTCGACATGGGCCAGGCCCGTTTCTTCGCGCCCGACACCGGCCTCGCGCTGCGATAGGTTGAAAAGCGCTCCGTCATCCCCGGCGGGGCTCTAGGCCCCGGGAAGGGGATCCAGGGGCCTACGTCGCAGTGATTGCCCCTCGATTCCCTTCCCTCGCTTCGCTCGCCGGGAATGACAGCTTCAGGGAGGGGCGAGGGGCGGTATCAGGTCGCTCGCCGCCAGGAAGTCCACGAAAGCGCGCAGCTTGGGGGACAAGTGCCGGCTGGACGGCCACATCACCTGGATGCGGGTGGCCGTTTCGAGATAATCGCCGAGCACGCTCACCAGCGTTCCCGCGCGCAACTGCTCCCGGACGGCCAGATCGGGGACGCAGGCAAGGCCGAGCCCCTCTTCCGCCAGGGTGATCTGCGGCTCCAGCGTGTTCATCACCATGCTGACAGGCAGGTCGATATCCAGCCATTCTCCGTCCCGACGCAGCGGCCATCTGTCGAGCTTGCCACTCGTCCGGAAGCGATAGACGAGACAGGCATGCCCGCTCAGATCCTCGGGGCGCCGGGGCAGGCCGGCCTGGTTGAAATAGCCGGGAGATCCGACGATGGCCCGGCGATAGAAGCCGAGCGTGCGGCTCATCAGGCGGGAATCGGCCTGCTCCCCGGTGCGGATCACCGCATCGAAACCGTCCTCGATCACATCGACGAGCTGGTCGGAGAAATCGAGTTCGATCTCGATCAGGGAATAGAGCCGCCGGAATTCGGCCAGCTTCGACAGGAAGCGCAGCCCCATCGAGGGCAGGCTGATGCGCAGTTTGCCCTGTGGGGCGGCTTGGTTGCGGGCGAGTTCGGTTTGCGCCGCCTCGAATTCACCGAGGATGCGTCGGCAGCGTTCGAGGAACAGCGTGCCTTCCGCCGTCAGGGTGACGCTGCGGGTCGAACGGTGAAACAGGCGCGTGCCCAGCCGGTCCTCCAGCCGCGCCACCGCCTTGCTGACGGCGGAAGGCGAAATGCCGAGCCGCCGGCCAGCCTCAGTGAAGCCGCCGGCATCCACCGCCTGCACGAAGGCATTGAGGGCGCCCAGACTGTCCATGACGGTTCCCGCATCGAGCATTCATGACATAAATGTCAAAAGTGTTTTGCACTATAGCCAGTTATTCGCCCTTGCGAAAACGGCTAAGGTCATGCCCGTACGGCCGGCAAGTCGCCTCCTGTGAAGGGCCCTTTCCATGGCCTTCCCTCAGGAGTTCTTGCAATGAGTTCGACTGTTTCGATCGGCGGCCCTTCGCCCGCCGTCGATCGCCTGCCGGTCGGCGGGCTGCTGGCCCTTGCCATGGCCGGTTTCATCACCATCATGACGGAGGTGATGCCCGCTGGACTGCTGCCGCAGATGGGCGGGAGCCTAGGCGTCTCCGACGCCGTCGCCGGCCAGTTCGTCACCACTTATGCGGCCGGTTCGCTGGTGACCGCCATTCCCTTGATGACGCTGACCCAGGCCCTGCCACGGCGCCTGTTGCTGCTCATCGCCATCATCGGCTTTGCCGCACTCAACGCCGTCACGGCCGTGTCCTCGAGCCTTCCCGTTACGATGGTGGCCCGTTTCCTCGCCGGAGCCTGCGGCGGCCTGGTCTGGGCCTTGCTCACCGGCTATGCCGCCCGCATGGCGCCCTCGCATCTTGCTGGCCGGGCCATTGCCCTCACCGGCATTGGCGCGCCGCTGGCCTTTTCGCTCGGCGTGCCGGCCGGCACCTTCATCGGCACCTTGATCGGCTGGCGCCTCGCCTTCGGCCTGATGAGCGTGGTGGCCCTGCTGCTGGCCGGCTGGATCCTCGCCGTCCTTCCCGATTTCGCCGGCCGCCGCCAGGATCAGCGCCTGGCGCTGCGACCCATCCTGAGCCTGCCCGGCATCAGGCCGATCCTCGCCGTGATGGGGCTGTTCGTCGTCGCCCACAACCTGCTCTACACCTATATCGCCCCCTTCCTGGTACCCTCGGGCCTGGCCGAGCGGGTGGATGTCGTGCTGCTGTGCTTCGGCCTGGCCGGGCTGGCGGGCCTGTGGGTGGTGGGGGCCCTGATCGACCGGCGCCTGCGCCTGATGGTGCTGGGCAATCTCGTCCTTTTCGGCGCCTGTGCGGTCGCTCTCGGCCTGTGGCCGGCTTCTCCCGTCGTCGTGCTGGCCGCCGCGGCCGTGTGGGGCATGGTCGCCGGCGGCATACCGACCCTGTTCCAGACCGCGTCGGTGCAGGCGGCCGGCGAAGCAGCCGATGTCGCCCAAGCCTTGTTCGTCACGGTCTGGAACAGCGCCGTGGCGCTGGCCGGCCTCACCGGCGGCCTGCTGCTCGGCGCCCTGGGCGCTTCAGCCCTGCCCTGGGCCATGGTGGGCCTACTGGCCCTGGCCTGGCTCACGGCCTGGCTGGCGAGGTCGACGGCCTTTCCAAAGCCTCCTGCGATCTGACGGACGCCGCGAGAATCGCCAGGACGCCGGCCGTGCGGTGTTGCATAGGCAGGCATGGGCGTTCGATTATGATCCCCGGCGGCGGCAGGGGGACAACATGACCAATTCGAGCGACACCATAACGGCAGCAGCACAAGTACAGGACGGGCCACGCGGCATCGGCGGCTGGATGATCCTGCCGATCATCGGCCTGGTCGGGACCTTGGTGTTCACCTTGATCAACCCTACAGCGTCGTCACGGAATGGGAAGGCATCAAGGCCATCATCGCCGGCAGCAACCAGACGACGGCAGCCTTGAGACTGCCGGTCGCGGCATCATTCCTTGGCGGCCTTGTGCTGATCGGCCTCGCTGCCCTGTGCCTCTATCGCATCTTCACCTATTCGCCGAGCGTACCCCGCCTGATGACGATCTTCTATATCGGGCTGGTCGTGGTCTCGTTGGCGGAACTGGCCGGGGACTCCTATGTCTCGAGCCTGACCGACACGCCGAGCGATCCGACCCATATCAAGGATCTCGTCCGGGCGCTGGTAGGTTCGGCGATCTGGATTCCCTATTTCCACCGCTCGCGCCGTGTCGCCAACACCTTCCGTACGCAGGAGGCCGCCGTCGATCGCAAGATCGGCGAAATCTTCTGACCTCAGCCGATCTTGTCGTTCCAGCCCCATTCATCCGCGAGGGCGAGGCATTCGCGCCAGGAAGCCACAGCGTCGCAGGTCGTCACCGAGCGCAGCGATGCCGCCGCGGCGGCGTGGGCGAGCGCCAGGCAGCGCCGGAGGTCCCAGCCCTCGTGAAAGCCATAGAGAAAACCGGCGGCAAAGGCATCACCCGCCCCGTTGGCGCCGGCGATGACCTGCTTGGGCACACGGATGGAGGGCTGGGTGACGATGTCGCCGTCCCGGGTCACGGCGACCGCGCCCGTCGGAAAATGCGCCGCCACCACTTGGCAACTGCCGGTTTCCAGGACCTTTCGCGCGGCGTTGATGCAGGCTTCCACCACCGTGCGGTCATCCCGCACCGTCTCTTCCTCGCCGATCGCTCCCATCTCGCTGTCATTGACGATGAGAAGATCGAGATGGGCCAGCAGCGGACGAACCAGTTCGCGCAGCCGTGCCGGCGAAGCGGTGGCCAGTTCCAGATTGGTGATGAGGCCTGCCTGCCTGGCCTTGCGCAGCACGGTCAGCCAGCCATTGGCATCGCCGTTCCAGGGGACATCCATCGTCTTGTGCACGCCGGGCAGGCCGAGATGGAGGATGCGTCCCCGTGTGTCTGTGAAATCGAAATGCTCCGGCGTCATCAGCGAGGCTGCGCCGGGATTGAAGATGTGGGTGCGCCGGCCGCTGCGTTGGGAGGTATAGGCATCGGTGTGCAGCGTACGGGCATCGCGGGTCATCGCCAGGCGGCGGCGGTCGATGCCATAGCGATCGGCCTCGGCATGGAGCAGGCGGCCATCCTCGTCGTCGCCGATCAGCCCCTGCGTCTCCACCCACATATTCGGATCGAGGCGCTTGATATCGATGGCGAGGTTGCAGCCGGAACCGCCGCCGCGTGATTCCTCGTGCAGGATTTCGACGAGGCCGTCTTCACCCGGCCAATACTCCACCAGTTTGTTGCCATCGACGCACCAGGTTCCGGCCGTGATGATCCCGGAACGCGTCGAGGCTGGACGCTCACCCTGCATTTCCTCTACCTGTCGAAATGTCCGGTTGCGATGAATCGCGATGACGACTCACCGGCTGCCCGAGTTTATTTGTAGCGAAAAGAAACAATCATTCGAGGCCATTTGCAATGGCGCGATTGCCACGCCTGGGCGGCGCGTGTCCAGCTGCGCATCAACCTCGAGTAGTATCGCGGAGCGAATACTTGCCGGAACCGGGCGGTTGCAGCGATCGGCCCATGCTCTTTTCAGCTGAAAGACATACACCGGAAATCCCCGACTTGGAATTGTCTCGGTTCGGGCCGCCTCGTCATTTCATGACAAACGCGTCGTTTTGTGCTATCATCTCAAGATCTTAGACGGCTCTACCCGCCAAGATGAACGCCACATGAACGGCGTTGATAGCAAGAGTTCATCTATTCTGGCTTAATGGTTAACTTAAGGTAATTTCCAGGTGGAGAGGCTGCCCGCCGGCCCTGGTACGACGAAGGCCGGAGCCACCTCTCAAGGAGTGTTCCATGTTTCGCAAATTACTAGTGGCCGCATTGGCGGCCGTCACCCTGAGTGCTGCGAGTTTGACGGCGACAGCTCCGGCCGAAGCGCGCAGCAACGGTTATTTCTTTCCCCACCATGGCGGCGGCGGCAACTGGGGCGGCGGTGGCCGTCACTGGGGCGGCGGTGGCGGCTGGGGTGGCAATCGCTGGGGCGGCGGTGGTTGGCGCGGCGGCGGCTGGGGTGGTCGTCACTGGGGTGGCGGCGGACGGCGTTGGTATGGCCGCGGCTATGGCCGGGGCTGGCGCGATGACGGCTGGGGCTTGGGGGCCGGCCTGGCGCTCGCTCCCCTGTTGATGACGCCCGGCCTCTATGGCGGCTATGGCGGCGGCTATTACGACGACGGCTATTATGATTATGCTCCGGCCTGCCGCTGGCGGCGGGTGCGGATCTACACCGATTATGGCTGGCGCATCCGCCGTCAGCGTGTCTGCTACCAGTACTGAGCGTTTTCATGCCCCTCCCGTCTCTCGCCGCTACCGCGGCTGGAGGTTGGAGGGGCGACGCGTCTTGCAGTGTCTCTCGTGACTTGTGGAGCTTAATAGAGAATCTCTATCGTCCGACGAAAATTGATGCTTGATCGCCTTGGAACGAGGGCACATTCTTCCTCTCTAGAACTAGTCGAAAGAGAGTGGCATGCCAGCCCACGAAGATTGGAATACCGCACGCGCGGCTGAACTCATCGCGGCAGGCCAGACGTTGGAAGGCCCGCTTTTGCCGATCCTCCACTCTTTTGTGGAAACCTTCGGCTATGTCCCCGACCCGGCCGTCCCCATGGTGGCCGAGGCGCTCAATCTTTCCCGCGCCGACGTGCATGGCGTGGTGACGTTTTACCATGATTTCCGCAGGGAACCCGCCGGCGAGCATGTCATCAAGCTTTGCCGTGCCGAAGCCTGCCAATCCGCCGGCTGCGAGGCTCTCGCCGACCATCTCGTCGAAAAGCTCGGCATCGAGTTCGGCGAAACGACGCCGGATGGACGGATTACGCTTGAGCCGGTCTATTGCCTCGGCCTGTGCTCCATCTCCCCCGCCGCGATGATCGACGGTCGCCTGGTGGCGAGGCTCGATGCCAAGCGACTCGACCAAGCCATCGAGACTCTGGCCTTGGAAGAGGTGGTGCGATGACCATGCGCATCTACGTTCCACGCGATGCAGCCGCCGTCGCCTGCGGTGCCGACGAACTCGCCGCCGCCCTCAAGGTCGCCGCGATCGCCCGCAGGCTCGACATCGAAATCATCCGCAACGGCTCGCGCGGCCTTGCCTGGCTCGACCCGCTGGTGGAACTGGTGACCCCGGAAGGCCGCATCGGCTATGGCCCGGCCGAGCCAGAGGATGCCGACAGCCTGATCGCCGCCTTTACTGGCGATGGCGCCCATAAATTGCGGGTGGGCAAGCCCGAGGAACTGCCCTTCCTCAAGCGCCAGACACGCTTGACCTTTGCACGCGTCGGCATCGTCGATCCGCGCGATCTCGACGACTACAAAGCCCATAGTGGCCTCAAGGGCCTGGAAAAGGCGATTGCCATCGGGCCATCAGCCATCGTGGACGAGGTTACCAAATCCGGCCTGCGCGGCCGCGGCGGCGCAGGCTTTCCGACCGGCATCAAATGGAAGACGGTCGCCGATACGGCCGGCCCGCAGAAATATATCGTCTGCAATGCCGACGAGGGCGACAGCGGCACCTTCGCCGACCGCATGCTGATGGAAGGCGATCCCTTCTGCCTGATCGAGGGCATGGCGATTGCCGGCGTCGCCACTGGTGCGACCAAAGGCTATGTCTATATCCGCTCCGAATATCCCCATGCCATCGCGGCGATGAATGCAGCCATCGAGAAGGCCCGTCGCGCCAATGTGCTCGGCAAGGCTATCCTTGGCTCGACCCATGATTTCGACATGGAAACCCGCACCGGCGCCGGCGCCTATGTCTGCGGCGAGGAAACCTCGCTGCTCGAAAGCCTGGAAGGCAAGCGCGGCACCGTGCGCGCCAAGCCGCCGCTGCCGGCCCACAAGGGCTTGTTCGGCAAGCCGACCGTGATCAACAACGTGCTCTCGCTCGCCACCGTGCCGATCATCCTGGCCGAGGGCGCCGAGCACTACCGCGATTTCGGCATGGGCCGTTCGCGTGGCACCATGCCGATCCAGCTCGCCGGCAATCTCAACTATGGCGGCCTGTTCGAGACGGCCTTCGGCATCACGCTGGGTGAACTCGTCGATGATATCGGTGGCGGCTGCTTCACCGGCCGTCCTGTGCGCGCCGTGCAGGTCGGTGGCCCGCTGGGCGCCTATTTCCCGCGCGAGCTCTTCGACACGCCCTTCGACTACGAAGCCTTCGCAGCCAGGGACGGGCTGATCGGCCATGGCGGCATCGTGGTGTTCGACGATACCGTCGACATGCGCCGCCAGGCTCGTTTCGCCATGGAATTCTGCGCCATCGAGAGCTGCGGCAAGTGCACGCCCTGCCGCATCGGCGCGATCCGCGGCAAGGAAACCATCGAGAAGATCATCGCCGGCAAGGACGTGACGCGCAACATCGCCGTGGTCGAGGACCTCTGCCAGACCATGAAGTTCGGCTCGCTCTGCGCGCTCGGCGGCTTCACGCCCTATCCCGTCCTTTCGGCAATCCGCCATTTCCCCGAAGATTTCCACGGCACGCCCCAGCGCATCGCCGCCGAATAATCGCCCAAGGAGACAGTCAATGTCCCTCGTCCACGAAGTCGACTACGGCACGCCGCTCTCCAAGTCGGAGAAGATGGTCACTCTGACCATCGACGGCCAGGAAATCACCGTGCCCGAGGGCACCTCGATCATGCGCGCCGCCATGGAGATGGGCACGCAGATCCCCAAGCTCTGCGCCACCGACATGGTGGACGCCTGGGGCTCCTGCCGCATGTGCCTGGTCGAGATCGAGGGCCGCAACGGCACGCCGGCTTCCTGCACGACACCAGTCGCGCCAGGCATCAAGGTCAAGACCCAGACCTCGCGCCTCGCCGAGATCCGCAAGGGCGTGATGGAGCTCTATATCTCCGACCATCCGCTCGACTGCCTGACCTGCGCCGCCAATGGCGACTGCGAATTGCAGGACATGGCTGGTGCCGTCGGCCTGCGCGAAGTGCGCTACGGCTATGAGGGCGACAACCATCTCGGCCTCGACAAGGATACCTCCAACCCCTATTTCACCTTCGACACTTCCAAATGCATCGTCTGTTCGCGCTGCGTGCGCGCCTGCGAGGAAGTGCAGGGCACTTTCGCGCTGACGATTTCCGGCCGCGGCTTCGAAAGCCGGGTCTCGCCGGGCATGAACGAGGCTTTCCTCGATTCCGAATGCGTCTCGTGCGGCGCCTGCGTGCAGGCCTGCCCGACGGCCACCCTCACCGAAAGCAAGGTGATCGAGATCGGCCAGCCCGAACATTCGGTGGTGACGACTTGCGCCTATTGCGGTGTCGGTTGCGCCTTCAAGGCCGAGATGCGCGGCGAGGAAGTCGTGCGCATGGTGCCCTATAAGGACGGCAAGGCCAATCGCGGCCATAGCTGCATCAAGGGCCGCTTCGCCTGGGGCTATGCGACCCACAAGGAGCGCATCCTCAAGCCGATGATCCGCTCCAAGATCACCGATCCGTGGAAGGAAGTGAGCTGGGAAGAGGCGATCGCCTACACCGCTTCCGAGTTCAAGCGCATCCAGGCCAAGCACGGCAAGGCCTCGATCGGCGGCATCACCTCCTCGCGCTGCACCAATGAAGAGACCTATCTGGTCCAGAAGCTGATCCGCGGCGGCTTCGGCAACAACAATGTCGATACCTGCGCCCGTGTCTGCCATTCGCCGACGGGCTATGGCCTCGGCCAGACCTTCGGCACCTCGGCCGGCACGCAGGACTTCGACTCGGTCGAGGACAGCGACGTCATCATCGTCATCGGCGCCAATCCGACGGACGGCCACCCGGTCTTCGGCTCGCGCATGAAGAAGCGCCTGCGCCAGGGTGCCCGCCTGATCGTCATCGATCCGCGCAAGACCGACATCGTGCGCACGCCCCATGTCGAGGCCGATTATCATCTGCCGCTCAAGCCGGGCACCAATGTTGCGGTGGTGACGGCGCTTGCCCATGTCATCGTCACCGAGGGTCTGGTCGCCGAGGACTATGTGCGTGAGCGCTGCGACCTGGACGAATTCCAGAACTGGGCCAGCTTCGTCGCCGATCCCAGGCATTCGCCGGAAGCGGTGGAAAAATATACCGGCGTGCCGGCCGAACTGGTGCGTGGCGCCGCCCGCCTCTATGCCACCGGCGGCAATGGCGCCATCTATTACGGCCTCGGCGTCACCGAGCACAGCCAGGGTTCGACCACGGTGATGGCGATCGCCAACCTCGCCATGGCCACCGGCAATATCGGCCGCCGCGGCGTCGGCGTGAACCCGCTGCGCGGCCAGAATAACGTGCAGGGCTCTTGCGACATGGGCTCGTTCCCGCATGAACTGCCGGGCTATCGCCATATCGCGGGCGATGAAGTCCGTCACATGTTCGAGGAATTCTGGGGCGTCCATCTCGACAAGGAACCAGGGCTGCGCATTCCCAACATGCTCGACGCCGCCGTCGAGGGCTCCTTCCTCGGCCTCTATGTGCAGGGCGAAGACATCGTTCAGTCCGATCCCGACACCAAGCATGTCACGGCGGGCCTCGCTGCGATGGAATGCGTCGTCGTGCAGGACCTCTTCCTGAACGAAACCGCCAATTATGCCCATGTTTTCCTGCCTGGCTCCTCCTTCCTGGAGAAGGACGGCACCTTCACCAACGCCGAACGCCGCATCCAGCGCGTACGCAAGGTGATGGCGCCCAAGGCCGGCTATGCCGACTGGGAAATCACGCTGTTGATCGCCGAAGCCATGGGCTTCCCCATGCCGTACGAGCATCCCTCGCAGATCATGGACGAGATTGCCCGCCTCACGCCTTCCTTCGCCGGCGTCTCCTATGAGAAGCTGGAGCGGGACGGCTCGGTGCAGTGGCCCTGCAACGACAAGGCGCCCGAGGGCACGCCGATCATGCATATCGACCATTTCGTGCGCGGCAAGGGCCGCTTCATGGTCACCGAATATATCCCGACCGACGAGCGCACCGGCGCACGCTTCCCGTTGCTGCTCACCACCGGCCGCATCCTGTCGCAATACAATGTCGGCGCGCAGACGCGGCGCACCGAAAATTCGATGTGGCACGAGGAGGATGTGCTGGAAATCCATCCGCACGACGCCGAGCAGCGTGGCATCCGAGATCATGACTGGGTGCGCCTGGAAAGCCGCTCCGGCTCGACTTCGCTGCGCGTCACCATCACTGATCGCGTGGCGCCGGGCGTGGTCTACACCACCTTCCACCATCCCTCGACGCAGGCCAACGTCATCACCACCGACTATTCGGACTGGGCGACCAACTGCCCCGAATACAAGGTGACGGCGGTGCAGGTCATGCCTTCCAACGGCCCGTCGCAGTGGCAGGAGGAATATGAGGCGATGGCGAAGAACTCGCGTCGCATCGCGGCGGAGTGAGAACAGTACCCTTCTTCCCTTGCGGGACCTAAGGCACTTCCCATGGAAGTGCCTTAGGTCCCGGCGGGGGGATGAGGGGTCTCGTGACCTATGCGAATCATATTGCTGAAATCAGGGATTGAGAGGTTGATCCACCCCCTCGTCCGGCCTTCGGCCACCCATGGCACTTCCATGGGAAGTGCCAGGTCCCACAGGGGGAGAAGGAGAAAAACACCATGACCGATCCCGTCCGTTCCATCTCCCGCTTTGCCTGGCGTGACGGCGTGTTCACGCCGGGCGAGCGCACGGTTCCCGAGGAGATGGCGATCTCGCTGGTCTATGACGGCGGCTCCCATGCCGTGATGATGGGAAGCCCTGTCGATCTCGAGGACTTTGCCTACGGTTTCTCTCTGACCGAAGGCATCATCGCCTCTCTCGACGACATTACCGAGTTCGAACGCGTCGATTACGAGGAAGGCGTCGAATTGCGTATGTGGCTGAGGGGCGATCGCGGCTCAGCGCTTGCCGCCCGCAGGCGCATACTGGCCGGGCCCACGGGCTGCGGCCTGTGCGGCATCGACAGCCTGACCGAGGCAGTGCGCAAGCCGCGACCGGTCACCGGTGAGCTCAAGCTGTCACCGGCCGATATCGAAACCGCCCTCGCTTCGCTCACGTCCGCCCAGGTACTGAACCACAAGACCCGTGCCGTGCATGCCGCTGCCTTCTGGACCAAGGCGGATGGCCTCATCGCCCTGCGCGAGGATGTCGGCCGGCACAATGCGCTCGACAAGCTGGCCGGCGCCCTGGCCAGGCGTTCGATCGCTCCCGCTTCCCAGAGCCTTCCGGGCATCGTCGTCCTCACCAGCCGGATCTCGGTGGAGATGGTGCAGAAATCGGCCGCGATGGGTGCATCCATCGTGGTGGCGGTCTCCGCCCCCACGGCGCTGGCCATCCGCACCGCCGAGGAAGCGGGTATCACGCTGATCGGCATCGCCCGCTCCGACGGCTTCGAGATCTTCACCCATCCCCATCGCATCGTTTCGGAGAAACTCGCCCATGTCGCATGATGAAGCCGCGCATGATGGCCATGCACATGACCCGTCTGCCAAACTGGTGAGGATGGCCAACCAGATCGGCATGTTCTTCGCGTCCCAGCGCGAGGAGGTGCGAGTCCCCGGTATTGCCGAGCATATCCGCAAATTCTGGGAGCCGCGCATGCGCAACCAGATCTTCGCCCACCTGGACGCAGGCGGCGAAGGCATCGATCCGCTGGTCAGGAAGGCTCTGGAGACATTGCGCGAGAAGGCGTGAACTCTCTGGCATCCCAGGAGACTTCCATGTCCGGCACCCTCTTCGACTGGGACAAGATCGAACCACGTACAGTCATTCCCGGCTTCCACGGTCGTTTCATGCATTCGGCTTCGATGACTTTCGTACTCTGGCAGATCGACGCGGGAGCCACGCTGCCCTTGCATTCACACCCGCATGAGCAGGTGGTGCATCAGTTCGAAGGCGAATTGGAAGTCACGGTCGACGGCCAGAGCACGGTGCTGAAGCCGGGCATGGTCGCGGTGGTGCCGCCCCATGCGCCGCATTCCGGCCGGGCGTTGACGGCCTGCCGGACCATGGACGTCTTCCATCCCCTGCGCGAAGACTATCGCACAGGCGCCCCGAGCGTGCTGCAGCAGGCGATGCCGGAATAAGCGGGCGCTTTGCCGCCGCTCAACCGCATCCATCGTCGTTTTGGCCGGGTTCCTGCTCTGAGCGCCCGGGAAACGGCGAAAAATCGCCTTTCATCTTGCTCTACCCCTTCCATCTTGATATGGAACCGCCCATGTGACGCTCAGCTGTCATCTTCGATGAGACAAGCGTCCGAAAAATAGACCAGAAAGACGTTTCCGCAGTGCGGGCCTTGCGCCGGCCGGGCGTGTTTTTCCTAAAACACCCCGCCTGTGGCTGCTCCAGCAGCCCTGCCGCCTTCCGGAAACGATGATCAACACCAACCGCCGGCGCCAGGAAAACATATGTCCGTACAGACAAACGTGCTGCGTGAAGATTTCGCTGCGATGCTCGACGAGACGTTCGGCACCAGCGACATGGCCGAAGGTTCGGTCGTCAAGGGTACTGTCGTCGCCATCGAGAAGGACCTTGCGGTCATCGATATCGGCCTCAAGACCGAAGGCCGCGTAGCTCTGAAGGAATTCAACGGCCCGGGTCGCGACAGCGCGATCAAGGTCGGCGATATCGTCGAGGTCTATCTCGAGCGTATCGAAAATGCCCTGGGCGAAGCCGTCATCTCGCGCGACAAGGCTCGCCGCGAGGAGAGCTGGGTCAAGCTCGAGAAGTCGTTCGAAGCCAATGAAAAGGTCGACGGCGTCATCTTCAACCAGGTCAAGGGCGGCTTCACCGTCGACCTCGACGGCGCCGTGGCCTTCCTGCCGCGCAGCCAGGTCGACATCCGTCCGATCCGCGACGTCACCCCGCTGATGAACGTTCCGCAGCCCTTCCAGATCCTCAAGATGGATCGCCGCCGCGGCAACATCGTCGTCTCCCGCCGCACGGTCCTCGAAGAGAGCCGCGCCGAGCAGCGTCACGAGATCGTCCAGAACCTCGAAGAGGGCCAGGTGGTCGACGGCGTGGTCAAGAACATCACCGATTACGGTGCGTTCGTTGATCTCGGCGGCATCGACGGCCTCCTGCATGTCACCGACATCGCATGGCGCCGCGTGAACCATCCGACGGAGCTTCTGACCATCGGCCAGCAGGTCAAGGTCAAGATCATCAAGATCAACCACGAGACGCACCGCATCTCGCTGGGCATGAAGCAGCTCCAGGCCGATCCGTGGCTGGGCATCGACGCCAAGTACCCGCTGCAGGCCAAGTTCACCGGCCGCGTCACCAACATCACGGACTACGGCGCGTTCGTGGAACTGGAGCCGGGCATCGAAGGCCTGATCCACGTCTCCGAAATGTCGTGGACCAAGAAGAACGTCCACCCCGGCAAGATCGTCTCCACCTCGCAGGAAGTGGAAGTGCAGATCCTCGAGGTCGACCCGATCAAGCGCCGCATCTCGCTCGGCCTCAAGCAGACCCTTTCCAACCCCTGGGAAGATTTTGCCGACAAGCATCCGAACGGCAGCGTCGTGGAAGGCGAAGTCAAGAACAAGACCGAGTTCGGCCTGTTCATTGGCCTCGACGGCGATGTGGACGGCATGGTCCATCTCTCCGACCTCGACTGGAACCGTCCGGGCGAGCAGGTCATCGACGACTTCCGCAAGGGCGACATGGTCAAGGCCGTGGTGCTCGACGTGGACGTCGAGAAGGAGCGCATCTCGCTGGGCATCAAGCAGCTCGCCGGTGACCCCTTCGTCGATGCCGGCGAACTGAAGAAGAACCAGGTCGTCACCTGCGAAGTCACCGACGTCAAGGAAGGTGGCATCGACGTCAAGATCACCGGCACCGATCTCACGGCCTTCATCCGCCGTGGCGATCTGGCCCGCGATCGCGCCGATCAGCGCCCCGAGCGCTTCGCTGCCGGCGAAAAGGTTGACGCCCGCGTCATCCAGTTCGACCGCAAGGCCCGCAAGGTCCAGGTTTCGATCAAGGCCCTCGAAATGGCCGAAGAGAAGGAAGCCATCGCGACCTACGGTTCGTCCGATGCCGGCGCTTCGCTCGGCGACATTCTCGGCGCCGCGCTGCGCGCACGCACCGAGAAGAAGTAAGGTCGGGAACGCCGGCCTCTCAGCCGGCTCTCGGAGCCACCACGATTGCAGAAAGGGCGCGACCTACAGGGTTCGCGCCCTTTCTTTTTGGTCCTCTCGCCAACGTCGTGTGGCCCATGCTGGTCTTCAGACCGGCATGGAAGCACCGTCTGCAAAGAACAGATTGCATGGCTGACCTTACACCACTCGGCCAAAAGCTGCTCAGCCCGCAAAGTTGGTGCTAACGATACACAGGCAAGATTTCGCGTCAGAGCCTCTCAGTTTAATAATCTTTCCAAAACGGGCGCTTGAATGGGCGCCCTTCCATGTTTGGTGAATTTTTCCGCTTTCGAGCGCACGAGCATCTTGCATTGCCGCAGCGTTTGGTTGATCGGTTGTCGCTTGCAAGCCCCGAATGGCCGCCACCCTGGCGGAAAATTCGCGAGCAAGGGGGAAACAACCACATGCGTATCAATCGTTTGACACTCGTAGCCGGCGTGGCACTTGCCCTCCTCGGCAGCGCCGCCTTTGCTGCCGACAAGAAGACCGTGGCCGTAACCTCGATCGTCGAGCATCCGGCTCTCAATGCCGCCCGCGACGGTGTCAAGAAGGCCCTGGAGGATGCCGGCTACAAGGATGGCGATACCCTCTCCTTCCAGTTCGAGACGGCTCAGGGCAGCCCCGCCACCGCAGCGCAGATCGCCCAGAAATATGTCGGCGAGAAAGCCGATGTGATCGTCGGTATCGCCACGCCATCGGCCCAGGCTGCCCTCGCTGCCACCAAGGACATTCCGATCGTGTTCACCGCCGTGACCGATCCTGTCGCGGCCCAGCTCGTCAAGGACCCCGCCAAGCCCGAAGGCAACGTCACCGGCGTGACCGACGCAACCCCGATGCCCGACCAGGTCAAGCTGATCCAGGCGATTGCGCCCAACGCCAAGAAGATCGGCTTCATCTTCAATCCCGGCGAGGCCAATTCGGTCGTCCAGCTCGAGGCCATGAAGAAGGCGACCGCGGCCCTTGGCCTGGAGACGATCGAGGCACCGGCCACCAAGTCGGCCGATGTCGGAGCTGCGGCCCAGAGCCTGATCGGCAAGGCCGACGCCATCTTCGTGCCGACCGACAATCTGGTGGTCTCGGCCCTGGAAGCGGTGATCACGGTGGGAACCGAAAACAAGATCCCCGTCTTCTCCGGTGACACCAATGGCGTCGAGCGCGGCGCGGTCGCTTCCATCGGCGTCGACTATTTCAAGTCCGGCGTATTGGCCGGCGAGATGGTCGTCCGCATCCTCAAGGGTGAGAAGCCCAGCGCCATTCCCGTGGCCGTCCCCTCCGCCACCGACCTCTTCCTCAACCAGAAGACCGCCGGCCCGATGGGCGTGACGCTGCCAGCCGATCTGGTCGCCAAGGCCAAGACGGTCGTGAAATGAGCCTCTCCAAGTAATCCGGATCATCATAACCGGGCAGGCGGCCGCGCGTTGCGCGGCCGCCCTCATAAGATCAACCCATTCCGAGCAAGCCGCGCCATGATCCCCCTCCGTTCTCTCGGCCTTGCCGCCGTTCTTCTCGCCAGCTTCGCCCAGGTCGCGACCGTCACGGGCGCCGCTGCTGCCGACAAACCGGTGGTCGCGATCACCGCCATCGTCGAACATCCCTCGCTCAACGCCATCCGCGAGGGCGTGAAGGCCGGCCTCAAGGACAAGGGCTATGCGGAGGGCGAGGCCATCACCATCCTCTATGAATCGGCGCAGGGCAGCCCGGCCACAGCGGCCCAGATTGCCCAGAAATTCGTCGGCGAAAACCCGGCCGTGATCGTGCCGATCACCACCCCCTCCTCCCAGGCCGTCGCCGCGGCAACCAAGGACATCCCCATCGTCTTCGCCGCCGTGACCGATCCGCTCGGCGCGCAATTGGTGAAGACCCTCGACAAACCCGGCGGCAATATCACCGGCGTCAGCGACTTTCCGCCCGCGGCCGGCCAGCTCGACCTGATCAAGGAGGTCCTGCCCAAAGCCAAGGTGGTGGGCGTCGTCTATAATTCCGGCGAGGTCAACAGCCTGTCGGTGATCGAGGCGCTACGCAAGCTGGCAGGTGAACGCGGGCTGGAAATCCTGCCTTCTCCCGCAACCAAATCCTCCGATGTGGGCGCAGCCGCGCAAAGTCTGGTGGGCAAGGCCGATGCGATCTACATCCCCAACGACAATCTGGTGGTCTCGGCCCTGGAATCGGTGCTGCAGGTCGGCTTCGACAGCCGCCTGCCGGTGTTCGCCAGCGATCCCGACAGCGTCGGGCGTGGCGCGGTCGCCGCTCTCGGCCTCGATCAGTTCGAGATTGGCCGTCAGGCCGGCCATGTCGCGGCCCGCGTGCTGAAGGGCGAGAAGCCCGGCGACATCCCGGTCGAGAATTCCAAAGGCGTCAGCCTGGTCGTCAACGCCAAGGCCGCCGAAAAGATGGGCGCTCCCTTGCCGCAGGCCGTATTGGCGCGTGCCAAGGACGTTGCAAAGTAATAACAAGCCTTGGAGAACGCCGGGGCATGCCAGCGCCGGCGTCTTCTCCTGTTCCTGTTGGGATTGATGCATGAGCCTATTCGCTTTTGTCGGTTCGATTGAAATCGGCCTGATCTATGCGCTGATCGCGCTGGGCGTGTTTTTATCGTTCCGGGTGCTCGATTTTCCCGACTTGACAGTCGATGGTTCCTATCCGCTCGGTGCCGCGACGGCCGCCGCCGCCATCGTTGCGGGCTTCGATCCCTTCAGCGCAACGGCTCTGGCCATCTTTGCCGGAGCTCTGGCCGGGATGATGACGGCCTGGCTCAACATCCGCTTCCGCATCCTGCAATTGCTCGCCAGCATCCTGACCATGACGGCGCTCTACTCGATCAATCTGCGCATCATGGGCAGGCCCAACGTCCCTCTGCTCAACCAGGAAACGCTGGTGACCTGGACACGCGACCATCTGATGGCGATCTTCGGCTGGGCTCCGCCTTCCTATCAGCTGAAAGTCTGGATGCTCGGCGTGATCGTGCTGATCGTCTGGGCGCTGCTCAGCTGGTTTCTCAATTCCGAATTCGGCCTCGCCATGCGGGCGACCGGCGCCAATCCGCGCATGGCGCGGGCGCAAGGCGTCTCCACCCAGCTGCATAATTATGTCGGCATGGCGATCTCGAACGCCCTGGTCGCCCTCGCCGGCGCCCTGTTCGCCCAGACCAGCGGCTTTGCCGACATCACGCTCGGCACGGGCACCATCGTCGGCGGCCTTGCCTCGGTCATTCTCGGGGAGACGTTGTTTCGCACCCGCTCCATCGCCTGGTTGCTGGGCGCCTGCGTTGTCGGCGCCATCCTCTACCGCCTCGCCATCGCGCTCGCGCTCAATTCCGAGTGGTCGCGCACCATCGGGCTCAATTCCAGCGACCAGAACCTGGTGACCTCGGTTCTGGTTGGCCTGGCACTGATCCTGCCGAGCCAGTTCCCCCGCCTGCGTGCGATCTTTGCGCCCGCGCCCAAGTCAGCGTCCAAGTAAGGAGGCGGCGATGATCGAGATCAAGGACATCCACGTCACCTTCGGCCGCGGTACGCCGCTTGAGAACCGCGCCTTGCGCGGGCTCTCGCTGACGATTCCGACCGGCCAGTTCCTCACCGTGATCGGTTCGAACGGCGCCGGCAAATCCACCCTCCTGAATGTCCTGAGCGGTGATGCCCCGGCCGAACGCGGCCGCATCGTTATCGAGGACGTCGATGTGCTGCGCTGGCCGACGCCACGCCGCGCCGGGCTGATCGCCCGCGTATTCCAGGATCCGATGGCCGGCACCTGCGAGAGGCTGTCGATCGAGGAGAACATGGCGCTCGCCTTCGCGCGCGGGCACTCGCGCGGCTTCGGCGCTTCGCTCAACGGCTCCAGGCGCGCGCTGTTTCGCGACAAGCTTTCCATTCTCGGCCTCGGACTGGAAAACCGCCTGGGCGACTCGATGGGGCTGCTTTCAGGCGGCCAGCGCCAGGCCGTCAGCCTCTTGATGGCGACGCTGACGGGTATGAAGATCCTGCTGCTCGACGAGCATACCGCGGCGCTCGACCCGCGCACCGCCGACTTCGTGCTGGAACTCACCCGCAAGATCGTCGAGGAACAGCAGCTCACCGCCCTGATGGTGACCCATTCGATGCGGCATGCCCTCGACTACGGCACCCGCACGGTGATGCTGCATGAGGGACAGGTCGCCTTCGATCTCGACGCCGAGCATCGCCGCGGCCTCGACGTGCCCGATCTCCTCAAGCTGTTCAGCAAGGTGCGCGGCGAGCAGCTCGACGACGACAGCCTGCTGTTGGGTTAATGCCCCCGGGGAGCGCGGACGTCTCAGCGACATGCCTGCATGTCGCGATGTCCGCTTCCTGAAAGCACTGAACAGAGGAAGAGCGGAGGGGACGTCCGCGATTCCAGGAAGACACGTCTTCAATGTGTCATACCAAGCCTCGAATATATTGATGCATACGAGACTTGCCCCCTCCCCGCGATTTCCGACACCAAATCAAAGATTTGGCAAAAATCGCGGGATGGACCCATGAGTCATTTTCAATGCCTCTTGGTATCAGTATCTTCCAGGCTTGGTTTCAAACCGAAAATACCAGAACAGGGCGATTTCTTCGGTACCGGGATGCAGAGCCTCGTAGAAATGGCGATCATAGCCGCCGAGCTCGAAACCATAGCTCTCATAGAAGCGACAGGCGCCGACATTGTTGGATTGCGTCTCCAGGCGTATGCCGGGCAGGCCCTGGCGTAAACCCCAGGCCACCGCGGCATCCATCAATTGCCGGGCCAAGCCGCTGCCTCGATGGTTCGCATCAACCGCAATGTCGTCGACAAAGGCAAAGTCATTCCAGCCATGCGAAACCGCAGCATAGCCGACGGGCAGGCCAACCTGCGTCTCGACCACGAACAAAGTGCTGTCCTCGCCGTCGATATAGCTGCCGACCTCTTGCCCATCGAAGCCATAGTTCTTGCGATAGGCCGGTTCGACCTGCGCGACCCGCCCCAACCGAGGCCCGTCGAATGGGCCGACGGCTATCTGCGTGATGAGGAAGGAGAAGTCGCAGGCGGCAAGCAATGCCATATCCTCGGCTTTGGCGATCCTGACCGCCTTGCATGGCCCTGTTCCATTCCGTGTCCAGGGCGCGTCCACGCCGTATTTGTCTGACGTCATGAACCCTCATCCGTCCGGTGGGCAGCGCGATTGCCGATCCTGAGGCGACCGAGAAAATCGGTTGGCCGCTCCTTCTAGATGGGTGTTGCAAGGGCATGAAGGAAGCCCCGTCATGGCACTAAAACGAGCTTGCCCACGCTCCGGCGCGATTGCAGGCTCTCATGTGCCTCGGCGGCCCGTTCCAAAGGAAAACGGCCTCCGATTGTTACCTTGAGCGAGCCTGCCATTGCTTGCGCGAAAAGATCACCGAGATCGGCGTGCAACGTGTCCGATGTCAGCAAGGGCAGCAAGGCGAAGCCTTTCACGGACTGGTTGCGCCCCAGCAGGGCTTCGACCTCGGGCTTGCCGAGCTCGAATCGCCCCATGGCCGCACAGACGAGCTCTCCAGCCGGAGCGAGCCCTTCCAGACAGGCCCCGGTGCCTGGCCCGCCGACGAGGTCATAGGCGATATCGACACCCAGCCCGCCGGTCGCCGCCAGCACCTGCCCGGTCCAGCCGGCGCTGCGATAGTCGACGCCGAGATCCGCCCCGAGGGATCGTGCAAGATCGAGCTTCTCCGCCGACCCGGCAGCGGCGATTATCTGGCGGGCACCGGCGCTATGCGCGAGCTGGATCAGCAGCGATCCTACCCCGCCCGCGGCGGCGTTGATCAGGATCGACTTAGCCTGCGGCGGGGCCCGGCGAAGGAGGTGCAGGGCGGTCAGCCCCTGCACCATCAGAGCGGCCGCCACCTCGAAGGACAGGCCGTCCGGGAGCGGCACCAGCGAGGCGGCTTCGGCAATGACATAATCGGCATAGCCACCGGCACGGCCCATGGCGAAGAGGGGCACGGCCACTCGCGTACCAATCGCCGGCATGGTGACGCCGGGCCCGAGCGCCTCGACGATACCGGCGACTTCGACACCCAGCACCATCGGCAGTTCGAGCTTCACCGCGTAGCGATCCTGCCGTATCAGCACCTCGAAATAGTTCACCCCGGCGGCCTGCATGCGGATCAGCGCCTCCCCCTCGGCGGGAACGGGGACGGGCAGGTCAATGGGCTTGAGGACGTCGGGAGCGCCGAAGCGGCTCAAACGAATGGCTTTCATGGTTCACCGGGGGGTTGGTCTCGAATGACCCCGGTTCTGTGGTATTTACCGTTTTGTCTCTACACACTCTTTTGTGCCATACAGACTTGGAGGTAACCATGACGGAGCCGATCAAGCGCCTGCCCATGCTCCCCGTCGAGCGAGCCCTCAAGGTGATCTCAGGCCGTTGGAAGGCGGTGATCCTGTATTATCTGCTGGATAGCCCCAAGCGCCTTTCCGAACTGAAGCGACTGGTGCCCGAGATCAGCCAGAAGGTGCTGATCCAGCAATTGCGCGAGATGGAGGAGCATGGGCTCGTCCATCGCGAAATCTTCCGGCAGGTCCCGCCCCGTGTCGACTATTCGGCAACGCTGCTCGGACAAAGCCTCGAACCGGTGCTGCTGGCTCTGTGCGACTGGGGACAGCGACACGCCGCCGAACTGGATGAACTCGACCACACGCGGGATTGCATCATCAGGCCTGTCAGGCATGTGGCGGCAGCCGGATGAGGGGTGAAGCATCCATGCCGATGCTACCCGATGATCGCCCGCACCGCCTCCTCCAGCCGCTCCGCCGGCAACTCCATGATCTCCGCCGTCGCCGTCCAGACCAGGGCGACCCGCACATCTTTCGCCGGATAGAGCCTCTTCATCAGATGTCGGTAGAGCCCAAGCTGGCTGAGATAGGCCTGCGGTACCGCGTCGAGCCCGCGGGGAGGCTGGCGGTTGGTCTTGAAGTCGACGATCCAGACAGCATCCGGCCCGACGGCCAGGCGGTCGATCCGCCCGGACACGGCATAATCCGCCCGGCCTGGACGGGCGATGCGGCCGGCCAAGGCGACCTCGGCACGACTGCCGGGGACGAAGAACGGTTCGAGGGCCGGTAAGGCCAGCACCGACAGGGCCTCCTCGGCCCAGGCTGCGTGATCCTCCGGCCATTGCGCCGCCGCCCGGTCCAGGAAGGCGAGCGCCTGCTCGCGCCGAGCCGACGCATCGACATCGGGCAGATATTGCAGCAAGGCGTGAATCAGCGCTCCGCGCCGCAAGGTCCTGCCGTCAGGCGCCGCCGCGCCCACGAGCCCGGGCAGTTCCTCGGGATGCTCGGTCTCGGAGGGGGCAAGGGAGACCTCCTCGGCCCGCTCCGGCGCCGCCTTCTGGCGCAGCCAGGCCGGCGCCGGCACCGCCGCATCCTCACGCCTTGCCGGCCGGCCTTCGACCGCGCGTCGCGGCGTCGGCTCATAGACCAGCCTTTCGCCCTCGCCGTCCGGCTCGACCCTGGCACCCGCCTCGCGCAGGGCGTCGGCGATCATGTCGTACCAATTGCCTGCCCGCCGCGCCGTGGCACCTTCGAAGCCGGCGATGACGAGCCGGTCTTCGGCCCTCGTCAGGGCGACATAGAGCAGGCGGCGGTGCTCAGCCTCGTTCTCGGCCCGGATCGCATCGCGGGCGGCTGCGACCGGCGTCGGGTCGGAGGCCTTGCTGGGCGACCAGACCGGGATCTCGCTGCCAGCGGGCCGCCCCGGTGCCTGCAAAAAGAAGAGCTTGGGATCGTGCCGTCCGTCCGGTGCGCTGCAGGTATCGGCCAGGATGACGACGCGCGCCTCCAGCCCCTTGGAGCCATGCACCGTCATCACGCGCACTTCGCCGCGCGCCACATCCATGTCGCGTTTGATCTCGGCCTTGGCCTCGGCGAGCCAGGCGAGAAAGCCCTGCAGGCTGGCGGTGTTGGCCCGCTCATAATCGCCGGCCACGCGGAGGAACTCGTCCAGCGCATCGGCGGCCTCCGCCCCGAAGCGGGCGAGCATGATACGCCGGCCGCCGTCGCGAGCCAGGATGTCGGCGAAGAAGGCGAAGGGCGTCTTGCCGGCGGCCTCCGTACGCCAAACGGTGAGGCGGGCAAAGGCGGAGGCAAAGCGCTCATCCTCTTGCGCAGCCACGGCCAAGGCGGCCCAGAGCGTACCCTTGCGGCCCGGCGCCAGGCGGATGAGATCCTCGTCGTCGAGCCCGACGAGCGGGGTCTTGAGCACCGTCGCGAGGGTGAGGTCATCGGCAGGCAGCAAAGCAAACCGGGCAAGCGCCATGAGGTCCATCACGGCGATATGGTCGGTCAAGACGATGCGGTCGGCACCGGCCACCGGCACACCGGCGAATTTCAGGGCGCGGATCACCGCCTCGAACAAAGCGTTGCGGCTTCGCACCAGCACCATGACGTCGCCGGCATCGTAGCGCGCGCCGGTGGCGGAATCACCCTCCCGGATGAGGCTGCTCACCTCGGCGGCGATCTTGCGGGCGAGACGCACCACCGGGCTGGAGACGGGCGTCTCGTCGAAAGGCGCGTCCCAGGCGGTGATCTCGACCGCCGGTTGCGGCTTTTCCACCGGCCAGACCTCGACACGGCCGGGATCGAGAGCCCGCACGGTCTCATGCACGGTGGCGACGTCGTCCGAGGACAGTCCGCGGCGGTTGTCGGCGGCGGCGAAGACATGATCGACCGCCTTGAGGATATCGGGCGTCGAGCGGAAGGATTGCTTGAGCTCGATCGCCTCGAAACGCTCTTCCGCCTCATCCACCTTGTGGCGGAAATGGCTGCGCATGCGGGCAAACTCCGCCGGCGCCGCGCCCTGAAAGGAGAAGATCGACTGCTTCTCGTCGCCCACGGCGAAGATGGTGCGCCGCTCGCTGCGCGCACCCGAGCCCGAGGTGAATTCATGCGCCAGCATCGCGATGATATGCCACTGGGCTGGGCTGGTGTCCTGGGCTTCGTCGACCAGGATATGGTCGATGCCGCGATCGAGCTTGTAGAGCACCCATTCGGCGCCGGCCCGGCTGAGCAGATCGGCCGTACGCTGAACGAGATCGTCGAAATCGAGCGCTGCCCGCATTACCTTGCCGGCTTTGTATCGCCCGAGCAAAGCCGCCGCGACGGCAATCAGAGCCTCGCTGCGCTCATAGGCGGCCGCCGCCTTCCGGCGCTGCAGGAGGTCGGCGATCCGCTCCAACTCGGCGAGGAGTTGCTCGGCATAAGCCGGGTAGTCCTTGCTGAAATCCTTGACGAGGAAGGCATTGGCCGAGCGCGCCTCGCCCGTGCCGGTGAGATAGACAGCGCGCCAGGCTTCACCACGCCGTGCCGGCGCAGCCGCGATTGCGGCGCCGAGCCTGTCGGCAAGATCGAGGATGCGCTTGCTGTCATAGTCCCGCATGGCAGCCTCGATCGCCGCCCATTCGGTGAGGGGGATCGAGGCTTCATCGATCTCGGCTTCGATGGTGGCGACGCTTTCGCCCTCCTTCAGTTCGAGCAGGCCGCGCAACTGGCTAAGCGCATCGGCAGCGCCCTTCCCGCTCAGGAAGGGACGCAGGGCTTCGCGTTCGAAGGTGATTTCGGCGAGCAGACCGTCAAAGGCGCCCTCCCCGGTATCTTCCAGGAGTCGCGCCATGGCGCGCCCGAGCCCGCCGTCCGGATGCGCATTCGCCTCAAGGATCAGGCTGGTGCGGGCTGTATCGAGCAGTTCGCGCGCGGCCCTGTCGTCCAGCACCGAAAACTGCGCCGGGACGTTGGCCTCGAAGGGAAACAGGTGCAGCACGCGCTCGCAGAAGGCATGGATGGTGAGGATCTTCAGGCCGCCGGGTGTCTCGATCGCCGCTGCGAAGAGCTGGCGCGCGCGCTTGAGGCCGGCGCCGTCGGGCTTGAAACCGGTGATGCCCTCGATCGCCTCGATGAGCTTGCCCTCCTCCTCGACGGCCCATTGGCCGAGCGTGGCGAAGATGCGATTCTGCATGTTCGCCGCCGCGGCCTTGGTGAAGGTGAGGCATAGAATGGCGGATGCATCGATACCGGCGAGCAGAAGGCGGATGACACGCCGCGTCAGCACGGTGGTCTTGCCCGAGCCGGCATTGGCCGACACCCAGGCCGACAGCGAGGGATCGGAGGCCAGGCGTTGATGGTGAACCGTGTCGGCAGAGGGCTTGCGCGGGGTCATGCTTCCTCCGCGCTCACAGACCATTCGCGCACCCGGGCAAGATGGTCATAGTCGCCATAGCGCCGCCCCTTGAACATCGGGTGCAGCAGGGAGGTGTAGGGCGTTCTCTCGTTCTCGAAACGGTCGATCAGGGCTTTGAGCCGTTCGAGGCTCTGCAGGGCCACCTCGATCGGCGTGGTGTCCTTGAAGATCAACGGCTTTTCGCTCGGCCCCTTGCCGCCGCCGGCAAGATGCACGATGGCGGGATCGCCCAAAGCCTCGGGTGCCGGCACGCCGCTGAAACCGGCCTCGAGTAGCATCGCCATTTCCAGCGCCAATTGCGGCGCGAGGCCCGTTTCCACCTGCCTGGCCGTCGGCGCCTGACCGGTCTTGAAATCGAGGATGGCAACCCGGCCATCGGGGGCGACCTCGATGCGGTCGGCACGGGCGGACAGTGTGAAGGCCCGGTCGGCCAGGGTCGACCAGGTGAGCTTGCCGGGGATCTCGCTCAGCACGCGGGCAAGGCGTGGCCGACGCTCGCGTTCCCATTCCACCAGGAATTCGGCGATGGCCGCAAAGCGCGGCCGCCAGAAGGCTAGAACCTCGGGAAAATCGACGAGAGGGATGAAGAGCTCCTCGCCGATGGCCATCAAGCGCGCGAGGGCATCCGGCGGCACCCCGTCTGCGCAAAGGGCGGCGAAACGTTCGAGCGCGCCATGGATCAGCGTGCCCCTTTCAGCCGCCCCGGGCGGCATGGCAATCTCGTCGAGCGGTTCGAGCCTGAGGATGTGGCGGGCATAGATCGTATAAGGATCGCGCACGAGGTGCTCGATCTGCGTGACCGACAGACGGGTCGGACGCAGCGCAAGCGATGGTGTGGGCTTGGGCGCGGTGAGCAGGGGCGGTGGCCCTTCGGCCGCGTCGAGCTGGCGCGCGAGGGCGCAATAATGCTCGCCTCTTGCACGCATGGTCCCGAAAACCGGCCCCAGAAAGGCGCCGAGCCGCTGCAGCCAGCGCGACGGCACGCTGGGCGAGCCGCCGCGCTTCAGCGACCGCGTGATCACCACATCGCGATAGCCGAGCGCCTGCTCGAAGTCGTGCGCGGCGAGGCCGATGCGTTTTTCCGGCGGCGACAGGCCGATTGCCGCCCGCATCGGCCGGTTCAGCCAGGGATCGGTCTTGACGTCGGGCGGCCAGACGCTTTCGTCGAGCCCTGCCAGCACCAGCCGGTCGACCGGCAGAAGGCGGGCCTCCAGCAGGCCGTAAATGGCGATGCGTGGGTGCTTGGGCTCGCCGCCCCGAACCGAGCGCCCGGCGATCAGGGCCGCGAACAGGCCGGGATACTCATGCGCCGGCAGGCAGAGAGCCTCGGGCGCGATGGTGCCGAGATCGTCGAGGAAGCCCGTAAGCGCTTCACCGGCTTCACCTTGCTTGAGCCCCTCAACTTCGTCGGGCGCCACTTCGCCCAGGGCCTCCACGGCAGCGCGATGCGCGGCGAAAAAGCTGGCGGCAGGCAAGGGTTCGGATTGGCGCAGCAGTGCCGCGAAGGGTTCGAGCCTGGCGGTCAAGGCCTCGATCACAGCCTCGGCTCCGGTCCATTCCTCCTCGCTCAAAGCCCGCCGGGCGGGTGGGCAATGGGGATCGCCGAGCGAGGCCTTGCCGAGCGCCAGGGCCGCCACAAGACCGGCGGGACCGCCGGCCGGCCTGGGGCCACGCAGGGCGCCGATCTCCAGCGCCGTCACCGCCCGCTCCAGATCCGCACGTAACAGACCAAGGCGCGCCAGCGGGTGCTTGAGCAGGGACAACAGCGTGATGGGGTCGAAATCATGCAGCGCGGCGTCGAGCACCAGGCGCGCGAACAGGCCGGGCGGAGTTTGGGTCAGCGGCTGGCCGGCGCTGTCGTCAGCCTCGATGCCCCAGCGGCCGAGTTCGGTGACCACGCGCTCGGCGAGTTGGCGGTTCGGCGTCACCAGCGCCGCCTTGCGGCCTGCTACCGTCAAGGCCTCGCGTAGCACCAGAGCCGTCGCCAGGGCTTCTTCGCCCTCATGCACCGCCTCTATCAGGGCGACGCCTGCAAAAGCCTCGGTCATCGCCGCGGGATCGACATGCCGCTGGCCGGCCCACAGATCCGTGGTTTCCGCCGGCCGCAGGGCCTGCGACACCAGGGCTGCGCGTAGCGCCAGAGGCGAGGGCGGCGAGGCGAGCTCGGTCACGCTGACGCGTTCGGCGCCGATATCGGTCAGCAAGGCAGCAAGACCCGCCTGGGGATGGCCGGGGGCTCCTTCGCCCTTGCCGATGGCGTTCCAGCCGATGGCGTCGAGGTCGAGGTCAAGGCCCGGCAGGACGACCGCGCCCCGGGGATGGGCGGCAACCGCCTTGATGAGGTCGCGGGTGGCCGGAATGGAGCCGGTCGAGCCGGCCACGATCACCGGGCCTGTCTTGGGGTTTTCGGAAAGCCTGGCGGCCTCGCGCTCCATGCGGGCATTGCGCAGGAGCACGGCGTCGCTGCGGCCGATCTCCTTGAGATGGCCTGGCCAATGCACGGTGGCGATCTCGAGGAAGCGCAGCGTGATGTCCCAATATTTGTCGTAGAGGCCGGCATGGCTCTCGCCGAGATTGAGGATTGCCTCAGGCACCACCCGGTCGATCTGCAGGCCGTCGAGGAAATTGCCGAGCTCGGCCGCGAGCCCTGCCGCATCGCCCGGCGAGGAGGGAATCAGCAGCGGTTCAACCCCTTCCTCACCCGGCACCGGCAGGAGGGCCTGCTTCAGCGCCGCGCTCCATTGCAGGATCAGCCGCGTCAGGGCGACCTGGCGGTCGAGCCCGGCGACCGGTTCCGGCAGATCGTCGCTCGCCTGCGCAAAGGCGACCTCGTCATCGTCGATTTCGCCGAGCGCCCTCAGGCGCGGCAGCAATGCGGCGTCACTGCCCAGCCTGTCGAGGAAGATGCCGCGCAAGGCGCGGATGGCGCGGCGGGTAGGCAGATAGAGCGTCGCGCTTGCGAGCGCGAGCGGATCCTCGCGCGGCGCAAAGCCCGGCACCAGCCGGCCATCCAGCAGGGCGTCGACCAGCGTCTCCAGAAAAGGCGAGCCGGGAGCGATGGTCAGGAGATTCGGGCGATGCGCCATGGCCCAGAGATAAACAGCGCGATCGCCGCCATGACAAGAGGTGTCAGGCCTCGACCTTCGTCGCGACGTCCAGCTTCGGAACGCGGAAGCCCATGGCGATCCAAGCCCCGAGCAGCTTGGCATAGAAGGATATCGTATGGGTTTTCAGATTGGGGATGTCATCAGGCAGGCCGGACGCATCGGGCAGGTCGCCGACCATCGTGCGCATCTGGGCCTTCGGCCGCGCCCGTTCGGGCCACAGATGGAGATAGAGGCTGATCCAATGTGCGCCCTTCATTTCCAGGAAGACCGGGGTATTGCAGCAGGTGGCGACGATACGGCGTGACCCTGCCTTGTCGGAAAGCCGGAATTCGCTCAGATGCTCGGCGCCGGACAGTATCCGCATGCGGTCCTTGCGATATTCGGCGCTGGGCGTGGCCTCGTGGCAGGTGAGTATGGGCCTGGCGCCGGGCAGCTTCACCAAGCGGCCCGCGGCAGCCCGGCAGGAATTGCACAGGCATTCGGACACCAGGATGGGTGCGCCCCTGACCTCCAGGCGTGTCCGTCCGCAGTCACAGCCGATCGTCGTAGTCTGGCTCATTGCGTGTGCTCCCCACTGAGATGAAACAAGTGACGGATGTATCGGTCGAGATGATCGAGGCTTTCACGCGCCAGTTCGGGATCGTTGCCCGCCTTGGCCAGGACGAAGCCGCCCTGGATGACGGCCTGGGTGTGCCGCGCCAGGCTTTCGGCTGTCCAGTCGCCGGCAATGCCGTGCTCGCGCCGCGCCGCCTCGATATCGGCCTCCAGCGTGGCGGCATGGCCGAAAATGCTGTGCCCGCAGGCATCGCGAATGTCGGGGGCGGTCGCATAGACCTCCTGCGCCATGGTGCCGACCAGGCAGGTGAACTCGGGCAGGTCGCCCACGATGATCGCCTTGCGGAAGGCCACATAAGCGAGAACGCGCTCCAGGGGATCCGCCGGGGCGTGATAGGGCGCGACCTGAAAGAAGCCGGTGGTCGTCTCCTCCCAGAATTCCGCCGCGGCGACGCCGAGCGCTTCCTTGCTGCCGAAATGATGGAAGAAGGCTCCCTTGGTGACATCGGCCGCGCGGCAGATGTCATCGACGGAGGTGGCGGCGAAGCCCTTGGCGCGGATGACGTCCCGCGCCGCCTCCAGGAGGCGGTTTCGGGCATGGCCACGTTCGGGCGATTGCTTTGTGGGTCTTGACATGCGATAAACATACCAAATGGTTGGTATGCGTCAAGTATAAATACAAGATGGCGCGCGGGGATCATCGTTTTCCTCCGCACGAGCTCCATCTTGCACACGGCTTTGTCAGGTGTGTCTGGAGAGACCGATACCAGGCCGCAATAAGCCGGCTCTTCCTGGGAGTGCCCCCGGTTACCGCCCCTTCCAGACCGGTGCGCGCCTTTCGACGAAAGCCTTGGCTCCCTCGCGTGAATCCTCGGAAAGCTGCATGGCGCGGTGCTCCGGCACCTTGCCGGCATAGACATGCTCATAGGCCTCGCGCACGCCCATGCCTTCGGTGGCGGCGAGGATGGCCTTGACCGCGGCGATGGACAGCGGCGCGTTGGCCGCGATGGTATCCGCCAACTCCCGCGCCGTGGTCATCAGCTCGGCCATCGGCACGACGCGGTTGGCGAGACCCCAGCCATGCGCTTCCTGTGCCGTGAAGCGGCGGCCAGTGAGCAACAATTCGCTGGCGATGGCGAGCGGGATGCGGCGCGGCAGGCGCTGAATGCCGCCGGCATCCGCGACGAGGCCGACGGTGACTTCCGATAAGGCGAATTCGGCGTGATCGGCCACCACCATGAGATCAGCGGCCAGCGCTAATTCGCAGCCACCAGCGATGGCGACGCCGTTGACGGCTGCGATCACCGGCTTGGTCAGTGCCCAGAAGGCGGTCAGGCCGGCAAAGCCGCCCGGCCCGAAATCGGTGTCCGGCTCTTCGGCGCCGGAAGCGGCGGCCTTCAGGTCCCAACCGGCGGAGAAGATGCGCTCGCCTCCACCCGTGAGGATCGCCACACGCAGCTCCGGATCATCCTGCAAGGTGCGGAAGGCGGCGTGCAGGGCCTTGGAGGTGGCGAGATCGATGGCATTCGCCTTCGGGCGATCCAGCGTGACCTCCAGCACCGCGCCGCGGCGTTCGAGCTTGACGGATTCAGACATGGCAATCTCCCTGGCAGGCCGGTTGCCCGCTCTAAAATCAGCAAATGGCAGAGCGAACTGGAAGTCCGCACTCCTGGTCTCAATCCAGCATGCGGACCAGCGCGTCGGCTGCGATGGCCCCACGGCCCTCGGGCAGCACGAAGAGCGGATTGACGTCGAGTTCGACCAGCCGGTCGGCATGGCGCTCGGCAAAGTCGGCGATCGCCAGGATGGCCTTGATGGTGCCGCGAATGTCGCCGCGCGGCTTGCCGCGAAAGCCTTCCAGCAGGCGGGCGACACGCAGGCTCATCAGCTTTTCTCGGATCTCCTCGGCGGTAACAGGCAGCAGCATCACGGCCGCGTCCTTGAGCATCTCAACCAGGACGCCACCGGCCCCGACGGTGAGCGTCGGCCCGAACTGGGGATCGCGCACCACGCCGACGATGAGTTCGGCGACGGCACCCTCCACCATGCGCTCGACCAGGAAGCGATCGCCGAGATGCGACATGGAGGCGACGGCATCGGTCACGTCGGCGCGCGAGCGCAGGCCTAGCTTGACGCCGCCGACATCGGATTTATGGGCGATCTTGTCGCTGTGGATCTTGATCGCCACCGGAAAGCCGAGAGCGGCAGCCGTCGAGGCGGCCTCGACCGTGCCGGCGATACGGCTGGGCGGCAGCTCCAAGCCGTGACGGCCGAGCAAATGCTTGGATTCATATTCGCTGAGCAGGCGCGCCTTGCCGACCTCGATGCGCGCGACCTTGCGCAGGGGGACGAGCTTCTCCCAGCCTGCGCGCGCCGTGGTGAAGTCGACGCCGTGGGTGATGGCGGTCAGCGCGTCGCCCATGCCCTGCATCGGCAGCACGCCATCGGCGAGCAGCGCCTTGGCATCTTCCTCCTGCATGTTCTCCGGAAGCGAAGAAACCACGGCGGCGCGGGCACCCGATGCTGCGGCAGCCCGAGTGATCGCCGCGCGGGCGGCGGCAAAGCCGCCATCCGGCACCAGGCCGCGATCGGTGCGCGGCTGATCCAGCACCAGCAGGTTGAGGTCGAAGCCCGAGTTCAGCATCTCGGTGAAAACCGCCTCGTTGGCCGGCTCATTGCCCCAGATATAGGTGTGGTAGTCGAGCGGGTTGGAAATATGCACCTTGTCGGTGAGCAATTCCTGCAGGCGCGCCGCGTTCTCCGGCGGGATCGGCGCGAAATCGAGATCCCGGTCGGCCGCGAGGTCGGCAATCAGGGCCGCCTCGCCGCCCGAGCAGCTCATCGAGGAGATGCGCTTGCCGGGCAGGCCACCGAACAGATGCATGAGCTTCAGCGTCTCGACGAAGGCCGGTACATCGATGACGCGGGCGACACCATAGCGGGCGAACAGGGCGTTGTAGAGCGCATCGGCACCGGCGAGCGAGGAGGTGTGGCTCATGGCGATCTCGGAGCCGATCTCCGAGCGGCCCGTCTTCAGGACCACGAGCGGCACGCCCTTTTCCAGCGCCTTGATCGCCGCCTTGGAGAACAGGGCGACATCATCGATCGATTCCACATGCAGCCCGATGGCGGTGACGCGCTCGTCCGCCAGCAGCGCCTCGATATAGTCGCCATGATCGCCGACCGCCTTGTTGCCGACGGCGATGACATAGGCGATCGGCAAGGCGCGCCGCTGCATGGTCATGTTGAGGGCGATATTGCCGGACTGGGTGATGATGGCGACGCCCTTCTCCACCCGCTCGGCGCCATGGGTATCGGGCCAGAGCACGCAGCCATCGAGCAGGTTGAGCACTCCATAGCAATTGGGGCCGACGATCGGCATGCCCTTGGCGAGCTCGACCAGTTTCTTCTGAAGCGCCGCGCCCTCCTCGCCGACTTCGGCGAAACCGGCGGCATAGCAGACGGCCGCGCCGGCTCCCCGCTCGGCGAGGGCCGCGACGATGTCGACTGTGGGCTCGCGCGGCGTCGCCACGAAGACCGCGTCGGGCGCCTCCGGCAGATCCGCTACGGTCTTGTAGGCCTTGTGTCCCGCGATTTCGGTCTTGTCGGGATGAATGGGCCAGATCGGTCCGGCATAGCCGATGCGGTCGCATTCGCGGATGATCACGGACGCCAATCGCCCCCCCGCGACGGCGATATGGCGGGGTTTGAGCAGGCGGCGGAGGCCATCGACGACGGACATGCGGTAGGACCTATCGAGACAAAGCGGGCGGGAAACCTCGCACCCTAGGGAGGAGGCGTTGCTACAAGGTTGACGAGCGCGGCATCGGCGTCAATCTGCTCATGTAGATTGATACCGCTTCGCGTAAAAATTCTGTCATGGACCGCCCTTATCGACGATGGTCTCATAGATGCGGATTGCGTGGTCGATACCGCGCAACCAATCCGGCATTGATCTCCTGGGCGCCCGGCATATTGGCGCTGCGATAGATCGGAGCATTGCCGCCCTCGGCCTGCAGGCGCGCAGCCGCCTCCGCAAAGACCGCGTTGAGCAGGGCCGCGCCAATCGAGGTCGACACCGGGCCGGTGCGCAATTCGCTGCCTGGCAGCACCATCACGGCATCGCCGGGCGGAGCGCCATTGTCGAGCACGACATCGGCCAGATCGGCAAGCCGGGGCCGGCCCCGCGCCACCTGGCTCGAATAAGCGAGCGAGGTGATGGCGACGATGGTGGCGCCGGTAGCCTTGCCGATCTCCGCCGCCTCGATGATGGCGGCGTTGACACCGCTGTTGGAGGCGATGAACAGCACGTCCTTGGCCCCGATCGGATAGCGCGCCAGCACGGGAGCGACCAGGCCCGGGATCCGCTCGAAGACCGTGCTGGCCACCGAGCCGTCATGCAGCATGGTCACCGCCGACAGGATCGGCACGGTCAGTGCGAGGCCGCCGGCGCGGTAGTGCGCCTCCTCCGCCAGCATGTGACTGTGGCCGGTGCCGAAGACATAAACCAGGCCGTCCTGCCGAGCCGTGCGCTCGACGGCGGCTGCCGCTGCCGCGATCGCCTCGGCATTGGCCCAGAACAGGGCTCCGATGCGCCGGGTGAGCTCGGCGAGATAGGCGGCGGCGGTCGGTATTTCGGTCATGGCAATCTTCCGGGAACTGGCTATTGCATGCGGGAGAGGTGTTCCTTCCTGCACGATCATGATGCTCCCGCCAAGCATTGCCTCTCATCCAAGCGCCGCCGTTTACCGCCGCCTCAACGCCCCTCATGCGGGCGCAGCATCTGGCGCGCGATGATCAGGCGCTGGATCTCGCTGGTGCCGTCCCAGATGCGCTCGACCCGGGCATCCTTCCACCAGCCGGCGATCGGCAGGGTGTCCATGAGGCCCATGCCGCCGAAGGTCTGGATGGCGCGATCGGTCAGCTTGCCCAGCATCTCGGACGCCGCCAGCTTGGCCATTGCGAAATCGGCATCGGTGGCCTTGCCCTGGTCGAGCAGCCAGGCGGCCCGCAGGGTGAGAAGATCGGCCGCCTCCAGCTCCACCGCGAGATCCGCCAGCGGGAAGGAGATGCCCTGGAACTGCGAGATCGCCTGGCCGAACTGCTTGCGCTGGCCGGCCCAGGCCAGTGTCTCGTCCATGACGCGGCGCGCCCGGCCGACGGAAGTGGCCGCCACGGTGAGGCGGGTGGCGCCCAGCCATTCGCTCATCAGGTCGAAGCCCTTGCCTTCCTCGCCGAGAAGCTGGTCGGCCGGAATGACGCAGTCGTCGAAATAGAGCTCGCAATTGTGGTAACCGCGATGCGACAGCGCATGCGGGCCTGGGCGCACGGTCAGGCCGGGCGTATCCTTGTCGACCAGGAAGCCGGAGATCTGATTGCGCGGGCCGCGCTTGGTCTCCTCGGTTCCGGTGACGGCGAACAGGATGATGAAATCGGCCTTGTCGGCATGGCTGATGAAATGCTTCTGGCCGTTGATGACGTAGCTGTCCCCTTTACGGACAGCCTTGGTCTTCATCGAGCGCACGTCGGAGCCGGCGCCCGGCTCGGTCATCGCCAGACAGTCGACGCGCTCGCCACGAATCGCGGGCAGCAGCCAGCGCTGGCGCTGGGCGCCTTTGCAGCCCTGGAGAATGTTGGAGGGACGGGCCACCACCATCTGCAGGCCGTAATTGGCCCGGCCAAGCTCGCGCTCCAGAAGTGCGACGCCGACGGCGTCGAGACCACCGCCCCCTAGTTCCACCGGCATGTTGGCGGCGTAGAGGCCGAGTTCCATCGCCTTCTTCTTGATCCCGGCGGCGAGGTCGTCGGGCACTTCGTCGGTACGCTCGACCAGCGCCTCATGCGGATAGAGCTCTTCCTCGACGAAACGGCGCACCGTTTCGACCAGCATGTCCTGCTCTTCGGTCAATGCGAACTGCATCGGCGTTTCCCCTCCAGTCGAGCGGAATTCGATTCGCGCCCATCGATCGGCGCTCGAAACTTCCAGCAAATGAAGGCGCCATTTCTAGTCTTTTCAGGGCGCCCTTCATGCCGATCGCGACATGGATCAGGCGTATTGCGACGCGTCCATCTCGATGATGGTGGTGACCGGCGCACCGGCCGCGGCAAGCAGGGCTTCCTTGACCTCGTCGAGGGAGCGGGCGGCGACATGCTTCGCCCCGAAGGCCTTGGCGGCGGCACTGAAATCGGTCGCCTGCAGACGCACGCCGAGCGGGGCGATCTGATTGCGGATCATATATTCCTCGATCTCGCCATAGCGCTGGTCGTTCCACAAGAGCACGATGATCGGCGTACCGGCGTCGGCCGCGCTGGCAAGTTCGGGCAGCGTGAACTGCAGGCCGCCATCGCCGATGATGCAAACCACCGGCACCGTGGGACGGCCGACCTTGGCGCCGACGGCGGCCGGCAGGGCATAGCCAAGCGTGCCGAAGCCGGTTGCCGCGCTCATCCAGCGTCGGGCCGCCGGCGGTTCGGCCATGAAGTTGCCGCCATAGCTGGCCGCGGTTGAGTCGGCCGCGACGACGGCCTCCGGTAGTACCTGCCAGATCGCGTCGAGCAGCGGACGATGCCGGACATAGCGCGGGTCTGCCCCGTCGAGGCGCGCGGCCTGCAGCTGTTTGGCATAGGCCGCCCCGCCCTCGGCCGTCTTTACCAGCGGCGCCAGCGCGGCGGCAAAGCGGCCGGCATCGCCCACCACCGGAAGGATCGGGCGGGCATTGCGATGCAGCTGGCGCGGATCGATGTCGACGCGGATCACCGCCCCGTTCAGCTTCAGCCCCTCGAGTTCGTACCAGAATTCCGTCTCGCCGAGCTCGGTGCCGAGGGCCAGCACGAGATCGGCCTCGCCGATCGCCTGATGCAGCGCCGGCGTGAGCATGCAGCCGCCGGCCAGCAGCGGATGACCTGATGGCAGGATGCCCTTGGCATTGGCGGTGAGCAGCGTAGCGGCGCCCAGCTTCTCGATCAGCCCGCGAACGGCATCGCCACCTGTGACGGCACCACCACCGGCGATCACCAGCGGCTTTCTCGCCTTGGCGATCAAAGCGGCCGCGGCTTCGACGTCATCGGCGCGCGGCACCGGCGGCCCCGCCGGCTTGCGCATGGCGGTCACGGGGGCCGGGAAGGGTTCGGACAACAGGTCGATCGGAATCTCGATCAGCACCGGGCCGGGTCGCGAGGAGGCCATGAAGGCGAAGGCCTCGTCGAAAGCGGGAATGAGCTGATCCTTCGTCCAGATCGTCAAGGCGAGTGCGGACACCTCGCGGCCGACCACGGACTGGCCGCGTAATTCGTGAAGGCGTCCCTCGCCGCGACCAAGGGTCTGGCGCGGGTTCAGCGTGGTGATCACCAGCATGGGGATGCTGTCGGCCAGGGCCTGCCCCATCGCCGTGGCGATGTTGAGAAGCCCGGGGCCGGTGACGATGAAGCAGGCGGCGGGCTTGCCGGTCGCCCTGGCATAGCCATCAGCCATGAAGCCGGCGCCCTGCTCGTGGCGCGGCGTGATGTGGGTGAGCCCGGAGCCGGGAATGCCGCGATAAAGCTCGACCGTGTGCACGCCGGGAATGCCGAACACCGTGTCGATGCCGCGTTCGACCAACAATTGCGGAATGAGCGTGCCGAGATGAGGATGTTCGGCCATGGTTCCCCCGGGAATGGATTTGTCTTTGATTGGATCGGTCTTGCAGAACTATCGCCTTCTCCCCTTGCGGGTGTCGTCAACTCAAGAGAGTTGACGACACCCGCAAGGGGAGAAGGGAACGTAGGCTCAGGCGGCCTTGCCCTGGCTCAGCCGGATCGCGAGGCGAACCATGCGGCTGGCAGCCTCGCGCAGTTGCGAGGCATCGGAACTGAGGGCGACGCGGACATGGCCCGCCGCCTGCTGGCCGAAGGAGGCGCCGGGCATGACGGCGACCTTCTCCTCCTCGAGAAGGCGCCAGGCAAAAGCCTCGCCGTCGATGCCCGTGCCGGAGACGTCGACCATGGCGAACATGCCGCCTTCCGGCTTGGGGCAGCGCAGGCCCGGTGCATTGGCGAGCATCTCGGGCAGGATCTCGGCCCGCACCCGGAAGCTCTCAGCGCTCTCGGCGCATTCGGTGAAGGTTTCGCTGAGCGCATAGGCCGCCATGTCCTGGATGAAGGGCTGGCCGCCGAACAGCATCATCTCCGACAGCGGCAGCAGGCGCTCGATGAATTCCACCGGCCCGACGCACCAGCCGGCGCGCATGCCCGGTACCATATGCGACTTGGAGAGCGACGACACCACCACGGTGCGCTCAGCTCCCTCCGGCAGGTCGAAGGGCGAAGCGAAGGGCGCGCCATAGGACAGCATCTCATAGACTTCATCCGAGACGATCCATAGATCGTGGCGGCGGCAGACGTCGACGATGGCGGCGATCTCGTCACGCGACAGCGTGGCGCCGGTCGGGTTGTGCGGAGAGTTGAGCAGCAGGACGCGCGAGCGCGGCGTGATGCGGGCCTCCAGGTCCTCGGCGCGCAGATGGAAGCCATTGGCCGGGTCGAGCGGCACCAGCACGATGTCGGCGCCGCTGGCACGGATCACGCCTTCATAGGTGGCATAAAGCGGATCGCCCACCAAGACCTCGTTGCCGGCTTCCGCCAAGGCGGCGATGGCGGCATAGAGGGCGGTCTGGGTGCCGGGCATATAGGCAGCGTTATCGGTGGTGACGGTGCGGCCGGTGCGCTTGGAATATTTGGCGGCGATCGCCTGCAGAACGGCCGGCTCTCCACGCCCGCCCGAATAGCGGATGCGACGGGCCTGGAGGCTGGCAATGGCGGTGTCGACCAGCGCCTGGGGCGCCGGCGTGTCGGGTTCACCGATGGTGAGCTCGATGATCGGCTCGCCGGCAGCGACCCGGCGGCGCGCCTCAAAATGCACGGCCCATTTCGCCGCACCCAAATCGGCCAAACGATCGGTCACGGAAGCAAAGCGCACAGTACACTCCTAAGAACAGGCCTCCCGGGATGTCGGTGTTTCGGGGAGGAGACGCATCGAGGCCAACCTGACGGACGGTTGACGACACCGAATGAGATGAGCAAGCGGATACCATGGCGCGCGATCCGGCGTAACCCCCGCGACGTCTTGCCCCAAGGGCCTGACACCAAAGGCCTGACACCAAGGCCTGGCCCCAACGCTCACGGCACGGCCAGCCTCAGCCGCCTTGCCGATGGCGCGATCTCGACGCGGCGGCCCCAGTCGAAGGCGAGATGATCGCTTTCGATGCCGTCGGCAAAAATGGTGCCGCCATCCATTTCGGAAGTCACGACGACAGGTGCATCCTCGACCAGGCCTCTGACGAGTTCGGTGCCGGTTGCCGGGCCGGGCCAGGCCTCGCGCACCAGGAAGCCGAGACGAGGCTGCACCGGCGAGAGGTCCAGGCTGGCATGGGTGGCGTTGAGGATCGAGGCTGCCCAGCCGGTCGCTCCGGTCCCCGTGGCGACGATGAGGCCGGAGGAGGATTGGCGCTCGCTTTGCCCGCCTGATGACAGCGTGTAGCGTGCCGACTGATGGCTGGCATGGCCTACGAAAATCTCGTTGAGGGCCAGCAGGCGTTCACCCTGATCGAGGCGCGCCTCCGCCATCACCCGCTCCTCCACCCGGATGCTGCCCTTCACCGCCTCCCGCAAGGCCTGCGCGATATCGCCGACGCCGAACCGGACCAAGGCGCCGGCATTCAGGCCCGGGAAGGGGTCGATGCCGATGACGACCTGCCCATCGAGATATTTGGCGACATTGGCGACAAGACCGTCCTGCCCGACCGCCAGCACGACATCCTCGGGGCCGAAGACGAAGCGCTCGACATCGGCCCTCAGAATGGTGGCCTGGCGCCAGTCGGCCGGAATGGCGGCCCTGATGCGATGCAGCGCCTCGGTGAAACGCCGATGCATGTCCTCCACCGCTTCCAGGCTCAGGCCCTTGCGCTCCAGCACGAAGCGCGCCGCGGCAGCGCTGGTGTAGCTTGCCCGGATGCGATCGAGATCGGTCTCGCGCCTGACAAGGATGACGCGGGGGGCGAGAAGGGACATGGCGGATTCCGAGGTTGAAGGGATCGGAGGAATGTCTCCTTCACCCCTTGCGGGAGAAGGAAAACGTGGAGGCTACCCACCCTGCTTCTCGCCCTTGGCGAGGGCCGCGCCGAGCACGGTGCCGAGCTGGGCCAGTACGTCGGGGCCGAGATTGAGCGTGCCGACCTTGGCATTGACGAAGGCTTCCTTCAGGGCCTCCGCCACCGGGATCAGCACCGGCAGAGTGTTGGCGATCTCGGCTCGGACGCGTTCGCCGACGAGCTTCGCCTCGTCGAGCCGGCGGATCGCTTCGGCTTCGGCCGCGGAAGCGACACCGCGTGTCACCGCCTGGCTGCGCGCCGTCAGCTCACGCGCCGTCGCCTCGCCCTCGGCTGCCACTATGTTCTTGTCGACAGCCGTGCGTGCCTGCGCGAGTTCGTTTTCGCGCTCGCGCTCGAACAGCCTGCCGCGCTCTTCCTCCAGCCGGATCTTCGCCTTGGTCTCGTTCTCGGCGATCGCAGCCTCCTTCTCGACCGCAGCGGCGCGGCGGGCAAAGGTCGCCTCGTCGGCGGCCTGCTGCAGCTTCTCCGCCGTCGGCTGGCGCAGGGCCCTCACCAGTTCCGGTGCGGGAGTGAGATCGGACAAATGAATGCCGGTGAGGGCAATGCCGATCACCGACAGCGCTACGGTTGCGGCAAGATCCCGCTCCACCTCGGCCAGCAAAGCGCCGACGCCTTCGGCCAGCACGGCACCGATGCTGCGGGCCGAGAGGAAACGCTCGACCGTCGTCTTTACCAGACCGTCGATCAGATTCTCGACCTGGGTCAGAGGATCGGCGCGATAGGAGCCGGTGCGCAGATCGATGGAAAAATCGATGCGCTCGGCCAGTAGTGCCGGCTCTTGAGCACGCCAGCTCGCAAGCCCCTGCACGCTCACCGCCTGGAAATCAGCAGTGCGCCCGGCGACAGCAACGACATGATTGCGGTCGTCGGCCGGCACCTCGACCAGCGAAGTGCTGCCCTGGGGCGAGAACCACACGGCCTGCCCCCTGCCCGACCGGGCGAGGCGGCCTTGCCGGTAGACGCCGAGGAAGGACGAAGCCTCGACGCGGGCGTGGCTGAAGAATGGATAGCGGCGAATGGTGGCCATGGCTGGCTCCTGGGCTGGTCGAGATCGATTGGGTTCGTTGTAATTCATTAAATTACAAAGTGCAAATTGTATTTTGTATATTTATTCCACGCCGATATTGGATGTGTGTCGGACCACACATGCAGATGGGTGGAGCGCGCAAACTCCGCCCGGGAAAGACGGAGGCCAGGCTTCTCCTACCGCCTATCCTTGGTCCGATAGCCGTGCTTGTTGCACCAGCGATAGGAACTGTGCGTGGGCGTGACGACCCCGGCACAATAATTCTCGTCGACAGAGTTCCCTGTCTGATCGAACGAACTGCTTGAAGAGGAAGGCGGTGCCGGCTCCGGCCGCGGAGGCTCCGGCAATCGGGCCGCCGCTTCGTAGTTGCCGGGTATCCTCGGCACATGGCCGATAAAAGGCTTGATGACGACTTCAGATTGCGGCGCCGTGCAGCCCGCGACGAAGACGGCAAACAAGGCAGCCGACAGAAACGAGCGCATATCTTCCTCCGCTCCGGATCGGATGTCGTTTCACCACGGATCGCACCGCCGGTCAGTTCCCGAGCGAACACGCGGTGACAGGAATGCACCTCCGCCAGCCAAAAAATCACAAATTGCATTTTGCGCCTTGCTCTTGCCTCCGCGTCCGGCTTTGCTATGGCGACTTGGTGGAATTGGCAGCGCAGGCGAGGAGCGTTCACAGACCCCGCCATTGCTCCATGCTCTAGCGAATGGATGTCGAAATGCCCTCCGCTCCCCCTTCCGGGCCTGAACAGCGCCCGATCGCTACGGTCGATATCGTGCTCGTCACCTTGAACGAGGATGGCCTGCGGCTCTGCCTGCAACGGCGCGAATACGATCCCCATGCCGGCGAACTCGCCCTGATCGGCGGCTATGTCAGGCCGGAGGAGGATGCCGACATCGAGGCATCGGCGCGGCGCATCCTGGCCAACAAGGCGAGGCTCGACGGCCTCTATCTCGAACAAGTGCGTAGCTTTGGCGGTCCGCACCGCGACCCGCGCGGTTGGTCGATCGCCATCGTCTATCTCGCTTTGGTGCCGGAAGAGCGCCTGGCCGCCGCCGAGGCGGCCGGCGCGCCCCGTTTCGAGCGCATCGATCCCGACCACTGCCCGTCCTTGCCCTTCGACCATGGCAGGCTGATCGCCGCCGCCCTGGCACGGCTGCGCTCGAAGGCGAGCTATTCCACCCTGCCGGCCTTCCTGCTCGGCGAGCGGTTCACTTTGCCCGAACTCAAGGCCGTCTATGAGAAGGCCATCGGCACCCCGCTCAATGACAGCGCCTTCCGCCGCAAGCTGATGGAAATGCAGATTCTCGAGGAGATCGACGCCAAGGCGAGCGCCACCGCCGAACGCAAGCGCCCGGCACAGTTTTACCGGCTGGCTAAACGCGCACTGACGGAATTCGACAGGACGGTGTGATCCAGCCTTTCTCCGTCCTGCATCCCTAACCAAGAACCCTGCCAGCCTTCCTGGAGAGTGTTCCAGTCGAGGCAGCGTCATCATCGTCTGCGAAAATAGGCCGACAGATTGAGGAGATCTTCATGCTGCGCCCGATCAATCCGCCCGGCTCCACCATTCCTGGCATCTCGCAGGCCATGCTGGTCGAAAGCGGCCGCCTGTTGCTGCTCTCGGGCCACGTCCCCTTTGACGAAGCGGGCAAGGTCGTGGGCGACGACCTCGCCTCCCAGCTCGACAAGGTCTTCGCCAATCTTCTCGCCACGCTGCAGGCGGCCGGCGCCGATTTCAGCGCCCTGGCGCGGGTGACCATCTATGTGCGGGACTACGATCCCAGCCAGTTGCCGACCATCCGGGCCGTGCGCGATCGCTGGATCGGCAAGGAGCGACCGCCGGCCAGTTCCCTCGTCGGCGTCGCCTCGCTGTTCCTGCCCGATGTCCTGGTGGAGATCGACGCCATCGCCGTGCTGCCGGACGAGAAGCCATGAACGTCTCGGCGGTGCCGGGCAGCGACGGAAAGTGCGTCATTTTCAATGGATCTTGGTTCCATCGGAGCAGGCGATACCACAACGCGCCCCCAATGTACGCCCGCCCGTCCTGATCTCACCCACCGCCCGAAGCAATGGACACGGGCCGACACCGGGCAGGTCACGCGTCTTCCCCTATAAAGTGGATACTCAAAACGCCGGGCTTCACTAAGGTCAGGCAATCCGAGACAGTACCGATCGCGAAAAACAGTGCCAATCGCGAGAAGGAGGATCGCCATGCCCCTTCGTGCGCGCGTAGGTCGCCACGCCTCGACCGGCGCCCAGTGTCAGAACTGGGCCGAAGACCAACAGATCGTCATCGCGCTCCTCAACCTCATTCCCAGGATTGACGGCGGAACCGAGGCCGGCATTGCGGGCCGTGTCGTCGGCGGCATTGCCAGCGATGCGCTCTGCAGCGCCATCCTGACGTTCCAGAAGAAATATTTTCCCGCGCAACAAACCGGCTTCATTGAACCCGTGGGCGCGGCGATCGCCAAATTGGAGGAGCTCGCGACACGTCCCTCACCGACACCGACTGCCGCTCCCACCGGGCCGTGGGGCGTGTTCCAGAGCAGATCGGTGCCGAAGGCGCTGCGCGCAGCCCTGCAGGACGATCGCCTTCTCAATCATGTCGAGATCGTCGAGATCCTGCGCGCCACCATGCAGGATGGTCGCGTGACGCAGAATGAACTCGCCGACCTGAAGATGATCAGCGAGAAATCCAACACCATCATGCCGCGTTCGAAGACAATGCTGGAGACCTTCGTCGACCAGGCCGGCAAGATGATCGCCAAATGGCCCTTCGACGTCTCCTCGGTCCAGCGCAGCTATGCCGTTGGCCGCGCCTGCGACTTCATGCGCAAGCTCGGTCGCGGCCAATGGCCCAACCTCGACCGGGACGAAGTCGGCATCGGCATCATCATCCGCGTCGCCTATCCGGGCACGCTCGACCAGAACCAGACGAATTTGTGCGGACCGGCCGCGCTGGTCTTTAACGTCCTGCGCGACCGCCCGGGAACCTATGCCGCCTACGCCTGCGACATGTACGACAAGGGCGAGGGCAAGCTCTACAACCTGCCGATCAAGCCGAAATCCGATCTGCGCCACGCCACGCCCTCGTCCTCCGACATTGCTCCGGTCGACTGGCTGACGCTGGCGAGCATCCGCAACTCCAACGACTGGGTCATTCATTACGATTCGACCGCTGGCGCGTTCTCGGGCATGACGACACCCATGGAACTGGCCTATTGGTTCGACCAGGCCGGCTACACGGACGTGCGGGAGGATGCGAACTTCTTCCGCCACCAGCGCGACACGGACAACATGAAGGAAGCCAACCGGCTGCTCGCGGCGGGCTACCATGTCGTCCTGCTCATCGGCTCCAACATGGTCGACGGCCATCAGACCCAGAGTTCGGACATCCGCGACGATCATTGGGTCGTGCTGCAATCCGAGATGAAGCTGGAGAACGGCGAGGTCAAGTTCCACATCTACACTTGGGGCGACGGCTATCGCGAGGTACCCCTGGGTGGAACGCTCAAGCTGGATGACTTCCTGATGAACTACTATGGCTATGTGGCGGCGAAGCCGTATTAGCCGACGCGACATCTTGGGCTCGCGGGCATCCTTGCCTGCCCTTGGAAATGACAGTTGGCTAATCCCGTGAGAAAATCCGGATATTGGCGCTTCCGGCCGAAACTCCGCTTCCCCGGGCCGCCGCATTTCCCCCGGGCATAGCTCGGCCCCGAGCCATGCCGAAATGCAGACGTAAACCGATTTACTTTTTGCCTGCCGCCAGCGATATTGCGACGCAATAGATAGTTCCCAAATCGCTGATTCAAGCCATTGCCAGCCTGCGGCTCCGCGCTGCCGGCTTTCTCACTTCGTTTGTTTCGCGCCGTTCGCCCTGAAAGACTTCCCGTGACCCATCCGGCCACCGCCTCCCTCGCCGATCTGCCCGCAGACAGCTCTTCCCATCGCCATCGCGCCGCCTGGATCGAATTCGCCCTTGCCGTCGGCGCTTTCGGCGTCGGCGCCGGGGAATTCGCCTCGATGGGCATCCTGCCCAACGTCGCCAACGGTCTCCTGGTCACCGAGCCGCAGGCCGGCCACATGATCAGCGCCTATGCGCTCGGTGTGGTCGTCGGCGCGCCGGTGATCGCCGTGCTTTCGGCCCGGATGGCACGACGCACCCTGCTGCTGTGGCTGATGGTGGTATTCACCGCCGCCAATGCCGCCAGCGCCCTGGCGAACGGCTATTACCAGTTGATCGGTTTCCGCTTCCTGGCGGGCCTGCCGCACGGCGCCTATTTCGGCGTCTCCTTCCTGGTCGCCGCCGGCATGGCCGAACCCAATCGCCGCGCCCAAGCGGTCGGGCGGGTGATGATGGGAATCACGCTCGCGACGCTGGTGGGCTCCCCCCTCGCCACCTGGCTCGGCCAGGCCCTGGGCTGGCGCCTCGCTTTTGCAACCGTCGGTGCCATCGGCGCTCTTACCGCCGTGCTGATCCTGGCCTTCATGCCGCTCGACAAGGTCCAGCCGGGCGCCAGCCCGCTGCGCGAACTCGGCGCCCTCAAGCGCAAGCAGGTCTGGCTGACCCTGGCGATCCCGGCTATCGGCCTCGGTGGCATGTTCGCCGTCTACACCTATGTCGCCTCCACCCTCACCCAGCTCAGCGGTTTCTCGCCTGCTTTCGTGCCGGTGGCGCTGGTGCTGTTCGGCATCGGCATGAATGTCGGCAACATCGCCGGCTCCTGGCTGGCCGATCGCGCCCTGATGCCCACTATCGGCGGCATGCTGGTCTGGGTCACCGTGGTGATGGCGCTCTACAGTCTCACCGCGACCAACCCGTGGATGATCTCGCTCTGCATCTTCCTGATCGGCTGCAACTTCGCCATCTGCCCGGCGATCCAGACCCGCCTGATGGACGTGGCGGGCGATGCCCAGACGCTCGCGGCCGCGCTCAACCATTCGGCCTTCAACATCGCCAATGCCCTCGGTGCCTGGCTCGGCGGCGTCGCCGTCGCGGCCGGCTTCGGCTGGGCGTCGACCGGCTGGGTGGGAGCCCTCCTGGCCGTAGCCGGCCTCATGGTCTTCCTGGTGTCCTGGATCCTGGAACGAGCCGACAGGCGCGAGCCCGAAGCCGCCGCCGTCGCGGGCTAAGAGCCAAGGGGAACCCGCTTAGAGCGTTTTCCAGAAAAGTCGACAGACTTTTCGATTAGGAAAACGCGTCTAAACAAAGGGTTAGAGACAATGACGATTCAGAGAAAAGTCATTTTGCTCTAGGCGGCCACCCCGATCGCCGGCCCTGCGGCGAAGCGGCGCCTATAGTCGCGCGGCGACAGACCCATCAGCTTGGCGAACACCTTGCGGAAGGCAGCCGGATCCTCATAGCCGACCGACCAGGCGATCTGATCGACATTGCGATTGGTGGTTTCGAGCAGCGAGCGGGCCCTGCTGACGCGGATATGCTGGAAATATTCGGTCGGCTTCAGGCCCGTCGCCTTGTGGAAGCGACGCAGGAACGTGCGCTCCTCCAGGCCAGCCCTTTCAGCCATCGCGGACAGGGAAACCGGCCGCATGTCTTCCTCGGCTCCCTCCTGGTCCTGCAGCCAGCGCTGTACCTTGAGCACGGCTTCATCGCCATGGCGCAGATTGGGCACGAAGCTCGAGTAATAGCGCTGTTCTCGTCCGGGCGGATCGACCAACAGAAAGCGTGCGGTTTCCAGCATCACCTCCGGCCCCAGCACCCGATCCACCAGCGTCAGCCCGAGATCCGTCCAGGCCATGATGCCACCGGCTGTAATGATATCGCCATCGTCGACGATCATCTTGTCCGTATCGATCAGGATATCGGGAAAGCGCTGGGACAGGGCCTGGGCAAAGCTCCAATGCGTGGTGACCAGCCGCCCGGCCAACAGACCGGTCTCTGCGAGCAGGAAGGCGCCGGCGCAGACCGAGCACAGCATGGCGCCCTCGTCATGGCGCTGGCGCAGCCAGGCGGCGAAGGGAGCGGAGACGGCATGGGACGGCAAATCGCCGAGCCCCGGCAGGGCAACGATCGCCACCGGCTTGTGGGGCGCCTGACCATGGCTGTCCGCCACGCATTCGATGCCGCCCCCCTCGGCGATCTTCCATTGGGAGACACGAATGCCGATACTCGCATCGCCAGCCCTGCGGCGTGCGATGTCGTTGGCGGCGTCGAAAAGATCGACCATGCCGTAGACAGCGGCCGTGCGCACACCAGGATACAGCAGCAGGCCAATCTCAGGTAGAGTGCTACCCATCGCCATTTGTCAGTTTTGCCCCGAACAATGTCAGTTTCGCCAATCCGTATCACGCCCATGGCGCGTTATTCAATGTTTCACAAGGCCGGCACGTACCGAGGCGCCCCGCATTTCAACCCAGCAGGAGACGGACGATGAGCACGATCACCACCGAAGACGGGACCCAGATCTACTATCGAGATTTCGGCAGCGGGCAGCCCGTGGTGTTTTCGCATGGCTGGCCTCTGAGCGCCGATGCCTGGGACGCCCAGATGGTGTTCCTCGGACAGCACGGCTACCGGGTGATCGCGCATGATCGCCGCAGCCATGGCCGCTCGACCCAGACCTGGGACGGCAACCACATGGACCAATATGCCGACGATCTCGCCGAACTTATAGAGGAACTGAACCTCAAGGATGCCGTTCTCGTCGGCCACTCCACCGGCGGCGGCGAAGTTACCCGCTATCTCGGCCGCCACGGCACCAAGCGCGTCGCCAAGGCCGTGCTGGTCGGCGCCGTGCCGCCCCTGATGCTGAAGACCGACGCCAATCCCGGCGGCCTGCCGATCGAAGTCTTCGACGGCATCCGCAAGGGCACCTTCGACAACCGCTCGCAGTTCTACAAGGACCTGACCCTGCCCTTCTACGGCTACAACCGTCCGGGTGCGCAGGTTTCCGAGGGTGCGCGCGAATCCTTCTGGCTGCAGGGCATGCTGGGCGGCCTCAAGGGCCAGCTCGACTGCATCAAGCAGTTCTCGGAGACCGATTTCACCGAGGATCTGAAGAAGATCGACGTGCCGACCCTGATCATTCATGGCGACGACGACCAGATCGTGCCGATCGGCGCTGCCGCACATCTATCGGTCAAGCTCATCCCCAACGCCACCCTCAAGGTCTATCCGGGCGGCTCGCACGGCCTGACCCTGACGCAGCAGGACCAGTTCAACGCCGACCTGCTCGCCTTCATCAAGGGGTGATGCAAGCCGGAAAAGACGCAGACAACCTTCTCCCCCCGCGGGAGAAGGTTTTGTTGCGGTTCTTTCTGCCTGCCTTCAGCCTCGCGCCTTCTCGGCCAGGTGCACCAGGGTCAACCGCAGGGCCGTGGCGTCCAGGACGGGCTTGTCGAAGACAAGGCGCAGCGTGTCGTCGGCAAAGGCGAGATCCAGGCCTTCGGGATCGATGCCGGTGATGCGCCACGGCCCCTCGCGGCCACCGAGCAGCTTGGTGGCGTACAGCCTGACCGCGTCGGCATGGTCCGCGTTCATATGCTCGATCGCCCCTGCCTCCGCCGTGCGCAGGGCCTCGGCGCCGGCGACATCGCTGAGGAGTTCCTCGGCCGACAACAGCGCAGCACGCGCAAAACCGCCATTGAGATGGCCACCGCCTACCGTCACGCGAAAGAAGCTGAAATCGGGAAAATCGGCATAGAGCGCTGATTTGGGGTGCCGGGCGAGGAAGCGGGCCTTGCAGCGAGCCTTGGCGCCCTCCTCCTCGACGATCTCGGCCAGTCCTTTCACGGTCAAGCGGGCATGGGCGAGCGGATCGCCCTTGCCGCCTTCGCTCAGCAACAGGGAAATACGTGCATCCTTCTCGATATTTGTGCGGTGAGCCGCCAGTTTCGACAGGAGCAGCAGCGGCGCGCCGTCGAAGTCGGTGGCGACGTTGACGAGGCTGGCGAAGGGGGAGCCGTCGGCCGAATCGAGCGTCGCCAGCGCGCCGGCGCGGACACGCCGCAACAGAGTCTTGGCCTCCGTGACGGGCTCGAAATCGGCAGGCTGGTTCGCCGGGACCGGCTGGCCGGGCAGACGCGTGGTATCGCTCGAAGACATCGCTCTAGAAGACTCGGTTGGATTGAGAAGATACGAAAATGCCGTTTTGCTGCCGACTGGCAACAAGAAGTACCGTTTTGAACCGATAATTGTCACACTTCCGCCGGTTTAGGCGTAGAATGGCAAGGCAAGTATGGTGATTTGCCGCGCAAAGCATCATAATAGCCTTTGGCGGTTACACCGCGTCATGAAAGGATTGCAATGCCGACGATTGCGCTGGTCGATGACGACCGCAACATTCTGACCTCAGTTTCCATCGCGCTGGAGGCGGAAGGCTATCGCATCCAGACCTACAATGACGGCATGTCGGCCCTGGACGGCTTGAAGGCCAATCCGCCGGACCTCGCCATCTTCGACATCAAGATGCCCCGCATGGACGGCATGGAGCTGCTGCGTCGCCTGCGCCAGAAGTCCGAGCTGCCGGTGATCTTCCTCACTTCCAAGGACGAGGAGATCGACGAATTGTTCGGCCTGAAGATGGGCGCCGACGATTTCATCCGCAAACCCTTCTCGCAGCGCCTGCTGGTGGAGCGCGTGAAGGCGGTCCTGCGCCGTTTCCAGCCCAAGGATGCCGCCGCCGCCAAGGCCTCGGACGCCAAGATCCTGGAACGCGGCCTGCTGCGCATGGATCCCGAGCGCCATACCTGCACCTGGAAGGGCGAGGCCGTGGTGCTCACCGTCACCGAGTTCCTCATCCTGCACGCCCTGGCCCAGCGCCCGGGCGTGGTCAAGAGCCGCAACGCCCTGATGGATGCGGCCTATGACGATCAGGTCTATGTCGACGATCGCACCATCGACAGCCACATCAAGCGCCTGCGCAAGAAGTTCAAGCAGGCCGACGACGATTTCGAGATGATCGAAACGCTCTATGGCGTCGGCTATCGTTTCAAGGAAGCGTGAGGCTTTCCTCCCGGCCAGTTCCGAGGGCCTTCTCCGCGCAACGGAGAAGGCCACTCTGTCAAACGATGCCTTCTTCATGCCGTGAAACAGGCTTTCGCGCTCCTCTCGATAGAATTTCGTACCAGATCCGATGAGCCCCGAGCGCGCGCACCAATCCGAGCACCTGAAATCGAGATCAATCATCCGGCGGCGTTTGCGGCTGGCCCTGCGCGCCATCACCGTGCAGACCTTCTCGAGCCTGACGCGGCGCATCGTTGTGCTGAACCTGGCCGGCCTGGTCGCCCTGGTCGTCGGCATCTTCTATCTCAACCAGTTCCGCGAAGGCCTGATCGACGCGCGTGTGCAGGCCCTGCTCACCCAGGGTGAGATCATGGCGAGCGCCGTGGCCGCATCGGCCTCCGTCGAGACCGGCTCGATCCGCATCGATCCGGAAAAGCTGCTGGAACAGCAGGCGGCGGGCGAGGACGACAGCGACGACGCAAGCTCGCTCGATTTTCCGATCAATCCCGAGAAGGTCGCGCCCTTGATGCGGCGCCTGATCTCGCCGACGAAATTGCGCGCCCGGGTCTATGATCGCGACGGCAATCTGGTCATCGATTCCCGGGCCCTGTTCATCTATTCCGACATCGTCCGCACCGACCTGCCGCAGCCCAAGCAGGAACCGAACCTGGCGGAGCGCGTCTGGAACACGGTCAAGCGCTATCTCTTCCGTTCCGATGCACCGCTCTACAAGGAACTGGGCAACCAGAACGGCAAGGGCTATCCGGAGGTGATAACGGCGCTCGACGGCGCTCCCTCCACCCAGGTGAGCATCAACGAGCAGAATGAATCCATCGTGTCGGTGGCGGTGCCGATCCAGCGCTTCAAATCGGTGCTGGGCGTGCTGCTGCTCTCCACGCGTCCCGGCGAGATCGACGAGATCGTCACGGCCGAGCGCCTCGCCATCCTGCGTGTCTTCGCCGTCGCTGCCGTGGTGATGGTGATCCTGTCGATCCTGCTGGCGAGTACCATCGCCGGCCCGATCCGCCAATTGGCGCGGGCGGCCGAGCGCGTGCGCTACGGCGTGAAATCGCGCCAGGAAATCCCCGATTTCACCGAGCGCTCCGACGAAATCGGCCACCTCTCCGGCGCCCTGCGCGACATGACCAACGCGCTGTTCAAGCGCATCGAGGCGATCGAGAGCTTCGCCGCCGATGTCGCCCACGAACTCAAGAACCCGCTGACCTCGCTGCGTTCGGCCGTCGAAACCCTGCCGCTCGCCCGCAACGACACCTCGCGCACCCGGCTGCTCGAGGTGATCCAGCACGACGTCCGCCGGCTCGACCGCCTGATCTCGGACATCTCCGACGCCTCTCGCCTCGATGCCGAGCTGCTGCGTTCCGGCGCCGAACCCGTCGACCTCGTCAGGTTGCTCACCGCCCTTACCGGCGTGTTCAACAGCGTCGAGCGCGAGGACGGGGTCACGGTGCGCCTGTCGATGCCGACAGGCCTGCCGCCGACGGCCCTCTTCATCAGCGGCCACGATTCCAGGCTCGGCCAGGTCATCAACAATCTCGTCGACAATGCCCGCTCCTTCTCGCCTGAGAACGGCGAAGTACGGGTCGAATTGCGGCGAAACAAGAACGACGTCGAAATCACGGTGGAGGATGACGGACCGGGCGTGCCGGACCACGCCATCGAGCGGATCTTCGAGCGCTTCTACACCGACCGCCCCGAGGAGCAGGGCTTCGGCCAGAATTCGGGCCTCGGCCTGTCCATCTCCAAGCAGATCATCGAGGCCCACGGCGGCAAGCTCTGGGTCGAGAACCGCAAGGATGGCGACAAGGTGCTCGGCGCCCGTTTCGTGGCGCGCCTGCCGGCCGCGCAGGCTTAGGCCCTTAGCCATGCCAACCTCGCCGACCGTGCATGCCACCTGCTTCGTCATCGACGGGCAGGGTATCTTGCTGCGCGGGGCCTCCGGCGCCGGCAAGAGCCGGCTGGCGCTGCATTTCATCGAGACGGCGCCGGCTCGCGGCCGCCAGGCCCGCCTGGTGGGTGACGACCGCGTCTATCTCGAACCCGTCGACGGCAAGCTGATCGCCTCCGTGCCATCAACCATCGCCGGCCTGATCGAACGGCGCACCACCGGCCTGCGGGATTCGGGCATCGAGAGGATCGACTGGCAACCCTCGGCGCCGGTCAGCCTGATTGTGGATATTCTCGACGATGACGCAGAGATCGTCATCCCCAGCAAAAAAATTCGGCACATCCGCCTGAAGGGCGTGAACTTGCCCTATTTGCCGGTTCCGCGCGATTTTCACGGGGCTGTCGCCCTGATCGAGGCAATCCTGCCGCAATTGCCGCCGGTTTGACCTGATTTTTGGGCACGAACCGCCCCTGGCTCCGTTAACGAAACATTGACGCCTATGGCCGTGATGTGACGAGACTGCGACAATGTGAGCCGGACAGAGGCTTGTTTTTGTGCAGCGCGGGAATAATATCAGCGCTCGGAGCTACGGGTTGCAGGGTGTCCGAAGGGCATCCTGGCCGTGCGTTGCGGAGGCGTCGTCTCATTTTGCTCAACACCGGGTGGCGCGAAAGCGAAACGGACCTGGATAGTTGTCGCGATAGCGACGGCGACCGGAAAGATTCAATGCGGATCATCCTATGATCGGCATGGTGCTTGTCACGCATGGTCATCTCGCAACCGAGTTCCTGTCGGCCCTCGAGCACGTCGTGGGGCCGCAGCGAAATGTCGAGGCCATCGATATCGGCCCCGAAGACGATGTCGAGCAACGACGCCGCGACATCATCGATGCCATCGGCCGGGTCGAAGACGGCTCCGGCGTGGCGGTTCTCACGGATATGTTCGGAGGAACACCTTCAAATCTGGCGATTTCCGTGATGAGCGGCCCCTCCATCGAGGTCGTGGCCGGCATCAACCTTCCCATGCTCGTCAAACTGGCGCGGCTCCGCAGCGAGGTTCCCCTCGCCGAGGCAGTCACGCGCGCCCAAGAGGCAGGCAGGAAATATATCAATATTGCCAGTCGTGTGTTGTCAGGCCAATGATTCGACGTTCGCTTAACTATGCTGGCCGCGGCCAGAAACTTGCCGAGGCGGCTCTTGCGGTACCGCTCGCATTCAGCAATCCTTGGGCAAAATGTTGGGGCAGCAGTGCCCCAAGCGGGTGCACCCCGGTGCAGATGCAGGCGGAGACCCCCTCGATGCACAAGCAGCAGATGCAAGGCGGCCAGCAGATGCAGGCCGACAGCACCGACGGCCAAGCCTGCGCGGAACCGGAGGCAGTTCCCGCTCCCTCGATGGAAGGCGGTATCGTCCGCATCCTCCCGATCATCAACCTCAAGGGCCTGCATGCCCGCGCTTCGGCGAAATTCGTGCAGACAGCCGAAGCCTTCGATGCCACCGTCAAGGTAACGCGCTGCGGCGAAACGGTCGGCGGCCAGTCGATCATGGGCCTGATGATGCTGGCTGCGGCGCGCGGCACCAGCATCGTGGTCGAGACATCGGGCAATGATGCCCAGGCTTGCATGGACGCCCTGGAAACTCTGTTGGCTGACAAGTTCGGCGAGGAAGCCTGACGGTAGAAGGCGCCCCTCTGGCAGCGTCAAGGTATCAGCGGCGACACAAGGGCGGTAGCCGCCCATTTCTCCAATTCTCCTCATCATACCCGCCAGCATTGCCGTGGCGGGATTTTCATGCGTGGGTTGCACCCTTCGCAGCGGCCAATTTTGCTGCAGCGCACACCGGCAATATAACTTCACCAAAAGTCACAACTTTGCCGCAATCCAGCCAAGGGGCCGCCCCAGCCCGGCGCGACCTTCCTCCTCGTTACCTCGGCACCCGGTCCGGCGTAAGCCGGAAACCTCAGCCCCCCAGCCCCCCGACTTTGTCGGACCGGGTCCGCCGAGGTGGCGTTTGACGACATGTCTTGAGATTAAAGGCCGGCTCCTCTGGAGCCGGCCTTTCTTTTTGTGCGCCAATCTTCCGGGTGCACGGACGTCACAGCCACATGCCCGCATGTGGCGCGTCCGTTCTTGGAAACGCTGCATTTGCAGGAGAGGAAGAACGGACGAGACGTCCGTGCACCCGAAGATTCAAACCCGCTCTTGAATCCCCCGGCCAGATTGTCCATCTGTGCAGCGGCGTTTCCGTTGCCGGACACGCCAAGAGCAAAGCGCGTTCAAGCGTGAACGCTTATTTGCTCTAACTTCTCGTTCCGACGCGTCTTTGCGATTCTTGGTGATTCCACCAAATCGCAAAACGCTTTAGCCAAGACGATCATCAAACAAGAGTGAGTTTTCATGAGCGCTGAAGCCGAAAGCGCCGGCCCGGACATTGCCGCGCCGCAGAGCCATACCTTCGAGGCCGACGTCGCCAAGCTGCTGCATCTGATGGTGCACTCGGTCTATTCCGACAAGGATGTCTTCCTGCGCGAATTGATCTCCAATGCGGCCGATGCCTGCGAGAAGCTGCGCTACGAAGGCCTGTCCGACCCCGCTTTGCTCGGGGAAGACCAGAAGGGCACGATCCGCATCATCCTCGATGCGGATTCACGGCGCATCACGGTTGAAGACAACGGCATCGGCATGAGCGCGGAGGAGATGATCGAGGCTCTCGGCACCATCGCGCGCTCCGGCACCAAGGCCTTCGTCGAGCGCCTGGAAACGGCGCAACAGGCCGAGGGAACCCAGCTGATCGGCCAGTTCGGCGTCGGCTTCTATTCGACCTTCATGGTGGCAGACAAGGTGGAGGTGTTCTCCCGCCGCGCCGGCAGCGATGTCGCCAATGTCTGGAGCTCGGATGGCAAGGGCTCCTATTCTGTGGCAGCGGCCAGCCTCGACGAGGCCCCCGCCCGCGGCACCAGGGTGGTGCTCCACCTGATGGAGGACGCCAAATCCTATGCCGAGAGCTACACCATCGAGCGGCTGATCAAGACCCATTCCGGCCATGTCCCGGTGCCGATCCTGCTCGCCGACAAGCCGGACGCCGAGCCACAGCAGATCGGGGACGGCGCGGCCCTGTGGACCCGTCCAAAGTCCGATATTTCCGAAGCGGACTACACCGATTTCTACCGCAGCGTCGCCGGCCAGTTCGACGATCCCGCGCTCACCATCCATTTCCGCGCCGAGGGCCGGCAGGAATACACGATGCTGGCCTTCGTGCCCGGCTCGCGCCCGTTCGACCTGTTCGACCCGCAGCGCAAAGGGCGCATGAAGCTCTATGTGCGGCGTGTGCTGATCACCGACGAAGCCGACCTGCTTCCCGGCTATCTGCGCTTCGTACGCGGCCTGATCGATTCCGCCGACCTGCCGCTCAACGTCTCCCGCGAAATGATCCAGGAAAGCCCGCTGCTCACGGCGATCCGCAAGGCGGCGACCGGCCGCGTGCTCTCCGACCTCGAGAAGCTCGCCACCTCGGACGCGGCAGCCTATGCGAAGGTCTGGGAGAATTTCGGCTCTGTCCTGAAGGAGGGCCTCTACGAGGACTTCGAGCGCCGGGACGCCCTGCTCGGCCTCGCCCGCTTCAAGAGCACGACCTCCGGCGGCGAATGGCGCTCGCTCAAGGATTATATCGCCAGCCTCAAGGACAACCAGACGGCGATCTATTATCTCGCCGGCGACGACGCCAAACGCCTGGAGAACTCGCCTCATATCGAAGGTTTCCGGGCACGTGGCATCGAGGTACTGCTGCTCTCCGATCCGGTCGACAGCTTCTGGGTGACCTCGGCACTCGGCTTCGAAGGCAAGCCCTTCAAGTCGGTGACGCAGGGCACCGCCGATCTCGACCTGATCCCGCTCGCCGAAAAGCCGGAGGAGCAGACGCCGGAAGTGAGCGCGGCTATTGCCTCCTACATCGCCTATCTCAAGACCACGCTGGGCGAGGATGTTTCTGACGTGCGCGCTTCCGAGCGGCTGACTTCCAGCGCGGTCTGCCTGGTGGCGCCTGATAGCGGCATGGACAAGCGCATGGAGCAGATCCTCGCCAGCGCCGGCAAGCTCGACGGTGCCCTGCAGAAACCGATCCTTGAGATCAATCCGCGCCATGCGCTGGTGACGCGCCTCGCCACCGCCCGTGAGGCCGGCGGCGACGCCGCCCTCATCGAGAGCGCCACGCGGCTTCTCCTCGACGAGGCCCGCATTCTCGACGGTACGGTGCCTACCGATCCGGCCGGCTTTGCCGAGCGTCTGTCGCAGGTGCTGGCGAAAAGCCTGGGGTAAAGAGTTTGGGGTGATTTGGGGAGCGGGTCTTCGGACCCGCCTCTCTCTTTCAAACGAACAGCATTCCGGCTGGTCTGACGACCCGCCCGCCTCACCGTCCAACCCGCTGCCCGATCAGGCGCTCGAACAGCAGCGCCACGATGATGATGGTGCCGATGGCCGAGCCCTGCCAGAAGGGCGAGACACCCATCAGATTGAGGCCGTTGCGAATCATCACCATGATCAGGACGCCGATCAGCGTGCCGATGATCGAGCCACGCCCACCGAACAGGCTAGCGCCGCCGATCACCACGGCAGCGATGGCGTCGAGTTCCCAGGCGTTGCCCATCAGCGGATCGGCCGAGAGGATCTGGCCGATCGAGAAGGTGATCGCCACCGCCGAGAGCGCGCCCGAAATCACATAGGGCAGGATGGAGTAGAACATCACGCTGAGGCCCGCCGCCCGCGCCGCCTCCTTGTTGGAGCCGACGGCATAGATGGTGCGCCCGCCCTTGGTGCAGGTCAGATAAGCCCAGGCGAGGAGATAGAGCAGCGCCAGGAATAGCACATTGGCCGGAAGGCCGAAAAAGTCGGTATAGACGATCGCCTGCATAGAATCGGGGATCGAGGCGATTGCCGTCTGGCCGGAGAGGATATAGGCGAGGCTGCGGCCGATCGCCATCATGCCCAGGGTCACCACGAAGGCGGCGAGCCCGAAATAGGCGATCAGAACGCCCGAGATGAGGCCGATGCCGGCTCCGCTGAGAATGGCGAGCGCCACGGCCAGAGCCGGCGGATATTGCTGCACGGCAAGGCCCAGGATGATGCCGGTCAACCCGGCGACCGATCCCACCGAAAGGTCGATGCCGCCGGTGAGGATGACGAAGGTCATGCCGACGGCGACGATGCCGATCACCACCGACTGATCGAGAATGTTGAAGATGTTCGATCGCGTCAGGAAATAGGGCGAGAGCAGCGACAGGCAGATCGCCAGCACGATGGCGAGGCCGAGCATGCGCACTTCGAGCCGCCCCGTCAGCCAGCCGAGGCGCCGTCGCGTGGGATCGGGGGAGGTGGTGGTCGACATGCGGCGGTCCTTGGCAAACGAGAGGTCAGAGCGTCGCAGCGAGCTTGGCGACACGGCTGCGGACGATTTCGGGCGATGGCAGGGCAGCACCCTGCGGCAGAGTGAGGCCGACCCAGCCGAGATCGTGCCCGCGCGGGCTGATGATCGGCAGGAGCAGGGTCGAGCGCGAGCCGTCGGCTTCGGGCGTGAAGACGGGTTCGCGCCCGGCAAGCGCCGCGGCGATGCAGGTCGCGGACAGTGATTTCACCTCGCCCGCCGCAAAGCCCGGATCCGCCGCCTTGTCCGCCATGACGAGGTTGAGGCAGATCAGGCGGTCCTGGTCGATCAGGGCCCAGAAGCCGGCGCCGCCGCATTCGCCCGTGAGGCCGCGCAGGACCTCGGTGTTGCCAGCCATCGAGGTGCGCGGCGCCGCCAGCAAAGTGAGCTTTTCCTCGTCGAGCAGATCGGCAGGCAGGTCGGCGACGCTATAGCCGTCGCTGATGACGACGATACGGTGCGAGAGCCCCAGCAATTCCTCGAAATCGGAAGACACCACCACCACGGCGACGCCCTTGGCGGCAATGTCGCGCAGGATGGCATAGATGGAAGCGCGCGTGCCGATATCCACGCCCTTGGTGGGTTCGTCGAGAATCAACACGCGCGGCTCGAGCAGCAGCCAGCGTGCGATGATGATCTTCTGCTGCATGCCGCCCGAGAAGTTGAGCATGTTGGCGTCGAGCAGCCGGTCTGGCGGCAGGCCAAGGCTCTTGAGGAGCGCATCGACGGCTTTCTCGCGGCTGCGATAGCCGAGGCCGAAGCCCTTGTGCGCGCCGAGATGGGCGAGCAGCAAATTCTCCTTCACCGACAGATCGGGCACGATGTTCTGGGACCGCCGGTCCTCGGCCACGAAGCCGATGCCGGCCCTCACCGCTTGCGCAGGCTTGCGCGGATCGATCGGCTTGCCGTCGACGAGGATGCTGCCCGCACTACGCGGCCTCAGGCCGAAAATGGCCTCCACGGTCTCCGAGCGCCCGGCGCCGACCAGGCCGCCCAGCCCCAGGATCTCGCCGTGGCGGACCTGGAAGGAGACGTCACGCACCAGAGGCGGCGTCGCCAGTCCCTTGACCTCCAGTGCAACCGGGGCGTCCTTGGCCGTCCCGGCCGCGTCCCGCGCATAGATGGCACCGACATCCTGGCCGACCATGTGACGGATGAGTTCGGCCTGGCTCAGGCTGGCGGTGGCGAGCGATGCCGCCACCGTGCGCCCCTCGCGCATGATGGTGACGCGATCGGTGATGGCGAAGACTTCCTCGAGTCGATGCGAGACGAAGACGAGCCCGCGCCCATCCGCCCTGAGCCGCGTCATGATGTCGAACAGGCGCTCGACCTCGCTTGGGCTGAGCGAGGAGGTCGGCTCGTCGAAAATGATCAGCTTGGCGTTGACGCCGAGCGCCTTGGCGATCTCGACGAGCTGGCGCTGGGCCGCCGACAGGCGCCTAACCTCCACATCGAGGGGTAGCGCATCGCCCTGGCCGAGCACCGAAAGCAGTTCGGCCCCGCGCCGATGCAGCGCCGAATAGGACAAGCGACCCGGCCGGCCGAGCTCGGGCAGGAAGATGTTCTCGGCGACGGTAAGATCCGGCACCAGGCTCGTCTCCTGCATCACGATGGCGATGCCGATATCGAGCGCGTCGCGGGTGGAACGCAGGCGCACCGAGCGGCCGCGATAGACGAGGTCCCCCTCGTCCGGCCTGACATGGCCTGAGATCACCTTGGACAGCGTCGACTTGCCGGCACCATTGGCGCCGAGCAGGCCGTGGACTTCACCCGCGCGCAGCTCGAAGCCAGCCCCCGCCAAAGCGCGGGTGCGGTCGAAGGTCTTGGCGATGCCGGTGGCGACCAGTAGAGGCTCCGCCGGCGCGAGAGTGGGCTGCACGTTCATACGATCGATCCGAGGGTATTCCGGTGTGAAAGCGTGACGATTGAGAATAAGTCATGGTCTGATCGGCAACGAGAATGGCGCCGCGCTTGTCATGCCCGGGCTTGACCCGGGCATCCAGAGTTTCGGCGCCAGCCCCCGACGGCCTGGCTTGCCGGGTCAAGCCCGGCAATGACAAACCGCCCCCGAACACCGGCAAGAACGCTCACTTCATCTCGTTGGCGAACACCGTCTCCTTCACGATGGGCAGCTCCTTGTCGATGTTCTCGCTGGTCACCACCAGGATCGGCACCGAGACCTCCTTCTCCACAGAGCCGCCGGCAAGCTTGGCCAGCAGGGCCTCGCCCGACTTCTGGCCCATCAGATAGGGCTGCTGCATGCCGGAGGCGACGATCTGCTTGGACTTGAGGAGATCGACGAATTCGGGGATGCCGTCGAAGGCCGCGACCAGCAGGTCCGATCCCCGCCGTGCCGCCTTGATGGCGCGCAGGGCACCGAGGGCCGGCTGGTCGGTCTGGATGAACAGGCCGCGCATGTCCGGATTGGCGGTCAGCATGTCCTGCGTGAACTTGAAGGTCTCGTCCGTCGTATAGGATTGCATCTGCTGCAGCCCCGCCTCCTTGCCGGTCCAGCCGCCGGCCGTAAGGCCGTCCCGGAAGCCCTTGGTGCGGGCCTGGCCGTTCTTGCGGGCCTGGGAAATGGTGATGAGGCCAACCGAGCCGCCTTCCCAGCCCTTGGCCTTGAGCGCGGCGGCCAGCGCCTCGCCCACACCCTTGGCGCCGTCATAGTTATTGGAGATGATGAAGGAGGCGTAGTCGCCGCTATTGGTGCCGATATCGCCGATCACCACCGGGATGCCCGCCTTGGCGGCGAGCGCCAGCACGCTCGGCGCGGTGGAGGAATCGGTCGGCGAGATCACGATACCCGCCACGCCCTTGGCAATCGAGTCCTGGGCATTCTGCAGCTGCGTCTGCGGGCTGTTGTGGGAATCGAGTGCCTGGAAACCGTAGCCCTTGGCCTTGGCGGCAGATTCGACGCCCTTGGCGAGATAGCGCCAGAACGGCAAATCGAGACCCGGCGTCAGATAGACGATGTCCTTGCCGGCGGCGCGCGCCGGCTGGAAGCCGAAGCTGCCGGTGCCGACAAAGGCGGCGCCGGCGGCAAGCTGCAGGAACGTTCTTCTCTTCATGTTGTCCTCCCTCCCGCCCTCGGGCGGCTCCTGTGGTTCTCTTCCGGCCGTTACAGGCTCTTTGTCTTGGAAACCGGACCTTCTTTCACGGGCCCGTTTCACGTGTGCGACAGCGCAGCCTCCTCCTCGAGGATGGAGCGCGTGCTGGCATAGATCCGGTCGAGATGAATGCCGAAGGCTTCGACGACAGCCCTGGGATCCCGGGCGTGCAGCCCCGCCAGGATGGCGGCATGGTCCTGGCAGCTTTGCGCGATTGCGCCGGGCCGCGACACGGCCTTGCGCCGGTGCGCCATGGCATAGAAATAGAGATCGACGACGAAGTCAGCGAGGAGATCGTTGCCGCAGGACCGATAGATCGCGGCGTGGAACTCGCGATCGCAGATCAGGAAGCGGACGGGATCGTCGAGGGCCTCGCGCTGCGTTTCCAACGAGGCGTCGAGCATGACCAGGGTCTCGTCGTCGATGCGCCGCGCCGCCTCTTCCACCACCGGGCGCTCCACCAGCAGGCGGGCGGCATGGATGGCCTCGATATCGTAGCTATTGATCAGTTTCGGCTCGCGCGCACCAATCGCCAGCGAACCGACCTCGGCACTGAGCACGCGGGTGCGCGCGCCTTGCGAAATGGCGATGATGTCGCGGGCGGCCAGGGTCTGTAGCGCCCCGCGCACCGTCTCGCGGCTGACCTGCAGGGCCGCGGCGAGATCGCGCTCACTCGGCAGGGTCTCGCCGACCTGCAGCATGCCCGCCGCAATCAGGGAGGCGATCTTGTCGGCGACCAGTTCGCGCACATTGCGCCTGACCACGCCGTGGCGCAGCTCGGGCACGCGTTCGAACACCGAAAGGGCAGTGGGCAGGGTCATCGGAATGGCGCTTGGGAACGACGCTCGGCATCTGATCTACTGGACCAGCCAGCAGACCAGTTAGGCCAAGTTTTCGGCAGGCTGTCAAGCGGTAGATGGGTAATGGTCTGACGAGTGGGGGGCGGCGAGATGAGCCTGGGATCACAGCGCAAATTCTTTACCCTCCCCTGGAGGGGGGAGGGTAAAGAATTTGCCTCTGCCTGGAACCCTGTCCAATCTCGGGAACCTACTTGGCACCGCCGAGATAGAAGGCCTTCACATCCTCGCGCGCCGCGAGGTCAGCGGCCAGTCCGGAAGCGGCGACGCGGCCGTTCTCGAGAATATAGCCATAATCGGCGTGGCGCAGCGCCAGCGCGGCGTTCTGCTCGGCCACCAGGAAGCTCACCCCCTGCTCGCGATTGAGCGTGCGGATAATCTCGAAGATCTCCTGCACCACGATCGGTGCGAGGCCCATGGAAGGCTCGTCGAGCAGTACCAGTTTCGGCTTGGTCATCAAGGCTCGCCCGATCGCCGCCATCTGCTGCTCGCCCCCGGAGGTCAGGCCGGCCTTGGTGCGGCGCTTATGCTTCAGGCGGGGGAACCAGGCATAGATCTGCTCGAGATCCTGGGCGATCTGCCGCCGCCCCGGGCGACGCAGGAAGGCGCCGGAAAGAAGATTCTCCTCTATCGTGAGCTGGGGAAAGCAGTGGCGCCCTTCCAGCACCTGCACCACGCCGCGGGCCACCAGTACGGACGGCGTCAGGCGGCTGACCGGTTCGCCCCGCCAGTTGATGCTGCCGCGCGTGACGGTACCTCGTTCCGGCCCGAGCAGGTTGGAGATCGCTTTCAGCGTGGTCGATTTGCCCGCACCATTGGCGCCGAGCAGCGCGACCACGGCGCCATCACCGACGGTGAGGGACACGTCCCTGACAGCCAGGATTGCCTGGTAATGCACCTCGATGCCTGCGACGGCGAGAATGTCGTTTGCGCGCAGCGCCGCGGATGGTTCGTTCATCGCATCTATCTCCCCGAGGGCGACGTCCCGTCGTCGTGTTGAGCGGGGCCATTCCGGAACAAGCGCGACCTTTTTCATTCCCGGCTTGCCCCGGCAATGCAGCCAGCCTTTCGGCACCGGGTTTCTGGATGCCCGGGTCAAGCCCGGGCATGACAAAGGTTCGTGCTTTTTCGTGTCCGGGCAGGCCCGGCCCGCTCAGTTGGTCTCGGCCACCGGCGTGATGCCCTTCTCCTGGGCATAGGCAGCGGCCTTGGCGCGGGTGGTCTCGGCAAAGAGCGAGGCATCGGCCTTGATCCAGTCTGTCAGCGTGGTCCAGGACTTGCCATCCCACTGGATGATCTTGGCCGCGACGGTCTCGCCCTTGTGGTTCGCCGGCGAGGTCTTGAGGGGGGAGATCAGGCCCTGCGCGCCCAGTTCGGCGATGCGCTTGTCATCGATGTTGAGGTTTTCCAGGGCCCAGCGGCCCTCCTCAGCGGTGAGGGGGCGGTTTCCGAACTTCTTGTGGCCGACGCGCAGGGCCTCCACGAAGGTGATCGCCTCGATCACCCCGTAATTGTAGTAGACCGTGCCGAACTTGCTCTTGTCCTTGAGATCGCTCTTGCCGGCGTCGACGATCTTCTCCTTCAGCGTCTTGAGGATAGCGTAGTCGGTTCCGGGCGGAAACACCGAGACGGCGAGATAGCCCTTGGCGGCGCCGCCGGCCGGGCGGGCATCGTCCTCCGAGCCGCTCCAGATGTCGCCGATGATGCGATCGGCCGGGAACCCCACGCGCGCGGCCGTCTTGATCCCCACCGGCGTCATCACGCCCCAGCCGCGCAGGAACACCCAGTCGGCACCCGCACTGCGGATCTGCTGCCACTGCGCCTGCTGCTGCTCGCCGGGGTGGGGTACCGGGATCTGGATGTCGGTGAAGCCGTATTTCTTGGCGAGAATGCCAAGCGGCTCGATCGTATCGCGGCCATAGCCGGAGTCGTGATAGAGCGTGGCGATCTTGACGCCCTTGAGCTTGTCGTAGCCGCCTGATTTCTGGGCGATATAGTCGACGATAATCTGGGCTTCACTCCAATAGTCGAAGATCAGCGGATATTGATAGGGAAAGACCCGCCCGTCGGTGGCGATGTTCTGGCCGCCGCCCGGTGAGACGATCGGCACCTTGTCGATGCGCGCCTTGTCGGTGAGCGCCACGTCCAGGCCGCTGGAGTGGGGATAGATCGCCGCCGTCGGCGCGCCGTCATAGCCGTTCTTGTAGCGCTCGTAGCATTCGATGCCCCGCTCGATCGTATAGGCCGTCTCGCATTCCTGGATCAGGATCTTGACGCCGTCGACCCCGCCTTCGACCTCGTTGATATAGGTCAAATAGTCCCGGTTTCCGGCGCCGAAGGGGATGAAAGAGGGCGCATAGGGACCGGTACGATAGGTGAAGAGCGGATAGAGCTGCTCATTCTTGTGGTCCTGGGCCGCAGCGGGGCCGGCGGCCGCAAGAGCGGCCAGGCCAACACCTGCAAAGCCGAGCCCGGTCGCCAGTGCGAGGGCCTTGATGAGGGAGGATGACATCCGGTTCGTCTCCATTCGGTTGGGATGTTCGAGGGCAAAGCTCTCCCTTTGGCGGAAAACGCTTCCGCCCTTCCGGGATGCAAATCTGTTGGGGAGGCTTGTTCAGTCCCCGGTCGTGGCTGCCGACCGCCGCCGCGGCAAGCGGATCCGCCTCACCAGGCGAGCGAGTCCTTCCGGTTCCTTGATCAGCAGCGCGATGATGATCACGCCGAAGATGATGTGCTGGATATTGGCGAGCGCCCCCTGGTCCGCCAGGAACTGCAGGCCGGTGAGCGGGGCGAGGCGGTCGAGCAGGATCGGCATCAGCACGATGAAGGCTGCGCCAAGGAAATTGCCGGCAAGGGTGGCGGTGCCGCCGATCAGCACGATGAACAGCACCTGGAAGGACTTGTCCAGGTTGAAGGCATGGGCGTCCGCCGTGCCGAGATAGCCGAAGGCCCAGAGCGCGCCGGCAATGCCGCAGACGAAGGAGCTGATGGCAAAGGACAGGAGCTTGCGGCTGGCGACATGGATGCCGATCACCGAGGCGGCCGTGTCCATGTCGCGGATCGCCATCCATTCGCGTCCGACGCGGCTCTTGACCACCGCATGGGCAAAGGCGATCAGCGCGGCCGCCGTCACCGCCACCAGGAGATAGCGCCCGGTGGCCGAGGAGAGGTCATGGCCGAGGAATTGTAGCCGCGGCGCCGAGACGGTGAGGGACTGGCTGCCATTCGAAAACCAGTTGTAGTTGGTGAACAGCCATTCGAAGAAGAACTGGGCGCCCAGCGTCGAGGCGCCGAGATAGAAGCCCTTGATGCGCAGGCTCGGCAGGCCGAAGACGATGCCCGCCGCCGCCGCGATCAGGCCTGCCAGCACCAGCACCACAGGCAGCGGCAGCAACGGGGCGCGCAGCAGGAGATTGTAGCTTGCAAAGGCGCCGACCGACATGAAGGCGGCAGAGCCGAGCGACACCAGCCCGGTATAGCCCATCAGGAGGTTGAGGCCGAGGCCGGCCACGCCCATCACGAGGGTGGGGATGATGATGGAGGAAAGCCAGTAATCGCTGGCGAGGAGGGGCACGACCACGAAGGCTGCCGCCAGCGCGCCCGCGACGGCGAAGATTCGGGGATTGAGGCTGCGCCCCTGAGTCAGGACAAGGCCTTCGCCGGATTGCGATAGGAGGGACATCGCTAGACCCTTTCGATAGCGCGGTCGCCGAACAGCCCCGCCGGACGCACCAGCAGGAAGGCCACGGCGAGGATATAGGCGAACCAGGTCGACACGCTGCCCTGCAGCAGCGGCCCCAGATAGATGTCGGCCAGGGCTTCGGCAGCGCCGACCAGAAGGCCGCCGACGATGGCACCCGGCACGGAGGAGAAGCCGCCGATGATCAGCACCGGCAGGGCCTTCAGCGTCACCAGCGACAGCGAATATTGCACACCCTGCCGGGCGCCCCAGACCAGCCCGGCGACCAGAGCGACGATGCCGGCCACGCTCCAGACGATGCGCCAGATCGTCGGCAGGCGGATGCCGATCGACTGGGCGGCGAGCGTGTCGTCGGCGACGGCCCTCAGCGAAATGCCCATGCGGGTGCGGTCGAACAGGATGGAAAGCACCACGACCAGGACGAGGGCGCCGCCGGAGACGAAGAGATCGAACTGGCTGATCGAGAGGCCCGCGACCGAGATCGGCACGTCGTCAATGCCGAGGTCGAGCATGTGCACGTCCGAGCCCATCAGCAATTGCGCCAGCCCCTCGATCACGAAGGTGAGGCCGAGGGTCGCCATGAACAGGGTCAGCGCATCGCGATTGACCAGAGGCCGCAGGACCAGGCGCTCGATCAGCACCGCGCCGAGCACCATCACCGCGACGGTCAGCAGGATCGCCGCCCAGAACGGCACCTCGCGCTCGACCAGCGTCACGAAAGTGAGCGTGGCGAACAGCAGCATGGACCCTTGAGCAAAATTGAAGACGCCGGAGGCCTTGTAGATCAACACGAAGCCGATCGCGACCAGGCCGTACATCACACCGGCCAGCAGGCCGCCGATCAGGGTTTCGAGGAAGAAGGTCATGGCGATCCCTCAGTGAACCGTGCCGAGATAGGCGGCGATGACATCGGGATTTTCGCGCACAGCATCGGGCGTGCCATCGCCGACCTTGCGGCCGTAATCGAGCACGACGACGTGGTGGGCGAGGCCCATGACAATGCCGATATCGTGCTCGATCAGCACGACGGTGGTGCCAAGCTTGAGGTTCACATCGGCGATGAGCCGGCTCATCGCCTGCTTTTCCTCCTGGTTCATGCCGGCCATGGGCTCGTCCAGGAGCAGCAATTTCGGCCAGGCCGCCAAAGCGCGGGCGAGGTCGACGCGCTTCTGCAGGCCATAGGGCAATGTGGATACGATCGTGTTGGCATGGCGCTCCAGGCCGAGAAAAGCCAGGATCTCATGTGTCCGCGCTTCGAAGCGCCAGCGCTCCGCCGCATCCCGCCCTACCCGGAAGATATTCTCCACAAAGGTCGCGCGGCCCCAGCGCGCCAGCCCCGCCTTGACGTTTTCGACGACGCTCAGCCGGTCGAACAAGGCATTGTGCTGGAAGGTCCGGCCAATGCCGAGATGAGCCGCCTTGTAGGGATGAATAGCCTCGAATCTGGCGCCGTCGAAAACGACATCGCCTTCGTCGGCCCGGTAGACACCGTTGATCACATTGAGGAGGGAACTCTTGCCGGCGCCGTTGGGCCCGATCAGCGCGCAGATCTCCCCTTGCTCGACCGAAAAGCTCAGCCGGCTCAGGGCGCTGACGCCCTTGAAAGACAAGGAGACGTCCTGAAGCTGCAGGAGAGGCGCCGGCATCGGCATCACCGTCCGGTGGCGAGGCGGGAGACACCGGCCTCGCGTTCGTCAGCCTCGCGGCGCTTCACGGCTTCAATGTCGCGATAGGCATGGGCGGGATGGCTGGCCGGCAGATAGGGACCTTCGCCGAACAGCTTCTCGCGAAGGGTGCCCGGCTTGTAGGCGGTGGGATAGGCCCCGCGCTTCTGCAGCTCCGGCACGAGATAGCCGACGGCGTCCTCGAAGCTCTCGGGCGTCACCGCATAAGCGAGGTTGAAGCCGTCGACATCGGTCTCCTCGACCCATTCCTGCAGCGTATCGGCGATATGGGAAGCCGAACCGACGAAAACCGGGCCGAGGCCGCCAATGCCGCCCCAGCGCGCCAGCTCCTCCATGGTCCAGGTCTTGTCCTCGCCGGCGAAATGCTCGACCACCGAGATGATGGCGTTGGTCTCGACCTTCTTGATCGGATCGCTGGGCGCATATTGGCCGAAATCGATGCCGCTCCAGCCGGAGAGGAAGACCAGCGAGCCATCATAGGACGTATAGGATTCATAGTCCTTGAACTTGGCCTGAGCCTTGGCCTCGGTCTCGTCGACGATCACCGTGGTGAGGTTGTAGATCAGGATCTTGCGCGGATCTCGGCCGGCAGCCGCGGCCTGGCGGCGGATATCGGCGACATAGGCCTTCAGCAGCGACTTGGTCGGCGCCGCCACGAAGACGCATTCGGCGTGGCCCGCGGCAAAGGCCTTGCCCGGCCCCGAGGCACCGGCCTGGTAGAGCACCGGCGTGCGTTGCGGCGAGGGTTCGGTAAGTTGGTAGCCGGGCACCTCGAAATATTTGCCCTTGTGGCCGATCTCATGGACCTTGTCGGGATCGGTGAAGATGCGGTTTTCACGGTCGCGCCGCACCGCCCCTTCCTCCCAGGAGCCTTCCAGGAGCTTGTAGAGCACCTCGACATATTCGCTGGCGACCTCGTAGCGGTTGTTGTGCTGGCGCAGGCCGCCCTGGCTGATATTCTTGGCCCCGCTCTCCAGATAGGAGGTGACGATGTTCCAACCGACGCGCCCTTTGGAGTGATGATCGGCCGTGGCGAGGCGCCGGGCGAAGGTATAGGGATGCTCGAAGGAGGTCGATGCGGTGATGCCGATGCCCAGATGCTCGGTGGCCAGCGCGATCGGCGCCGCCAGTTGGAGAGGATCGTTGACCGGGATCTGCGCCGCCTGGTGGAGGGCGTGGTAGTTCGAGCCCTTGTAGACGTCGTAATAACCGATGACGTCTGCGATGAAGATGCCATCGAAGATGCCCTTCTCCAGCGTCCGCGCCAGATCCTGCCAGTAGTCGAGATCCTTGTATTTCCACGATTTATCGCGCGGATGCGCCCACAGGCCCGGCGATTGGTGGCCCACGCAATTCATGTCGAAGGCGTTGAAGCGTATCTGGCGGGGCATTCCCAATCTCCACATCTGAAAACAGCGGCAGCGCCGCGGCTTTGAAACAGCGGCGGGGCCGCACCCGGCTACCGCATCGGTCAGGGCGTATGAAAACGCCCTCCAAACTAAATGTCTAGTATTTTTATAGAGAATATATACAAAATAGTCCGGATCGATGCTACGGCAGACTGGGCAGGCAGCCGCGCCGGTATCGGATCGTTCGATAAAAGCTAAGAGAATCAGATAGATGACACAGAAGGCATCGACAGTGACGGCGGGTTGGGGCAATGGGCCAGGTCGCAACTATGAGGAACTCGCCGCCAGTTTCCGCCCGGTTTTCGATCGCATCCGCGAGGGCGCCGTCGAACGGGAACTCAATCGGACCTTGCCGCACGAGCCGATCGGCTGGCTCAAGGATGCCCGCTTCGGCGCCCTGCGTGTGCCGGAGAAGGAGGGAGGCTTCGGCGCCAACCTGCCACAGCTCTTCGCCCTGCTGATCGAGCTGTCTCACGCCGATTCCAACGTCACGCAGGCCCTGCGCGCCCATTTCGGCTTTGCCGAGGACATCATCAACGCCCGCGCGCAGGATCGCCGCGACCGCTGGCTGCCGCGCCTCTCCCGCGGGGAGATCGCCGGCAGTGCCTGGACGGAGATCGGCGAAGCCAAGCAGGCGGCCTTCTCCACCATCGTGAAGCTCGGGGACGGCAAGGCCGCTTCCGTCACGGGTGCCAAATATTACACGACCGGTTCCCTCTTCGCCGACTGGATCGATATCGGCGCCAGTGGTGAGGAAGGCCAGTCGCTTTCCGCGGTGGTTGCCCGCCATGCCCCGGGTGTTGACGTGATCGACGACTGGGACGGTTTCGGCCAGATCCTCACCGCCAGCGGCACCACCACCTTCACCGACGCGCCCGTCGACCCCGCCGATGTCGTCATCGACGATGACCGCTTCAAGTATTCGGCCGCCTTCTATCAGCTCGTGCATCTGGCGACGCTCGCGGGTATCGGTCGCGCCGCCAGCGACGACGTCGCCAAGGCGGTGAAGGCCCGCCGCCGCAGCTATTCCAACGCCCCCTCCCCGCGTCCCAGCGAGGATGCCCAGGTACTGCAGGTGGTCGGCCGGATCCGCGGCGCGGCCTATTGCGCCAGCGCCATCGTGCTCAAGGCCGCCGAAGCCGTGCAGCGCGCCTTCGATACCCGCTTTGCCGGCGACGCCGCGGCGGAGGAAGAGGCGAATGCCATCGCCGAGCTCGAGGTGGCGCAGGCCCAGACCGTGGTCACCACCCTGATCCTCGATGCCTCCACCATCGTTTTCGACGCGCTCGGCGCCTCCGCCACGCTGCGCTCCGCCGCTCTCGACCGCCACTGGCGCAATGCACGCACGCTCTCCTCGCATAATCCGCGCATCTACAAGGACCGGATCATCGGGGACTTTGCCGTCAACGGCACGCCGCCGCCCTATCAATGGCGCATCGGGCAGGTGTGAAGGGGCGAAAGCGCCCCAAACAGACGCCACCTCACTGTACTCACCAGCGCCGGCATAGGCACATCGCTTGAGCCCTCAAGAAAGAGCGCAGACATCCTTCCCCGGGTTCGGGGAAGGTGGCGCTGCGCAGCAGCGACGGTAGGGGGAGAGTGGCGCTGCGGAGGCTGCATAGTTGCAAAATCGCGCCACTCGCCCCCATCCGGCCCGGCTCTGCCGGTCCACCTTCCCCGAAACCGGGGAAGGATTTCTTCGCCTTACTCGGTCAATCGAGACGCCACGTCAGCCGGCCTGAATCGAACATAAAGACTGGTTCGACGGCCTTCGGGGAGCCAACCATTTCCGCTCGCCATTTGACGGAATCACCGGGCATTGCGAGATCTTGGGACAGAATGAGGCGGCGCCACGCCGCTACTCGAAAGCCCCAAGGAGCCGATGTCGCCTCTGGTCGAAACCGTGCTGTTCGTCTTCGGCCTGGTCGCGCTCGGCTATGGCGCGGGGGCGAGCGGCTATCTCAAACCCGAGACCGGCGACGCCCTTTCCGATTTCGCCGTCCGCGTGGCACTGCCGCTGCTGCTGTTCCGCACCATGGTCACCTCGAGCTTCCACGGCTCGGCACCCTGGCAGTTATGGGCCACCTATTTCACCGCCGTCATCGTGGCCTGGATCGCCGGCCATCTCGCGACCACCCGCCTGTTCCGGCGCGATGGCCAGGCCGGGGTGATCGGCGGCGTCTCCGCCGCCTTCTCCAATCTGGTGCTGCTCGGCATTCCCTTCATGCTCGGCGTCTTCGGCAATGAAGGCTTCGAGATCCTGTCTCTGATCATCTCGGTGCATCTGCCTACCATGCTGATGGCCTCGATCCTGCTGTTCCACTGGCTCGGGCCACGGCGCCAGGAGCCGCTGCATCCCCTGGCTGTTATCCGCGACTTCCTGGGCAGGCTGCTCACCAATCCCCTGATCATCGGCATCTTCGCCGGCCTGGCCTGGCGGGCGGGCGGGCTTCCCCTGCCTGCTATCGCCAATCGCTTCGTCGATGCTCTCGCCGATGTGGCCGGGCCGATCGCCCTGTTCGCCATGGGCCTCGGCCTGAAGAAGTTCGGGCTAACCGGCAATCTCAAGCCGGCGCTGGTCCTGTCCGGCCTGAAACTGCTGCTGATGCCGGCGGTGGCCCTCGGCGCAGCCTGGCTGTTCGGCTTGCCGCCCTTCCCGGCCAAGGTGGCCGTGGCTGCGGCGAGCCTGCCGTCGGGCGTGAACTCCTATTTGATCGCGATCCAGCTCAAGACGGAGCAATCCCTGGCTTCCAACCAGATCACCATCGCGACGGCGTTTTCCGTGGTGACCACCGCGCTCTGGCTCGAGATCGCTACCGCGCTGCTGGGTTGAGGCGTCTCCTCAGACCTCCTCGTCTGGATTCCGGGTCCAGGGCGCGAAGATCTCGGCCGCGAATTCGACGAAGGCCTGTATCTTGCGGTCACGCGTGGCGCGCTTGGAATAGAGCGCCCAGACTTCGGCATCCTCGGCCCGATGCCAGTCCGGTAGGACGATCTCGAAGGGCTGGTCTCCCGCCCGATTGGCCATCAGCCGGGTGGACACCAGGGCAATGCCGGCGCCCTTGAGCATCTGGCGGATGATGGTGTCGGATTCGTTCGACATCAGGATCGGGCGGACGGCGACCTCGACTTCGCTTCCGGCCTTGCTTCTCAGCCGCCAGGTGGTCAGGAGCTCGCCCTGGCCATGGGCCAGCACGGCATGGCCGGAGAGATCCTGCGGCGAGGCGGGGCGCCCCGCCCGATCGAGATAGCCGGGACTCGCGAGCAGGCGGGCCCGTGATCGCCCCAGCCGCCGGGCGACATAGCTTGAATCGGGCAGAACGCCAGTCCGCAGCGCCACGTCGAAACCATGTTCCACCAGATCGAGCGGATGGTTATCGAAGGTCAGCGCCAGCCTGATCCTGGGATAGCGGCGCCGAAACTCTTCCAGGGCCGGCTCCAGCGCAATCAGGCCAAGGGCATAGGGAACCAGCAGCCGCAGCGTGCCCTCCGGTTCGATCCTCAAGGCGCGGACCGACAGATCGGCTTCCTCCAGGATCTCCTCCGCGAGGCTGCAGCGCTCATAGAAATCCCGTCCGGCTTCGGTGAGCGACACGCGCCTCGTCGTCCGGTTGAGCAGGCGCACGCCGAGATCTTCCTCGAGCGCCGTGACACGCCGGCTCACCGTGCTGAGCGGCAGACCGAGCTGGCTCGCCGCAGCGGTGAAACCGCCTCTTTCGACCACGCGCAGAAAGATCCAAAGGCTCTGGAGATTGTGCAATCGGCACTCCAATGGAATCCTGCCAAGCCTCGAAAATGCTGACGCATTCTCGGCTTGGACACCTGGTGGTCTTCGACATCAAATCAAAGATTTGGCGAAAACCACCAGAAGGTGCCGAGAGTCATTTTCAATGACTCTCGGCATTATTCCATATTCAGCAATAGTTTTTGCCAGATAGCCATAGTTATTCCATTCCCGGCCCCGCGCTATAAGCGCTCCCATGACCGCCCTGTCCACGTCCACGCATGGGCCGACGCCCTTCTGGACGCGGCTGACCCAGGCACCGCCCGGCACCAGCTGGAGCAGCATCGCGTTTGCGTTGCGAACGACGGCTGCCTCGCTGATCGCGCTCTACATCGCCTTCCTGATCAATCTGGACAGCCCGAAATGGGCGGCCATGACGGTGTGGATCGTGGCCCAGGGCAGCCGCGGCATGACGCTGTCGAAGGCGCGCTATCGCGTCCTCGGCACCTTCGCGGGAACGGGCATCGCTGTCTCCCTCACAGCGCTGTTCGCCCAGGCGCCGGAATTGCTTCTCTGCGCGCTCGCCGTCTGGGTCGGGCTGTGCACCGGCGTCGCCACGGCGCTGCGGAATTTCCGCGCCTATGGCGCCGTGCTGGCCGGCTATACCGCGGCGATCATCACCCTGGATGCGGCTGCCAACCCCTCGCAGATCTTCGACGTCGCCGAGGCGCGCCTTATCTACATCCTGCTCGGCATCGGGGTGGAGGCAACGCTGAGCGCCATCCTTGCTCCCTCCCGGCCCCTGGACGATGTCCGCGCAGGCCTCGACGCCTATATCCGGCAAGCCGCCGGTATCTGCGCCCGTGCCCTCGGCGGCGAGGCGGCGGCAACACCGGCGCTGCAGCGCCTCTTCGCCAAGGCCCTGGCCCTGGACACCACGGCCGAATATGCCGCGTCCGCCTCCGCTGTCGCACGTGGCGCTCTCGGGCATGTGCGCGCAGCTGCGAGCGCAACCGTGGCCCAGCTCGCCGCCGCGCACAGCCTGCGGGACTATCTGGCCCGGCGGGACGGCCAGAGCGGTATTCTCCTGGCTGAAATTTCCGCCCTGCTGCAGGCCGTCGCCAATGGCAGCACCAACGAGCAGACCCCAATTGCCGCCTTGCGCGGGGGCCTTGGTGCAGCCTTCGCCTGCTCCGATGATCGAGGCGAAGGCGGGAACGAGCGGCTGTTCCTGTATGACAGGCTCGATGCGCTGCTCTCTTCCCTGCAGACGGCCCTTGCGCGCCAGGCTCTCCTGGCCCGCCCGGAACCGCCTCCCTCGCGCCTCGACTTCGCCTTCCACATCGACTTGACCGCTGCGCTGCATAACGGCATCCGTGCTATTGCGGCCGTCCTGCTCGCCTCGGCCGCCTGGATCCTGACGGCAGCGCCCACCGGCTCGGGTTTCGTCACCATCGTCAGCGTGGTCTGCGCCCTGTTCGCTACGCGGGACAATCCGGTTGCCGCCGGTCTCGGCTTCCTGAAGGGTACAGGCTGGGCCTTTGCCGCCAGCGCCATCTGCAATTTCGCGCTGATCCCGATGATTTCGAGCTTTCCCTTGCTCGCTGCCTTGGTCAGCCTGTTCATGGTTCCCGCCGGGATCGCCATGCGCCATCCACGCACGGCGGCCCCCGCCGCGAGCTTTGCCATCTTCTTCTGGGACCTCGTCGGGCCGAGCAACGAAGTCCGTACTGAAGCCGCCGGTTTCTTCAACGGCGGCATGACACTGGTGGCCGGCATCGCCTGCGGCACGCTGGCTTTCGCCTTGCTGTTCCCGCCGAATGTCCAGGCGACGCGACGCCGCCTGCACCGGGCCATCCGGCGCGATCTCTCCCTGATCGGCAGCACCCCGGGGTTCTGGACCGCGGCGGAATGGTTCAGCCGGACCGCCGACCGTTTCGGCCGGCAGCTTGCGGCCGAAAAAACCCTGCCCGCCGCTGTGATGGATCGGGACATGGCCGGCATGCTGGCAAGCCTGACCATCGGCGCGGCCGCCATGGATCTCGACCGGCTGGCGCAGACCCGCAAAGGCACCATGCGACCGGTTCGCGCCGTGTTGCGCCGCCTTGCCGCCGCCGATCCGCACATCCTGGCACGGGCCGCCCGGCAGGCGGCGGCGCATCTGATGCGGCAGGCCAGGCGGACTGGCAGCCCTGCCTCGCGCGAGTTGCATCGAGGCGCCGTGCTGCTGCAGGAAATCGCGCGCGAAGCCACCGAACAGGCCGCGTTTCTGAAGGGGTGAAAGGCAGCACAGGCCTCTGCGAGCCATTCCAAAAAAGAAGGGCGCCGGATGGTTCCGGCGCCCTTGGTGTTTCTGGTCTGCCCGCGGCAATCAGATGTCGAGCGTGTGGTCGCGCTCCCACTGGGTCAGATGGCTGGCGTAGCTGTTCCACTCCTGACGCTTGAGCTTGAGATAGGCAGCCGAGAAGTCATTGCCCAGAGCGGCTTTCAGCGACTCGTCCCCGTCGAAATTGCGCAGGGCGTCGAGCAGGTTCAGCGGCAGCTTGGGCGCGTCGGTCACGGTATGGCCTTGCTGGTACATGTCGATGTCGTAGCGCTTGCCGGGATCGGCCTTGGAATGGATACCGTCGAGGCCGGCCGCGACGATCACTGCCTGCATCAGATAGGGGTTGGCGGCACCGTCCGGCAAGCGCAGCTCGAAGCGCCCCTTGCCGGGCACGCGCACCATGTGGGTGCGATTGTTGCCGGTCCAGGTCACCGAATTCGGCGCCCAGGTCGCGCCGGAGATGGTGCGGGGCGCATTGATGCGCTTGTAGGAGTTCACGGTCGGATTGGTGATCGCCGACAGGCTTTCGGCGTGCTTCATGATGCCGCCAAGGAAGTGATAGCCCTGCCGCGACAGGCCCATCTCGTCCTTGTTGTCGTAGAACATGTTGACCTTGCCGGTCTCGTCCCACACCGAGATATGAGCATGGCAGCCCGAGCCGGTCAGCCCCATGAAGGGCTTGGGCATGAAGGTGGCGCGCAGGCCGTGCTTTTCGGCCACCGAGCGCACCATGAACTTGAAGAAGGAGTGCCGGTCGGCCGTGATGAGGCAGTCGTCGAAGTTCCAGTTCATTTCGAACTGGCCGTTGGCGTCCTCGTGATCGTTCTGATAGGGACCCCAGCCGAGCTCCAGCATGTAGTCGCAGATCTCGGCGATGATATCATAGCGGCGCATCAGGGCCTGCTGGTCGTAGCAGGGCTTGGCGGCGCAATCCATGGCATCGGAGATGGCCGTGCCGTCGGCATCGATCAGGAAGAACTCGGCCTCGACGCCGGTCTTCACATAGAGCCCTTCCTTGGCCGCATTGGCCATGACGTTCTTGAGCACCACGCGCGGTGCCTGGCCGACATGCTTGTCTTCCATGACGCAATCGGCGGGGACCCAGGCAACCTCCTTCTTCCAGGGCAGCTGGATGACGGCGCTGGGATCGGGCAGGCCGAAAAGATCGGGATGGGCCGGTGTCAGGTCCAGAAAGGTGGCAAAGCCGGCAAAACCGGCACCGTCCTTCTGCATGTCGGCGATCGCTGCTGCCGGAACCAGCTTGGCACGCTGGGCGCCGAACAGGTCCGTATAGGAAATCATAAAATAGCGAATGCCTTTTTCCCTAGCGAGCGTCGCCAAATCCTGGGTCATGGTCAAAGTTCCTGGTTCGGGATGTCTATCGTTTTGATTTATGAGGTATTCTGTCATTTCCGATGGCTTCGGCCCTGATGCCTTTTTAATCCGGGGGGATCGGAAGGCCTGCTCGGCTCTTTGAAGCCCACAGGGAAATCCGACGTCCGGAGAGCCGATTTCATCTGGGGATGGCAGTACGCAAAGGGCGCCCGCTTACCGGCGGGCGCCCTTTCATGATGTCAGAAGCCTTGTCCGGGGATCCAGCTCGTACCGGCCAGCGGCACGCGGGCCATGGCGGCGGCCTCGATGGTGAGGGCGCACAGATCTTCCGGCTCGAGATTGTGGACGTGGTTCTTGCCGCAGGCACGGGCGATGGTCTGGGCCTCCAGCGTCATCACCTTGAGATAATTGGCGAGGCGGCGGCCGGCCTTGACGGGGTCGAGCCTTTCCATCAGCTCGGGATCCTGGGTGGTGATGCCGGCCGGATCCCTGCCCTCGTGCCAGTCGTCATAGGCGCCGGCCGTGGTGCCGAGCTTGCGATATTCGTCCTCGAGCGCTGGGTCGTTGTCGCCGAGGGCGATCAGGGCGGCTGAACCGACGGACACCGCGTCCGCGCCGAGCGCCAAGGCCTTGGCGACATCGGCGCCGTTGCGGATGCCGCCGGAGACGATCAACTGCACCTTGCGATGCATGTTGAGATCCTGCAGCGCCTGCACGGCGGGACGGATGCAGGCGAGCGTCGGCTGGCCGACATTCTCGATGAAGACTTCCTGGGTGGCAGCCGTGCCGCCCTGCATGCCGTCGAGCACCACCACGTCGGCACCGGCCTTCACTGCCAGGGCCACGTCGTAATAGGGACGGGCGCCGCCGACCTTCACATAGATCGGCTTCTCCCAATCGGTGATCTCGCGCAGCTCCAGGATCTTGATCTCGAGATCATCCGGCCCGGTCCAGTCGGGGTGGCGGCAGGCGGAGCGCTGGTCGATGCCCTTGGGCAGCGTACGCATCTGGGCGACGCGGTCGGAGATCTTCTGGCCAAGCAGCATGCCGCCGCCGCCGGGCTTGGCACCCTGGCCAACCACCACCTCGATGGCGTCAGCCTTGCGCAGATCGTCCGGATTCATGCCGTAGCGCGAGGGCAGATATTGATAGACCAGCGTCTTGGACTGGCCGCGCTCCTCCGGCGTCATGCCGCCGTCACCCGTGGTGGTCGAGGTGCCTGCCAGCGAAGCGCCGCGTCCGAGGGCTTCCTTGGCGCGGCCCGACAGGGAGCCGAAGCTCATGCCGGCGACGGTGATCGGGATCTTCAGCTCGATGGGCTTCTTGGCGAAGCGCGAACCGAGCACGACATTGGTGGCGCAGCGCTCGCGATAGCCTTCGAGCGGATAGCGCGAGATCGAGGCGCCGAGAAAGAGCAGGTCGTCGAAATGCGGGACCTTGCGCTTGGCGCCGCCGCCGCGGATGTCATAGATGCCGGTGGTGGCAGCGCGGCGGATCTCGGACAGGGTGTAATCGTCGAAGGTCGCGGACTTGCGCGGAACGGTCGGTGGATTGTGATAGCTCATGAGGTCAATCCTGGGATCGCAGGCCTGTAGCCTGCTCTTGAAACGGTCGATGCAGAGGGGAAGAGCAGGCCAGAAGCCTGCGATCCCAGGTCAGTACGCATCCGCATTGTCGATGTTGAAGTTGTAGAGCGTACGGGCGGAGCCGTAGCGCTTGAACTCCTCGGGCTTGGCGTCGGCAAAGCCCGCCTTGGCCAGCAGCCCTGCCAGGATTTCGAGATGCTCGGGGCGCATCTCCTTCTCGATGCAGTCGGCTCCCAGGCTCTTGACCTTGCCGCGCACGAACAGCCGGGCCTCATAGATGGAATCGCCCAGGGCGTCGCCGGCATCGCCGCAGACCACCAGATTGCCGGACTGGGCCATGAAAGCGGACATGTGGCCGATATTGCCCTTCACCACGATGTCAATGCCCTTCATCGAGATGCCGCAGCGCGAGGAGGCATTGCCCTCGATCACCAGGAGGCCGCCCTTGCCGGTGGCGCCGGCATATTGGCTGGCATCGCCCTTGATGCGGACCTCGCCCGACATCATGTTCTCGGCCACGCCGGGGCCAGCCGAGCCGTGCACGACCACGGTGGCTTCCTTGTTCATGCCGGCGCAGTAATAGCCGACGCTGCCCCTGACATCGATGCGCACAGGCGCGTCGACACCGACGGCCAAAGCGTGCGAGCCCTTTGGATTGCTCACCTCCCAGGAGGTGGCGTTGGTACCGGCCTTCAGAGCATGCAACGCCTGATTGAGCTCGCGCAACGGCGTCTTGGCCAGATCGATCTTCTCAACGTCCACACTCACGCTCGCGACCTTTTTCGCAAGTTGATCCATGCCTCAGCGCTCCCAGAAGTAAACGGTGGCGGGCTCGGGCTCCCACACCTTGGCATCCTCGATGCCGGGCAGGTTCACCAGAGCGCGATATTCGGAACCGAAGGCGACATACTGATCCGTCTCGGCGAGCACGGCCGGCTTGCACGCGACAGGATCGCGCACGACACCGAAGCCGTCCTTGGTGCCGACCACGAAGGTGTAGAAGCCGTCGAGATCGTCGAGCCCCTTCTCCATGGCATCGCCCAGGTTGAGACCCTGATTCATGCGCCAGGTCAGATAGGCGGCCGCGACCTCGGAATCATTCTCGGTCTCGAAGGTCATGCCGTCATGCTTAAGCTCGCGGCGCAGATTGTTGTGATTGGACAGCGAGCCATTATGGACCAGGCACTCGTCGGCACCGGTCGAGAACGGGTGGGCACCGAGCGTGGTCACCGCCGATTCCGTCGCCATGCGGGTGTGGCCGATGCCGTGGCTGCCGGTCATCTCCGCCAGGCCGAAGCGCTTGGCGACCTCGGTGGGATAGCCCACCTCCTTGTAGATCTCGATCGCCTCGCCGGCACCCATGACGCGGATCGAAGGCCGCTCCGCCTTGATTGCCCCGCGCGCCGCTTCCGCCTTGTCGGCATCGAGGGTGAGGACAGCGTGGGTGTCCTTCGGCGTGATGGAGACCTTGCCACCGACAGCCTTCTCGACCAGGGCCGCGAGCCCGTCGAAATCCTTGGCCGCATCCGGCGACTGCACGGTGATCTTGGCCTTGCCGGCTTGCGGCGCGCCATAGATCGCGAACCCGGCCGAATCCGGGCCGCGGTCGCACATGGTGGCGAGCATACCGGACAGGAGCGCACCCAATTGTGGCTCCAGGCTCTTATCCTTCAGAAACAGGCCGACAATGCCACACATAGCACGGGTCCTTCATGCGATTGATTTTAGGGAGGCTAGCAATTTCCTGAGGCGCCAGCAATATCCGCCTGAACATTTTTTTCCTGTGAGGAATATTTTTTAGGAATCGGATTTTCCTGACAGGAAACTAGGTGAAAAACCAGGGACTCAAGCCTGATGACGCCAGCGCTCCCAGCGCAGGCGTGCCACCCGATAGGCATCCGGAACCGAAAGCGCCCAGACGAAGAGCCCCCCGGCCATCCGACCGATCGGAGACGTCTCCGGCGTCGACAGATGCCAGCTCAGGAAAGCAAACAGGAGCGTGAAGAAAGCAAACCCCAGCCCGCGCATCTGGCGGCCGAGGGCGACATGGCCGACCCCCGGCAGCACCACGGCAAGTATGAGGATGACATAGGGGTGAAAGGGTTTCACGAGCATGGCTGCGGCCACGGCGGCCTCCTCGGGCGGTGATTCAAGCATGACGATTGCGGTCTGATCGTCATTGCGGACATCGTTGTAATTCTTGGCGACTCCGCCCAATCGCAAAACCGTTCGCGAACAGCCTCTTAGGCCCGCTGTCCGCGCGTTTCGGGCAGTTGCGCCAGCATCGCCGCGGGCAACAGCGTTCGGGCGATCTCCTCCAAACCGTCATAAAGCCGCATGAACAGAGCGGGATCGAAGCGTTCGTCGCCAAAGTCACATTGGCGCAGCAGCAGATGCTGGCCCCGGTTTCCCTCGGCGGCCTGGAAGATTACCCTGAGGCCGGCCGGCATCACCAGCACTTCCTTGACCCTGGCGTCGGCCATGAGGTCGGCAACGGCCCGCTCCGCCTGGGCCAGGAAAGCAGCGCCGCGGCGCCGGCCTCGCACCATCACGTCCTCGGGCAAGCCGATCGGCGGCTCGAGACGCACGGGCAGATCGGGCGTGCGTGCATAGAATTCGCTGCCGGAAGGGCGCGCCAGCGCACCGAAAGCGGCACCATCAGGCAGCGGCGTCATCACTGTTAGTGATAGCCAGAGCTGCGGCAAGCGCCGCAGCGTCATGGTGTCGGGTAGCAATTCCACCACAACGCGGCGGCCGGCGATCTCGCCGGCGAGGCGGGGGAAACCTGCGACGCCATCCACCTGTTCCGCCCGCTCGAACAGCGGGCGGCAATCGGCCAGCAGGGCCTTGCGCCGGCGCCAGAGCGCCGACCTCTCGCGGTTGACCAGCCAGAACAGGCCGGCAAGCCCCGCCACGATGATGATGAGGAACGCAAAAGTAGTCATGCTGGCCGCCTCCTCATCGCCTCAATATCCCCTGGGCTTGGGCCAGGGCATGGTGAACTGGTCGCCCCGCCGCACGAATTTATAGCGGTGGAAGGCGAACCACATCGAGACCACGATATAGAACACCATCATGGCAATGAGCTGGGTGCCGTAGCCCAGGAACACCGCGAAATAGGCGGTCGAGCACAGCACGAACAGCACGATCGCCGGCAGCGGATGCATGGGATGCACATAGCCACGCTTGATGGTGCCGATCGGCCATTTCGAGCGGAACATCGTGATGTTGAAGGTCATGAAGGAATAGCCGAGCAGGCCCGACAGGATCGAGAAGGTCACCACCTGGTCGAGCGGCGCTCCCAGGGCGAAGATCAGGGCGATCGGCACCAGGAAGAAGATCGACCGGAAGGGCGTGCGGTATTTGGGATGCACCGCGCCGAACCAGGCCGGCATGTAGCGGTCGCGCCCCATGGAGAACCAGGCGCGCGAGGCGTCGTTAATGCAGCCATTGGCCGAGGCCAGCGTGGCGAAGATTGTGCCGACGAAGAGCAGGACCATCAGCCCAGTCGAGCCGGTCATGCGGGCCGCGTCGAACAGCGGCGTGGTGGCCTGGCCGAGATATTCCCAAGGCATCAGGCTGACGCAGACATACCAGGTCATGGCGGCGGCGATCAAAAGGGTGATCATGCCGAGCATAGTGCCGAGCGGCAGCGAGCGTGCGGGAGAGCGCACCTCTTCAGCCGCCTGGCAGGTGCCTTCGATGCCCAGATAGAACCACAGGCCGAAATGCAGCGAAGCAACCACGCCGAGCCAACCATACGGCAAGCCAGACAGCAATTCTCCGGGCTTGAGCAGGTCTTCCGACCAGGGCTTGGCGCCGATGAACAGGAAGACGATGGCAAGAAAGGCGATGGCCGTGATCACCAGGTTGAAGGTGAGCGTGGCATAGACGCCGCGATAGTTCAGCAAGGCGAGGCCCATGATGGTCAGCACGATGAAGGGCTTGTCATGCACCCCTTCGAAGCCCGCCATGCCGCCGACTGTCTGGATCAGATAGCCGGCCGTGATCGCATTGGCCGCTTCCAGCATGGTATAGGCCATTACCAGGAAGAGGCCGACATTGAAGGCCATCAGCGGCCCGACGATATGCTTGGCCTGCGCATATTGGCCACCGGCCGCGGCAACCGTCGAGGTCACTTCGGAATCGATCATGGCGACGCAGGTATAGAGCAGCCCCGCCGTCCAGCAAGCGATCAGCGCCGCGAGGGCACCGCCCTTGCCGACGGCGAAGTTCCAGCCCATGAACTCGCCGACCAGCACGATGCCGACCCCGAGCGCCCAGACATGGGCGGGGCCGAGCACACGCAACAGCGAGATCTTCTCGCCATGGATGACGGTGTGCTGGACGTGCGCCTGCGCCCCCGTCGCATTGGAGGTGATCTCACTCATTGGGCGCCCCTGTGCGTTGGGTCGATGATCAGTTCATCTTCGATTTCGCCTTCGCGGGAAGACATCAACATGTCCTCGGAATAGGCGGCATTGGTCTTGATGAGATCGTAAAGCAACCAAGCGCCGATCAGGATCGAGATCGCCCAGGCGGCATATTCGAGAAGTTGGAATGCATTCATGGTGCCGCCCTCACTTGTCGTCGAAGCGTTCGGCGATCACGTCCCGGTATTCCTTGTCCGAGAAATAGATCAGGAAGCCGAAATAGATCACGATGATCGCCGCGGTGAGCAGGAAGGCCGGCAGCGAAAAGGAATAGTCGAAACGCGAGGCGATGATCGGCGCCGCCGTCTCGGCGGTGAAGCCGAGCTTCTCCCAGAGCGACTGGGCGAGCGACGATTGGCCCATGCCGGTCCAACTCTTGTCGGCGAAGGCGATATCCATCTTGCCGCCACCTGCGAGGCCGAAAAAGATGGGCGCGAACAGGCTGGCGACCACCAGGACGAGGAGGACGAGTGAATCGATGATCTGGCCGAACGCCGATTGCTCGGGCGGCTGATAGGGGGTCTTGGCAGAGGGGGCTTTGGCCATGTCAGGTCCTCACCGCTTGTTCTTCTTCATTTCGTCGATGTAGTGGAGGTCGAGCCCGTAGAGATGCTGCTTGTCCTCGTGGTAGTGACGCACCAGCGCGGCGATTGCAGCTGTGTTGAACAGCAGCACGAGGCTGCCGGCGACGAGCAAGGCGACGGTGACGCCTGTCGAACCGGTGTCGGGCATGATCTTGAAAAAGACGAATAAGAGGATGAGCCAGAGAACGCCGACGGCGGCGAAGGCCCAAGCGCGGTCGCGGCGATACATCACCTCGATCCGCGGATCTTCCGATCCCGGTGTCATAGATATTTCCTCCCGATTACAGCCTCTTGCGGGTTCGCTTTTGTTACTGAGAGGCAATTTGTTTTTATACCAGGAAAGTCTGCGCCCGTTGCGCGGCCGCTGTCAAGCGCTTGTCTGACAAAAAACTTCGCATTCACGACACTTTTTGGCTGATTCAGGCCATTTTCGCAGTCGTTTAATGCTCGGAAAATTTCTTGCACTTCAGGAAGACCCGCCGCAAGATCGCTGGGAGCAGGAGGCGGGCATGAGGGTCCACTGCAGTTTGCGCGAGCGCAGACCGCGCCGGGAGCGGGCGGGCGATTCGCTAATGGTGCTCGCGCGATCGCAGGCAGGACCGCCACCGCGGGGCAGAAATGCCGCCTCGCGCATCCCCGGCTTCAAAAATCGTAGCTCTTTGTCTGGAATCCCGACCTATGCTCGCCATATTGGCGGGATAACGGGCGGCATCCAGCTTGTCGCTCGGTGGGCCGCACGGTATTTTTCAAGCGTCAGCCCAATGCAGCCAGTGACTTGGCGGCGATACAGCTGGGCAGCCTCCACTGGGTTGCCTTCATACGAGCCGGAACAACTCGTCTCTCCTTGGGGGAGAACGTGTTTTTTCTGCCGCCGGCCGAGTGCTCGAAGTTTAGAACTTCGGGCTGCGAGGCGAATGGGAATGAGCGAAGGGGGCATGCCAAGCGCCAGCCCCTCTGCGCAGGGACGTGAAAGGAGCGAGCATGACGAAGCGGGTGGTTACGCCGGCTGTCAGGACAGTGCCGACGCACGCCGCCGGGCGTGGAGACCAGACGGTCATTGCCCCGACATTAGGTCCCCGTTATGCCGATCCGATCGATCCGGGTGACGGCGAGGGCTTGTTCTCCGATGCGTTCCCCACCCGCGAGCTGCCGCCTGCCTCCGCCTTTCCCGGCCAGGATCCGCATGCACTCGGCGGCGCGCGCGACAATATCCTGGAAGTGGCGATCGGGCGCGAGGTTCGCTCTTTCCGCAACAAGCTCGGCATTACGGTCGCCGACCTCGCTGCCGCGACGGGCCTGTCGCTCGGCATGCTCTCCAAGATCGAGAACGGCGTGACCTCGCCGTCGCTCACCACGCTGCAGACCCTGTCGCGCGCGCTCGGCGTGCCGGTGACCGCCTTCTTCCGCCGCTTCGAGGAACGCCGCGAAGCCGTGTTCGTCAAGGCGGGCGAAGGCCTGCTTATCGAGCGGCGAGGCACGCGCGCCGGCCATCAATACCGCCTGCTCGGCCACAATGCCGGCAATACCGGCCGCGTGGTGGTCGAACCCTATGTCATCACGCTGACGGAAGAATCCGACGTCTTCCCGCTGTTCCAGCATTCCGGCCTGGAGTTCATCTACATGCTGGAAGGCGAGGTGATCTACCGTCACGCCGACAAGCTCTACCACCTCACGCCCGGCGACAGCCTGTTCTTCGACGCCGATGCCCCGCACGGCCCGGACGAGATGCGGCAATTGCCGATCCGCTTCCTGTCGATCATCTCCTATGCGAAGGATGAGGTGTAGGGCGCCTCGCTATCCGCGACCCGCAGCCGTCTTTGGTGCATCAAGGAAGGAACCGAGCGGCAGGCCACGCAAGAAGCTCATCGCCACCGTGATGCAGAGAATGAGCGAGGCACCGTGAAGGCTGAAAGGCAATTTCAGGTGGCGCTCGAGCCATTCCCCTCCCAGGCAACTGGTGATCTGAAGCGCGCAAAGCATCCCGAAAACAAGTCTGGAGCGTGTCACCCAACCAGCCTGTGCGCCATCACGAAGCCAAGTTCGCATGTAGGCAAAGCAAAAGAGTGGAAGCAGTACGGCGAGCAAAAACAGGCGAACCGGGCGTCCATAGCCCAGCCACGCATAGGCTGTATCGACCGATGGGCCCAACGCCAGAAACAGTGACATGACATAGCCCAGAACGATATTGGCAAGCAGCGGCGGCCAGATCAGTGCCAGGCTCGCCGTCCTGGCGGATAGGATCGCCTCGTGGTTCGAGGCCGCCTGAGGTCCGACATCGAGATAGGTCTGATCGACAAGCAGCAAGTTCACGATGACGGCTGCAAGGCATATGGCCAACAGGAAGCCGGCCAAGATCAACCAGATATCAGTCCCCACCCAGCCGGTCTGCGTCAGGTCCACCAGCTGCGCCGCATTCTTCGGGAAGTTTGAAACGATACCGGCCGCCCAGACCAGCCAGAAACCGTTGCCAAGTCCCAGCAAGGTGATGCGATCGACGAGCCACCACAGCAGGACACAGCCTCCGAGCAAGGTTGCGATCGTCGCCAGGACGAAACCGCCTTGTGCTTCGGCGACGAGATTGGCTCCCTGTTGCAACCCCACCGCCACGCCATAGGCCTGAAAGACGGCGATCACGACGGCAACGAGACGCGCATAATCGTTCAGCTTGAACATGTTGTCGGCAGATGCCCTCTGCCATCGCGCCAGCCCTGGAAACAGCAGTTTTGCCATCTCCAGATAGGCCAGCACCGCGAAGAGCGGATTGAGGCCGAGAGCAAAGATGGAAATCTGCTTCAGCATTCCATGGCTGAAGGGGCCGAATAGCGACTCCATCGCCTCCTGGCTCAATCCCGGAAGCGAGATGGCGTTACCCAGCCTGCATAGCGCCAGAAGCAACACCAGCAATGTCAGGCGAAACCATAATCGTCTGCCACCTAGCGCAACCATGCCAGCCCCTTCCAGCCCATGGTCGTATCCTGCTCCAGTGCCCCATCCTCGACAAGGCGCCCGCCACAAGCTGCCCGAGCATTCGACTTGACAACGGCGACCTTCACAGCCGAAACTCATTTGTATACGAACGATTTTCCGCCTTTTCAGCCTGCCTGCGGCGGTTTGCGCCCTCTCCCAGCAGCCATGACGCTGGACCGCGAGGACGCGAGCCGACACAGTTCAAGAATCATAAAGCCTCCAACATCCAGAGCGGAGACCCTGAATGCGGATCTTGTCTCGACTGGCCCTCGCCGGCACCGTTGCCGTGACCTTGTTCACCGCCCTTCCTTCCCTAGCGGCCGACAGCATCAAGATCGGCGAGATCAATTCCTATTCCGGCCTGCCCGCCTTCACCGAGCCCTACCGCAAGGGCTGGCAGCTCGCGCTGGAGGAGATCAACGCCGCCGGCGGCATCAACGGCAAGCCGCTCGAAGTGATCTCCAAGGACGATGGCGGCAAGCCGGCCAGCGCCATCACCGCCGCCAACGAGCTCACGTCGAGCGACGGCGCGGTCATGCTGATGGGCACCTTCTTCTCCAATGTCGGCTTGGCCGTCTCGGACTTCGCCAAGCAGAAGAACGTGATGTTCCTGGCGGCCGAGCCGCTGACGGACGCCATCACCTGGTCGAAGGGCAATGCCCAGACCTTCCGCCTGCGTCCCTCCAACTACATGCAGGCGGCGATGCTGGCGGAGGAAGCCGCCAAGCTGCCGGCGAAGAACTGGGCCACTGTGGCGCCCAATTACGAATATGGCCAGTCGGCCGTGACCGTGTTCAAGCAGATCCTCAGTGCCAAGCGCCCCGACGTGAAATGGGTAGGCGAGCAATGGCCGACACAGGGCAAGATCGATGCCGGCCCCGTGGTGGAAGCGCTGATCGCCACCAAGCCGGATGCCATTCTCAATGTCACCTTCGGCGGAGACCTGGTAAAGTTCGTGCGCGAGGGCTCGACCCGCGGCTTGTTCAAGGACCGGGCGGTGGTGAGCTTCCTCACCGGCGAGCCGGAATATCTCGCTCCCCTCAAGGACGAAGCGCCGACGGGCTGGATCGTCACCGGCTACCCATGGAACGCCGTGAAGACACCGGCGCATGAGGCTTTCCTGAAGGCCTATCAGGCCAAATACAACGACTATCCCCGCCTCGGCTCGATCGTCGGCTACGTCACCATGAGGGCCGCCGCTGCCATCCTCGCCAAGGCCGGCTCGACGGAGACGGAGGCCTTGATCAAGGCGGCGGAAGGCCTGCCGCTGGATACCCCGTTCGGCCCGATCAGCTTCCGCGCCATCGACCATCAATCGACCATGGGCGCCTTCGTCGGCAAGACGGCCGTGCAGGACGGCAATGGCGTGATGACTGATTTCGTCTATCGCGACGGCAAGGACTATCTGCCGGATGACGCCACGGTGAAGGGCATGCGGCCGGCCCAGTAAGGAAGACCAAGCCGAGAAGGGCGCGATATGCCTCCTCCACGAAGCAGGGGGAGGCGAATTGCGCTCCAGGTGACAGGTCGAGAACCCCCTGATCCGAGGTCTTCGTGGGAACCATCATCGCCCAATTCCTGAGCGGCCTGGCCGGGGCCGCTTCCCTGTTCCTGGTCGCGTCGGGCCTGTCGCTGATCTTCGGCGTCACCCGCATCGTCAATTTCGCCCATGGTGCCTTCTACATGCTGGGCGCCTATATCGCCTGCACGCTCGCCAACGCCTGGTCCGGCCCGCTCGGCTTCTGGCTTGCTCTGCCGGCTGCCGTGGTAATCGTGGCCGTCCTGGGCGGGTTGCTGGAGATGACGCTGCTGAGAAGGATCTACCGGGCGCCGGAACTGTTCCAGCTGCTCGCCACCTTCGGTGTCACGCTGGTGGTGCAGGACCTCGTTGTGATCGTCTTCGGTGCCGACGACCTGCTCGGGCCGCGCGCGCCGGGATTGAAGGGCGCGGTCGAGATCGCCGGGAAGGCCATTCCCAGCTATGACCTTTTCCTCATCGCCATGTCGCCGCTGGTGCTCGGCCTGATCTGGCTGCTGCTCAACCGCACCCGTTGGGGCATCCTGGTGCGTGCCGCCACGCAGGATCGCGACATGGTCGCCGCTCTCGGCGTCAACCAGAAATGGCTGTTCACCGGCGTATTCATGCTCGGTGTCGGCCTCGCCGCGCTCGGCGGGGCCCTGCAGATCCCACGCGATGCCGTGACCCACCAGATGGACCTCGCCATCATCGTCGAGGCCTTCATCATCGTGGTCACCGGCGGGCTCGGCTCCATCGTGGGAGCACTCGTCGCCGCCATCCTGATCTCCGAGCTCAACGCTTTCGGCATCCTTGCCTTCCCCAAGATCTCCATCGTGCTGATCTTCCTGGTGATGGCGGTGGTGCTGGTGGTCAGGCCCTGGGGGCTGTTCGGCAAGCCGACAAGCCCGCAGCGCACCGCTCCAGGCCTCACGACACAGCCCTGGCAGCCCATGCGCATTTCCGGACGGCTGGTCGCGGCAGCCGCCATTGCCCTGGCGGCCCTGCTTCCGCTCGGCGCCAGCCCCTATGTGCTGTCGGTCGGCAGCGAGATCCTGATCTTCGTGCTTTTCGCGGCCAGCCTGCAGTTCCTGGTCTCGGTGGGCGGCCTCGTCTCCTTCGGCCATGCCGCATTTTTTGGCCTGGGCAGCTATGGCGCCGCTTTGCTGACGACGATGCTGGGTTGGCCGATGGAAGCCGTGCTTCTGGTCGCGCCCCTGCTGGCGCTGGCGGGGGCGGTGCTCTTCGCAGGCTTCGCGGTCCGGCTCTCTGGCGTCTATCTCGCCATGCTCAGCCTCGCCTTTGCGCAGATCTGCTGGTCGATTGCCTCGCAATGGGTCGATTTCACCGGCGGCGACAATGGCATCTTGAGCGTGTGGCCGGCAACATGGGCGTCGAAGTCCTGGGCCTTCTACGAGTTGACATTGGTTCTGGCCATGCTGGGTGTTGGCCTGCTCAGGCTCGCTACCTTCGCGCCTTTCGGCTTCATGCTGCGGGCCGTGCGCGATTCCGACCTGCGTGCCGAAGCGGTCGGCATTGCCAAGGCGCCGGTGCAATGGGCCGCCTTCGTGCTGGCCGGCCTGCTGGCCGGTGTTTCCGGCGCCCTGTTCGCCTTCCTGAAAGGCAGCGTGTTCCCCGACGCGTTCGGCGTCACCACCTCGGTGGACGGGCTGGTGATGGTGCTGCTTGGCGGCATGGGCAGCGTCTCCGGCGCCGTGCTCGGCGCCGGCGTGTTCAAGACCCTGTCGATCTGGCTGATGAGCGCAACCGACTATTCCAAGCTCGCCATCGGCCTGTTCATCGTCGCCGTCGTGGTGCTGCTGCCGCGTGGTCTGGCGGGCCTGCGCGATCTCCTGCCCACCAAGGAGAATCGGCCATGACGGCGCTGCTGGAGGTCCGGGGGCTCGCCAAGACCTATGGCGGGGTCGAAGCGGTGAAGGACGTTTCGCTCACCGTCGCGGCGGGCGAAATGGTGGCGCTGATCGGCCCCAACGGCGCCGGCAAGAGCACCTGCTTCAACATGATCCACGGCCAGATCAAGCCCGACCGCGGCTCCATCCGCCTGTTCGGCCGTGAGACGGCCGGGATGCGGCCCGCCGCAATTTCCCGCCTCGGTGTCGGGCGCACCTTCCAGATCACCGCCACCTTCGCCTCCATGCGCGTGATCGAGAACCTTCAGGTCGCCCTGGCGAGCCATGACGGCATCATTTGGCGGCGCTTTTCCCGCCTCGACCGCTACAAGCGAGCAGAGGCCCAGGCCCTGCTCGATCTCGTCGGCATCGGCGCCCTGGCCGATCATCCCTGTGCCGAACTCGCCTATGGCGATCTCAAGCGGCTGGAACTGGCCGTGGCTCTTTCCAACGAGCCGCGCCTTCTCCTGATGGATGAACCGACGGCCGGCATGGCGCCTGGCGCGCGCATCGCCATGATGGCCCTGGCAGCGGGCATCGCCCGTGGGCGCGGCATCGGCATCCTGTTCACCGAGCACGACATGGACGTGGTGTTCGAGCATGCCGACAGGCTCCTGGTGCTCGATCGCGGCCGCCTGATCGCCGCGGGCGACGCCGAGACCGTGCGCAACGACCCGCAAGTGCGCGCCGTCTACCTTGGCGATGGCACGGTCTTCGCGCCCGCCGGGACTCATGCGGAGGAACAGGCCCGATGAAGCTGGAGATCGCCGACCTCGACAGTTTCTATGGCCCCGCCCACATCCTGCACCAGGTCAGCCTCGAGATCAGACAGGGCGAGGTCGTGGCCTTGCTCGGCCGCAACGGCGCCGGCAAATCCACCACCTTCCGCTCGATCATCGGGCTGGTCGCCGACCGGCGCGGCGCCATCCGCCTCGACGGCGCCGACATCATCCGCCTACCCGTCTACGAGATCGCCCGCCTTGGCATCGGCTATGTACCGGAGGATCGCCGCATCTTCACCGACCTGACGGTCGCCGAGAATCTGGAGGTGGGCCGCCGACCGCCCCGCCAGGGCCTGAAACCCTGGACGCCTGAACGGCTCTACGAGCTCTTTCCCAATCTTGCCGCCATGCCGGGCCGGCTGGGCGGGCGGATGAGCGGCGGCGAGCAGCAGATGCTGACCATCGCTCGCACCTTGATGGGCAATCCCGCCATCCTGCTGCTGGACGAGCCCTCCGAAGGCCTCGCGCCCAAGATCGTCGAGGACATGGCGCGTGCCATCCTGCTTCTCAAGCAAGAGGGGCTGTCGATCCTGCTCTCCGAGCAGAATCTGCATTTCGCCCGCCTGATCGCCGATCGCGCCTATGTCATCGAGAGCGGCGTGATCCGTTATTCCGGTACGATGGCGGCACTGGAAGCCGACAGTGCCGTGCAGACGGAGTATCTGGCGTTGTAGCCGCGCCGAAATGGGCGTATATACCGACCCGTATATACGCCCATTGGGATTGGCGATGCCACACTACACTAAGGTTTTTCGCTCCGGGAATTCCCAGGCCGTCCGCCTGCCAAAGGAATTCCGCTTCCAGGTCGACGAGGTCGAGGTCATCCGGGAAGGCGATGCTCTCATCCTGCGCCCCCGTGCCGACCCCGCCCAGAACTGGGCCTCCCTGCGGGCGGCTCTCGAACTCGGTTTCAGCAACGACTTTCTGGCTGACGGCTGCGAAGAGCCAGCGACGCCGGATCGGCCTGGGCTCGACGAGTTCTTCGAATGATCCGCTACCTCATCGACACCAACGCGATTATTGCTCTCAAGAACCAGCGTTCACGCGTATTGCTCGATCGCATACTGGCCTGCAGGCCGGGCGAGATCGCCCTTTCCACCATTGGCCTACATGAACTCTATTACGGCGCCTATCGCAGCCAGAAGATCGACCGCAATCTCGAGGTCATCCGCCTGATCAAGCGCGATTTCGAGGTTCTCGACCTCGATGACGGCGATGCCCGCGAAGCCGGTGATATCAGGGCCGCTCTGGCGGCGGCTGGAACGCCGATCGGGCCCTATAACCTGCTGATAGCCGGGCAAGCTATCGCCCGATCGCTGACTCTGGTGTCGAATAATGTGGGCGAATTCAGCCGGATTCCAAAGCTCAGCCTGGAAGACTGGACGCTGCCGTCGCCAACGGGCTTTCACGAATCCTGAGGCGCAAGCCCGCCTGTCCTCCTTCAGGTCCGCGCTCCCCTCGCTCACAAGCTACATCGGAAAAAAGTTGAACGCTCGGGAATAAAACCCCGATCGCCGTGATCTGGATCGGCATGGGCTGCCGGCAGCCCCTTTCAGCATCCGGAGCGAGAGATGATCCATTCCCACAATACACCTTCTCCAGATGGAGATGGAGACGGTGCCGGCCGTCGCCGCCGCGCGGACCTGTTTGGATTGCCTCCGGCCGCCCGCCTCTACCGCCATGCCTTGGCGCGCCTCGCCCTGCAATTCGCCCTGCTGTCCCTACCCGCCTTGGTCGGCGCCCGCTGCCCTCTCCAAGCAACCGCAGACAACTTCGCCTTCGCGCAGGCCCGGGATTTCAGCTATTCCTGTTCCCGGCCCACGCCGATGACCGGCAAAGTCGCGATGCGGTGGGCTACGCATTGATCGAACTAGGGTTGGGGCGGGAAGGACGAGTGGCGATGACGGCGCATGCCGGCACGAATCCCGACACGCCATGGCTGCTGCCATCTATCCGGCGGCTGGCTGCATGGTGGCATGGCGTCTGGGCCATGGCCGCAACCGGGCAACCTTCCGCCCGGGCGGCCGGGAATGCCGAAACGCTCGCCCGATTCCAGGCCGTGATACTGCCCCATCTCGACGCTGCGCATAATCTGGCACGTTATCTCTGCCGTGATGCCGACATCGCCGAGGACATCGTGCAGGAGGCTTTCCTGCGCGCCTTTCGCGGCTTTGCCGACTATCGCGGTGGCAGCGCGCGCGCCTGGCTGCTGACCATCGTGCGCAATTGCCATCGCTCCTGGTGGCAGGCGCGCCAGCGCAGCATCCATACCGAACCGCTCGATGATGGCGAAGGCGGGGAAGAACGCACCGACCTGCCGCATGACGAGGCGAGCCCGGAAGCCACCTTGCTGCAGGGCGCCGAAGCGGGTGAGATCCGCGAGGTTCTCGACGGCCTGCCCGAAGTCTTTCGCGAGATCCTGGTCCTGCGCGAAATGGAGGATCTGTCCTATCGGGAGATCGCGGACACCATAGTGGCCCCCATGGGCACAGTGATGTCGCGGCTTGCCCGCGCGCGGGCTTTGTTCGCCGCGGCGTGGAAAAGCCGGCAGGCGGGTCTGGGGGAGGAGGCATGAGCATGCCAGAAACATCCCACCAGGACTGGGACAAGCTGCTACAGCTCTATGCCGATGGCGAACTCGACGCTGCCAACGCCATGCGGGTGGAGGACCATCTCACCGGCTGCCCCGACTGCAACGCGCGACTTGCCGAAATCGAGGCGATCCGGGCAATGATCACCCAAGATGGCGTGCGCTGGCCGGCCTCCGCAACCTTGCATGGCCGAGTGGCCGCGGCCCTGCGCCGCGAAGCCGGTGCTCCCCGGACTTCCACCCTCGCCGGCCTCGACTGGCGCCTGTTTGTCGACCGTTTCACGCGCTGGAGCCTACTGCCTTCGCTGGCCGTCCTGGCCGCCTGCGCGCTGTTCGTGACGATGCGGCCGCAACCGGGCCCGTCACTGGAAGACGAGCTGATTTCCAGCCATGTCCATTCCTTGCTCGCCAACCACCTGACCGACGTCGCCACCTCCGACCAGCACACTGTCAAGCCCTGGTTCAACGGCAAGATCGATTTCTCGCCGCCGGTGATGGATCTTAAGACCCAGGGCTTCCCGCTGGTCGGCGGGCGTGTGGACTATCTCAATGGCCGGGTGGTCGCCGCGCTGATCTATCGGCGCAGCGGCCATGTCATCAATCTCTTCATCTGGCCTGATACGGACGCCCCTGCCCCAGCCGGCGAGCGCGAGGGCTACACGCTCCTGAACTGGACCCAGGCAGGGCTGAATTTCTGGGCGGTTTCCGACCTGAACCAAGCGGAGTTGAAGCAATTCCAGCAGGATTTCGTCGAGGCCTCACCGAAATGAGGGCTGTACTTCGGCCCACCAACGCTGGATGCCCGGGTCACCCCCCGGGCATGAGCATATCTGGAGCCTGCTATCCTACCGCGCGGCGGTAGAGATGCCAGGTCGCATGTCCCAGCACCGGCATGGCGACGATCAGGCCGAGCAGTGCGGGTAGCGAGCCGAGCACCAGGGCGCAAGCGACGATGAAACCCCAGGCCAGCATCGGGCCGGGATTGGCGCGCACCACATCCACCGATGTCCTGACCGCGGTGCCGATCCGCACCTTGCGGTCGAGCAGCATGGGAAAGGACACCACACTGATCGCCAGGACCACCAGGGCGAACAGGAAGCCGGCTCCCACGCCGAGCACGATCATCGCCCAGCCGGCGCCGGTGGTGAAGACATCCGAGACGAAGGCGGAAACCGAGACCGGCAGGGCCGGGCCGAGCGTATAGCGATAGATCAGCGCGGCGACACCGAGCCAGAGCGCGAAGATCACGGCCAGGATCAGGCTAAGCCCAAGGATGGCACCGAAATTGGGCGATCGCGCCACGTCGAGCGTATGCGCCCAGGTGGCCTCGAGACCCTGCTCGCGGCGGCGGCTCATTTCGTAGAGCCCGATCGCAGCAACCGGGCCGACCAGGGCAAAGCCCGATACCAGCGGGAAGAGCATTGGCAGCATGCCGTTGCCGAAGGCGAACTGAGCCAGTACCAGGCCGGCCAGCGGATAGATCAGGCCGATGAAGATGACGTCGGTGCGATAAGCGCCGAAATCCTGGAAGCCCTTGATCAGGACCTCGCGCAGATCAGCAAAACCGATCTGGCGGACGACGGGCGTCGAGGTCTCGAACTGGGCGGCGGGGCGATGCAGGGTGGTACCGAGGGCGCCCACGCCATTGGCGGCGCCGCGGACGGCATCGATACCCCATTCGATGGGATTTCTGATCGTCATGGTCCTACTCCCGAAAGGAATTTCGAGAGGCCGCAACCGAAGTGGGAAGCGTCGAACGGGGATATCGACGCGGGAACAACCACGACGAACACGACCTGGAGAGCCGCGACAATACGCCTCATGAGGGCGAATGTCAGCCTCCTATCTCGCCCCGGTCCTGTCACTTGCGCGTGTGCTTGCCGCCCGCCCGGCCGTCGGTAAGAGTGGGCCTTCGGAACAGCATCGGATTCGCCAATGATCACACTTCTCGCACTATCCGGCAGCCTTCGCCTTGGCTCGTCGAATACCGTGCTGCTCGAAGCGGCGGGGTTGCTGGCGCCGGCCGGCATGCGGATCGAGCCCTATCACGGCATCGGCACGCTGCCCCATTTCAACCCGGATCTCGACGGTGATAATCCGCCCGAGGCTGTTACAGCCCTGCGGCGCCAGGTCGGCGCCTCCAACGGCCTCCTGATCTCCTGCCCGGAATATGCCCGCGGCATTCCGGGCTCCTTCAAGAATGCTCTCGACTGGCTGGTCGGCAGCTTCGAATTTCCGGGCAAGCCGGTCGCCCTGTTCAATGCCTCCCCGCGCGCCAGCGACGCGCAGGCGGCCTTGCGCCTGGTCTTGACCACGATGTCGGCCCGCATCGTCGAGGAAGCCTCGATCACGCTGCCTTTGCTGGCGTCCAGGCTGGACGCAGCCGGCATGGCCGGGAACGCCGAGATCGCTACGTCGGTCATGGCGGCACTGACGGCCCTCGCGCGGACGATCGAAGCCTCCGTACAGACGGAGTAGGGAGGCCCCGGCTAACTCACCCGTACCAGCCGACGGACATCGGCCTCGAGCTGGCGAGTCAGGGCCTTACGATCGGTGGTGGCGTCGCAGGCGATCGCTTCGCCCCAGTTCACCACCGCGTCGATCGGTGGACCGGAGAGAATGCCGACGAGATGCGGCGCCAGATCCATGTCGCCGATCCAGACGACCTCCTTCATCGCCCCGCGCCCGATCGGCAGCCCGCCGCGCTTGGCATAGCGCAAGGCGAGCGGCTGGACATAGGCGGCGGCCTCGCCGCCATCGAGCGCCTCGCGCGCCGCACCCACCAGAGCCGAGCGGAAGGGCAGCACATGCACCCCGTCACCGGTGGTGCCTTCGCCGAACAGCACCATGGCATCGCCCGACTTCAGCCGGGCACCGATGGCGGCGGTGGCGTGGCCGGTCTTGTGGCGGCGTTCGCGCTCGATGAAAACCGAACGCTGCAGCTGGGCGAACAGGCCGATCACCGGCCAGCCGCGCACCTCGCTCTTGGCGATGAAGGACAGGGGAGCCAGAGCGCCGAGCACCACGATGTCGAGCCAGGAGACATGGTTGGCGACGATCAGCAGCGGCCGTTGCCGAGCCTGGACGCCGTTGACGGCAACCTTGACGCCGATGATGGCGAGCACGCTGCGATGGAAAAACACCGGCAGGCGGCGGGCGAGCGCCCAGTCCCGTTTCACCGCCAGCCATTGCAGCGGGATCAGGGGCAGGGCCAGCAAGGCGACGGCAGCAATACGGCAGATCGCCTTGAGGCGCATGGGAAGGCATCCGGGGAATCGGGGCCTTCATAGGCGAAAGCTGGGGTGGAGGGCAAATGGGGTTCGCCGGGTGCGCGGACGTCCCTGCCCATAGGCGCTAACTTTGGGTGGTGGCACCAGATTAGATGGTCGATCTTCAGATCGACCATCTTGGCAATGTCGAGCCAGATAGAGGACAAAGGTGGTCGATCTCGCTCCATCAATTGATGGAGCTGTGGAGATCGACCCTCCACGCTACCCGCGCCTCCGGCCGCAAAATTAGCGCCTATGGGCTGGAAGCCTGCGATCCCAGGAAATTTACTCCGCCGCGGTCATCAGGCCGGACTTCTTCTCGGCGGCGATAGCGGGCACATCCGGCGCGGACGGCTGCACGTCGTGCTGCTCAGGTTCGGGCAGGACGTCGTCGGTGCGTGCCGGCAGATCCTCCGGCTTGCGGGAAAACCAGCCGGCGACACGGTCAAGGGCGAGGTAGACCACCGGCGTGATGTAGAGGGTGAGCATTTGCGACACGATCAGGCCGCCGACCACGGTGACACCGAGCGGCCGGCGCAGTTCGGCACCGGCGCCATGGCCGAGGGCGATCGGCAGCGCACCGAGGATGGCAGCGAGCGAGGTCATCATGATCGGGCGGAAGCGCAGCACCGCCGCCTCTACGATGGCCTCCTTGGCGGAAAGGCCTGCCGAGCGGCGCTGCACGGCGAAGTCCACCATCATGATGGCGTTCTTCTTGACGATACCGATCAGCATGATCAGGCCAATCATGGCGATGATGGAGAGGTCCATAGAGAACATCTGCAGGGTCAAAAGAGCCCCAATACCGGCCGTCGGCAGGCCCGACAGGATGGTGATCGGGTGGATGAAGCTCTCATAAAGAATGCCGAGCAGGATATAGACCACCAGCACCGCGGCGAAGAGCAGGAGCGGCATGCTGGCCAGCGAATCCTGGAACTGCTGCGCCGTGCCCTGGAACTGGGTGGAGATCGTCTTGGGAATGTCGAGCTCCGCCGTCGCCTGCTGGATGGCGTCCACCGCCTGGCTGAGTGCGACGCCGGGCTGGAGGTTGAAGGAGATCGTCACCGAAGGCAGCTGGCCGATATGGGAGAGCGAGACGGCCGACGGCTTTTGCTCGACTCGCGCCACGCTGTCGAGCGGGATCAGCACTCCCGAGTTCGAGCGAACATTGAGCTTTCGCATCAGGTCCTGCGGCGAGCTGTAGGCCTGGCTCGCCTCCAGGATCACTTCATAGGTATTTTCGGGCGCATAGATGGTCGAGACCTGGCTGGTGCCATAGGCCGAATAGAGCGCGGAGCGGATCTGGTCGACGGTGATGCCCAGCTTGGCGGCATTGTCACGGTCGATCGAGACGACGGCGTCGCGCGCCTTGATCTGCAGGTCGGAATTGACGCCAGTGATGCCCGGAATCTGGGTCATGCGCGTTTGCAGCTTCTGGGCGTTGGCCCTGAGCTCATCCACGTCGGGCGACATCAGGGCGTATTGATACTGGCTGCGCGAGCGGGTGGCGCCGATATTGATCGACTGCACCGCCTGGAAATAGGTGTTGATGCCCGGCACCTTCGCCGCTTCCTGGGAGAGGCGCTTGATCACCACATCGATCGGGTCCTGGCGTGCCGGCTTGTCGCGCAACTGGATATTCATGGAGCCGGAGCTGATCTGGCTGGTCGCTCCGCCGCCGATGCTCGACAGGATGGAGACGACGTCGGGATCCTTGCGCAATTCGGTGACGACGGCCTGCTGGCGCGCCATCATGGCCTCGAAGGAGACATCGTCGGGGCCTACCGTCGAGACGCTGACAAAGCCCATGTCTTCCTGCGGGAAGAAGCCCTTGGGGATGTTGACGAACAGGATGGCGGTAACGACGAAAGTCGCTGCCGTGACGGTGAGCATGAAGCCAGGCGAATTGACCGCCCAGCGCACCGTGAGGGCATAGCCCCTGGTCAACCAGTTGAAGCCGGCCTCGAACAGACGCAGCAGCAGACCCGGACGCTTTTCCTCCTGATGCTCCTTGATCAGCCGCGAGCACAGCATCGGTGTCAGCGTCAGCGAGACCACGCCGGAGATCAGGATGGCGATGGCCATGACATAGCCGAATTCGGAGAACATCCGCCCGACGATGCCACCCATGAAGATCACTGGGATGAACACGGCGATCAGCGACAGCGTCATCGCCAGGATGGTGAAGCCGACTTCGCGCGAGCCGATCAGAGCGGCCGCGAAGGGCTTCTGCCCCAGTTCGACATGGCGGACGATGTTCTCCAGCATGACGATAGCGTCGTCGACCACGAAGCCCACGCACAGCGTCAAGGCGAGCAGGGAGATGTTGTCGATCGAAAAGCCGAGCACATACATGCCCGCAAAGGTGCCGATCAGCGAGATCGGCAGGGCGATGGCCGGGATCAGGGTGGCCCGCGCGCTGCGCAGGAAGAAGTAGATCACCATGATCACCAGCAGGATCGACAGGCCCAGTGTGAACTCGACGTCCTCCACCGCGGCGCGGATCGGCACGGAGCGATCCAACAGCATGTCGAGGCTGACCCCGACCGGCAGGCTTTCGCGGATCTTGGGCAGGGTGTTCTTGACCGCGTCGACCACGGCGACCGTGTTGGCGTCAGGCTGGCGCTGGATGGCGATGATGATGCCGCGGGTATCGTTGCGCCAGGCTGCGGTCTTGTCGTTCTCCACGCTGTCGACGGCCCGCGCCACATCCTGCAGCAGCACGGGGGCGCCGTTCTTGGACGACACCACGATCGGCATATAGCCCTTGGCATAGCGGATCGGGCCGGTGGCATCGAGGATGAGGTTGCGGCCGTTATTGCTGGTCGAACCGACTGGCGTGTTGGAATTGGCGGCCGCAACGGCCTTCTGCACATCGTCGAGGGTCAGGCCACGCGCAGTGAGCTGGTCGAGGTCCGCCTCCACCCGCACGGCATATTGCTGCGAACCCCAGATATTGACCTGGGCGACGCCCGGCAACGTCGCCAGCAGCGGCTGAATGTTGGACTGGGCGAAGCGGTCGATATCCGATGTGCGCGCCTGGTCGGAGGTCAGCGCCATGAAGATCACCGGCTGGTCGGCCGGGTTGACCTTCCTGAAGCTTGGCGGTGTCGTCATCTCGTTCGGCAACTGGCGCTGCGCCGTAGCAATCGCCGCCTGCACGTCCAGCGCCGCGCCATCAACGTTGCGGTTGAGGTCGAACTGCAGGACGATCTGGGTCGAGCCGAGATAGGAGGTCGACGACATCGTCGAGATGCCGGAGATCGCCGAGAACTGCTTCTCGAGAATGGCGGCCACCGAAGACGCCATGGTTTCGGGGCTGGCGCCCGGCAGGGTCGCGGTCACCGAAATGGTTGGGAAATCGACGCGTGGCACGGCCGCCACCGGCAATTGCCGGTAGCCGAACCAACCGGCCGCAATGAAGGAGACCATCAACAGGATGGTCATGACCGGGCGGCGGATGCACAGTTCCGAAAGCAACGGCTTGTCTCCCGGCTTCAGCTCTTGGCACTGGTATTGGCGGCGGTGCTCTCCTTGGCTCCCGCATTGATGGCGACCGGCGCACCGTCGACCAGGCGCAACACGCCGTCGACCACCACCTGCTCGCCGCTCTCGACGCCGCTGGTGAGCACGGCATCGGCGCCGGTGACGCGCGCCACGGTCACGGGCCGAAGCTCAGCCGTTTTACCATCTTTCACCACGAAGACGTAGCTCCCCTTTTGGCCGAGCTGAACGGCAGCGTCCGGAACCACCACCTGCGGGCTGGCATCGGGCAGGACCACCTGCACATTGACGAAGGCACCGCCCCACAGGACCTCGTGCGGATTAGGAATGTCGGCCTTGACCAGGATGGTTCCCGTGGCGGCATCGATGGTGTTCTCCACGAAGGAGACCTGCCCGGTGAGCGTATTCTTGCCGGTGATGGCGTCGACACGCACAGGCCCCTTCGCCATGCCCTCACGCAACTCGGCCAGGCGTGCCTGCGGGATCGAGAAGGCCACCACGGCCGGATCGAGCTGGTTCACGGTGGCGAGCGGACTGGTGTCGGAGGTGCGCACCGTCGAACCGGGCTTGACCGGGATCGAGCCGATGCGGCCGGGCACGGGCGCGCGGATCACGGTATAATCGAGCGTCACCTGCGCCGCTTCCAGCGAGGCCTGGTCTGCCTGGAGCTGAGCCTGCCCGACCTTGAGAGCGGTGGCGGCCGTATCGCGCGTGGTCGCCGCGCCGGCATTGCGGGCGAGCAGGTCATTGGCGCGGGAAAGGTCGATCTGGGCCTGAGCGATCTGGGCCTGGTCGCGCGCGATCTGGGCCTGGATCTGCGCGACCTGCGCCTTGATGGCACGATCGTCCAGGGTGAAGAGAATGTCGCCCTGCTTGACCTCGGATCCCTCGGCGACGTTGACGCTCGTCACCGCGGTGTTGTCGAGGCGGGTGCGGATCTGGATGGAGGCATAGGGCGTGGCGGTGCCGACGGCATCGATCACCATCGGCATCTGCTTGGCGACCGCCTGGGTGAGCACCACGGGCACGGGCGCGACGTTGCGCTGCGCGGACTTGCTGCCGCCGCCGGCTGGCTGGGGCTCCTCGGGCTTGTGCAGAGCATCGGCAAAACCGGGAAGAGCAGCGATAAGTGACTTCGAGGCCGGCACCGTCTGTACCAGCCAGGGCACCAGGGCGGCACGCTGCCACCAGGCCAGGCCAACGACCACAACGAGAATAAGCACGAAATTGAGAAGACGCTTCATCGAGCCGCCATCAGATCTTCATTAAATCCGGGCAGGCGAGGCCTCCCCCTTTTTCAAAACGACACGCCCCGCTCCCGAATATATCCGGAAACGGGTGCTGCAGTGTATCCATGCGCACAAATTGCAGCGAGTATGTGAACGCATTGTTTCTCGCCCGGCATAACAAGGCTCCGCCCGCACACGTTTTCGTGTAAAGGAACCGAAATTTCGTGATCACGGCTCGGGCGGATCGCGGTCGCGACCAACAGTCTACAAGATTGATAGAAATATATTGACCGTTATAACCGGCTTGCCTAATCGTCACGGCTGAAGGGCCGTGAACCGGGCATTCATCGAAGGTTCCGGCTGTCATGAGGTGTGAAATGGGTAAGTTCTGGAAGAAGGCCGGCATCGCCATGCTGGCTGGCCTGTCGACCATGCTGGTGGCCACGGCACAGGCCGAGACGCCGCCCGGCCTGCTGGTGGTCGGCCAGTCAATCGACGATGCCGTCAGCTTCGATCCGGCCGAAGGCTTCGAGCTGACGACGGTGCAGGCCTTCAACGCCCTCTACCAGCGCCTCGTGCAGTCGAACCGCCAGGAGGGCACCCGCATCGAGCCGGCGCTCGCCACCTCGTGGGAGGCAGGCAGCGATGGCAAGAGCCTGACTTTCAACTTGGCCAAGGACGCCAAATTCGCCTCCGGCAATCCCGTCCGCCCGGAAGACGTGATTTTCTCCTTCTCCCGGGCCGTGAAGCTCAATAAGGCGCCCTCCTTCATCCTGGGCGAACTCGGCTGGAACGCCGACAATGTCGACAAGTCCATTACCAAGGTCGATGACGGCAAGCTCAAGCTGAGCTGGCAGGCCGATGTCGGCCCCGCCTTCGTGCTCGCCATCCTGACCGCGCCGATTGCCTCCGTCGTCGATGAGGCCACGGTCGCTCCGCAGGCTGCCAATGGTGATTTCGGCAATGGCTGGCTGAAGTCGCACTCGGCCGGCAGCGGCGCCTTCAAGATCAACACCTATACCGCGCATGAGGCGCTGGTGCTGGATGCCAACCCGACCTCGCCGGGTGGCGCCCCCAAGCTGCAGGGCGTGATCCTGCGCAATGTTCCCGATGCCGCCGCCCGCCGCCTCCTGGTGGAGCAGGGCGACATCGACATCGCCCGTGGGCTCGGCGCCGATCAGATCGACGCTCTCAAGAAGGAGGGCAAGCTCAACGTGCTCGCCGTACCCTCGGCGCGCTCGGACTATCTCCTGATCAACACCAAGGCCAAAGCCGCCCTCGGCAATCCGGCCTTCTGGGAGGCAGCGCGCTATCTTGTCGACTATGAGGGCATCGCCAAGAATCTCTTGCGCGGCCAGTCGCAGGTACACCAGGCCTTCCTGCCCGCCGGCTTCCCGGGTGCGCTGAACGACAATCCCTACAAGCTTGACGTCGAGAAGGCCAAGAAGATCCTGGCCGATGCCGGCATCGGCCCGACGAAGATCGCCTTCCCCGTCTTCAACGAGGAACCCTATCTGCAGATCGCCCAGTCCCTGCAGCAGACCTTCGGCCAGGCCGGCCTCACGCTCGACATCCAGCCGGGCGTCGCCAGCGACATCTATGCCAAGGGCCGCTCGGGCCAGTATGAATTCACGCTGCGCTACTGGATCCCGGACTATTTCGACCCGCATTCCAATGCCAGCGCCTTCGCGATCAACCGCGACAACAAGTACAACACCATCGCCAAACAGGCCGGCTGGGTGATCCCCGAGCTCAGCAACGAGACGGCCGCCGCGGTGAAAGAGCAGGATCCGGCCAAGCGCGCCGCCCTCTATGAGGAACTGCAGCGCAAGATCCAGAAGAGCGCCCCCTATGTGCTGATGTTCCAGGGCAGTGATCAGGTGGTGCTCAGCAAGGCCGTCAAGGGCTATGCCCAGGGCCTGAACGCCGATCAGGTCTATTACGATCAGGTCGAGAAATGACTTGAGGTCTCGTTCCAATCGCCGAGAGTGGAACGAGACGGCTTTCTCCCTCATGACGCCGTGGCGTAGCACCTGCGCCACCTCCAGGACCCGGACATGCAAACTGACGAAACGTCGGGCACCAGGCCCTTCTTCCGCCCGGTGCTCAGGGTGCTGCGCTGGCTGCTTTCCGTCGCGCTCACGCTGTTCGGCCTGATCGTCGTCACCTTCGTCCTGACCCGGCTCTCCACCATCGACCCCGCGCTGCAGCAGGTCGGCGATCACGCCAGCCAATCGAGCTATGAGGCCGCGCGCCGCGAGCTCGGGCTCGACCAGCCGCTGGTGATGCAATTCCTGCGCTATCTCGGCCATGTCGTCCAGGGCGATCTCGGCATCGCCTCCTCGACCGGCCAGCCCGTCCGCTCCGACATCCTGCGTACCTTCACCGCGACGCTCGAACTCGCCACAGCCGCAGCGCTGATCGGTGCATTGCTCGGCCTGGCGCTCGGCATCCTGGCGGCGCTGCGGCCGCGCGGCCTTTTCGACAATATTGCCCGCCTGTTGTCGCTGATCGGCTATTCGACTCCGATCTTCTGGCTCGGCCTGATCTTTCTGCTGCTCTTCTATGCCCGACTGCACTGGGCGCCGGGGCCCGGCCGTCTCGACATCGTCTTTCAATATACCATGAAGCCCGTCACCGGTTTCGCCCTGATCGACGCCTGGCTTTCGGGAACGCCCGGCGCCCTGCGCAGCGCCCTTGCCCATCTCGTCCTGCCGACGGCGGTGCTGGCCCTCTATGCCATGGCCGGCATTTCGAGGCTGACGCGCGCGGCCATTCTCGAACAGCTTTCCAAGGAATATGTGCTCACCGCCCGCGCCAAGGGAGCCGGCGCCCTGCGGGTGGTGCTGGTCCATATTCTGCCCAATGTGGCCGGCACGCTGATCACCGTGATCGCCCTCGCCTATGCCAGCCTGCTCGAGGGCGCCGTGCTCACCGAGACCGTGTTCGCCTGGCCCGGCATCGGGCGCTACCTCACCGTCGCCATGTTCGCTGGCGACACCGCCGCCATCCTCGGCTCGACGCTGGCGATCGGCATGGCCTTCGTGCTGCTCAACAGCCTTACCGACCTGATCGTCACCCGCGTCGATCCGGCTGCCTTGGCGGAGCGCTCCTGATGGCCTCCCTTGCAATCTCTCTCGCGGCGCTGCGCCGTTCGTCATCCGCCCTAATCGGGGCCAGCGTGCTCGCTCTGCTCGTCTTCATGGCCCTGGCCGCCCCGCTGATCGCTCCCTACGATCCCAACCTGCAGGACAGTGCCATCCGCCTCGCCGCTCCGTCCTGGCAGCACTGGCTCGGCACGGACGGCTTCGGACGCGACCTACTTTCGCGCCTGATCTACGGTGCCCAGCCGACCCTGCTCTTGATCGTCCTGGTCACCGTGCTGATGGCCCCGCTCGGCGTAGCGGTCGGCCTTCTCGCCGGCTTTTTCGGCGGCCTCACCGAGCGGACACTGATGCGCCTGACCGACATCGTGATGTCCTTCCCGCGCCTGGTGCTGGCTTTCGCCTTCGTCGCCATTCTAGGCCCGGGCCTGGTCAACGGCGCCCTCGCTCTGGCCCTGACGAGTTGGCCGGCCTATGCGCGGCTCGCCAGGGTGGAGACCGCAGCCCTTGCTCGCAGCGACTATCTTGCCGCCGCGTCCATGGTCGGCATCAGGGGGCCACGCCTGCTTCTCGGCCATGTGCTGCCCCTCGTGCTGCCCTCGGCCATCATCCGCCTGGCGCTCGATCTCGCTGGAATCATCCTGGCCGCCGCCGGCCTCGGCTTCCTCGGCCTCGGCGTGCGCCCACCCATGGCCGAATGGGGCTCGATGGTGGCCGATGGCACCAAGGTAATCTTCGATCAATGGTGGATCGCCGCCGCACCGGGCCTTGCCATCTTCATCACCAGCCTTGCCCTGAACCTGCTGGGGGATGGACTGCGCGACATATTGGATCCGCGCCATGACTGATACCCTGCTGCAGGTCGAGGATCTGGTGATCGAAACCAAGAGCCGGACAGCCGGGGGCAAAGCGGACGGCGGTGCGGCACCCCGGCAGCTCGTGCACGGCATCTCCTTCGAGGTCGGGCGCGAGAAAGTGGCTGTTGTCGGCGAATCCGGCTCGGGCAAGTCGCTGACCGCGCGGGCGATCATGGGCCTGCTGCCGACGAGCCTTACGGCACGGGCCGCGGGGCTGCGGCTCGGCGAAACGGACCTCGCCGACCTCGACACCCGGGGCTGGCAGCGCCTGCGCGGCCGACGGATCGGCCTGGTGCTGCAGGATCCGAAATTTTCGCTCAATCCGGCCCACCGTATTGGACGCCAGGTGGAGGAAGCTCTGCTGCTGCATGGTCGCCTGCCCAGGGCCGAACGACGACGAAAGGCTCTCAGCATGCTCACCCAGGTCGGGCTCGACGATCCGGAGCGTGTCTATGGCAGCCTGCCCGCCGAGCTCTCCGGCGGTATGGGCCAGCGCGTGATGATCGCGGCCATGCTGATCGGCGAGCCGGAGCTGCTCATCGCCGACGAACCGACTTCCGCTCTCGACCATGTCGTGCGCGATCAGATTCTCGAATTGCTGGAGCGGCTGGCGCGCGAGCGCGGCATGGGCCTGCTCCTGATCAGCCACGACCTGCAGCAGGTCTCCCGCTTCGCCGACCGTGTCCTGGTGATGCGCCAGGGGTCGATCGTCGATGCCCTCCCGGCCAACGAACTCGCCCACGCAAGCCATCCCTATACGCGCGGCCTGTGGCAGGCGCGGCCGTCGGCAGCGACCTACGGCACCCGCCTGCCGACCCCCGACATGCCACAAGCGCTTCTCTCGGGGTATGAACGGCCATGATGGCGCTGTCGATCGACAATCTCGAGGTCAGCTTCCAACGCCGGGGCCGAAGCTTCGCCGCCGTGCGCGGAGTGAGCTTTGCCGCAGCGCCCGGCGAGACCTTTGGCCTGGTCGGCCCGTCGGGCTGCGGCAAGAGTACGGTGCTACGAGTCATTGCCGGGCTGAACCTGAACTGGCAGGGCGCGATCTCGGTATTCGGGCCCCCCCTGCAGCCGGGACGCGCCATCGAGGGCGCCCTGAGGCGTGACATCCAGATGGTGTTCCAGGACCCCTATGCCTCGCTGCATCCGCGCCATACGATCGCGCGCGTGCTCGGCGAGCCCCTCGAAGTGCAGGGGGAGACCGATATTCCCGGGCGTGTCGACAGCATTCTCGCCGATGTCGGCCTCGCCGCCGAGATCGCCGGGCGCTATCCGCACGAGCTGTCCGGCGGCCAGCGCCAGCGCGTGGCCATCGCCCGGGCCCTGCTGCTCAAGCCCCGCCTGCTGCTGCTCGACGAGCCGACCTCGGCGCTCGACATCTCGGTCCAGGCCGGCATTCTCAATTTGCTCAACGACCTCAAGCGGCGCCATGGCATGACGCTGGTATTGGTGAGCCATGACCCGGACGTGATCGGCCATATGTGCGACAGGGCGGCGCGCATGGCGGGCGGCAGGATCGAGGCGCTGCTCGACCGGCAGGATCTGGCACGCGGCTGAGGTCCCCTCCGTCGGTAAACGCGGACGTCCTCGCGTAGAGGCCCAATCATCCGCCACCTTTTCTGGAAAACGCTCCAAAATCTACTTCTTGTCTTCGAGGATCCTGAAATCATCGAGGCAGGTCTTGCGGTCGATGTCCGGCTTCGACAGACAAGCCGTGAGTTGTTTACCGCGCAGCTCGAAAGCGGAACGTACGCAAGCACGCCCCAGCACCGGCGGAATGCCGCCAACCGCGCCGAGCGGACAGGTTCCTTGCACGAAGGAGAGCCATAAGCGCTGGCTTTCAACCAGAAGCTTCCTGTCCGGCTCACCGCCCGCGGTCTTCTTCACATTTTCGTAGATGGCAGCGAGCTTGATGTCCGCTTGCCCGAGGTCCGAGTCGGCGCAGATGGCGATTTCCAGCGGCGTGGAGGGTTTGTCGCAATCGAAACTCGCCCGCCGGGCCGGAGCGGCCGCATTGGCTGCGCCGTCCTCCGTCCCGGCAAGGCAATCGACGCTGATGCCCGCCTCGCCGCAACTGTCGAGCAAGGCAAAGCGCTGCTCGAAAGCGCCGCGGACACAGGCAAGGCTCTTGGCAGAAAACGGCGTGCCGCCATCGGCAAGTTGGCATTTTCGGGCGACACGATCGAGCCAGCGACGCTGATCGGCTATGAGAGCACCGCGCGTCTCCCCGTCAGCATCCAGGCTCGCGACCGCCTCGCGATAGCTCTGCGCCAAGACGAGATCGGCCCGTCCCAATTTCCGGTCGGAACAAATCGCCTTCTCCAGCGCCGTTACCGCCTTGCCGCAGTTGAAGCTCGCGCGGCCAAGCGGCTCGCGGGCAGCGTCCGGATCGGCAGAGCGCGCCGCGACCTCGCTCTGGCACGTCGCTGCCATCGACATATAGAGCGTGCCCTGCTGGCCGGCATAACGGTAGGCACATAGCTGCATGCGCTCGCCATAATCGGTCTGAGCCGCCTTGGAGAGCCGCTGGTAAAACTCCTTTTCGCAGATGGAGACGACGATGGCGCTGAATCCGGTATCGGCGCTGGAACCCCACCGACATTCGCTCAGCAGCGCCGTCGCCGCCTTGCAGCTCTTCTGCTCTCGCAGCAGGTTTTCGAGGCCCTCTATACCGGTCTCCCCCGGCTTGGCGCAGGCATTGTCTTGCGCCAAGGCCGGCTGCGCGACCGCGAGCAGGATCGAAAGGATCAGAAAACCCAAATAGCGCATCGCCGACACTCGCAAAGGAGAATGGCGAGAGGCTATAGAAGGTCAGACCTGTCCGGCCATCGCCTTTGACCGGCATTCTCGGTACAAAACCGGCGGATCCATGCCGGAATGTACGGATGGTCCGCGACTGAAGCTCAGCTCAGGATAGGACTGCTCTTGAGCGTGTTGCTGACCGTGCAGATCCGCTCCGCATCGGCAATGATCGCCGCTTTCGTCGCCTCGTCGAAATCGCCGCTGATCTCGATCGCGACATGGAAGCGTTCGATGCGCGAGGGTTCGTCCGCCGCCTTCTCGCCCTTCACCTCGGCTCGCACCTCGCCGAGCCTGTCGAGCACGCCGAGATTACTGGCGGCGATACGGGCGCTCAGCACGAGGCAGGCCGACAGCGAGGCATAGAGCAGGTCGAGCGGATTGAAGCCGGCCTCCGAAGGGCGGGTGACCACGCCGATCTCGCCACCAGTGGCCGATGTCACCACCGGCTGTCCCAAACGGGACAGCACGGCCGTCGCCCCCGTCTGCCTCGGCTTCACTTTTGCAACCGACATGCCGTTCTCCCAAAAACGCTTTGCGGTCAGACGGAAGCGCCAGAAATCACAAAGACGCCTCGAAACGCGGTACCAGAGCAAACAGACGCTCAGTCATGAACGCGCTTGCGGCCTCGGTACCACCAAATTACCGCAATAGCTTCATTACGCTCCGCCCGCGGTACTCGACCGCGGGCGATCCGCCTCATTGCTCGAGACTCTTCATCCAACAGGCCGGAGACGTTTTCAATGACCATGACCATGCTGAACCGTCGCACCCTCCTTGCCGCCGCGACAGGCGCTGCCTTGGCCGCCAGCGCCAGGCTTGCTCCCGCCAGCGCCGCTGCCTCGGCGTCGACGGACCCGAAGGGGCCGGCCGAACTGCCGCCTCTCCCCTACGAGGCCTCGTCGCTGGCGCCGACCATCGATGCCGAAACCATGACTCTGCATCACGACAAGCACCACCAGGCCTATGTCAGCAATTTCAACGCGGCCCTGAAGCAGGAACCGTCATTGGCAGACCTGGCTTATACCGACATTCTGGCCAGCCTGGACAAGGTGCCGCAGAGTGTCCGCCAGATGGTGCGCAACAATCTCGGCGGCCATGTCAATCACTCCATGTTCTGGCAGATCATGGGCGCCAAGGGCGGCGAGCCGGAAGGCGAGGTTCTCGCTGCCATCGAGCGCGATTTCGGCGGTGTCGCCAAGCTGCAGGAAGCCTTCGGTGCCGCCGGCGCCAAGGTCTTCGGCTCGGGCTGGGTCTTCGTCACGGTGACGAACGAGGGCAAGCTCGCCCTCGACAGCAAGCCCAATCAAGACACGCCGCTGATGGACGGCAAGCGCGCTCTCTTCGGCAACGACGTCTGGGAGCACGCCTATTACCTGACCTACCGCAACCGCCGGCCGGATTATCTCAAGGCCTGGTGGCAGGTGGTCGACTGGCGCAAGATCGGCGACCGCTACGCACTCGCCAAGCAGGGCAAGCTGGTGATCTGACGGCCGTAGCAGGGCGGTACGGCAAGCGACAAAAAAGCCCTCCCCGCAGTTGCGGGAAGGGCTGAAACGCATGCGTGTCGAGCGAACTCAGTAGCGGTAGAGTTCCGGCTTGAACGGGCCGTTCTGGTCCACGCCGATATAGGCGGACTGCTTGTCCGAGAGCTTGGTCAAGGTGGCGCCGACCTTGGCGAGGTGGAGCGAGGCGACCTTCTCGTCCAGATGCTTGGGCAACGTGTAGACCTGCTTGCCGTACTGGCTGGGATTGGTCCACAGCTCGATCTGAGCCAGCGTCTGGTTGGTGAAGGATGCCGACATCACGAAGGAGGGATGGCCGGTGGCATTGCCGAGATTGACCAGGCGGCCTTCCGACAGGAGGATGATGCGGTGGCCGTCGGTGAACTGGATCTCGTCGACCTGCGGCTTCACATTGGTCCACTTCAGGTTGCGCAGGCCGGCGACCTGGATCTCCGAATCGAAGTGACCGATGTTGCAGACGATGGCACGGTCCTTCATGGCGCGCATATGGTCGAGGGTGATGACGTCGACATTGCCCGTGCAGGTGACGAAGATGTCGGCACGCGGCGCAGCCTGCTCCATGGTGACGACTTCATAGCCTTCCATCGCGGCCTGCAGGGCGCAGATCGGATCGACTTCCGAAACCAGCACGCGGCAGCCGGCGTTGCGCAAGGAAGCAGCCGAGCCCTTGCCGACATCGCCGAAGCCGGCGACCATGGCGATCTTGCCGGCCATCATGACGTCGGTGCCGCGGCGGATGCCGTCCACCAGCGATTCACGGCAGCCATAGAGATTGTCGAACTTCGACTTGGTCACCGAGTCATTCACATTGATGGCCGGGAACAGAAGCGTGCCCTTCTTGGCCATCTCGTAAAGGCGATGCACGCCCGTGGTGGTCTCTTCGGTCACGCCGGTGATGGCGAGGGCATTCTTGGTGTACCAGCCCGGATGGGTGGTGAGCCGCTTCTTGATCGCGGCGAACAGTACTTCCGCCTCTTCATTGTCGGCGGTCTCGAGGAAGGCGACGTCACCCTTCTCGGCGCGCAGGCCCAGATGCATCAGCATGGTGGCGTCGCCGCCATCGTCGAGGATCAAATTGGGCGTGCCGCCATCGGCCCATTCGAAGATCTTGTGGGTGTATTCCCAATATTCTTCGAGCGACTCGCCCTTGACGGCGAAGACCGGCGTACCGGCGGCGGCGATGGCTGCGGCGGCATGATCCTGGGTCGAATAGATGTTGCACGAAGCCCAGCGCACATCGGCGCCGAGGGCCTTCAGCGTCTCGATCAGCACGGCCGTCTGGATGGTCATGTGGAGCGAGCCGGCGATGCGGGCGCCCTTGAGCACCTGGCGCGGACCATATTCGGCGCGCGTGGCCATCAGGCCCGGCATTTCGCTCTCGGCGATCTCGATTTCCTTACGGCCCCAATCGGCCAGACCCATATCCTTGACGATGTAATCGTGCGTGCTCATTCGATGCATCCCGCATTTGACATGGCGGGCGTCTAGCACAGTCGGCAGCCATCGGCAATAAGGATATAAGGATTTCTTTATGTGACGCACGCACTGCTGCCGGCCGATCATGCAAAAGGGCGAGCCGTCAGGCCCGCCCTTGCTGAGAGCTTCATCCGGCTCGCAAACCGGCCTTTACTGCCCGAGTTCGTTCTGATTGGGCAGGCGGCCGTTCGGCGTGAGCTTGTTGATGATCTCGGGCAGGTGCTGGGCGAGTTGGCCGAGCAGATCGTTGGGATTGACGCCGGCCTTCTGGGCCAGGTTGTTCAGCGTGTCCTGGCCGAGGACCTGACCGAGCTGGCCCGGCTGGATGGGCTGGTTCTGCCCGCCGCCGATCCAGGATTTGATCACGTCCCCCTGGCCCGACTGCTGGAACTTCTCCAGGAGGCCGCCGAGCCCGCCAAGCAACCCGCCATCGCCGGAGGTATCCGCCTGCTGTGCAGACGGCTCGGGAGCCGGCGCCGGCACGGGAGTGGAAGCTTGCGTATCGGGCTGGGCATCCTCGCTGCCCCCCTTCAGCCATTTCGCGAGCAGGAGCGCACCGGCCGCGATGATCAGCGGCTTGGTGAGACTGTTCTGTGGCACGGCATCGTTCACGGCGGTGTCGAAAAAGCCCATGTCTGCGTCTCCTCGTGAAAGAATGGGGTGCCGCGATAACCGCGGTCTCCTCCAATGTTGTGTATCCTGTCTCCAACGACAAGCATTTTACAACAGTGAATGCGGCAAAAATTTTTCCAAGATTGACTTTGCCTTACGGCATGTTCCCTCTTGCCAAAAGAATTTGCGCCCCTACGATCATTTAATGGTAAGATTCGGATCTGTCATCCGCCACGAGGGAAAGGCGACTCCATGGGTATCTTGTCTTGGATTATTCTGGGCCTGATTGCGGGCTTTGTCGGCAGCAAAGTCGTCAACAAATCGGGTTCCGGTTTGCTGATGGATATCGTGATCGGCATCATCGGCGCCCTCGTCGGCGGCTTCATTGCCAAGGCCATGGGTATCGGTACCGTCGATGGCATCAACATCGGCAGTATTCTCATTGCCATTGCCGGCGCGATCATCGTGCTGGTGGGTTACAACGCCCTGGCCCGGCGCTGACCCTGCCGAGATCAAATCGTGCTGAAAGGCCGGTCGCATGACCGGCCTTTTTCTTGTCGGCCCCTAGCTCCTTGTTTCGATGCGTCTTTGCAATTTTCGCCGATGCCGGCAAATCGCTAAACGCCTTGGCGATGCAGCACGAAGGCGGGATCATAGGGCACGCTGAATTCGCCGACGTCGGACAGCACGGCCAGCCGGTCTGCGCGCGTCTCCACCTCCGTCACCCGGTCCCAGCCCGGCGGCACCGGCATGATGCCGATGGCCTGCCGCAGGTCGACCTCTCCCGACGGCGTCAGGCTGATCGAGGTCGGGATGCCCTGCTCGCTATAGTCATTCGGTTCGACCGACGCCCTGTGGCCCGCCAGCAGATAGGTCCGCACTTCCTCCAGGCCGAGCACGCCGCGATGGCGGCTGTTCCAGGGGCTGTAATAGCGCCCCCCATTGCTCATCCACAAAAGGGTGGAGGGAAAATCTTCCGGCCGCTTCAGGCTCAGCACCAGATCCGCCTCGTGGTGCCGCAGTGCGGCGCCCCAGGCGAGCTCCCGGCCAGGCGCCTCGGGCATCATCACGCAATCCTCGTGATTGCGATCGAAGGGGTAGCAGCTGAGATTGGCCGTGCCGCCATCGGCAAGCGGCGCCTTCTTGAGATCGCTGAAGCGCGCGGGATAAGCCAGCGCCGAGCGCCCCTTGAGCGGATCGGCCTCTTGCGGATCGGCTGGCGTCTCGACGAACCGCTTGGGCGAAAAGCTCAGATGTCCGCCCTGCGGCAGCGACACCATCATGTGCAGGCCGACCGAGACGGCACCATCCCCGCCCTGGAACAGATGGCGCTGGTAGAGGAAAGGATGGCCGTCGCGAACAGTGAGTTCCTTGACGACGCGTGCGCCCATCACCCGTTTTTCCAGCTCGAAACGAGCCTGGCGCCCACCATCGATCGCGCGGATTTCGACAGGTTTCCAGGCCGAATTGGCCGGCCAGCCATGGGCCGGCGAACCATCGACATCGCTGAGGCCGAACGGGGCGCAGAGAAAGTCGCCCGACAGGCGCCGGAGATGGGCCGGCGTATCGGCGGCATGCGCCTCCTCCAACCAGGGCGCACGATGCAGGGGCGCGACCTGACGGCCGTCCCGTTCCACCATGAGTTCCCGGATATGCCCGACCGCAAGATCCAGAGTCACGCGGATGCCGCGCGCCTCGACCGTGACAAACTCCTCATCGGCGGCCATGAACTGCATCTCCCCTGAATCGGCTGTTTTTATTCGTGTCAAAACAACAAGATAGACTTCCCTTGCCGCCAGTATGATCCAAAAGCGGCCAGACGCAACAGGCGGCAAGCTGCCGCAAAGTGCCGCTCCTCGGCGCTTGTCTTCTGTCCCGCCGGAGGATTTCGAACCCCGGCGAAGAAGGCGCTTGCAACAATATAAATGCACTAATATATTAATCGACGTCACGCAGGAACCGATCATCGGAGCTATCCGCCATGCTGGACACGCTGCGACATGCGAATGTGAGGCCGCGCTCCACCGCTACCAATGTCTATGAGATGTTGCGCAGCGACATCGTGCTTGGCGTGCTCAGGCCCCAGCAGCCGATCCGCGAGGCGGAGATCGCCGCCAGCCTTTCCGTGTCCCGCACGCCGGTGCGCGAAGCCCTGCTGCGTCTTGCCAATCTCGGCCTGGTCGAGATCTTTCCGCAGAGCGGTACGGTCGTTGCGCCGATCCGGGTGGAAAAGGTCAAGGCTGCCCAGCTCATTCGCGAGGTCGTCGAGGTGGAAGTCAGCCGCAGGGCCTGCCAGGCGGCGAATCAGGCCGACCTCGACGCTCTGGCCGGCATCGTGGACGAGCAGGAATTCGCCGCCGGCCGCAAGGATTTGCGCCGTTTCTACGAATTGGATGAAGCCTTCCATCGCCGCATCTTCGCAACGGTCGATTGCCTCGCCGCCGCTGACGAGCTGGAGGACATGAAGGCCCATCTCAACCGCCTGCGCTTCGTCACCGTGAACTGGCCGAACCGGTCGGACGCCATCATCGCAGAACATCGCGACATCCTTGCCGGCCTCGCCGCCGGCGACCAGGACGCCGCAGCCATCGCGATGCGCAACCATCTGCGCACGATCCTGCAGGCGCTCGACAGTTTCGTCGCGCGCACGCCTTGAACCAGAGCCGCCGGAAAGGCGGCCGCCCTAACGACAAAACCAAAGCTTCGGCAACGACCGCAAGCAGGAGGGAACCCATGATCGTCACGAAGCTCCGCCAATTTCTGGCATCTTGCAGATTCCCCTTGAGCGGGCCCAGGGCTCGATCAGGGGGAATCTGCCTGGCGGCCGTCGCCGGCCTGCTCGCCGCGGGATTGTTGGCCTCGGCGACCCACGCCGCCGACAAGCCGCAGCTGACGGTCTCGCATGACAAGGCTGGCTGGCAGGCCAATTTCGAGGCCTATGGCAAGGACGACCCTACTGCGAGCTGGCAGGTCACGCCTTTCGGCGACACCACCAATTACCAGGCCGCCGTCCGAGCCGCCCTGCCGACCACCTCGGCGCCGGGCATGTTCACCTGGTGGTCCGGCTACCGCATGAAGGACCTGGTGGAAGCAGGCCTGCTGGAGGACCTGACGGCGATCTGGAAGCCTCTGCTGGCCGAAGGCAAGGTCAAGCAGGAAGTGGCCGATGCCTTCAGCTTCGATGGCAAGATCTATGCCGTGCCCAACAATGTCGCCTATTGGGCGATGTTCTATAACAAGAACGTCTACAAGGAACTCGGCCTCGAGGTTCCCAGGACCTGGGAAGAACTGGAGGGCAACCTCGCCAAGATCAAGGCTGCCAACAAGATCCCGATCGGCCAGACCATCGAGGGACGCTGGCCGGCCTTCATCTGGTTTTCCGAGTTCCTGGTGCGATCCGATCCGGATTTCTATGTGAAGCTGATGGCCGGCAAGGCCAAATATACCGATCCGCAGGTCGCCGCCGCCTTCGCCACCTGGAAGGACTGGATGGCCAAGGGCTGGATGGATGACGGCACCTCGCCCTTCGGCTTCACCACCGGCGACAGCATGAACAATTCCTTCGCCCAGGGAAAAGTCGTTCACATGCTGGTCGGCACCTGGTTTGCCGACACCGTCACCAAGGCCGGCACGATCGAGGGACGCGATTGGGGCCTGTTCGTGCTGCCCAACAAGAAGGCCAGCCTGCCGCCCAGCGTGATCTTCGAGGCGGGGCCGCTGCTGGTGTCGAAGAACTCCGACACGCATGAGACCGCCGTGAAGGCCGCCGCGTATTGGATGAGCAAGGCAGGCGAGCAGCGCTGGGCCGACCTCACCGGTTTCCTCGTTGCCAATACCGATGCCAAGCTGCCGGATGACAAGGAGGTGGCGAAGCTGAACGATGCGGTTGTCAAGGGCAACTACAAGCTGCTCGGCCGCTATTGGGAAACCACGCCCTCGCCGATCGCCGAAGCGGCCGTCGACGAGATCTCCAAATTCGTGCTCGACCCGAATTCCGCGCCGGAGGTGATGCAGAACCTGCAGAAGATCGCCGACGATTACTGGGCGGCGCATCCCAAGCCGTGAGAGACGGCACTTCTCCACGACGCTCGCAGAATGAGGCTCAGTTCGCCTCCCCCACGAAGCTGGGGGAGGTTGTCCGACGAAGTCGGGTCGGAGGGGGGGGGCGGCGGGCGCGGTTGGCCTTGGCACGCCTGCTCGACCGTCGTGTCAGCTCGGCATGTTCCACGCGCTGCCCGCCACCCCCCCCTTCCGTCGTTGCTTTGCAACGACACCTTCCCCAGCTTCGTGGGGAAGGAGAATGGCGCCTTATCCTGAACCCCAGCACTCGGCTCTCCCATGTCCCCCCTGTCCGACCACAAGCAGCGCGAAGCCTATCTCTATGTCGCCCCGGCGGCGCTGATGGTGGGCGTCTTCCTGATCCTGCCGATGCTCTACACCACCCTGCTCGCCTTCACCGACTGGAACGGCATGACCGCGCCGCGTTTCATCGGCCTGCAGAACTTCTTCAAGCTGGTGACGGATGCCAATTTCACCCGCCCCTTCGTCAACACGCTGAAATGGATGGTGCTGGGCGTGGTTTTGCCGGTCGGGCTCGGCTTCTTCTTCGCCTATGCCATTTCAGGGCTGAAGGGGGCGAAGCTGATGCAGATCTGCATCTACATTCCCGCCACCATCTCGGCCTCCGCCGCCGGCATCGTCTTCGGCTTCGTGCTGCGCGACCAGGGCGCCCTCAACATCCTCCTGGACACCATCGGCCTGGGGGCACTCAAGGTGAACTGGCTCTATGTCCAGCCTTACAACACCTATGCGATGATCGGTGCCTATACCTGGCAGGCGACCGGGCTGAACGTGATGATCTTCCTGGTCGGCCTGCAGGGGTTGCCCAAGGAACCGGTGGAAGCAGCCACCCTCGACGGTGCCGCCGGCTTCGTGCTCGCCACCAAGATCATCATCCCCATGCTGATGCCCTATGTGGTGATCGCCTCCCTCCTGGCGGTGATCAACTCGTTCAAGGTGTTCGACACCATCTGGGTGATGACCGGCGGCGGCCCGGCCCGCATGTCCGAAACCCTGGCGGTGACCATGTACAAGGAGGGATTCGCCAACTTCAAGATGGGCTACGCCTCGGCCGTCGCAGTGGTGATCTCCGCCCTCTCGCTGGTGTTCTCCTATCTCTATTTGCGCAACATGCTCGCGCGCGAGAGCCAGGTTTAGTCATGGAGCGTATAGCCATGGAACGTGCAAGCGTGGCGCAATCCGGCGATCGCAGGAAAACCATCCTTTCGGGCGCCATGCTGGCGGTGACGCTGGTCTGGCTCTCGCCAATGGCCTTCCTCTTGATGAACACGCTCAAGACGGCCACCGATTACACCCGTGGCCCACTGAAGCTGCCGACCAGCTTCAACCTCCTCAACAACATCGCCAATGCCTGGGCACAGGGTATCCAGAGCGGCTTTATCAACTCGCTGCTCTATGGCGCGGCGAGTTCCCTCACGGCCGTGCTGCTCGCCGCCCTCGCCGCCTATGGCATCGTCAGGCTGAAGCTGCCGCGGGGCCTGGGCTGGTTCCTGTTCATCTATTCGGGCACGATCTTCCCGCTGCAGATGTATCTGATCCCGCTGTTCAAGAGCTACATCGCCCTCGGCATCTACGACACCAAGATCGGGCTGTTCGCCTTCTACACCGCGATCTGCATCCCCTTCGCCACCTTCGTGATGCGTGGCTTCTTCCTCACCGTGCCCTGGGACATCCAGGAAGCCGCCGAAATGGACGGTGCCTCGAGCTGGAAGGTGTTCTGGAAGATCATGATGCCGCTGGCCAAGGCGCCCTTCCTGATGCTGACGCTGGTGCAGTTCACCTGGGTGTGGAACGACCTGCTCTTCGGCATGATCCTGGTGCGTTCACCCGATGCCCGCCCCGTTCAGGTCGCCCTGCTCGGCATGCAGAGCCTCTACGGCCAGGCCGACGCACCCACCATCATCACCGCCACCCTGATCGTCTCGCTGCCGACCTTCCTCTTGTTCCTCATACTGCAGAAGCACTTCGTGCGCGGCCTCGCTCTATAGCGTTTTGCGATGCTGACCGAATCACCAAGAATCGCAAAGACGCGTTCGAACAAAGAGCCAGAGCAAAAGTGCGTTTTCGCTAAAACGCGCTTTGCTTCTGGGAACCGCGAGCTGATGCGTCATTTCTCCCTTTTCTCTTCCTGCAACCGGATAGTGCGATGAAGATCGTCGACCTTAAGGCCACCACCGTCGCCGTGCCGCTCGAAGCGCCGCTGCGCCATGCCGCGGGCGCGCATTGGGGGCGCTTCATCCGCACCATCGTGGAAGTGATCACCGACGAAGGCATTATCGGGCTCGGCGAGATGGGCGGCGGCGGCGAGTCGGCCGAGGCAGCGGTGCGCGCCCTCCTACCCTATCTCGAGGGCCATGATCCGCTGCAGCTCGAGCAGCTGCGCTGGAAGATCATGAATCCCACCGCCTCGCTCTACAACAACCGCATGCAACTCCACGCCGCCATCGAAATGGCCTGCATGGATGCCGCCGGCAAGAAACTCGGCATCCGGGCCTGCGACCTCATAGGCGGCGCCATACGCGAGACGATTCCTTTTGCCAGCTATCTTTTCTATCGCTATCGGCATGAAGAAACCGGCCAAGGCGGCGAGACCAGCCCGGACGAGATCGTCGCCCATGCCCGCGAACTCAAGGCCCGGCATGGCTTCACCAGCCACAAGTTGAAGGGCGGTCTCTTCCCGCCGGAGCACGACATCGAAACCTTCCGCGCCCTAGGCGCTGCCTTCCCGAACGATCGGCTGCGCCTCGATCCCAATGCTGCCTGGTCGGTGGAGGAAGCGGTCCGGGTCGGGCGAGCGATCGAGCATCTCAACAACGACTATTTCGAGGATCCGACCTGGGGCCTCGAAGGCATGCGCCGGTTGCGAGGCCTCGTCCGCATCCCCACCGCCACCAACACGGTGGTGGTGAATTTCGAGCAGCTCGCCGCCAATCTGCGCCTGGAAGCGGTGGATGTCGTGCTGCTCGACACCACCTTCTGGGGCGGCCTGCGCCAGGCGCACAAGGCCGGCACGGTGCTGGAGACCTTCCAGTACGGCGCCGCCGTGCATTCCTCGGGCGAACTCGGCATCCAGCTTGCCTCGATGCTGCATCTGGGCGCGGCGCTACCGAACCTCTCCTTCGCCGCCGATGCGCATTACCATCATCTCACCGACGACATCATCGTCGGCGGGCCGCTGCGCTATGTCGATGGGGCCATCGCCCTGCCGCAGGGACCGGGCCTCGGCGTCGAGCTCGATCGCGACAAGCTCGCCCGCTATGCCGAGTACTACCGTGAGGTCGGCGGCTATACCTATGACCGCGACCCCGGCCGCCCGGGCTGGTATTCGATCCTGCCCGAGCAGCGCTTCGCCACTCCCAAAAAATAAAGGGAATCCGGTCAGGCCGACCGATAGCGCTCCGCTGCGTGCTCCTGCCGGAAGTTCGGCAGCATGGCGCGGCGGGCGGCATCGAAGGCCTCCCACTGCCCCGCATCCGGCAAGGGCGGAATGGTGACGCTTTCCCGCCTGTCGAAGCCGACCAACGCGGCGTCGACCAGTTCGCCGACGTCCATCACGCCTTCCAGCGTGTTCACATCGCGGCCCGAGCGCTCCCAGATTTCGGTGCGGGTCGCAGCCGGCAGCACGGCCTGGACATAGAGGCCGCGCGGGCCGAGCTCCACCTGCAGGCTCTGCGACAAGGTCAGCACGAAAGCCTTGGTCGCTGCGTAGACACCCAGGCCGAATTCCGGCGCCAGCGCCACCACCGAGGCGATGTTGACGATGGCACCCGTTCCCGCCGCCAGGAACCGGGGCGTCACCGCACCGGCCAGCCGCGTCAGTGCCGTCACGTTGAGACGGATGAGCCTCTCCAGCGCATCCGGATCCTGGTCGGCAAACCCGCCATGGGCGGCCGCGCCGGCGTTGTTGATCAGGATGCCGATCTTGGCGTCCTCGCGCAGCCGCGCCTCGACGCGCGCCAGATCCTCGGCGGCCGTCAGATCCGCCCTGAGGATGTCGACGGCCACGCCGTTCTCCTGGCGAAGGCGGTCGGCAAGCGCGTTCAATCGCGCCTCGTCCCGCGCCACCAGCACAAGGTCGTGGCCGCGCCGGGCGAAGCGTTCGGCATAGGTTGCGCCGATGCCGGTGGAGGCACCGGTGATGAGAACCGTGGGTCGCGTTTGGGTCATGACATCTCTCCGTTCCTATTCATGATGATCATCATATATAGTGCATTCATGATAGACATCATGTATAAAGTCAAGCGAGACAGGAGAGCCCGTCATGAAAGTCAGCCGCGAACAGGTCGCTGAGCATCGCCACCGCATCCTGGATGCGGCTGCGCGCCTCTATCGGGAGAAGGGGTTGGACGGCGTGAGCGTTGCGCAAATCATGGCGGCCGCAGGTCTGACGCATGGCGGCTTTTATGGTCACTTCAAGTCGAAGGAGGATCTGATCGCCCAGGCGCTCGCTCATGTGCTGTTTCAACCGGAGGCGGCCAAGCCTCCGGGCCGGACGATGGCCGACTATGCCGCGGCCTATCTCAGCCGGACGCATCGCGATGCGCGTGCCGAGGGCTGCCCCTTTGCCGCGCTCGGCACAGAAGCTGTGCGTGGATCGCAGGATATCCGTGCCGTGCTGACCCGTTCCTTGCGTGAGCAGATCGAGGATTTCAGCGCGACCGCCCCGGGCGAAACGCCGCAAGAACGGCGTAGCGCGGCGATCGCCGGGTGGGCCGCCATGGTCGGCGCCGTGGTTCTGGCCCGCATCGCCGACGATCCCGCCCTTTCCGACGAGATCCTGAAGGCGACGCTTCGGCAGGTAGCCGGTTCGTAACGACGTCCGGCTTTCCCTCATCAAGCCGCCGGCGCTCGTCCATGCGGCCCGATCCCTCCTGGCTCAGGCCCAGCCGAACAAGGTGGGTTCCGGCTTTGGCAGGGCGCCCTCGATCTCGAGCAGCCGGCGCTTGGTCTCCACGCCGCCATAGGCCGAAAAGCCGCCGAACTTGCCACCGGCCGCCATCACCCGGTGACAGGGCATCACGATGGTGAAGGGGTTCTGCCCCATGGCTTGGCCGACATCGCGCGCCAACAGGGGATCGCCCAATTGCTTGGCGATCTCGCCATAGGTCATGGTGGAGCCGGGAGGGATGCCCCGCGCCACGGCATAGACCCGGCGATTGAATTCCGGCACTGCCGTCATGTCGAGCTCGATGAAGCCGAGATCGGCTGTCTCTCCCGCCAGCAGGGCTTGGATGGCCGCGATGGCCTGGCGAACCAGCGCCGGCGGTTCGGCCTCGATCGCACCCGGCAGGGAGCGCAGCATGCGCGCCCGCAGGCCCGTCGGACTGTGGGATGGCAGTTGCACACTGACCAGGCCCTTATCGCCCCAAGCGAGGGCGCAAGTGCCGATTTCGGTGTCGAACAAGGCAAAATGGGGGGAAGTCATCGCTTCGTCTCCCTGTGATTGAACTTGCCGCGATATCACCGCAAAAAGTCCCGCGCTTCCACCCGATATCTATGGTCGGCAAGTATAGTCCGCCAGCCCGGTGCTGTCCCCTGGAGCAAAGCGTAGGCCGGCAAAAATGCTTCCTTATTCTAACCCACTGATCTCCAAGGCATCTTTGCAATCCCTGGCGGGGTCCGTCAAAGCGCAAGGCATTTTCATCGCATCGCCGGCCGGGTGCTTACTTTACCAAACGGCATCGCCAAACAGGCGTTTGCAAACTCAAACCGCTCCAAACAAGAGCTGGGCGCGAGAAAATCCGTTCATATCCGTTGAAAAAGCAGGATTTCCGTGCGTTTCCGGTGTACATGCGATGGCGATATCGAACCGGTCATGCGATAACGCCATCGGACGAATCATCGAAAGGATAACATCATGCCCGTCAGCACCAGCGATCTTGCCGACCGTATTGCCGCCGCTCATGGCCTGACTAAGACTGCCGCTAAGGCAGCTGTCGAGGACGTTCTGAAAGGGATCACCGAGGCGGCTGTCAAGGGTGAGGAAGTCTCCCTGAACGGCTTCGGTAAGTTCAAGGTGCAGGCCAAGCCCGCACGCGAAGGCCGCAACCCTTCCACCGGCGCCACGATCAAGATCGCCGCTTCCAAGAAGGTGGTCTTCCAGCCTGCCAAGGCGCTCAAGGATGCCGTGAACGGCTGATTTCGCGGGCCGCAAGCCCCGTTTCAAACACGGGACGGTGTCAGCTAGACACCGTCCCGTTTTATTTTGCGCATACTATTTCGATCTCAGGCAGGTGGCATTGCGAGGCCGCAGCCGCGCAGAACGATATCGCCGATGGCGAGCGCAGCCGCCTCGAAATCCTTCTTGGTCAGCCGGCTGACTTCCATGGCATCGCAGGCCAGCACCTCGAAATCGGCGTAGAATTGTGTCGTGCTCCACAGCATGATGAAGAAATGCGGAATGGCGATCGGCGCCATCCTGCCGGCAGCGACCCAGCCTTCGACCACGGCCGCCTTGGCGCGGGTCGCTTGCTGCACGTGGCTGCGGCCGGCCTTGTCGAGAAATTTCGCACCGCTGAGAATCTCGTTGGCGAACAGCTTGGACTGGGCGGCGAAGCGGCGTGAATAATCGAGCTTGGCCCGGATATAGGCCATGATGGCTTCGGCCGGATCGCGCCCGGGCTGCAGTTCCTCAAGCGCCGTATCCCAGCTGGCGATCAGCCGACCGATCAAGGCACGGTAAATATCCTCCTTGGCCGGGAAGTAGTAATAGACGTTCGCCTTGGGCAATCCTGAATGTTCGGCGACCTCGGCGATCCGCGTCCCGTCGAAACCCTTGCGGGCGAACAGGTCGATAGCAGCGGCCAGGATCGCCGCCTCGTTGCGGGCCCGGATGCGTTCCTCGTTGTCCGAGCCATCCTTGCGCGCCTTCTTTGCGCTGGTCGTCGCCACCTTGTCCTCCCGCACTCTCGAGATGCGTCCGTGCTCCGGAAATGCCGGTATCGGAACCCAATGTCAAAACCTGACCGAAACGTCAGATTTTTTCAACTCATAACTTGACGTTTTGGTCAGGTTTTGACTATCCTTCATGCAACGAGGGGGATGCAGCGGCGATGTCGACATCATTGCGCGAAGTCATGCGGGACGTGCTGGATGGCTGGCAGGCCGATCTGCCGCCCGCCTGGCGCGACATCCTCGGCCCGGTCGAACTGGGCTTCGCCGACATGGATGCCGGCCTGACGCTGGAGCCGTGGGAACCGGTCTTCCCCGTACGCAAGGGGCGCCTCTTTCCCGGGCAACCCAAGGGCGCGCATATGCTGCGCGCCTTCGACGGTCTCGACCCCCACCAGGTGCACTGCGTGGTGCTCGGCCAGGATCCGTATCCGAGCCCCGACTTTTCGACCGGCCGCGCCTTCGAGGCCGGCAATGTCGCCGAATGGCGCGAGCTGGAGAAGATGTTCTCGGTCTCCATCCGCACGGTGATGCAGATGATCGTCGCCGCCCGCACCGGTGAGGGCAGCTGGACTGGCAGCATCGCCGATTGGCCGCGCCTGCGCTCCGCCATCGAGGCCGGCGCCGTCGCACTCGAGCCGGCCAATGCCGTCGCCGATCGCTGGGTGGCCAGCGGTGCCCTGCTGCTCAACGCCTCGCTAACCCTCAGCCGCTTCCAGGTCTCCATCGATCCGCATCAGAGCCGGGGCCACCTACCGCTGTGGCGGCCGCTGATGCTGGCGGTGTTGCGCCATCTCGCCGGTTCCGGACAGAAGGTGATCTTCCTCGGCTTTGGCGAGGCGGCGGCGCAGACCCTCCGGGCGGCCGGCATCATGGAGGGCGACGACTGCATCCTGCGCGAGCATCCGGCCCGGGGCGACGCGGTGCTCGGCCTGCCCAATCCCTTCATTCTCGGCAATGAGCGTCTCAAGGCGCTCGGCGCTGCCCCGATCGACTGGTAAGGCCATGCGTAACGATGCCGAATACGACTATGTGATCATCGGCGCCGGTTCGGCAGGCTGCGTCGTCGCCAATCGCCTGTCCGCGGATCCCGGCAACCGCGTGCTGCTGCTCGAAGCGGGCGGACGCGACCGCAATCCCCTGTTCCGCCTACCCATGCTGATGGGCAAGCTCTTCAATTCCGGCCTCTACAACTGGAATTACCGCACCGAGCCCGAGCCCCATCTCAACAACCGCACGCTCTATTGGCCGCGCGGCAAGGCGCTTGGCGGCACCTCCACCATCAACGGCATGATCTATGTGCGCGGCAACGCCCATGACTATGACCGCTGGGCGCAGATGGGCCTGCCGGGCTGGTCTTATGACGAGGTTCTTCCCGCTTTTCGTCGCTCCGAAACCCATGTCGAACGCAATGGCAGCTTCCATGGTACCGAGGGCGCCCTCACCGTCTGCCGTGCCCGCGGGCGCAACGGGTTGTTCGATGTCTTCATCGAGGCCGGCGTGCAGGCGGGCTATCCCCGCAATGATGATTTCAACGGGGCCGAACAGGAAGGCTTCGGGCGCTACGATTTCACCATCCGCAAAGGCAAGCGCTGGTCGACTTCCCATGCCTTCCTGCGACCGGTGCTCGACCGGCCCAATCTCACGGTAGAGGTGAACGCGCTCAGCCAGCGCATCCTCGTGGAGAACGGGCGCGCTACCGGCGTCCTGTTCACGCAGGGTGGGCGGCCGTGCACCGTGCGGGCCAGACGGGAAGTGATTTTGTGCGGCGGAGCAGTCAACTCACCGCAATTGCTGATGCTTTCCGGCATCGGCCCGGCTGATGAGCTGGCTAAGCATGGCATCGCCGTACTTAATGATCTGCCGGGCGTGGGGCGAAACTTGCAGGACCATGTCGATTGCTGCCTGAGCTATGAATGCAAGCAGCCGGTGACGCTCTATGGCGATTTGCGCGCCGACAAGCTGATCGCCTCGGTCGCACAGGGCATGGTGCTGGGCACCGGCATCACCACCACCTTTCCCTATGAGGCCGGCGCCTTCATGAAGTCGCGGCCCGACCTGGTGGCGCCCGACATCCAGGCCCATTTCATGCCGGCGCTGGAGAAGACCGCCAATCTCCATTGGCCCAATCCCTTCCGCAAGCAGGCAGTGGAGGCCAATCACGGCTTCACAATCCGCGTCGGCCCGGTCAATCCGGAGAGCCGGGGCACCATCACGCTGCGCTCCGCCGATCCGGCGGCGCCGCCCCGCATCCGAGCCAATTACCTCGCCACCGAATTCGACCGCAAGACCATGATCACCGCCATCCGCATGATGCGCGAGGTCATCGCCCAACCGGCCTTCGATCCCTATCGCGGCAAGGAACTGGCGCCGGGGCCCGGCGCGCTCAGCGACGACGCGTTGCTGGAATGGCTGCGGGCTTCGGCCCTGACCACCCTCCATCCGGTCGGCACCTGCAAGATGGGCAATGATGCCGACGCCGTCGTCGATGCCGAGCTCAGGGTCCATGGCGTCGAGGGCCTGAGGGTCGCGGACGCCTCGATCATGCCGATCATTTCCAGCGGCAACACCAACGCGCCGACCATCATGATCGGCGAACGGGCTGCCGATTTCATCCTCGACGCCAAACCATGACGGAGGCACGGCGGCCATGATCATCGAACAGCGCACCTACAGCTTCAAGCCGGGCCAGCTCGACCGCTGGCTCAAGAAGTACGAGACCGAAGGCCTGCCGATCCAGAAGAAGCATCTGGGCACCTTCATGGGCCTATGGGTCAGCGAGATCGGCCCGCTGCACCAGATCGTGATGATGTGGGCCTATCAGGGCCTGGGCGATCGCGAGACGCGGCGCGCCGCCATGGTCGCGGACCCGGCCTGGACCAAGTTCATCGGCGAGGTCTGGGGCCTGGACGCCATGATCTCGCAGGAGGTCAAGATGCTCAAGCCGACCTCGATCTGCCCGCCCTTGCCGGCGGCCTGACGGCCCGGGGCGCTGAAGCTCCCCGGAGAACAACAAAAATCAACACCATCCAAACCAGAAAAGGGAACTGACAGATGACGAAGACTCCCTCCGTTTCAGGCCTGTTCCGGTATTCGGCATCACGCCGCCAATTCCTCATCGGCACCGCAGGGGTGGCGGCCTTCGGCCTGCTGTCGAGCCAGACCCGGGCCGCCGAAGGCCTGGTGGCACTGGTCCATACCCAGGCGGCGGGCGACAACGGCCCGGTCGACGGCATGATCGCATCGCTGAAGAAACTGGCCGGCGAAAAGGGCTTTGCCACCCGCATCATCTATGCGCAGGACGCCGCGACCTATGAATCGATCTTCCGCAGCCTCGGCGATGCCGGCGCCAGCGTGGTCGTCTCGACCTTCAACGAGGTCGCCGAACCCTTCAAGGCCGTGGCGCCCGAATATCCCAACACCAAATTCGTGCAGCTCTACGCCGACCCATTCGAGCCCGCGATCCCGAATGTGGTGACGGTGGCCTATGACTATTATCTGGGCTGCTATCTCTCGGGCCTGTTCGGCAGCCGCATCTCCAAGACCGGCGCGATCGGCTATATCGGCGGCGCCAGCATTCCCGGCCAGATCGCCGATCTCAACGCCCTCAAGGCCGCGGCCGCTGTGATCGGCCCCAACATCAAGTTCACCGGGGCCTTCGCCGGCTCGTTCCAGGATCCCGCCAAGGGTCATGAGATCGCCAATCAGCTGTTCCAGTCCGGCGTCGACTATATCCAGACCGACTCAGCCGCCACGGATACCGGCATCATCCAGGCCGCCACCGAAGCGCCCGGCCGCCTGGTCAGCGCCATCTCCAGAGAGCAGTACAAGCTCGGCCCCAAGGCGGTGGCCGCCATCGTCAAGCTCGATTTCGGCCTGTCGCTCTATCAGGAAGTCAGCAAGGCGCTGACCGAGGGCTGGAAGGGACATCACGTCGCCACCGGCATCGATACCGGCGTGATCGACTTCGAGCTCTCCGACATCTTCCTCAAGGAAGGCCCGGCCGATCTCGTTGCCAAGGCCAAGGAGATCTGGCCCGACATCGAGAAGGCAAAGAAGGAGATCATTGCCGGAACGCTTAAGGTGCCGCTCAACACCGCGCTCTAGAGCCCCCCTGCCTCCTCCTCCTCGTCGCGCGCCGGCTTGCCTCTGGCGGTGACGAGGCGCAGTGCTCCATCCGACAGGTTGCGGCCCGATGGCCCGCGTATCCGGGAAGACCACCATGCCCCAGCACGCCCTCGAATGCGGCGATGTCAGTGTCCTCTTCGGCGAGGTTGCGGCGCTCAGGCAGGTGAGCCTGGGCTTCGAGGCCGGCCGCATCCATGCCGTCGTCGGGCAGAACGGCGCCGGTAAGACAACCTTTGCCCGGGTCTGCGCCGGCATCGTCAGGCCTTCCTCCGGGCAATTGCTGATCGGGGGACAACCCGTACCGCTCGGCAAGGTCAATGCCGCCCGTGCCGCCGGGGTCGAGCTCGTGCATCAGAGCTTTGCCCTGCCGCCCTCCTTCACCGTCGCCGAGGCCATGGAATTCGGCGCGCAAGGGCGGGGGGCGTTGTTCTGCGCCAAGGCTCTGCGCGCCCGCTGGGCCACCCATCTCGAAGGCCTCGGTGTCAAGGTCGATCCACGCGCCCGCATCCGCGACCTGCCGGTGGAGACCCGCCAGGCGGTCGAGATCGCCCGCGCTTTGGTAACCGATGCCCGTATCCTCATCCTGGACGAGCCGACCGCCGTGCTCTCGCCCTCGGGTATCGAGACCTTGTTCGAACGGCTGCGTGGCCTGCGCGAGCGCGGCGTCACCATCATCCTGATCCTGCACAAGATCCGCGAGGTGCTCGGTATCGCCGAGACGGTCAGCGTCCTGCGCGGCGGGCGCCTGATCGAGGCCTGCGTGCCCGTGAGCGAGATCGATGCCACCCGCCTCGCCAACTCGATCATCGGTACCGCCGCCGGCCTCGACAAGGCGGACAAGGCCGCTCTCGTCGGCGAGGGCGCCAACGCACCTCCCGCCCACGACATGAAGCCATCCACCGGCGCCCCCATCCTCGAGATGAAGGCCGTCACCACCCGTCCCGACGGTGAAGGGCGTCCGCTCGAGCGGGCCGATCTCGCCATCCGCGCCGGCGAGATCGTCGGCATTGCCGGTGTCGAGGGCAACGGTCAGCAAACTCTGGTCCGTGCCCTCGCGGGGCTTGTCGGCCTGGAGCGTGGCACCATTGCGCTCGATGGGCTGGATGTCACCAGGCGCCCCGTGCTCGAGCGCCGCGCCGCCGGCCTGCGCATCATTCCCTTCGACCGCAACAGCGAGGGCTTGAGCCTGACCAGCTCGCTCTGGGAGAACTGGGCCGCCCGCAACCTGCTGCTGGGACGCATCCTTTCCTTCATTGCTCCCGCGCGGCTGAGGAAGGCCTGCCAGGCCAGCCTGCACGGGTGGGACGTCCGTTTCTCCACCACGACCCAACCGGCCAGCTCACTCTCGGGAGGCAATGCCCAGAAGGTCATCCTCGCCCGCGAGATCGACGAGACGGCGCGGCTGGTAATCGCGGCCCAGCCCACCCGTGGCCTCGACATCGGCGCTACCGCCTTCGTCTGGCGCGCTCTGAGAGCCTGCCGTGACCAGGGCTGCGGCGTGCTGCTGATCTCTTCGGATCTCGACGAGCTCTTCGACATCGCCGACCGGGTGGTCGTGATGTTCTCCGGCCGCATCGTCGCCGAGTTCACCGCCCCCTTCGAGATAGCGGCCGTGGGACAGGCCATGGTCGGCGACGTCGCCCTGGAGGAAGCCGCATGACCGCCCGCCTCCTTTCCATCCTGCGCGCCGTCAGTTTCGTCGCTTTGGCACTGGGCTTGTGCGGCATCGTGTTCGAATTTGCCGGCTACTCGGCTCCGGAGATGTTCCGCAGCATCGCCGACGGCGCCTTCACCTCACCCAATGCGCTGATGAAGAGTCTGCGCTGGGCCCTGCCGCTGGTGATCACCGCCGCCGGCGTGCTGGTCTGCTTTCGCTGCGGCTATTTCAACGTCGGCGCGCAGGGCCAGTTCTACCTCGGCGCCATCGGAGCTGCGACCGCCGTCGAATTGCTCAACGGGGCACCCGCATTGGTGGTGGTGCCATCGGCCATGCTGGCCGGCATGCTGGCGGGCGCCCTGTGGGCGGCCTGGCCCGGCTTCCTCAGGCTGCGCTACGGCACCGATGAGGTGATCACCACGCTGATGGGCAATTTCATGGCCGGCCTGCTCCTGGTCTATGTCACCTCCGGCCCGCTGAAGGATCCCTCCGGCACCGGACAGGTCACGGCAAGCCGGCCCGTCGCCTCAGCCTACCGCATCGCCACCTCGGCCGGCGTCTCGCCCACCATGATCGCGCTGTCCGTGCTGGTTCTGGTGCTGGTCTGGCTCCTGGTGAACCGCACCGCTTATGGCGTGCTCTCCAGCCTCGCCGGCCGCAATGCGGTGATGATCGCGTGGCAGGGCGCCCGGCTCTCCCGCCTTGGGCTGTCGGCCTTCCTGATCAGCGGCGCGCTGGCGGGCCTCGCCGGCTCGATCGAGCTGCTCGGTCCCAATGGCCGCTTGGTCAGCGGCTTCCTGCCCGGCCATGGCTTCACCGCGATCCTGATCGCCCTCGTCGCGGGGCTCTCCGTGGCCGGCGCGGCCATCGTCTCGCTGTTCTTCGGCGGCCTTGCCGCCGCCAGCCTCTATCTGCCGGTGATCGCCGGCCTGCCGGCCGCCGCCATCGACGTGATCAACGCCGCCATCGCCCTGTTCATCACGGCGCGCACCTGGCTGCTGCCCGGCTTCATCAAGCGGCGCCTGCCGGCGCGGAGGACCCAGCCATGAGCGACATCCTCATTGCCATCCTGCGCTCGGGCACACCGCTGATCTATGTGGCCATGGCCGGCATGCTGGCCCAGCGGGCCGGCATCTGGAATCTCGGCCTGGAAGGGCTGATGATCGCGGGCGCCTGCGCCGCTGCCGTCGGCACCGCCAAATCCGGCTCGGTCGCCTTCGGCCTCGGCCTTGCCATCGTGGTCTGCGTGCTCGGCTCGATGCTGCTGTGGTTCGTGGTCGAGAAGCTGCGCGCCCATCCCATCATCGCCGGCCTCGGCCTCACCGGCCTCGGGCTCGGCGGCACGGATCTCGCCGTCCAGGCCATCTATGGCAGCCAGGCCTCGGTGATGGCCGGCCGGGGACTGCCCCGGCTCGGCGAGGCCTTCGGCCCCTTCGGGGTGCTCTCCGTGCTCGTGATCGCCATGCCCTTCGTGGTGCTGGCGCTCTGGGTCATCGTGCGGCGCACCCGCTTCGGCCTGCAATTGACGGCCTGCGGCGAACATCCCTTCGCCGCCCGCAGCGTGGGCGCTGCGCCGGCCCGCATGCGCCTGATCGCCCTGATGGGCGGCGGCGTGCTCTGCGCCCTCGGTGGTGCCGAACTGGCGCTCGGCACGCTCCAGCTCTTCAGCATCAACATGACGGCCGGCCGCGGCTTCATGGGCTTTGCCTCGGTGATCTTCGGCGGCGGACATCCCATCGGCTCGGCCCTGGCCGCGCTGTTCTTTTCCGTCGTCGATGCCCTCGGCATCCGGGCCCAGCTCGTCTTCGGCGACAAGGTGCCCCGCGATTTCCTGCTTGCATTGCCCTATCTGGCCACCGTGCTGGGCGTGTGGATCAGCGGGCAGCTGCGTGGCGGCGTCAAGGCAGCCGCGACCGGCGGCGAATTACGGGATTACTGACAATGACGGCCTTTGCCCAACGCCACGCGATCAGCGATGTCTGCATCCTCACCGCGGACATCGAACGCTCGATCGCCTTCTACACCGACAGGCTCGGCTTCACCCTGAAGCACCGCGCTCCCGGTTTCGCCGATTTCAACGGCGCCGGGCTGACACTGGCCCTATGGGACATCGGCCATATCAGCCATCATGCCGGCCTGTCGGCCGAGCGCGGTTCGGGCCATCACAATGTGCTGATCGCCGTGCTGATGTCCTCGCCGGCCGAACTGGATGCCTGCCACGCCGAGCTCGCCGCCAAGGGCGTGGCCTTCGAAAGACCCCCAGCCGATTATGCCTGGAATGCGCGCTGCTGCTATTTCGCCGGCCCGGATGGAGAGGTTTGGGAGCTCTATGCCTGGCTCGACGGCGGTGCGCCGGGGAAACTGGCATGAGCAGGGTCCTGATCCGCAACGCCACCATCCTTGCCATGGGCGGCGAGCATGGCAGCACGCCCTTCGGAGGCGATATCCTGGTCGAGGGCAACTGCATCGCCGCCATCGGCCCTGATCTCGGCGACCACCCCGGCGCGAGGCTGATCGACGGGCGCGGCCGGCTGGTGATGCCGGGCCTCGTCAACGCCCACACCCATTCCGGCGAAACCTTCTTCCGGGGGCGCTATGAACGCCTGCCGCTGGAATTATGGCTGCTCTATGCCTATCCGCTGCTGATGGGCCCGCTGCTGCCGCCGCGCCTGCTCTATCTGCGCACGCTGCTGCTCGCGATGGAATCGCTGAAGGGCGGCGTCACCCTGCTGTGCGACGATTTCTTCGACCCGCCCCGTCACGATCTCGACCGGCTCGGCACCGTGTTCCGTGCCTATGAGGATGCCGGCATCCGCGCCAATGTCTCCAGCGCGGTGATGAATATCCACCCGCTCGATGCCGTCGCCTATGGCCGGCAGATCATGCCGGCAGACCTGCAGGCGAAACTCGATTTCGGCCCGCCGATCACCGCTGCCGCCTATGTCGACTATTGCCGCTCCGCCCTGGCGGCCTTCCAGGACAGGGCCGGACGGCTGCGCTTCATGATCGCTCCCTCCGCGCCCCAGCGCTGCACGCCCGAGCTGATGCTGGCCTGTAACGAGCTGGCCCAGCAATGGCGCGTGCCCTTCCATACCCACATCCTGGAAACCAAGACCCAGGCGGTGACCGGCGAACTCCTGCATGGCAAGAGCCTGATCCGCTACCTGCACGATCTCGGCCTGCTCCATTCCGGCATCACCATTGCCCATTCGGTCTGGGTCGACGAGAACGATATCGCCCTGATGGGCGCGGCGGGCTGCTCGGTGGCTCACAATGCCGTCTCCAATCTGAAGCTCGGTGCCGGCATCGCGCCGCTCCGCCGCCTCATCAATGCCGGCGTCACCATCGGCCTTGGCACGGACGGCGTCTCATCGAACGACAGCGCGCGCATCTTCGACGTCATGCGTACGGCGGCCCTGGTACAAAGTGCCACCGGCCCCGATCATGAACGCTGGGTCTCCGCCCGGGAAATCCTCAACGCCGCCACGCTGGGCGGCGCGCGTACGGCCCTTCTGGGAGAGCTCACCGGCTCCCTCGAAGTCGGCAAGCGCGCCGACCTGATCATGCTTCGGCTCGACAGCCTCGCCTTCACGCCGCTCAACGACATCGTCAGGCAGTTGGTCTATGCCGAGAACGGCGCTTCGATCGAACGCGTGATGGTCGAGGGCGAGATCGTGGTAGAACAGGGCCTGTTGACCCGTATCGACGAGGAAGCCGTCCTGGCCGAGATCCGCGAGGCCATGCCGGCTTTCCTGGCTGGTCATGCCGAGATCGAAGCCCGCAACGCCATCTTCCATCCCTATTTCGGGCAGATGCATCAGCGCGCCACGGCCCTAGATGTCGGCATGGACAGATATGCCGGAACGCGGGGGTGAGCGATACCACTTCCATTGAAGCCTGACCGTCATTCCCGGCGAAGCCATAGGCCGAGGGAAGGGGATCCAGGGGCCATAAGTTGAGCCCTCCAGCCCTGGATCCCCTTCCCCTCGCCCTCTCTCGCTTTGCTCGCGAGCGGCTCGGCCGGGGATGACGGACTCACCTCTCCAGGTCCGCCAAAGCCCGCTGCGAGCGGCGTGATACATCGATAGCCGGAAGCCGTCTGGTCAAGCGGCCACTGGGCCTGACCGCCGCCCCGTCTCGACCAGGCCGGCCCAACGCCCCGGGGTCACCCCATAGGCCTTCTTGAAATGGCGTGTGAGGTGGCTCTGATCGGCAAAGCCGGTGGCGGCGGCGACCTCGGCGAGCGATTCGCCTGACGCAATCAGGGCGCGGGCCTGGCCCAGGCGCCGCATCAGCAGGAAGCGGTGCGGACTGGTGGCGAAAGCCGCCCGGAAATGCCGTGACAGGGCGTAGCGATCGAGCCCCGCGATCTCCTCCAGTTCCTCCGAACGTACCGCCTCGAGAGCATGGGCCTCGAGATAGTCGCGCACCCGGTCGACCTGCCGCCAGGCCAGGCTGCCGAGAGGCTTGAGCGGTTGGCCGGCGTGGCGAGCGAGCCCCTGTGCCAGGCGGGCAATGAGATCGTCAGCGGCAAGCTGTTCCAGCCCGCGGTCGAGCGGGCCGAGCAAGCCGAGAATATCCTCGCGTAGCGCCGGATCGCTGAAAACCGGCTGGCGCAGGAAAGGCAGCGACACCGCGCCGTCGCCGAGCCCCCGCATCAGGAGCGAGGGTTCCAGATAAAGGATGCGGTAGTGCAATCCCTCTTCGGTGCCGGCGCCGCCATCATGCAGCTCATCGGGATGCAGCACTAGCACCTGCCCTGGCAGGCTGGCGCGCGATACGCCGCGGTAACGGAAGCTCTGGACACCGTCGAGGGTGACGCCGACGGCATAGGTATCGTGGCGGTGGAGTTCGAAGGCATTGCCGTGGAACCAGGCTTCCATGCGCTCGATACCGGGCAGCGGCGGCGCGGTGCGGACGCTGTCGCCGCACGAACGTTCAAGACCCTGGAAGGCCTGCTGCCCTAGGGCTGACGGCGTGGTTCCGGCTAGGGGCTCGGCCTCCGGAGATTCTGACTCGAAAGTCGTCATTCATGTTCGATACCAAGTTTGCCATCGTGTTGCGAGACGATCTTGCCTCCTGGCAGGCACTCAACGTCACCGCCTTCCTCACCAGCGGCATCATCGCCCAGATACCCGACATGATCGGCGAGGCCTATCGTGATCGCGCCGGGCGCTTCTACAATGCCCTGTCGGTGCAGCCGGCGATCGTGCTGGCGGCCGACGCGGAAACGATGAGCGCGATCCACCGCCGCTCGCTCGACCGGGGCATCAGGACCTCGCTCTATATCGAGGAGATGTTCAAGACCGGTCACGATGCCGCCAATCGCGCCGTCTTCGCCGATTACGCCGTCGACGATGCCAAGGTGGTCGGTATCGCGCTCCGGGCCGACAAGAAGGTCGTCGACAAGATCGTCAAGGGCGCGAAAATGCACCCCTAGGGCAGGGTGATTCGAATGCTCAAACCTCGAACTCGTCCAGCCTGACCGGACGGTTTTCGGCGAGCGAGCGGTATCCGGCCTCCACCAGCGCCATGGTGCGGACATTGTCGCCGGCCGAGAGCTGGGGGGTGGTCGCCGTCTTCACCGCATATTGCAATTGCTCCATCACGCCGATGAAGGCCTGCGGAAACCATTTGCTCGTCCAGCTCGGGCTGACCCAGCGCCCGCCGGTCGCCGTTATCGAGGCATAACGCAGGGTGGAGGGCGTACCATCCGGCCAGCCGATGGTGCCCTGCGCCACGCCGTCGGTGCCCTCGACCCGCCACTTGATGTAGACGTCGGAATCGAAGCCCTCCTGCCGCGGCCCCGACCAGACGTCCTCCATGGAGACCGCGAGCAGGCCGGACGGGAATTTCAGCGTGGAAACCGTGATGCCGTCGGTGTGCTCGAAACGGGTGCGCGGATCGGGGCGGGCGGCGGTATAGATTTCGCTAGGCTCGCCGAACAGGAAGCGCAGCACGTCGAGGTGATGCACGCTCATATTGGCGAGGGTCAGCCGGTCGTAATCCGCCAGGAAACCCTGCCAATGCGGGATGGCGCGCATCTCGATGGTGGCGAAGACCGGACTTCCCAGCTCGCCGCGATCGAGAATCTGCCGCAGCACCCGCATCGCCTGGTCGAAGCGCATGTTCTGGTTGACCGACAGGATCTTGCCGGCGGCATCGGCCTCGTCGCGCAGGCGGCGAGCCTCCTCAAGAGTCAGCGCGAAGGGTTTCTGGGCAAGGATACCGCGAATATGGGGCGCGGCCAGCGCCCGCCGGATCAGGGCTGGCTGCTGGTCCGGCGGAAAGGCGATGTCGAGAATCTCAACTCTTTCGTCCGCGATCAGCGCCTCGGGCGTGTCGTGCACGGTTGGGATGGCGTAGCGCCCAGCGACGGCCGCCGCCTTCTCCCGGGTGCGCGAGGCGATGGCGACCACGGGAAAGCCGGCCTCGCGATAGGCGGCGAGCTGCACGTCGGCCATGATCATGCCGGCGCCGATGCAGCCGATGCGATAATCACGCGTGCGGATCTCGACATCGGGGCTGAAAGGCCCGGCAGGATCGGTCATCGCCTCAAGCCTTCACATTCGCCACCGAACCGCCGGTCACCCGCACGAGTTCGGCCGGCGTGGTGCGGAAGGCATGGGTCGGCGACCCCGCCGCTGCCCAGACAGGATCGAGGGCAAGCAGGTCCTCGTCGATCAAAATGAGGGCCGGCGCGAGATGCCCTACCGGCGCCACGCCGCCCACCGCAAAGCCGGTGGTGGCTTCGACCCAGGCCGGATCGGCCCGCTCGACCTTGCGGCCGAGGGCGGCGCCGACCTTGGCGCGGTCGATGCGGTTGATGCCTGACGCGACCACCAGGATCGGCATCTCTCCCGAGCGGAAGATGATCGACTTGGCAATCTGCGCCACGCTGCAGCCCACGGAAGCGGCAGCCTCGGCCGCGGTATGGGTGCCCTCGGCGAACATCGCGATAGTGTCGGGATGCCCGGCCTGCAGCAGGGCCTGGCGGACCCGGTCAATGGCTTGCGTCATGAAATCGTCCTCATCCGAAAGCCGGAAAGGTTAGGGCAGGCCGGCGAGGGTGCCAAGCGAAGCATGGTTGTCCTGGGATCGCAGGCGTCTCGCCTGCTTTTGGAAGCGCCGCGCTTAGGAAAGACAGAGGCAGGCGAGACGCCTGCGATCCCAGGGATACCCCATCAGGACAGCGCGTAGCAAAAGCGCGGAATCAGGCCGTTCTCGCGGGCCTCGCGTTCCAGCCCCTCGCGGAAATCGGGATGGGCGAGGCCGATCAGGGCCTTGGCCCGCTCGGCCACCGAACGCCCCTTCAGATTGACCATGCCATATTCGGTGACGACATACATCACGTCCGTACGCGGCGTGGTGACCACATTGCCCGACGTCAGATTGAGCACGATGCGGCTGCGGCGATCGCCACGCTTGTCGAAGGTCGAGGACATGCACAGGAACGACTTGCCGCCCCTGGAGGCATAGGCACCGCGCACGAATTGGAGCTGGCCGCCGGTGCCCGAGATATGGCGATGGCCATCGCTCTCGGAGGCAGCCTGGCCCTGCAGGTCCATCTGCGTGGTATTGTTGATCGACACCACATGGTCGTTCTGCGCGATATTGTGCGGCAAATTGGTGTAGTCGACCGGGTAGGATTTGAAATCGGGGTTGCGGTCGATCGCTTCATATTGGCGGCGCGAGCCGGCTGCGAAGGTGAAGGCCGAGCAGCCCCGGTCGATATTCTTGCGCGCACCGGTCACCAGGCCGGCGTCATAGAGCGAGACGATGCCGTCGGTCATCATCTCGGTATGGATGCCGAGATCATGGATGCCGCTGTCCTTGAGGATGGTGCAGACGGCGTTGGGCATGCCGCCGATGCCGATCTGCAGGCAGGCGCCGTCGTCGATCTCCGCGACGATGCGGGCTGCGACTGCCCGGTCGATCTCGCTCGGCTCGGGATTACCGATCTCCGGTGCCTTCTGGCCGTCACCCTCGATGATGTGGTCGACTGCGCTGACATGGATGCGGTTGCCCTCGCCAAAGACATAGGGCGTATCCTCGTTGACCTCGACGACAACGGTGCGGGCCCGTTCGAGGATAGCCTCGACATAGGTAGCGCCGCCGCCGAAGTTGAAATAGCCCTCCGCATCCATCGGTGCCGTCTTGATCACGACAATGTCCACGGGATCGATGAAGCGGCGATAGAAGTCCGGCGCCTCGCCGAAATTCATCGGAATGTAGTTGCAGCGTCCGGCATCGTGCTGCTTGCGGTCATAGCCGGAGAAGTGCCAGTTGAACCAGCCGAAATGCTCGCCATTGGGATCGCATTCCTGGGTGGCGCGCGCCCGCATGGTGAGGCAGTGGCGGATCTTGACGTCATGGAGTTCGTCGCGCCGGGCAGCGAGGGCCACCTCGAAGGCATCTGGCTGGGTCAGCCCGAATCCATAGTCGAGCCACATGCCCGGCTTGACCCGCGCCGCCGCCTCGGCCGCCGTGATCTTGGTCGCCTGCTTGCCCCGAAGGCCAATGGTCATGGCGCTTCCTCCCAATCGTGACGGCGCTTTGCGCCCTTTGCGGCAGCTTCCCTGACGACCACAGCGCTGTCAACCAAAGGGGAGGGACGGACACGGCTTTCCGGAAGCCCGAGCATCCCGTCCGCTGACGCGGTGCGCCGATCTCCTTAGCGCCATCAGGTGATGGAGCGGGATCGGCGTCTTCCTTGAGCAAAATGCGGTGTTTCCAAAGATGCCGATCTGGAGGTCGACACACCGGACACACGCCGCCGACGAAAGGCCATTGCGTCCGTCAGCAATCTCATCTATATCCCTATTGAAATGAATATCACATAGTGAAATTTATTTCAATATTAATCGAAAGCACCGGGAAACAAGCCCGGCAAACACCATCGGGAGGTGAGGATGCCCATCAGGAAATGGCTCATCGGACTGGCTGCGAGCGCGGCCTTTGTCTCCGGCGCGAGCGCGCAGGCAGACAGCAAGTTCCGCTGCAAGGAAGGCGAGACCTATGTGATGAACGTCATGGTCTCGGGTGTGGAATATTGGTTCCCGGTCTATGAGGCCTTCAAGCAGGCCGCCCAGTCGATGGGTTGCAAGACGGCCTATACCGGCACGCCGGAATATGACGTCACCAAGCAGATCGCGAGCTTCGACCAGGCCCTGGCCAAGAAACCGGCGGGCATCCTCGTCCACCCGATGAATTCGGATCCCTTCATCGAGCCGATCAATCGCGCCGTCGACTCCGGCGTTTCGGTGGTGACCTTTGCGGCCGACTCGCCCAATTCCAAGCGCGCTTCCTATGTCACCTCCGACAATAACCGGGAAGGCAGCGCCGCCGCCGACATGGTCGCCAAGGCGCTCGACGGCAAGGGCGACTATGCCGTCTTGGAAAACCCCGGACAGGACAATCACGACAAGCGTGTCGCCGCCTTCATCGCCCGCATGGGCGAGAAATATCCCGGCATGAAGCTGGTCGGCCGGACCGCCACCAACCAGGATCCGAACAAGGCCTATCAGGCGGTGCAGTCCCTCGCCCAGGCCAATCCCAATCTCGCCGCTTTGTTCATGCCCGAGGCCAATTCGGCCCTGGGGGCAGCCCAGGCCTCCCAGGAGCTCGGCGGCAAGATCAAGGTGATGACCGCCGACGTGAACGGCAAGATCCTCGACATGATCAAGGCCGGACAAGTCTTCGGCTCTGTCAATCCCAATCAGGGCATCCAGGGCTATATGGGCTTCATGCTCCTGTTCATGGCCCAGCACCCCGATCTGATCGACCCCATGAACGATTGGAAGCGCGCCGGCTATAACCCGATGGGTGTCCCCTTCGTCGACAATGGCTTTGCCGTCGTCTCCAAGGACAATGCCGACGACTTCTATTGGGACGCCTATCTCAAGCGCCGCGGCACCAAGGGCATCGAGGAGTGAGGCAGCCCGCCTGCCTCTTCCAGCAGCTCCGCTATTCGAGGCTCGTTCAAGAATAGCCTCGGTGTCGCCCCGATGCGGCTCCCTACCTGGCATCCTCGCAAGCTTTGCTTGTGAGAGGGATCCAGAGGTCGATGTGCTGACTGACCTCTGGATCCCATTCCATCTCCTACGTCCCGCCAGTTTCCTTGCCATTATCCAGGACGAAGACCGGTCATGACCCAAGATCTCGCCCTTGAAGTGACTGGCATCAGCAAAGCCTATGGAGCGATCCAGGCCCTGCGCAATGTCAGCCTCAGCGTCCGCAAGGGCGAGATCCATGCCCTCGCCGGGGAGAACGGCGCGGGCAAATCCACCCTGATGAACATCATCGACGGCATCGTCAGGCCCGATACCGGCGAGATCCGCATCCGCGGCGAAAAGGTCGAGATCGGTTCGCCGGCTCGGGCACAGGCCCTCGGCATCGGCCTGGTGCATCAGGAGATCGCCCTGTGCGGCGGCATTTCGGTGGCCGAAAACATCTTCATGGCCGCCACCAACGCCCGCCGCGGCTTTTTCATGAATTATGGCGAGCTCCGCGAAAAGGCGCGCGCCCTCCTGGCCGATCTCGGCCGTATCGACCCCGACAGCCTGGTCGGTGATCTCACCATCTCCGAGCAGCAGATCGTCGAGATCGCCAAGGCGCTGACCCTCGACTGCTCGATCCTCATTCTCGACGAGCCGACCGCCGCGCTGACCGAGCGCGAAGCCGGCAAGCTCTTCGCCATCATGGCCGGCCTCAAGGCGCGCGGCATTTCCATCATCTATATCAGCCACCGCATGGCGGAGATCTTCGCCCATTGCGACCGCATCACCGTGCTGCGCGACGGCCAGCACGTCTCGACCGACGATATCGCCGACATGACGCCCGAAAGCGTGGTCGGCAAGATGGTCGGGCGGACCCTGGGCACGCTCTATCCGCCGAAGAACCCAGGCAGCGCCGAAGCGTCCGCCTTGATGAGTGTGGACGGCCTCTCCGACGGTGTGCATTTCAAGGACATCTCCTTCGAGCTCCGGCGCGGCGAGGTCTTGGGTGTCGCCGGGCTGATCGGCGCCGGCCGTACCGAAATGGCGCTCGGCATTTGCGGGCTGATGCGTCGCAGCGCCGGCAGGATCGTGCTCGACGGACGCGATGTCACGCCCTCGACCTATGCCGACAGTATCGCCAGCGGCATCGTCTATCTCTCGGAGGACCGCAAGGGGTCGGGCATCTTCCTCGATCTGCCGATCGCGGCGAATGTCTCGGCACTCGACCTCGGCCGTGTCTCCACCCGCGTCGGCTTCGTCGATCGTGCGGCCGAACTGGAGCAGGCGCGCCGCCTCGGCGATCTCCTGCGCCTCCGCCGCGGCTCGCTGAACGATGCGGTCGCCACGCTGTCGGGCGGCAACCAGCAGAAGGTCGCCATCGCCAAGATGCTGTCGGTGTCCCCCAAGGTCATCCTGCTCGACGAGCCGACCCGCGGCGTCGATGTCGGCGCCAAGGCGGAGATCCATCGCATCCTGCGCGAACTCGCCGACCAGGGCACCGGCATCCTGGTGATCTCTTCCGAACTGCCCGAGCTGATTGGCCTCGCCGATCGCATCCTCGTCATCCACGAGGGCGAAATCGTCGGCGAGGTGACGGAAACGGAAATGACTGAAGACAAGCTGATCCGCCTCGCATCCGGATTGGGCAAAGACGCCGGGAGGGCGGCATGACTGTCATGGGTGAAACCTCAGTGAATCAAAAACACCCCGAAGCGCCGTCGCGCGCCCGTCTCGGCTGGCTGCGCGGTCTCGGCAACATGCGCGAACTCGGCCTCTTGCTGATCATCCTGGCTCTGTGCGTGGTGATGTCCTTCGCCTCGCCCTATTTCCTGACCTGGACCAATCTGCGCGCCATGACGATGTCATTCGCCGTCGAGGGCATCGTGGTGGTTGGCATGACCGTGCTCCTGATTGTCGGCGCCATCGACCTGTCGGTCGGCTCTGTCGTCTGCATCGCCATGGTCATCGGCGGCTGGCTCTTCCTGGCGGGCGTCGATCCCTGGCTCGCCAGCGCCATGGCGATCCTTGCCTGCTCCGCCATCGGCGCCGCCATGGCGCTGGCGGTCACGCGCATCGGCCTGCATTCCTTCATCGTCTCGCTCGCTTTCATGGTCATCATCCGAGGCCTGTGCCTGGCGATCACCGGCGGCACGCCGCTGTCGCTGTTCTCCCTGCCGCCGAGCTTCAAATTCATCGGGCAAGGCTCGGTCTACGGCGTGCCGGTGGTGATCCTGATCTTCCTGGCCGTGGTCGTCACCTTCGACCTCCTCCTGCGCAAGGCCACCCTGTTCCGCCGTGTGTTCTACACCGGCTCCAACGAACGGGCCGCCGCCTATTCGGGCATCCGCACGGCCCGGGTGAAGTTCTTCTGCATCGTGCTGTGCTCGACGCTCGCGGGAGTGGCCGGCGTCATCTACATGGCCCGCTTCGGGGCGGCGACGCCGACATTCGGCGTCGGCATGGAGCTCAACATCATCGCCGCCGCCGTGATCGGCGGGGCCAGCCTTAATGGGGGCTCGGGCACCATCCTCGGCGCCATCCTTGGCATGGCCCTTCTATCGGTGGTGTCGAGCTCGCTGATCCTGCTCGACGTCTCGCCCTACTGGCAGGACACCATCCGTGGCCTGATCCTGTTTGCCGCCGTCGCCTTCGATCACCTGCTACATAAGCGCAAGCAGGCCCAGACTCGTAAGGCATAGGACAAGCATCGTGGCAAAAGAGAACGAAGGCGACCAGCGGCTCCGCCGCATCCATCGGGTATTGGTCATGCATTACATCGAGGGCCTTTCGCAGGCGGAGATCGCCAAGCGCACCGGCCTGTCCCATCCGATGGTCAATCGCCTCGTCAAGGAGGGGCACGAGCGCGGCTATGTCCGGATCGAGGTGAAGTCGCCGCGCCAGGACTTGTTCGAGCTCGAACAGGCCCTGGCTGAGGCGAGCGGCCTCACCGAAGCGATCGTGGTGCCCTCCGCCTCCGACCAGGAGGGCGTCAACCTCCAGGCTGCCGGGCGTTCGGTCGCCGACCATATCCTCACCGTGCTCCGGGACGGCGACACCATCTGCGTCTCCGGCGGCGTCGGCGTCAGTGCCGTCATCCAGGCCCTGGCGCCCACCCGTGCCTATGACGTCACCGTGGTGCCGGCGACCGGCGGTGTGCAGGGCAAGCATTTCGTCGACGTCAACCACCTCGCCGCCCAGCTCGCCTCCAAGCTGCAGGGACGCGCCTTCCAGATCCATGCGCCGATCTTCGCGGCCTCGCGCGCCGAGCGGGACGTGCTGATGTCGCTGCAATCGGTCGGCGAAGTGCTGGACCGGGCGCGCGGCGCCCGCATCGCCCTGGTCGGCATCGGCTCGGTGCTGTCGGAGAGTTCGACCTATTTCAGCCTCCACGCCCCGGACGCCGGTGGGCTCGACGGCCTCAGGCAAAGCCGGGCGGCCGGGGAGCTGATCGCCCATCTCATCGATGGCGACGGCCGCCCCTGCGACTACCCCCTCAACGAGCGCGTCGTCGCGCTCAGCCCCGAGGAACTCAGGGCCATCCCGATGACCATCGGCATCGCCACCGGCGCACACAAGGCCGAGCCGATCGCCGGTATCCTGCGCGGCGGCTATCTCGACATCCTCGCCACCGACGAGGCGACCGGCACCCACGTTCTCGACATTCTCAAGAGGCCGACATGACCCCTCCGTTTCCCTTGCGCAAACTGGGCCACTCCGACATCGCAGCCAGCGCCATCGCGCTCGGCACCTGGGCCATGGGCGGCTGGATGTGGGGCGGCCATGATGACGAGGCCTCGATCGCCGCGATCCGCGCCTCCATCGACAAGGGCGTTACGCTGATCGACACCGCCCCGGCCTATGGCCTCGGCCGCGCCGAGGCGCTGGTGGGGCAGGCCGTCAAGGGCCGCCGCCACGAGGTCGTGATCGCCACCAAATGCGGGCTCAACTGGCATCACGGCAAGGGCAATCACTTCTTCGACGAGATGGGCCACAAGGTGCATCGCTATCTCGGCCGCGACGGCATCCTGCATGAGATCGAGCAGAGCCTGGCGCGCCTGCAGACCGACTATATCGACCTCTACATCACCCACTGGCAGGACCCGACCATCCCGGTGGCCGAGACCATGGACACGCTGCTCGAACTGAAGCGGGCCGGCAAGGTCCGGGCCATCGGCGTCAGCAATGTCACCGCCGACGACCTGAAGGCCTATCTCGCCGCAGGCCCCGTCGACGCCATTCAGGAACGCTACTCCATGCTCGACCGCGAGATCGAGACCAGCCTCCTGCCGGTTACCGCGGCCAACGGCGTCTCCACGCTCAGCTATTCCTCGCTGGCGCTGGGGCTGCTTACCGGCAAGATCGGGCCGGAGCGCGATTTCAACGGCGACGACCTGCGCAAGGACAATCCGCGTTTCTCGCGCGACAACCGGGCCCGCGTCGCCGATTTCGCCACAGAGGTGGCCCCGATCGCCTCGGCCCATGGCGCGACGATCGCCCAGCTCGTGATCGCCTGGACCATCGCCCAGCCGGGCATCACCTATGCCCTGTGCGGGGTGCGCGACGAGCAGCAGGCCAGCGAGAATGCCGCCGCCGGACGGCTCGCTCTGTCGGCCGATGACCTCGCCGCCATCGACCGCGCCATCGCGGCGCATCTTGCCGCCGTCACGGCCTGACAGGGTGGAGTTGGTGGCATGACGCTCACCCGGGCGGAACGGCTCGACAGGCTGCGCGCAAAGGGCCACACGGCGGTCCTTGTCGTCGGCGGCGGCATCAACGGCATCAGCACCTTTCGCGAGCTTGCTCTGCAGGGGATCGATGTCGTGCTCGTCGAGCGCGGCGACTTCATGAGCGGGGCCAGCGCGGCGCCCTCCCGCATGATCCATGGCGGACTGCGCTATCTGGAGAATGGCGAGTTCGGCCTGGTGAAGGAGTCCCTGCTGGAGCGCAACCGCCTCCTGCGCAACGCCCCCCATTACGTCAGCGCCCTGCCGACCCTGGTCCCGCTGGCCAACCGCTTTTCCGGCACCGCCTCGGCGATCCGCCGCTTTTTCGGCGGGCGGCCGAAGCCGGGGCCGCGCGGCGCCCTGATCGTGCGGCTGGGGCTCGCCCTCTACGATTTCTATGCCAGCCGCGAGCGCCAATTGCCGAAGAGCCGCTTCTTCGGCCATCGCGCCACCCGCCTGAACTGGCCCGCCTTCCATCCCGACATCAACTATGCCGCCCTTTATCATGACGCCAAGATCAGCCGGCCGGAGCAGCTCGGCCTCGAACTGATCGCCGATGCGGAGGCGGCCTCGCCCCAAGCGCTCGCGCTCAACCATCTCGGTCTCTCCAGCCTGGATGGCACTGTCGCTGAACTCACCGACAGCCTGACCGGCGAGCGCATCGCCCTTGCCGCCGCGGTGATCGTCAATGCCAGCGGAGCCTGGATCGACCAGACCAACACCCTGCTCTCGGGCCGGCAGAGCACACTGATCGGCGGCACCAAGGGCTCCCATCTCGTCCTCGACAGCCCAGCCCTGTTGAACGCCATCGGCAAGCGCATGGTCTATTTTGCCAATCGCGAAGGGCGCGTGTGCATCCTGTTCGCCCATTTCGGCCATATCCTCGCCGGATCGACCGACATTCGCGTCGACACGCCCGACGGCGTGCGCTGCGAGGCTGGTGAAACCGCCTATATCCTGGAGTCGATCCGCGAGGTCTTTCCGGCCATCCCCCTATCGGAAGCCGATATCCTGTTCCGCTTCACCGGGGTTCGCCCCCTGCCGCGCGCCGATGCGAATGTGAACGCCGAGATCTCACGTGACCACAGCTGTGAATGGTCGACGCCTCCGGGGCCGGTTCCCATCCTCAACCTCGTCGGCGGCAAATGGACGACCTTCCGCGCTTTCGGTGCCCAGGCCGCGGATACGGTGCTGGCCCGCCTCGAGGCGACCCGCATGCTGTCGAGCGAGGCCATGGCGATCGGCGGCGGCAAGGGCTTTCCCCAAGGCGAAGCCGGACGCCGGGACTGGCTGCACCAGGCGGCCATCTCGACGGGAGCTTCGCAGGCGCGCTGCGCCGCCTTGTTCGAACGCTACGGCACGCGCATGCTCGATTTCACGCCCGGCGCCGACGATGCCCCCCTCGCCGGTCTACCGAGCTACAGCCGTGACGAGATCCGCTGGATCCTCGCCACCGGCCAGGTCGCCACTCTGGCCGACCTTGTTCTCCGGCGCATGACCATCGCCTTCAGCGGCGAGCTGTCGCTCGATGCGATCCACGAACTCGCCGCGCTGGCGGCTTCCTCTCTGGGCTGGAGCCAGGCGCATACCCAAGTCGAGATCGACCGGCTGCTCACCCATCTCGATCACTTTCACGGCCTCGCGGCAGCGACGCTCGCGGCCCGCAATTCTTCACTTTCGGCCCCTTTTTTACCCTCCCCTGGAGGGGGAGGGCCGACGCGAAGCGTCGGGGTGGGGTGATTTCTTGACGAGGAAGTTCCGTTCTCCACGCCAAACCCCTGCCTATTCCCACCCCACCCCGGCCCTATGGGCCGACCCTCCCCCTCCAGGGGAGGGTAAGAAAAGCCACAGGGAAGACCCATGTACCTCACCAAGAAAGTCCGGATGAACCGCCTGTTCGGCGCCGGCAAATGTCTTGACGTCGCCATCGACCATGGCGTCTGCAACGAGCCCTCCTTCCTCGACGGGCTGGAGGATATGGGCAAGGTCGTGCGCATGCTGGCCGATGCCCGCCCCGATGCCATCCAGATGAATTACGGCCAGGCCGACCTGCTGCAGGAGATCCCGGGCAAGCACAAGCCTGCCCTGGTGATGCGCATCGACATGGGCAATCCCTACAACCGCCAGCGTCATCGCGAGATGTGGGCCCTCCTGCAAAACGCGCAGGACTCGATTGCCCCGGCGCTCCGCATGGATGCGGCCTGTGTGGTGGTCAATCTCTTCATGCTGCCGGACGAACCCGACCTGTTCCGCCAATGCATCGAGAATATTTCGCGCGTCGCCCAGGATTGCGAGAAATACGGCATGCCGCTGATGATCGAGCCTCTGGTCATGCAGCCGGCCAGCGAGCGCGGCGGCTATCTCGTCGACGGTGACGCCGAAAAGATCGTGACGCTGGTGCGCCTCGCCCGCGAACTCGGCGCCGACATCGTCAAGGCCGATCCCACCAGCGATTCCGGCGATTTCCATCGCGTAGTCGAGGCCGCCCGCTGCCCCGTGCTGGTGCGCGGCGGCGGCAAGGCGGATCTGCGCCAGGTCTTCGCCAACTCCCACGCTTTGATGCGCCAGGGCGCGCATGGCATGGTCTATGGCCGCAACATCTACCAGCACGACAACCCCGCCCGCGTGGTCAAGGCCCTGATGGCGATGATCCATCAGGGCGCCGACGATACGCAGGCCTGGGCCATCTACGAGGCCGCAGCGTGACGCGCCATCTCCTCGGCATCGATGCCGGCAACACCGTGGTCAAGGCGGTCCTGTTCGACCTCGAAGGACGGGTCTTGGCGCGGGCAGCGCTCGACGGCCAATCGCGACAGCCGCATCCCGGCCATGTCGAGCGCGACATCGCCGAACTCTGGGCCAATGCCGCCACGGTGATCCGGCGCTGCCTCGAGCAGGCCGGCGTCGAGGGCAAGGACGTCATCGGCATCGGCACCGCCGGTCACGGCAACGGCCTCTATCTCATCGACCAGAACGACCAGCCTCTCATCGGCATCCAGTCGATCGACAACCGGGCCGCCGACCTCGCCGCCGAACTGCGCGCTTCGCCGGCTGCCGACGCCCTCTATCCGCTCTGCCTGCAGCGGCCATGGCCGGCCCAGACGGCGACGCTCCTGATCTGGCTGAAGCAGAACCGGCCCGATCTCTACGCCAGGGCCGGTACCGCCTTCCTGTGCAAGGACGCGATGACGCTGATGCTTACCGGCAGACGCGTCTCCGATTTTTCGGACATGAGCGGCGCCGGCTTGCTGCGCCTGCCCGAGCGGCGCTATGACGACGCCTTGCTGGCGGCCTACGGCCTCGGCGATGCCGCCGGACTGCTGCCCGATCTCGTCGAGTCCGAAGCTTCGGCAGGCGGCGTGACCGCCGGCGCCGCCACCACCACCGGGCTCGCCGAGGGTACGCCGGTTGCCGCCGGCTTCTTCGACATCATCGCCTCGATGATCGGCGCCGGCATCAACACGCCCGGCGAGGCGGCGATCGTGGCCGGCACCTGGGGCATCAACCAGGTGGTACGCGAGACGCCGCTGATCGACGAGCGGGTGTTCCACGCCTCGACCTGGCGCCCCAACCGCTATGTCGCCGTCGAATCCAGCGCTACCTCGGCCGTCAATCTCGAATGGTTCGTGCGCGAGTTCGGCGGCGGACATGGTCCCACCGAGTTCGAAGCCTGCAACGCGCTGGTCGCCTCGGTCACGCCCCATGCGGAACTGCCGCTGTTCCTGCCCTTCCTGTTCGGCGCTTCCACGCATCCCGACGCACGCGGCGCCTTCATCGGCCTCGCCGGCTGGCACGGCAAAGCGGAAATGCTCCAGGCGCTCTATGAGGGCGTGGTGTTCGAACATCGCCGCCATATCGAGCGCCTGCGCAGCGCCGGCGCCGAGATCACCCGTGCCTCGCTGTCCGGCGGGGGCTCGCGCAGCCCGGTCTGGTGCCAGATGTTCGCTGATATCCTCGACCTGCCGGTCACGGTAGCCGAATGCCAGGAAACCGGTGCGCTTGGCGCGGCCATCGCGGCGGGCGTCGCAGCCAGGGCCTTCCCGACGCTCGACGACGGCATCGCCGCCATGGTGCGCCAGGCCGCGCAGTACCAGCCCCGCATCTCGGACCGGGCGCTCGTGGAGGCACGCTACCGCCTCTATTGCAGCCTCGCCGAGACCATGCCCGAACACTGGAAACGCTATCGCGAGGGCGCATGAGCGAACGCATCGAGCGCGAATGCACAGATCTTGGCGCCTACGACTATGTCGTCGTCGGTGCCGGCTCCGGCGGCTGCGTGCTGGCCAACCGGCTCAGCGCCGATCCCAAGACCAGGGTGTTGCTGCTCGAAGCCGGCGGCTCGGATCGCTATCACTGGATCCACATCCCGGTCGGCTATCTCTATTGCATGGGCAATCCCCGCACCGACTGGGGCTACAGGACCGTGGACGAGCCAGGCCTGAACGGGCGCTCGCTCGCTTATCCGCGCGGCCGGGTGATGGGGGGCTGCTCCTCCATCAACGGCATGATCTATATGCGCGGCCAGGCCGCCGACTATGACCATTGGCAGCAGCTCGGCAATGCCGGCTGGGGCTGGGACGACGTACTGCCGCTGTTCCGACGCTCGGAGAACCACCATGCCGGAAGCGCGCCCTTTCATGGTTCGGAGGGCGAGCTGCGCGTCGAGCGCCAGCGCCTGTCCTGGCCGATCCTGGACTCGGTGCGCGAGGCGGCCGAGGAACTCGGCGTGCCCCAGATCGACGACTTCAATGCCGGCGACAACACCGGCTCGGCTTATTTCGAGGTCAACCAGAAGGCCGGCTTTCGCTTCAATGCCGTGCGGGCCTTCATCAATCCCGTCAGGCACCGCAAGAACCTCACCATTCTCACCGGGGCGATGGCCGAGCGCATCCGTTTCGTCGACGGACGCGCCGATGGCCTCGAACTGAGGCTGGATGGCAAGCCCGCCTGCGTCCGCATCAAGCGCGAGCTGGTACTGGCGGCCGGCGCCATCGGCACGCCGCAGCTCCTGCAGCTTTCTGGCGTTGGTCCGGCGGGGCTGCTGGCCAGGCACGGCATCCCCCTCGTGCTGGATGCGCCCGGCGTCGGCGAGAACCTGCAGGACCATCTGCAGATCCGCACCGTGTTCAGGATCAGCGGCGCACGTACCCTGAACGAATGGCAGGCCTCGCTGCTGGGCAAGGCTGAGATCGCCCTCACCTATGTCCTCAAGCGCTCCGGGCCGATGGCGATGGCACCGAGCCAGCTCGGCATCTTCATGAAGTCGGATGCGCGTTTTGGCAGCGCCAATATCGAGTTCCATGTCCAGCCCCTGTCGCTCGACGCCTTCGGGTCTCCGCTCCATCCCTTTCCGGCCATCACCGTCTCGGTCTGCAATCTCAGGCCGGAGGCACGCGGCCATGTCCGCATCGTCTCGCCGGATGCCCAGACCCATCCGGAAATCGCGCCGAACTACCTTTCCACGGAAGGCGACCGTGCGGTCGCGGCCGATTCGATCCGCGCGGCCCGCCGCCTGATGGCGACCCGGCGCATGCAGGCCTTCCGGCCGGAGGAGCTGAAGCCGGGGCCGGCGATCCAGTCGGCCGACGATCTCGCCAAGGCCGCCGGCGACATCGCCACCACCATCTTCCACCCGGTCGGAACGGCGCGGATGGGCACCGACGCGGCGGCCGTGGTCGACCCCGAGCTGCGCCTGCGCGGCATGTCCGGCCTGCGCATCGCCGATGCCTCGATCATGCCGACGATCGTCTCCGGCAATACCCATGCGCCCGTGGTGATGATCGCCGAGAAGGCCTCGGACATGATCGCCGCTGCCTGGCGGGGGTGAGGTCGTCCTTTGGAGGGGCGGGTCTTCGGACCCGGCTCTTTCAAGGTGTTGAGGTCCGAAGTCCAAATAGGGCAGAGCGGCCCCTCATCCGCCCCTTCGGGGCACCCAGTCCACTCCAAGTGGAGTGGACGATACCCGCAAGGGGAGAAGGCGCCGGCAGGCGGATGAGGGGTGGCAACGCTCCTTCTTCCAAAATAATGCGACAATCCTTCCCTCTGGACGCCCGGCGATTCCGGGTCTAACCTTGGAATCGTTCCGAGGGGTGTCCTGCGCAAGCGGGGCTGAGATGGCCTAGAGCCGAACCCTTCGAACCTGATCCGGGTCATGCCGGCGAAGGGACGGGAACAGGGCTTTGGCGCTAGGAATTGGCTCCAGGTCCCGGAATCGGCTGGGATGCCGGTTCTGCCCAGACAATCGTCGCCCCGGATCTCCATGACTCGCAACGAGGAGGAGATCCATGAACATCCAAAATCCCAAGACCAAGATTGCCGCGCCGCAAAGCGTGACCACGGGGCCCATCGCCGGCTCCCGCAAGGTCTATGCGGCCCCCGCTTCGCATCCCCAGATGCGGGTGCCCTTTCGTGAGATCGCGCTGAGCGATGCTTCGCTCGCCCCGATCCGCGTCTACGATCCCTCCGGCCCCTATACCGAGGACAGCGCTAGCATCGACCTGCAGCAGGGCCTGCCAACCCTGCGCGAAAGCTGGATCGCCGGCCGCGGCTTCGGCGCGATCGATGGCCGCACCGTTAGACCTGAGGACAATGGCAATGTCTCCGCCGACAGGCTCGTGGCACCCTGCCCGGCTGATCGTAAGCTGCGCCGGGGCGCCGACGGCCAGCGCGTCACCCAATATGAGTTCGCCAAGGCCGGCATCGTCACCGAGGAGATGGTCTACGCCGCCTTCCGTGAAAACCTCGCCCGCGAGAAAGCCTTGGACGGCGCGGCCGAGCGCCGGGCCGATGGCGAGGATTTCGGCGCGGCCATCCCTGAATTCGTCACGCCGGAATTCGTGCGCGACGAGATCGCCCTGGGACGGGCCATCCTGCCCGCCAACATCAACCATCTCGAACTCGAGCCGATGGTGATCGGCCGCAACTTCCTGGTGAAGGTCAACGCCAATATCGGCAACTCAGCCGTCACCTCGGGTGCCGCCGAGGAGGTGGAGAAGCTGGTCTGGGCCACGCGCTGGGGCGCCGACACCGTTATGGACCTCTCCACCGGGCGCAACATCCACAACATCCGCTCCTGGATCCTGCGCAACTCGCCGGTGCCGATCGGCACGGTGCCGATCTACCAGGCGCTGGAGAAGGTCGACGGCGATCCCTTGAAGCTCGATTGGGAGGTGTTCAAGGACACGCTGATCGAGCAGGCCGAGCAGGGCGTCGACTATTTCACCATCCATGCCGGCGTTCGCCTCGCCCATGTTCCACTCACCGCCAGCCGGGTCACCGGTATCGTCTCGCGCGGCGGCTCGATCATGGCGCGCTGGTGCCTGGCCGGTCATCGCGAAAGCTTCCTCTACGAGCATTTCGGCGACATCTGCGACATCATGCGCCGCTATGACGTCTCCTTCTCGCTCGGCGACGGCTTGCGTCCGGGCTCGATTGCCGATGCCAACGACGCCGCCCAGTTCGCCGAACTGGAGACGCTGGGCGAATTGACCAAGATCGCCTGGGACAGGGGCTGCCAGGTGATGATCGAGGGGCCGGGCCATGTGCCGATGCACAAGATCAAGCAGAACATGGACAAGCAGCTCGCCGCCTGCGGCGAGGCTCCCTTCTACACCCTCGGGCCGCTGACCACCGACATCGCGCCGGGCTATGACCACATCACCTCCGGCATCGGTGCGGCGATGATCGGCTGGTTCGGCACCGCGATGCTCTGCTACGTCACGCCCAAGGAGCATCTCGGCCTGCCCAACCGCGACGACGTCAAGACCGGCGTGATCACCTATCGCATCGCCGCCCATGCCGCCGACCTCGCCAAGGGCCATCCGGCGGCCAAGGTCCGCGACGATGCCCTGTCGCAGGCGCGCTTCGACTTCCGCTGGGAGGACCAGTTCAACCTCTCCCTCGATCCGGATACCGCGCGCGCCTATCACGACGAGACCTTGCCCAAGGACGTGCACAAGGTCGCCCATTTCTGCTCGATGTGCGGGCCGAAATTCTGCTCGATGAAGATCACGCAGGATCTGCGAGAAGAAGTCCGGGCGATGGAAGAAGCCGCACGGCAGGGCATGGCGGAAAAATCGCGCGAATTCCTCGAACAGGGCGGGGCCCTCTATGTCCCGGCCGAGTGACGGACGACGGCGCATCACCATTGTCGGGGCCGGCGTTGCCGGCCTCGTCACGGCAATGGAATGCGCGGCGCGAGGTGCCAAGGTCGAGATCCTGGAGCGCAGCGAGGTCCTGGGTGCCCAGGCCTGTTCCTGGCTGGCCGGCGGCATGCTGGCGCCCTGGTGCGAGCGGGAAAGTGCCGAGGTCGAGGTCGAGCGGCGCGGCGAACTCGCTCTCGCCTGGTGGCCGCGCCATGTGCGGGAAACTGTTCAGCGCGGCACGCTGGTGGTCGCGCCCGCCCGCGACGGCAGCGAGATCGCCCGTTTCGCCCGCCGCACCCAGGCCCATCTCCCGATGGATGAGCCCGGCATTGCCACGCTCGAGCCCGATCTTGCGGGCCGCTTCCACCAAGGCCTGTTCTTTCCGCGCGAAGCCCATCTCGACCCGAGACGGGCGCTGCAGGTGCTGGCAGGGCGCCTCGCCGACCTCGGCGTCGCCATCCGCTTCGGGGTCGAGGCCAGGCCGCATGCCCTCGATGCGGACGCCGTGATCGACTGCCGGGGCTTTGCCGCACGTGCAGAGCTGCCCGATCTACGCGGTGTCCGGGGCGAGGCCATCGTCGTCCATGCGCCCGGCGTCAGCCTGTCCCGGCCCGTGCGTTTCCTGCATCCGCGCTTTCCGCTCTATATCGTGCCGCGCGCCGACCATCGCTTCATGATCGGCGCCACCATGATCGAGAGCGAGCATGACGGGCCGCCCACTCTGCGCTCGACCATGGAGCTGATCGCTGCGGCCTTCAGCCTGCATCCGGCCTTCGGGGAGGCCGAAATCATCGAGCTCGAGGCCGGGCTGCGTCCTGCTTTTCCCGACAATCTGCCGCGCCTCACCGTGGTCGGGCGCGTCATCTCGCTCAACGGCCTGTTCCGCCACGGCTTCCTGCTCTCGCCGGCCCTGGCCCAGGAAGCCGCCGACCGGATCCTGCCCGTGCGGACAGCCCATCAAGGAGTTTTTGCATGACCTTGACCGTCAACGGTGAACGTCAGGAAATCGATGCCGCCACACTCGCCCGCCTGCTCGAAGCGCTCGAACTCGGCGACAGCGTGGTGGCCACCGCCCTCAACGGCCGCTTCGTGCGAGCCGTCGATCGCGACCGGACCGCCCTCAAGGATGGCGATGCCGTCGAGATCCTTGCCCCCCGGCAGGGAGGATGACCATGGCCGACACCCTCATTTTCTACGACACACCCTTCACCTCCCGCCTGTTGCTCGGCACGGCGCAATATCCCTCGCCAGCCATCCTGGCGCAGGCCGTGCGCGCGTCCGGTGCCGGTATCGTCACCGTCTCGCTGCGCCGGGAATCCGGTGGGGAGCGCAGCGGCCAGAGTTTCTGGAGCCTGATCCGAGAACTCGACGTCAAGGTGCTGCCCAACACTGCTGGCTGCCACAGCGCGAAGGAAGCGGTGACGACGGCGCAGATGGCGCGCGAAGTCTTCGGCACACCCTGGATCAAGCTGGAGGTGATCGGCGAGGCCGATACCTTGCAGCCCGATGTCTTCGGCCTGGTGGAAGCGGCCCGCATCCTCATTTCCGAAGGCTTCGAGGTCTTTCCCTACACCACCGAAGACCTGGTGGTCGCCGAACGCCTGGTCAATGCCGGCTGCCGGGTCCTGATGCCCTGGGGCGCGCCGATCGGCTCGGCGCGCGGCCTCAACAATGTCTATGGCTTGCGCAGCATGCGCGCGCATTTCCCCGACATTCCGCTGGTTGTTGATGCCGGCATCGGCACGCCTTCACATGCAGCGCACGCCATGGAACTCGGCTATGACGCGGTGCTGCTCAACACCGCCGTCGCCAAGGCGGGCGATCCCGCCGGCATGGCGCGGGCCTTTGCGCTGGGTATCGAGGCCGGGCGGCTCGCCTTCCTCGCCGACCCCATGGTGCCGCGTGACATGGCGGCTCCCTCGACGCCGGTCTTCGGCAAGGCGGTGCTGGCATGAGCATCATCGACACTATCTGGCGTCTCGATCCCTTCTATCCCGTGGTCGAGAGCGTCGACTGGGTAGAGCGCCTGGTGAAGCAGGGCACGAAACTGGTGCAGTTGCGCATCAAAGAACGCGACGACGAGACGGCGCTGCCCGAGATCCGCGCCGCCTTGGCAGTCTGCCGCGCCCATGGCGCCGATCTGGTGGTGAACGACTATTGGCAGGCGGCCATCGCGGCCGGCGCCGATTTCCTCCATCTCGGCCAGGGCGACCTCGACACCGCCGACCTCGCGGCCATACGCAGCGCGGGCCTGAAGCTTGGCATCTCGACGCATGATCATGCCGAACTTGCGCGCGCGCTCGCATGCGGGCCTGATTATGTGGCGCTGGGACCTATCTATCCCACCACGCTCAAGGTGATGCCTTTCGCGCCGCAGGGGCTCGAGCGCATCGGCGAATGGAAGAAGCTGATCGGCAAGCTACCGCTGGTCGCCATCGGCGGCATCACCCTCGAACGGGCGGCGGGTTGTCTCGCCGCAGGGGCCGACGCAACAGCCATGGTCAGCGACGTTACCCGTCATCCCGACCCGGATGCACGGATCCAGGCATGGCTGACGGCAACCCGGCCAGCTTCGGTCAGGGCATGACGGCGATCGCGCTCAGCATTGCCGGTTCCGATTCGGGCGGCGGCGCCGGCATCCAGGCCGATCTTGCCGCCTTTCGCGCCTTCGGCGTGTTCGGCACCACGGCAATCACCGCAGTTACGGCGCAGAACACCTGTGGCATCCGCGCCATCCACGCGGTGCCGCCGCCGGTGCTCGCCGTGCAGATCGAGGCCGTGCTCGACGATTTCGACGTCGCCGCCATCAAGATCGGCATGGTGCCGACAGCCGAACACGCACGAATCATCGCCGAACTGCTGGCAGACCGGCGGCTACCGATCGTGCTCGATCCCGTGATGTCAGCCACCACAGGTCGGCTGCTGGGCGAGACGGGCACATTTGAGGCCCTCAAATCCCATCTCCTGCCACTGGCCACCTGCCTCACGCCGAATCTGCCGGAAGCAGCGGCCCTGCTGAACGGCGCGCCAGCGGAGGGTGAAGCAGAGATGGTCGAGCAGGCCCAGGCACTCCTCGGCCTCGGCCCGCAGGCGGTACTGCTGAAGGGAGGGCATGGCCATCTCGGCGAGGCGGTCGATATTCTCGCCATCCGCGACGGCACCCGGCGCTTTGCCGGCGCCTGGGTCAGGAGCCCGAACCTGCACGGGACTGGCTGTGCCCTCTCGTCGGCCATCGCCGCCAATCTCGCAGGCGGCTGTACGCTTGCCGAGGCGGTTCACCACGCCAAGCAATGGCTGGCAGGTCGCCTCAAAGCTGGAATCGGGCTTCAGATCGGGCGGGGCAGCGGTCCTGCCGTGCCTTTCTGAGAGAAAATCGGGCAGCCATGCGAAAGATGCAGAGCAGCCCCTTCATTGCAGCAAAGCAATCCCATGCCACATTCCGCCCCATAATGTGGCGCAAATAGGGCAGGTTCTTTGCACAACTGCCGATGGGATCGACTTGGCTGCGAATGTGCTGCAGAGCAGCATGAAGCGTCCCACAAGCATAGATGCCCTTTCATCGCCTCCCTTACCCATGATATCGCGCAGCTAATTCATTGATGTTCGACTTGAACAACACGTATAGATCCAACGATTTCATGAATTATTATAAAAAAAGAATTTTATTGGGAGAAATTTTATGATCATGGAAGTTATTTAATTGCATTTTAACTATCCGAGGTCATCACGCCTGTCTTATTTTTGCCTTGAAATCTGCGCGGACCTGTCACCAGTTCGAAAGCCGGTGTGGCGAAAACGCTACAGACTCCGTCAACGCTTTCTGCTTATATCCAGCCACTGTGATTTCCGGTTTTTTGGAGTATCGAACTATGAAAATGCGTTTGGCCCTCGCGGCTCTTCTGTTGACCTCGACCTCGGCCTTCGCTGCCGACCTGGCTCCCCAGGCTGTCGAGCCGGTCGCTCCGGTCGTCGCTCCCGTCTACAACTGGACCGGCTTCTACGCTGGTGTCCATGCCGGTGCGGCCATCGGCCAGGGCAAGATTGACCGCGCCAAGCTCAATGGCACTGGTTTCCTCGGCGGCGTGCATGCCGGCTACAATGCCCAGTTCGACGGCGGCTGGGTCGTCGGCCTCGAGACCGACATCGACTATTCGAGCGTCAAGAAGTCCAAGTCGGTCACCGACGGCAACATCGTCACTCGCGCCACGCTCAAGAACGAGTGGCAGGGTTCGACCCGCGCTCGCTTCGGTTATGCCTTCGACAACATCCTGCCCTACGTGACGGGTGGTGTTGCCTACGGCAACGTCAAGACCAGCATTGCCGGCGTTGGTTCCAAGACCGACACCCGCGTTGGTTGGACGGCTGGCGCTGGCGTCGAGTACGCCATCGACCAGAACTGGATCGTCCGCGGCGAAGCCCGTTATGTTGACCTCGGCGACAAGAACAGCACCTTCGGTGGCACCCGCCACAAGGTGAAGTTCAACTCCACCGACCTGACCCTCGGCGTCAGCTACAAGTTCTGATCCGCGTATCTGGATCATTGCGTAAGGGAGAGCCCGGCGAAAGCCGGGCTTTTTCTTTGTAGCACTCCTCGAAACAAGGCTATCTGGACTTACTTGCCGACAGGCACGGTGAAAGCCCCGCTTTTCATCCGCAAATTTATCGAGACCTCCTATTGTCAAGTGGCCGAAAGAAAGTGCGATTTGCCTGATCTGAAACGAGGCCGTGACGGTACGCAGCGGTGAGCACCAATTGGGGGGGCAGGGCATTATCTACAGCACTAAGTGAATGCGGAGGGCAGCGACGCCGACAATACTTAGATTTGCATTACCGCCCTCCCATGCACGCCCCATATAATTTCTCAAATAACATCGATATCAATTTCAAAATATTTTCGAATCTTTGTGATTTAAAAACAAAAATCCTAAAATACATGAAATTTTAACCATACGGGTTCGAAAAAAAATCTTCGGCCTTTGTGGAAATTCCAGCCAAACCCAATTCGTTTGTCTGGCACTGTGACCGGAATGCTACAGACTCCCTGGATGGTTTCTGTTTATATGCTCCCACACTGAATTTCCGTTCTGGAGCTCTAGTAATGAAAATGCGTTTGGCCCTCGCGGCTCTCCTTCTCACCTCGACCTCGGCCTTCGCTGCCGACCTGGCTCCCCAGGCTGTCGAGCCGGTCGCTCCGGTCGTCGCTCCCGTCTACAACTGGACCGGCTTCTACGCTGGTGTCCACGCTGGCGCTCTGGTCGGCCAGGGTAAGGTTGACCGCGCCAAGTTCGACGGTGCCGGCTTCATCGGCGGCGTGCATGCCGGCTACAATGCTCAGTTCGATGGCGGTTGGGTCGTCGGTCTTGAGACGGACATCGACTACTCGAGCTTCAAGAAGTCGAAGTCGATCACCGACGGTAACATCGTCACTCGCGGCACCCTCAAGAGCGAATGGCAGGGTTCGACCCGCGCTCGCGTCGGTTATGCCTTCGACAACATCCTGCCCTACGTGACGGGTGGTGTTGCTTATGGCAACGTCAAGACCAGCATTGCCGGCATCGGTTCCAAGACCGATACCCGCGTTGGTTGGACCGCTGGCGCCGGCGTCGAGTACGCCATCGACCCGAACTGGATCGTGCGTGGTGAGGCCCGCTACATCGACCTCGGCGACAAGAGCGTCACCATTGCCGGCAACCGCACGAAGGTGAAGTTCGACGCTGTCGATCTGAACCTCGGCGTGAGCTACAAGTTCTGATCTGCGTATCTGGATCATTGCGTAAGGAAAAGCCCGGTTCGTCCGGGCTTTTTCTTTTTTCAAGGCACTGATTAGAAACAGTCATATGCTCTGGCAGCGACGGCGAGAATACGGGAGGAGCCTCAAGCCCCATCAATGCCGTCGCATTGGCCGCCACTGCAACCCTCACTTCCAGTCATTTTCCCAAATCACTTTCAAGGCTTCGTCATGTCCGCCGTTCAGGACACGCCCTCCCTACTTCGTCATGGCGGTTTCAGGCAATTCTGGTCGGCCCGCGTGCTTTCCACCGGCTGTTTCCAGATCGTCTCGGTGGTGATCGGCTGGCAGATCTATGATCTTACCCGTTCCGCCCTTCATCTCGGCCTCGTCGGCCTGTGCCAATTCCTGCCGATGCTGGTGCTGACCATTCCGGCGGGCCACATTGCGGATCGCTTCGACCGGCGTACGGTCGTGCGTTGCTGCCAGATGGTGGCGGGACTGACGGGGGCCGCGCTGGCTTTTGCCTCGTGGCAGGGCATGATCAGCCCGACGATCATTTTCGCCGCCGCCGTCGTGATCGGCGCTTGTCGCACTTTCGAGATGCCGACGACAGCCGCTCTGCTACCAATGATCGTCAGCCCCCTCCAATTGCCGCGAGCCCTTGCATTGTCGGCCTCCGCCATCCAGACCGCCACCATCATCGGTCCCGCCTTGGGTGGCCTGCTCTATATCATCGGCCCCGGCTCAGCCTATCTTTTCGTGGCTTTGTTCTACGGCCTGGCCTCGATCCTGGTTTCACGCCTGCGGATCCTCACACCATCATCTGCGCGCGAGCCGGCAACTCTCAGATCGGTGTTCTCGGGCTTCTCCTTCATCAGGAGCCGGCCGATCATACTCGGAGCGATCTCGCTCGACATGGTCGCGGTGCTGCTCGGCGGCGCTACGGCATTGCTGCCGATCTATGCCCGCGACATTCTCCACACGAATGCCTTCGGCCTCGGCGTGCTCCGGGCATCCCCGGCCCTCGGCGCCCTGTCCATGTCCCTGATTCTGGCGCGTTGGCCGCTGGAGCGGCGGGTTGGCCTGAAGATGTTCGCGGCTGTCGCAGTGTTCGGCCTGGCCACCATCGTCTTCGGCCTGTCGTCCTGGTTTGCGCTCTCGCTGCCGGCGCTGGTGGTCATGGGGGCCGCCGATGTCGTGAGCGTGGTGGTGCGTTCAACCCTGGTCCAACTCGGCACGCCCGATGCGATGCGTGGGCGCGTCAGCGCCGTCAACTCGATGTTTGTCGGCACTTCGAACCAATTGGGAGAGTTCGAATCGGGCCTTACTGCCGCACTGTTCGGCCCGGTTGAGGCCGTGGTGCTGGGCGGCCTGGGCACGATCCTCGTCGCTCTTGCCTGGTCGCGCCTGTTCAAGCCATTGCGCGATGCCGACCGTTTCCCCAGCAGGAGCGCCTGAGTTCGGCCGGCCTGACCCTCATTCACTACCCGCTCATCCACCCTTACACGACATGCCTCGACAAGTCGCGTCGGCCTGCCCATGGTGCCGATATGCGCACGCCATCCTTCAAACGCGATTCGAAGCCGGCCCCTCCCGACGAGGTACCCGGAGAGCTGACGATCTCCGGCGTTATCGACCGAGTGACCTATCACAATGCCGAAAACGGCTTTGCGGTACTGCGTGTAAAGATCAAGGGCCGCAAGGATCTTGCCACCGTGCTCGGCCGCACCGCCGCGATCGCGCCCGGCGAGAAGCTCGAAGCCGAGGGGCGCTGGAGCGTCGACCCCGAGCGTGGCCTACAGTTTCGCGCCGATGTCATCCGGACCACCCCGCCGGGCTCCGCCTCGGGCATTGAACGCTACCTCGCTTCCGGCCTGGTGCGCGGCATCGGCCAGGAGACCGCCAAGAAGCTGGTCGCGGCCTTCGGCAAGGACACCCTCAAGGTGCTCGACAGCGAACCGGACCGGCTGAGTGAGGTGGCGGGCCTGTCGCCCCAGCGCATCCGGTTGATCCGGGAAGGTTGGAGCGCCCAGCAGGAATTTCGCGACGTCCTGGTGTTCCTCACCGAGCATGGACTCGGCGCGACGCGCGCCGCCAGCGTGCAGAAGGCGCTGGGCACCAATGCCGTCGAGCTGATCAAGGCCGACCCCTATCGCCTGTCACGCGAGATCAAAGGGTTCGACTTCCGCACCGCCGACCAGTTCGCCCTCAGTCTCGGGCGTGAGCGCGAGGATCCTTCGCGCCTCACCGCCGGCCTGCTCTGGGCGCTGGGCGAAGGCGCCACCAACGGCCATTGCGGTGTGCCGCGCGAAGCCTTGTTCGAACGGGCCGGGCGGGTGCTGGAGGTCGACGACTATCTCTTCAACGATGCGGCCACTCGCCTGCTGCAGACTCGCTCGATCATCGGCGACACCATCGAGGGGGCGCCGTCCTACTTCCTGCCGGCGTTGTGGAACGCCGAGGAGGCCGTCGCCACGCGGCTGAAGCAAATGGCCGGTGGCAACCCACCCTGGCGCCAGGAGGACCTGCACCAGGCGGTGCTGGACACGGAAGCGCGCACAGCCAAGCGTCTCGCTCCCGCCCAGGCCCTGGCGGTGGAAACCGCCCTCGCCTCCAAGCTGCTGGTCATTACCGGCGGCCCCGGCGTCGGCAAGACCACCATCATCGATACCATCATCAAGGCGCTCGAACGCAAGGACGTGACGATCGCGCTGTGTGCGCCGACGGGTCGTGCCGCCAAACGCATGGCCGAAAGCACCGGCCAGGAGGCCAAGACTATCCATCGCCTGCTGGAAATCGATCCGATTTCCGGCACTTTCCGCCGGCAGCGAGCCTATCCGCTCGATGCCGACCTCGTCATCGCCGACGAGGCCAGCATGATCGACATCGAGCTGATGCGCGCTCTGCTCGATGCCCTTTCGCCGCGCGCTGCCCTCGTCCTGGTGGGCGATTCCGACCAGCTTCCTTCCGTCGGCGCCGGTCAGGTGCTGGCCGATATCATCGCATCCGAGGTCATCCCGGTGGTCAGGCTCACCGAAGTGTTCCGCCAGGCCGAGACCAGCCGCATCATCGCCGCCGCGCATGCCGTCAATCACGGCGAGGTCCCGGAGGGGGCCAAGAGCCCGGATGAGGGTGATTTCTTCGTCGTCGACATGGCGTCGGCCGAGGATGGCGCCAACAAGGTCGTCGACATCGTCACCAATCGCCTGCCGCGCCGTTTCGGCCTCGATCCCGTCAGGGACATTCATGTGCTGACCCCCATGAACAAGGGGCCGCTCGGTTCGCAGACGCTGACGCAGGCCCTGCGAGAAGTCCTCAATCCGACCCGCGAGGGCGCGATCGTGCGCGAATTCGGCACCTTCGCTCCGCATGACAAGGTCATGCAGATCGACAATGACTACGACCGCGAAATCTTCAACGGCGATATCGGCTTCATCACACGCACCGATGTGAAGGTGGGGCAGCTCACCGTCACCTTCGACGGACGCGACGTCCACTACACCACCGCGCAGCTCGACAGCTTGGTGCCGGCCTACGCCACCACCATCCACAAGGCCCAGGGTTCGGAATATCCGGCGGTGGTGGTGGTGATCTCCAACGCGCACTATCCGATGCTGGCCCGCAACCTGCTCTACACGGCCATTACCCGCGGCAAGCGCCTGGTTGTGGTCGTCGCCGAGAAGCGCGCTTTGCGACTGGCGGCGGAAAATGCCATGGGGCGCCGACGCTGGACCCGGCTGCGGGAGAAACTGGCTGCGCCGACGCCGAATGTTTCCTGAAGAACGCTTGCTGTCGTGGCGCAGCGCTATACAAAGACAGTTGGGCGAAGGGGGGACAGCAGGAATGCGGCGGATACGGACGATTGGCGCTTGCTTGCTGGCGATTTCGGCCGTCTGGGCCGGCCATGCCTTCGCCCAGACGAAGCCTGCGCCCACCACGCCGGCACCGGCCGCTCCCGTCGATACCGTCTTCGAAGCGGCCAAGGCAGCCGCCTCGGCGATGGGGGCGGAGGATTTTGCCTCCATCCAGCAGGACCTGATCTGGACCGGCGATCTCAACTCCCTGCCTTCAGGCGAGATGGGCAAGCGCAGCTATGAGGCCATCCGCGCCTTCCAGAAGCGGATCAAGGCCAAGGAAACCGGCATATTCACGCCGCCTCAGCGCATCACTCTTGCCCAGCACGCCGCCAAGTTCACGGCCCGTTACGGCTTTACGACCATCACCGAGCACGGCATCACGCTGGGCTATCCGGCCAAGCTCACCACCGCGCGCACGGAAGGCAAGAACGGTCCCCATTTCGCTACGCCCAAGAACGACGTCACCCTCGACATTCTCGCCATCCCCGCCGAGAAGGAGAGCTTCGAGGCCTTGTTCGCACGCCTCAAGACCGAGCGCCCCGGTCGCAAGGTGACCTATTCACTGCTGCGCCCGGATTTCCTGGTGGTCGCCGGCAGCAATGACGGCAAGAGCTTCTATCTGCGCTTCGTCAAGACCGACACCGATTCACGCGGCTTCGCGCTCGGCTGGGACCCGGCGCTTTCCCCCGGCTTCGACCGCGTTTCCATCGCAATGGCCTCATCGATGAAATTGGCCGATAGCGGTAAGCCAGCCGCCACCGAGGCTCCTCCGATTGCCAAGCCCGCCGACAAGCCGGCTCAGGCCCCCGAGCCGTCGAAACCGGCAGGACCGCCCGTGCCATTGCCGTCGGGCGCCTCGACGGCGGCCAAGACTGGCTTGGGCACCCTGGTGTCATCGAACGGCGATATTTTGACCTATGCCGGCCTGGTGGCCGGGTGCGAGACAGTGACGCTCCAGGGCGGTGCCACGGCCAAGGTGATCGGCGGCGACCTCGGCAACGACGTCGCGCTGGTCCGAGCAACCCCACCCCCCGGCCCGGCGCCTCTCGCCTGGCGGCAGCCGCCCCTGACACAAGGCGAGGCCGTCGCTCTGCTGTCCGGCCCCACACCGACAGCGACCACCGTCACGGCGCTGATCGGCGGCAACGACGACAGTCGCCGCATCTCGCTGGGCTCAGGCGCACCTGGCGCCCTGATCGATAAGGACGGGGCCCTAGCAGGCCTCGCCGCCGCCAACGGCGAAGCGACGGCCTTGAAGGGACTGTTCGTCACCGCTTTCCTGCGCGCCAGTGGCGTCACCCCTCCGGAACGCGGCGGTGACCCGAGCAAAGCCACCGTCACACTGAGCTGCACGCCCAAATCATAGAGCAAAGGCCGCGTCCACCAACCGGCGCATTACTTCCTTATCGCCCCACCCGCAGCGCAGCGGTAAGAAAAGACCACTATCCTTCTTCGCGGAGAACGGTGCTTCGCTACGATAGGTCCCGGTGCATCGTCGTCTGCACTTTTCATTATTGCCAAACGCCAATCCATTGTAACAAATGGTCCAGAGTTCGGCCCCGTCTCCAAGCCTGCCGACGAGGATCCCGGCGGGCACGGATCTCAAGCGGGTTGCCGGCTCGCTGTATGGGCCGAGGTAAGACTTGAGATGTTTCGACTGAAGGCGATCGCCGCTTCCCTCAGCGGGAAACTCTGCCTGTTCATGGCCCTTGCTGTGGCCGCGCCCCATGTTGCGCTAAGCCAGGAGGGCACCTTCGCCTCGGCCCAGGCGGCGGCCAACCAGTTGAGCGCCCAGCAAATCGCCAATCTACAGGAAGACCTGGCCTGGGCCGGCATGTTTTCGGAAGGGGGTTCTCCCCCTGTTTCGGGAATTTTCTACAACGCTACATACCAGGCCATCCGCCAATATCAACGCAGCAACAATCTGCCTGAAACGGGTGCGCCCAGTGCGGCCCTGGTCAGTGAATTGGACGGCCGCGTCGCCTCGATCCGGCGCACGGCCAATCTCAAGACCCTGGAAAACAGCGTCCTGAAGATCAGCTACCCTGCCGGCGTGCTGACCAAACAGCAGGCAGTCAAGGGGGATACACGCTATACGACGCCATCGGGCGACGCGATCGTCCAACTGGTCAACATGGCGGGATCGCGCGAGCGGCTCGATCGAATGTTCGCCGACATGAAGAAGGCGGCCGGCAAGGTAAAATACGCCATCATGCTCGATGATCAGGGTGAGGCACAGCCCACCCGTTTCGTGATCGTCGGCGGTGATGCCAAACAAGGCCTCTATACGAGCATCGCGCAGAAGGACGATGCAATCGTCGGCTTCATCGCCAGCTGGGATCGCAAGAAAAGGCCCAGTTTCACGAATGCCGCCATCGTCATGGCCCTTTCGATCCGGCCGAAGACCATTGCCAATCCCTATGCCGCAGCAGCGGCTGGACAGAACGCGCAAGGCACCACCAAGATGTCGACGGCCGAACTGAACCGGCAGCTCGACATCTGCGCCAAGGCAAAGGATGCCGCCGAGATCGTCACCGCATGCACGGCGGCGTTGTCGGCCGACACCCTGCTGGCGAAAAACCGGCCGACCCTCCTGTTCAATCGCGCCGTCGGTTACAACAGACAGAACAAGGCCGATCTGGCCCTTGCCGATCTCGACCAGGCCATCGCCATCGATCCCGATCAGGCAAGCTATTACACACAGCGTGGACATGTGCGCTACGGCCAGTCGAAATATGACGCGGCAGTGGCGGATTACAGCCAGGCCATCGCCAAGAAAACGCCGACGGCCGCCGACTACACCAATCGCGGCAACAGCTATTTCGGCCTGGAAGACTACCAGAAGGCTGTCGCCGATTACGATGCATCGCTGCGCCTCAATCCCGATGACATCGACACCCGCGCCTTTCGCGGTTCGGCCCTGCTGAGGCTGAGCAGGCCGGCGGAGGCCATGGCCGATCTGAACTTCACCATCGAGCGGGGCGGAGACAAGGTCGGCGCCGGCGACTACAAGAATCGCGGCGAAGCGCTGGCCGAACTCGGCCGCGCGGATGAAGGCAGGCCGGACTTCGCCAAGGCCGAGGCCATCGCCACCGCTAAGATCGAGACGGACAGCTATAATTTGGTCTATCGCGCCTTCGCCCGGGCCTTCAATGGCAATGCCGAGGGCGCCATTGCCGATGCGGACAAATATCTGTCCATCGATCCCAAGGCCAGCGAAGCCTTCCATGCGCGCGCGCTCGGCGATGTCGCCGGGAAGGATTTCGCCAAAGCGCTCGCCGATTTCTCCCAGGCCATCAGCATGGGGCGCAAGCGGTTGTTCATCCTGCGCCAGCGCGGCGATGTCTATCTGGCGACCGGCCAACCCGAACAGGCGATCGCCGATTACCAGGCCCAGCTCAACCTCACGCCTGGTAACGCCCTGGCGATGGTGGGCCTTGAAAAGGCCAAGCAGGCGATGGCGGCCAAGCTTGTGGCGACTGCCGGCGCGCCGCAAGGCAATGGCTCCCCAGTCGCCGCCGGTTCGCCGCAGGCCGCCACGCTGGCCGCCCTGCCGCCCCAGGCCAAGGTCGCGCTCGGCCGCCGGGTCGCTCTGGTGATCGGCAATTCCAACTATGCCAATGTCGCCGCCCTGCCCAATCCCAGGAACGACGCGGCCAAGGTCGCCGACACCCTGCGCAAGATCGGCTTTGCCGAGGTGACGCTGGCCGAAGACACCGATTTCCGCAGCCTCAACCGCGCCTTGCAGGATTTCGCCAGCCAGGCTGATGGTGCCGATTGGGCGGTGATCTATTATGCCGGTCATGGCATCGAGATCGCCAACACCAATTATCTGGTGCCCGTGGATGCCAGGCTCGCCTCGGACCGCGACGTCACCTTCGAAGCCGTGCCGCTCGACCGGGTGATGGCCGCCAGCGAGGGCGCCAAGGGCATGCGCCTGGTCATTCTCGATGCCTGCCGCAACAACCCCTTCCTCGCCAACATGACACGCAAGACGGCAACGCGTGCCGTCTCGCGCGGCCTCAGCCGGGTCGAGCCGGATGGTGGCACCCTCGTCGTCTACGCCGCCAAGGCCGGCGAGGTCGCCCTCGACGGCAGTGGCGGCAACTCGCCCTTCGTCACCGCCCTGACCAGCAACCTGCAGAAGCCGGGGCTGGAGATCGGCAAGCTGTTTCGCCTGGTGCGCGACGACGTGATGAAGGCGACCGACCGCAAGCAGGAGCCCTTCACCTATGGCTCCCTGCCCGGCGAGGACTTCATCTTCAATCCAGGCTGAGGGACGGGCCGTGAATCATCCGTGTTCTCCAGGGAACTGCGGCATGTTGCGGTTGTGGCGAGAAGCTCCATGGTGCAGGAATACGCCCAAACTCAGGTCCTTCGACTTGCCGGCCGCGACCTGGCCGGCCGAAGTTCTGGCCAAAAATATCGATCCGGGGTTCCCCAATGTTGCGCTTGAAGACGATTGCCGCCCTGATCGGGCTGACGCTGGCCATCACCACCCCGGCCACGGCGCAGATCATCGACTATTCCCGCTTCGAGAAAGCCAAGCCGATCGGCGATCAATTGAGCGGCACGCAACTGCGCCTGCTTCAATCCGACCTGGCCTGGGACACCGGCTATAACAGCCTCGTCAATTTTCCCCTCTGGGGCAATTATGACGAGGGGACCTTCGTCGCGATCCGGAACTTCCAGTCGCATAACCTCAAGAGCTTTCCAAAACTCAAGCTATACCAGGAAGACGGCATCCCCTCGCCCGAGTTGATCAAGCTTGCCCGCAGCAAGGCAGCCAAGCGGCAGGCGCTGCTCGATTTCAAGACGGCCAGCGCCCAGGGCATGACCATCAACTACCCTGCCTCGCTTCTGCCGGATCGCGAGGAAACGGCGACGGGCCTGCGCCTGCGGGCGCCGCGCTGGGACATGAGCGTGGAATTGCAGGCCTTCGCGGCGGGAGACATGCCGTTCGAGGCGCGCTTCGAGGCCATGAAGGCCTCGCCCGAGATCACCAGGATCGTCCAGGCCAAACTGTTCAAGGCAAGAGCCGGGCGGAACCCGACCTATTTCGCGCTGTTCGGCACCAAGAACAGCCTGGGTTTCTATGCCCGCTTCATCAAGGCGGCCGACGGCTCGGCGCGGGGCGTGGTGATCCGCTGGAATGCCGATACCGGCAATGACAGCAATCAGATGGTGGAGATGTTCGAGGCCTATGATGCCTTCGCCGTTATCGTCGGCTCGCTGAAGCTGGACGAGGACGACAGCGATGCAGCGGCGGAGGCGCCGATCTCCGAGGCCGCCGATCTCAAGGCCAATCGTCAGCTTTGCGGAGGCGCCAAGACGGCTGATGACATCATCAAGGCGTGCAGCGACGTGCTGGCGGTGGGGGACCTGCTCCTTCCCGATACGCTTGCCGTCACCAATTCAAACCGGGGCTGGGGCTTCTACCTCAAGGGCGACTACGACAAGGCCATCGCCGACTACAACGAAGCCATTGCCCTGCGCCAGGACGACGACCTTCCCTTCTCCGGACGCGGCTATGCCCGTTTCGCCAAGGGCGACAATGCCCAGGCCATCGCCGATTTCGACCAGGCCTTGCGCCTGAAGCCCGCCCGGACCGAACTCCTGAGCTATCGCGCTTCCGCCGCCCTCAAGCTCGGCCGCCTGCAAGAAAGCGTCGACAACATCACCTCTGTGGTTGCCGGCGGCAAAGCCGTCACCCCCGATTACCTCAATCGTGGCGTCGCCCTGCTCGAACTCGGCCGCAAGGACGAGGCCACGGCGGACCTGAGCCGAGCCATCGATCTGGCGAGCAATGATTTGGCTGCCGATCCAGCCAAGAACGCCTATAGCCTGATGTATCGCGCCATGGCCAAGGCCTATGGCAATGACCCGGATGGCGCCATTGCCGACGCGACGCGCTTTCTGTCGAGCACACCGCAATCCCCCGAGGCCTTCCACGCCCGCGGGCTCGCCAACGCAGCCAAGCAGAATTACGACGCGGCCATCGCGGACTATACCAAGGCCATCGATCTGGGACGCAAGAGCTTCATCTTGCGCCAGCGCGGCGATGCCTATCTCGCCTCCGGCCAGCCCGATCTGGCCGCCACCGACTATCTGGCGATGCTGCACCAGTTTCCGACCAATCCGCTGGCCGCCTCCGGTCTCGAAAAAGCCAAGCAGGCGGTGATCCAGAAATTCGGAACGAACAATCCGCCTGCTTCGGACCCAAATGCTTCGGGGCAAGGCACACCCAGTACGCCGAAGCTCGCGCAAGCCCCCGCGGCGATGGGCAAGCGCATCGCCCTCATCATCGGCAATGGCGCCTATACCGGCACCAGCCCCCTGCCCAATCCCAAGCGTGATGCGGCCAGGTTGGCGGAGACCTTCCGCAGCATAGGCTTCACCGATGTGACGCTATTGGAGGACCTCGACAATCAGGGCTTCAACCGAGCCCTGCAGGAGTTTTCGGACAAGGCGTCGCAGGCCGATTGGGCGGTGGTCTACTATGCCGGCCACGGCATGGAGGTCGACAACGTCAACTACCTCATTCCGGTCGATGCCAAGCTGAAGAGCGATCGCGACATTCTGTTCGAGGCCGTTCCGCTCGATCGGGTGATGGCGGCCGGCGAAGGGGCCAAGTCGTTGCGACTGGTCATTCTCGATGCCTGCCGCAACAATCCCTTCGAGGGCGCCATGACCAAGAAGACCGCGACCCGCTCCGTCACGCGCGGCCTCAGCCGGGTCGAGCCAGATGGGGCGTCCCTGGTGGTCTACGCCGCCAAGGCCGGCCAGGTGGCACTGGACGGCGATAGCGGCAACTCACCCTTCGTCACCGCGCTCGACACCAATCTGCGCAAGCCCAATGTCGAGATCGGCAAGCTTTTCCGCCTGGTGCGCGACGACGTGATGAAAGCGACGGATCGCCAGCAGGAGCCCTTCACCTACGGCTCGCTGCCGGGCGAGGATTTCTTCTTCAATCAAGGCAAGTAGGGGGCGAGGCGTGTCACCCCTCAGACCTCGAAACAGGCGACCATGCGCTCGTGCTTCAGTTCGAGGAGCGGGCGCTCGTCCCGGCAATGGGGCTTGACGATCGGGCAGCGCGGATTGAAGGCGCAGCCAGCCGGCGGAGAGAAGGGCGATGGCAGTTCGCCCTGCAAGACGATGCGCTCGCGCTTGCGGTCGGGATCGGCCTGCGGCGTCGCCGACATCAGTGCTCTCGTGTAGGGGTGCTGCGGCGCCGAGAACAGGGCCTCGCGCTTGCCCATCTCGACCGCCCGCCCCAGATACATCACCATCACGTCGTCGGCGATGTGGCGCACCACCGACAGATCATGACTGATGAAGATGTAAGCGAGCTTGAATTCCTGCTGCAGCTCGGCAAGCAGGTTGAGTACTTGCGCGCGCACCGAGACGTCCAGCGCGGAGACCGGTTCGTCCAGCACCAGGATCTTCGGCCTGAGCATCAGGGCCCTGGCGATGGCGATGCGCTGGCGCTGGCCACCGGAAAACATGTGCGGATAGCGCATCGCCTGCTCGGGACGAAGGCCCACCCGCTTCATCATGGCAATGGCCGCCTCGCGCCGTTCTCCCGAGCTCAACTTGGTGTTGACCAGCAAGGGCTCCTCCAGTGCCTGCGCAATGGTCTGGCGCGGATTGAGAGAGCCGAAGGGGTTCTGGAACACGATCTGGATTTCGCGACGCAAGGTTTTGCGCTGTGCCGCCGTCGCGAGCTTCACATCGATGCCGCCAATGGTCAGCGAACCGGCGCTGGGCTGCTCGATCATGGTGAGGAGGCGCGCGAGAGTCGACTTGCCGCAGCCCGATTCGCCCACCACCGCCAGCGTCTTGCCGGCATCGAGCGTGAAGCTCACGCCCGCGAGCGCCTTCACGGTGGCCTTGCCGCCGAACATGCCGCGCTTGACTTCATAGGAGCGCACGAGATCCCGTGCGTCGACGAGAACTGTCACGATACGGCCTCCATGCGGGCCGTCTTGCCACCAGTCAGCGGGTGGATGCACAGGGCCTCGTTATATTCGATGCCGGCTCGCTTCGGCGGTGCCGCACGGCATTCATCGGTGACATAGGAACAGCGCGGCGAGAACAGGCAGCCGCGCGGGCGGTCATACTGCCCCGGCACGACGCCGGGAATGGACGGCAGCATCTGCGACGTCGCCCGCTCGGGCAGGGCGGCCAGCAGGGCAGACGTATAAGGATGGCGCGGCGTATGGAACAAGGCGGCGGTCTTGGCCCTCTCGACCTGCTGGCCGGCATATTGCACGATCACGCGCTCGGCCGTCTCGGCAACCACGCCCATATCGTGGGTGATCAGCACCACCGCCATGCCACGCTCGTCGCGCAGCTTGACCAGGAGGTCGAGGATCTGGGCCTGAATGGTCACATCGAGCGCCGTGGTCGGCTCGTCCGCGATCAGGAGCTTGGGATTGCAGGAGATCGCCATGGCGATCATCACGCGCTGGCTCATGCCCCCCGACATCTGATGCGGAAAGGCCGACAAGCGGCGCGCAGGATCGGTGATGCCGACGTCCTTTAGCAATTCCACCGACCGTTCCTGCGCCTCGCGCCGGGACATCGGCAGATGGGCGCGAATGGCTTCGGCGAGCTGGAAGCCCACCGTGAAGCACGGATTGAGCGAGGTCATTGGCTCCTGGAAGATCATCGCCATGTCGCGGCCGATGATCTTGCGCCGTTCGCGCGCTGAGATCTTCTGCAGGTCCAGGCCGTTGAAGGCCAGCTTGTCGGCGGTGATGCGGGCCGTCTTCGGCAGGAGCCCCATCAGCGCCAGCATGGCCACCGACTTGCCGGATCCCGACTCACCGACGATGGAAACGATCTCGCCGGGGTCGATCGAGAGCGAGACGCTGTCGACCGCCCGGAAGAAGCCGTGCTTGACCTGGAATTCGACCGCGAGATTGGAGATTTCGAGCAGCGCCATGTCTAGCCTCGCTTCAACTTGGGATCGAGCGCATCGCGCAGGCCGTCGCCGAACAAATTGATGGCGACCACGGTGATCAGAATGCACACGCCCGGCGCGATGGCGAGCCAGGGTGCGCTCTGGATGTCCTGACGCACGTCGGAAAGCATGGCGCCCCATTCGGGTATCGGGGGTTGTGCGCCCATGCCGAGAAAGCCCAGTGCCGCTGCCTGCAGAATAGCATCGGAGACGCCCAATGTCGCCTGCACGATCAGCGGCGCCATGCAATTGGGCAGGATGGTGCGGAACAGCAATCGGGGTGGCTTGACCCCGACGACCGTGGCGGCCGTGACATAGTCCTTCGACAATTCGCCGAGGGCGGCCGCTCTGACGATGCGTACGTAACGCGGCAGGAACACGATGGTGATGGCCGCGACCGTCGGTCCCAGTCCCGGCTGCAGAATGGCGACGATCACCATGGAGAGCACCAGATCCGGGATCGACATGATCATGTCCATCAGCCGCATCAGGACGAAATCGAACCAGCCGCCCAGATAGGCCGCGATGAGCCCGAGCACCACGCCGAGCAGCATCGAGACCAGCATCACGGTCAGGCCGATACCGAGCGAGTAGCGTGCGCCGTAGATCAGGCGGGACAGCACGTCACGGCCGCCGGTCTTGTCGGTGCCGAGGATGAAATCCCAGCTGCCGCCCTCGACCCAGGCAGGTGGCTGGCCGACATGGCCGGGATGGCCGGCGTCCGGCCAGCCGGGTGCATTGTAGGGTGCGTAGGGCGCCAGGAAATCGGCGAAGACGGCAACCAGTACCACCAGGACCAGGATGACGAGGCCCGCGACGGCGCCCTTGTTGTGCTTGAGAGAGTCCCAGATCTCGGCGAGGGCCGAGGGCGGCTTGGCCGAGCGGACTACGGCCGAAGCATGCGTATCAGCGGCCATGGCGAATCCTCGGATTGATGACGCCGTAGAGCAGGTCCACGAAGAGATTGATGAAGGTGACGAGGATGGCGATGATCAGGATGCCGCCCTGGAGCGCCGGATAATCGCGGCGCGAGAAGGAATCGATCAGCCACTTGCCGACACCGGGCCAGGAGAACACCGATTCCGTCTGCACCGCGCCGGCGAACAGCATGCCGATCATCAGGCCGACCACGGTGACGATCGGGATCATGGCATTGCGCAGGGCATGCAGGCCGATCACCCGCAGGGGCGACAGCCCCTTGGCCCTGGCCGTACGGACATAATCCTCGTTCAGCACTTCCAGCATGGCCGAGCGCGTGATGCGCATGATCACCGCCAGCGGGATGGTGCCGAGCACGATGGCAGGCAGGATGAGATGCTGCAGCGCCGACCAGACGGCCCCCTCCTGGTCGGACCAGAAGGCATCCCAGATCATGAAGCCGGTAGTGGTTTCCTCATCGAAATAGAACATCGTGTCGATGCGCCCGCCGACCGGCGTCAGATCGAGCTTGAGGGAAACCAACAGGATCAGAAGGATGCCGAACCAGAAGATCGGCATGGAATTGCCGAGCACGGCAAGGGCGGTGGCGATGTAGTCGGCGAACTTGCCACGCTGGAGAGCAGCGAGGATGCCGAAGGGAATGCCGAGGCAGACGGCGAAAATCATGGCCGCGACGGCCAGTTCCACCGTGGCGGGAAAGAGCGTGAAGAACTCAGTCAGCACCGGCCTCTGGGTGACGAGGGAGGTACCGAAATCGCCGTGCAGGAGCTTCCACAGATAACGGCCGAACTGCTCATAGACAGGTTGGTCGAGACCGAGTTGATGACGAAATTCGGCTAAGCGCTCGGGCGAAATACCTCTTTCGCCCACACGCACTTCGACCGGGTCGCCTGGAACCATTCGAATGGCGAAGAACGCCAGAGCGACCAACGCGATGAAGGTCGGAATGGTCATGGCGACACGCTTGAGCAGGAAGGTCAGCATGGGCGCTCGCGGGTCAGCAGTAGAAAACAGGATACAAAAAGGCTGCCGGGCCGATGAAGACCTGGCAGCCTGAGAGTGCGATTACTTCTTCAAGTCGGTATCGAAGAATTCGAAGCGGCCGAGCGGCGAGGGCTTGAAGCCTTCGACATTCTTGCGAACGGGCGTGTAGACCACCGTATGGGCGATGTTCAGATACGGAACTTCGTCATGGGCGATCTGCAGCATCTCCTGGTAGAGCTTGGTGCGCTCGGCCTTGTCGAAGCTGGCGCGGGCCTTCTCCAGACGTTCCTGGTGATCCTTGTTGCACCAGCGCGGATAGTTCTGCGAGACGGGCTTCTTCTTCTCGATATCGCAGGCGAACAGGAAGAAGAAATTGTCGGGATCGCCATTGTCGCCGGTCCAGCCCATCTGAGGCAGCGAGGCTTCGGCGTTCTGGAGGCGCTTGCGGTAATCACCCCATTCATAGGTGACGAGCTTGGCGTTGACGCCGATCTTGGCGAGATCGGCCTGCATCAGCTCGCCCATGCGCTTGCCGTTGGGATTATAGGGCCGGTAGACCGGCATGTACCACAGGTCGATATCGATCGGGGTCTTCACCCCGGCATCGGCCAGCAGCTTCTTGGAAGCCTCGGGGTCATAGCCATATTCGGGGATCTTGTCGTTGTAGCCCAGCATGAAGGAGGGGATCAGCGTGGTCGAGGGCTTGCCGCTGCCTTCATAGACGTCCGAGAGGATGGCCTTCAGGTTGATCGCCTTGGCCAGAGCCAGACGCACTTCCTTCTTGTCCAGCGGGGGCTTCTCCGTGTTGAAGGAGAAGTACATGTCGTTCAGGCCTTCATTGGTCAGGACCTTGATGTCCTTGTTGGCCTCCATCGCCTTGAGGTCGGACGGGTTGGGGCCGACCATCACCTGGCATTCGTTCTTCTGCAGCTTGGCATAGCGGGCGGCGGCATCCGGCGTGATCGCGTAGACAAGCTGGTCGATCTTGACCTTGGTGCCCCAATATTGGGGGAAGGCCTTGTAGCGGATGACCGCGTCCTTCTGATAGGCGACGAACTGGAACGCGCCGGTGCCGACTGGCTCCTGGTCAAACTTCTCGGGCGTGCCGGCCTTGAGCAGGTAGTCGGCATATTCGGCCGACTGGATGGTCGCGAAGTCCATGCCGAGATTGGCCATGAAGGGCGCGTTCGGTTTGGTCAGCGTCATCTTGACCGTATAGTCGTCGACCTTCTCGATCGTTTTCAACAACTCCGGCATCGCCATGTCGTTGAAGTAGTCGTAAGCGCCGCCCGAAACCTTGTGATAGGGGTTGTCATCCTTCCACTGCCGGTTGAAGGAGAACAGAACGTCATCGGCGTTGAAATCCCGCGTCGGCTTGAAGCCCTTCCAGGAGTGGAACTTCACGCCCTTGCGCAGGTGGAAGACGATCTCGGTGCCGTCCTTGGAGACATCCCACTTCTCGGCAAGGCCGGGCCGGAGATCGGTGGTGCCGGGCGTAAATTCCACGAGCTGGTTGTAGACCGGTCGGGCGGCATCGAGCGAAGTGCCGGTGGTGTTCAAGGCCGGGGTGAAGTTCTCGGGGCTTCCCTCCGAGCAATAGACCAGCGTCTTGGTCGCGGCCATTGCCGTCGTTCCCAGCAACGCGGCAAAGCCGGCCGCCAGAAGGCCTGTCTTCAGCAGTTTTGACATTTGTTCCCCACTGTCATGGTGCATTGTTCCGTCCGCTTCCGAGCGAACGCAAACGCCGAACGGGCATTCAGGGCGTGCCGTCCTTATGGTTTCTGGCCAGACAAGGGCGTTTCGAGCCGAGGAGAAGAAGTTCGAGGACGCAAGCCTTCCGGCTTGTTACGCCCGCCACAGGCGAGGCCCATGACTGAAACGACCTGCTCATCGGCCAAAGCCGCAGCGCCGCCAAAGGCGGTGAGGCAACGAATGGCTTTCTGCAGCGTCGCTCCGCTCACCAGGGATGCATATCCTGGTTGCGATGCGCCTCCCGTCCGGCCATTTCCGGCCTCATCTAGCTCCAAACCATACTCGACGTTACGCCCCTTGCCCAGTTGGCGCGTATGGAAGCCTTTTTATGCGTTTTCGGCAATCGGAATCTGACATTTTCGTGGCGTTTGTAATTTTTGTATCAGGAAGCGCCAACGAAAAACCCCGCGGCAATTCCACGGGGCTTTTCTGTATCATAAAGTTACCCAAGCGGGCGGCGCGGCGGACGCGCCGAAGCAAGAATCAGGCGGATTTCACAAAGAGGTCGAGTTTCTTGTAGTGCTCGGCGAGGAGATAATAGACCGTCACGCGCGATTTCGAATGGTCCGCCTTGAGCTTCTCGATCACCGCGGCAATCGCTGCATCAAGCTTGTCGTCGGCATCCGTCAGGGCGAGCTTCTTCTTCAGGAAGCTGTCACGAACGCGGGCAAGTTCGGTGGGATCCTTGCCAGCAACGAGCGAAGAGTCGCGATTACGCAGAGCAATGCCAAGATGCTTCACGATGCCGGCAGCAGCGGCTTCGTTCACACTGGACGTGTATTTCTTGATATCAGCGACGTAGGTAGCCAGATCAGACATCGGCGTGCATTCCTCCTGGATCACGATGCATCGGACACAGTTATTTGCTGGTCGAAACAAGCGTGGAATATTAGGGCATGATTTGCCCAAAGGCGCTACCGCAAAGTGCAACTTTCCCTACGGAAGGCGCACAGAAATGCACCCAGAAGGCACTCAGCGCCGTTTTTCCTCGATCGCATCCCAGATCTGGGCAGCCAGATCCGGGCCACCGAGCCGCTTGATCGCCCGCAAGCCCGTCGGCGAAGTCACGTTGATCTCGGTAAGATGGCCGTCGATCACATCGATACCTGTGAACAGCAACCCCTTGTCACGCAGCGTCGGCCCGATTCGCTCGCAAATCTCGAGTTCGCGCGGAGACAGGTCCGTCGGCTTGGCCGCACCGCCACGCACCATGTTGGAACGGATGTCGCCCGGCTGCGGCACCCGGTTGACGGCGCCCGCCGCGACCCCGTCGACCAGGATGATGCGCTTGTCGCCCTCGGAGACCTTGGGCAGGAAGTGCTGCACCACCCAGGGCTCACGCGACAGCGAGGCGAAGAGATCGTAGAGCGAGCCGAAATTCGGGTCCTGCCGCGCCACCTTGAACACGGCCGCACCGCCATTGCCGTAAAGCGGCTTCATCACCACGTCGCCATGCTCGGCCCGGAAGGCCTCGATCTCGGCTCGGTCGCGGGTGATCAGCGTCGCCGGCATCAGGTCCGGAAACTCGGTGACCAGGATCTTCTCGGGCGCGTTGCGCACGTGGAAGGGGTCGTTCACCACCAGCGTCTTGGGATGGATGCGCTCGAGCATGTGGGTGGTGGTGACATAGGCCATGTCGAAGGGCGGATCCTGGCGCAGCAGCACCACGTCGAAGCTGGAGAGATCGGTGCGGCTCTCGGCGCCGGCCGTGACGTGGTCGCCCTCGACATCCTGCACGGTGACAGGCCTGACCTGCGCAGAGACGATGCCATCCCGCTGGGACAGCGTATCGGGCGTGTAGACGGCGAGCGAATGGCCGCGCGCCTGTGCCTCCAGCATCAGGGCGAAAGTGGAATCCCCCTTGATGTTGATGCGCTCGATCGGATCCATCTGCACGGCAACATTGAGCTTCATCAGGCAGTTCCTCGGAATTCCAGGGCGTATCGAAAAGGACTGCTAGTTAGATAGCGCTCAACGCCGCGTCGCAACAGAAGCCGAGGGGATCACGACAAAAAAAGAGGCGCGCTGGCGCGCGCCCTACTGTGCCTTGGACGCGTCGCCGACATAGCCGGCAATCAAGGTCTGGCCGCTGGCCTCGTCGCGCAAGGCGAACAGGAAAGGCTTGTCGGCGACGAAGGAGAGTTCCGGTTTGTCGGCAAGGCTGCGGGAGGTGATGGCGGTGGCCGCTGCCGCCTCTGTGCCCTTCTCGTCGACGGCGATCACGACCTTCTGGATGATCTCGTCGATCTTCTGCGGCTTGGCCGAGAACTGACGCAGCGCATCCGGCGCTCCGGCGGCCGGATCGAGCCCGAGGCTGTCCAGGCTTGCCCTCAAGTCACCACCGGCCTTGATGGCGAGGCGCGGCAGGGCGACGGTACCGGCTGTCTCCGTGAAGCCCTCACCCGTCAACCAGCTCGAGACTTCCGAGAAATCCGCGAGGCCGGCCGGCTTGTCGGTGGTGGTGATCAGAATCAGCGCATAGCCCTTGGTGCGGTAGGGCAGGGAAACACCGACGAAGCGTCCGTCCTGGCGGGCGAGCCGGGGCGCCGAGCCGGAATGCATCATCGCCACCTTGGCCGCGCCGCCCTCGGCCCGGTGGAAATCGGCCTCGCCAGTCTGGGCGGGATCGAAGGCCATGCGCCACTCGTCCTTGAAATGAAGGGCATTGAGCAGGACGAGGCCGCCCTTGTGCAGGGGATTGTCGATGAGGCTGGGGATGAGCCCGCGCGTGCGCTCCTTGACCAGGGCGTTGATGGCGTCGCGCGTCGCCGGGCTGGCGAGATCGGTGACCTCGACCATCGCGCCCGCCTGCTTCAACTTCGTCACGGCGGCCGGCTTGGGATCCGCCTCCCGGTCGAAATAAATAGCGCCGATGCCGGTCAGCGGGCTGTCGGGTTTGCCGCCCGCGATCAGGGGCGACAGGGCCTGGCGCTGTTTCGTGAAATCACCGGCCTTGCCTTCCAGCCGCAGCGTCTTGAGCAGCGCGGCATGCAGCTTCGGGCTGGCACCGAGATCGAGCAGCGAGAAGGCGGCAGCCAGGCTGGCCGGGGAGACCACCAGATTGGGCTCGCTCGCTGCTGTCTTGCCGAGCGTGGCGAGCAGATCGAAGCCGAAACGGGCGGAGGCCTGCGAAATGGCGTTCGGGGGAGATTTTGCCTTCTCGGCCTTGGCATCAACCGGCTTGGCATCGGCTGATTTGGACTTCGACGCGGCCTGGGCCTGCCATGGCAAGGCGGCCAGCAAGCCGAGGATCATCAAGGCTCTCCTCGAAACTGCAAACTCTGCGCGGCGGCCCATGCCCCATCCTCCTCGACGGGCCCCGGAGCAAAGCGCGTCTCGACGGAAACGCTTGTTTGCTCCAGCCCCCTGTTTCGGCGCGTCGTTGCGATTCTTGCCGAATTCCGTCAAATCGCAAAACACTCTCGCGCCCGGTTCCTAACCCCAGATAAACATGATGCCATGGACGCGCTGTATCGCAGAGCACCTTTCTGCGTGAATGCACCGCACAATACGGGCTTTCCCCGCACCCGCCACCCCGCTATAAGGCTGCCCCTTGGGGGTTATGGTCATGGCTCGACTATCGAAGCCAGCCATGCCCCTGGAGCAAAGGGCGTTTAGACGAAAACGCTTGTTTGCTCTCACTCTTTAGTTAGACGCGTCTTTGCGATTCTTGGCGATTCCGCTAAATCGCAAAACGCTTTGAGCAAATTCCCCGAGGCCCATTCATGGCTCTCATCGGGAAACTCTGCTTAGTCGTTGTATCGCCCATGCCGAAGGTCGCCACCGTCTTTCGGCACAAGGTTCTAGCGGGGTCAGCCATGCGCAGTGCGTCGATCGAGCGCGTCACCAATGAAACGTCGGTGTCCGCAACCGTCGAACTCGACGGCACCGGCAAGCACGACATCGCCACCGGTGTCGGCTTCTTCGACCATATGCTCGACCAGCTCGCCCGCCATTCGCTGATCGACATCAGCGTGCGTACCAAGGGCGACCTGCATATCGACGACCACCATGCCGTCGAGGATACCGGCATTGCCCTGGGGCAGGCCATCCGCAAGGCGCTGGGCGACCTGAAGGGCGTCACGCGTTATGCCGATGCCTATCTGCCGATGGACGAGACGCTGACGCGCGCCGCCATCGACATATCTGGCCGCCCCTTCCTGGTGTTCAAGGTCGATTTCCCGCGCGAGAAGATCGGCACCTTCGATACCGAACTGGTGCGCGAATGGTTCCAGGCCTTCGCCATGAATGCCGGCATCACGCTGCATGTCGAAACGCTCTATGGCAGCAATGCCCATCACATCGCCGAAAGCTGCTTCAAGGCGCTCGCTCGAGCCCTGAAGTCGGCTATTGCCATTGACCCACGCCTGGAAGGCCAATTGCCGACCACCAAGGGCAAGCTCGGAGGCTGAGACGATGCCGAGCTGGTTCGTGTTCGAGCCTGCCAAGACCGCTCCCGGCACGCTGGCGGCGGCCGACAAATCCGTCTTCGTCAAGGATGGTTTCAGCCTCGGCGCCTTCCTCGTCACGCCGGTCTGGCTGTTGTGGCGCAAGATGTGGCTGGTGTTCCTGGCCTGGCTGGCGCTGCAGGTGGCGCTCGCCGTGCTGACAACGATGCTGTCGCTGGACCAGCGCGCAGCCGGGATCGTCTCGCTGCTGGTCAGCCTGTGCTTCGCCCTTGAAGCGAATGCCCTGCGCAGTTGGACCATGCGCCGGCAGGGCTGGCGCTTTGCCGGCATCGCATCCGGCCAGAGCCTCGACGAGGCCGAACAACGCCATTTCGAGGGACGGTCCATCGCCTCCCCGAACCCGCCAGCATCAGGCCAGGTGCTGCCTGGCCATGAATTCCCCGGCCCCTGGTCGTCAGCCCTCGGCCAGAGCAGCGGTTCGCCGGGCGTGCTCGGCGTCTTTCCCGAACCGCATGGAACAAAGCCTTGATCGCAACCATCATCGACTATGGCTCGGGCAATCTGCACTCGGCCCGCAAGGCCTTCGAGCGCGCCGCGAGCGAAGCCGGGCTGGCCGTCGCCATCGAGGTGACCAATGATCCCGAACGGGTTGCCAGCGCCGATCATGTCGTGTTGCCGGGCGTGGGCGCCTATGCCGACTGCAAGCGTGGCCTCACCGCCATATCCGGCATGATCGAGGCTCTCGGCCATGCCGTCACCGTCAAGGGCCGCCCGTTCCTCGGCATCTGCGTCGGCATGCAGCTGATGGCCGAGCGCGGGCTCGAATTCGAGACCACACAGGGCCTTGGCTGGATCGGCGGCGACGTCAAAGCCATCCAGCCTGCAAATCCAACCCTCAAAGTGCCGCATATGGGCTGGAACACGCTGTCGGTCCGGCGGGAGCATGCGCTCCTCGCCGGCATCCCGACCGGTCCTTCCGGCCTGCACGCCTATTTCGTCCATTCCTATCATCTGGCGGCAGCCGATCCGGCCGATGTGATCGCCGAGGCCGATTATGGCGGCCCGGTCACGGCCATGGTCGGCCGCGCCAACATGGTGGGAACCCAGTTTCATCCCGAGAAGAGCCAGGCTCTCGGCCTGGCTTTGATCGCCAACTTCCTAGCGTGGCGCCCGTGATCCTCTTTCCCGCAATCGATCTCAAGGAAGGGCGCTGCGTGCGCCTCATCCAGGGCGACATGGCCCAGGCCACCGTCTTCAACGACGATCCGGCCGAACAGGCGATCGCCTTCGAGGACATGGGCTTTTCCCATCTCCACGTCGTCGACCTCGACGGTGCCTTCGCCGGCAAGCCGATGAACTCGGCCGCCGTGGAGCGCATCCTCGCCGCCTGCACCATGAAGGTGCAACTCGGCGGCGGCATCCGCGACATGCGCACGGTGGCCGCCTGGCTCGACAAGGGCATCGCGCGCGTGATCATCGGCACGGCTGCCGTACGCGATCCCACCTTCGTCAAGGAAGCCGCCAAGGCCTTTCCGGGGCAGATCGCCGTGGGCCTCGACGCACGCGACGGCCTCGTCGCGGTCGAGGGTTGGGCCGAGGTCTCCACAGTGACCGCCGAGGAAATCGCCAAGCGTTTCGAGGATGCGGGTGTATCAGCCATCATCTACACCAACATCGCCCGGGACGGCATGCTCAAGGGCATCGACTGGGACGGCACCCTGGCTCTGGCCCGGGCAGTCTCGATCCCGGTGATCGCCTCGGGCGGTCTTGCCTCCATTGCCGATGTCGAACGCCTGGTCCAGCCCGATGCCGCCCTGCTGGAAGGCGCCATCGCCGGGCGCGCCCTCTATGACCACCGCCTGGACCCGCAGGAAGCCCTCGCTTTGCTGAGCAGGGTGGCCTGACGTGCCAGCGAAGCACGTGATTTTCCTCTATAATTCTGTCATGGTGCCGGCAACGGCCCGCAGTCCCGGTCAAGAAGGTCGATGCTCAAAGCCCGCGTGATCCCCTGCCTCGACGTCAAGGACGGCCGTGTCGTCAAGGGCGTGAATTTCGTCGATCTCATTGATGCCGGCGATCCGGTCGAGAGCGCGCGTGCCTATGACGCCGCCGGCGCCGACGAATTGTGCTTCCTCGACATCGCCGCCACCCATGAGAACCGCGGCCTGCTGCTCGATGTGATCAGCAGGACCGCGGAGGCCTGCTTCATGCCGCTCACCGTCGGCGGCGGCGTGCGCGCGGTCGAGGATATCCGCCAGCTCCTGCTCGCCGGTGCCGACAAGGTCTCGATCAATTCGGCCGCCGTGGCCGACAGGCAATTCGTCGCCCGCGCGGCCGAGAAGTTCGGCCAGCAATGCATCGTCGTCGCCATCGACGCCAAAAGAGTTTCTGCCGAAGGCGAGGCGCCCCGCTGGGAGATCTTCACCCATGGCGGGCGCCGCCCGACCGGCATCGACGCCATCGCCTTTGCCGAGGACGTGGTGCGGCTGGGCGCCGGCGAATTGCTGCTCACCTCCATGGACCGCGACGGCACCAAGATCGGCTTCGATCTCGATCTCACCCGCGCCGTCGCCGACAGGGTCGGCGTGCCGGTGATCGCCTCGGGCGGTGTGGGAACGCTCGAACATCTGGTCGAGGGCGTGCGCGACGGCCATGCCAGCGCGGTCCTCGCCGCCTCGATCTTCCATTTCGGTACCTTCTCGATCCGCGAGGCCAAGACCTATATGGCCAAGGCGGGCCTGCCGATGCGCCTTGATGGACAAGTGGGGAATTCGATCGGAGACGATCGCATTCCCAACATGACTCAAAATAAGGAGACGCGTTTTGCGATCTAACCAGATCGCAAAACGCTATTGCGGCATGAGCTTTTCGCTGAACGATCTCGAAGCCCGGGTGGCGGAGCGCGCCAAGGCGCCGCCGGAGCAGTCCTGGACGGCCAAGCTGCTGGCGGGCGGGCCGCCGCGTGCCGCCAAGAAGTTCGGAGAGGAGGCAGTGGAGTTCGTGATCGCCCTCACCGAAGGCGATGAAGGCCCGATCGTCTCGGAGGCCGCAGACGTGCTTTATCATCTGCTCGTTGGCCTCAAGGCACGCGACATCCCGCTGGCGTCGGTCCTGCAGGAACTCGAGCGGCGCACCGGGCAATCAGGCCTTGCCGAAAAAGCGGCCCGTCCGAAGTGACGCCAATCAATTGAGGGGGCAGGCAAACGCCATGGATCAACTCGTGAAGTCGCCGGTCTCCCCCTATTCGGTATTCACTCGCAGCGAGTGGGCCAAGCTGAGGGCCGACACACCCATGACCTTGACGGCGGCCGAGCTCGACCGCCTGCGCGCCCTCAACGACCCGGTCTCGCTGACCGACGTCGAGGAAATCTACCTGCCGCTGTCGCGCCTGCTTTCGCTCTATGTCGCGGCGACGCAGGGCCTGCATCGCGCAACCCAGCGCTTTCTCGGCACCCGCGACGGCAAGGTGCCCTATCTGATCGGCGTGGCAGGCTCGGTCGCGGTCGGCAAATCGACCACCGCCCGCGTGCTGCGCCAATTGCTGACGCGCTGGCCGAACACGCCGAAGGTCGACCTGATCACCACCGACGGATTCCTGTTTCCGAATGCCTTCCTGCGCGAGCACGGGCTGATGGAGCGCAAGGGCTTTCCGGAAAGCTACGACACCCAGCGCCTCCTGCGCTTCCTGGCCGACATCAAGGCGGGCCAGGGCAAGGTCACGGCGCCGGTCTATTCCCATCTCGTCTACGACGTGGTGCCGGGCGAGATCGTCACGGTGGACCAGCCCGACATCCTGATCGTCGAAGGGCTCAACGTCTTGCAGCCGGCTCGCCTTCCCCGCGACGGCAAGGCGATCCCCTTCACCTCCGACTTCTTTGACTTCGCCGTCTACCTCGACGCCGAGGTACCGCTGCTCAGGCGCTGGTATGTCGAGCGTTTCATGACCCTGCGCGAGACGGCCTTCCGCAACCCGCTCTCCTTCTTCCACAAATATGCCGACCTGACCGAGGCCGAAGCCCTGGAGACGGCACTTGGCCTGTGGAGCCGTATCAACCAGCCCAATTTGATCGAGAACATCCTGCCGACCCGCCCGCGCGCCGATCTGATCCTGCGCAAGGGCGACAGCCACGACATCGAGCAGGTTTCGCTCCGGAAGTTGTGAGCCCGAGGATAGTCTCAGGGCGCCCGGGCTCCGGCCCTCTCGGTGAGAAAGGTCGCCAGGGCCGCAAGACCGAAAGCCGCGCCTACCGCGCAGATGCCGGGCCAGCCGGCCGCGATCCAGGCCACGCCCGACAGACCCGATCCCACCGACGTGCCGATGAAAAACAGGCCGGTGAACAGGCCGTTGATGCGCCCGCGCGCCTCCGGCTGCAGCAGGTTGATGGCGCGGCGCCCCAGAGTCTGGTCGCAGACGACGCCGAGGTCGAGCAGGATGGCGGCGGTGGCCAGCACCGCCAGGGCGACGGGCGACGAAGGCGGCGATGCACTGCGGGTCATCAGATCGCCGCCGATCTCGGCCAAGGCCATGGCGCAGATCACGGCGCAATGAGCGAGCAGAGTGGCGCAGCGCGTCCGGCCCCGGTCCCCGGCCCGTCCGGCCAGCGGCGCCACCACGGCACCGGCCGCACCCGCCAGCGCAAACAGGGCTATCCCCGTCTGGCCAAGCCCGAAGGGCGCCTCGGCAAGGCGCAACGCCACCGAGGTCCAGAACACGCCGAACGCCCCCATGCACAAAGCCTGATAAAGCGCCCGCCGCTGCAGCACCGGTTCCTGTCGCAGGATCGTCCACAATGAGCCTATAAGGCCGAGATAGCCGACGCCACCGGCCGGCCGGCGGCGGGGGATGATGAAGGCCAGGCTCGCCGCCAGCAGGGCCACCAGGATGGCAAGGCCGCCATAGAACCAGCGCCAGCCCGCGATCTCCGCCACGAGGCTGGCGGACGGTCGTGAGACCAGGATGCCGAACATCAGGCCACTCATCACATTGCCGACCACCCGGCCGCGCTGGCTCGCCGGGCTCAATTGCGCCGCCGCAGGCACCAGCATCTGGATGGCGCTCGCCGTCAGCCCCGCGACATAGCAGGCGCCGAGGAAAAGAGCCGGCGTCGGCGCGCAGGCGACCGCAGCCAGGGCCAGCACGTCGACGGCCAGGGTCGCCACGATCAGCGCCCGGTTCTCGACGATGTCGGTGAGCGGCACCAACAGAAACAGGCCGCTGGCATACCCCAGCAAGGTGAGCGTGGTGACGAGCCCGGCTTCGGCGGCATCGAGGCCGAAGGCCGGGCCGATCAGGCCGATGAGAGGCTGCGAGGCAAACAGGCCGAGAACGACGATGGCGACAGCAGACGCGAACAGCAGGGTCAGGCCGGCGGACAGGCCGTCAACCGGCTCGGCGGGCGCCTGCGCCATTCCGGCGGTCGAGGTGGAGGGCATGATGCTCTTTCCCAATGAGAAAATCGGGTCGCAGTTTGCATCCGTCCGATTAAGGTGATAATCGCTATTATTCTTGAATAATTATTCCTTTATTCGTGATAATATGGCGAGCCTTGAGCAATATGAAGCCTTTGTCGAAACGGTCGAGCGCGGCAGCCTGACGGCAGCGGCACATCATCTCAACCGCTCGCTGCAGGCGGTAAGCCGGGCGATCGCCGCACTCGAGGCGGAATTGGGCGTCGAGCTCATCCGGCGCACCACGCGTCGCCTGCAGACGACGCCGACCGGGATGCTCCTGCGCGAGCGGCTGCGCGCAGCCCTGAAGGACATCGACGATGCCCGCTCGCAGGCCCAGCGCGAGGGGCAGCGCATCGCCGGCCTGTTCCGCATCAGTGCCTCGATCCATTTCGCCGCGCAATTCGTCGTGCCGACCGCCGTGGCCTTCGCCCAGCGTTATCCGGAGGTCGAGATCGAGTTCGTGCTGGACGACGCCTTCTCCCATCTCATCGAAGAACGCCTGGACGTGGCGATCCGGGTCGGCGATCTCGGCGCTGCCAGCCTGCGGTCGCGCAAGATCACCCAGTTGCGCCGCGTGGTGGTGGCCGCGCCGGCCTATCTGATGCAGCATGGCCGGCCGCGCCTGCCGGCCGAGCTTGCCGCCCACCGCTGCGTCATCCGCACCATCGGGCCGGAGGGCGATTCCTGGCCGTTCATGATCGGGGACCGGCTCGTGCGCATCCCGGTCAAAGGCGCGATGAAATGCAACGATGCCGCCGCGGCCAATGCAGCCGTCGCCCTCGGGGCCGGTATCGGCATCGCCCCGCTCTGGCAGGTACGACGGGAAATCGACGATGGTCGCCTGGAAGTGCTGCTCCCCGACTACGAGCCGCCGCCGACGCCGGTGAGCGCCGTGTGGCCCGCCCAGGCCGGCACGCCGGCCCGAACCCGCCTTTTCGTCGAGATGCTCGCCCACCGGCTGACGGGCGAGCGGATCTGAGAAAGATGCTCTCGATGATGGGCTGCGTTCCCCATCCTGCGGATGGACGAAGCCCCCTGGTTCCGCCATGATCCCGGCAATTCTGGAACCAACGCCAGATTCCCGGCAGTCATTGGGAGCGCTTCATGGAGACCAGCACCGGCACGGCAGCCGTTCATCGTCCGCTCGACCTCGATCCGAAGCGGGCGGGACGCCTCGATCGGGCGCATTATGGCGTCATCGACATCGGCTCCAATTCGGTCCGCCTGGTGGTCTACGACCAGCTTGGCCGCGCCCCATTGCCGCGCTTCAATGAAAAATCGCTCTGTCGTCTCGGTGAAGGGCTGGCCCAGACCGGCCTGATCTCCGTCGAGGGATTCCAGCGGACGGTCGAGGCCGTACGACGTTTTCGCGCCGTGGCCGATGCCATGGGCGTGGCGCGCCTGGATGCCACCGCGACGGAGGCGGTGCGCCGGGCCGAGAACGGCAAGGATCTGGTCGAGGCCATTCGCGCGGAGGCGGGCGTCGATGTCCGCATCCTCAGCGGCGCCGAGGAGGCGAGGTTTGCGGCGCTTGGCGTGATCTCCGGCTTTCACCGGCCCGTCGGCATCGTCGGCGACATGGGTGGGGGCAGCCTGGAGTTGGCCGCCGCCCTGGATGACCGGGTCGGCGAGGACTGGGTCAGCTTCCCCCTGGGAGCCCTGCCGGTCGAGGCGCTGATGCAGGGCCCGGACGATGCGAAACGGCGGATCGATGCACTGCTGAAGGAGAAAACGCCCGCCTCCTTCCTGAAACAGCCGATCTTCTTTGCCGTCGGTGGGGGATGGCGGACACTCGCCAAGGCCCATATGGCACTGAATGCGGCGCCGGTTCCCGTGGTGCATGGCTATCGCATCCCGGCGACCGAGGCCCGGGCCATTGCCAAGACGCTGCTGCGCCTGCCCCTGGCCAAGATCGCTGAATTGCCGGGCATATCGCGTCGGCGCGCGCGAACCATGCCTGCCGCCGCCTTGGTTCTGGACCGCGTGCTCAAATATCTGGCGCCGGACGAGGTGGTATTCTCGGCCCTCGGCCTGAGGGAAGGCTGGCTCTACTCGCAGCTCGACGCCGAGGAGCGCTATCTCGATCCCTTGGTCGAAGGCGCCCAGCTGATCGGGCTGCCGGGTTCGCGCGTGCCAGACTTTCCTCCCGCTCTGGTTGCCTGGACCGCCGGGCTGTTCCCGGACGAGAGTCCGGCCGAAAAGCGCCTGCGCGTGACCTTGTGTGCGCTCTCGGACCTCGGCTGGCGCGACCATCCCGACATACGGGCGGAAGAAAGCCACCGCCGCGTGCTGCAATTTCCCTTCATCGGCCTGGATCACGCCGAGCGGGCCTTTCTCGCCGTCGCGCTTCACGCCCGTCACGCCGGCCGGCTCGATGCGCCCTATCTCGCCGGGGCCTTGAAGTTGCTGTCCCCGGCGGATCGTCGCCGCGCCGAGATCCTTGGACGGGCTTTGCTGGTGGCCTACCGCTTGTCCGGCGGCACGCCGGCCGTGCTGGCCAATTCACGCCTCTCCATCGGCTCCAACCGCCTCCGCCTGGAAGTCGGCCGTTCGGCCCGCGTGCCGGACAGCGAAGCGGTGAGCGAGCGCCTGTCCCTGCTGGCCGCCGCGGCCGGGGTCAAGTTCTCGGAGATCACCGAACTCGCCCAAGAGGGTTGATCGGCTTCGCCAGGCGTCTCACTTCAAGGTTCTTGTTCCGATAGATCACAATTCTTGACTGGCTCGCGGCTGGTCGCTGTGGGAGAAAATCCCTCGAAGGCGCAGAGGGTAGCGAATTCCAGCTCCGAAGGAGCGCCTCCCACGCTTGTCTTGTTGCACCGGCTGACTATAGTCGCGCGCGATTTTCGTCGCCGGGTTCCCTGCCCGGTGCCATCCCAACCCGAAGGCTCTTTGATGTCTCAATCCGTCAAGAAGGTGGTGCTCGCCTATTCCGGTGGCCTCGACACCTCGATCATCCTGAAATGGCTGCAGACGACCTATAAGTGCGAGGTCGTCACCTTCACCGCCGATCTCGGCCAGGGCGAGGAATTGGAGCCGGCGCGCCAGAAGGCGCTGCTGCTCGGCATCAAGCCTGAGAACATCTACATCGAGGACCTGCGCGAGGAATTCGTGCGCGACTATGTCTTCCCGATGTTTCGTGCCAATGCCCAATATGAAGGCGTCTATCTGCTCGGCACCTCGATCGCCCGCCCGCTGATCGCCAAGAAGCAGATCGAGATCGCCGAGAAGACCGGCGCCGACGCCGTCTGCCATGGCGCCACCGGCAAGGGCAACGACCAGGTGCGCTTCGAGCTCGGCTACTACGCCCTCAAGCCCGACGTCACCATCATCGCCCCCTGGCGCGAATGGGACCTGCGCTCGCGCGAACAATTGATCAAGTTCGCCGAGGAGCACCAGATCCCGATCGCCAAGGACAAGCGCGGCGAGGCGCCCTTCTCGGTCGACGCCAACTTGCTGCACTGCTCCTCCGAGGGCAAGGTGCTGGAGGATCCGGCGATCGAGGTGCCCGATTACGTCTATTCGCGCACGGTCAATCCGGAAGATGCGCCGGACACCCCTACCGTCATCACCATCGACTTCGAGAAGGGCGACGCCGTCGCCATCGACGGCGTGAAGATGAGCCCGGCCACCCTGCTCGCCAAGCTCAACGAGCTCGGCCGCATCAACGGCATCGGCCGGCTGGATCTCGTCGAGAACCGCTTCGTCGGCATGAAGTCGCGCGGCATGTACGAGACGCCCGGCGGCACCATCCTGCTGCCGGCCCACCGTGCCATCGAGAGCATCACGCTCGACCGCGGCGCAGCGCATCTCAAAGATGAGCTGATGCCGAAATATGCCGAGCTCATCTACAATGGCTTCTGGTTCTCGCCCGAGCGCGAAATGCTGCAGGCCCTGATCGACAAGAGCCAGGAAGCGGTGACGGGCTCGGTGCGCCTCAAGCTCTACAAGGGCGGCGTGCATGTCATCGGCCGTGAGAGCCCCAACTCGCTCTACAGCCAGGACCTCGTCACCTTCGAGGAAGGCGCCGTGGCCTATGACCACCGCGACGCCGCCGGCTTCATCAAGCTCAACGCCCTGCGCCTGCGCACCCTCGGCAGCCGCAAACGCAAGCTGGGCGTCTGATCCGGTTCGCATCAAGTTTGAAATTGCTCACTGCCCTTCCCCACCCAGGGAAGGGCTTTTTATTTGTCAAAGCGCTTCAGATCGACAGCATCCAAGCCCAGCGGAACGATAGCGTGTTAACTTTGATGCATTGCAGCAAATAATTTCTGCGCCGCAAGATGAACCCTTGAAGTAAAATGAGTCCCTTTCTTTCGATCACCCCGACAAATGCTCTGTGATGATACGATCTCATATCAAAGATCGCATTGATTAATCGTAATACAATTGCAATGATCGTGCCTGTTGGTCCTCCAGAGACCGGAACACGAGCAAGGCACCCCCATGATCAGGAAATTCGTCTTGGCTGTTGCCGGCGCGATATTGGCGCTGGCTGCCTCTCTCCCGATGGCGCAAGCCGGCCCGAAGACATTCTACTGGATATCCCATGGCGGTCCGGCCGACCCGGTGTGGACCTATTTCCTGGCGGGCGCCAAGCAATGGGCCAGTGACACCGGCAACACGGTCAACACCTCCTTCCACAATGGCGACGTCGCCTCCCATCAGGAAGCCGTGCGCGCGGCGATCGCGGCGGGCGCCGCCGGCATCGTCACCACCAGCCCCGATCCCGGCAGCCTGATCAAGGTGGTCGAGGAAGCCAACGCCAAGAAGATCCCGATCATCAATTTCAACACGCCCGACCCCCAAGCCAAGTTCGGTGCCTATGTCGGCGGCGACAACGTCAAATTTGGCGCGGCCTGGGCCCAATATCTGGTCGACAAGAAGCTGGTGAAGGCTGGCGATTTCGTTTGGATGCCGGTGGAGATCCCCGGCGCCACCTATGGCGTGCAGGAGGAGCAGGGCATTTCCAGCGTGTTTAAGCCGCTCGGCATCACCTGGGAGATCACCGAGGCCACGCTCGACCAGGCCGAAGTCATCTCGCGCATGACCGACTACCTCACCACCAACCGCAAGAAGATCAAGGCGATCATCGGCCTGGGAGATCTCGTCACCGGCAGCATCAAACGAGTGTTCGACCAGGTCGGCGTCAAGCCCGGCGAGATCCCGGTCGTCGGTTGGGGCAATTCGCTCGACACCACCCAGGAAGTGCTGAACGGCTATGTCAGCGCCGCCCAATGGCAGGATCCGCAGGCGACCAGCTATATCGCTCTGTCGATGGCGGCCATGGCCTCCAGCGGCATCCGCCCCGGCTTCAACGTCATCACCGGCGCGCTCTACGAGAAGGATGCCGCCCAGCAATATGACGACATCCTGAGCGGCAAGAAATAGGGCATTCACAGGCGCGGACGGCCGGGAATGGCTGTCCAGCGCGGTGGCCTCTTTTGATATCGTAGGAGACACGGACCGTTGTCATGCCCGGGCCTGACCCGGGCATCCAGGAGGCCGGGCCACCGCCTGCGCGGCAGGTTGGATTGCCGGGTCAAGCCCGGCAATGACAAATGTCGAGCCAATCTCAATATCATCACACCGCCCCCGAAGCGCCCCTTCCGCATCCGCCTCCATCACCCGCCAAGGAATTCTCGTGGAACAACGCTCCCTGCTCCAGCGCGCGATCGCCCGGCCCGAATTCGGCCCCTTCGTGCTCCTGGTCATCGAACTCGCCATCTTCGGCGGCATCAACCCCGACTTCCTCTCCCCGGACAATCTCAGCAACATTCTGGCCTTCACCGTCGAGCTCGGCCTGATCGCTTTGGCGATGACGCTGCTGATGACCTCGGGCGAGTTCGATCTCTCGGTCGGCTCGCTCTTCGGCTTCTCGCCGGTGCTGATGTGGACGCTGTTCAACAGCGGTGCGACCCCGCTATGGGTAGCCTTCCTCGTCGCGCTCGTCGTCGCGGCGCTGATCGGCTGGGTGAACGGCCTCTTCGTCACCAGGCTGAAGATCCCCTCCTTCCTGGTGACGCTCGGCATGCTCCTGGTGGTGCGCGGCACGGCCCTCTTCGTCACCAACGGCTTTCCCCAGCGCACCTGGAATGCGGGCGACCAGCCACTCGCCGACATCCTGGTCGGCACCTTCTATATCGGCGGCTTTCGCGTCTACATGTCCCTGCTCTGGTTCGCCATCGCGGCCGTCGTGCTCGGCTATGTCCTGACCAAGACCAAATACGGCAACTGGATCCAGGCGGCGGGCGGCAATCCCAATGCGGCGCGGGCGCGCGGCGTCAATGTCGATGCCACCAAGGTCTGGCTCTTCATCCTGTGCTCGGTGCTCTCGGCCTTTGCCGGCATCATCTCATCGATCCGGACCGCCTCGGCCAATCCCAATTCGGGCACGGGCTATGAATTGGAGGTGATCGCCATGGTGGTGATCGGCGGCACCGCGCTCACCGGCGGCCGGGGCACCATCATCGGCACCGTGCTCGGCATCTTCATCCTGCGCGTGATGCGCAACGGCATCGTGCTGATCGGCGTGCCGGGTCTGGCCTACAACATCTTCATCGGCGCGATCATCTTAGGCATGATGGCGCTGCATTCATGGCTCGACCGCCGGCACCAGGAAGGGAGATGAGCGATGGCTGAACCTCAAGAAGAACTCGTCCGCATGCAGAACATCGCCAAGTCCTATGGCCGCATCCGCGCCATCGAGGACGTCACCCTCACGGTGAACAGGCGCGAGATCGTCGGGCTGCTCGGCGACAACGGGGCTGGGAAATCGACCCTGATCAAGATCCTGTCCGGGGCGGTAGCGGCTAGCTCCGGCGACATCTATGTCCGTGGCAAGAAGGTGGTGATGCGCTCCACCACCGACGCGATCGCCGAGGGTATCGAGACGATCTACCAGGATTCGGCCCTGGTGCCGCAGCTTTCGATCGCCCGCAACCTCTTCCTGGGGCGCGAGCCGATCAAGGGGCCACGCTTCCTCAACCGCCTCGACCAGGCCAAGATGAACGAGGTCGCGACGACGCTCTTGAAAAGGGTCGGCATCTCCAAAAACATCGCACCGACCACGCCGATCGGCTCGCTCTCCGGCGGCGAGCGCCAGGCGGTGGCCATCGCCCGCGCCATGCATTTCGACAGCGACCTCATCATTCTCGACGAGCCCACCAACAATCTGGGCGTGGCGGAGACGCAAGGCGTCCTGAACTTCGTGCGCAATGCCCGCAGTTCCGGCCATTCCTGCATCTTCATCGCCCACAACATCCATCATGTCTTCCAAGTGGTAGACCGTATCGTCGTGATGCGCCGCGGCCGCGTCGTCGCCGACGACATCGATCCCAAAACGACCAGCGTGGAGGCGGTCGAACGGGTGATCACCGGCATGGATCACTGAGAGTTCCCGGGAAAGCGGCGTGCCCCGAAAGGGTGAGCCCGACTGTACCATCGTAGAGTGGCGCATCCGGCCAACTCGTTTATAACGGCCGGACTCTTTCCTTCCCCAGGGACATCGAAGCTCTTCATGAAGAAACTCGTCATTTTCGATCTCGACGGCACGCTTGCCAAGAGCAAATCGGCCATCGACGCCGAGATGGCTGCCCTCCTGGGCCAGCTTCTCACCGTCGCCCAGGTCGCCGTGATCTCGGGCGGCGACTGGCCGCAATTCGAAAAGCAGTTCCTCGCTAACCTCCCCGCCGGCGATCGTTTCGACCGGCTGCATCTGCTGCCCACCTGCGGCACGAAATTCTTCCATTTCGATGGGGGCGCCTGGGTGCCCGTCTATCGCGAGGACCTGTCCACGGAAGACAAGCAGCGCATCGTTGCTGCGCTGGAGGCGGCCTTCGTTGAGGCTGGCTTCAAGCCCGAGCGGATCTGGGGCGAGCGCATCGAGGATCGCGGCAGCCAGATCACCATGTCCGCACTCGGCCAGGAGGCCCCCCTCGAGGCCAAGCACAGTTGGGATCCCGATTTCAAGAAGCGCACCATCCTCAAGACCTATCTCGACAAGTCGATACCGGATTTCTCGGTGCGCATGGGCGGCGCCACATCGATCGACGTGACCCGGCAGGGCATCGACAAGGCCTATGGCATCGCCAAGCTGCGCGACCGTCTGGGCATCGCCATCGAGGAGATGATCTTCGCCGGTGACGCCCTCTTCCCGGGCGGCAACGACTATGCGGCCAAGGAGGCCGGTGTCGATTCGATCCGCGTCAGGGATCCGGAGGAGACCAAGCGGGTGATCGAGACCATTATCGCCTGCCTGGGGTGAGAAACTGGGGCGCCTCACAACGGCGAGCTCCCGCGCCTTGGTAGAGTGCGCTCTATCGCCCTCGGCTTCAGCTGTCTGATTCACATATCTCGGCCGAGCCGCACAAAACGCAATAATCCTTCCTCGGTTTCGGGGAAGGATCTCTGCGCCACATCTTGGAACGCTGCGAGTCTACGGACAAGGCAGGCCCTTTCACCGAGCGATCCATCACCGCTCCTGCCGCCCCGCGATATATTTCTCCAGCACCGCCGCCACCTTGCGGGCGCCATAGCAGCGGAAGCGGAACGTGCCTTCGTCATGCTCGACGGCGACGATGCCGGTCACCCAACCGAATTCCCGCCAAGCCTTGCGGATGGCAGCCATTGGGATGTGCACGGGCTGCAAGCCGATATGAAAGGCCTTGTTCAGGCGATTGGCGGCGAAGGACAACCCTTCGGGCGTGATCTCGACACGTCCGCCGACCCACAGGCCTCCCATCTTGCGGCTCATTCGATCGACCGTGCTGACGGTGACGTCGGGCACCAGCTTCGAGGGCACCGCATTCGGGATGAGGGCGTTGCAAAGCTTGCGGATGTGAAGATCTGTCATGATGGCTGTCATGGAGGCTCGCCCTGTACGAGATTTCCGATTAGAGATATTTGTCTGACAACGGAAGCGGCTGCCTGTCAGGCCTAACCCGCCTGGGCGGGCGGAACTGCGCGTTGCAGCACAAATCGAATTGGAATCGGGAGGAACCCTATGTCGGGTCAAGGAAAGATCGCCATCGTCACAGGCGCCGCCAGCGGCATCGGAAAGGCCGTCGCGCATGCGCTGCTGGGCGATGGCTGGTCTGTCGTCTTCACGGGGCGTCGCAAGGAGGCCTTGGAAGCGGCGATCGCCGAAAGCCCGCATGCGGCCTCTGCCCGCGCCATCCCCTCCGACGTCACCGACCCCGCCTCGGTGGCGGCGCTGTTCGACGCCACCGTCGCCGCCCTCGGCCGTGTCGACCTCGTCTTCAACAATGCCGGCACCATCGCCCCCGGCGTGCCGATCGAGGACCTGCCCTTCGAGCAGTGGAAGGCGGTGATCGACACCAACGTTACCGGCGTGTTCCTGTGCACCAAGGAGGCCTTCCGCGTGATGAAGGCGCAGGAACCGCGGGGCGGGCGCATCATCAACAATGGTTCGATCTCGGCCACCGCGCCGCGCCCGAATTCGGCGCCCTACACCGCCTCCAAGCATGCGGTCACCGGCCTGACCAAATCCTCGTCGCTGGACGGGCGCAAATATGACATCGCCTGCGGCCAGATCGACATCGGCAACACGCTGACGCCGATGGCGTCCAAGATGCCGGGCGGCGTGCCGCAGGCCGACGGCTCGATCAAACCCGAGCCGACCTTCGACGTGAAGCATGTCGCCGATGCGGTGGTCTACATGGCCGGCCTGCCGCTCGAGGCCAATGTGCAGTTCATGACGGTAATGGCCACCAAGATGCCGCTGGTGGGGCGAGGATAAGCGCGGGATTGGCGTGCCGATCTTCTCAGTTCCATCGAGAGATGGGGCGAGATCGGCAAGGAAGATGCCGGTCTGAAGACCGGCACACCGCGCCGCGGGCATCGCGACATGCATGCATGTCGCTGTGATGCCCGCGCACCCGGGGAAGGCCCTCAGGCCCCGCTTCTCACAGCCGGCAGCACGCAGATCTCCTCGCCCGAGAAAGTGCGCGAACGGGTGATGAAGCGTTTTTCCGTGCCGTTCTCCAAGGAGAACATGCCGCCGCGCCCTGGCACCACGTCGATGATCAACTGGGTATGGCTCCAGGCGGCGAATTGCAGGGCGCTGATATAGACGGGCGCATCGCCGATGCTGCCCAAGAGCACGTCCTGGTCCCCGACAATGAACTCACCCTGCGGATAGCACATCGGCGAGGAACCGTCGCAACACCCGCCCGACTGGTGGAACAGCACGGGGCCGTAGCCGGCCTGGAGGCTCGCAATCAGGTCGAGGGCGGCCGGCGTCGCCGTCACGCGTTCGAGGGCGGTGTCCTGCATAATCGTTCCCTCATCCCAGCACGGATCGCCACTTCCGACCCTGCCTGGCTATCAAAAGGGCCGCCCGGCGTGAACCGGGCGGCCAAGGCGATCCCCGGAGCAAAATGCTCCGGCACGGATCAGAAGAAGCCAAGCTTCTTGGGGGAGTAGCTGACCAGCATGTTCTTGGTCTGCTGGTAGTGATCGAGCATCTTCTTGTGGTTCTCGCGGCCGATGCCGGACTGCTTGTAGCCACCGAAGGCCGCATGGGCCGGATAGGCGTGGTAGCAATTGGTCCAGACGCGGCCGGCCTGGATGGCGCGGCCGAAGCGATAGGCGCGCGTGCCGTCGCGTGTCCAGATGCCGGCGCCGAGGCCATAGAGCGTGTCGTTGGCGATGGAAAGCGCTTCCTCGTCATCCTTGAAGGTGGTGACGGAGACCACCGGGCCGAAGATCTCCTCCTGGAAGATCCGCATCTTGTTGTGACCCTTGAACACGGTCGGCTTGACGTAATAACCGCCGGCGAGGTCACCGGGCAGTTCGTTGCGCTCGCCGCCGATCAACACCTCGGCGCCTTCCTGGCGACCGATATCGAAATAGCTCAGGATCTTTTCGAGCTGTTCGGAGGACGCCTGCGCACCGATCATGGTGGTGGGATCGAGCGGATCGCCCTGCTTGATGGCGGCGACGCGCTTCAGCGCCTTCTCGATGAAGCGGTCGTAGATGCTTTCATGCACGAGGGCGCGGCTCGGGCAGGTGCAGACTTCGCCCTGGTTGAGGGCGAACATCACGAAGCCCTCGATCGCCTTGTCGAGGAAGTCGTCGTCCTCGGCGGCAACGTCCTTGAAGAAGATGTTGGGCGATTTGCCGCCGAGCTCCAGCGTCACCGGGATCAGGTTCTGGCTGGCGTATTGCATGATGAGGCGGCCGGTGGTGGTCTCGCCAGTGAAGGCGATCTTGGCGATTCGATTGGAGGACGCCAAAGGTTTGCCGGCTTCCAAACCAAAGCCGTTGACGATGTTGAGCACGCCCGGCGGTAGGATATCGCCGATCAGCTCGGCCAGGACCAGGATGGAGGCAGGTGTCTGCTCGGCCGGCTTGATCACCACGCAATTGCCGGCGGCGAGTGCCGGGGCGAGCTTCCATATCGCCATCAGCAATGGGAAGTTCCAGGGGATGATCTGGCCGACAACGCCGAGCGGTTCATGGAAATGATAAGCGACCGTGTCGTGGTCGATTTCGGAGATGCCGCCTTCCTGCGCGCGCAGCACGCCGGCGAAATAGCGGAAATGGTCGACGCCGAGCGGCAGGTCGGCGGCCGTGCTCTCGCGGATCGGCTTGCCATTGTCCCAGGTCTCGGCCAGAGCGAGCGTTTCCAGATTGTCTTCTATCACCTGGGCGATGCGCAGCAGCAGCAGCGAGCGTTCCGCCACGCTGGTGCGGCCCCAGGCGTCCTTGGCGGCATGGGCGGCGTCGAGGGCGGCTTCGACGTCAGCGGCATCCGAACGGGCGATCTGGCAGAGGACCCGGCCGTTTACGGGAGAGGTGTTCTCGAAATATTTGCCGCTGCGCGGTTCCTGCCATTGGCCACCGATGAAATTGCCGTAGCGGGGCTTGAACAGCGTTCCAGGCGAGCGGACGATCTCGGGCTTGTTCATCAATTTCCTCCTTCAGCGCGCCAATTGAGGTTTTGGGACTGGCGTCGTCTGGCCGGGAGGATGGGCGGGGCGAGGCTGCTTGTCAGGATGGGCACAGGCGATGACGAGGGCAATGTGTCTCAGGGATGAGACAGATTTGGGGGGCGGGTCTTCGGACCCGCCTATTCGACCAGCTCGGTCCTTCCAGGCTGGTCTGAAGACCAGCCCCCCGATCAACTCTCGCGGCCGATGCCGAGGCGCGCGATCTTGCGATGCATGGTGGCACGGCTGACGCCGAGGAGACGGGCTGCCGTGGAGACATTGCCCTTGGCACGCGACAGCGCCTGGCGCACGGCGGCACGCTCGCCTGCAAGCAGCCCCTCGCCCGGCCCCACCCTTTCGCCATCGATGAGATCGCCGGCCGGGAAGGGGTGGTTGAGATGCTCGTCCATCAGCCCGTAGACGAGGCGCGCCGCGCGGCTGGCGCCGATGACCAGGTCCTCCCTGTCCACGGCCAGCAGGCCGACCGGTCCGGAACCGGCATCGGGCCCGACCATGATGCGCGCATGGCGGAAGGCCTCGCGGAAATGCTGGGTCTCGATGCGGGTAGCGGCATCCCTCGTGGCAGCCGCCACCAGCTTGAGCAGGGCCGGCGTCACGTCAGAGCGGCAGGTCGAAACGTCGAGTGTGCCCGTCAGGCGGCCATTCGCGTCCCAGATCGGCGCCACCGTGCAACTCAGACCGATATTGCGGGTGAGGAAATGCTGGTCACGGTGAATGGTCAGCGCGCGCCCTTCGGCAATGCAGGTGCCGACACCATTGGTACCCTCGCTCTTTTCGCTCCAGACCATGCCCGTCCACAGCCCGAGCGCCTCGAAATCGGCATCGTCTCCCGCCTCGCCGCGCCGGTCGAGCGGCACCCCGTCTCCATCGGTGAGAAGGACGCAGCAGCCGGCGTCGCCAACGGCCTGGAACAGGCGGTCGAGCGTCGTCTGCGCAAGGCGGACCAGCAGTTCCATGCGCGACAGAGCCGCCCTGAATTCGCCTTCGCCGAGGCGCAGGGGCGGCGGCGCGTGATCGGGATCGAGGCCGTAATGGCTCATGGAGCGCGACCAGGAGGCCGCGACCGCAGACTGGGCACCCGATGTACCGTCATTCAAGGTGGCATAGACCAGATCCGCATGATGCAGACGGTCCGACTTACCCATTCCTGGCATTCGCTCCGCCCTCCGCATGCATTCCGACAAGGGGAGTTCGGCAGCCCGCTCCCCAACATCGACGCGGTTGGCGTCATCTTCCGCTGGAATTTCCTGCCCTGTCAATCGCAGTCGCGATTTTCATCATCGTTCAAAACGTTTTGGAAAATGAATTCTTCATTCGATGCGTCAACATCGCGCAGAATGCGAGCGCGACCTCGCCCGCCAGAAATGCTCGGCCTGAGGGGTTTGGCAATTGACGGGCACGCCCTCAAGGAGCCCTCACCAAGGGACGGTCTGCCCTCGATAGTCGAGATATTCCAGGCCGGGCCTGGTGCGTTTTTCGAGAAGCACGTTCACGAGGCTCGGCACGCTCTCTTCAATGGACAGGCGTCCGCTGGGGCCACCCATGTCGGTGCGAACCCATCCGGGAGCCATCAGCACCATCGGGTGAGCCTCCCCGGCACGGCGGGCCGCATAGCTGCGCATGAACATGTTCAAGGCTGCCTTGCTGCCGCGATAGACTTCACGCATGCCAGATGTGTTGTTGCTGACACTGCCCTGTCCGGACGACATCACGCCAATCAAGCCCGTTCCAGTGACGAGATCCGCCAGGTCCTCGATGACGCGCAGGGGGCTCAACGCATTGGTGACCATGACACGGATGAATTCTTCGGTCGTCACCTCCGCGATGGTTTCCTCGGGATCGTTGGTGACGCCTGCATTCACAAACAGAATGTCGAACCGGCGACCCGCCAGCCGGGCGCCGAGTGCTGCGACCTCGGCCGGCTCGCAGATGTCGACGGTTTCGATCTCGACCTGGTTGCCATGTTCGTCGGCCAGGTCATGCAGTTTCGTTCTGCCTGCCCCGGCGCGAACGGTACCGACGACATGCCATCCCTTCTTGACGAATTCGACGGCCATGGCGTGGCCGAGACCACGGGACGCTCCGATGAGCAGGACGGTGCCGGCAGGCTTTGGAGATAAGGTATCAGGCATGGCTTCAACGCTCATTGCTGGTGTGATCGGTCGGCAATAGGCCAAGGCGCATACCCTGCGCCAGACGCACGAGATGCAACAAATGAATGCACGAAAGGCCCTGCATACCCGCCGCACGACGCACGATCAGTCAAATCAAGGCAGAGAGGAGCGTCGGAATTTCGTCTAGGCGCTGATCCTCGGCCGGCCCGACGCCCGGGCCGTCACCAGCGCCTCGACGAACAATTCCCGGCCCTCTGCCACGATCTTCTTCTCGTCCACACTCACCGAAATCTCGACCGAGGCGGCACCCGCCGTAAGGGCGTCGCTCTCGGCCTGGATCCGCGCCGCCTCCTGAGCATGGCCCAGCGCCTCGGCGAGATCGAGGATGTCGCGCGTGCCTGAACGCGTGAACACCCGGAAGATTCCCTCCACCGGCTGCAGCACCTTCACTTCGGCCGAAACATGCACGCCGCCGACCACGGCGCCGACGGCGTTGGCGACCTCGGCATGTTCGGGCACCAGCGAAGGCGCGCCGACCATGCCGGCGATATCGCCGTAATAGGTCGCGGCCGAGGCACCGAGCCCGACCACCGGGGCCGTGAGCGACAGGCCGATCTTGACGAGGCCGCTATGGCCGTCGAGCGCCGCCACCGACAAGGCATGGCGCGACAGGCCTGTCTCCCGAAAGCCGTCCTCGGCCAGAGCGCATTCCAGCAGGAACTCGGCCGAACGGCGCGTGAGGGTCTCGATGATCCGCCGCGCCAGCGCCTCGGCGCTGTCCGCGAAGGGCAATCCCATGGCATTGCGCCGTCTGGCAAACAGAGTGAGTCCCTTCTCGGCCGCCACCCTGTCCCACGCGTGATGCAGGCCGAGCTGGTGCGCGGCATCGGAGGGCGTCAGTGCTGCCATGATGGCAAGGCGCCTGACGACCAGGCGCTGGAGCGCATTGAGCTCGCGCCGGCTGTTGATCAGCTTGTCGGCGGGCTGGGGTCCGTTCTCCAGCCGCGCCAGCACCTCGGCCTCCAATGCCGGCAGTTCCGCGAGAGGCGAATGCAGGCGCATTGCGAAGCGGCCGAAGAGGTCGTTGGGCAGATCGGCCCTGAGCTGCCGGTCGAGCGTTGAATGCACGAGGTCGGCATGGCTGTCGGCAAGCAGGGATAAAGGCACGGCCCGGCGCGGGCCGAGCTTGAGCGAGGTATCCAGGCCGTGCTGTTCGATCGCTACTTCGCTGTCGCCGCCGAGGCCGCAGGTGCGGATGGCGATGGCCTCAACCATGGTACGGAAGCCGCCGATCAGGGCGCCGGCCGGATCGATGCGCGGCCTGGCGCCGCGCAGCACAACGACATCCGTGGTGGTGCCGCCGATGTCGGAGATGAGGGCGTCCGGAGCACCGGCGAGGAAGGCTCCGCCCACGGCGCTGGCGGCCGGGCCCGAGAAAATCGTCTCGATCGGCTTGGCCTTGGCCACCTCGGCCGCCACCAGCGAGCCGTCACCGCGCACCACCATCAAAGGCGCAGCGATACCGAGCGCGGTGAGCTGGCCTTCGGTCGCGGCGATCAGCGCCTCGAGGAGATGGATCAGGCGCGCATTGAGCACACAGGTCAGGGCCCGCTTCGGCCCGTCCAGCTTGGCAGAGAGTTCATGGCCGCAGGTGACCGGCAGGCCGGTTTCGCGCCGCAGAATCTCGCGCGCCGCGATTTCATGGCTGGGATCGAGCACGGCAAAGCGCCCGGTCACCGCAAAGCCGGTCAGCCCCGGCGCCAAGGCGCGGGCCTGTTCGATCAGCGCTGCTTCGTCGAGCGGCGCGCGGACCTGGCCCATGGCGTCATGCCCGCCGGCAATCAGCAACACCGGATCGCCGTTCAATGCCGCCTTGAGATCCGGCCGCTCGGCATCATCGGCATCGAAGCCGATATAGACGAGGCCGACGCGCCCGCCCTGGCCTTCCACCATGGCGTTGGTGGCAAGCGTGGTGGAGAGCGAAACGAGGGCGATGCGCGCGGGCGCGACATCGGACTGGGCCAGCACCGCGCCGACGGCGCCGCCGACACCGATGGCGAGATCATGATGGGTGGTGAGCGACTTGGCCTTGGCGAGAACGCCCTTCTCCTCGTCATAGAGGACGGCATCGGTGAAGGTGCCGCCCGTATCGATACCCAACAAAACAGCCATAATGTCAGCCACTACCAATCCAATCGTCCTTTTGCTGATACGCGAATTCGGGCTGCGCCGCTCGCTCATACCGGCATTTTTTTGGACACTGGCGGCCTTTCCTCAAGCAAATCGCCTTTCGGCTAAAACGCAATTACTCCCTCTACCGTTGAGGGAGAGCACCACCGAGAGCAATTACGCGAAACGTCGCTTTGCTCTAACTCTTCGTTTCGAGGCGTCTTTGCGATTCGAGGTGATTCCGTGAAATCGCAGGACGCTTCGGCTATAGGGCAAAGCGGCGTGGACGCGCGGGAGTGGGTTCCCAACCCTGCACGCTCCAGCAGGCGCCGCCAGTGTCGATGGCTTAAACATTCTAATTGATGTTCTAGACATCAATATTGAAATATAGTATTTGATAAATGCGAGGCTGCCTATGATCACCGCTGCCCAGATGCGCGCTGCCCGTGCCCTCCTCGGCATCGACCAGCGCCAGCTCGCTGACCTGTCGGGGGTTTCCCTGCCAACGGTTCAGCGCATGGAAGCGAGCGAAGGCAATGTTCGCGGTGTGGTCGACACGTTGACGAAAGTGATCGAGGCGCTTGACCGCGCCGGCGTCGAGCTGATCGGCGACAATGCTGTCAGCCGCGAGGGTGGGCGAGGTGTGCGCCTCAAACAGCCCAAATCGTCGGAGGTGCCCTCGGCCTGACCTAGAGCAAAGCGCGTTCAGGCGTGAACGCTTCTCTGCTCTACCTCTTTGGTTCGACGCGTCTTTGCGATTTGAAGCGATGCGATCAGATCACAAGACGCTTTGAGGTTGAGTGGCGGCGGTCTGCAGAATGCTCTGCACCGTCTCCGGAAATGAGAGAAGCAATGACGGCCCGGGTGCATGAACCCAGCTTCAGCGAGCTCTATACGCCCAAGCTGGTGACGGTTCTCAAGGAAGGCTACGGGCTGGACAAGCTGAGGGCCGACATCCTCGCCGGATTGACGGTCGCCATCGTCGCTCTGCCGCTGTCCATGGCAATCGCCATCGCCTCCGGCGTGACGCCGGACCGCGGCCTCTATACCTCCATCGTCGGCGGCTTCGTGGTCTCGGTACTGGGCGGCAGCCGGTTCCAGATCGGCGGCCCCGCCGGCGCCTTCATCGTGCTGGTTGCCGCCGCCGTGCAACAGCATGGCGTGGACGGCCTCCTCCTCGCCACCTTCATGGCCGGTATCATCCTCACCTTGATAGGTGCCCTCCGGCTTGGCACCTTCATCAAATACATTCCCTACCCCGTCACCGTCGGCTTTACCTCCGGCATCGCTGTCATCATCTTCGCCAGCCAGATCAAGGAACTGCTCGGACTGACGTTCAAAGATGGTGAACCCGGCCCCTTCGTCGAGAAGGTCGAGGCGCTCGCCACCGCCCTGCCGAGCTTCAGTCTGTCCGCCACGGCTGTCGCCGTCTTCGCCATCGGCCTTATCGTGGTCATCCGGCGCCTACGCCCCCATTGGCCCGCCTTCCTGATCGCAACCGTCACGGCGGCCGTGCTGGTCTGGCTGGCGGGCATACCTGTGGAAACGCTCGGCACGCGCTTCGGCGGCATCCCGCGCTCGCTGCCGGCTCCTCATCTGCCGACCCTGTCGCTCGACAAGGTCATCGAACTCCTGCCGACCGCGATCGCCTTCGCCCTGCTGGGCGGCATCGAGAGTCTGCTTTCCGCCGTGGTGGCCGACAGCATGAGCGGCCGGCGCCATCGCTCCAATATCGAGCTGGTGGCACAGGGAATCGCCAACATGGCCTCGGCCCTGTTCGGCGGCATCTGCGTCACCGGTACCATCGCCCGCACGGCCACCAATGTGCGGGCCGGGGCGCGCGGACCGGTCTCGGGCATTCTGCATTCGCTCTTCGTGCTCGCCTTCATGCTGCTGGCGGCCCCGCTTGCAAGCTATATCCCGTTGGCGGCCCTCGCGGCGGTGCTGGCGGTGGTGTGCTGGAACATGTTCGAGCTCCACCAGTTCGCCACGCTGATGCGCGCCTCGCGCGGCGATGCCGTGGTGGTGACAGTCACTTTCCTGGTGGTGGTGTTCCGCGATCTCACCGAGGGCATCCTGATCGGCTTTGCCCTCGGTTGCCTCCTCTTCCTGCACCGCATGGCCGAGGCGGTCGAGATCGAGACATTGCGGCCGGTCGTCGAAGAGGATCTGTCCGACGCCGGCAGCGATCAGGACCCCCTGCCTTATGAGGCCGGCTTGGCCAGCAATCCCGACGTGGTCGCCTACCGGATTTCCGGTGCCTTCTTCTTCGGCGCGGCCGCCACGGTCGCCGCCGCCCTCGACGACATCGGCGAGCATCCGAAGACGACTATCATCGACTTTTCGGGCGTGCCGATCATCGATTCAACCGCTGCAGCCACCATTCACGGGCTGGTGCGCAAGGCCGCGGGCAGGGGTGGTACGGTGCAGATCGTCGGCGCCCGTCCCGCCGTGCTGCGGGTCTTGCTCTCCCACGGCGTGCGCCCGCCACAGGTGCGCTTCCGGGCCCGGCTGGCGCTACCGCGGGACGCGGCTTCGGACTGAACGTTCCCGCCGGCCCAGAAGAAGTTTCCGGTGAAACAGCTTGATTTTCGAACCTCATCTACCCCTGGATAGCTGATGGCATCGGAGGTCGCACGGATGAGAATTGCCTCACTCGCTTTCCTGCTTTCGGGGCTCGTCCTTGCGCCACAATTGGTATTTGCGGCGCAGTCGAGCGCTTCGATAGACCAGTGGAAAGCCCTGAACAGTCAATGCCGCGGCGGCAGTGGCGACGATCCCGCCACCTTGCGTGCCTGCGGCCAGCGAGATGCGCTCACCCGCCAACTCGGCAAGGCCGGATGGTGCTTCGGCCGCAAGGACGATCCCGACGCCGCTTCCTATCAGTGGCATCGTTGCACAGCGAAATCCCTGCGCCCGGAATAAACCGGAGCCAGCTGAACACCAGACCCAGGCCGGTCAGAGCGAATGAAACAGGTGCGCCTATGATGTCGATCCTGATGCTACTGGTTCTTGTTGTCGCTATCGTGCGACCTCGATCGTGACGGCAATATTCTCCGGCGGGTTATCAGCCGGATTGATAAAGTCCGTACGCAATTGAAGTGTATCCCTCCCGACAAATCCGGGACTCGATTGATAGTTCACCGCCGCCATCGGAACTGTATTACTATTACATCGATAGTTATTATTCCATTTCGGATAGTTTGTATGGCCCATTTTACGGGTAACGATGGCCGCTCCATGCTGAGGTGGAACAATAATCTTTACTGATGGCACGGCTGAATTGTCATCACAAGGCGTCTTAAGTTGGTACGCGGTATAGAATTCAACCTTCTGCCCCGATTTGACATGATGGGTAAAAGCAGAGCTGGCTCTTAAATCATGTTCGAGCGGCGCGTTGTGCGGCACACAACCGGTAGCGACTGACATAATGGCCAAAGAAGAAAAAATAGGAGTAATTTTCACGGCAAAAAATTCCCCAATTACACCGAAACGATCAGTAAAGGATGAACCAGGGAATAAAGCAATCTTGGGATATAGCCCCGTCGAATGGAACCGACATACATCGCAAACGACGAAGCGGGGCCACTTCCAATCTGCTCGTTTTCTCGCATCCGGAATAAAAAGGCCGGCCGGGAACGATATCCGGGCCGGCCAGGCTGCGCTGCGACGGGCCGAGGCGAGGCCCCGTCGTCCGCTGGAAGAAGTTATGCTCCCGCCTTCTGGGGCAGGGGCTGGATCGGCATGCCGGGGAAGATCTTCTGAATGTTGCCGGTGATGATCTGGTCGGTTTCCTTGATCCCCCTGGTCACCGCAATCAGCGGTCCCTCGGCGGGTCCGAGTTCGATCAGGCGCATCTCGACCTTGTTGCCCTCGCCAACGACATAGACATATTTGCCGAGCTGGCTCGAGCCGAGACCGGCCTGCGGCACCAGCAGCGTGTCCGGCCGCTCACCGATGCTGAGGCGCAGATTGACATACTGGCCCGGCAGCAAGTTGCGCTCGGCATTGGCCGTGGTGGCGCGGGCGGTGATGGTGCCGGTGGCCCGATCGACGACATTGTCGAGGAAGGTGAGTTCGCCCTGATGGGCGGCTTCGTTCTGCCCGGGCACGGTGATATCGGCAGGGACCTTGCCGGCCGCCTTGGCCCTGAGGATCTGCGTCAGCTCGGCTTCTGTCGGCGTGAAGGTGACATAGATCGGGCTGACCTGCACCAGCGTGTTGAGCACGGTGCCGCCGGGGCTGACCAGCGTGCCGGCGGCGGCCTGGTTGCGACCGATCCGCCCGTCGAAGGGCGCCTTGATCTCTGTATAGGACAGGTTGAGTTCCGCCGCCTGGATCGCCGCCTTGTCGGCGAGCAGGGTGGCCTCGCCCTGCTTGACCGCGCTGGTGCGCTGGTCGAACAGATCCTTCGACAGGAAGCCCGTCTTGCTGAGGTCGTTGCCGCGGGTCATGCTGTTCTTGGCATAGTCGAGTGCGGCGGTATCGCGCTCGGCCTGAGCTTTTACCTGCGCCAACGCAGCCTGATAGTCGCGCGCGTCGATGCGATAAAGGACATCGCCCTTCTTCACATCGGCGCCGTCGGTGACAGGCTGCTCGAGCATGTAACCCGAGACCTTAGCCTGCAGGGTGATGCTGCGGATCGACTCCGTGCGGGCGGGATAGTTGAGGAAGATCGGAATGGACTTCTTGACCACGGAGGCGACCGGCACCGGCATGGCCTGCATGGCCGGTGCCGGATTGGCGGAAGCCGGCTTGCTCAGCATCCCAGCCAAGAGTTCCTGGCCGGCGGCGATGAGATGCGGCTTGTCCTTGAGGTAGTAGCCGCCGCCAGCGGCGGCGACCACGACGATGGCGGTGGCGATTTTCCAGATACGCATCGGTATCCCCTTATTCGGCAGCCTGGATCCGGGGCGGCAAAGCCTCCTCGGACGCATCAGGCGCGCTGTCGGTATGGTGTGAGTCTTTTCTGGCGGAGGCGCGACGCTCGCGCCAACGCTCGATGATGGCGTAGAACACCGGCACGAAGACCAGCGTCAGCACGGTAGCGACCAGCATGCCGCCGAACACGGCCGTGCCAAGCGATTGCCGGCTGGCCGCGCCGGCCCCGGTCGCCTTCACCAGCGGCACCACGCCCAGGATGAAGGCGAAGGCCGTCATCAGAATCGGGCGCAGGCGCAGGCGGCCGGCTTCCATCGCTGCCTCGACGATGCCATGGCCCTGCTCACGCAGATGCTTGGCGAACTCGATGATCAGGATGGCGTTCTTGGCCGCCAGGCCGATCAGCATGACGAAGCCGATCTGCGAGTAGACGTCGAGCTGCATGTTGCGCAGCCAGATGGCGAGCAGCGCACCGAACAGGCCGAGCGGCACCGCCAGCAGGACCATGAAGGGCATGGACCAGCTCTCATACTGGGCCGCCAGGATCAGGAAGACGAACACGATGGCAAGGGCGAACACAGCCGCTGCGATCGAGCCGGCCTTGAGCTCCTGGAAGGTGATGCCGGTCCATTCATAGTTGAAGCCGTTCGGCAGGGTCGTGGCGGCAACCCTCTGCATCGCCTCGATCGCCTGTCCCGAGGAGTAGCCCGGCGCAGGAGCACCGTTGATCAGAGCGGCACCGTAATTGTTGTAATGGGTCACCGTCTCCGGCCCGACGATCGGCTTCAACGATCCCAGCGTCGACAGGGGCACCATGTTGCCGGTGGCATTGCGGACGTAGAGGCGGCTGATGTCACCCGGGTCGGCACGCGAATCCTTGTCGGCCTGCAGCGTGACGCGGAAGGTGCGCCCGAACTGGTTGAAGTCGTTGACATAGAGCGAGCCGAGATAGATCTGCAGCGTGTTGAAGATGTCAGGCAGGTTCAAACCGAGCAGCTTGGCCTTGTTACGATCGAGGTCGTAATTGAACTGCGGCGTCGAGGTCGAGAAGGTGGTGAACAGGGTCTGCGGGTTGAGTTCGGGCTGCTTGCGCGCCTCGGCAAGCAGAGCCTGGGCTGCATCGTTCACGGCGACGGGGCCGCGTCCGTTCAGGTCCTCGATCTGGAACTCGAAGCCACCAGTGGTTCCCAGGCCCTGGATGGAGGGTGGCTCGAAGGCCAGGACGAAACCATCGGCGATACCGAAGAGTTTCGGGCGCACCTTGTTGACGATATCGGTGGCGCTGAGGCCTCCCCCACGTTCATCCCAGGGCTTGAGGATCGCGAACTCGACCGCGGCGCTCGATTGCTGGGCATTGGTGAGGAAGTTCAGGCCAGAGATCGACATGATATCCTCGACCCCAGGCTCGGCCATCAGGATCTGCCGCACCTGCTTGGCGGCGGCATCGGTGCGTTCCAGCGAGGCGCCGTCCGGAAGCTGGAGCACCACGAAGAAATAACCCTGGTCTTCCGAAGGCAGGAAGGTGGAGGGCACCCGCGTCGAGATCCAGTAAGTCGCGCCGAGCACCACCACGAACGCTGCCATCATCAGCCAGCGCAGCCGGATGAAGCCACGCACCGAGGCGGCATAGCCGTGCGACAGCCTGTCGAAGCCGGCATTGAACCAGCGGAACAGGAAGAAGCGCGAGGCCGGCTTGTGGCTGAGGAAAGCCGCCGACAAGGCAGGGCTCAGGGTCAGTGAGTTGAAGGCGGAGATGCCGACCGAGATCGCCACGGTCAGGGCGAACTGGTTGTAGAGCTGGCCGGCGACGCCGGGAATGAAGGCAACCGGGACGAACACCGCCATCAGCACCGCCGTGGTGGCGACGATCGGGCCCGTCACCTCCTTCATGGCGATCTTGGCCGCCTGCATCGGCGGATGACCCGCTTCGAGCTGTCTCTCGACGTTCTCCACCACGACGATGGCGTCGTCGACGACGAGGCCGATGGCGAGCACCATGCCCAGTAGCGAGAGCATGTTGAGCGAGAAGCCCATGGCCAGCATCACCACCATGGTCGCGATCAGCGACACCGGGATGGCGATGACCGGAATGAGCACGGTGCGCCAGTTCTGCAGGAAGATGTAGACGACGAGGACCACGAGGATGAGCGCCTCGACCAGCGTCTTGACGACGTCCTCCATCGCGGCCGACACGAAGCGCGTCGTGTCGTATTTCATCGAATATTCGATGCCCTTGGGGAATCGCGCCGAAAGCTCCTTCATCTTGGCTTCGACGGATTCCTTCAGCTTGAGCGAGTTGGAGCCCGGCGCCTGGAAGACGCCAAGCACCACCATCGGCTTTTCGCCGTGATAGGCTGAGGATGAGTATTGCAGAGAGCCGAGCTCGATGCGGGCGACATCGCGCAGGCGCACCACCGAGCCACCGGCCGGGTTGGCCCGGACGACGATATTGCCGAACTCCTCCGGATCGCTGAGGCGGCCGGTGGCGTTCACCTGCATTTCGAAGGCCGTGCCCGCGGGTGCCGGGTTCTGACCGATCTTGCCGGCAGCAACCTGCACGTTCTGCTCGGCGACAGCATTTTGCACGTCGACGGCCGTGATACCGAGATTGGCGAGCTTGTCCGGATCGAGCCAGATGCGCATGGAATAGCGGCGCTCGCCGAAGATCTTGACGTCGCCGACGCCCGGCAGGCGCTTCAGGGGATCAACGATCTGCAGATAAGCGTAGTTGCTGAGAGCGACCGAATCGACCGAATTGTCCGGCGAAGTCAGGTCGACGATCAGCACGAAATTCGGATTGGCCTTGGTGACCGAGACGCCGGACTGGTTGACGATCGCCGGCAGCGAGGAAGCGGCCTGGGCCACCCGGTTCTGCACGTCCATCGCCGCGATGTTCAGGGGGTAGCCGACATCGAAGGTGACGGTGATGTTGGACGAACCGTCATTGGAGCTGGCCGAGGACATGTAGATCATGCCCGGCACGCCGTTGATCTGCTGCTCGAGCGGCGTGGTCACCGTATCGGCGACGACTTGCGAGCTGGCACCAGGATAGGAGGCGCTGACCTGGATCTGAGGCGGTGTGATGTTGGGAAACTGGGCGACCGGCAACAGAAAATAGGCAATCGCCCCCGCCATCACCATGATGATGGCGATGGCCGAGGCGAAGATCGGACGTTGGATGAAATAATTGACCATTGTGAAGCTCTGCGTCAGCCGCCCTGGATGCCAGCATGTGGCATGACGGTGTCAGAAAATGTCAGGAGGATCGACGGCATGTCCCGCGTTTCGGCGAGACGGCGAGCCTGGCCGGTGAGCATCGTCCTGAGCGAAACCGGATCGACCCCGTCGGCCCGCATGAGGGCGAGCGTCAGCGGATCGTTCAGCAACTGATCGATTGTCATATTGCAGCCTTGCTGAGCCATGACTCCTCCAGCGCGGAAACGTGGGTTCATGCTCCGCCGAATCCGATTGACGATGTGTTGTTTCCTAGAGCAAAGCGCGTTCAGGCGTGACCGTGCTTTGCTCTAGCTTCCTGGTTCGACGCGCCTTTGCGATTTGAAGAGATTCGATCAAATCACAAGACGCTCTGGTGAATCGTCTCTCTAACAGGGCTGGATCGCAGTGCGATGACGAAACGGCCTTGACGACGCCTTACCAAGCTGTTACCGATCAGTAACAGCGATTACTGTTACAGGTCGGTAACAGTTTGGTCAAGCCATGAGCCAGAAAATTTTGGAACAAAGCGAAGAGTCAGTCTGCTGCCCCGGACAACGTCCGCGAGACCGCATCGTCGTCACTGCGCGCGACCTCTTCCACCGACATGGCATCAACACCATCGGCGTCGACACGATTGCCAAGGTTGCCGGCACGAACAAGATGACGCTCTATCGTCACTTCGGCTCGAAGGACGATCTCATCGTGGAATGCCTGCGGGCCGCCGAGATCGACAACCAGACCCGCTGGGCTCAGCTCGAGACCGAGTATCCCGGTGACGCCCGCGCCCAGTTGCTGGCCTGGGTCGGCAAATGCGCCGACTATATCGAGAGCGACAATCGGGGCTGCGAATTCGCCAATGCGGCCGTGGAACTCTCGGGCGAGGACCACCCCGCCCGGCGCCTGGTCGAGGAGTTCAAGAAAAGGCATCGCGACCGCCTGGCCCTGCTCTGCCGGCAGGCGGGCCTCGACCAGCCGGACCTGGTCGCCGATACGCTGCATCTCCTGCTCGAGGGTGCCCGCGTCAGCCGTCAAAGTTCCGGGGTGGAAGGGCCGAGCGCCCGCTTCGTGCGCATGGCCGAGGGCGTGATCGCTTCCTTCGGCAAAAGCGCCTGACTTCTGCGGACATTCTGAGAGCCCGATTATCACAGCGACGTGCTTGCACGACGCAATGGCTTCCTCTTCCCAAGCACAGCGTTTAAAAGAGCGGACATATCGCGACATGCAAGCATGTCGCTGTGATGTCCGCGCTCCAAGGAACTCCCTTCGGCAGCGCCGAACAGCCTTAGTTCCTGCCAGGAAGCATCACCATGTCCCATCCAGCGCTCGTTCCCGGCTCGGTCGCCGTCGTCACCGGCGGTGCCAGCGGCATCGGACTCGCCTCCGCCGTCAAATTTGCCTCCCTCGGCCTCAAGGTCGCCATCGCCGATCTCGGCGAGGACAGGCTCGCTGCAGCCGCCGAAAAGGTCGCTGCGGCCGCGCCGGACGGACTGAAGGCCGTGCTCGCCTCGGCCACCGATGTCAGCGACGTCGAGGCCCTGCTCGGCCTGCAGCAAGCAGTGCATGAGCACTTCGGCGGTACGGATGTGCTGATGAACAATGCCGGCATCCAGCCGGGCTCGAAACTGTTCGAGGCTCGGGGGGACCAGACCTGGGAACGCATTTTCTCCGTCAATCTCAAGGGTGTGATCCAGGGCACGCAGGTCTTCGCACCGGGCATGATCGCGCGGGGACGTCCCGGCCTGATCATCAACACCGGCTCCAAGCAGGGTATCACCACCCCACCCGGCGATCCTGCCTACAATGTCTCGAAAGCGGCGGTGAAGGCTTTCACCGAGGCCCTGCAGCACGAGCTGCGCAACACCGAGGGCTGCCGGATATCAGCCCACCTGCTGATCCCGGGCTTCGTCTTCACGCCACTCGCCGCCAAGGGCCGTGCCGACAAGCCGGCCGGAGCCTGGACGCCCGAACAGACCGTTGATTTCATGCTCGAACGCTTGGCAGCCGGCGATTTCTACATTCTCTGCCCCGACAACGAGGTGCCACGCTCGCTCGACGAGCAGCGCATCGCCTGGGCTGCCGGCGACATCATCGAGAACCGTCCGCCTTTGTCGCGCTGGCACCCTGATTATGCCGAGAAATTCGCCGAATTCCTGAAGGGGTGACGACGTTTGGGGGGCTGGTCTTCAGACCAGCCCGTAACCGCGGCCGGCAAGACTTGGCGGGTCTGAAGACCCGCCCCCATTCTACGGGGGCCTCACGAACAAGGCCCTATGACGGTGTGATCACCGTACGACGATTGCGCTTGGGCTTGACGGCGTGGGTTTCCCGGCCGGCTGCCGTCTGCAGCTCCCGGCGGAAGACGTCACGCCGCTCATGGATGGAAGCGATCACCGGGCCGGCCGGCACGCCGAGGCCGGCAAGGGCTGCTTCGGACAGTTGCAGGCTCGCCTCGATGGTCTCGGGGACGGCGTCGGTGACGCCGAGGGCGTAGAGCTTGCTGGCATGATCGGCATCGCGCGAGCGGGCCACGATGACGAGATCCGGCCGCAGCGCCCGCGCAGTGGTGACCACGGCCTCGATCTGGCGGGGCTGGTCGATGGTAACGACCAGGGCAGAGGCCTCGGCGAGGCCGCAGCGTTCCAGGAACGCGGCGTTGGTGGCATCGCCCCAATAAACAGGCTTCTTGTCCTCGCGCCAGCGCGCCACCGCCTTGGCGTTCGCGTCCACGGCAAGATAGGCGATCTTGTGCTCGCTGAGCATTTCGGCCACCAGGCGGCCGACGCGGCCATAGCCGACCACGATGGCACGGCGCTGCTTGTCCTCCGGCGGGCTTTCCAGGGCGGCCGCTTCCACCGGCACCGCCAGTTCATAGCGCTTGGCGATGCGACGGCCGAGCACCCCCAGCACCGGGATCGAGGCCATCGAAAGAGAGGCGATGGCTACCACCAGCGCCGACTGTTCCGGCGTGAGGATGGAAAGCTGGGTGGCGAGCGTGAACACCACGAAGGCAAACTCGCCGGCCGAAGCCAACAGGAAGGCGGTTTCGATCGAGACGGCCTTGGACAGCCGGTAGAGACGGCAAAGGCAGAAGATCAGAAGGCCCTTGGCCAGCACCAGAGCCAGCACCGCACCGATGATCTGCAAGGGATAACGCACGACCACGGTGAGATCGACGCTCATGCCGACAGTGAAGAAGAACACGCCGAGCAGCAGGCTCTTGAAGGGCTCGATCGTCGCCTCGATGGCACGGCGATATTCGGTCTCGGCCAGCAGCAGCCCGGCGATGAAGGCACCAAGGGCCATGGACAGCCCCTCGCTCGCCGCCGCCACGCCGGCCCCGATCGCCACGAACAAGGTAGCGGCGATGAAGAGTTCGGGATTCTCCGGATTGGCGACCAGGCGGAACAGCGGGCGCAGCAGGAAATGACCGGCGATCACGATGGCGGCAATGGTGAGCACGGCCAGGCCGAGGGCATAGCCGAGGCCGACCAGCACGGAGCGGTCGGAATGCCCGCCCATGGTGCCGACCAGGAACAGCACGGGCACCACGGCGAGATCCTGCAGGAGCAGCACCGCAAAATTGACACGTCCCGTGGCCGAGGCCATGCGTTTCTGCCCGGCCAACACCTCCACCACGATGGCCGTGGACGACAGAGCCAGACCTGCGGCAACCACCAGCGCCACCTCGGGCGGCAGCACCAATTGGGCAAGCAGGGCGACGATGATGGTTGACACCACCACCTGCAGGCCGCCCAGGCCGAAGACCAGCCGGCGCATGGTCATCAGGCGGGCGAGCGAGAGCTCGAGCCCGATCACGAAGAGCAGGAATACCACGCCGAATTCGGCGATGCGGGCGATGGTTTCGCGCTCGCTGATGGCGATCCAATCGATATAGGGCACATAGGACGACAGGGAGCCGACACCGGTCGGCCCCATCACCGCGCCGGCCGCCAGGAAGCCGATGACCGGGCTGACATGCAGGCGCCTCACGAGCGGCACCACCACGCCGGCCGTGCCGAGCACGACCAAAGCGTCCTTCAAAGCCGAGAGATCGACCGCTCCAGCCAAAACCACCCCCATGTTGTTCGATTATGCCTATCGAACAACGAAGGACCCTGCTTCGCCAATCGAAAACCGCAGCAGGCGAGCATTAATTTCAGGCAGGGGATAGCGCCTCCGGGATTGCAGGTGGTTCCGGCTACAGCTTCCAGCCCGAATGGATGGCGACGATGTTGCCCGTGTGCGAGCGATGGCTGACCTGGGCAAAGCCCGCTTCGCGGATCATGGCCGAGAAGGCTGATGGCTTGGGGAAGTTGCGGATCGACTCGACCAAGTAGCGATAGGGCTCGGCATCGCCGGTGACCATGCGGCCGATCGGCGGGATCAGGTTGAAGGAATAGAGATCGTAGATCTTGTCGAGGCCGGGCATGTCGACGGTGGAGAATTCCAGGCACAGGAAGCGCCCGCCCCGCTTGAGCACGCGATAGGCTTCGGCGAGGGCCTTGTCGATGCGCGGCACGTTGCGGATGCCGAAGGCAATGGTGTAGCCGTCGAAGCTGCCCGTCTCCAAAGGCAGTTCCTCGGCATTGGCCTCGACGAAATCGAGCTGGCCGGCAAGGCCGCGCTCCTCGCCGCGCTGGCGGCCGACTTCCAGCATCGAACCGTTGATGTCGAGCACGGTGACATGCGTGTCGGGACCGCCTGCCTTCACGATACGGAAGGCGACGTCGCCGGTGCCTCCGGCCACGTCGAGATGGCGGAAGGGCCGCTGGCGCGGCGGATTGAGCATGTTGACCAGGTCGTTCTTCCACAGCCGGTGCAGCCCGCCCGACATCAGGTCGTTCATCAGGTCGTAACGCCCTGCCACCTTGTGGAAGACATCATCGACCATCCCCTGCTTCTCCTCCAGCCGCACGGTGGAAAAGCCGAAATGGGTGTCGGTGCTGACGGTCATCGGGTGAACTCCGGGCAAGGTCTGCGGGTGCTATAGACCATCACAAGGCCGAGGTGAACCGCATCTAGCGCAAGGCTCGGCTTCGTCCTATCTCTCCCCGGCAGCCTGCGCCGGAGGAATCATGCCTGAACTGCCTGAAGTCGAAACCGTCCGTCGCGGCCTGGAACCGGCCATGACCGGCGCCCGCTTCCTCGAGGTCGAGACGAGACGGCCGGATCTGCGCTTTCCGCTGCCCGCCGATTTCGCCCGCCGCCTCGCCGGCCAGACCATTCTCTCGATGGGGCGGCGTGCCAAATATCTCCTGGCGGATCTTTCTTCCGGCGAGGTTCTGGTGATGCATCTGGGCATGACCGGCCGTTTCCTGATCACGGCGCCGGATGGCGGCGTGGAGGAGCCGGGCGAATTCGCCATGGAGGTCAAGGAGGATGCCAAACACGATCATGTCGTTTTCCGCCTCTCCAACCGTTTCACCATCACCTATAACGACGTGCGTCGCTTCGGCTTCATGGATCTGGTGCCGCGCGCCGGGCTGGAGAGTTCGCGCCATTTCAAGGCCATGGGCATCGAGCCGCTTGGCAACGAGCTCAGCGGGGAGACGATAGCGCGCCTGTTTGCCGGCAAGATGGCGCCGCTCAAGGCCGCTTTGCTCGACCAGGGCCTGATCGCCGGGCTCGGCAACATCTATGTCTGCGAAGCCCTGCATCGCGCCGGCCTCGCGCCCGAGCGGGCCGCGGGCACGCTTGCCGACGGGCAGGCGGAACGTCTCTCCGGTGTGATCCGCGAGGTACTGGCCGAGGCGGTGGAAGCCGGCGGCTCGACCTTGAAGGATTACAGGCACACCGACGGCTCGCTCGGCTATTTCCAGCACCGTTTCCGCGTTTATGACCGCGAGGGCGAAGCCTGTCCGACGCCGGACTGCCGCGGCATCATCGAACGCCTGGTGCAATCGGGGCGCTCGACCTATTGGTGCCGGCACTGCCAGACATGAGCCGACGACATCTTTGGGCTAGCGCCCCAATCAATCGAGCGGAATGGTCGCCCGCACAGCCCAGTCCTCGATCGGAATGCTCTGTGCCGACCGGACCACGGCGATATGGTCGAAACGGATGACGCGTCCGGCCAGGCGCGCCTCGATTTGCCGCGCCGTTGCCTGCCTGAGCGGCCCGTCTTCCACGCCATAGGCCAGCGAGACATGCGGCATGAAGCTCTCGATCGCGGAAGCGGCGATCGAGGCGATGGCACGGCGCTTCAGTTCGAGCACGGGCCCTGCCTTCTCGAAACGGGCATAAAAGGCCCGGAAGAAGAGGTCGCTGGTGCCTATCGCCTGGATAGTGGCAGTGAAGGGCGCGATGCCGGCGGTGACGGCGACAAGCTGGCGCGCCAGCGTCTCTTCCTCGCAGACCCGGTCCTCGACCAAGGTGAGGTGCGGCTGGAAGCGCGGCGTGCCGAAGCGCTCGGCCAATTCGGCGACGATGGCGGCCAGCATAAGCTCGTCCTCGCCCGCAGGCATCAGCCAGACGGAATGCATGCCCTTCGCCGCATCCTCGGCCATGTCAGCGGCCCACCTTGGCCAGCACGTCGGCGCTGAGGAAACGCTCGACCACGAACATGAAGGCGATGGAGGGAACCAGCAGCACCAAAGCCGTGATCGAAGCGATCTGATAGTTGCCGCCGGCGCTGGCAGTGTAGAGCAGCAGCGGCATGGTCTTGATGTCGGGCGCGCCAACAAAATAGGTGCCGGTGAACTCGTCCAGCGATTCCAGGAAGACGAAGATGGCGCTCGCCATCAGCCCGGGCGCGGCGAGCGGCAGCACGATGTCGCGGAAGGCACGCGGCCCGCCGGCGCCGATCGAGCGCGCCGCCTCCTCCAGATCCACCGGCACCGCCGAGAAGGAGGCCGTGGCGATCCACACCGCATAAACGAGGCCATGCGTGGTGTGGACGAGCACCACTCCGAGGACCGTGCCGTTCAGGCCGATTTCATAGAACAGGCGCGCAATGTTGACGTAGACGGGCAAATTGGGAAAGGCCTGAGGCAGAAGCAGCAGCAGCAGGATGCCAGCGCGGAAGGGCAGTCTCAGCCGAGCGAGCGCATAGCCGGCGGGAATCGCGAGGGCGAGGGACAGCGCCACGGTGAGCAAGGCTATGGAGACACTGGTGCCGAGCGAAGCCAGGGCATCGCCGCGCGGGGCGAACACGCGCGGCCAGAAGGAAAAGCCATATTGCAGCGGCAGGCTGTGCGGGAAATACCAGCGCTCCGCCACCGTCCACAGCAGCAGGTTGACCAGCGGGCCAAAGATGGCAAAGGCAAGGAGGCCGAGCCCGATGCCGCGCGGGATCCACAACCAGTCGATCCGCCAAATACGGGCAGGAAGCGCGTGACCGGCATCGCTCATCGCGCATTCTCCTTCATGGTCTGCTTGAGATAGATCCAGGCCACCGCGCCGGTGAAGGCGAGCGAGAGCAGGCCGAGCGCGTTGGCGACGCCGTAGTCGCCATAGGAATTGATGCGGAAGGCCATGTCGGCGGTGATCATGGTGGGCGATTGCGCATTGATCATCAGCGGTACCGAGAGCACCGACATCATCGTCACCAGGCTCAGCACGGCACCGACAAGCAGCGTGGAAGCAACCTGCGGCACCACGATCTCCAGGAGGATGCGCAGGCGCGAGGCCCCGAGATTGCGGGCGGCCTCGATGGTGGACCGGTCGAGCGAAGCCATGGCGCCGGCGGTGAGCAGGGTGACGAAGGGCATCTGCTTCCAGACGAAGGCGATCACGATGCCCCGCCAGTCGAGGAAGCTGACGGCCTGCAGCGGCGACAGCAGATCGGCATTCACCAGAAGGCTGTTCATCAACCCGTTCTTGGCGAGGAAGGTGCGCAGGATCTGGCCGACCACGATGAAGGGCACGAAGAGCGGCCAGCGATAGAGCCAGCGCAGCACGGCAACCGCGAGGGGATTGGACCCGAGCGTGAGATAGCCCGCAATGGCGATGGCGATCAGCACGATCAGCGCGGTGGAGATCAGGATGATCACCACCGAGAAGACCATGTCGGTCCAGTAGAGCTCGAAGGCCTTGCTGAAATTGCCGAGCCCCGGCCCCTCCGGCGTAGCGAAGGAGCCTGTGACCGAGCCGGCCAGCGGCACCACGAACAGCAGGATCACCACCGCGAGCGCCGGCGCTACCAGCAACAGGCCGGCGAGGGAAGGAGCGGTGCGTGAAGAAGCCATGTGGTGAAACCTCGAGATTTTTGAGCACCTTCTCCCGCAAGGGGAGAAGGCACACACCCCCTACTCCGCCACCTTCTTTTCATAGGCTTCGAGCAGATCGGCGTAATAAGGCCCGATCGGGAAGGACTTGCCGTATTTGGCGAGATCGTCGGGCGAAATGTCGGTGAACAGCTTCTGCCAGATCGCCGGATCGAGCTTGTCCTGCACATATTTGGCGTCGATGCCCGGATACCAGTTGAACTGCTTGACGATACCGTTGGCCTGCACGTCGGGGCTGGTGGCGAGCGCAATGAACTTCTCGGCCAGCGCCTTGTGGGCGGTCTTGGCGGGGATGACGTAGTGCATCGGCTGGCCGGGCATGCCGGGTGCCGGCAGCACCAGCTTCATGGTGGGCGGCAGCTGGCCGTTGGCCTTCCAGGAATAGAACATGTCGACCCACACCGCACCCATGGCGATCTCGCCACGGCTGAGCATGTCGAGCGTGCCGGCATTGCCGGGGGTGAGCGCGACATTCTTGTTGAAGGCCTTCAGCTTGGCGAAGGCATCGTCCCATTTGGTCTTTTCATTGGCATCGTAAGGCCCTTCCTGCAGGACCTTGGCATCGCCGGCATAATTGTAGATCCAGCTGATCACGAAGGAGACGCCGGAGGCACCGCCCTTGATGCCGTTATAGCCGAACTGCTTGGGGTTCTTCTCGGTCCAGGTCACCAATTCGTCGAAGGTTTTGGGCGGATTGGACACCAGGTCCGGATTGTAGGCGATGGCCGTCTGGCTATTGAACATCGGCATGACATAGCCGTCGACATCGGCCCCGAGCGCCAGCTTGGCGTTGGTGCGCGTAACCAGCTTGCCCGTGTCGATATTGCCGCGATATTTATCGAGCAGCCCATCCTGGACCAGCTTGCCCGCCACCTTCTCGTGGATGACGGCGACGTCGACGTCATAGACTTCCTTGCCCGCCTTCTTCTGGGCATCGAGCCGCTCGACGATTTTCTGCGAACCGGCATCGCCAGGACCGGTGCCGACCACGCGGACCGTCGTGCCCGGATTCTGCTTTTCGAAAGCCGGCGCCAGGAAATTATTGACGTAGTCGACCATGTTCTGGTCGCCCGCCGTGATCACCGTCAGTTCCTCGGCCGATGCCGTGGTGCTTGCCAGGGGCAACGCGGCGGCAAGCAGCCCCGCGACGGCGGATAATGCAGCCAGTCTCATCCGAACTCTCCTGTCTCTCGTTACGGTTCAGCCATGTTCGCCGGGGAAGACGAACAGGCCTGTCTCGGGAATATGAACATTGACTTTCGCGCCATCAGGCCAGGCCTTGGGCGCATCGACGACCAGCGGCCCGGCCGGCGTGGCGACGACATGGCGCCAGAAGCCGCCCGGGAAACTGACCTGACCGATCTCCCCCGGCAGTGCCAGGAAGCCTCGCGTGGGATTCGCCAAAAGTTCGGCTGCCTGGCCCCCAGCTGCATGCAGTTCAGCCGCCTCGGCCCGGAAATGGGCGATGCATGGGCCTGAAACGACCGGCCGTCCGGCTGCAGCGATCAGGGCAGGCGCACCGCCCGTCCCCTCCACCCGCAACAAGCCCTCGCCAGAAGGAGCGGGGCTGCAAGTAAGGCGCAGGCTGTTCTCGGCGCCCATGAACGCGGCGACAAAAGCGGAAGCCGGTTGGTTGTAGACCTCCTCCGGCGTGCCGATCTGGGCGATCTTGCCAGCGTTGAGGATGACGATGCGGTCGGCCATCACCATGGCCTCCTCGCGATCATGGGTGACATGGATCGCGGTGATGCCGAGCCGGCGCTGCAGGGCGCTGATCTCCTGGCGCACCGTGAGGCGGATGCGCGCGTCGAGATTGGACAGCGGCTCGTCGAGCAGCAGGATGTCGGGGCTGACGGCGAGCGCCCGCCCGAGCGCCACACGCTGGCGCTGGCCGCCGGAGAGCGCCGCCGGCTTGCGTTCCTCCAGCCCGGAAAGGCCGAGCAACGCGGTGATGTCCTTGACCTTGGCAGCGATCTCGGTGCGATCGAGCCGGCGCAGCTTGAGGCCATAGCCGATATTCTGCGCCACCGTCATATGCGGCCAGAGCGCATAGGTCTGGAACACCAGCGCCATGCCGCGCCGATCCGGCGGCTCGCCGGTGATGTCGCGTCCCCGCACGCGGATGGCGCCGGAACGCGGCTGGATGAAGCCGGCGATGGTGCGCAGAAGCGAGGTCTTGCCGCAGCCCGACGAACCGAGCAGGGCGACGAATTCGCCCTCGCCCACCGTCAGGCTCAGATTCTCGAAGACCTGGGTGTTGCCCAGCCTTACCGAGGCCCTGTCGACCTCGAGCAGGGGCTGCCGCAAGGAGCCTGTCGCCAAGGATCGGTCCATCTGGGTTTGATCACTCGGCTTCACGGCACAACCTCCCGCGGGCGGAGCCCGGCGTCCTCGATTCAAGCAGGACGCCTGCAACCGGCGGCGCCCTCCCCTCTCGTTTCCTCATCGCCATGTCTGATTGCACAGCTGTGCAATGCTCGCTCTGCCCGAAACTCCTGTCAATAGCGCAGAGCCATTCCATCGCGGTCGTTCGCTCAATCCTGAGTCGTTGGAATCTGCTCCAACGACACGGAAGCAGGGTTATCGGTAAGCCAGCCTCTATTTGCACAGCTGTGCAGAAGCCTTGCCACGTTTTATCCCTGCCGTTTCGACGTGACAGGCATATGACGGTTCGCCGCCTCGGCATCTAAAATCGCTGGCCGTGGCTTTGCCTGTCGATTTCGCTGGCACCGCCTCCACAAATGCCGGAGGCTACTCTCCAGGGAGAGCATGGTTGAAACGGACGCGGCAGACAGCCAGAGGTCAACCGCATGGTCGATCCGAGATTTTCCACCCGACCGGTCACCACCGCCAATTGGACCGACTTCGAGGCGTTGTTCGAAGGCAAGGGCGCGCCGAAATATTGCTGGTGCATGGCCTGGCGGCCGATGGAAGAACGTAGCTCGGCCGACAATGCCGCCCGCAAGCAGGCACTGCATGAGCGTGTCCGGACCGGCGTGCCGATCGGCCTTCTCGGCTATCTCGACGACGAGCCCGTCGGCTGGTGCTCCGTGGCACCGCGAGAGAGCTACCTCAGGCTCTCGCCCAGTCAGGACGACGGGGAGGCAGGCGTCTGGTCGATCGTCTGCTTTTTCGTGCGGCGCGATCACCGCAAGGCCGGCCTGTCCAGCGCCCTGCTCGATGCGGCCATCGCGCTTGCCGGCAGCCGGGGAGCGCGGGCGATCGAGGCCTATCCCGTCGATCCGAACTCGCCCAGCTACCGTTTCATGGGCTTCGTCGCACTGTTCGAAGGGCGTGGCTTTGCTGCCGCCGGCCGGGCCGGCTCCCGCCGGCAAGTGATGCGTCTGACCTTGTGAGCGTCAACAGCCCGGCATCAGGCTGAGGGCCGCCCTTCGACAGGATCGTCATCACCCGTGTCGGTGACAATAAGCCGTTTGGGCAGATGCACCTCGACACCGAGGCCGCCGAGACTCGATCTGGCGATGTGAAGCTCGCCGCCATAGGCTTCGACGATGTCCTTGGCGATGGCGAGGCCGAAGCCGGTGCCACGCACGGTTTCATCGAGACGCTTGCCGCGTTCGATGAAGGATTTTTCGGCATCGGGCGGCAGGCCAGGCCCGTCATCCTCGATCGACAGCAGGATGATGGGCGAGGCCGTCTGCGCCATCAGGCGCACCTTTGCCTGGGAATTCCCCCATTTGCGGGCATTGTCGAGCAGGTTACCGGCGATGTTGGTGAAATCGCTCTCGTCCATGGCGATCACGATGCCCTGCGGGGCTTCGAGGCCGAACGTCATGTCCTTGTCACGCGAGAGCTTGTGCATGGTCGAGACCAGCTTGGACAACACGGCATGGGTGTCGACACGCCCCGACAATTGCGCCGCTGCCAGACTCGCTCTCGCCTCCGCAAGGGTGCGTTTGACCTGGGCGTCCATGCGCCAGACCTCGTCGCGGATGGCATTCGCCGCGGCCGCCTGCCCGCTGTCGGTCAGGGAGCGGGCGGTGGCCTCCAGTACCGCAAGCGGTGTCTTCAGGCCGTGAGCGAGGTCACCCGCCCGGCTGCGCGCCTCGATGAGTTGCGCCTCGCGCGAAGCGATCAGTGCATTGAGGTTGTCGATCAGCGGCTGGATCTCGTCGGGATAACGCCCGCTGATCTTGCGGGCCGGGCGGCTGCGCAGCGACAGCAATTCGACGCTGAGCTTGTCGAGCGGACGGAAGCCATAGCGCAGGAAGGCAATGACTGCGCCAAGCAGCGCCGCCATCAGCACGGCAAGCGAGGGGGCCATTGCATAGAAGAAGCGCCATTTCACCGGCGAAAGCTGGGCATTGTCGAGGGCGATGAGGGCACTGACGGTCTGATCGCCGTTCGCGGTCGAGATGACGATCGAACGTTCCACCGCCAGGAGCTGGCTGCCATTCGGTCCGACGAGATCGTTGACCTTGCCACCGCCTTTGACCGCCGTCGCATGCAGCCAGGGCAGGCCCTGGTCCCACAACGACTGCGAGCGCAGCTCGACATTGCCGCCCCGCCCGACCTGCCAATAGAGCCCGCCATTGGGCAATTCGAAGCGCGGGTCCTGCGGCCCCTCGTCGATCGTGAGCTGGTTGGAGCCGTTGACCTCGATGCTGCCGAGCAGCAGGCGCATTTCGTCCTCGACCTCGGACAATTCGAGAGCCCGGATCGCCAGGCCCGAGATCGCGTCGATGCCGATGCCGGCCAGGATGGTGGCGACCACGATCGCCACCACCGAGCCGAACAACATGCGACGCCTGAGGGAGAAGGAGGTCACGGTCGTTGAAGCTCGGCCGGAATGACATAGCCTTGGCCCCGGCGCGTCTCGATCACGGAGTTGTCGAGCTTGCGCCTGAGGCGGGCGACTACGACTTCGAGGGCGTTGGAGTCATGTTCCACATCCTGATCGTAGATCGAGTCGGTGATCTGGGACTGCGACATCACGGTGCCGGCATTATGGAGGAGATAGGCGAGCAGGCGATATTCCAGCGGCGTCACCTGTACCGGACTGCCATAGAAGGAGACGGCCCGCTGGCGCGTATCGAGCTCCAGCACGCCATTCGATAGGACGGGGGAGGACTGGCCCGAGGCACGGCGGACCAGGGCCCGGACACGCGCCAGCAATTCCTCCATGCGGAAGGGTTTGGTCAGGTAGTCGTCGGCGCCCGAATCCATGCCGTCGACCTTGTCGCGCCAATCGTCGCGCGCGGTGAGGATGAGTACCGGCATGCCACGCCGCGCCAGACGCCAGCGCCGGAGCACCGTCAGCCCGTCGAGCTTGGGCAGGCCCAGATCCAGAATCACCAGGTCGAAATGCTCGTTCTCACCGGCAAAGAGGGCTTCCTCGCCATCGAACACCGTCACCACGATATATTGCTGGGCTTCGAGACTGCGACGGATATCGTCGACGATGGCTCGTTCGTCTTCGGCAACCAGAATACGCATGATGCGAGGCTAGGATCTCGGAGATAGGATCTCATGGGCTGATACGGCCGGGCCAAGGAAGTCACTGCCAAGCCAGGCCGGACATTAAGCCTATTTATCGACCAAGGCCAGCGTCACCGCATCGACAAGCACGTCGCGGCGCTTGCCGTCCGGCCTGAGGACGCGAACCATGTAAAGCAAGCGCCCACCGCGACGCAATTCGCGCACACGCAGGATGCGTCCCGGCACCTCGCGGGCCACGGCTGCGGAAATGTCCTTGAATGAATGCGCGCCGGGGCGGCGGATCAGCACGCCGCTGGGCTGACCACGATGAGCCCCCCCCGCCATCGCCCCTTCGAGCGGCGGCATGAAGCAAGCAATTGTCAGTAGCAGTCCCGCGCAAGCACTGGACCTGGCGTTGAAAGCCGTCATGAATCTCCTAAGCAGGGTTTCCCGGGCGCCCTCGCTCCCCCTCTGCACAGTGTACCGAAACCAAGCTTGCAATTGGCTTGCAGGCGCTGTCAGACGCTCGCAACGCGCACCTCGCTACAATAGCTCGAAACGATTTTTGGCCACCATCCGAATCGCCGGCCGAAGGATTACGCGTGTGTTGTCTTCTCCTGTACCAGTAAATGCCGCCGGGCCGCTCGCCGTGGTTCGCGGCGAGCAGCGTCCCGACCTTCTCCGCGACGAAACCTTGGCGACGATCTTCAGGGCGTCCGCCGTGGCCTTTCCCGACAAGCAGGCCCTTGGTGCCATCGGCACCGGCGAGCGCCTGACCTATCGCGAGCTCGATGAGCGCTCCGACCGGGTCGCCGCCGCCCTGGTCCGTCGTGGTGTCGGCGCCGGCATGTTCGTCGGCCTCTGGTTCCAGCGCTCGATCGAGCTGCACGTCGCGCTGCTCGGCCTGGTCAAGACCGGCGCCAGCTTCATTCCCTTCGATGCCGACATTCCGCCCGAGCGGGTGACGGCGAGCCTCGCCGATGCCGGCGCGGGCCTCTTGATCTCCCATGCGCCGCAGGCCGAGAAATATGCCGCCGTCGAGGCCGAGACGGTGACGCTCGACGCCCTGCTGGCCGATCCGCGCCGCGATACGCCCGCCAGCCTCGCGCCAGTGCTGACCGACGCCGCCTATGCCATCTACACCTCCGGCACCAGCGGCAAGCCCAAGGGCATCAAGGTCTCCCACCGCAACATCTGCCACTATCTGCGTGCCGGCAATGAACGCCTGCGCATCACGGCCGACGATGTGGTGCTCCAGCAGGCTTCGATCGCCTTCGACCTCTCGCTGGAAGAGATCTTCATCCCCTATATGGTCGGCGCCACGCTGAAGATCGCCAGCGCAGCTGTGCTGCAGGACATCGACTCCCTGCCCCAAATGCTGGAAGCCGAGGGCATCACCGTGATCGACACGGTGCCGACGCTGCTGTCCATGCTGAGCCGGGACGTCGGCGGGCTGAACACCATCATCCTGGGCGGCGAGGCCTGCCCGCCCGCTCTGGTCGCCCGCTTTGCCAAGCCCGGCCGGCGCCTGCTCAACACCTACGGCCCCACCGAGACCACGGTGGTGGCGACCTCGGCCGAGCTCGAGGCCGGCGAAGACATCACGATCGGACGCCCGATCCCCAACTACACCGCCTATGTCGTCGACGACCAGCTCAACCTGCTGGCGCCCGGCGAGGTCGGCGAATTGCTGGTGGGCGGCCCCGGCGTCGCCATGGGCTATCTCAATCTGCCCGAGATGACGGCAGCCAAGTTCATCGCCAACCCCTTCGCCATCGATAGCTCCGATCCCGTGCTCTACCGCACCGGCGACGCGGTGAGCCTCAAGGCGGACGGCCGGATCGTCTTCCAGGGTCGCATCGACAGCCAGGTCAAGATCCGCGGCTATCGCATCGAGCTCGGCGAGATCGAGAGCCTGCTGGCAGCCGATCCTGCCATCCGTACTGCAGTGGTGACGGCCAATCAGAGCGAGGCCGGCGATACGCTGGTGGCCCATCTGGTGCCACAGGGCGAGATCGACCTCGACCGGATCAAACGTGAGCTTGCCGCCAAGATCCCGCGTTACATGTTGCCCTCGGCCTTCCAGCTCCATGACGCTCTGCCGGTGCTGCCGTCGGGCAAGGTCGACCGCAAGGCCCTCTCCGCCCTGCCGGTGCCGGAGCGCCAGGCCACGGCCGGCGAACAGGAGCCCCCGCGCTCCTGGACAGAGGCGCAACTGCTCAAGGCGGCGCAGGAATTGTTGCGCGCACCGGCGATCGATTTCGAGGCTGATTTCTTCACCGAGCTCGGCGGCCATTCGCTGCTGGCAGCGCGCTTCGTCTCCGAGGTCCGCCGCGTGCCGGCTTTGTCGGGTATCGCGATCCGCGACCTCTATACCCATCGCACCCTGCGCAATCTCGCCAGGGCCCTGGACGAGAGTGCCGCTGCAACGGCCTCGGCGCCGCCGCCCGACCGCAGCTTCGAGCCCGTGCCGCTCGCCCGACGCTTCCTGTGCGGCCTGGCCCAGGCCGTCACGCTGCCCTTCATCGTCGCCCTCGTCTCGGTGCAATGGATCGGCCTCCTGCTCGCCAGCATGCTGCTGGTGGGCGACGATGCCTCCATCGTCACCGAGCTAGCCGTGCTGTGCGGGGTCTATATCTGCCTCAACCTCGCCACCAAGCTGCTCGTCGTCGGCCTGAAATGGCTGGTGATCGGCCGCACCAAGCCGGGCGTCTACCCGCTCTGGGGCGCCTATTATTTCCGCATCTGGCTGATGCAGCGCATCGTGCAGCTCACCACGCCGAAATTCCTCAAGGGCTCGCCGCTCATCCGCGTCTATCTGCGCGCCCTCGGCGCACGCATCGGCGATGACGCCATGATCGACGACTTCGAAGAAGGCGCGATCGATCTCATCACCATCGGCGACCGGGCGAGCCTGGGCACCAAGCTCAAGCTTGCCAATGTCGAGGTGATCGGCAACGAGGTCCATGTCGGGCGCATCGAGATCGGTGCCGGCGCACGCATCGGCAATGGCAGCGTCATCGGTGGCGACGTCGTGATCGGCGACGGCGCCGAGATCGGCGACCTCACCGCCCTGCCGCAGGGCACGATGGTGGCACCGGGCAGCCATTGGGAGGGAGCGCCTGCCGCCGAAATCGGTCCTGCCGAGCAGGACGATCCGGCCGACCATCCCCGCCTCGGCCGCTTCGGCCGCTCCGTCCAGGCCGTCGGCTATTTCATCGCCTATAATCTTTGCCTGGTCATCGGCCTGCTGCCGATCTTCCCGGCCTTCTCGCTGTTCTCGGAAGTCGAGGCCCTGTTCGGCGCCAATCCGGACCAGCCCTTGTCCTGGAGCCTGGTGGCCATCGCCGCCTGGCCGGCGGCGCTCGCCTTGATCGTGGTCTCTATGGCGGTAATGGTGGTCCTGCGCTGGCTGCTGCTGCCCAAAGTGCGGGAGGGCTCCTATTCGATCTTCGGTTCGCTCTATTTCCGCAAATGGGTGATCGGCCTCTCGACCGAATCCCTCTTGGAAACGCTCAACTCGCTCTATGCCACCGTGTTCATGCGCAACTGGTACCGCATGATGGGGGCCAAGATCGGCAAGGGCACCGAGATCTCGGCGAGCTTTGCCGGGCGCTACGACCTGATCGAAATGGGCCGCGACAATTTCATCGGCGACGAGACCATCTTCGGCGACGAGGAGGTCCGCAATGGCCGCATGATCCTCAAGCGGCTGAAGACGGGCGACCGCTGCTTCTTCGGCAATTCCTCGGTGGTATCTCAGGGCTCTGTGGTGGCTGACGATGCCCTGATCGGCATCAAGTCGCGCCTGCCCGATTCTCTCAATGTCGGCGCCGGCCAGACCTGGCTGGGCAGCCCGCCCATCGCCATGCCGACCCGCCAGAGGGTGACGGCCGCCGCCGGCACGACCTATGCGCCGCCCTTGCGCATGCGCCTGCTGCGTGTGGTGTTCGAGACGCTGCACACTTCGCTGCCGACGGCCGTGCTGATCGCCGCAGCCTATATCACCGCCGACATCCTCGCCTCCGTGCTGGCCGAAGGGGCCTGGCTCGAGGCGACCGGCATCTTCCTCGTGGCGGGCCTGGCGATCTCCGGCCTGATGTACCTGGCCGCCGTCGCGGTGAAATGGCTGCTGATCGGCACCTACAAGCCGATGATGCGTCCGATGTGGTCCTGGTGGGCCATGCGCACGGAAGGCGTTGCGGTGATCTATGGCGGCCTCGCCAGCAAGATGCTGCTCGACTACCTCCGGGGTACGCCCTTCCTGCCCTGGCTGCTGCGCCCCTTCGGTGCCAAGATCGGCAAGGGCACCTGGATCAACACCACCGACATCTGCGAGTTCGACTGCACCGAGATCGGCGATTACGCCGTGCTCAACATGGGCGCCTGCCCGCAGACCCACCTCTATGAGGACCGGGTGATGAAGGTGGGTCGTATCCGCATCGGCCATGGCGCCACGATCGGCACCGGAGCGACCGTGCTCTACGATACCGAGATCGGCCCCTTTGCCCAGGTGGAATTGCTGACTTTGATCATGAAGGGCGAGGCGCTCCCCGCCTCGACGGTATGGACCGGCATACCGGCCCAGGCCCAGATCGCGGCCCCGGCAAGCGCCGAGGCCCATGAACCGGCCCTGATCCCCGTCCTCGCCGAGGCGGCGGAGTAACCCGCGCAGCCTCCATCGGACAAGGGCCGGTGGAGGCATCCGGCTCTTTGCGCGAAGAAGCATACCCGGTACCTCGATGACCGCGATATGCGATTGGCGAGCCTCTCGCGGTGCGGTGACGCGTAGCCATAATCCGACTCCAATCCCGCCCTAATTCCCTCCCAAAGCCGGGCAAACTGGCCGCGTCGCACCCCAAGGTGCGACGACACATAGTTTTTATGGACCCCGGCTAGGTTGCCGCTCGTCGCAGGGCGTGTTCCTGCGGATGCGCCAAGGACCGGGATTGCGTCGCGATCAAAATATGAAGAGCGTGGCCCGGCCCCACCATTTCCTCGTCGTGGCAGGTCTCCTGGCCAGTCTCCTGGCCGGTCTGGCCCTCGCCATGTCCGCCCTGATCCCGGCAAGGCAGCCGCCTGGGCGCCGCCTTACCCTGCATCATGAAAAGCTCGGCCCCGTCGATGTGCTCGCTCCGTCCGGAGAACCTGATGCCTTCATCGTGCTGCTGTCGGACAGCCAGGGCCTCACAGCCGCGCTGCAGGGAGCCGCGGAGCGTCTGGTGAAGCGAGGCGCGGCCGTTGCCCTGCTCTCCAGCCCCCATCTCCTGGCCGCGCTCGACGCCGGTACCCAGACCGGCTGCCACTATGCCCTGGGACTGTTCGAGGAGTTCTCGCAGACCGCGCAGCGGGACCTCGGCGTCGCGACCTATAAGCGCCCGGTGATCGTCGGCAGCGGCCTTGGCGGGACGCTGGCCTTCGTCTCGGACATGCAGGCGCCGGCGAACACGATCGCGGGGGCGGTCAGCCTCGGCTTCGATCCCACCCTCAGACCGCGGCTGCCCTTCTGCGGCGCCGATTCGATCCGCACCGCCGACGGCGCCGTCACCTATCACCTGCCTGCCAGGCTGCCCGCGCATTGGATCGCCATCCCCGACGGCGCCGGGGCTGGCGCTCTCACCGCGTTGGCGCGGACGGGATCGGTCGGCGAGATCAGGCCCATCGGCACGGACCGTCTCGAGGCGGTTGCGGACGCGGCCCTCGAGCTTGCGCGTCTGGATGCCGGCAGCGGCGTGCAGGACATGCCCGTGGAGGAAATTCCCGCCAGGGAGGCCGACACGCTGGTGGTGTTCTATTCGGGCGATGGCGGCTGGCGCGACATCGACAAGCGCATCTCGGATTATCTCAGCCGCAACGGTGTCGCCGTGGTCGGTGTCGATTCCCTGCGCTATTTCTGGCGCCGCAAATCGCCCGCCCAGATCGGAACCGACCTCGACCACCTGATCGATCGCTACAAGAGGCGCTGGAACGTCAGGCATGTCGCGCTGGTCGGCTATTCCATGGGTGCCGGTGTCCTGCCCTTCGCCTGGAGCAACCTGCAGCACAGCACGCATGAGACCATCAAGCTGGTCGCCCTGCTCAGTCTCGACCCCAGGGCAAGCTTCGAGATCTCGGTCTCCGGCTATCTCGGCATGAACAATGACAGCGATGTCGGCATCGAGCCGGCGGTGAAGACGATGCCGCTCGATCGCGTCATGTGCTTCTACGGTACAGAGGAGCGCGATCCCGGCCAGAGCGGTTGCCTGGGCCCGGCCATGACGGGGGCCACCCTGGTCGAACGGCCGGGCGGCCACCATTTCGACGGCAATTACGAGCCGATCGCCAGGATGATCCTCGGGCGGCTGAAATCGGCGCCGCACAATTTCTGATCGCCGGTCGTCAGCATAGTACCCGGCTTCTTGCACTCCCTCTCCCATCGCGGCCTCCGGCAGTGCGAATGGCTTGCCAAGCGCCCTGGGATGGCCTAGCCGGGGGCTTTCTCGCCTTCCGGACCGCTAGAGCAAAGCGCGTTTTGTTAAAAACACCCTTTTACTCTGACTCTTTGGTTCAACGCGCCTTTGCGATTTGAAATGATTCCGACAAATCGCAAAACGCTATGAGCGTGCCGGCTGCAGGCCTTTCGGAAGGAAGACGTTCGCTCGTGGAAATGACCTGGACTCTCATCGCCATATTGGGCGCCGTCGGCCTGGTGGCCGGCTTCGTCGATGCCCTTGCCGGCGGGGGCGGCCTGCTGACCATTCCGGCGCTGCTGCTCTCCGGGCTCGATCCGGTGGCGGCCCTGGCCACCAACAAGCTGCAATCGAGCTTCGGCTCGGGCTCTGCGGTGATCGCCTTTGCCCGGCGCGGCCATGTCGACTTTCACCAGACGCGCTGGATGGTGGTGACGACCCTGATCGGCGCCTGCCTCGGCGTGGCGGCCGTGAGTGTCGCACCCCTGTCGCTGCTGTCGGCGGCGCTGCCGGTGCTGCTGATCGCCATGGCGCTCTATTTTGCGTTCTCTTCCCGCTTCTCGCCCAAGGCCGGCATCGAGGACGGCAAGGCCCGCATGACGCCGGCCCTGTTCACCGTCACCATGGCGCCACTGATCGGCTTCTATGATGGCCTGTTCGGGCCTGGCACGGGGTCCTTCTTCATGCTCGCCTTCGTGGCGCTGTGCGGCTATGGCGTCATCCATGCCACCGCCAACACCAAGCTCCTTAACTTCACCTCCAACTTCGCCTCCCTGATCCTGTTCATCCTTGCAGGCAAGATCGTCTGGGTAGCGGGCCTGGTCATGGGGGTGGGGCAGTTCGTGGGCGCCCAGGCCGGCTCCTACATGGCGGTGCGCCAAGGCGCACGCCTCATCCGGCCTCTTCTGGTGCTGGTGTGCTGCTCGGTGGCCGTCAAACTGCTGCTCGACCCGACCAATCCCTTGCATCAGGCCGTTATTTCGCTGTTCCAGTGAAGTCCGTCGTTGACGGCGAAGTCATTGGCATGTAAAGAGCCGCCTTCCAATAGCGAGCGCTCGTAGCGCCCGCAACTTATCAATTTCAGGCAACGCACGGCCTTTCGGCGATTCTTAGGGATCGTTATGGATGCGGCCGGCTGAACAGGCAGGGACCATGGCCAATACGAAGTCGGCCAAGAAGGCTACGCGCAAGATCGAAGTGCGCACCGCAGTGAACAAGGCGCGCCGCTCGCGTATGCGCACCTTCATCCGCAATGTCGAGGAAGCCGTCGCTGCCGGTGACCAGACCAAGGCTGCCGCTGCACTCAAGAGCGCCGAGCCGGAGATCATGCGCGCTGCCCAGAAGGGCGTGCTGCCGGCCAACACGGCGTCGCGCAAGGTGTCGCGTCTGGCCCATGCGGTGAAGAAGCTCAGCGCCTGAGCCGAACAGCAGGACATCGAATAAAGACAGGTGATCGAACCACTTTATTTGCTTTCCCTTAGGTGACGAAACCCGGCCCTCGAAGCCGGGTTTTTGTTGTTTGGCGTCCCCCGGCCGAAGGGAGGGAAGGCGCCTGGGCCTACGGCCCCTCCGATGTCGCGCGCCATCGTTCCGGCCCCGTCCCTTGCCGCGCCGGCGTTCCAGCCGTCCGCGTCGACGGTGCCTGGGAAACATTTGTTCCGGGTTGAGCCTTGGCAGAAAGCGCGACCCACGATTGTCATCGTCTCGTAACAATATTTCCCGATTGAGGTATTATAATACTAATGATGATGGACTGGGCAATCTTTCCCCTTGACTCAAGGTTTGGCCAGGATGGCCATCCACCCTCCCTGGTCGGTCAAAATTTTCTCATATATTTCATGGCTTTATGGGATAAGAGAAAAGTAGGCCTGCAGCCATCCCGGCGCGTGCCGGGCAAATTACGAAGCCTCGCAATCTTTACGCATCCGAAATGAATATTTTTGAGTCATTTTGCCGCCTCCATGATTCCATCGACTCCTCAACACCTTGCGACTTTGGCGGCGAAGGCACCTGCTGTCCGAATCGGGAACATTGAGGGGCCATTAACGAATCATTGAGATTTGCCTGTTGCACCCGACTGGGCCGGTTCGGTATGTTTTTTCTCGGAACGGGTCATGTGTAGGTTCCTTCCCGATATTGCGAGCGGACGTCCGTCCATTCCGGGGCATCGGTGGGGTATGCTTTGATGACTACGTATAGTTTTGAAAACAGTAAGGTAATGCCACTAGCATTCGATTGCTGCTTTCGAGGCCAATAATGAGATGGACCTTCTGGTGGAGTGTCCCGTGCCGGCGTTACACGGCATGCTTTGTACAATTACGAACGAAGTCTGAAGAAGACGGAATTGGGGTGTCATGTCGTCGGGGTGGTTGAATGACTATGCGGGAGACGTTTCTGCGCAAGAAGCCTATGAGCTTCTTGGCCAGCAGCCTAAGGCACAGCTTGTGGATGTCCGTACCCGGGCCGAATGGTCGTTCGTTGGCGTTCCCGACCTCTCCGTGTTCGGCAAGGAACCCGTCCTGGCCGAATGGCAGCGCTACCCCAGCATGGAAGTCGCTTCCGATTTCGTTTCCCAGCTCGAGCGCGAACTCGAGCGCCGCGGCGTCGGCCAGGACCAGCCCGTCCTGTTCCTCTGCCGTTCGGGCGCCCGTTCGCTCGCGGCCGCCCAAGCCATGTTAGCCGCAGGCTGGAAGGGTGCCCGCAATATCGCGGCGGGCTTTGAAGGCCCGATGGATGCCTCGCGGCATCGTGGTATTGTCGAGGGCTGGAAAGCCTCCGGTTTGCCCTGGATCCAGTCCTAAAAAAGCCAATTCGCGCTCTGCTGCCGCCGGTCCTGGACCGGAGAAGGCCGGAGCTGTTTTTGAACTCATTTTGTCAGACGATAGCCCCATGACCTCGAGCGAACGCCTGTCAGCTGTTGCCAGCCAATCCGCGAAAACCCTTTCCGGCCTGGATGCTGTCTCCTCTGCTGTCGACACCGTCATCCAGCCGGCAGCCGCCTGGGATCGCGTCAAGCGCCGCCTGCGCGCCGAATATGGCGAGGACGTGTTTTCAAGCTGGTTCGCCCGCCTGGAACTCGACGCCGTCGTCGATGACACCGTGAGTCTGTCCGTGCCGACGCGCTTCCTGCGCAGCTGGATTCAGGCTCATTACATCGACAAGATCCTCGGCCTGCTATCGGCCGAACTGCCCGGCACCGCCCATATCGCCCTCAATGTCCGCACGGCGGTGGCCCGCCCGCCGGCAACACGCGACGCCGCGCCCTGCGCCAAGCCCACCGGCGAAGCAACGGCCGCCAAGTCGGCCGTCCCCTTCCTGCGGGCCGTGGAAACGCCGGTGCGCGAAGACGATCTTTCCGGCTCTCCCCTCGACCGCCGCATGTCGTTCGAAGCCTATTTCATCGGCCGTTCGAATTCGCTTGCCCATGCCGCCGCCCTGCAGGTCGCCAAGGCCGGCGCCCATGATCCGCTGCCCTATAATCCGCTGTTCATCCATGCCTCGGTAGGCCTGGGTAAATCGCATCTGATTCAGGCCATCGCGCATCAGTCCGAGGCCCTGGGCAAGCGTGCCCTCTATCTGACCGCCGAGCGCTTCATGTATGGCTTCGTCGCCGCCCTGAAGGCGCAGACGGCGATCCAGTTCAAGGAAAAGTTGCGCGCCATCGACCTGCTCGTCATCGACGACCTGCAATTCCTGGCCGGCAAGTCGATCCAGCAGGAGTTCTGCCATACGCTCAACGCCCTGATCGACGGTGGCAAGCAGGTCGTGGTGGCGGCGGACCGGCCGCCGGCTGATCTGGAGACCCTGGACGAGCGCGTGCGCTCGCGCCTGTCGGGCGGCCTGGTCGTGGAGATCGGCTCGCTCGACGAGGAACTGCGCATCAAGATCCTCAAGGCTCGCATCGAGGCGGCCCGCGCCCATCACGCCAATTTCGACGTGCCCGACAATGTCGTGGCCTATGTCGCCCATCAGGTCACGACCAATGGTCGCGACCTCGACGGCGCCGTCAACCGCCTGCTCGCCCATTCGGCCCTGTCCGGCTCGGGCATGTCGCTGGAGACGGCCGAGGCCGCCATCCGCGACCTCGTCAAGAACCGGGAGCCGCGTCGCGTCAAGATCGAGGACATCCAGCGCATCGTCGCCAAGCATTACAATGTCAGCCGCGCCGACATCCTGTCGCTGCGCCGCACCGCCACGGTGGTGAAGCCGCGCCAGGTCGCGATGTATCTCGCCAAGTCGCTGACGCCGCGTTCCCTGCCCGAAATCGGCCGCCGCTTCGGTGGGCGCGACCACACCACGGTGCTGCATGCCGTGCGCAAAATCGAGGGCCTGGTCGGCAAGGACACCGGCCTGGCGGAGGAAGTGGACCTGCTGCGCCGGCTGCTGTCGGAATAACCCCGGCACGGCCGCTAGGCCCAATGCGGTTCACTCAGGGTGGAAACGCTCCGATTTGTCATAGCCGGGCTTGATCCGGCTATCTGGAACCGACGCGAAGGGGCTGGATTGCCGGGTCAGGCCCGGCAATGACAAGGGTTGTGCAAACTCGAAGACACTTCAGTGAGTTGCATTACCACTAGGCCATATCCCGGCCCGGCCAGCGCTTTGGGATAATGACAAATCAAGCGGCTTGTGGTCCTAAGGATGACCCTTCCCGCATGAGATTGTCGCCATGCTCTATCTCGGTCTCGATATCGGAACTTCGGCCGTCAAGGCCGTCATCGTCGACGAACGCGAGACCGTGCTGGCCGAGAGCGAGCAGCCTCTCTCGCTGTCCCGGCCCGGGCCGGGACTCAGCGAGCAGAATGCCGATGACTGGATCGCGGCGATCGAAGCCGTCTTGGCGCGCTGGCGGGCCGAGCAGCCAGCCTTGCTGGCCGGCGTGGCAGGCATCGGGCTATCGGGCCAGATGCACGGCTCGGTCTGCCTCGATGCCGAGGACAGGCCGCTCGGCCCGGTGATGCTGTGGAACGATGGTCGCGCCGCAGCCGAGGCAGCCGAGCTCAACCGTGAGCATCCCGAACTCGCCTGGCAGCTCGGCGTGCCGGCCGCTCCCGGCTTTACCGCCCCCAAATTGCTGTGGCTCGCCCGCCATCAGCCGGCGCTGCGCGCCCGCCTGAAGCGGGTGCTGTTGCCCAAGGACTTCGTGCGCCTGTGGCTGACCGGCGAGCATGTCAGCGAAATGTCGGACGCCGCGGGAAGCTGGTGGCTCGATCAGGCCAGGCGTGATTGGTCCGATGCGGCCCTGGCGGCGACCGGCGTCGAACGCAGCCAGGTGCCGCGCCTGATCGAAGGCACCGAAATCTCCGGGCAACTACGCCCGGCGCTCGCCGCCCGTCTCGGCTTCAAGCCCAGCATTCCAGTGGCCGGCGGCGCGGGCGATGCCATGGCGGGAGCCATCGGCATCGGCACCATTGCCGATGGCGCTTTCCTCTCCATCGGCACTTCCGGCCAGTTCTTCGTGCCAGGCACCGACTATCGACCGCTGCCGGACAAGTTCCTGCATACGTTCTGCCATGCCGTGCCGGGCCATTGGGTGCAGATGGCCGCTTTGCTCAACGGCGCCTCCTGTCTCGCCTGGGCCGCGGGGCTGGTGGGCGAACCGATCGAGAAGCTGCTGGCCGATGTCGCCGCCCAGCCTTCCGGTCCGGGCAGCGTGTTGTTCCTGCCCTATCTGGCGGGCGAGCGCACCCCGCATAACGACGCCGAGGCGACCGGCCTGTTCACGGGCATGACCGGCGCGACCGGCAAGGCCGACCTCATTCGCGCCGTGCTGGAGGGCGTCGCCTATTCCTTCGCCGATGCGGCGGCCTGCCTGGCCGAAGCCGGCACCGAGTTGAGCGAGGCGGCCGTGATCGGTGGCGGCGCCCGCAGCGCCTTGTGGGTGCAGATTCTCGCCGACGTGCTCGGCCTCAGGCTGAAGCGCTATCGCGGCGGCGAAAAGGGACCGGCCTTCGGCGCCGCCCGCCTGGCGCGCGCTGCCGCCAGCGGCGAGCCGATCACCGCAATCGCCACCAAGCCGCCGGTCCTGGACATCGCCGAGCCGCGCGCCGAGCTGACGCAGGTCTATGCCGAAAAGGTCGCGGCCTTCCGCCGTCTCTATCAGGCAACCAAGGCGGCACGCTAGAGCGCAAATCGGGCAAATACGCGCGATAGCCTCCTGGTGCCGATATCGGTCTCCTCGTCCGTCAGGCCCGAGAACCCCAGCAACAGCTTGGGTTCGGTCGTGGCCGAGATGCACATCGGCGACACCGGTAGAACGACGACGCCTTCCTCGAGCGCGGCCTGCGCCACGGTGCGGTCATCAGACCAGGTTCCCGTGCTGCGCACGGTGAAGTGAATGCCCTGCTCGGGCACGGGCGCGATCAAATGCTCCGACAGCCGCTCGTTCAGCAAACGGGCAAGAAAGTCGCGCGAGGCGCGATAGCGCTCCCGCAAGCGCCGCAAATGGGCCGGGAAATAGCCTTCGTTCAGGAAATCGGCCACGACACGCTGATGAAGCGGCGCCGGGAAGCGATCGATGATAGGCCGCGCTGCCCTGAAGGCCGCGACGAGATCACCGGGAACGATGAGATAGCCCACGCGGATCCCGGGCAGCAGCGCTTTGCTGAAGGTTCCCAGATAGATGACGCGATCGGTCGCATCGAGGCCCTGGAGCGAAGTGATCGGCCTGCCGTCATAGCGGAACTCGCTGTCGTAATCGTCCTCGATGATCCAGCACCCCCGCTCCTGCGCAAAGGACAGCAGCTGCAGCCTGCGCGCCAGCGGCAGGGCCGAGCCGGAAGGATATTGATGCGAGGGCGTCACATAAACAGCCGCCGGCGCGGGACCGTCATAGCTCCCGAGCGCCTGGGTGATCAAACCGTCCCGATCAACGGGAATGCCGGCCAACCGGGCGCCATTGAAGGCAAAGGCCTGCCGCGCGGGCGGGTAGCAGGGATCTTCGACCAACACCGTCTCCCCCGGCGAGGCCAGCAGGCGAGCGGCCAGATCGAGGGCCTGCTGCGTACCCGAGGTAATGAAGATCTGTCCCGGTTCGCATCGCACGCCGCGTGAGGCGATGAGATGGGCGGCGATCGCTTCCCGCAGCGTTTGCTCGCCTTGCGGGTCGCGATAACCGTCATGCGTGTAGTCGAGATGACGAAGCGTGAGCCGTTTCAACAAGCTGGCTGTCTTGATGTCATGAATCACGCGGCCGGTCGTGAAGGGTGCCTGCAGGGGGAGGGCCGTCCCGATGCGCATGGCCAATCGCGCCGCCGTCGAAATGGCTCGGCTGTCGTTTCCCTGGGCCGCCTTGCGTCCGTCGCTCGCACCGGTCGGGATGGGCGGCAAGCCGCTCGCGACATAGGTCCCGGATCCGTGCAGCCCGACGGCATATCCCTCCGCAATCAGCATGTCGTAGGATTCGGCAATCAGGCCGCGCGAGAGTGACCACTCGCGTGACGCCGTGCGTGTCGATGGCAGACGGTGTCCCGGCTGAAGCCGGCCCGCAATGATGCCGTTGCGCAATTGCAGATAGAGCTGGCGCACGGCCGGCACCGGCGACGGCGTCTCGATCGCGGGAAGAAAACCTGCCGCCGCGCTCTCCCGGCGCAGCGATCGAGCTTGGCTGTTACGCGCTGAAGTGGCTCGCATCCGCACCTCGAAGTGGCCCTGGATTGGAGCTTCAGTTTGCCGTTTTATCGATCCACTTTCAACGGTGATGCAGATGCGCCAATCCTCCGCTCCTTTTCTCTTTGCCGGTACCATGCTGGCCGCCGCCGGCTACGGTGCTACCTTCCTGCTTGCCTCTTATTACCGGGCACAGGGCGGCGGCGACATCGAAACCGGCCTGACCCTAGGGGCAGCCATGGTCGGCACCTTTGTTGGCGTTCCGCTTGTCGGCTGGCTGTCCGGCCGCTTCGACGCCGCCCGCATGGGCGTGATCGCCTGTTGTGCCGTCGCTTCCGGCTTTCTGCTGCTGGCCTCTACAACGAATGCCGGTTTCAAACTTGGCATGGCTTCGGGATTTCTCATCGGGCTGGGCTGGGGCATGTTCTACATCTCGGCGCCCATGGCCCTCTCAGAGCGCATCACCGACGCCGACCGAGCCTTCTGGTTCACGCGCTTCGGCGCCTTCCAGATGGTAGGCATCGGCGGCGGGCCCTTCCTTCTCAATCTCGCCGTCCATCAGGCCGGCCTTTCCATCGAGACGGCGTTCCTGCTGGTCGGCCTGGCCTGCCTGGCGGCATCGGCGCTGCTTTGGATTTTCGGCAGCCTCGCTCCCGGCGGGCCACGCATCCAGGCCCTGCGCCCTTGGCTCACCGACATCGTCGTCATCGGCCGGAGCTCTTCGATACGTCCGATCATCATGGTGGCGCTCGGCGCTTGCGTCTTCTCCGGCATCTTGACCTTCCAGTCCACGCTGGTTGAGGGCACCACGGCGAGCGCGGCCACCTTCTTCGCCGTTTACGCCCTCACGGTCGTCGCCGCACGGCTGCTGCTCGCCCGCACCTTGGCGAAGCTGCCGCAGGCCGCGCTTGCAACCGGCCTGCTTGCCGCCATGGCACTGGGGGTCGTGGCGATGTGGTGCGTCGCCCTCCATCCCGCATTTCAGATCCTCGCCGCAATCCTGACGGGTATCGGCTATGGTCTGGTCTATTCGGTCATCCAGACCTGGGCAGTCAACGATACGCCGCAAGGCCTGCGCCACGCGGCGCTTACCTGGTTCGTCCTCAGCTATTTCATCGGCGTCTTCGGCTTTCCCGTCATCGGTGGCTGGGTGCTGGTCAATTTCGGCAAGAGCACCTTTCTGGTCATCCTGCTGGTCGCTGCGCTCGCCGAACTGCTGATCGCGGTCAATATCGGCTTCGCCCGCAGGCGTTCTGCAGCCCTCGTCGTCCCCGGCGCAGGCCGGACTTCCGGGTCCTGACAGCCTTATCGCCATCTGGACAAGGCCACCTTGCACGACGGCCCCCTCTTCTCGCCGCTTCCCCGGTGGCAGAACGCCTCGGAAGCGTGATTTCCGCAACTACGCCCGCTTCACCCGAAGCGGGCTCTTTCTTTCCAGCACCTTCAGGTACAGGCGCGGCTGCCTAGCCAACCATGCCTCCGCTCGAGGCCCGGATGACGAGCTCCGTGCCGAAGACGATGCGCGAGGGCTCGACCACTTCGCGCTTGAGCAACCGGATCAGCATGCGCGCCGCCGCCTCCCCCTGCTCGATCGCCGGGTTGCGGATGGTGGTGAGGGCAGGCCTGGTATAGGCCGCGATCGGCAGGTCGTCGAAACCGATGACGGCAATGTCTTCGGGCACCCGCAGGCCGGCCGCTTCGATCGCGGCCATTATGCCGAGCGCGATCGTATCGTTGCCGGCGAGTACGGCAGTGGGCCGTCGATGGGCTCGTGCCAGGAGTGCCTGCATGGCGGTGAAGCCGCTTTCGGCGCTGTGATGAGCAAAGCCGACCAGATCCGGATCAGGCTGAATGCCATGGCTGACGAGGCTGTCCTGATAGGCAGCCAGGCGCCGGTCCGTGGCGATGTTGCCCATCGCCGAGAAGCCGATATGGCCAATGCGCCGGTGCCCGAGCCCGACGAGATGATCAACGGCGCTCTGGATCGCCCGGCGGTTGGAGAAGTTCACCGCATGCTCGCGCGGGTGGCCGACGGAGCCGAGCAGCACCAGGGGATAGCCATCCTCGATCAGGCCGTGCAGGGCCTGATCGTTGCTGGCGGGGTTGAGCACGATCATGCCGTCGATGCGGCGGCTGCGCACCAGATCGGTGTAGACATTGGGCGCGCCACCTTTTTCGACGACCTCCAGCAACACGCCGTAGCCGTGATCGCGATTGACGCGGGTAATGCCATAGAGGAGTTGGGGCACGAAGCCGTCGACATTGAGGAGCGCCGGATCGGTAGCGACCAGGCCGATGGTCTCGGTATCGCCGCGCACCAGCATGCGGGCGGCCGAATTCGGCCGATAGCCCAGTTCCGCGGCGGCTTGCAGGACGCGTTCGCGCGTCTGGGTGCTGATCGAAACGGCAGTGGAGCCGTTCAGAACCATGGAAACGGTGGCACGGGACACGCCTGCGCGTTCCGCGACGTCATGGCTCGTCACCTTCATCCGCTCCATCCATCCTCCCAGAGCATCTTGCGATTTCGTTCAATCCCTTCAAATCACAAAACGCATCGAACCAAAGAACGAGAGCAAAGAAGCGTTCAATCATGAACGCACCTCGCTCTGGCCCTGGAACGAGCAACAGCCGGCCGCTCATGCCCGAGCAGCGAACCCTGCATCGCCGAGCCGGTGACGGACTGTCAAGCCGCCTCAGACCTGTCTTGACACGATTTCGATCCTCTGCATTAATCATACTAACACGTGTTAGTAAACAAATAACACGTGTCACTTAACAAACCAAACAATCGACCGGCCTGGGGAGGCAACACCTTTGGTATCGATCGGCGAGTCTGGATCACTGGCCAGGAGACGTCCCGCCTGGAGCGCAAAAAGCCAGCGCTGGCGCGAGAATCTGACGGGCTGGCTCTTCATCGCTCCCGCCCTCATCGGCTTCACGGTGTTCTACCTGCTGCCGACGCTGCGGGCGATCGAGATCAGCCTGACCGACTGGAACCTGATGCGGGCCCCGAAATTCGTCGGGCTCGACAATTATGTCCGGCTGATGGGCGATCCCCGCTTCTGGCAGTCGATCAAGATCACCTGCCTCTATGTCCTCTACAACATTCCGGTTCAGACCGTGCTCGGCCTGGCTCTGGCCGTGCTGATGGACAGGCTGTCGAAATCCGTGGCGTTGCGGGCTGTGGTGGTGGCGCCCTATCTCCTCTCCAACGTGGTCGCCGCCCTGATCTTCCTGTGGCTGCTCGATCCGATCCTCGGCATCACCAACGCCTTTCTCGGCCTGATCGGCATACCCCGGCAGCCTTTCCTGACCACGCCCGAGCTGTCGCTGGTCTCGGTGGCGGCGATCAATGTCTGGCGCCACACCGGCATGACCGCGATCCTGTTCTATGCCGGGCTGCAGGCCATTCCGCGCTCGCTCTACGAGGCAGCCAGGATCGACGGCGCCAGCGAATGGCACATGTTCCGGCATATCACCCTGCCGCTGCTGCGCCCTGTCCTGGTCTTCATCGTGGTCACCAGCGTGATCGGCTCGTTCCAGGTTTTCGACACCATCGCCGTGGCCACGAGGGGCGGGCCGGTCAATTCGACCAGCACCATCATCTGGTACATCTATGAGAGCGCCTTCCGCTTCTCCAAGATGGGCTATGCCTCGGCCATGTCCGTGCTGCTCTTCCTGGTGCTCATCGGCGTCACCCTCATCCAGATGCGGGTGATGCGCGCCGGCAGTTCGGATCTGGAGTAGGCGCCATGGCCATCGTCGCCCCACGCCGGAACCTCGGACGCGCCTTTGCCTGGCTGGTGCTCTGGCTCTTCGTCATCGGCTCGCTCTTCCCGCTCTGGATCGCCCTCAAGACGGCCTTCACGCCGTTGCCGAACCTCTATGACAGCGCCGGTTCGCTGCTGCCCGACAGCGTCACGACCACCAACTTCACCCGCATCTTCGGCCTCAGCCCGGAACAGGGAGGCTTCGTCGCCCGGATCAGTTTCGGGCCTGCCCTTGTGAACAGCCTCGTCTTCACGGCGATCTGCGTCGCCGGCCAGATCTTGTTTTCCTCGCTGGCGGCCTATGCCTTCGCCAGGCTGCGCTTCTTCGGGCGGGACGTGATCTTCTACCTCTTCATCTCCGCCACCATGGTGCCGGCGATCGTACTGTTCATCCCGAATTTCGTGCTGATCAAGGAACTCGGCTGGCTGAACACCATGACCGGGATGGTGGCGCCCTTCGTCTTGATGACACCCTTCGCCGTGTTCTTCCTGCGCCAGTTCTTCCTGTCGACGCCATCGGAACTGGAGGACGCCGCCCGTCTCGACGGCGCCTCGCCGCTTCGCATCTTCTGGAGCGTGGTGCTGCCTGTTCATCGCGGCGCCATCGCCACGCTCGCCATCCTGCTCGCCATCAACAGCTGGAACGAGTTTCTCTGGCCCTATCTGATCGGGCGCGATGAAAGCTCGCGCGTGCTGTCGGTCGCCCTCACCAATTTCCTGCAGCAGCAGCCGAACGGCAATCCGGACTGGACCGGCCTGATGGCCGCGACTTTCCTGTCGATCCTGCCGGTCATCGCGCTGCTCGTCATTCTCGGCCGACGGGTGGTCGAGTCCCTGCAATTCAGCGGCCTGAAATAACCTGAAACAATCAAGCCAAACACATCCGGGAGGAAGCCTTGAAGACCATCTCGAAAGCTCTCGCGTCACGACTGCGTTCTTGGTGCCATGCGCACAGCCGGCCCGGCGACCGTCCGAAGACTCCCAGGCGCGGGTCTCGCCGCCTGCAACTCGGCCTCGGCGCGCTTCTGCTGGCGGGAAGTGCCGTCCCGGCCCGGGCCGCAACCGAGATCAGCTATTGGCTGTGGGACAACAACCAGCTTGCGCCCTACCAGGCCTGCGCGGACGCCTTCCAGAAAGAGCACCCCGATATCAAGGTGAAGCTCACCCAGCTCGCCTGGAACGACTATTGGACGACGCTCTCAACCGGCTTCGTCTCCGGCACGGCGCCGGATGTCTTCACCAACCATCTCAGCCGCTATCCCGAATTCGTCGCCAACAGCCAGGTGATGGAGATCACCGACTTCATCAAGCGCGACAAGGTCCCGACCGACATCTACTACAAGGGCCTGCTCGACCTGTGGTCGAAGGAGGGCCACATCTATGGCCTGCCCAAGGACTGGGACACGGTCGCCGTCGTCTACAACAAGGATATGCTCGACAAGGCCGGTGTCAGCGTCGAGGAGCTTAACGAGGCTACCTGGAATCCGAAGGACGGCGGCAGCTTCGAAAAGATCCTGGCCCGGCTCTCCGTCGATGCCGGCGGCAATGACGGCCTCTCGGCCAAGTTCGACCCGAAATCCGTCAAGCAATATGGCATCGTCTTTCCCGAGATCGACGGCTATGGCCAGTCGGCCTGGGCGCATTTCGCCGCTTCCAACGGCTTCAAATTCGTCGACGGCCTATGGGCCACGTCCTACCATTACGATGCGCCGGAACTGGCTGCCTCCATCAGCTGGCAGCGCGATCTCGGCCTGAAGAAGGGCTTCGCCATCCCGCAAAAGGATGTCGGCAACAATGCCTCGGCCCTGTTCGTCGCCGGCAAGGCCGCGCTCGCGCCGCAGGGCTCCTGGATGATCAGCTTCTTCGGCAGCAATGCCAAGTTCAAGCTCGGCTATGCCCTGCTGCCCAAGGGGCCCATGGGCCGCAAGACCATGTTCAACGGTCTGGCCGACGGCATCTGGACCGGCACCAAGCATCCCGAGGAAAGCTGGCAATGGGTGAAGTTCCTGGCCTCGCCCGGCTGCGCCCGCATCGTCGGCGCCTCCGGCGTGGTTTTCCCGGCGATCGAGGAAGCGGCCAAGCTGTCCCAGCAGGCTTCCACCGCCAAGGGCTGGGACGTCTCCGCCTTCCTCAAGGAAGCCACTCCCGACCAGACCTTCTATTTTCCGATCACCGACCATTCCTCCGAAATCAATTCGCTCATGAAGGCCGCCTTCGAGCAGATCTTCCTCAACGAAGTCGATGCGGCGAAGGTCCTCAAGGAAGCCAATGATGCCGTGAACGCCCTGTTCTGACCACCCTCCTCCCCATTGTCGGCGGCGGTCACCGTCGCAGACCTTTTCTTCTCGATCAGGAGCTCCTGATGCCCTCCCCCAAGATCACCTTCATCGGTGCCGGCAGCACCGTTTTCGCCAAGAACCTGATGGGTGACATCCTCTCCTTCCCGGAACTCGCCGGGGCGCATATCTGCCTCTATGACATCGATGCCGAGCGTCTGGCCGTCTCCGAGCGCGTCGGCCGGCGCATCGTCGAGACCCTCAAGGTCCCCGCCCGCATCGAGGCCACCACCGACCGCTCGCGGGCCCTCGACGGGGCCGACTATGCCATCACCATGATCCAGGTTGCCGGCTACAAGCCCGGCACGGTGACCGACTTCGCGGTGCCCAAGAAATACGGCCTGCGCCAGACCATCGCCGACACGCTCGGCATCGGCGGCATCATGCGGGCCCTGCGCACCATTCCGGTGCTGCTCGACTATGCCCGCGACATGGAAAGGCTGTGCCCGAACGTCTTCCATCTGCAATATGCCAATCCGATGGCGATGAACGTCATGGCCCTGAACCGGTCGAGCAAGATCCGCAGCGTCGGGCTCTGCCACAGCGTGCAGGGCACGGCAGCCGAGATCGCCGAGGATATCGGCGTGCCACTCGAGGAGATCAACTACACCTGCGCCGGCATCAACCACATGGCGTTCTATCTGAAGTTCGAGCGTAATGGCGAGGATCTCTATCCGCTGATCCGCAAGGTGGTCGAGGAAGGGCGCGTGCCCGAATGGAACCGGGTGCGCTACGACATGTTCCTGCGGCTCGGCTATTTCGTCACCGAATCCAGCGAGCATTTTTGCGAATATGTGCCCTGGTACATCAAGACGGGGCAGGAAAAGCTGGTCGAGCGCTACAACATCCCGCTCGACGAATACATCACCCGCTCGGAGAACCAGATCCAGAAATGGAGCGAGCTCTCCAGGCAATTGCAGGACGCCTCCGTCCCGCTCGAGGTCGATCGCAGCGTCGAATATGGCTCGACCATCATCCATGCCATGGAGACGGGCAGGCCCGCCGTGGTCTATGGCAATGTCGAAAATCGCGGCCTGATCACCAATCTGCCGGCCGATTGCGCGGTGGAAGTACCCTGCCTGGTCGACAGGAACGGGTTGCAGCCCGTTCGCATCGGCAAGCTGCCGCCCCAGCTCGCCGCGCTGATGCAGACCAACATCAACGTCCAGAACCTCACGGTCGAGGCGCTGCTGACCGGCAATCGCGACCATGTCTACCATGCCGCAATGCTCGACCCGCACACGGCCGCCGAGCTCAACCTCGACGAGATCTGGGCTCTGGTCGACGAACTCATGGCAGCCCATGGCGACTGGATCCCGCAAAATCTGCGCGAGACGACCGCCCACACTGCTTCGCAGTTGCGGGTGGCGTGAGCAGGTGGGAGCGGCCACAGGGGGCGGATGTGGCATCCTCGAATGGCCGTCTCGGAAAGCACTGCACCGCCCCTCGCCCCTCGCACCTGCAGCGCGAGTGCGAACCTCTCCCAGCAACGACGCTGGGGCATATGCACGTCGCTGCCAAGCCGACTGGAGCGCGCTAATCCCTCCCCGGTTTCGGGGAGGTGGGCGAGCGAAGCGAGGTCGGGTGGGGGAGAGTGACACAAATCCAACCACCATCGGCGCGGCAGCGCCACCCTCCCCCATCCGTCGCTGCTGCACAGCGACACCTTCCCCGAAGTCGGGGAAGGATTCCCGCGCTTTATCTGGAGAGCATGAGATGTGTAGGTCCGCACTCGCTCTGCAAGAGCGAGGGGGCGGGCTACGCGACCGTGAGGCAATCTTCAGCAATGCCATTGAAGCTGCTAGACTCCATCATGCGCGCCGCGCCGCGCCGGCGCTGAGATCGGCCCAGTCGAACTCCTCCTCCAGCACATAATAGGCATCGTCGCCGATCGCCCCCTCGCGGCGCAGTTCGCCCGCCTTGAGCCGGGCGGCGGCGATCGCCCGCCGCCTGAGCGGATTGCCGGGCAGATCACCGATCTCGCCCTGCAACGGACTGGTCTCGCTCAGCTCCACCACCGCGCCATACTCCTTGCACAGCAGCCGGGCATGCTTGGATTCGTCGTCCTTGATCGCCTCGATGGCGGCGCGATAGGCCTCGGTGCGAGCCCATTTCACCTCCTGGCCGACGGGATCGCCGTCGCGCAGCTTCATCCAGCGGATCAGCGGCTTGAGCGTGAGGCCCTGCAGGACGAGCGTGCCGAACACCACACAGAAGGCGGTGAACAGGATGAGGTCGCGATAGGGAAACGGCGTGCCGTCGGCCAGATGCTCCGGCAGGGCGAAGGCGGCGGCGAGGGTGACGATGCCACGCATGCCGGCCCAGGAGATGACGATGCCGCCCCGCGCCGTCGGCCGTGCCATCGGCCGGGGTGGATGGAAGCCCCAGCGGGAAATTTTGAAGCGGATCGCGGTGTTGTAGGTCATCACCCACAGGAAGCGCACCACGATGACCGTGACCAGCACCGCCAGGGCCACGGCGCAATATTGGAAGCGCAGCCCCATGTCGAGCCGCTCCCAGATCGGGCGCAGTTGCAGGCCGATCAGCACGAAGGCGAAGGCGTTCAGCATGAACACCACCGTCTCCCATACCGCATAGACGGGTACGCGTAGGCGCGCCGGCATGGGTGCGTCACGCCGGCGGGCGATGGTCATGGCATAGCAGACGATGGTGAGGATGCCTGATAGCCCCACTGCCTCCGCCAGGATCCAGACCCCGAAGGTCGTGGCAAACTGCACGATGACGGCGGTCGGCGCATCGTCGAAGCGCCCGATCACATAGGGAAAGGCCAGCCCTAAGGCGATGCCCGCCGCGACCGAACCGAACACCGTGATGAAGAAGGCCGGGCCGAGGCTGCCGAGAGTGATGCCACCCGAAACCATGGCAATCACGGCGAGACGGTAGATCAAGAGGGCGCTGGCATCGTTGAGCAGGCTCTCGCCCTCGAGGATCTTGGTCAGGCGATGCGGCAGCTTGACCTGCCGGACGATCGCCGTGGCGGCGGCCGCATCCGGCGGCGCTACGATGGCACCGAGCGCGATCGCCGCGGCCCAGGGCATACCCGGCACCAGCCAGCGCGCGATCAGGGCGACGGCGACGGTGGTGACACCCACGGCGACGATCACCAGGTTGGCGACCGGGACCCAATTGTCGCGCAGATCCCGCAGCGAGGTGTCATAGGCGGCATCCAGCAGCACCGGCGCCACGAACAGGGTCAGCGCAAGATGCGGATCCAGCGTCCATTCCGGACTGTTGGGCACGAAGGCGAGGCAGGCTCCCCCGATGGCGAGGAAGGTCGGATAGGGCGCACCGAGGCGCCGGGCGAGGGTCGACAGCAGGGCGGCGCCCAGCAACAGCAGAATGATCCACTCGAAGGTTTCCATCGCCACCTCGACATCGTCTCCTGGTTGCATCCGGCAGTTTGCGCATAGCGTCAAGAGGTGGGCCTGCATCCGCCTGTGGCTGGGCGAAAGTTCCGCTCCAATCGGACCAGTCCATCGCTTTTCTTGTCACGGATGGGGGCTTGCCCCTAGGGTAGTGCCATTCTTGCGAGCTGGCCTGAAAGGACAGGATGGCGACGATAGGAGAACGATCGTTTCCAAATAGCGGACGTCTCGGAGCCCTCATCCGTCACGCCGCCCGCGCCGGCTTGATTCTGTTGGCCCTGATCGCGCTGCCGGCCGGACTGGCCGCGCAGGAGGCTGTCGACCGCATCGGCCTGCCCGGCCCGCTCGCCTTCGACGGCACGGAATACCGGCTCGCCTGGAGCGCCCAGCCCAATCCGTCCTATTACAAGCAGGAATATCTGCCGGCCGACGAGACCGTGGCCGAATACACCAAGATGGTGCTGGTGGAACTGCTGGCCGGCGGCACGGATGTCGCCGGCGCCGCCAAGGCGCAGGTCGATTCGCTCAACCAGCGCAAAGGCGGGGATCCGCTCGTGCAGATGGCCCTGATCCGCAATGCGCCGACGGGCGAGATCCTGCTGGACTTCCTGGTCAGCCAGAAGAACCCCTGGGGCGAGTTCACGGTGGAGTGGAACGCCTATCGCTATGCGCCGCGCGGCGACGGCGTCATGCTGTTTGCGATCAGCCGCCGCGCTTATGGCAACGAGGCCGCCAAGGCCTTCCTGGGGCGGCTGAAGACCGGGCGCCCCGCCGACATCGCCAAGTTGGCCCGCTACGAACTGCCCCCATTGCGGCTCCAGGGCGATTCGCAGCAGGCCGGCTCCCCTTCCCCGCCGAGCTATGGCCGCAAATAGAGCCAGCCCTCGCCCTGGAGTTCAGCCAGCAGGACGACGCCGCCCTTCTCCGCCACCGCAAAGCCGGGCAGGAGGTCGGCAAGGCTGAGTTTCATGCCTTCCAGCGTGTGCCGGCAGGCGTGGAAGGCGACGCCGTCCTGCATGAGCCGGCCGAAACGCGCCTTGAAATCCTGGTTGCCGCCATCCGCCCGGAAGGCTCGCAGGGCCGGGCCATGCACCACCACGGCCAGTTTCACGCCGTCGGGACCGCCCATGCCGTCGATATGATTGCGCAGATTGCCGAGCACGAAACCGGCCTTCTCCAGATCGGCAAGGTGATAGGCGATGCGCGGCACCGGCTTGGCCTCGGCGGCGAAGGCAGCATCCGCCCCCGCGACGAGAATGGCCGGGCCGCTTGCCAACATGGCCCTCACGGCGGTTCTACGATCCATGTGAGGCTCTCCAAGAGCGTTTTCCAGAAAAGGAGCGTTTTCCAGAAAATCGATAGGCTTTACGACCAATAAAGCGCTTTAAAACAAAGAGTTAGGGCACAATACGGTTAGCTTCGATCCGCTTCACTGGCCGCGGCGCAGCATCGCCTTCTCGTTCTCGTCCCCGACCAGGGACAGGCAGTCGGTCAGCGCGGTGCGGTCGAGCCGGAACAGCTTGTCGTCCGCGCCGAAGCGCTTGCGCTCATCGCTGTCCTCGCTGTCGCTGCCGGCCTTCCAGATGCGCGCGCCGTCGGGAATGGCGACCAGGACGGATTTTTCATTTTTGAGCCGCACGTCGATGGCTCCGCCGTCGCAATCGACGCTGCAATGGGCGATCGTCGCCTTAGCCGCAGGCGCAGCAGAAGACCCGATTGCACCGCAGCCCCCGAACGTCTCGAAATGCGTGCCGGCCTTGCGGAAGGTGACGCCCAGCCCGAGCGTATAACCGGGATCGGCACCCTCTTCCGCCGATCCGGTGACCAGCAGTGTCATGGTGCGCACATTCTGCTGGGGATGGCTGCCCAGATGCGGCGCATCATAGGCGCGCCGATAGCAGGCATGGATCCTGTCCTTGTCGATGGTCCGGCCGAAGACCTGGCGCTGGAAGGCCTCGTCGGGTGCCGAACCAGCCGCCAGGGCTGTTGACGCCGTGCCGGCCATCAGGATGAGGACGGCCTCCGCCAACACAACACGCATCAGGAAATGATGTCTCATGCGGCCCTCCAGAGGCGATGCGCAGCTCGGAACACCCTACGCCGTTGCGAGCGCGCTGTCCGTGCGCTCGCGCATTGCCATGCCAGATTACGAAGATCTTCTTCGATAGCAGCCGCTATCAGCCGTTGATCGGAAAGCGCACCACCCGGCTCGGTTCGTCCTCCCCTGTGCCGGGATCATCAGGCACCGGATGCGACGGCACCACCGGCATGGGCGGCGGCGGGCGGCGCGGCGGCGGCTTCAACGGCTCGGGCTTGGATGGTTCGGGCGACAGGACCTCGATCTTGGCTGGCTCAACCTTGATGGGCTCGACCTTGGCTGGCTCGACTGGTATCGGCGGCGCGGCAGCGGCCGGTTCCACGGGCTTCTCGACCGCGGGCGGCGGCGTCTCGACCGGCCTGACATGCGCCTCGACCAGCCTGGGCTGCTCGGGTTCATCCACATCGGCCAGGACGTCATCGGCATAGGACACCACCGGCGCGCCAAGGCGCTCGACCGGCGTCTTCCACTCGAACGCATCGATCCGGCCGGTGACGGGTGAGACCGGCAGCCAGACGTCGGATACCATGCCGTCGGCGGTCCAGACCGGATCGCGCGGCGCCCGCACGGCACGCGACAGCCATTCGCGGACCTTGCCGGTGGCGCCGTGCTCGGCCTCTTCGATATCGGCCATCAAGAGGCAGACACGCTCGGTAGCGCCCGATGCCAGCAGCGGCGACAGCGCCGAGCGGGCGACCGCGAAATCGCGGGCTGAGAGAGCGGCGCGGGCCAGCGCAATCGCCGCCTCCGGATTGCCGGCCATCTGGGCGGCGAGCGTCTGGACGCGGGCATAACGGTCACGGGCGGAATCGCCGAGCCGGACATTGGTATAGGCTTCGGCGATGTCGGGATGCGGCTGCAGGCGCCAGGTCGTCTCCAGCACCTTGGAAGCCTTGCGGATATCGTTGCCCTCCGAGAGCAGCTTGGCCGCCAGCACCGCCGCGGGCACCAGGCCTGGGGCAAGCTTGAGCGCTTCGAGCACGCTGGCCTTGGCGCCCGCGCGATCGCGCTCCGCCTGCTCGATCGCCTGGGCGGTCAGCAGCACGGCACGATGGCGCTTGGCCGTCTCCTTGTCGATAAGACGATGATTGGCGTTGCGCGCCAAAGTCGAGAGCGCGCCGCTCCAATCCTTCTCGATCGACTGGAATTCGAGCAAGGCTGTGCCGGCCCAGGGCAGGGTCGGCGAGGTCTTCACCGCTTCGGCGGCGAGTTGGCGGGCAGCGTGAGCATCGCCACGTCGCCGCGCCTCGACGAAGAGGCCGCGCAGGCCGAGGGGCTTGGTCTCGGCCTCCGAAAGCATGGCGCGGAAGGCGGCCTCGGCGCCGGCGCGGTCCCCCGAAAGCTGCGAGGCTTGCGCCCGCAGGAGCAGGGCCAGCGGCTCCGAACCAAGGATGCGCTCGGCATCAACAGCCTGGCGCTGGGCACGGCGGACATCGCCCGAACCGACGGCGATCATGCCCTGCGTCACCGCATTGAAGCCCTTGGAGCGGCGGCGGGTGCGGAAATAGCCGGCGACATTGGCAGGCGAACGCAACAGCCAGCGCAGGAAGCCGATAACAGCCATCAGCACGCCAACGAGCACCAGCACGGCGACGGCGGCCCAGACCAGCTTCACCTTATAGGTTGTCAGCCCAACGGTCAGGGAGACATCGCCCGGCCGGCTGGCGAGCAAATAGAGCCCGTAAGCCGCGAGAGCGAGAACGAGGACAGTGACAAGAGCCCGGATCATCGACGCCTCACGGATGAGAGAATTTCTGCAGGGCGGCGCCGGTCTGCGCCTTGATCAAAGCGAGGGCTTCGGCGGCACCCGCAGCCTGGGTGAGCCAGGCGGCACCGGCCTGCTGGCCCGCCTCCGGCATCGCCTTGAAGGCCGCGATGGCTGCGGTCAGATCGCCCGCGTGCAGGGCCTTCGAGACCTTTTCGGCCGAGGCGACCGGATCGCCATCCCCCCCCTCGCCGTCGCGCGTGACGGTGACGATGTTGCCGAGGCTGGCGGTGATCCGATCCATCACGCCCGCATCCGACGACAGGGGTTCGGGCTTGGGTGTGAGCGCCGCCTCGATCTGCGGCTTCAGCGCATCATAGCTGGTAGCCAGGGCCTCGATCGACGGCACGCCCGTCGAGGCAAGGCCCGTCAGCGGCGCCAGGGCTTCTGCATTGCCGCCGAGCCCGGTGGCCGTCTGCAATTCGGTGGCGAAGGGTTTGCCGCTGCGGATGGCCTCGCTGAGTTGTCCGAGCGCGACGGCATAGGCGGCCGCCTTGTCCGGCGTCGCGCTGGCCGCCTGCTTGACCTGCGCGAGTTCCTGCGACAGGCCGTTGGCTGCGGTGCCGACCTGGCGCAGGCCGTCGCCGAGGGTGGCGATCTCGCCTTCTGCCTTGGCGAGGCGCTCGGTCAGGCCGGAAACGTCGGGTCCAGCCGGAGGCGCGACCGAGGCGGACGTGCCGGCGGAGGCAGCCGCCTTCTGGGCTTCGCCTGCCAGGGCGAGGGCATTGTTCGCCGCTTCCTGTGTCGTCTTGGCGCCGGTATCGAGGGCGGCGAGGCGGCTGAGGGCCTCACCCGTGGTCTTCTTGGCGGCAGCGGCGTCCTGCTCGGCAATCGCCAGCCGGGAGGCCAGCCCGTCATCGCCGCCGCTCTTGCCGAGCGGGACGACGCCAAGGGCGCCGGCCAGCAGCACCAGCACGCCGCCGGCGATACCACCCGCCAGCGCCGCAGCTAGGGTCGACAAGCCCGAACGTTGAGGTGGTGGAGGCGGAGGCGCGAATTCGGATTCAGGTCGAGGCGTGGGAGAGGCAGCCTCCGGTTCGGGGGGCGCCTCGGTGCGCGGCGTATCGCCGCTGGCCTGTACGCCATCGGCGGACGGGCGCGCCCAGATCGACGGGCCCGCCGCCTCCCCGGCATCCGCCGCGGCGGCAGCACCGGTTTCCTCGGTCTTCGGCGCCTCGCCGGTGGCGGGCTGTACCTCGGCGGCAGATTCGGGACTGAAGGCAGATGCTTCCCCGCCGGCGGCCTGCGCCGGCGAAGCAGTCGAGGTTGCGGGCGATTCGGCGACTTCGGTGGCGCTCAAATCCAACGTCGCGGGACCGAGGCCTGCGCTTTTCTGCTTTTTCGGCCTGCCTTGCGTGCTGTCTTCCCGTGCCATGCGACCCCCATGGAGACCCCCAACGGGCCCAGCCTATAGCATGAAAACCCGACAAGCCAATTTGCCCAAACCGAAGCCCGCTGGACAGCCACCGGCGTAAAGGCAGGCAGGAAACGGGCGCTATCCGATTGTGAAAACCTCCGCCTGTTCCAATCGTTCCGCACGGTGACGGGCCAAGGCAAGGCCTCCTGGCCGCGAGGATATTCAAGCGATCCCATGCCAGCGATTGATCCGCTTGCGGTTTCGGTGTCGGTGTCGGTGATCGATATCGGTCACAGTCGCTCCGTCTTGCCGCCAGGAACTTGCGGCGGGAGCCGGCTCCCGGCGCGACGGGCATCACGGCCATGAAGGACAATTGGCGGCGCAGCCGCCTCGACAGGGAAGAACCGCAGAGATGACGCAGAATGATCGTCTGACGCTCCAGCACATCGTCGAGCATGTCGATGCGAAGGCGCAATCCTTCTGCGCCTTGAGCGATCGCATCTGGCACATGCCCGAACTCGCTTTCGAAGAGCAGCGATCCTGCGAGGAGCATATTGCGGCCCTGATGGCAGAGGGTTTCCGCATCACGCGCAAGGCGGGTGGCATCGAGACCGCCTTCATGGCCGAATATGGCGAGGGCGGACCGGTGCTGGCCTTCCTGGGTGAGTATGATGCCCTGCCGGATCTGTCCCAGGCCAGCGGCGTCGAGAAGGCCGAACCGCTGCAGCGCGGCGGTCCCGGCCATGGCTGCGGCCACAACCTCCTCGGCGCGGGCGCGGCCCTGGCCGCGGTGGCCTTGAAGGATGCGCTGGCCGCGGCGGGTATCGAGGGCCGCGTGCGCTATTACGGCTGCCCCGCCGAGGAGAGCGGCTCGGGCAAGAGCTTCATGGCCCGGGCCGGCGTATTCGACGATGTCGACGTCGCCTTCTGCTGGCATCCGAGCGTCGTCAACGAAGTCGTGGCCGCCTCCAGCCTCGCCTTCATCCAATGCTATTTCCGCTTCGCCGGCCGTGCTTCACACGCGGCGGCCAGCCCACATCTCGGCCGCTCGGCGCTGGACGCGGTGGAACTGATGAACATCGCCGTCAATTATATGCGCGAGCATATGCCGGCGGAGGCGCGTATCCATTACGCCGTCACCAATAGCGGCGGCATCGCGCCCAATGTCGTACAGGCCAATGCCGAGGTGCTCTATCTGGTGCGCTCCCCCGATATCGCCGATACCAAACGCCTGTTCGAACGCGTCAAGAAGGCGGCCGAGGGCGCCGCGTTGATGACGGAGACGCAAACCAGTTTCCAGGTAACCGATGCCGGGCTCAATCTCGTGCCCAACGAAACCCTGCTTGAAGCCATGCACGACAACATGATCCGCATCGGCGCCCCGGCTTTCGACGGCGATGACCATAACTTCGCCGAGCGGCTACGTCGGGCCAGCCTGTCGGACGAAGACATTGCCGCAAGCGTGGCGCCGCATGATCCGGCCTTGGCCACCCATAGCCTGCACGAGGGCATCCTGCCTATGGCCCGGAGGGCCAGCGTGCAGATGGGCAGCACGGATGTCGGCGACGTCAGCTGGATTGCGCCGACGGTGCAATGCCACACCGCCTGCTTTGCGATCGGCACACCCTTTCATAGCTGGCAATTGGTGACGCAGGGCCTGGAGCCGGCGGCCCATAAGGGCATGGTCGCGGCGGCGAAGGTGCTCGCCAGCACGGCGGCCGACTGCCTGAGCAAGCCGGACTTGATCGCCAGGGCGAAAGCCGAACTCAACCGGCGCACCGGCGGCCGGCCCTTCGAAAGTCCGATTCCGCCGGAAATCCTGCCCGAACATCTCCATTCGAGCCAGGGCCGCTGATCGCGCCTTGCTGCAACTCGTCGTTCCGGGAGGCGCTCAGATCAACGCCAGCAGCGCATCCTCCTCCGGACGCGCGGGAAAGGCGACCTCGACGGCGCCGGTGGCCGATATCACCTCGGCCACCTTGCGCGACAGGCACAGATGCCGCGCCGGCAGGCGCGCCACGGCTTCGGCACCACCGGCGCAGGCGATGAAGGCCTCCGCCGTGCGCGCGGAGTAATGCAGCACGGCATCGAGCCCGCCCTGCGTCAGCGCCGCCTGGGTCTCGGGCCGGAACCGCGCCGCCTGATGCGCGGTGTAGACGACGGCGAGTTCGATGCGATGCCCCATGCCCGCGAGAGCCCCGACGAGATCGCCGGTGCGGTCGGCCCCAGCCAGATAGAGGGCACGGTGCGGCTCGCGCCAGGCCTCTCGGACATGGGTGATCAGGCTGGCCACATCGCGCCCGAAGGTCTCGACGTCTTCAAAACCCATGGCGCGAGCAACGGCCCCGGTACGACGGCCGACTGCGATCAGGGGCGTGGCGGTCAGCCCCTGGAATTCCGACCGCTCGTAAAGGGCGGCCAGGGCATTGCCGCTGGTGACGATGAGGGCATCGAAGCGTCCGATCGGCAGGGCGTCGCCGCCGAACACGATCTCCAGCATCGGCTCGATCACCGGCTCATGGCCCAGCCGCGCGAGAACCTTCGCCGTCTGCTGTGCCTCCTCGATCGGCCGGGTGACGAGTATGCGCGCCATCATTGTCCTTCCGCTCGATACGCCGCCGGCCGCGTGATCGGCGCGACAGGAAGGCCATTTCGCTCGCCACCGGATGATCAGCCGGCAAAGAATCCTTCGCCGCCCAGAGCGTGCAGTTCCTCGCCGGCCGAGCGCCCGAGCGCCTCCGCATCGGCGACGCGGCCGCTGCGCTGGGCCTCGTGCACCTCGCTGCCGTCAGGCTTGAGGATGAGGCCGCGAAAGCGGATGGCATCCCCCTCCACCACGGCATGTCCGGCGATCGGGGTGCGGCAGGAGCCATCCAGGACGGTGAGGAAGGCTCGCTCCAGCTTCACGGCCAGATGGGTGTCGCGATGGTCGATGCCGGCGACGTGGCGGATGGTGTCGCCATCGTCAGCCCGGGTTTCCAGGCAGATGGCGCCCTGGCCGACGGCTGGCAGGAAATCCTCTTCGGAGAGGATGGCGCTGGCATGGCCGATGAGGCCGAGCCGCTTCAGGCCAGCCACCGCCAGCAGCGTGGCATCGGCCTGCCCCTCGGCGAGCTTGCGCAGGCGCGTCTCGACATTGCCTCGGAACAGCACGGTCTGAAGATCGGGCCTGAGATGCTTGACCTGGGCCTGGCGCCGCAGCGCCGCCGTGCCGACCACGGCGCCCTGCGGCAGCTCGGCGAAGGTGGCGATGCCGGGTGCGATCAGCGCATCGCGGACATCCTCGCGCTCCAAAAAGCCCGCGAGCACCAGGCCGTCGGGCAGCACGGTCGGCATGTCCTTGCAGGAATGCACGCCGATATCGATCTCGCCATCTTCCAGCGCCCGCTCGATCTCCTTGGTGAACAGCCCCTTGCCGCCGACTTCCGAGAGTGGCCGGTCACGGATCATGTCGCCGGAGGTCTTGATCACCCGGATCTCGATACGCTCGGGCGCGATCTCCAACAGGCCGGCCAGCAGGGCCTGCGTCTGCCGGGCCTGCGCCAATGCAAGCGGACTGCCTCGCGTGCCGAGGCGCAACAGAATGGACACGATCGATATTTTTCCCAAACAGCTCGCGGCTGCTTAACGCCGGAGGTTAGGGGAGTCAAAGGCGAGCTTATGGAGAAAGATCACAAAGCCCGCATGACGGTGGGCGATATGCCCTGGACATCGTTCGGCGCGTCGACATCCGGAAGAGGCTGCAACAAATGCCTGCGCTAGTGCCGCACCGGCGAGGAGCCCCCGGTCGTGGCAAGCCAGAGGCCGAGGGCGGTATGCAAAGCCTCGGCAGCTTCGGGAGAGAGGGGCACCTTCAAGACGGCGTTCCCGTCGAAATGGAACTCGGCGAGCACGAAGTTGCCGCTGGGGGGGGAGGCGAGGCGCAACAGGCTGGTCAGCACCGGTGCTTCGATCGCTCCGCTCTTGCTCTCGAGGTCATCGATATCATCCATCATGTCGACCTACCTTGTTCCCCGGCCCAGGCGCGTCACCGCGGCACTGTCGGCGTTCGGCGTGAGATCATCGTGACAAGCCGGCCTGCCTCAGCGGGTCCGCTTCACGCGAAATCTGGTCATGACCAAGCCGCTCGCCCTGCTTCCAATCGGCTATTTCACTTAACCGGACCGGAAACAAAAAATTCAACAGAGCCATACAGTTAGCATCTTGTACGGATTTATAACACCCCTTGTCGTTTCTTCGATAGAGCAAAATCGCCACAGTCCGTCTCAAATCGACTCGCCCCTGCACTCCTCCCCGATTGGCCCTGCGAAAAAAATCCGTCGCCCGATGTCGGCCGGCCCCGCCGGCCAGCGTCCTTTGCGCGACGCCCCACGAGCGAAAAACGGCTCGCGCGACCCGAAACCAGAACCATCGGACCCATCCGTCGAGACAGGAGTGACGACCATGCCGCAAGCCTCCATCCTGAAATCCCTGCTGGCCGCCCTGGTGATCGGCGTCGGCAGCCTTTCCGTCGCCATGAGCGCGGCGATGGGCGCAGAGACGGCGACGACCGACCAGGCGCCGGCCAAGAGCGGCCATATCGAGGCCGGCGGCGTGAACTATTATTACGAGATACGCGGCAGCGGCGAACCGCTCCTCCTGCTGCATGGCGGCCTCGGCTCGATCGACATGTTCCAGCCGGTCATGCCGACGCTGACCGCCCATCGCCAGATCATCGCCGTCGATCTCCAGGGCCATGGCCGCACGCCGCTCGGCAAGCGCCCGATCGATCTGAAGGCCATGGGCGACGACATGGGCCAGATCCTCGCCAAGCTCGGCTACGGCCAGGTCGACGTGTTCGGCTACTCCATGGGCGGCGGCGTCGCCTTCCAGCTCGCCGCCCAGCACCCCGACAAGGTGCGGCGGCTGGTGCTGGTCTCCGCAGGCTTTGCCCAGAACGGCTTCTATCCCGAGATGCTGCCGATGCAGGCCCAGGTCGGCGCCGGCATGGCCGAGATGATGAAGGCCACGCCGATGTACCAGTCCTATGTCAAGGTCGCGCCCGATCCGGCCGAATTCCCACGCCTGCTCGACGCCATGGGCGCCCTGATGCGCAAGCCCTATGACTGGTCGTCCGACGTGCCGAAGCTGACCATGCCGGTGATGCTGGTCTTTGGCGACAGCGACATGTATCGCCCCGAGCATGTGGTCAAGTTCTACCAGCTCCTCGGCGGCGGGCTGCATGATGCCGGCTGGCAGCGCGAGCATATGGCCAAGAACCGTCTCGCCATCCTGCCGGGCCTGACCCATTACGACATCTTCCTGTCGCCGCAGCTCACGGCAACCGCCCTGCCCTTCCTCAACGGCAAGAGCGAGAACGCCAGTTGGAGCGACCAGACCGGCAAGTGACCGCCGCGGGCCCCCAGCCCGGAAAGGGACTTGAACGAAGCGGGTTTGTTGCCGATTGTCCGAAACCTTCCCGCTTCGGAGCTTTCCTCATGCACGGCCAGCCTTCCCCCGCCATCGACCAAGCCCGTACGGAGCGCCTCGATGCCGTGATCGACGCCGCCATCGCCGAGGAGCGCATCGTCGGCACCGTGGTGCTGGTGGCCGAGGCGGGCGAGATCGTCTATCGTCGCAGCGCCGGTCATGCCGATCGCGAGGCCGGCACGCCGATCGCGGAGGACACCATCTTCCGCCTCGCCTCTGTGACCAAGCCGATGGTGGCGGCCGCTGCCCTGGCACTGGTCGAGGCCGGACAGCTCGGCCTCGACGACCGCGTAACACGTTACCTTCCGAATTTCCGCCCCAGGCTCGCCGATGGCAGCGAGCCGGTGATCACGGTGCGCCATCTTCTCAGCCACACCGCAGGCCTGCGCTATGACTACGATGCCGCCGCCGATATCGCCGACGGCCTCGACCGGCTCGGCCGCGGCATGGCGGAAAATCTCAAGAAGATCGCAGCCCAGCCGCTGGCCTTCGCGCCCGGCAGCGCCTGGCGCTATTCGGTAGCGATCGACGTGCTGGGCGGGCTGATGGAAAAGGCCGTCGGCAAAAGCCTGCCTGAGATCGTGGCAGAACGCATCACCGGGCCGCTCGGCATGGCCGACACCGAATTCGTTGCCACCAAGCCCCAGCGCCTGGCAACCGCCTATGCCGATGGCGTGCCCCACCCGGTGCGCATGGGCGAGATCCAGCGCGTATGCCACAATGGCTGGTGGCTCACCTTCGCGCCACAGCGCGCCTTCGACGCCACCGCCTTCCCCTCCGGCGGTGCCGGCATGGTGGGCACGGCCGGCGATTTCCTCAGCTTCCTCGAAGCCGTCCGCGGCGGCGGGGCGCCGATTCTCTCACCGGAGAGCCAGCGCCTCCTGAGCGAGGATGCGATTGCCGACCTCGACATCGACGATCCCGGCTGTGGCTTCAGCCTCGGCTGGTCGATCCTGCGCGATCCCGCCGCTGCCGGCATGCCCGGCTCGCCAGGATGCTGGCAATGGGGCGGCGTCTACGGTCACAGCTGGTTCGTGGATCCGGCACGCGGGCTTTCGGTGGTCATCTTCACCAACACGGCGGTCGCCGGCGTCGGCGGCGCCTATCCCGACGCCCTCCGCGCCGCCGTATACGGCTAGGGTGTTTTGCGATTTGGTGCCCCCTGATCCGCGAGGAGACCCCGCCCTCGTCGAAATGGGCGGGCCCCTCAACCTTTTGGGAGGGGGGCGGCGGGTGCGCGCCCCTATCCTTTCGGTGCGGCGATACCGCTGATTCCCAGCTAGCCGCATCCGCGATCTGAAGGTAAATCTTGGTTAACAGTAGTGACGCGCCCGACAGGTCAATCGCAGCGAGAAGTCCCGGTACGCGGGAACCGGATCGATTGAGCCCCGGCAAGTATGGGAACCAACATGACTCGTGTTCTGGTAACTGGTGGCGCCGGCTATATTGGCAGCCACGCCTGCAAGGCCCTGGCCCAGGCAGGTTATGACCCCGTCGTCGTCGATAATCTCTCTTTGGGCCATGCCGATGCGGTCAAATGGGGCCCGCTGGAAGTCGGCGACATCCGCAACAGTGCCTTCCTCAACAAGGTGATCACCAAATACAAGCCCGAAGCGGTGATGCACTTCGCGGCCAGTTCCACGGTGGGCGAATCGGTCGCCGATCCCGCGAAATATTATTCCAACAATGTCGTGGGCTCGTTGACCCTGCTCGAGGCCGTGCGCCAGAACGAGATCGAGACCTTCATCCTGTCCTCGACCTGCGCGACCTACGGGGTTCCGGCCAGCCTGCCGATCCTGGAGAGTGCGCCGCGCAATCCGATCAGCCCCTATGGCGCGACCAAGCTGGCGGTTGAGCATGCTCTGGCCGACTTCGGCACCGCCTATGGCTTGAAATGGGCGGCGATGCGCTATTTCAACGCCGCCGGCGCCGACCTCGACGGTGAGCTGGGCGAAAGGCACGAGCCGGAAACCCATGTCATCCCGCTCGCCATCCAGGCTGCGCTCAGCCACCGCGCCGTCTTCAATGTGCTGGGCCGGGACTATCCTACGCCCGACGGTTCGGCGGTCCGTGACTATGTGCATGTCGCCGACATCGCCGACGCCCATGTGCGCGCCATCGACTATCTCAAGGCAGGCGGCGAAAGCGCAGCCTTCAATCTCGGCACCGGGATCGGCACTTCGGTGATCGAGATCCTCGAGGCGGTACAGCGCTGCACAGGCCGCAAGCTCGACATCCGTTTCCAGCCGCGGCGGCCCGGCGATCCCGCCAGCCTCTATGCCGCGGCCACCAAGGCGGCCGAACTGCTGGGCTGGCACCCCCAGCATCGCGAGATCGACACCATCGTGGGCAGCGCCGTCACCTGGTTCCGGCACAATCTGGCGGCCTGATCTTTTCGCGATGGTTGCGGGCTCATTCGATGAGGTCGGGCAACCTCGCCGAAGAGCCCAAAAACACGTCGAAGACCCGCCAGCCGATCAGGCCTTGAACCGGTCCGTGGCTGCCAGGCGCTGCGTCAGGGGCCTGGCCTCCGGCCATTGGTAGATCTCGGCGCGCAGGAATTTCAGCTCCGCCTCCGCCTCCTCTTCGCCGACTTCGGTCCACCAGCTCTTGGGCTGGCCATTGCTGCCGTCGTTCCAGCGATAACCCCGAGCCTTGAGCCGCTCCTTCATGTCGAAGGGGCTGTTGATCGCCGAGATCCTGATGCGCGCGCGTTCCGATGCCTTCAACAGCTCGGCAAAAGGCACCGTCCTGCTCTCCCCGCTTGGCCGGGCCAGAACCTCCAGCAGCGCATGGCAATCGTCGACGGCTCGATGCCCGTTGTGGAAATAGCCCGATTGTCCCAGGAGATAGCCGAGCTTGGTGCCTTCGAAGCCGCGGTCGGACCAGGCGATCTCGACATTCGAGCATGCCCAGGGCTTGGGTGCGAATCCCGGCGCGAAGCGCTCGCAGAAGGGACGGTCGAACCGCGCATTATGAGCGATGATCAGGTCCGCCGGCTCGATGAAGGCCTCGACCTCCGCCGGCGAGATCGCCTTGCCGGCCACCATGGCGTCGGTGATGCCGGTCAGCCTGGTGATCTCGGGCGGGATCGGCTCCTGAGGCTGGCGCAGGGCATTGAAGATGCCGACGACGTCGCCGACCTGCCCGGAAGGATCATAGGTGACCGCCACCATGCCCAGTTCGATGATCTCGTTCTTCTCATGGTCGAGGCCCGTGGTCTCGGTATCGACGATCACCGCCAGGCGCGGAAATCTGCTCTTGTCCCACGAGACGACGGAGCGCGGCTCCAGCTTGCGCTGGATGCGGTAGCGGCCGGTTGCTTCCAGCATGCTGACCAGCGTGGCCTCGTCGAGAGCCTCGTGCTGGCGGGCCGGCACGGGTGCGGGAGGCGCACGCTTGGCTCGAATAGACGGCGCCCGCCTTTCCGGAAGCGCCTCGGTCCGAAACATGTCGAATTGTTCGCCCATGCTTCCCCCTTTCCCACCGACTCAATGATCCCGGCAATGGTTAAACGCTTTAGCGTTTTCGGGGACGGGCAAGCAAACCCCAGCGGGCCGTTTTCCCCCGCCAAGGCCGATCTCCAGCGTGGAGCGCCTGCACCGGACGTCGAGATGGGCGCGATCACCCACAAGTCCCTCCCATTTCGAACGCGGCAATTTCCGCCCGGCGACCCGCCGCGCGCGCTCGCATTGCTGAAACGGGAGCCTCCTGCGCTCGGCCGGCATGGCCACTCCCCCTATCCCCGCGAGCGGATCGTGCTATAGGGAGAGCCATCAACTCCTCAGGTACCTGCCCGCCCCATGCTCGTTCTCGGCATCGAAACCACTTGCGACGAAACCGCCGCCTCTGTCGTCATGCGAAATCAGGACGGCGAAGGCGAGATTCTGTCCAATGTCGTGCTGTCGCAGATCGCCGAGCATGCCGCCTATGGCGGAGTGGTGCCCGAAATCGCTGCTCGCGCCCATGTCGAGGTGCTCGACCACATCATCGAGCAGGCCCTGGAAGAAGCGGACATCCGCTTCGACAGGCTCGACGGCATCGCCGCCGCGGCGGGCCCCGGCCTGATCGGCGGCGTGATCGTCGGCCTCACCACCGCCAAGGCCCTGGCGCTCTCGCTCGGCAAGCCGCTGATCGCCGTCAACCATCTGGAGGCGCATGCGCTGACCCCGCGCCTCACCGACCAGGTCACTTTTCCTTATCTGCTGCTGCTGGCCTCCGGCGGGCACACCCAGCTTCTGGCCGTGCGCGGCCTCGGCGACTATGTCAGGCTTGGAACCACCATCGACGATGCCATTGGAGAGGCCTTCGACAAAACAGCCAAGATGCTAGGCCTGGGCTATCCCGGCGGCCCCGCCGTCGAGGCCCAGGCGATGAGCGGCGATGCCGCCCGCTTCGCCTTTCCCCGGCCGCTGCAGGGACGGCCAGATCCGAATTTCTCTCTGTCGGGACTGAAGACGGCCGTGAGGCTCGAAGCCGAAAGGCTGGCGCCGCTTGCCGCCAAGGATATTCGCGACCTCTGCGCCTCCTTCCAGGCAGCGGTGGTTGACATGGTGGTCGACCGCACGCGCGTCGGCCTCAGGCGCTTCCGCGAAACCGCCGGCCAATCCCCCAGCGCCCTGGTGATCGCGGGCGGCGTCGCTGCCAATCTCGCCATCCGGCGCGGCCTGCAGCGCCTCGGCGCGGAGACGGGCCTGCGCATCGTGATGCCGCCGGCTGCCCTGTGCACCGATAACGGCGCCATGATCGCCTGGGCTGGGGCCGAGCGTCTAGCCGCCGGCCTCACGGATGGCCTCGACGTGAGCCCGCGGGCCCGCTGGCCGCTCGACCCCAACGCACCCGGCGCGGGCAAGCAGGGCCTCGGCAAGGCCGGCGTCGGCAAGGGAGCGAAGGCTTGAGCGGCTCGGGCTCGAAAAGCATCGGGGTGATCGGCGCCGGCGCCTTCGGCGCTGCGCTGGCCTGCGCCGCCGCACGCGCCGGCCGTCATGTCAGCCTGTGGGGCCGCGATGCCGCCGCCATGGCCGAGTTGGTGGATACGCGCCGGCTCTCGAGGCTCGATGGCCTCGCTCTGCCCGAAGCCATCAAGCCGACCGCCGATCTCGCCGAGGCCGCCCACGCCGACATCTTGATCCTGGCCGTTCCCACCCAGGCCCTGCGCGACGTCTGCGGGCGCCTGGCCGCCACGGTGGCGCCGAATACGCCGCTCATCCTGGCCGCCAAGGGCATCGAGCGCTCGAGCGGCGAATTCGTCTCGCAGATCGCCACCGAGATCCTGCCAGGCTGCATCCCCGCCGTGCTCTCCGGACCGGGCTTTGCCGCCGACATCGCCAAGGCCTATCCGACCGCCCTGACGCTGGCCTGCGCCGACGGCGCCCTCGGCGAGCGCCTCGTCCGGGCCATCGGTTCCCCGACTTTCCGGCTCTACAACACCGACGATTTGCGCGGCGTGGAGATCGGCGGGGCGGCCAAGAACGTCCTCGCCATCGCGGCCGGCATCGCCGCCGGGCGCGGCTTCGGCGAGAGCACGGTGGCGGCCCTGCTCGCGCGCAGCTTCGCCGAACTCACGCGGTTCGGCCTCGCCTTCGGCGCGCGCCCGGAGACGCTGGCAGGCCTGTCGGGCCTCGGCGATCTCATCCTCACCGGCACCTCCTCGCGCTCGCGCAACCGGCGCTTCGGCGAGGAACTCGGCAAGGGAATCGGCATGGAGACGGCGATCGCCGATGTCGGTCTGGCCGAGGGCGTCTGGACCGCCCCGATCCTGGCGCGCATGGCCCGGGAAAGGCATGTCGACATGCCTGTTGCCACCGCCGTCGCCGATTTGGTGGCCGGCAAGGCCAGCATCGACCAAGCCATCAAGCAATTGCTGTCGCGCCCACCGCGCGCGGAGTAACTCGTTCAACAAAACTGGAGACTGACATGACCCTGAAGCGTATCGGCGCCGGCAACCGCATGAGCGACGCCGTCATCCATGGCGACAAGATCCATCTGTCCGGCTATGTCGCCGAGACCACGGTCGGTAAGTCGGTAAAGGAACAGACCGCCGACATCCTCGCCCAGATCGACGAGACGCTGCGCGAGGCCGGCACCGACAAGACCAAGGTGATCAAGGCCAATATCTGGCTGACCGATATCGGCACCTGGGCCGAAATGAACGAAGCCTGGGACGCCTGGGTGGTTGCCGGCCAGGCCCCGGCCCGCGCCACGGTGGAAGCCAAGCTCGCCGGCCCCGGCCTCGACGTCGAGATCATGGTCGAAGCCGCGCTGTAAGCGCAGGCCATTCAGGATTTGTCGCGCCAAAGCCTTTCGAAATCCTGGCCGCCATAAAAGATGCCGTGGATGACGACCGCGGCATCATCGACTGTGAAGGCGATTGCCACCCGGCGTTCGAAGCCCAAGACCCGCAGTCCAGGGCGAAGATCGTTGCGCTGGGTGCCTCGAAGAGGAAAGGTCTCCAGCCCAAGGCAATAATCGATCACTCGCTCGATATATCTGCCGGCCGTCTGAGGTCCGGCCTCCACCGCGATGTATTGCTGCAGGTCCCGGAGATGCCGTTCCGCGCGCGGCGTAAACTTGACCTCATGGGGCATGCAGGTCAGGACGCCCGCAAATGGAGAGCCATTCGGCGTTTCAGTTCCGCACCATCAATGGCAGTGGTTGGATCGGCCTTGTACTCGTCATAGCTTTTCACGACCTCGTCTCTCAGCCATTTTTCCAGAGCCGCGTCGCGGGCCTGCAAACTGCGCAGGCCATCTCGGATGACCTCACTTTCGGTTGCGTACTCACCGGAAGCGACTTTTTGTTTGACCATCTGCGCCATGTCATGAGGCAGTGTGATGCTGAGGGATTGGGTCGAACGCATGATCAGGACCTCCGTTATCAGACCTTAACATAGCGCACGATTTAATCCTACTGAGCAGCCGTCATGCTCGCGCCCTGGGATGGGCCGACTGGTAGACCCGCATCAACTCGGTGGCGTCGACCTTGGTGTAGATCTGCGTGGTCGACAGGCTGGCATGGCCGAGCAGTTCCTGGATCGAGCGCAGATCGCCGCCACGCCCGAGCAGGTGGGTGGCGAAGGAATGGCGCAACGCATGAGGCGTAGCGCTGTCCGGCAGGCCGAGCGCGCCCCGAAGATGCTGCATGGCATATTGGATGATGCGCGGCGACAAGGGCCCTCCACGCGCGCCGACGAAAAGCGGCTCATCCGGCCCGCCCGGGAAGGGCAGGATTTTCAGATATTCCTCCACCGCCCGCGCCACCGGGGCGATCACCGGCACCGAGCGCATCTTGTTGCCCTTGCCGGTTACGGTCAGACTGTCGCGCCCGCTCACCGGTGCATCCTTGCGCGTCAGGCCAAGTGCTTCGGAAATGCGCAGGCCGGCGCCATAGCACAGCGCCAGCACAGCGGCATCGCGGGCCAGTATCCAGGGTTCGCGTGCCTCACCCATGCGGGCATCGGCCGAGGCGACCTTGCGGGCGGCCTCGGGCGACAGCGGCTTGGGCAGGCTCTGTGGCAGCTTGGGGCCGCGCACGGCCGATAGCGCCGCGCTGGCGCCATGACCCTGGCGCTCGAGGAAGCGGGCGAAAGCCCGCGTGGCCGCCAACGCCCGCATCAGCGAGCGCGGTTTCAGGCCATCGGCCCGGCGCGCGGCCAGGAAGGCCCGGACGTCGCGGGGCGCGAGGGATGCGATCTCGTCCAGCCCCGGCGGCTCGCCGAAATGGCCGGTCAGGAAGCGCAGGAAGGTGGTGACATCGCGGTCATAGGCCTCGACCGTCTTGGGGCTCATGCGCCGCTCGACGGCAAGATAGGCAAGCCATTGCACCTTGGCGGCGGCAAGGTCCGGCGCGGCGATGAGAACAGGGGGCGAAGCGTTCATGCGGCCAGTGTGGCGTAAAAAGGTGAGCGGGAGGTTAGAGCCTCCCGCTTTCTTCACTCCGCCGCCACAATCGCTGGGGTGGCTGCCGGAGCAGGAACCGCCACCTCGCGTTCGCCCGACCACACCAGCACCAGCATGCACAGGCTGGAGAGGCCGAGATAGCCGCAGGCGAGCGGGAAGATGGTGCCGTCATAGGCCTCGCCGATCAGCGCGCCGATCACGGCGCCCATCAGCGTGGTGACGCAGCCGATGAAGGAGGAGGCGGTGCCGGCGATATCGCCTACCGGTTCCATCGCCAGGGCGTTGAAATTCGGCATGGTGAGGCTGAGCAGGAAATGCGCCACACCCATGACGATGCCGAAATAGATCAGCGGCGGCCGTCCCTGGAACAGCACGGCGAGACCCAGCAGCAGCATCGCCGTCAGCCAGAAGCCGATCATGCCGAAGCGCGACAGCCGGTGCATGCCCAGGCGCCTCACCAGCCGCGAATTGGCGAAGGAGGCCAGCCCCATGCAGATCGCGATCAGCGCGAAAGCCAACGGGAAGAGCGGGCCGAGCTTGTAGATGTCGGTCTCGAAGATCTGCTGGGACGAGCCGAGATAGGTCATCAGGCAGCCCATGGCCAGGCCCATCGCCAGCATGTTGGCGAAGGAGGCACGCGTAACAACCACCCGGCGCATGCCGCTCGCGACCGCGGGCAGCGACAGCGGCCGACGATATTCGGGATGCAGCGTCTCGGGCATGCGCAGGCCGAACCAGGCCACCACCACCAGCACCAGCGCCAGCATGCTCATGAAGATAGTGCGCCAGTCTCCGAGCATCAGGAAGGCGCTGCCGGTGGCCGGCGCGATCACCGGCACGATGATGAAGATCATCAAGGTGAGCGACATCACCCGCGCCATCTCGCGGCCCTCATAGCGGTCGCGCACGATGGCGATGGAGAGCACGCGCGCCGATCCGGCGCCGAGGCCCTGGATGGCCCGGGCGACCAGCAGCACCTCATAGCTGGGCGAGAAGATCGCCAGCAACGTACCGGCGGTATAGATGCCCAAGCCGATCATCAGCACCTTGCGGCGGCCGATCGAATCGGAGATCGGCCCCCAGGCGAGCTGCATGAGGGCAAAACCCGCCATATAGGCGGTGATGATCAACTGCATGCGGTTGGCATCGGCAATGCCGAATTCCGACCGCACGGCGGAGAAGGCTGGCAGGAGATTGTCGATGGAGAGGGAACTGAGCCCCATCATCAGGGCAATCACGAGAACAAATTCGGCAAAGGACGGCTGGGGCTCCCGCCGCACGGCAGGCTCCAGCGCCGCGCCGGCAACGGGACGGGGCATGGAAAACTCGGAAATGTGAAAATCTATAACCGGCGGGGCAATGAAGCGGCGCTCAGATGACAGATCTGTAGCATACCAATCGTGACGAAAAGGTGATTTTTTCGCCACAGAGGCAAATATTTCAAGTGAATTGATAAAATTTGGGCAGATGACAGCCCGTGCCCGCCAGCCCCTAAGATACCGTCCCCGGCTCGACCGGCGCTTCGAGAGGCGAAAGCGCGGGACGCTCGCACTGTCCGCTGCGTCGAAAATCGGAGGGCGACATGCCGGCGATCTTGCGGAAGCTCTTGTTGAAACCCGAGAGGGAGCCGAAGCCGGACTCCATCGCCACGCGCAGGATGTTGCCGTCGCCGCTGATCAGGCGCGCCTGCGCATAGGACAGGCGCAGCAGGCTGACATAGTCGTTCAGCGTCATGCCCGTGCATTTCTTGAACAGGCTCATGGCATATTTGGGATGGAGGTCGGCGGCCGCCGCGATGTCGGTGCTGTCGATATCGTCGAGGAAATTGTCGGCGATAAAGTCACACAGGCTGCGAACATGGCGCAGGGCCTGCGGATCGCCGGCGCTGGCCTGGCCGACACGGCTGTCGAGGCTGGGCACCAAGGCATAAGGCTCGAAACGCACCCGTTCCAGCCGAAGTAGCAACTCGCTCACTGCATGCTGGGCGCGCACCATGTCGCCGGAGCGGGTATAGCCGTTCCAGCGCGCGAAATTGGCACTATCCGAAGAGTCGGTCTCGTGGATGAGCAGAGTTGCCCCGGCCATCAGGCGAGCGGGTACCTCCTCGGGCAGGCGCAGCCGAAAGAAGTGCACCAGCGGCAGATGCGCGCCGGCATAGACGGCGTCATCGGAGGCATCGTCCATCTGGTGCGGCAGGCCGCCCCAGAACAGCACCATATTGCCCGCCTCCAGCCTGAGCTCATAGCCGGCCATGCGATAATGCACCCAGCCCTGGACGATGAAGTTCACCTCGACCTGGGCGTGCCAGTGAGGCGAGAGCATGACGCGCGGCGTATTGTGGAAGGTCTGCAGCACGGTCGGCAGGTTTTCGACGCTGTTGGCCGTCGGCTGATAATAGGAGCGCTCCTGCATCTTACTTTCAGGCAAGTCCATCTTCCCTTTATCGCAGACAGGCAGTGCTACCTGCCTAAAGTAGCTTCCCGCCACACAAGAGCAAATGAAAAGGGGAGGAATGACATGCGCAAGACGATCGGCTGCGCCGCGCTGGCAGTTGCTGCGGGCCTTCATGCGTCGACGGCCTTGGCCCAATCGGGGGAAATCCGGGTCTGGAGCTGGGATATCGCCGCTGCCTCGCTCAAGGCCAACATCGAAGGCTTCAACAAGCAGTTCCCCAATGTGAAGGTCACGGTGGAGGATCTCGGCAACGCCCAGGTCTTTTCCAAGACCCAGGCCGGCTGCGCCGCCGGCGGAGCAGGCCTGCCCGACGTCGTCTCGATCGAGAACTACAAGGCGGAGAGCTACTGGAACCAGTTCCCCGACTGCTTCGCCGACCTCAAGCCGCTGGGCTACACGCCGGAGGTCGCCGGCAAGTTCGCCGATTTCAAGCGGGCGGAGCTGGAGAAGGGCGAGGCCGCCTATGCCATGCCCTGGGATTCCGGCCCCGTTGTGATGTTCTACCGGCGCGACCTCTACGAGAAGGCCGGCGTCGACCCGGCCAGCATCAACACCTGGGATGATTTTATCGCCGCCGGCAAGAAGGTCACCGCCGCCAATCCCGGCGTGACCATGAGCGCCACCGACCTCGACGGCGACGGCACCACCGAATGGTTCCGCGTGGTCGGCAACGAGCAGGGCTGCAACTATTTCGCCTCGGACGGCAGCGCCGTCACGGTCAACGCGCCGGCCTGCGTCGCCGTCTACGACAAGCTCAAGCAGTTGAAGGAGGCCGGTACCATCGTCTCGGCCGGCTGGTCCGACAAGATCCAGTCCCTGAAGGCCGGCAAGGTGGCCACCATCATGTTCGGCGGCTGGTATGAGGGCACGATCCGCACCAACGCCCCCGAGCTCGCCGGCAAATGGGGGGTCTACCGCATGCCGAGCCTGACAGCGGATGGCCCGCGCGCCGCCAATATCGGCGGCTCGTCGCTGGCGATCCCCGCCGGCTCGAAGAACAGGGAAGCAGCCTTCGCCTTCATCAAATACGCCCTATCCACCGATGAGGGCCAGGTCACCATGCTCAAGGCCTATGGCCTGGTGCCCTCGCTGAATTCGGCGCTGGAGGATCCCTATGTGAAGCAGGGCCAGCCCTATTGGGCCAACCAGGCGATCTGGACCGACATTCTCGCCACCCTGCCCAAGATCAAGTCCACCCATGGCACCGCGTTCCTCAACGATGCCGAGGCGGCCCTCAAGACCGTGCAGACCAAGTTCCTGGGTGGCGGCTACCCCGATGCCAAGGCCGCGCTAGACGATGCCGCCAGCCAGATCTCGTCCGCCTCGGGGCTGCCGGTGGGGCAATAGGGGAAGGGCACAGGGGCTACCCTCCCCTGGAGGGGGAGGGTCGGCCTGAAAGGCCGGGGTGGCGTGAAGAACCGCCAACCCCGACAAAGGTGGCCTTTCACTTCCAGCGAAGAAGTCACCCCACCCCGACGCTCCGCGTCGACCCTCCCCCTCTAGGGGAGGGTAAGACTGCCCCCTCTCCCAGCGGAGACCATCCGATGCAGCGGCACAATCGCGCGGCCTATGGCTTCCTCGCGCCCTATCTGGCGATCTTCCTCGCCTTCTGGATCTGGCCGATCATCTCCTCCTTCGTCATATCCCTGCATCAGACGCGGGTATCGCCCTGGGTGTTCAAGCCGGCGGCGAATTGGGGGCGCCTGATCTCCGATCCCGCCTTCTTCAACGCCTTGAAGAACACACTGATCATCCTCATCATCCAGGTACCGGTGATGATCGGCCTGGCCACCGTGATCGCCGTCTTTCTCAACTCGCCTTTGCTCAAGGCCAAGGGCCTGTTCCGCTTCGCCTTCTTTGCCCCGGTCGTGGTGGGTGAGGTCGCCTATTCGGCGGTATTTCGTTTGATCTTCGCCCAGGATTTCGGCGTGGTGAACAAGTTGCTTGCCTCCGTTGGCCTGCCCGCGATCGACTGGCTCTCCAATCCGACCGCCGCGCTGGCCCTGGTGATGATCGCCCTCACCTGGCGCTGGACCGGCTACAACGCCATCATCATTCTCGCCGGCCTGCAGTCGATACCGGGCGACGTCTACGAGGCGGCGACGCTCGACCGCGTCTCCAAGCTGCGCCAGTTCATCCACATCACCCTGCCGCTCCTGAAGCCGGTGATCACTTTCTGCGTCATCCTGTCCGTCTCCGGCACCATGCAGCTCTTCACCGAGCCCTTCCTGATCACCAATCATGGCGGGCCGGGCGGGGCGACGGAAACCCTCGGCCTGCTGCTCTACCGCCAGGCCTTCCTCTCCGGCAATGTCGGCTACGCGTCCGCCATCGCCTACACCATCGCAGGCCTGGCGGTGATCATCTCCCTCGTCCAGCTGCGCCTGTCGAGGGAGCCGAAATGACCCGGTCCAATCGCCAAAGGCTCAACGCCGTCATCCTGCACGCCCTCATCGCACCGATGGCTCTCGTCTGGCTCTTCCCGCTCTGGATGATGGGCGTGTTCGCCACCATGCCCGACTACGGCATCTACGCGCCGGGCCTGTCGTTCTGGTTCGGCTCGAATTTCCTCGACAACCTCGCCAACCTGCAGCGCACGACCAATTTCCTGCATGCCATGATCGTCTCGGTCATCGTCGGGCTCGCCTATACCGTACTCTCGGCCGGGCTGACGGCCATGGCCGGCTGGGCTCTCGCGCGCTACCGCTTCTTCGGCCGCGGCGCGGTGCTCGCCATCATCCTCGGCACCATCTCCCTGCCCTTCTTCGTGGTGATCATCCCGCAATTCATCCTGGTGGCCCGTGATCTCGGCATGGCCAATTCCTGGTTCGGCCTGATCGTGCCACCTTTGTTCAACTCGCTCGGCGTGCTGTTCATGCGCCAGGCCTTCACCATGATGCCATCCGAACTGTTCGACGCCGCGCGGGTGGAAGGCGTCAGGGAATGGCGCATCTTCCTGTTCGTAGCGCTGCCGCTGGCGCGCCCGACCCTGGCGGCGCTCTGCATCATCCTCTTCCTGACGAGCTGGAACAACTATCTGTGGCCGCTGCTGATCGCCGGCGACAAGGCGATGTTCACCGCGCCGGTGGCCCTCGGCAGTCTCATCGGCATCTCCAATGTGAGCTGGGGCGGCATCATGGCCGGGGCCGTGCTGCTGACCGCGCCCATGCTGGCCGTCTTCCTCATCCTGCAACGCCACTTCATCGCCGGCATCGCGGCCGGCGCCGTCAAGTGAGGAAAAGAGGAAGAATGCTTAGATCGCTTTGTAACTGTCATTCCCAGCGCCGCCACAGGCGGCGGGAAGGGAATCCAGGGTTCCCATTGAGACCTTGGCCCCTGGATCCTCTTCCCACGACCTTCGGTCGTGCCGGAGATGACAGGAAAGCCTCATTTCCCACTCTCGCCAAGCAAGCAAAATAGGAGCGACCGATATGGCAGACCTTACGCTCCGTTCCGTCATCAAACGCTTCGGCACTTTCGAGATCATCCACGGCGTCGACCTCGACATCGCCGATGGCGAGTTCGTGGTCTTCGTCGGCCCTTCCGGCTGCGGCAAGTCCACCTTGCTGCGCATGATCGCTGGGCTCGAGGACATTTCCGGCGGCGAGATCACCATCGCCGGCCAGGTTGTCAACGAGGTCGAGCCCGCCGATCGCGGCATCGCCATGGTGTTCCAATCCTACGCCCTCTATCCGCATATGACGGTGGAGCGAAATCTCTCCTTCGGTCTCAGGATGAACGGCAATCCCAAGGCCGATACCGACCGGCGGGTGACGCGGGCCGCCGAAATCCTGCGCATCACCGATCTCATGCAGCGCCGGCCCAAGCAGCTCTCGGGCGGCCAGCGCCAGCGCGTGGCGATCGGCCGGGCGATCGTGCGCGATCCCAAGGTCTTCCTGTTCGACGAGCCCTTGTCGAATCTCGATGCCGAATTGCGGGTGCAGATGCGGGTGGAGATCGCCAGGCTGCACCGCGAACTCGGCGTGACCATGATCTACGTCACCCATGACCAGACCGAGGCGATGACCCTGGCCGACAAGATCGTGGTGCTGCGGGGTGGCAATGTCGAGCAGGTCGGGCGACCGCTCGAGCTCTACGAGGATCCCGCCAACCGTTTCGTCGCCGGCTTCATGGGCAGCCCCAAGATGAATTTCCTGGCGGGTCGCGTCGTCGCGGCCGAGACAGGAAGCGTGACGGTCGAGCTGGTCAACCAGAAAGGCGCCCGCCTCGCGGTGCCGCTCTCCGGTTCGGCGCCGGCATCGGGCGACGAGGTCGCCATCGGCATCCGCCCCGAGCATTTCGAGCCGGCGGGCAGTGGCGACGCCGATCTCGCCATCGAGGTCGACATGGCCGAGCATCTGGGCGCAACCTCCTATGTCTATGCCGGCACCGGCTCCGCCGAGCCGCTCATCATCCAGCGCGACGATTCCCGCCAATGGGCCGAGGAACGTGAGCTCACCGTCGCCATCCCCCGCCATCGCGCTCTGCTGTTCGCCAAGGACGGCCAACGCCTGCGCTGAGCGCACCCCCTTCCTTCCAACCACCTTCTTTTCAAGCCTTCGGAAAGACTGAAATGACCGAGAAAGACAAGATCCGCTGGGGTATCATCGGGCCCGGCGCCATCGCCAAGGCCTTCGTCGCCGGCCTCGCCGATTCCGACAGCGGCGTGCTCGCCGCGATCGGCACCCGCGACCCGGACAGGCCGGGCCTCGCCGAAGCCTTCCCCGGTGCCCGCATCCATCGCGGCTATGAGGCCCTGCTGGCCGATCCTCAGATCGATGCCGTCTATATCGCGCTGCCTCATCCCGGCCACGCGCAATGGGCGATCAAGGCGGCCGAGGCGGGCAAGCACGCGCTGGTGGAAAAACCGCTGGCCCTGACGGCCTTCGAAGCCGATGCCATGATGCATGCCGCCCGCAAGGCCGGAACCTTCCTGGGCGAAGGCTTCATGTACCGCCAGCATCCCCTCACCCTAAAGCTGGTGGAGCTGATCCGTTCGGGCACGATCGGCGAAATAAGGCTGATCCGTTCGAGCTTCGGCTTCGCCATGCCGAACTTCAAGCCCGAGCACCGGCTCTATGCCAACGACCTGGCAGGCGGCGGCATCCTCGACGTCGGCTGCTATCCCGTCTCGATGGCGCGGCTCCTTGCCGGCGCCGCCACGGGCAAGGATTTCATGGAACCAGACAAGGTTTCCGGCACCGGCCATCTCGGACGATCGGGCGTCGACGAATGGGCCTCGGCCCTGCTGCAATTCCCGGGCGGCATCCTGGCCGATCTCTCCTGCTCGATCTCGCTGAAACAGGACAATGTGCTGCGCGTCTTCGGCACCTCGGGATGGCTCGAAGTGCCGGACTTCTGGTTCGGCGGCGGCCTCAAGGGCGGCACCGGCGAGATCCGCATCGTCAGGCCGGATGGCACGAGCGAGACGGTGACGGTCGAGGCGGCGCGGCATCTCTATTCCTTCGAGGCCGACGCCGCCGGCACGGCCATTCGCGAAGGCCGCCAGGAATTCGCCTGGCCGGGCATGAGCTGGGCGGACAGCCTGGGCTCGCTGCGTGTGCTCGACAAATGGCGCCAGGCGATTGGGCTCGAATATGACATCGAGAAGCCGGAGCGGCGCAAGGAGACCCTCAAGGGCATGCCGCTCAAACGAAGCGACGGGCCGCTCAAGTCGGGCAGCGGGCCGATTCCCCGGCGCGCCATCCCCGGCCTGTCGCAGGCCGCCTCTGCCGTGGCGCTCGGCTTCGAGGATTTCAGGAGTTTCTCCAGCGCCGCCATCCTGCTCGACGCTTTCTTCGAAAAGGGCGGTAATCTGTTCGACACCGCCTTCGTCTATGGCGCCGGCATCACCGAAAAACTGTTCGGCGAATGGCAAGCTTCCAGGGGCGTGCGCAAGGACAGCGTGGTGATCGGCAAGGGCGCGCATACCCCGCTCTGCCGCCCCGAATTCATCGGCCAGCAGCTCACCCAGTCGCTCGAGCGGCTGAAGACCGACCATGTCGACGTCTATTTCATGCATCGCGACAATCCCGACGTGCCGGTCGGCGAGTTCGTCGACGCCATGGACGCCGAGGTCAGGGCCGGCCGCATCCGCGGCCCCTTCGGCGGCTCGAACTGGACGCGCGAGCGCTTCGACGAGGCAGTCGCCTATGCGGAGCGGACAGGCAAGCAAAAGCCGGGAGTGCTCTCCAATAATTTCGCGCTTGCCGAAATGCAGGATGTGATCTGGGCCGGCTGCGTCTCGGCCTCGGACGATGATTGGAAGGCCTGGCTCGCCGCGCGACAGATCCCCAATTTCGCCTGGTCGAGCCAGGGCCGCGGTTTCTTCACCGACAGGGCCGGGCGGAACAGGCACGAGGACAAGGAGCTCATCCGGGTCTGGTATTCCGAGCGCAATTTCGCCCGCCGGGACCGGGCGGTCGAACTGGCGCGCCGGCTCGGCAAACGGCCGATCCATGTCGCCCTCGCCTTCGTGCTGTCGCAACCCTTCCCGTCTATACCGCTGATCGGCCCGCGCACATTGGGCGAGCTCGACGACAGCCTCGAGGCCTTCGACATCGCCCTGACGCCGGAAGAGGTCGCTTGGCTCGACCGGGGGTAGGAGCTGCCGCATTCCCCTATCGCGACAGAGGCAAGTAAAGCGCGGGAATCCCTCCCCGACTTCGGGGAAGGATATCCGCGCTCCACGCCGAAATCGCTGAGATGTGTGAATTCGACCGGAGATCGGAGGCAAGGAGTGTCGATCTCCGCAGCTCCATCAAGTGATTGAGCGAGATCGACATGTTCCAAAGCGATGCGCTCACCACGAGGCCCTATGTCGACCCGAAGATGTCGACCTGGAGGTCGACACTCCACGTGCAAGCGCGCACGGCGGGTCTAGCTGGATCCCGTTAAGGTCTCGGCAAGTTTTCAGCCGAGCCAGGATCCCGCCATGGTCGCCCTCCAGCAACACACCGTACCCACCTATGCCGACAGCCTTGCCTTCGAGGTCAAGGCGATGGCCTTGCGGGGCCTACGCTCTCTGCGCGAAGCGGTTGCGGCCGAGCCCCTTCGTCGCCATCGCCGCTCGACCCGGCTGGCCGCCGCACCCGTGCTTGGCCGGGCCGGTTCGCCCCTGTGGACCAATGTCGCCGGAGCCAGGGATCGCGAACTCACCGCCGGCAAGGTGCAGAATTTGCGCATGGCCCTGAAAGGGCTCGACGGCGTCGAGGTACCGGCCGGTGCCGTGCTCAGCTTCTGGAAGCAGGTCGGCCGCGCCAGCCGGGCGCGCGGTTACGTCCCCGGCCGCGAGCTGCGCGAAGGCTGCCTGATCGCCAGCGTCGGCGGCGGCCTCTGCCAGCTTTCCAACGCCCTCTACGAGGCAGCCCTCGCAGCCGGGTTGGAGATCGTCGAACGCCATGCCCATAGCCGCGTGGTGCCCGGCTCGCGTGCCCAGCTCGGCCGCGATGCTACCGTGTTCTGGAACTATGTCGATTTCCGAATCCGCAGCCCCCACGCCTTCCGCATCGAAGCTTCGATGAGCCGGGACAGGCTGGAGATCGTCCTACGCGGCCATGGCCGCGGCAATGCCGCCGAGTTCCCCGTGGAAACACCTGCTGCAGGACCGGCGGTACACGATTGCACCCAATGCGGCCGCGAGGACTGCCATCGCAACGATCCCGAACGCCCACTACCCGCCGGCGTGCCGACAGCCTGGCTTGTTGATGCCTGCTGGCCGGAATTTGCGGCCCTGTTGAAGCAGAGGGCTGGCAGCGAGGATGTCCTTTTCCTGCCCTCCCGCCATCTCGGCGCCGTGCGCTATGGCTGGCCGGCCGGCGCTGCCGGCGGCGAGACCACGGCAACCATCGCCGCGCTGCGCCGCTCGCTGGCTATGCGAGGCGCCACGGGCGGCAGCCTGCAGGCAAAGGCTCTGCAGGGCGATGCCCGGCTCGCCGCCGCCTATGCCGCGAAACTGTCGCACCGGCATACGCATCTCATGGTGTCACAGAACCTGCTGCCGCATCTGTGGCTATCGGGCGCCCTGCAGGGCCGCAGCTTCGAAGTGCTGATGGAGCGCTTGCCGCTCGCCGTGCTGCAGGCAAAGCTCGATGCCGCTGCCGCGCGCCATCCCGAAAGCTCCACTCTGGCGGATTTCCGCGCGCCGGAGGCGATCGTCGCGGCCGAAAGCGCCGCCCTGGCTGCCGCCGACCGGCTGCTGAGCCCGCATGCGGAGATCGCCACCCTCGACCCTGGCAGAACCCATCTGCTCGACTGGTCCCCCGCCGGGCCGCTTCCGGCCGCAAAGAGCGGCCGCACCCTGCTGTTTCCCGCCTCGGCCCTCGGCCGCAAGGGCGCCTATGCCTTGCGCGAGGCGCTCTACGGCCTGCCCGTCGAGCTTGCCGTGAAGGGGCATTCGCGCGAGAGCCTCGGCTTCTGGGGCAACATGCCTGTCCGCCTGCTGGCGCCGGGCGAGACGCCCGCCACGCTCGCCGGCGTGGTGCTGCCGGCACTGGTCGAGCATCAGCCCCGCCTCCTCCTCGCTGGCCTTGCTGCCGGCCTGCCCGTGATCGCCACGCCGGCCTGCGGCCTCTCCACGCGACCAGGCCTGACCCTGGTGCCGGAGGACGATCCGGCGGCGCTACGCCGGGCCATCGAGGCTCTGCTCGGCTGAGGCGAACGGCAGCCGAGCTAGATCGGCTCGACGCCGTGCCGGGGCACGGCGTCCGCCTGCGGGGCCGGCACCCTGCCCATCCGCTTTGCCCACACAGCCGTCAGGATCGGCACCAGGATCGCCGTCACCAGGCAGGCCGTGGCCACCAGGGCCGTGGCCGCCGGCACCACCGGCTTGAAGCTCGGGATCATCTCGCCGATCAGTGTCGGATTGGCGATCGCCGCCCCGGCCGTGCTGGAGGCCGCCAGCCCGGCCGTGCCGTTCCCGCCGCCGATGAACCTGTCGGCGAGCATCAGGGGAATGCCGGTGACCACGATCACCCCGAGGCCGAGCAGAACACCGGTAAGGCCGCTCTGCGCGATGACCTTGAGATCGATGCCATTGCCGAGGGCGAAGCCGAAGAACGGGATCAGCGGATGGACGCAGCGCCCGAACAGCTCGCGCAGGTCCCGGTCGAGATTGCCGAGGGCAAAGCCGATCAGGAAGGGCAGCACGGCGCCGACGAACAGGCGCGGCTCGAACACGGCCACGCCGGACGCGCCGAGGATGAGCATGCTGACCAGCGGCCCGGATTCGACCGACATCAGCACGAACGCGCCGGCCTCCTCCTTGGTGCCATATTGTTGCATCACCGCGGCGTAGAGGCCGCCATTGGTCATGTCCATCGAGGCGGTGATTGCCAGCACCGACAGGCCCGCGAACAGGCCGGAGGTGATGCCGCCGTCGGGGATGAACCGTGCTGCGATCATGGTGGCGACCCAGGCCACGATGATCTTGGTGACCAGGAGCGTGCCCGATTTCCGCAGCACCACGCCGGTCGCCTTGAGATCGATGGTGGCGCCCATGCAGAAGAACCAGACGGCGAGGATCGGCACGGTGCCGGTGATCAGGCCGTTGCTGAACGACCCCAGATAGCTGCCGGCGCCCGGTGAGAAAGTCTTGCACAGAGCGCCGAGCAGCAGCGGCACCAGCATCAGGCCGCCGGGAATCTTGTCGATGACCTTCAATATCTTCATGGACTGCCTCCCAATGTTCATTGTGGCTGTGCCTTCGGGCCCAGAGAGGTGCCGGAAGGCCGCCTTTGTTCTCTAAGAGCCGGCCCCCAGGGCCGGACGATGCGCCTCAGCGCGCCAGCCAGCCGCCATCCACCGGAATGGTGGTGCCATGGACATAGGCTGCGGCCTCCGAGGCCAGGAACACGGCCGCGCCACCGAGATCGGCGGGCACGCCCCAGCGTTCGGCCGGAATGCGCGCCAGGATCTGGGCATTGCGCTCGGTGTCGGCACGCAACGCGGCGGTGTTGTTGGTCGCCATGTAGCCGGGAGCGATCGCATTGACGTTGATGCCCTTGGCGGCCCATTCGCAGGCAAGCAGCTTGGTGAGTCCCATCAGCCCGCTCTTGGCCGAGGTGTAGGAGGCGACGCGGATGCCGCCCTGGAAGGACAGCATCGAGGCGATGTTGATGATCTTGCCGCCGCGCCCGCCCGCAAGCATGGCGCGGGCCGCCGCCTGGGCCAGGAAGAAGGCCGATTTGAGATTGACGTCCACCACCGCGTCCCAGTCCTCCTCGGTGAAGTCGAGGGCATCGGCGCGGCGGATGATGCCGGCATTGTTGACCAGGATGTCGAGCGCGCCGAAGCGGTCGAGCGCGGACTGGACGATCGCGGGCAGGCGGGCCGTGGTGGAGAGATCGGCCATCACAGGCAGGAAGGCGCCGCCCTGCTCCTCAATCGCCGCGCGGGTCTCCTCGGCGGGGCCGCGATCGACCCCGACGATGCTGGCGCCGGCCTGCGACAAGGCGATGGCGATGGCCTGCCCGAGCCCCGTGCGCGATCCCGTCACCATCGCGACCTTGCCGGTGAGATCGAAAGGACTGGAGGCAATTCGGTTCATGGCCGCGCCGCTCATCGCAGGTCCGCCGTCGCAACCATGTCCATGTCGGCATAGTCCTGGTTGTCGCCGGCCATGGCCCAGATGAAGGTATAGGCCCCGGTGCCGACGCCGGAATGAACAGACCAGGGCGGCGAGATCACCGCGTCGCCCTCGCCCATCACCAGATGGCGCGTCTCCTGGGGCTCGCCCATGAAATGGAAGATGCGCGCCTCGGGTGCGAGGTCGAAATAGAGATAGACCTCGTTGCGCCGGTCATGAGTGTGGCAGGGCATGGTGTTCCACACCGAGCCCGGCGCCAGCGTGGTCATGCCGAAGACGAGCTGGCAGGATTCGACCGCGCCCGGGATCAGCATCTGGTGAATGCTGCGCTCGTTCGCCGTACTCTTGTCGCCGAGTTCCAGGATGCGCCCGATCGAGGCGTCGATCCGGCGCGTCGGATAGCTGCGATGGGCGGGCGCCGACAACAGGTAGAAGCGCGGCGGCGCGGCACCGTTCCTGGCCTCGAACACCACCTCGCCGGCGCCCATGCCGACATAGAGGGCTTCGCGCGTGCCGATGTCGTGAGCCTCACCGTCGACACGAACGATCCCTGGCGCGCCGATATTGATGATGCCCAGTTCGCGCCGCGCCAGGAAGGTAGACTGCCCGACCTCCTTCGGCGTCAGCAGCACGAGGGGCGCATCGACCGGGCAGGCCCCACCGATGATCATGCGCTCGACATGGGAGTAGACCAGCTTGATGCGGCCGGCAGCGAACAGGTCGGGAATCAGGAATTCGCGGCGCAGACCCTGCGTATCCAGGCCTTTGACGGCCTCGGAGTGGCTGGCGTGGCGAATTTCGAGGGATTGATGGGACATAGGAACTTTCTGGATTGTCGAGATCGCTGGGATGAGCCGCTCAAGAACCGCGCTCGAATAGGTGACTTGAAGGAATTGTCACCCCCGGCGGGGTCGAAGACCCCGGGAAGGGGATGACAGAGTGTTTATGGGCAAGCGGCTCCTCACCGGAACAGCAGCGTCTCGAAGGCGGCGGAGATGCCGGCGGCATCCCCCGAGAAATAGTCCGGGTTGTGATCGCGGATGGAAGCCAGGCTCCGGCGCAGGCCGTCGAGGTGGTTGTTCATGGCGAGGCCGGCCTTCTCGGCGTCATGGGCCTCGATGGCATCGACGATGGCGCCGTGCTCCTCGACGACGCGTTGCATGCGCCCGGCCTCCGGCAGCGTCAGCCGGCGGTAGCGGTCGAGCTGGGTCTTGACCTGCTGCACCATGTCCCAGGCGCCCGGCCGGCCCGCCGCCATGGCGAGAGCGGCATGGAAGGCTTCGTCGGCTTCATGAAAGGCATTGGTGTCGCCGAACGCGAGGCTCTCGCGCTGGCGCTCGATCAGGCCGCGCAGCAGGGTGACGCTGCTGCCTCGCGCCTGATGGGCCGCCGCCCGCGCCGTGGCGTGCTCGACGGCCGAGCGCACGAAGATCGCATCGGGCAGGATGGCGGCAGGAATGCGGGCGACGCGGGTGGCGGACCGGGCCGCGATTTCGACCAACCCCTCATCGGCCAGGCGCAGCAGCGCCTCGCGGACCGGCGTGCGGCTGACCGCATGCGCCGCGGCGACCTCCGCTTCGGCGATCTTCTCGCCAGGCAGCCTGATCATGGAGACGATCTCGTCGCGCAGCGCCCGATGCACGAGCGCCGACGTCGTCATGCCGGGCTGCGCCGCAAGCGGCCGCCCACCGGTACGATCCTGGAAAGTGGCAAAGGCACTCATCGCATCCACCATATCTGATATATTAGATATCCTAACCTCTCCCAATACCTGCGTCAATGCCGTTGGATGGCTGGCCTGACACCGCCAGGTAGCCCATCGCCTTCCGGCACGACCTCAATCACGTTCCAGGTCGCAAGGGCTGGCCTGGGTGCAGCAGGAAGGCGGCGTCAGCTGTTTTCCTGGAGAGTTCCATGCGCCGTTTCGCTTTCCTTCTCGCCCTCACCGCCAGCCTGGCGGGACCTGCTGCCTTCGCCAGCGAACCGATCGGGTCCCGGCAGATCAGCATCCCCGACCCGGCGGGTGAGCGGCCGCTGCAGGCCCGCCTCTGGTATCCGGCCAGCACCGCCGGGCCCTTGACCTCGATCGGCGGGCGGGATGGCAGCTTCCCGGGCGTCGAGGTGGTGGAGAATGCTCCTCCCGTGGCCGGCAGCCATGCGCTTGTCCTGCTCTCGCACGGCTTCGGCGGCAACTGGCGGAACCTGAACTGGCTGGCGGGCGAACTTGCCAGACAAGGCTATGTCGTGGCAGCGCCGGATCATCCCGGCACCACCACCTTCGACAAGCGGCCGGAACAGGCTGTCCGTCTATGGGAACGGCCCCGCGATCTCAGCCGGGTTCTCGATGCCGTCAGCACCAATCCCGGCCTTGCCGGCCCCATCGAGGCGAGCCGCATCGCCGCTATCGGCCATTCCCTCGGCGGCTGGACGGTGATGGCGATGGCCGGCGGGCGCTACGACGCGAGCCGCCTTCCCGCGATTTGCTCGCCCGCGCCTCTTTGCGAAGCTCTCACGGCTCTCGGGCTGCGCGGTGGCGGGACCGATCGCGCCAAGCTGGGAGCCGATCTCCGCGATGCCAGGATCGGCGCCGTCGTCTCCCTCGATCTCGGACCGGCGCTCGGCTTCACGCCGCAAAGCCTGGCGGCTGTCCGGATACCCGTGCTGGTGCTCGCGGCGGGAACGCCGGTCCCCGGCATCGCGGCCCTGAAGCAGGACTCCGATTATCTGGTCAACGCCCTGCCGCCGGCGAGCACGCGCTACCTGCCCATCCCTGACGCCACCCATTTCAGCTTCATGCAGCTATGCCTGCCGGAGGCGCCCGCCGCGATCGAGAAGATCGCCCCGGGAGAAAGCTTCGTCTGCCGGGACGGCGGCACGCGCGAGCGAACGGCCCTGCACCGCCAGATCGCCGATGAGATCCTCGCCTTCCTGGCTCGGGCCCTGCCCTCGCGATAGGAGGAACCGCAGCGCCTAGACCGCGCCGGCCAGGTCGCGACGGGCGCGGTCGGCGGCTTCGGCGTAGCGGCGCAAGGCGTGGGCTTCCGACAACAGGCCGATGACATGGCCGGCCTCGTCCACCACCGCCAGCGCCTCGGCCTCGCAGCCTTCCATGCGCTCGGTCGCCTCCTTCAGCGTCATGCCCGCCGTCAGCACCTCATCGCGATAGAGAGCCAGGCCGCTGACGGGACTGGCACCATCCTGGATTTCCGGGCTGACCTGATAGGCATCAGCGACCCGGATCAGCCCGGCATAGCGATTGGTCAGGGTATCGACGGCCACGATGTAATGGGTGGTGCCGAGCGGGTGGGCATTGCGGAAGACCACGAGCGAGGCGTCCTTGTCCACCGTCGGCGCCGGCTTGCGCATCACCCGGCCGACGGTGAGGTCGCGCGCCCAGCCAATGTCGTGGGCGCTGCGGATCGCCTCGCCGCGCAGATGAAAGCGCCAGGTGGCGAAGGAATAGCCGAACGTCTCGCGCACGGTGATGCTGGCGATGATCACCGCCAGCAATACGGCCACGGTGAGCTGGAAATCCCCGGTCATCTCCAGCACCAGGAAGCTCATGGTCAGCGGCCCGCCCATCACGGACGCCGCCAGTGCCGCCATGCCGGCGAGCGCGGCGGCGTGGGGCGTCAACCCAGTCGTGATCGAGAAGAATTGGATGCCGCCGAGATAGAACTGGCCCACCAGCGCGCCGAGGAAGAGCGAGGCGAAGAACAGGCCGCCGCGAAAGCCCGAGCCGAGCGAGATGCAGGAAGCCATCGCCTTCAAGACGATCAGCCCGCCCAGCACCAGGAGCGGCAATTCGCTGCCGGCCAGCATCTTCACCAGCGCGCCATGCCCGGATGACAGCACCTGCGGCGTGATCAGAGCGAGACCGCCGACCATCACCCCGCCGAGTGCCGGCATCAGCCAGATCGGCAGGGGCAGGCGGCGAAATCCCTTCTCCGTCATGGCGACCCCGAGCATCACCAGGATGGCGACGGCGGCGCTGAACAGGCCGAGACCGACCAAAGCGGCGAAGGATGAAGCCTGCGGCCGGAAACCGACATTGATGACGAAGGCGTAGGAATCGATCCCGAGCAGATGGGTGACGATGGTGCCGGCGATGGCCGCGGCAGCGACGGGCGCCAGATGCGAGACGGCGTAGGTGCCGATGATGATCTCGAAGGCGTAGAAGGCGCCGGTCAGGGGCGCGCTGAAGGCGCCGGCAATGGCACCGGCCGAACCGCAGCCCACCAGCAGGCGCAAATCCGCACGGCGCAGATGGAAACCGAGCCCAATCCGCGAGGCGATGCCCGAGCCGATCTGTGAATAGGCGGCCTCGAGCCCAACGGAGGCGCCGAAGGCATTGGAGATCCAGGTCTGTACGACCACGATGATGCTGCCGGCGAGCGACAGGCGCCCGCCATGCAGGGCGTTGGCTTCGATCGGGTCGACCGGGCGCGGCGAGCGGGTACGCGCCAGGACCAGGTTGAACAGGCCGAGCAGCAGGCCGCCGATAACCGGCATCGACACGGCCAGGATCACCGGCAGGCCGAGGGTGCCGCTCAGCCTCTCCTCCGCCTGTAGACCGAAGAAGAGTTCATGGGCAAGCTGAGCGGTGGCGGCGACACCATAGACAGCCACCCCGGCCAATGCCCCCACCACGGCGGCGAGCGCCACCATGCCGCTTTCGCTGCGTCGCACCAGAAGGCGCATCCAGCCAGGGATGGCCCGGTCGAAGACGAGGTTGAGAGTCTGGCGGGAAAAACGCTGATGGGACATGACAAGCTGGCCCGCCTCGATTGGAGGCAGGAATAAGAGGTAAGCCGGTCCATCCTGTTTAGACGCTCGCCGTGAAAGGCAAAAGTCCGCAAACGACGAAAATTGGCGCGATCGGGAACGGGGGCCTATTCTCGCCGGCCCGGCCCGTCATCCACCACGCGCAGATCGGTCAGCAGCATCGCCACGCTGCCATCAGCCCCCAGGCCGAACCAGGATGGATAGGCGCCATCGCCCCAGCCGCTCGAGAACAGCACCAGGGCATGCGCACCACGGTTGACGGGCAGAGCATAGGGCAGCCCATGCGCCTTGCTGTAGCTTTCGCCCTGACGGATCCAATCGTCATAGACGGCCTGCACCTGATCGGTCGACAGGACTGCGATATCCTTGCCTACGGCAGGATCAAGAAAGGCACCGGTGCCCGCATCGACCGGAAAGCCGTAATATTCGTCCCTGCCGAGCTTGGCAGGGTCCTGGCCCGGCACCAAGGTTCGTTCCCAGCTCACGGCCGGCGCTTGCGAGAATTCGACGCGCGCAAAGGCGACGCGATCGCCGAAACGCTTCGAACAGATCACTGCGACGCGCACGGGAAACTGCCCATTCGGCACGGCGCGAGTGAAGGGCTTGGCCTCGATGAAGACGAAGGGATCGCAGGCCACGATCTGCCCGGAGGACACCGTGACCTCCCCCAGAACGCGGCTGTCGAGCGGCACGGAGGTGCCCTCGACCGTCGCCGTCGCGCCGGGCACGAAGGCGGTCTCGAACCGGGCCGCATCCGGGCGCAACGGCCCTTCTTCCGCCCGCGACGGCGCGGTCATGCCGAAGCAGAGGGCGAGCGCGACGAAAAGCGCCCGCCGCACTCTCAGCCCTTGGGCTTGTTCTGGCGGTTGGCGATCAGGTCCTCCACCACCGTCGGGTCGGCCAGAGTGGAGATATCGCCGAGCGAGCCGAAATCGTCCTCGGCGATCTTGCGCAGGATGCGGCGCATGATCTTGCCGGAGCGCGTCTTGGGCAGGCCGGGCGCGAACTGGATGAGGTCGGGCGAAGCGATCGGGCCGATTTCGCGGCGCACCCAGCCCACCAATTCCTTGCGCAGGATCTCGTCGCCGCTGCTGCCCGCCATCAAGGTGACATAAGCATAGATGCCCTGGCCCTTGAGATCGTGGGGGTAGCCGACGACGGCGGCTTCCGACACCAGTTCATGCGCCACCAGCGCGCTCTCCACCTCGGCCGTGCCCATGCGGTGTCCGGAGACGTTGATGACGTCGTCGACGCGGCCGGTGATCCAGTAATAGCCGTCCTCGTCGCGGCGGCAGCCGTCACCGGTGAAATATTTGCCCTTATAGGCGGCGAAATAGGTGTCGAAGAAGCGCTGGTGGTCGCCATAGACGGTGCGCATCTGGCCCGGCCAGGAATCGGCAATGACGAGATTGCCCTCGCAGGGGCCCTCCAGCACCTTGCCCTCGGCGTCGACGATCTCGGGACGCACGCCGAAGAAGGGCCGTGTGGCCGATCCCGGCTTGAGCTTGGTGGCGCCGGGCAGCGGCGAGATCAGGATGCCGCCGGTCTCGGTCTGCCACCAGGTGTCGACGATCGGGCAGCGATGGTCGCCCACCACGCGGTGATACCATTCCCAGGCCTCGGGATTGATCGGCTCGCCCACGGAGCCGAGCAGGCGGAGCGAGGCGCGCGAGGTCTTCCTCACCGGCTCCTCGCCGGCCCCCATCAAAGCGCGGATCGCGGTCGGCGCAGTGTAGAAGATGTTGACCTGGTGCTTGTCGATCACTTCCCAGAAGCGCGACACCGACGGGTAGTTCGGCACACCCTCGAACATCAGCGTGGTGGCACCGTTACACAGCGGGCCGTAGACGATGTAGGAATGACCGGTGACCCAGCCGACATCGGCAGTGCACCAATAGATGTCGCCCTCGCGGTAATCGAAGACATATTGATGCGTCATCGCAGCATAGACGAGATAGCCCGCGGTGGTGTGCAGCACGCCCTTCGGCTTGCCGGTGGAACCGGAGGTGTAGAGGATGAACAGCGGGTCCTCCGCCGCCATCTCCTCGCAAGGGCACTCGTCGGAGACATTGGCGGCGAGATCGGCGTAGAAATGATCGCGTCCGGTGACCATCGGCACCGGGGCACCGGTGCGCTTGATCACGATCACCGAGGAGACGCCCCCTTCCTTGGCCAGCGCCGCGTCGACATTGGCCTTGAGCGGCACGCGCTTGCCACCGCGCAAGCCTTCGTCGGCGGTAATGACCACGGTCGAACCGCAATCGGTGATGCGGCCGGCGAGGGAATCAGGCGAGAAGCCCCCGAAGACGATGGAATGCACGGCGCCGACGCGGGCGCAGGCCAGCATGGCGAAGGCCGCTTCGGGAATCATCGGCAGATAGATGGTGACCCGGTCGCCCTTCTTGACGCCCTCGCCCTTGAGCACGTTGGCGAAGCGCTGCACCTGGCTGGCCAACTCGCGATAGGAGATGTGGCGGCTCTCGGAGGGATCGTCACCCTCCCAGATGATGGCGGTACGATCGCCGTGTTCGGCGACGTGGCGGTCGACGCAGTTCCAGGAGACGTTGGTGGTGCCGTCCTCATACCAGCGGATCGAGACATCCGGTTCGAAACGGGTATTCTTGACCCTGGTATAGGGCTCGAACCAGCCAATTCGCTTGCCGTGTTCGCCCCAGAACGCCTCGGGATCGCTGACGGAGGCTTCGTACATCGCCTGGTAACGCGCATTGTCGACATACGCTTCCTCGGCCCATTCGCGCGGAACGTCGTAGATCTTGGCCTCAGACATGCCTTCCTCCCATCGGCCGGGGTCGTGCCACGGCCTTGCAACGCGCGCCGGCTTCGAAACCGGCATTTCCTCTGGAGCGAAGCGCGTTCATGGCTGAACGCTCGTGTGCTCCAACTCCTTGCTTCGGCGCGTCTTTGCGATTCCTGACGATTCCGCAAAAATCGCAAAACGCTTTGATAGAACGCTTATGACAAAGCGCGGGCGCAGGGCAAGTCCCTCGCGTGCTCCGGCGGATACTGAGGTGCGTCTGTCATTGCTTGACGCGGCGCGGTATAGTGGCGGCTGAACTTGCGATGCTACCGCTTAGTACCAGCCCGCCAAGAAAGGATGTGGCCATGGACATCGAAGGCGCCGTCGCCAGCCATTACACGCAAGGTTCGCTTGAGCGAACACTGTTTTCGGCACTGGAGGCCGCCGGCAAGGATCCGGACCGGCTCGTCACCGGCGATCTCGCCGGCATCGACGAGTTTCACCTCGGCTGGGCCGCCGCCACCGAAGAGCTGGCCGAGGATCTCGGCTTCACCCATGCCATGCATGTGCTCGATGTCGGCTCGGGCATCGGGGGACCGGCACGGCATCTGGCGGAGGCGCTCGGCTGCAGCGTCACCGGCATCGATCTTACCGCCGAATTCGTCGCCGTGGCGGAGGCGGTGACCCGGCGCTGTCACCTGTCGGGGCGGGTCTCCTTCGTGCAGGGCAGTGCCCTCGCCTTGCCCTTCGAGGCCGCGAGCTTCGACGGCGCCACCCTGTTCCATGTCGGCATGAACATCGCCGACAAGGATACTCTCTTTCGCGAGATACACCGGGTACTCAAGCCGGGTGCGCGCTTCGGCGTCTACGACATCATGCACCAAGGCCAGACACACAATGGCTTGGGTGAACTGCCCTTCCCGATGCCCTGGGCGATGAGCTCGGCCACCAGCTTCGTGGAGCCGCCGAGCCGCTACCGCCAGGCCCTTGCCCAGGCCGGTTTCAGCCTGGAGCTCGAGCGCAGCCATCGCGACCTTGCTCTCCGGCTCGGCCGCGAGATGAGGGAGAAGGTCGCCCGCGACGGCCCGTCTCCCCTCGGGCCCCAGGTCCTGATGGGCGCGAACGCTCCCCTTCGCATCGGCAATGTGATGTCGGCCCTGGCCGATGGGCTGATCGCGCCCATCGAGATGATCGCGCGGGCAGCGTGAGAAAACTCGCACTCACCGCATCGCGACGGCACGCGGTTCGGGCATGACCAGATCCTGGTCCTCCCTGGGCTCTCCCGCCAGAACGGCTTCCGGCGGCTCGCTTGGTTCGCCGGAATCGCGACCGCTTCTCAGCCATTTCGAAAAGCCGTCGAGATAGAGATAGATCACCGGCGTGGTGAAGAGAGTCAGGACCTGGCTGACGATGAGGCCGCCGACCATGGCATAGCCGAGAGGCTGGCGGATCTCCGAGCCGGTGCCGGAACCGAGCATCAGTGGTACACCGCCGAGCAAGGCGGCCATGGTGGTCATCAGGATCGGTCGGAAGCGCAGGAGGCAGGCCCGGCGGATCGCCTCCACGGCGCTCATGCGGTGATCGCGCTCGGCGACGATGGCGAAATCGACCAGCATGATGCCGTTCTTCTTGACGATGCCGATCAGGAGAATGACCCCGATCAGGGCGATCAGGCTGAAGTCGAAATGGAACAGCAGCAACGTCGCCAGAGCCCCCACGCCCGCGGAAGGCAGGGTCGAGAGGATGGTGAGGGGGTGGATGAAGCTCTCATAGAGGATGCCGAGGATCAGATAGACCACCACCAGGGCCGCGACGATCAGCATCGGCACCGAGGAGAGCGAATCCTGGAAGGCCTGCGCCGTGCCCTGGAAGGTCGAGCCGATGGTGGCCGGCAGCTCCATCCGCTTTTCCAGAGCCTCGATGGCGGCCGTCGCCTGCCCGAGCGCCACGCCGGGCGCCAGGTTGAAGGAGATCGTCACCGCCGGGAACTGGCCCTGATGGTTAATGGCGAGCGGGCGGACAGGATCTGTGCTCCATTTCGCAAAGGCCGAGAGCGGCACCTCGCCGCCGGTGGCCGGCGAGCGCAGATAGATCTGCTGCAGCGTCGCCGTGCTCTTCTGCAGCGAGGGCAGCACCTCCAGGATGACGTAATAGGTCGAGAGCTGGGTCGAGAATTGCGCGATCTGGCGCTGGCCGAAGGCATCATAGAGCGTGGCGTCGATGATGTCGGGCGTCAGCCCGTAGCGGGCAGCCTGGTCGCGATCGATCGACAGGGTCAGAGTGGTGCCGGATGCCTGCTGGTCCGAAGCGACGTCGCGCAGTTCCGGCATGGTCTTCATGGCGTCCAGCAGCTTCGGCGCCCATTGGTTGAGCTGGTCGATGTCGGTGCCCTGCAGGGTGAACTGGTACTGCGTGCGGGAGGGCCGGCCGCCGAGGCGCACGTCCTGCGCCGATTGCAGGTAAAGCCGCGCCCCCTCGACCTTGGCGGTCTGGAGCTGCAGGCGGCGGATCACCTGGTCAGCCGAAGCGCTACGCCGGTCGCGCGGCTTCAGCGTGATATACATGGTGCCGTCATTGAGGGTGTTGCCGTTGCCGCCCATGCGCATGGCCATATGGTCGATGGCCGGATCCTTGAGCACGATGGCGCCCAATTCCTCCATATGGCGCGCCATGTCGGCCACGGACGTATCCTGCGCCGCTTCGACGACGCCGGTGATCAGGCCGGTGTCCTGCTGCGGGAAGAAACCCTTGGGAATGATCACGAACAGGTAAGCCGACAGGGCCACCGTGGCGAAGAAGGTCAGCAGGGTGATGAAGCGGAAGCGCAGCACGAGGTCGAGGCCGCGTTCATAGGCATTCACCATGGCCTCGAAGAAAGATTCGCTGAGCTTGTAGAACTTGCCATGATGCTCCTCGTGAATCGGCTTGAGGAAGCGCGAAGCCATCATCGGCGTCAGGGTCAGCGACACGAAGGCCGAGACCACGATGGTCATGGCGAGCGTGATCGCAAACTCCCGGAACAGCCGGCCAATGATGCCGCTCATCAACAGGAGCGGAATCAGCACGGCGATCAGCGAGATGCTGATCGACAGAATGGTGAAGCCGATCTCGCCGGCTCCCTTGAGGGCGGCGGCCATCGGTCTCTCACCCTCCTCGATATGCCGGGTGATGTTCTCCAGCATGACGATGGCGTCGTCGACCACGAAGCCCACCGCAATGGTCAGCGCCATCAGCGAGAGATTATCGAGGCTGTAGCCGGCCAGCCACATCAGGGCGCAAGCGCCCAGCAAGGCCAAGGGCACGGTGATGGAGGGGATCACCGTGGCCCACACGCTGCGCAGGAAGACGAAGATCACCATGACGACGAGCCCGATGGTGAGCAGCAGCGTGAACTGCACGTCCTTCACGGCGGCGCGGATGGTCTGGGTACGGTCCGACAGCACGGAGATCTTGATAGCGGGTGAAATACCCGCTTCCAGGCGCGGCAGCACCTTCATGACATTGTCGACGGTGTCGATGACGTTGGCGCCGGGCTGCTTGAAGATCACCAGGAAGACGCCACGCTTGCCATCCGCCCAGCCCGCCTGGGTATCGTCCTGGGGCGCGCTCACCGCCTGGCCGATGTCGCGCACGCGTACCGGACTGCCATTGCGATAGGCGATGATGACGTCGTTCCAGTCCTTGGCGTCGGTGAGCTGGTCGTTGGCATAGATGGTGTAGGAGCGGGTGGCGCCGTTGAAGGTGCCCTTTGGATTGTTGACCGTGGTGACGGCAAGCGGGGTGCGCACGTCCTCCAGCGACAATCCCTTGGCCACCAGCTTGGCGGGGTCGACCTGGACGCGGATGGACGGGGTCTGCTGGCCGCCGACATTGACCTGGCCGACGCCGCCGATCTGGCTGATGGCCTGGGCCAGCTTGGTGAGCGCCTGGTCGGAAACCTCGGTCAAGGGCAGCGTGTCGGAGGTGGCGCCGAGCAGCAGGATGGGGGAATCGGCCGGATTGACCTTTCGATAGGTCGGCGGGCTCGGCATGTTCTTGGGCAATTGCCCGTTGGCGGCATTGATGGCCGCCAGCACATCCGCGCCCGCACCGTCGATATTGCGGGACAGGTCGAACTGCAGGGTGATCTGGGTCGAACTCGTCTGGCTCGACGAGGTCATCTCCGAAATGCCCGGGATCAGCGAGAACTGCGTTTCCAGCGGCTGGGCCACGGACGAGGCCATGGTGGCCGGATCGGCGCCGGGCAGGCTGGCGGAAACCTGGATGGTCGGGAAGTCGACTTCGGGCAGCGGCGCCACCGGCAATTGCGGATAGGCGATGATGCCGACGAACAGGATGCCCACCATCAAGAGCGTGGTGGCAACCGGGTGGCGGATGAAAGGGGTGGAGATACCGGGCATGGTCAGTCCGCCTTCCCGATAGGATTGCCGCCCGCCTGCAGGCCGGTCTGTTCGGCAATCTTTCCATCCGGGGACGGCAGCGGCCGCGCCTCGACTTCCGCGCCGTTCTGCAGGCGTGCCTGGCCTGATACCACGACCTTCTGACCGACCGTCAGACCCTGGTTGACCACTGCGCGGCCATTGCCGCTCATGCCCACTTGGATCGGTGTCGCCACGGCCTTGCCGTCATCGCCGATCACATAGGCGAAAAGGCCTGACGGCCCATGCTGGACGGCATCCTCGGGCACCACGAGGACTTGCTTGAGCGTGTCGACGAGCAAGCGGGTATCGACCGACAGGCCCGGCCAGAGCGCATTGTCGGCGTTGTCGAAACGCGCCTTCAGGCTGATCGTGCCTGTCGCCTGGTTGACGGTGTTGTCGATCACCGCCAGCGTGCCGCGCGAAAGAACGGTCTGGCCATCGGAGCTCAGGGCCTCGACCGGCGCCGGCCCGCGATCGAAAGCCTTGGCAATGGCCGGCAGCAGGTCCTGAGGTTCGGTGAACTGCACCGCGATAGGCTGGAGCTGGGCGATGGTGACGATGCCATTCTGGTCGGCGGCATGCACGATGTTGCCTGGGTCGATCTGGCGGAAGCCGGTGCGGCCGGTGAAGGGCGCCTTGATCGTGGTGTAGTCGAGATTGGTGCGAGCATTGTCGATGGCCGCCTCGTCGCCCTGGATCTGTGCCTTGACCTGGTCGACCAGGGCCTGCTGGGTGTCCACGGCCTGCTGCGATTCGAAGCTCTTCTGGGCAAGGTTCTGGAAGCGCTGCAGGTTGAGCTGGTCGTTCCTGAGGCTGGCCTCGTCCTGAGCCTTCTTGGCGATCGCCTGGTCCAGCGCTGCCTGATAGGGGCGTCTGTCGATCTCCACCAGCGGATCGCCCTGCTTGACCATCTGGCCCTGCTTGAAGAACATCCTGGTGATCTCGCCGTCGACCCGGCTCCTCACCGTCACCGTCTTGAAGGGGGAAACCGTGCCCAAACCGTCGACCTCGACGGGATAGTCGGCCTTCACTGCCTGCGCGAAGGTGACCGGCACCTTGGCGGGCGCGGCCTGCGCCTGGGGTGCTGGTGCCGCCTGCGCGAGATGGCGCCAGGCCGCGTAGCTTCCCAGCCCGAGCATCAGGATTGCCAGCCCGGCGGGCCAGCGGCGCCGTCTGGGTTTACGTTCGATATTCATGAGTCCGATCCGTCGCAATGGTCCCGCCCACGGGCAGGTGCAAGGTTTCGAATCCGATTTGTGACGGCGATGACGACGGAAGTGTGGGCCAGTGTTAAGGGATGTTTCTGTCCGACTTCGATTGGTGTCCAAAGGCCCCGGATCACCCCATCGTGATAGCGTGTGATGGGATCGCGGCCGTCGATTCACTCTGCCGCGGCAGGCGTTCGGGGCGCCGGCGCGAGCAGCTCATTGCCGACATTGCGCGGCAAGGTGAGGAAGATCAGGCCCGAGGTCATGGCGATCACCCCGATCATCAGGAACACCGGCGGGAAGACCGGCGCGGTGAGATGGCTGGCGCCGTGCAAATGCATCGACGTCTCCAGCGCCAGCGCGGCGACGGAGACGCCGACCGAACCTGCCAGCTCCTGCAGCACCGAGGTCATCGAGGTGACCCGGCCCATCAGCTCGGGCGGAATGTCCGAGACACCGGCAATGTTGATCGAGGTGAATTGCAGCGAGCGGGTGAAACCGGCGGCGAGCAAGGTGAGCGAGATCATCAGCACCGGCATGCCGGCATGGAACAGGGCCGGGGCCGCCACCAGCACGGAGGACAGCACGGCGTTCCAGGTCAGCACCCGCCGGAAGCCGAGCCGACGCAGGATCGGGCCGGCCAGGGCCTTCATGGCCATGGCACCGGCGCCGGTAGCGAGCGTCAGCAGACCTGACTGGAACGGGCTGAAATCGAAGCCGAGCTGGAAATAGAGCGCAAGCAGGAAGGGCGTGGCGCCGACGCCGATACGGAACAGGAAGCCGCCGCCAATCGCCGCCCGGAAGGTGGGAAAGCGCAGCAGCCTCAATTCGATCAGCGGGTTGGCGACCCGCCCGGCGTGGTGGACATAGAGGCCGATCAGGGCCAGACCCGCTATGGCGAGGCCGATATTGACGCTCACCGGCACCAGATCGAGGCCCGACAGCGTTGCCCCGCCCATCAGCGCCACCAGGCCCGGCGCCAGGATGAGGAAACCGATGAGGTCAAAGGGCCGTCGCTCGTCGTCGCGCACATTGGGCACATAGAGACTGGCCAGGACGATGCCGAGCACGGCGATCGGAATGTTGATCCAGAAGATCAGTCGCCAGTGGAAATAGGTGGTGATGAAGCCGCCGAGCGGCGGCCCGCTGAGCGGGCCGAGCAGGGCTGGCAGGGTCAGCCACATCATGGCGTTGACGAGGTCGTGCTTGGGCGTGGTCTTGAGAATGATCAGCCGGCCAACCGGCGTCATCATCGCTCCGCCCATGCCCTGTACGATGCGGGCCGCCACCAGCTCGGTCAGGTTGGAGGACAGGCCACAGGCGATCGAGCCGAGGCCGAACACCACGATGGCGGCACGGAACACGGTGCGGGCGCCGAAGCGGTCGGCCATCCAGCCGGAGGTCGGGATGAAGATGGCGAGCGAGAGCAGATAGGAGGTGAGGGTGAGCTTGAGATAGATCGGGCTCGTGCCGAAATCGCGTGCGATGGTGGGCAGCGCCGTCGACAGCACCGTCGAGTCCAGATTTTCCATGAACAGGCCGGTGGCGATGATCAGCGGCAGCAATCGGCCCTGCGATTTCAGCCCCTCGCTCACGAGGGTGCTCTCCCCTTGCGGCCGCGCCTGCCCGGTTCGAGCCGTGTGACCAGCCCCTCCGGCACCGGACGCCCCTGGGCAATGCCGTTGAGCGCCATGTCGACCACGTCGCGCGTCACCTCGATGTCGGAGAGATAGTCGGCGCCCACCCCGATCCAGGCCATGCCGATCAGCAGCCGTGCCGCCATGTCGGCATCGTAGATCCGGGCCTCGCCGCGGCGCTGGGCTTCCTCGATCACCGTGATCAGACGCTGCGCGATGGCGCCGCGGCGGCGACGGAAGATGCGCCGCTTGGAATTTTCGCCCTCATTGAGGTCGCGGATGGTGCTGAGATGGGTGCGCACCGTGGGCACGATCTCGGCGACGAGATAGGTCAGGCGCTCGCGGAAATTGCCCTCGCGCAGCAGGGCGCTGTCGAGCCGGACCTCGAGATCGTCGAGCGTTTGGGCAAACACCGCCTCGAACAGGGCTTCCTTGCTGGAGAAATAGCGATAGACGGTGGCCTTGCCGATACCGGCCTCGAAAGCGATGTCATCGACCGAGGCCGAGTCATAGCCCTGGCGCGCGAAGATGCGACCGGCCGCGTCCAGCAAATTGTTGCGCCGAACGTCGCGCCAGTGCTCCTCGCCGGATGACTTGTCGTCCGTACGCTGCTCCATGATGGCCCCGAATCAAAACCCGCCGGTTACGGATAAAACCAGCGAGTCTCATTTCCTGCCCGAATTCCGGCAAAATTGGGAGAGGGTGAAGCAGGCGATCGGACACAATCGAGTGAGGATTGTTGCGGCCCGATGAAGCAAGGTCCTCTCAGCCCTAGTCCTTCAACAAGGTGAAGCCGGCCTTGGCGAAGGGCTTCTGGCCTTCGGAGGTCTTGAGATAGCTCAGGAAGCCAGCGGCGTCCGTGCTGTGCGAAGCTGCCGTCACACCGAAAGGATAGACGATCGGCTCATGCGAATCGGCGGGGAAGGTGGCGACGACCTTCACCTTCGGATCGGCAGCCGCATCGGTGGCATAGACCACGCCGAACTTGGCCTCGCCGCGCGCGACCAGCGCGAGGGCGGCACGGACATTGTCGGTCTGCGCGAATTTCGGCTCGACCGCCTTGAGAATGCCGAGCTTTTCGAAGGCGGCCCGCGCATATTTGCCGGCCGGCACCGTCTTCACCTCGCCCACGGCGATCTTGCCGTCACCGATGGCGCCGGCAAGATCGACGCCGGGCTTGAGATCCACCGTCGTGGCAGCATCGGCCGGCGCGATCAGCACCAGGGCGTTGCCAAGCAGCTTCACCACGCTGTCCTGCTTGATCAGCTTCTTGTCGACGCCGTATTTCATCCAGTCGAGATCGGCCGAGGCGAAGACATCGGCGGGCGCGCCCTGCTCGATCTGCTTCATCAGCGCCGAGGAGGCGGCATAGGAGATCACCACCTTCTTGCCCGAGCTTGCCGTCCAGGCCTTGGCCGCTTCGTCGAGCGAGCCCTTGAGGCTGGCCGCCGCAAAGACGGTGAGGTCACCGGCCTGGGCCTGCGCGGCCTTGGCGGCGGAAGCATCCTCGGCCTGCGCCATGGCGGGCGCGAAGACGAGGCTGACGGAGAGAGCGAGAAAAGCCCGGCGGGCAAAGCGCAGCATGGTGAAATCCCCTGACAGCCATGGTGGTTGTATACCCAGGGATATAGCGACGCGGGAGGGAGCGCAAGGCGGGCCGACAGGCGCGAATGTCGCGCCATGGCGGGCAGGCCTGGCCTAGCCAGCACGAATGGAACGGGACACGCCCTCCCCAACCCGGTGGGGGAGGCGTGTCGCGCTTCATTTTACCAAGCGCATACCCGACGATCGAGGTGTGCACGCATGGCTGTCCACTACGGCACCGCTTCTACGCGGCGACGCCCACGCCGATCGGGCAGGAGACGCCGGTGCCGCCCAGGCCGCAATAGCCGGCCGGGTTCTTGGCGAGATATTGCTGGTGATAGGCTTCCGCATAGTAGAAAGGCGGTGCCGCCAGGATCTCGGTGGTGACAGCGCCAAAGCCCTTGGCGGCGAGCGCCTCGTTGTAGCGCGCCTTGGCTGCCTCTGCTGCCTGGCGCTGCTTCTCGCTGGTGACATAGATGCCCGAGCGATATTGCGTGCCGATGTCGTTGCCCTGGCGCATGCCCTGAGTGGGATCATGCGCTTCGAAGAACACCTTCAGGAGCTGATCATAGGAGATGGTCTTGGGGTCGAACACCACCTTCACCACCTCATTGTGCCCGGTGAGGCCGGAACAGACTTCCTCATAGGTCGCATTGGGAGTGAGACCACCGGCATAGCCCACCGCGGTGACCAAAACACCCGGGGTCTGCCAGAATTTGCGCTCTGCGCCCCAGAAGCAGCCGAGGCCGAAATAGGCCGTCTCGCTGCCTTCGGGGTTAGGCCCCTTCAGGGCCGCGCCGTTGACGAAATGGGTATCTGCCGTCTCGATGGCCTCGCCGCGCCCCGGCAGGGCTTCGTCGGCGGAGGGAAACGCCGTCTTCTTGCGAAAGCCGAACATGGTTCTTCCTTCCTGAATTTGGGTGACTTCGCCAATATGGGGGCGCCGGATGCCGTTGTCAGGGGCGGCGCCGATCACGGATATGTCAGAGCCCGTCCTTGGCTCAGCCTGAAGTACAGCGCGCTTCACCTTGCCGTGAAAAAACGCCTTCATAGAGAAGGACTGGAATCTCCTTGCAGGGAGGGGTGCAACTCTTTTCCTTCCTGGTCACGAGCTTTATTTCGTCATTCTTTCTCTGCGAAAAGGTGGCCTCAGCGGTTTTTTCACCACCCGAAGCCCGCTTGCCGAAGAAATAGTAGAAATCCTCATATCTCCCCGGCGGACGACGTGACCCGAAACTCGCGACCGGCCCGCTGCCGCCATGCGGGTTGTCCCCAAGTACAGTCTGATAATCCGTCCAGGCGACCTCCTTGCCCATGCGCAAGATAAGGTTTCCGCATCGATCGCCCTCACCGACCTGAATACCGCAATAGCCTCCCTCGCAAGCAACGATATCCAGTTGGCCGATGCGCCATTGGCTCTTCGATCGCTCGGAAGTGGCTTGTTCGGCCCACCGGCCGAGGATCGGCTTGCTCACCGGTTTGAACTCCTGGCCCCGCGCCGGCCCTGCGCTCCCGTAAGACAAGGCGGTGATGCAGGCCGCCATGAAAGCCGCCATGACATACTCGAAGATCAGTCGGCGAGATGCGGCCCCGCTCATGCTTCGCTCACAGATGCGAGACATAGCCGATCCGGCTTGCCGGCGGACGCCCCAGCCAGAAGAGCAGGCCCGAAACCAGCACCAGCACCAGAGCAAAGGGCAGGCCGAGCAAAGGCGAGACCAGGTTGTTCCACAAGAAGACCGAAAGCGAGGCCTCCACCCAGGCGCGCATCCGGTCGAAACTCGCAGGGCCGAGCCAGAGCCAGACCGCGCGCACCGGCAGGAAGACGAGATGATTGTCGGCGATCGAGCGCGTACCGTCGACCACCGCGGCCACGAAGGCGCCGGCAGCCAGGAACAAGCCGAGCGAACGAGCCAGAAAACGCATCACGCACTCCACCATCGCGCGCTCCCGCCGACGATGGCAGGGCTCATGCCAGTTTAGCGCAGGGGGCCCCTTTGCGCGTAGGAAATTCGAGCTCGAAGGTGAACGGCCCCGAAGAGACGGGCAGGCGCTCCGTTCCGAGCCACCGAATTGAAAGCATATTCCCCTTCAAAAAACTGCAATCTCCCGTTTACAAATTGCGCCGACATCGCCATAAGCACCGCTCGACGGAAGGGTGGCCGAGTGGTTGAAGGCGCACGCCTGGAAAGTGTGTATACGGGAAACCGTATCGCGGGTTCGAATCCCGCCCCTTCCGCCACCTTGCAGAAAGTGCCAGCTCAGCGAGCGATTTTCCGCCGCTTTCCCTCCAAAACCCTATGTTTAAGTAACAGCTCTCCGGATTATCCGTTCAGTCCTCTACGCCAGGATATCGCGGTGGATCACGTCGGTGGGACATTACACTTGAAAGCGCTCGGTAGGGCGTTTTCAGGATCAGGCACAGATCGGCAGACGGGATCCGCCGCGTTAAGTTTGGACAGTTCCACGGAAGCGGCTCATCAAGTGGGCCTTGGCCGATGCGATCAAACCCATCGGCAAGCCTCGCTCGCGGCGTAGTAACGAACACTCTGCCGGCTGCACCACCTCACCGGACACCGCTTTTCCGGAGGGCGCCCCAGATCTGCTTCATGCCTCTATTCCCCGCCCAGCACCCCAAAGCGTTTTTTCGCGGCCTCGGTGAACGGCATGAACAGCGAAACGGCCGTTCCTTCGGGATCACGGAACTGCACCGAGCGGTTGCCCCAAGGCATCAGCTTCGGCTCGTGCACAACTTCGACCTCCTGCCTCAGGCGCTCGAATTCCGCATCGACATCATCGACCATGAACTCGAGGATGGCCGTCCGGTTGGCGCGCGGTTCGGCACTGCCTTCCCGGAACAGGGCGACGGTCTCCGCGCTTCCAATGGCAAGTGTGGCACCCGGCGTTACAATTTCGGCAAAGACCGGAGCGAGCCAGGTAGCGGGGCAGCCCGTCACCAGTTCGTAGAAGCCAACCATTGCTTTGACGTCGGCGGCTATCAGGCGGGTTGAAGCAAGTTTCATGATTTGAACCTTTCGCATGGTGTCCAGGGCGCGGACACGGCGGAAGGACTTGTCGCACAGCGCTGTTGCCACCATGATGGCAACAGGAGTCATCATTTCATGCGCCGCGCCGACCGGTTGTTCCAGATCATCCAGATTTTACGCCGGTCGAGCCGCCCGGTGACGGCAGCCGCACTGGCGGACGAAGTCGAAGTTTCAAAGCGAACCATCTACCGGGACATCGCCGACCTGGTCGGCCAGCGGGTTCCGATCGTCGGAGCACCCGGCTTCGGCTTTCTGCTCGATGCCGATTACGACATGCCGCCCTTGATGTTGACGCCGGACGAAATCGAGGCGGTGGTGCTTGGCGCGCAATGGGTCGAAGGGCGTGGCGACAAGGTGCTGTCGGGAGCGGCCCGCGATGTCATCGCCAAGATTGCAGCCGTTGTACCGGAGCGCCTGAGGCCGTTTATCGCCGAACCGAGCATTGGCCCCAAGCCGAGCACCATCGTCGCCGAAGATGCCGTGGACACCACCGAACTGCGGCGCGCGATCCGCGAAAGCCGCAAACTGCGCCTGCGCTATCGCGCCGAGACGGGCGAGGAAGCCGAACGCACCGTCTGGCCGGTCATCCTCGGTTATGCCGAAGCAAGCCGCCTCCTCATTGGTTGGTGTGAGACAAGGCAGGCGTTCCGTCATTTTCGTACCGACCGGATGATCGAAGCCGAGGTATTGCAGGAAACCAATGGCCTGCCGAAGGGAGAATTGCGCCGCCGCTGGCAGCATCATCGTGAGACATGGCGCGCAACACATAGACCGACGTGATCGGCTGTCGACGAGATTGGCCATATTTCGTAGGAAGGCTACTCGGCAAGACAGTTGCCTTGGTAAGGACATCGCACCATGAGCTTGGCGAGCGACGCGCGTTTCTGGGATCGGAGTTCGCGCAAATATGCCAGGGGAGCGATTGCAGACCAGGCCGGCTATGAGCGTACGCTGCAGCGAACCCGGGCCTTGCTGGGACCCGGCGACCGGGTGCTGGAACTGGGATGCGGCACGGGAACGACGGCACTCGTGCTCGCAAGCGGGGTCCAGTCCTATCTCGCGACCGATATCTCGGCCGGCATGATCGCGATCGCCGAGGAGAAACACGCTGCAGCTCCCGCCCCGAGCCTGGCCTTTCGCATCGCCACCGCGGAAGCGCTCCTTCCCGACGCCGCCAAGTTCAATGCGGTTCTAGGCTTCAACTATCTGCATCTGGTTCGCGACCTGCCCGGCACGCTGCGCCGCGTCCATGCCTTGCTGGCGGCGGAGGGCCTGCTCATCTCCAAAACCCCCTGCGTGGGTGAGATGAATCCCCTCATCCGGCTTGCCTTGCCCGTCATGCGCGCACTCGGCCTGGCGCCTCATGCCGGCGTATTTCGGGTCTCGGCGCTCACCCGGCAGATATCTGCCGCCGGCTTCGAGATTCTCGCCGTCGAGAACCACGCGACAAAGGGCGACGACAACCGGCCTTACATCGTGGCGCGCAAGACCTAGGTAGAATTTCCCGGTGAGGCCCGCGGATGGGTCTCGCTCGGAAATTCTGCAAGTGTTTGATATCCTGCAGGTTCCTCTTGATCGCGCCCCTGGCTCGATCAAGAGGAACCTGCTTAGGCGCAAGAGCCATCATCGGCAGATCAGCGGCTCGGCAGGCATGGACTCTGCCACACAATCCCCTTGACTCTCCCTTTTCCCGCGCGCATTGAGTTAACTTGTATATACATATTACATCATAAAACATTTGCACATCAGCTCTTGGGAGGGGCGGCATGGCAGCAGAGACGGGCGCGATCGAGAAACGGACGATCGACCGGATTCCGGAGGGCGAGCGGCATGGCTCCTCCTTCAACCAGTTCACCTTGTGGTTCGGCGCGAATTTGCAGATCACCGCCGTGGTCGACGGCGCGCTTTCGATCGTATTCGGTGCCGAGGCGCTTACGGCCATCATCGGCCTGGCCATCGGCAACCTCCTCGGCGGCGCCGTGATGGCCCTGCATTCGGCGCAGGGGCCGCGTCTCGGCCTGCCGCAGATGATCTCCTCGCGCGCCCAGTTCGGCGTGAAGGGCGCCACTTTGCCCCTCCTCCTCACCGTGGTGATGTATCTGGGCTTTGCAGCCACCGGAACCGTGCTCTCGGGCCAGGCGATCAACTTGATGTTTGGCGTGGAAACACCCGCCTTCGGCATGATCGCCTTCGGCTTGATCACCGTGATCGTCGCGGTGGTGGGTTACAAACTCATCCACATCATCGGACGCATCGCCACCGTGGTCGGCATCCTGGGCTTTGCCTATCTCGCTTTCCGGCTGTTCGGGCAATACAACGTTGCCGACGCCTTCGGCCAGAAGCCCTTCACCATGGCGACCTTCCTGCTCGCCATCGCGCTCGCTGCCGGCTGGCAGCTGACCTTCGCCCCCTATGTCGCCGATTATTCGCGCTATCTGCCCTCCTCCACCCCGGCTTCGGTGACCTTCTGGTCCACCCTGCTCGGCTCGGCCGTGGGCGCGCAGATCTCCATGACCTTCGGCGCCGTGGTGGCGGCCCTGGGCGGCAAATTCCTGGCCAACCAGGTCGGCTTCCTCGGCGAGCTCGCCGGGCCAAGCGTGGCCGTGCTGGTCTATATCGTCATCGTCACCAACAAGCTGACGGTGAACTGCCTCAACGCCTATGGCGGCTCGATGACCCTGCTCACCACGGTAAGCGCCTATGCCGGCCAGCGCAGCGTGTCACAGGTAGCACGCGTGGCCTATATCCTGCTCTTCGTGGCCGGCTCCGTGGTGATCGCCCTGTTCGCCAGCGCCCACTTCCTCTCGGCCTTCAAGAACTTCATGCTGCTGCTGCTGGCGGTCTTCGTGCCCTGGAGCGCGGTCAACCTCGTCGACTACTACCTGATCTCCAAGGAGAAGGTGGACGTTCCCGCCCTCTACGACGTTTCGGGCCGTTACGGCGCCTACAACTGGACGGCGCTGGGCTGCTACCTCTTCGGCGTGCTGGTCCAGATCCCCTTCCTGAACCAGGCGCTCTATGAGGGGCCGATCGCCAAGATGCTCGACGACGCCGACATCTCCTGGATCGTCAGCCTGGTGGCGACCTCGGTGGTCTATTATGCCCTGGCCCGGGGCCGCGCCAACGTCCCCAACGAGATGATCCTGCCCGAGGAAAAGACCGCGCGGGCGTGAGGGGCGCAGTCCTCACGTCAATAGCTCCACGCTGCCCCTCACCCTTACCCTCTCCCCGCAAGAGCGGGGCGAGGGGACTTTGGTGGTGCGCTTGTGCTGGAACGGCTTCATCTCGCCCAACCGCTGGTCGAGATGAGAGATCTGAGGATAAATCGCGACGCCTGTGCCTCCCTCGCCCCGCTCTTGCGGGGAGAGGGTAAGGGTGAGGGTGAGGGGCAGCACGAACCGACACCATTTGTGGTCGTTTCGCTTTCCTAAGGCTTGCTCCGTGCCCGCTCGAGGCCCTTGAGGATCTCCACGAACAATCGCACCTTGGCCGGGCGGAAACGCGCGGCCGGGTAGACCACATGGATGCCGCCCGCGGGCAGCGTCCAGTCCGCCAGCAATCGGACGAGCCGGCCCGCGGCGATGTCGCCGGCGACCAGGAAATCCGGAAAAACCGACAGGCCGGCCCCCGCCAGCACCATGGCATAGGCGGTGGGCGTCTTGTCCGCGTCGACGACGGCGCTGACCTCCACCGTCTCCCGTTCCCATTCCCCCCGCGAGAACAGCCAGCGTCCCGGCGTGCGCAAGGCATGGTTCGCCACGAAGGGCAGCGCTGCCAGCCCCTTGGGGTCGAGATCGCCAGGAAGGCCTGCGGCAAGCGCGGCCGAGCAGACCAGATGCTGCTGGAACGTGCCGAGCCGCTGGGCCTGGTTTGAGGAATCGGTGAGCCAGCCGACGCGCACGGCGACATCCACCTGCCCATCCACCAGATCCACCACGGTATCGTCGAAGGCGACTTCCACCCGCATATGGGGATAGCGCTGGCGAAAGGCGGCGACGGCGGGGGCGACAACCGCCCCGCCATAGTCGATCTGTGCCGCCAGAGTGAGGACGCCGGTCGGCTCCGCCGCGTCCTTGGAGATCTCCCCGAAGGCGGATTCGGCCTCGCGCAGGATCAAGGCGGCACGATCATAGAAGGCCCGCCCCGCCTCCGTCGCCTGCAGGCGGCGGGTGGTGCGCAGGATCAGGGTGACGCCGAGTTCCTCCTCCAACCTGCCGACCTGATGGCTGACCACCGCCTTGGCGACGCCGAGCCGCTCCCCCGCCGCCGTGAAGGAGCCGGTCTCGATCACCGCGGTGAAGAAGGCGAGCCGGTTGAGATTGAGAAGTTCGGACATGAGCTTGCTGCGCCAGGGTGCCTGCCACCCCAACCTTGCTGAAGGCGGCTATAGGGGAGAACAGCCTCGATTGCGCTTATTGTCTGATTTGATCAGACACTCTGTCAAATTGTTCGGGATTTTTCTTGGCCAGCCGACGAGCCATGTTGGAGGGCAAGGAGATTTCGATGTCCACCTCGCTTTCCCCACGCCAGGCCGCCAGCGGGCAGGTCGTGACCTATCTGTTCGATCCGCTCTGTGGCTGGTGCTATGGCGCTTCGCCGATGCTGCAGCGCCTGCGTGAGACCGGCGTCGCCATCAGGCCGCTGCCGACCGGCCTGTTCACGGGGCCGGGCGCCCGGCCGATGGATACGGGCTTTGCCGCCTATGCCTGGTCCAACGACCAGCGCATCGAGCGCCTCACCGGCCAGCGTTTCACCAAAGCCTATCGCAAGCAGGTGCTGGAAGCCGAAGGCGGCCTGTTCGATTCGGGGCCGGCCACGCTGGCACTGACTACCGCGGCCCTGACCGAGCCCGCACGTGAACTCGACGCCCTCGCGGCGATCCAGGCCGGACGCTATGTCGAGGGCCGCGACACGACCTCCCTCGCTTGCCTCACCGCGATCCTGCGCAGCGCGGGCTTCACGGCCGCCGCCGGCCGCCTCGCCGCGCCGGACGAGGCCCTGCTCGCGGCCAATCGTACCCGCATCGCCGAGGGGTGCAGCCTGATGGCCCGCCTCGGCGCCCAGGGCGTGCCGGCCCTCGCCCTGCAGCAGGACGGGCAGCAGCGGCTCATCGCCTCGAACGCGCTGTTCGGTAGTTTCGACAATCTCGTTTCCCACCTCAACGCCTGACGGCATCGATCGGAAAGACCAGACCCGTGATCAGCAGACGCGACACAATCAAGCTCGCCGCCGCCTTCGGCGCCAGCACCCTCTTGCCGCTCTCCTCGGCAAACGCCACCGGCGGCAAGCTCGCCTGGCGCGCCTTCCAGGCCGACGAAACCGGCTTTTCCCGCATGCCGGTGCTGCTGACGGGCCGGAAAGAAGCCATCCTGCTCGACGGCGGCTTTACCCTCTCGGATGGTCGCAAGCTGGCGCAGGCCATCAAGGCGAGCGGCAAGATGCTGACGACCATCTATGTGAGCTGCCCGGATCCCGATTATTATTTCTCGCTGCGTCCGGTGGTGGAGGCCTTCCCTGCCGCCAAGGTGATCGCCAAGCCGGTGACGGTCGCCTCGATCAAGGCGAGCGTCCAGGGCAAGCTCGAGGTCTGGGGACCCAAGCTCGGCGACAACGGCCCGCGCAGCCTGGCCGAGGTGGTGATCCCCACGCCATCGGACCTCACGGCGCTCGACCTCGAGGGCCATCGCATCGAGATCGTCGAGGTGCCCGACATGCATGACCGGCGCTATCTGTGGGTGCCCGACATCAAGGCCGTGTTCGGCGGCGTGCTGGTCAGCGCCGGCGGCCATGTCTGGCTGGCCGACAACGCCGACGCCGCGTCCCGGCAGGCCTGGATCCGGGCGCTCGATGCCATTGCTGCCCGCAAGCCCCAGATCGTGGCGCCGGCCCACCACGCCGAAGGCGCTCCAGAAGGCCTCGCTGCCGTCAAATTCACCCGCGACTATATCGCCGCCTTCAACCGCGAGGCCGAGAAGGCCAAGGACAGCGCGGCCTTGATCGAGGCGATGAAGGCGCTCTACCCCAAGCTCGGCGGCCTCGATTCGCTCGATCTAAGCGCCAAGGTCGTCAAGGGCGAGATGAAATGGGGCTGATCGCCTCCCTTCCCGCCAAAATTTTCCCAACCGAAAGGAAAGCCAGATGAAGATCGCCCTGATCGGCGCCACCGGCAATGCCGGCTCGCGTATCCTCGCCGAACTCGTCAGCCGTGGCCATGAGGTCACCGCCATCGTCCGCCACCCCGAAAAGGTTCCTGCCAATCCCAAGGTCACGGCCCGCAAGGGCGACGTGCACGACAAGGCGGGTCTTGCCGCCCTGCTCGCGGGCTATGATGCGGTTGTTTCGAGCGTGCATTTTTCCACCAGCGATCCCCACGCTTTGATCGAGGCCGTGCGCGCCTCGGGCGTGAAGCGCTATCTCGTGGTGGGCGGCGCCGGCAGCCTGGAAGTCGCCCCCGGCGTCAGCCTGGTATCGACGCCCGAATTCCCGGCCATCTACAAGGAAGAAGCGACCAAGGGCGCCGAGTTCCTCGCCATCCTGCGGGCTGAGAAGGATCTCGACTGGACCTTCCTGTCCCCCTCGGCCCTGTTCGTGCCGGGCGAGCGCACCGGCAAGTTCCGTCTGGGTGGCGACCAGCTCCTGACCAACGACAAGGGCAGCAGCATCTCCTTTGAGGACTATGCCGTCGCCCTGGCCGACGAGATCGAAAAGCCTGCCCACAGCCGGGCGCGCTTCACCGTCGGCTATTGATCCGCGACGGCCTTGTCCCGGGTATTTTCCAGAAAAACTGACAGACTTTTCGATTGAGACAATACGTTAAAACAAAGAGTTAGAGCAAAGTTCGCTTCGGAGAGATCGCGCTTTGCTTTAGCGCCGCGAGCAGTTGCTCATAGGTCGGCGCCAGGGTCCGCAAGATCCTGGCGGCGGCCGAAGCCGCCCCAACACATTCTAGCATCTCTCTCGACAGCCGGTGCCGCTCATTTGAGATGGCTACCAAGATCGCTATGATCTCGTCGACAACCTGCTCCCACGCCAATGGCATGCGCATGTCATGCGGTTGGCCACAATCGATCGTTAGGCGCACCCCACCATGAAGTCGGCCGGAGCCACGTTGACATACAGCGTTGCGCATCGTGCAGCATCACCCGCGACCAAGCCATAGTGATCCGCACCGAACGACCCGTCATGGCTGGTCGATGACTGCGGTGACCATCCCGACCGGGCCAATCCGGGCTGCTTCCTCCCGCAGGGTTGCCTCCAGCCGGGCAAGCGCTCACCGCTGCTATCGCCGCTCTCACGTCAAAGCCGGCCTCCGTTGTCCCGCATTTGAGATCAACAAACGGCATGCTGCCCACCTGCCGTCTGCAAAAAGATCAGCCGGCGGCGAATTCGATCATCGGCATCGGAGGGGCGACCAAGACGCGATCACTGGCTGAATCTAAAGGAATTGTCGCTGCGACGAGGAACGGCCGAATCCCGAGCGGCTATGAATCCAACAACAAGCTGCTCATCACACGCACCAACCACCGTCAAATACCTCTCTGCGGGCGAAGTGGTAATTTTTTACTTCCGTTGAGGTATATTAGTAATGAACGAAATATCATTCAGATAAATGAACGGCATCATTCTGCCATGAATCTGATAGAAAGGATGCTCGTGAACTTCACGGCTCTTTCAGAAAATAAAAACCTAGCGTAAGCGGTTCTAAATTCTGGAATCAGTGACAGATTGGATGCCCTTTGCCCCAGCGAATCCTAATTGAGTGCTTCAATCTGGCACTAACGAGCGGAACGGGCATAAAGACCTATGCATCGAACCTCGCACGAATCGCGAATACACTCGGCTATGAGACGGAGGCGCTTTTCCAATCGCTCACTCGTCTTCAGCAGGGCGATCCGATCCTCACCGAGATATCCTTTCACGAAGGCAAGAAGAGGCGAGGCTGGAAGGAAAAATATATCCGTACGCCCTTCGAGACCCTTTTTGGCAAGCCATTTGGCATTCGGGCGGACGCGGTGCCCCAGTCAGGCCTGATCCTGAAACAGGATCCCATGCTGGAACCGTTCGCCCGCGTGTTCGCAGCCCATCAATTCACCCTGGCCGCCCGGCGTCATTTTTCACGCTATGGCACGCTTGCGACCCTGAAACTGGCATCCGCTCCCCACCTCTTTCACGCCACCCATCCGGTTCCAGTCAGAGTCCCCGGCGCCGTGAATATCTACACGATACATGATCTGGTGCCGTTGAAATTGCCGAACGCCACTCTTGACAACAAAAAGTATTATTTCAATTCAATGAAAGAGATATGCCGAAAAGCAGATCACATTGTCACCATCTCGGAAACATCCAAGAAAGATATTATATCAATAATTGGAATACCCGAGTCCAAAATAAGTGTAACCTATCAATCAATCGAAATACCTGAGAATTTAATTAATAAATCTCAAAACAGTATTGAAAAATTACTTCAAAATTCTTTTTCTCTAGAACGAGGTGGATATTTTTTGTTTTTTGGTGCGCTTGAGCCCAAGAAGAATGTCTCGCGACTGATAGACGCCTATGTTGCCTCCGGCGTATCCGCTCCGCTGGTCATAGCCGGCGGGCTTGGCTGGAACTACAGGACGGAACTGAGGCAGATCAACAATGAAAGCTTCTCAAGCTGGCGGATCACCCAGAACCAGATCATACACGAACGGAAAGTGCGGCGGTTCGGGCATCTGCCGCTCAGCCACCTCACGGCCCTGATCCAGGGCGCAAAGGCAGTACTGTTTCCGTCGCTCTACGAGGGATTTGGCCTCCCGGTTCTGGAAGCGATGATGCTCGGCGCGCCCGTCATGACATCCAATATATCGTCCCTGCCCGAGGTCGCGGGGAACGCGGCTCTGTTGGTCAATCCCTACGACCTTGAAGAAATGGCGAGCGCCATTGCAGCACTGGATAATGATCGGGATCTTCGATCGGATCTTATCAGCAAGGGAAAGGAACGCGTTCGGCACTTTTCGATGGAGAATTACAGCAAGCGCGTCGCAGAAGTGTATGGAGCGTTGCTATGATCGACGGGCGCCCTGCGTGCTTTTCAGAAAATCGACGCAGTCCGTTGCGGCAGGACGAACACACACCGGTCACAATGAATGCATTCAATGCGGTGAGTGATTTTCGCCGCCGGATCCATAGGCCTTCACGATTTGCCGATATAGGCTCTCTGCATTGCCTGTGCTCATTCAGGCGTCTTGTCCTCTCGTAAGCAAAGCAAGATACGACCTTGTCTCATACGGCCGCCCTTCCTCCTCCCGGCGCACGACAAAGAGCCAAGCCCTCGCATGGCCTCGTTCGCGATTATGTGCGCAAGCGCCTGCTCTGGCTGGCGGTCGTGATCGCGCCGACCCTGGCCGCTGTCACCTACTACGGTCTCTGGGTTACACCCCGTTATGTATCGGAAGCCGAGTTCGTGGTCAGAGGCCTCTCATCGAGCCGGCTTACCGGCTTCGACGCCCTGTTCAAGACATTTGGCATTGCCAGAACCGTCGACGATACGAACATCGTCCAAAGCTACATCTTGTCCCGGGATGCGGTGAAGCAACTGCAATCCGATATCGACATCAAGGCGATATTCTCCGATCCCCAGGCCGACATGTTCTCGAGGTTTCCGCGGTTTTGGGAAACTGACAGCTTCGAGGGTCTCTACGCGCATTATGCCTGGCGCGTGAAAGTCATTCAGGACACGACGCGCGGCATCAGCACCGTCCACGCGGAAGCCTTTCGAGCGGAGGATGCACAACGCATCACGTCACAGGTGCTGGCCCTGGCCGAGCGCCTCGTCAATCGCCTCAACGAACGGGCCCAGGCGGACGCGACCCGGAGCGCCGAAGAAGAAGTCCAGCGCGCGGAGCAGCGTGTTCTGGACGCACAGATGCAGCTCACGCAGTTCCGTAACGCGGCGACGCTGGTCGACCCCACCAAGTCGTCGACATCGGCACTGGACACGATCACGACCTTGACCAGGGACCTCGTGCAGGCTCAGGCCCAGATTCAACAACTCCAGCAGACCTCACCGTCGACGCCACAGATTTCGGTTTTGCAGGCGCGTGTCGAAGCCCTGAAGGGCCGCATAGAAACCGAACGTGGCAAGCTCGCCGGCAATGACGGGTCCCTCGCCGCCAAGGTATCGACCTATGAGACCCTTACGCTGAATCGTGACCTGGCCGACAAAAGCCTCGCAGCCGCGACCTTGTCGCTCGAGAGCGTGCGTTCGGAAGCCCGCCGGCAACAGATCTATATCGAGAAGATCGCTCAGCCCAATCTTCCCGACGAGCCAACCGAGCCCCGCCGCCTTCGCTTGATCATCACGGTGCTCATGACGGCCCTCATGAGTTACGCCGTCATCTGGATCCTGAGCGTCGGAGCCAAAGAGAAAGCGCAATGAGCGACATCGGACCGACTCCCGCGCCTTCGCTCTGGCGTTCCCTTCGCCTGCAATCGCGCATCATCGCCGCTCTGATGATCCGAGAGGGCAATGCGAAATACGGCCACGAGAATCTCGGCTTCTTCTGGATCATGATCGAACCGCTGTCGCTTGCGGCCATGGTCGCGCTGATGTGGTATGCGACCAACCATTCCCACACCGAGGCCATAGGCCTGGTGCTGTTCGTTCTGACCGGCTATTGCCCGCTGACGCTGTGGCGGCACATCGCAGGACGTTCGGCTCGCGTGATACGACAACGATCGGCGCTGTTGTTTCATGCCAATATCAAACCTTTCGACGTCCTGATCGCTGTTTTCTTCCTTGAGACAATAGGCATCTTCGCGGCCTTCATCTGCGCTTATGTCCCTCTCGTGATCTTCGGCGTGATCCTGCCCCCGCGAGACACGCTCCTGATGATCGGAGGTTGGCTGTTCCTAGCCTGGTTCTGTGTCGGGGTCGGCCTGATTCTCGCTGCCCTTACTGAGATGTTTGAGCCCGTTGAGAAGTTCATCGGCCCTCTTCTCTATGTCACCTTACCGTTGACCGGTGTTTTCGCGATGATCGATTGGTTGCCCCAGAAAGCCCAAGCCGTCCTTATCTACTCGCCAATCGCGACATCGGTCGAAATGTTTCGTGCCGGAGCGTTTCCAGAGGACATCGTGACCTACTACGATCCTTATTTTCTAACCATCGTCTGTGCCATACTGACATCCATCGGCATCCCCCTCGTGGTCTATGCTCAAAAATTTATAACCCATAACTGAGACGGGCAGATTGACGTGCTTCTCTCCTAGGGCGACATAGAAAGACTTGGCACTTGCAGCAAAAACAAGCGGATAAGCTCCAAGATCTGGCACCAATCGAAATGATCCCTCTGACACCGTCAGGGGATCTCATCGTTCACGAAGCACCCGGAAAAATGAAAGACAGCGCCCGCAGCCGCTCGCTGTTCTGGATCGCTTTCGTATTGCCCACCTTGCTTGCCGGACTCTATTTCTTCGTCTTCGCCTCCAACCAATTTGCTTCGGAGACAGAAGTAATGGTGCGCACCCCGGCTGAAAACAACCTCAGTACGATCATAAATACGCAGGGGTTCTCCCGCTCGAACGAAGAAACGCAGGCGGTCTACGCCTTCATGCGGTCGCGCGACATGGCCCAATCGCTTGCCGCACGGGACGGCCTCAAGGATGTGTATGCCCGGCCGGAAGGCGATTTCCTCAGTCGCTTTCCCAACTTTATGCAGAAAGACAATTTCGAGAGTTTCTACAAGCACTTCCGGGATTGGGTTTCCACCACTATCGACGAAAGCACGGGGATCATTTCGGTGCGTGTCTATGCGTATAGAGCCGAAGATGCACGCAATGTCGCTCTGGCTGTGATCGAGCATGCCGAGGAGTTCATCAATAAACTCAACAAGAGAGCCTATGCCGATCGCGTAGATTATGCCGAGCAGATCGTTGCCAAGGCACAGGATGGCGTGGCTGCGGTCGAAGCCAAGCTAACGCGATATCGCAATGAGGCAAAGCTGGTCGACCCCACCACAGAATCGACCGCCGCTCTCGATTCGATCGCGAAGATGACTACAGCCATTACCCAGTTGCAGGCCTCTTTGGAGCAGCAAAGGTCTCTTTCTCCCAACAGCCCCGGCATCGCTCCCCTGAGCCAGAAGATCTTCTCTTATCGCTCGGAGATCGAGAAACTCCGCCGAGAAGTGGTCGGTGGGACAGGGGCAATGTCGGATGCAATCGCCGGCTACGAACGCCTAACCCTGGAGCGAGCGCTGGCTGCACGAACATTGGAAGCGGCTACAACCAATCTACTCAAAGCTCGCCAAGAGGCGGAAACCCCCCATGTCTATCTGGTGCGCATTTCTGAGCCCAATTTGGCTAGTACCGCTGAATATCCGCGCCGGCTGATCCTGCTATTGCTAATCGCGGTACTGAACTTCGCGGCCTACGCAGTCTCGCGCTTCGCGATCACCCTTATCAGGGAGCACCGTCCATGACATTGGAGCTGAAGAGCGATGCCCCCCCAGCTTTGCCGCGCCCCGAAGTCAGTCAACAAGCGGTTCCGAGTTCACCGGAGCATAGACGCTGCATTCGTCTCGATTCAGTTACCAAGGTTTATGAAACACCGATCGGGCATCGTCGTGTGCTCGACGGCATCAGCTTCGACGTGCAGGTGGGCGAGAAGATCGCCGTACTGGGCCGCAATGGCGCCGGCAAATCCACGCTGGTGAAGATCATCGGCGGTGTGGAACCTCCCACCACCGGCTCGATCGAACGAAGCCTGTTCATGTCCTGGCCGCTCGGTTTTTCTGGGGGGCTCGAAGGTCATATGACCGGCATGGACAATATCCGCTTCATCGCGCGCATCTACCGGCGTCCTCTGGATGACGTGATCGCTTTCGTGGATGACTTCGCCGAGCTTGGACGGCAGCTCTATATCCCGGTCATGAACTACTCTTCCGGCATGCGGATGCGACTCTCCTTCGCCCTCACCCTGGCGATCGACTTTGAGTGCATTCTGATCGACGAGGTACTCTCTGTCGGCGACCAGCGTTTCCATCGCAAATGCTACGATGCCCTCTTCGTGCAACGCGCCCATTGCGCCATGGTCATCGTCAGCCACGATGTCGAAATCATCCGCAACTTCTGTCGAAGTGCGCTCGTTCTCAAGGGAGGTCGTGGTCGCGTATTTGATGATCTGGAGCTGGCTCTGAGTATCTACTCCAGCCTCTAAAGCCAAATGGATCGGCACAAAATATCATCTCATTGCATATTCGGTTCTGATATCCGCCCCCAAGTGATGCCGTCAGGCTGAAAGCAGCGCGCCGCTAGAAAATCTCGATCCTTTACACATCGTTCCCTCAAAATTCAGAGTGACCCGGCTTTCGATGATACGGGACCTGACCACGGCTGTGTCTTCCAATCGACGTTCCTCGACACCTCTATTTTCTTCAAAGCAAGGGTGCCCTCAATAGCTCCTTGCCTTGTCCACAATCGAAACTCGATCCGATTTCGCGGCTCAGTAACCGTAAACGGGACCTCAAAAAAATAATTCCCTTGCGCCGGAAGCAAAGCCGGCCTGTGAACCAAGGTTTCGTGCCCCGCCAAGATCTCAATCAAGAGTTCATTACCGGAATAATTGTCATTTACCTCAAAGCTTGAATTTAATATCCAGTCTCCCGGCGGAAGATGAAAGTAAGGCCCGTAACACAATACGCGCGCGGGGCCAACCAATTCGATCACCTCCTCGAAGGGTGCGCTGATGGGTGCCCCGACACGGTCGGTACCGAAGAATAGCTCCCTAGGCCAGCTGAATCGCTCGGCCGGTTTCATACGAAGTATCGCCCGGTAGGGTATGAGTGACTGCAGGAGCGCCTGATCATCCTTGTTCAACACATAACCCGCGTCCTCATCCCGATTTATTTCGCTGGACCACCAATTTCCGTTTCGATAGCCCAGCGCATGCAAAACTTCACCGGTTTGTTCGTCAGTTAACTGGAGATCAAGGAAGCTCAGCACATGCGCGACTAGCGATGCAGGCGTCGTGCAGTTGCCGGGAGAGAGCGTCAGCAGTTTTGGACACTGAAGGATGACGTCGTGAAGCGAGGCAAAGATCGACGAAACCGCACGGATCGCAAATTCCAACTGTACAATCGCGCTATCCCGAAGATACAGCGCCGCTAAGACCGGGTCTTCACTTACAAGGATGATCTGCTTGGCATTCGCCGCAAGCAAACTGGCTATCCGTGCGTCTGGGTTGTCGGTATGAAGAATCACATGATCGCTTTGACGTAAGGTCCATTGCTCCTGCAACTGCTCGATTGTGGTAAAGTGCAGTAAGTCGACACTACCAAGCGCCGTGCGAGCGATCAGCTGAATCGCGTGAATAGCGTGTTGTGACAATGATGATGGGACCCCGAGGACCGTTATCAGCAAATTGTATTCCTGTCTTCGTCATCTATTCAGGTATAAATTTGCGCGTCATCGAAAATATAAAATTATACGAAATATCAAAAAACTTAACCCTCCTCCATATCAACCAAGCGTCGTATAGATTCCTTGGTTCTTTCGAACTTTTCCTTCAGCTCCGCTAGCTCATTGCCAAGCCGGACTAATTCAATTTCACGTTCCCTCGCGACATTCTCCCAATGCCCCCGGGTCCAGACAGCCGTGATGCGCTCATAATCATCCGCCTTGGCACAGAAAAAAGGCTTTAATTCCGGGTGCTCTCGAGCGACATAGAACCGATTAAGCCCATCAAAAATCATAAATTCGTAATTCGCGGCAGTAAGAAGGGGATCCCAGGAACCGTGCGTCTGCACATTGGACAACGGTTCCGTCGCTTCTACCAATATGATCCATGGCCGAAAATTCTTGAAGTCCGCCCCTCGAATGACGGCCTCCTCGGCACCTTCCACGTCAATTTTGAGGAAATGAATCGGACCGGCAACATGGGCTTCGCAAATCGCCTTGAGAGTATCGGCTTGGACCTCATAAGAACGTCGCCGAAATCCGCTAGCCGTATGTCGAGCCGCAAAGTCTGCACTGGATGTAGACAGCCCACTATCTTCAATCTCATGGAACGTAAGCGTTCCAGATTGGTCCGAAGCCGCGACATTTAAGTTGATGTCTCTAGGACGATCCTTAACCAGCTTCCCATGCCAAAAGGGAGCTGCCTCAATATTAATACCCGACCAACCGAGATCATAGAACATTCTAGTCACAGAATCGGTGATAGGATCGTTAGCACCGACGTCAATGTAAAAACCAGCTTCAATCGTACCCAGCGCACGAAAAAGAAGAACATCTTCCAGAGCCTGCGCGAATGATACCGGCATTTTTTACCTCAGATCTAAGCTTTAAATCCACGTCGTATCGGAACCAGTTATTTAGAGCGAAAGGAACTGCTCTATCGATCCGAAAACTTCATATCCTGGAGAATGGAGCTCAAAAGATCTCGAAACTCTATCATCGGGTCCGACACGAATTCAGGCAAACGCTTCCTGAATGCTTCATAGGCATCCGCGCGCAGGCACACATTCCATAGATAATGCCACTCGCCATCAAGGAAGAGATCGGCATCCAAAAGATTTTGTGCCCTCATCGAACTTAGCGACGACATGAGATGCTTAGCCGCCTCCACCTCGTCATCACCCCACACCGCCTGTGTCGGTGAGATGCCACTAAGCTCGAAATAATCCAGATCGATCTTATGCGGGAAATTAGTGATCAAGGTATCGAGCAGTTTCCGCTCGCAGTCATTTGCATTAACGGTTGTCATGGAACCCGTACACTCCCTTAGGCCAACAACGTCGACAGGCGTTCCGCCATGACATCCTGATTGAACGCCCCGTTGACGAGTTCCTTAAGTGCCAGTCCTCGCTGTTTGCTGCCGGAGTCCGTTCTGAATTGTTCGAGGACTCGTACAAGATCTCCTTTCTTGTTGGCATCGAAATAATAGGCTTGATCGTAGGTGATCTCGCGAAAGACCTCCAAATCCGTGCAAATGATAGGTGCCCCGAAAGCAGCTGCCTCAACGATTGGAATCCCGAAGCCTTCGTTCAAGCTCGGGAAAATGAAACCCTCACAGGATCTCAACAGATCGAATTTCTGAGCGTCCGAGACATAGCCGGTAAAATGCAGATTGGGAAAATTTCCGGGCCTACGCTCCATGTAGCGATGGCCGTCAATCTGACCCATGACAATGAAATTTACTTTGCCAACAAAAAATTTGGAGGCTTCAACAAGCGCCGCAACGTTCTTTCTCGGTTCGTCCGAGAGGATGCTGCAAAAGAAAGGCAAATCCCCATTCCATACGGGTAGCGGGAAAAGCTTTCTTCTTGTCTGCGAGGAAGGAGTGCGCTTGAAGATATCCATCATCCACTGTTTCTGCTCCCTCGCCTTGTTTCGACGTATGGCTCTGACATAGTTGGACGGAACGCCTCTATCGCCGAACGAAGCCGCCTGCTTGACCTCCTCACGAATTGGAGGATAGATCGTTACTTCGCGGTCAACGGCCTCATTTCCATAAATTCTCTTAAAGTATTTCCCCGTCGTTTCGGAGTTGTAGATGACGTTTCTTCCGACGGACATCGTGCACTCCATCTTATGAGCAAACAATTTACGCCAATCAAAGCCCATTGAAATTTCGTAAAATGGAATTAGGTCATGAATGACGTATGATATATTTCTAGAATCCACTCCTGCAACCTGGATGTAGTGTGGAGTGTCAACAATGATATGGTCAAACCCAGATGCATCGATCGCCACTGGCCGCAAATTCTGGTACCCACGGCGAAATGACTCGGAATACACGGCCTTGTGCGTCAGAATACCATCGAATATCCGCAAATGATCAGAATAGGGCGAAGGAGCATACTCCGACAGTTCGCCAGGTTCGATTGGGAATAGAAATTGATTCCGAGCATTTTCAGCATCCGCGATCCCCAGACGAAAATCCATCAAATGAGGACGTTCATCCGCGAGGCGCTGTTCACTCGGATCCGAATAGTGCCAGTCGAAGCGGAATCTATCCCCCTCGAAGTGGCGCATTGCATCAGCAAGATAAGCTCTTCTCGTGCCAAGATGGTTGATCTGCCGCTGCACTTTTCCATTGGAAGATAAAAGTCCCATTTGCGGCGGCTCGATGAGTAACGTCACACGATGACCGAGTTTCTTCAGGATTTGGACGACACCATAGGTAAAATTAAATATACCTCTTGCATGTATTGGCGTCCCTAAACTATCAGAGATAAGAAGTATATTCTTTGACATGTGGCCGAACTCTTTGCTTGCGGAACAAACATTCTAAATTATTGAAATCTCTTTGATTTTTGAGAATGCTCTTAAGGGTTTACCAGATCAATTGCCTAACAACGTGCGCTTCACGTCAAAAAATTAGGAATATCGTTTAGATCCCACAGACCAAGATAGGAACTTCTCCAACTCGGACTTGGAAAATTGAAAGGCGGTAGCATCAAATCCAAATAACGAGACGCGCCGGAATGCTCCAGAACCAAATCTACGTTGTCGATATAATTAAAATTGTTACTTGAGAGAAAAAATTTAGACTTCGTTGCTTTCATATTCGATATAGACATATATATGTCATCGTAAGATAAGTGATTCAATAAATCCTTACAGAATATCAAATCCGCCCTAGGGGGGACCTGCTGCGTGATATCGAGCTGACAAAATTTATAATTTTTGTATTTAAATGTATTGTCAATTACTATGTTTTTAACTATATCAAATCCTAGATAATCTATATTATGATTTTCTATTATATCTCCAATCCAATTAAAATCTCCGCACGGTATATCGTTAATTGATTTAATATTATATTCTTTAATTATTAATTGAAGTGCTTTTAGTGATTCCGCTACACTAGGAGAATCCAATCTGGAGCCTGCTCCAGACTTAGACTCGAGATCCCCCCAAGCATTATTTTCATATACTTCCGTAAATCGTAACTCCAAGGAAGTCTTCCTGTCATTAATTTTCATTGTCATGCTTTTTACCTTCGATATCTGCGCTGTACCATCAGAAATGACGTTTCAAAGCAGACAAGTTGCTGGCAAGAACTGAACCATATTAAAGACCTGAACGTCGTCGATCTGCTCGTCACGAGTCAGTAGCGCCGCTACGATCCCTCTCACGACGCCTCGCGGTTGTAGATATCTTCCAGACGTATGATGTCGTCCTCGCCGAGATAACCGCCGGTCTGCACTTCGATGATCTCCAGATCGATCTTGCCGGGGTTCTCCATGCGATGCACCGCGCCGATCGGGATGTAGACGGATTCGTTCTCATGCACCGGTTTGACCTCGCTGCCGACCGTGACGAGAGCGGTACCGCGCACCACGATCCAGTGCTCGGAGCGGTGATGATGCTTCTGCAACGACAGGCGTCCGCCTGGCTTGACCACGATGGACTTGACCTGGTGGCGCTCGCTCAGATCCAGCGAGCGATAGCTGCCCCAGGGACGGAAGGATTGCCGGTGTTCCTGCGTCAGGGGGCGATGGCTGGCCTTGAGCTGCTCGACCAGCGCCTTGACACCGGCTGCATCGTCGCGGCGCGCCACCAGGATGGCATCGGGCGTGACGACGACGGCAATGTCATCAAGACCGGCGACGGCGACCAGTGGTCCGTCCGTGGAGACGAAATTGGCGCGGGCATTGACGAAGGTTGCCTCGCCGCGGGCCGCATTGCCGGCCTCGTCCAGGGCGTAGAGATCGCGCACGGCACTCCAGGAGCCGACATCCGACCAGTCGAAGGCTGCAGCCACCACGGCCGCGCGCGCCGTGCGCTCCATCACCGCATAATCGATGGAGCGGGCTTCGGCACGCGCGAAGGCGGCTGCATCGAGGCGCAGGAAGCCCAGATCGTTCTGGGCCCTGGCAACGGCCTCGGTCACTGCATCAACCGTCTCAGGCTCATGCGCCGCGTAGTCGCCGAGCAGCACGCCCGCCTGGAACAGGAAATTGCCCGAGTTCCACAAAAAGCCCTCGGCAACATAGCGCTCCGCCGTCGCCGCATCCGGCTTCTCGACGAAGCGGGCCACGCGCCGCCCGCCCACGGCGACCTCCTCACCCGGCTCAATATAGCCATAGCCGGTGGCCGGGCCGGTCGGCTCGATGCCGAAGGTCACGATATGGCCGGCCCTGGCGGCGGTGCCTGCATGCCTGCACGCTTGATGGAAGCCCTCGACATCCCGCACCATGTGATCCGCAGCCAAGGCAAGCACCAGGGCCGTCTCGCCATCCTGATCGGCGATATGGCGGGCGCCGGCGAGAATGGCCGGCCCCGAATCACGCGCCTGGGGTTCCAGCAGAACATCGGCCTCGATGCCGAGCGCTTCCAGCTGATCAGAGACCAGGAAACGATGATCCTTGTTGGTAACGATGACGGGACGTCCGAACAGGCCTGCGTCGGCAACCCGGCGCAGGGTTTCCTGGAAGGTCGAGAGCGCCCCGAAAAGAGGCAGGAACTGCTTGGGGCGGTTGGAGCGAGAGGCGGGCCAGAGCCGAGTACCGGAACCACCGCACATGATCAGAGGGCGAATCGAATTGAATGGCTCGCGCTTGAATTCCATGATCTCGGACGCCACAAACACCTCCAGGCAGGTTCAGTCCTTGCGACAAACTCAGATCACGCAGCGTCAATGCCGCAAGGATTCTCTCGCATAAATACCGACATACTTATGACAATCAAGCGACATTCCAGAAGATCGAGGCAAAGATAAGGCCGCCTCTTCTGATAATACCACCACATTCACAAATATGAACAAATCCAGCCGAACATCAACGTGGTCGCTTTTTTGAAATATTTCTATTATAATCAGATACTTAAGTAAATTTCCGGCATTCTCATTCGACACATGCGCCGGCTTCAATTCTGAAAAATTATTGAAATATGGTATTATATTACTACAATTACTCAAGGTCATTTCGAATGCGTCGCCAAGGCGTCGTCACCCGCTCGACCAGAGCGAACGAAGCGACGCTTTCAAAGCAAGCGCGCCCCGCCCTTTCGGGCGAGGCGCGCTTGAGCAAAACCGCTCGATAGCTTGGACTTTAGCGCCCGATCGTCGACAGATTGGCGCCGGCGCTGACGATACCCACGCCTCCACCGATCATCTGCAGGAACTTGGCGAGGTCGGTCGAGGGCGCGTTCGAGATGTAGAGCACATCCTTGTTGCGCATCAGGAAACGCTGCGACCACAGGAAGGAGCCTGGATTCTTCATATCGAGGCGATAGACCACAGGCACGCTGCCCGAACGATAACCGGCCGGTGCCGCTCCGCCCCTGAGGTCGCGATAGGCGTCTGCATCTTCATAGCGGAACACGAAGACGCCGCTGGCATCCGAACGCTGGTCGTTGAGACCGCCGGACTTTCCAATGGCTTCCGCGAGAGTGACCCTGTCGCTCGTAAACTCGATGGTGTCGTTTTTCCCGGTGGCGCCGAGCACGGTGAAGGTGCGCGGCTCGCGATAGATGAAGAGCTGATCGTCCGCGCGCATATAAATGTTCTCGCGCGGATTGGAGACCAGAGAAGTCAGGCTTTCCACGCCCGTGCGCGATCCACGGGTCAGGCGAACGAAGAGGTCGTGGGCGGCGGCCCGCGGGCCGCCGGCGAGAGCGATCGCATCCAGCACGCGCGTGCCCTTGACGGCAAGGGGAAAGCGCCCGCCCTGGCCGACTTCGCCGGACACCGTGACGAGATTGGCGGCATTCTGGGTAAGCGTGACCAGCACCTGCGGTTCAATCGCCTTGGACGACAGGGCGCTGACAACAGCCTGGCCCACCTGAGCCGGTGTACGCCCGGCGGCGACGACGCTGCCGGCATAAGGCACGTTGATGCGCCCGCCGCGATCGATCTGCTGGGGCGGCAACTGCACGCTCTTGCTACCTGCGCTGCCGGTGGCGTCGGAGGTGCCGAACAGGCCGCCCGAACTCGCCTCGAAAATGGAGACCGACACCATGTCGCCCACGCCCAGCGTGCCGCTCGACGGCGGGCCTCCGGCAGCAAAGCTGCCAAGGAAGCCGGTCGGCCGATGCCGCGACAACACGGCGACCGTCGCAGCGTTGACGTCGAAGATGGAATAGGGGCTCGCAACTCCGCGCGCCTGCCCACCGCCACCCTGCTGATTGTTCAGAATGGTTTTGGCCGTGGGGCCAGCATTCGGCAGGCTGGAGCAAGCCGAAAGGCCGGCGGTGATCAGGAGAATGATTGGAATACGCAGCACTTCGACATCACTCGCTTTTCAACGGCACCATTTCTTTTTCCCATCACTGACAGATCGGAACAAGCTTTGATGCTCTTCGTGGTAAAGATCTCAATTCCGAAAGAGGTAACATTTGCCGAAACAGCCGTTTCCTCTGAACATTTCCCAATCGACGCCGACGACATGGACACCACGACTTCAGACGCCGAATCGGCCTCTACCCATCTCGCCATGGGAACCTCGTTCGCTCGGGCCAACGCAAACTCCCCGCTCCCCTGTCCCACATTTTCGCTTTCGTTCCTGTCTCCCGAAAGGTAAGTAGGAATCATGAAAATTGGCGGAGGGCTTTGGCAGTGCCGACCGAAGGAGGCTGCATGACAGCCCGGGCCAATTTGCAAACTTTCAGTGATAATGCAACAGAAATTGCGCCGGCTGCGGCAGCTATCCCGTCACGAAATCTACACATTAGATTCTCTTCTGGGAACGTATCTTTAATCGCACACCATGTTTTTCCAACTTTCATCAAGAAAAAAATTAGGTATTCTTATAATATACTGCCCTCCGATAGCCAGCATTCCGCTCGAATTCCCCTGGAGGACGCCTCGACCGCGAATTGTAATCGCCAGAAGCCTGTCTGCGAAATCGGCACTACTCCTTTAGCAGTAGAGCATCACGCCCTTGCATCGTCACCTCCACCGGCACGCGTAAGCAGTTTCCGCCTGGAAAGACATCCGGCCAGGTCTTTCAGACTGGCAGCGCGATCCAACTCACGGCTGTCTTTGACCGGCCCACGCACGCAAGCGGCACTGAAGCCGCGATCCTCCGTCAGTGTCTCCGGCTCGTTGCCGGCCGGGCTCGTTCCCCTGCCCCATGAGGTATGCTGATGGATCAGTCCTGGTTGCCTCGTCCTGGCAGCGTTATCGGCCTGCCCCTGGTCACCCTGCTGCGCTTTCCCGATCTGGGCGAGTTGCTGCCGGATTACCGGCTGGTGGCGCTGGAACGGGCTGGAGCGCGGGTTGACGCCATCGCCGGCTGGGGCCGCAAGCTGCCGGCTCGCTGGGCCAGGTATAGGGCTGCCCGGCTTTCCCGCCCCTTCTTCACGCTGGAGGACGGCTTCCTGCGCTCGGTCGGCCTCGGCAAGATGGGGGCGGCCGCCGTTTCGGTGGTGATGGACGACCTCGGCGTTTATTACGACGCCCGCACACCGTCGCGGCTCGAACACGAATTGGCGGGGGGGGATTTCCGCGCGTCCCGGCCACGCGCGGCCGCCCTGCGCGAAGACATCGTGCAACGGCGGCTGACCAAATATAATCACCTTCCCGACACTCCCGTGTCGCTGGGGCCGCGCGGAAACCGGCGGATCCTGCTGGTGGAGCAGGTCGCGGGCGATTTATCGATCGCCGGGGCCTGCGCCGACGAGACGAGTTTTGCCGCCATGCTGGCCGATGCTCTCGCCCTGCAGGACGCGCAGGTCATCATCCGCTCCCATCCGGATGTGATGGCGGGCCGAGCCCAAGGCAGCTTCTCCGGCCTCCCGGCCGCTGCCCATCTGCGCCGGCTCGATGATGCGGTCTCCCCTCATGCCGTGCTCGATGAGGTCGACGAGGTCTGGACCGTCTCAAGCCAGCTCGGCTTCGACGCCCTACTGCGCGGCCTGCCGGTGCGGTGCTATGGCGTGCCCTTCTACGCCGGCTGGAATTTGACCGAGGACCGGCCGGTCCGGCCGAGCGCGCACGAAGCCTTGGCCCGCCGCCTTCAGGCACGGACCGGCGCCCCGCTCGACATCGTCGATCTCGTCGATGCCGCCCTGATCCGCTACCCGCTCTATGCCGATCCGATCACCCGTCGCGCCGCCAGCCCGGAACAGGCGATCGCACGGCTACAAGGCTGGCGCGCCCATGCCGGCCACTGGCGCGGGGAGACCGAGGCCGTCGCCATCAAACAGCACAAGCGGCCGATATTGCGGCGCTACTGTGCCGCCCCCGGCGGTACCCTTCGCTTCAGCGCAGCGGCCTCTGGCAAGGCACGGCAGCTGAGTTGGGGTCTGCCGCCTTCCGCCGCCGGCGGGGCTGCGAGGGCACCAGCGATCACGGTCGAAGACGGTTTCCTCAGATCGGTCGGGCTCGGCTTCCCCGGCACCGTGCCGATCTCGCTGTGCTTCGATGCCAGCGGCATCTATTACAATGCAACCGCCATCAGCGACCTCGAAACCCTGCTCGAAACCGGCACGTTTCCTGCCGAACTTACCGATCGCGCCGCCCGGCTGCGCCAAGCGATCCTGCAGGCCGGCCTGACCAAATATAATCTGAGCAGCGACGTGCCTGACGAGGTTCCTCGGCAGGCGCGGGGCCGCCGGCGCGTGCTGGTGACGGGACAAGTGCCGGATGACCAATCCCTCAAGCTGGGCCTGCCCTGCCAGGCCAGCAATCTCGAATTTCTCCGGGCCGTCCGCCGGGACTGCCCCGACGCCTTCGTCATCTTCAAGGAGCACCCCGATCTGGTGGCCGGCAAACGGCCCGGCCTGAGCGATCGGAACGAGGCCTGCGCCCTGGCCGATCATCTGGCAGTGTCGGGCGATGCGGCGGCCTGGATCGACTTTGCCGACGAAGTGCATGTGCGGACCTCGCTGGCGGGATTCGAGGCCCTGTTGCGAGACAAGCCCGTGACCTGCCACGGCGCGCCCTTCTTTGCCGGCTGGGGCCTGACGACCGACCGCGTCGCCATACCGCGCCGCACGCAGCGCCGCACGCTCGACGAATTGGTGGCTGCCGCCCTCATCCTCTATCCGACCTATCTTCACCCCATCCGGCGGCTGCCAATGGAAGCCGAAGATGCGGTGGCCTGGTTGAGCGCGGCGCGCCAGGCCCCTGCCGGAAGAACCAACCCCTTGCGCCGAATCATACGCTGGTGGCCACGCAATGCAGTTTCTTTTTGACGTATCGCGGCACCTGCGCCGGCTCATTCGCACCACGCCCACCGGCATAGACCGGGTCGATGCCGCCTATATCCGGCTGCTGCCCGATCTCGCCGGCGACGTCTCCTTCGTGGCCAAGATGCCCGGCTTCAACGGCCTGCGGCGTGTCGACAGGCTCCTACCATCCACGGAATACCTGGCCTGGCAGGGCCTCGACGTCGACGAGGATCGCATCTACAGCGATTTGGCCGATTATCTGGCCGCACCGGCCTGGCTCTCCGAACGCGGCTGCCGCCGCCTGGCGGAAACCGGCCGTACCGAGCCTTCCGCCGCCCGGGTAGCGCTCGCCGGCATGCGGCAGGTCTTCGGCACCCGGGACTTGCCTCCCGACCTGCGCGGATCGGTGTATCTCAATACCTCCCACTCCGGCCTGGAAAACACGCTTAAAATTCGGGAGATGAAGCGGCGGGGCGCCCGCATCGTCGCTATGCTGCACGATCTCATTCCTATCGATTTTCCGGAGTTTTGCCGCGAAGGGGAGGCGGACAAGCATCACCGACGCATGCTTTCCTTGCTGCAGCATGCCGATCTGATCATCGCCAATTCGGCTTATTCGCGCGATCGGTTCATCGCATGGCTGGCGACGATCACCCCGCGGGGCGAACGCCGCTCCCCTGCGCCACCCATCGTGGTGGTGCCTCTGGCCGTCGAGAACGAGTTCCTGACCCGCCAGGCGCTGCGGCCACCCCCCTCACAAATACCCTATTTCGTCTGTCTCGGCACGATCGAGGCCCGCAAGAATCACACCCTGCTCCTGCTGCTTTGGCGCCGGCTCGCCGAGAAACTCGGTACGGCCTGTCCGCGCCTGGTCCTGGTGGGACGGCGAGGCTGGAAGGTCGATCAGGTCCTGGATCTGCTGACCCATGCGGCACCGCTGGCCCGCCACGTCGTGGAAGTTTCGGACCTCAGCGACCGAGCCGTGGCCTCCTTGATTGCCGGCGCTCACGGCATGGTGCAGCCGTCATTGGTGGAGGGGTTCGGGCTGCCGATCCTCGAAGCCAATGCCCTCGGCGTGCCGGTGATCGCCTCCGATATTCCCGCCCACCGCGAAGTGGCGGAGCTTGCCGGCCATCACGGCATCAGCCTGGTCGACCCCATCGACCTGCCGCAATGGATGGGCGCGGTGACGACACTGGCCTCGGACCGTTTCGAGCTCAGCACCCGTGTCGCCGTGCCCACATGGCAGGATCACGTACAGCAGGCCCTCGAGGTCATGCGCGATCATTTCCAGCACTCGGCCTCGAAAAACAACTTCGTCAGGGGGAGGCCAGCATGAGATAGGACTGTTTCATGCTACCATCTACCTTAGGGAAATTTTCCCATTTGAGATACAATTTTCTACTTTATCAAACCAGCTTTGGTAAAACTCCTTTGTGATTACAGCCAAATCATCTTATCTTGCATTGGCCGGGCGGATCCTCCACCTTCGGGCTCTCATAGAACTGAAGATGTTATTTCCGGGCTACCTGTTGCATCAAAGCTACAGACTCGTGTTTCGAAAACTGGCATGGTGACCTTACCTTTAGGAGTAACGCATATGAGAATCTCTGCAGCAGCAATTGCTCTCCTGCTCACGTCGACGGCCGCTATCGCTGCCGATCTTGCGCCTGCACCCGTTGAGCCTGTGGCACCGGTTGTCCTGCCGTTTTCCTGGACGGGCTTTTATGCTGGTGCGAACGTCGGTTATGCCTTTGGCGGCCGCGATACGGTTGGCATTCATAATCCGACTTTCATCGGCGACATCGGCAAGCTGACGGGCAAGGGTTTCCTTGGTGGCTTGCAGGCCGGCTATAACTACCAGTTCGACAACATCGTGGTCGGTCTCGAAACCGACTTCCAGGGTGCCCAGATCAAGGACACCGTGCATGGCGTCGTCGCTGGCGCTCCCGGTCGCGCTCGCTCGGACATCAAGTGGTACGGCACCCTGCGTCCGCGCATCGGCTATGCCTATGATCGCTTCCTGATCTACGCAACCGGTGGTCTGGCCTACGGCAACATCGACTACAAGCTGAGCTATAACGGCGCTTCCTTCAGCGACAGCAACACCAAGGTGGGCTGGACCGCAGGCGCCGGTGTCGAATACGCCTTCACCGACAACATCTCGGGCCGTATCGAATATCAGTATGTGAATTTCGGCAGCTACACGGTACGCGGCGGCGGCACCCTCAATTCCAAGGCTTCGCCGGACTTCCACGCTGTGCGCCTCGGTGTGAACTACAAGTTCTGATCTAGCGCTGCTGCATTTGATTCATCGCATAAACGGGGGCATTTTTGCCCCCGTTTTTGTTTGTTGGAATGACGAGAACGACACGGGCGCGTAAGAAATGGACGGGCGTTGCCAGCACCATCAGAGCACGCTCTCATCCATTCTAAGTCGGCTAAATAAAAGCTGCATGGCCTTTGCGGCACCGGGATATGGTAGCGTTTGGACGGCCCTGCGTTCCTGCTGGCCATCGGGATGCTTCACCATACTATTCGAGAATGCGAAGTTCCGTTACGCGATTTCAAGCCGATTTCGGCACACGCGCAGGGCTTCTTTTCGGCAGTTCCACCACATTGTCGTCGATGCGACTGATCAGGTTGCTGATAGTGAGATCGAAGTAACGGCTGAGATAATAGGAGCCGTTGATCTGCGTCTCGACCACCAGGTGACTGATGAAGGCGTTTTTCGCCGCTGCGTTGGGCAGGAAGGGAGCGTTCCAGAACTGTTTCAGCTTGTCTTCGCCGCCCTGGGCCACGAGGCCATCAATGGCATAATGCGCATTCCCGAGCACGAATACCGGGCAATTGCGCTGCAGAGCCAGAATTCCCGTGGTGCTGTTGACCGTGATCATACCACGAGCGTGCCGGATCAGCAGTCCCGTCGGCCCGTCGTCGATCAGGGAGACCCGATCCGCCACCCCCGCCAATTTGGCAAGCTGCGCCACGAAACGGTGGTAGGGCCGATGTCCGCGGTCGAGCGGATGGGCCTTGAAGGCAAGGCGGGTGCCAGGCGGTGCATGCTTGGCAAAGGAGCGGATCGTGGCTTCGATCATGCGCTCCATGGTCCAGCCCGCCCCATGGACGCGCAATTGCAGATCATCGTGGACCTGAAGGGCCGCAACAAAATATTTGCGGTCGAAATGATCGACGAGGTCGATGATTTTCTTCGCATTGGTCCAGCGATCGGTGTATTTGCGGATGGCATTGCGACTCCAGAGCATCGCCTCGCCGAGCAAGGAACGCTCGCGATGATGCGAGTATTGCCGGAACACCACATTGCCGGCCGACATCGCCACGTAATACTTGAAGGCCCACCAGGCCATGGGCTTGAAGCTCGTCGCCGGGATCGTCACCGGCGCCTCGATGGAGGTCACCTTGGTGCGGTCATAGGCCGACAGGACCCGCGGTAGGGGCGAGGCCGCATTGTTACCCTCTCGCTCGGCGGTCACATAATCGGGCCGGATATAGCCTTCCTCGAGGCACCAGACATCGACACCAAGCTCCCGGCACAGGGCCACGGCCACCTGGTGATAGGGGCGCTGGTCACCGAACAGGATCACCTTGTCCGGCTTCTGGCCAAGCAGGAACTGTGAGAACCAGCCACGCCAAGCCGACAGGCTGTCGGAAAACATGACAAACGGAATCCGCCTGGAATAGATGCGGTCTCCGAGATTGAAATTGATCTTGAGGACTCTGTCGCCACGCGCCAGGAGCGATTGCGCAAGCTCGGAAAAAAAGGGCCCCACCGGTCCCTGGAGCAGCACAATGAACTTGGGACGCGGCATCGGCAATCCGATAATTGATTCAAACTGGAACAGCCTGGACATACTGATAGTTCTTGTCGCAAATATGTACATACGGCTGATTTGACAGGGTGCCTCTCCGGTAGGCACCGCAGCATCGGATCCCATTTCGGACGCGTGTCCGACGTTGTGGGTTGTCACTCTAGCATCATTTTTGCCGAAAGCCGGCATCCACTTTTCGGCACGATGCTCTATTCTGCGGCAATGCGTTCGAGCGCCCGGCCGAAGGCGCGTGCGGCGGGCCCGAGCGGCTGGTCGAGGCGATGGGCGAGATAGGCCTCCGTGCCGGTCCGGGCATGACGGCCCAGATCCTTCGTGCGCAGCCGGACAAGACGGCCTTCCAGAAGATCCCGTTCCACCTGCCAATAGGGCAGCCGGCCCCAGCCGAGGCCGGCCAGGATCATGGCGTGCTTGGTATCCTGGCCGCCGACCCGGCAGGTCTGTGGTGACAACACGCCGAAATCCCGCCCCTCCGACAAGGTGGTCGGATCGACCAGAACGATCTGCAGATGATCCGCGAGTTCGGCAACCTCGATCGCCTGGTCGTCACTTCGCGTCGCCAGAGCGTGCCCCGCAGCAGCGACCGCCAGGATTTCGATGGAGGACAGGGCCTGTAGCGACACGCGCGGATCACGAAAGCTCTCCCCGGTGATCACGGCCAGCACACTGCGCCCGGCCAACAAGGCGGCAAGCGGGCCGCCGAGCGGTTCGACGGCCAATCTGATCGCGACCGACGGGTAGTCCTGCCTCATTGCTTCGAGTGCCGCGCCGATCCAGGCAGTCGGAAACAGTGTGTCCACCACCAGGGAAAGTTCGAGCTCCACCCCCTCCCCCAGCCCATGGGCGCGGGCACGCATGGCGTCCACGCGCAGGAGGATGTCGCGTGCATTGGCGAGCAGCGCCTTGCCCTCCACGGTCAGCACCGGGCGATGACCGGAGCGATCAAACAGGGCCAGCCCGAGTTCGGCCTCCAGATTGGCGATGGCATGGCTTACCGCCGACTGCACGCGCGACAGCCTGGCAGCTCCCGAACGAAAGCTGCCGCTGCCGACAACCGTTACGAAGATTCGTAGTTGATCCAGGGTAAGGGCATCGATCATGATCAATTCTTTCGATCAATTTGATGCCATTTATATCACTCCGATCGATAGACAGGAAATGCCATGCTCCCATCATTCAGGAATGACGAGGAGTTGACGATGACGTCCGTGCTGGTTCTGTATTATTCCTCCTACGGCCATATCGAGGCCATGGCGCAGGCGGTGGCGGAAGGCGTAGGCGAGGCCGGCGCACGAGCCGTGGTGAAAAGGGTGCCGGAAATCGTACCGGATGCGGTCGCTATCCGCGCCGGCTACAAGCGGGATCAGCGCGCGGAGATTGCCGATATCGCCGAGTTGGCCGATTATGATGCCGTCATCTTCGGCACGCCGACCCGCTTCGGCACGATGGCCGCACAGATGAAGAACTTTCTCGACCAAGCCGGCGGGCTATGGGCGCACAATGCCCTGGTCGGGCGCATCGGCAGTGTCTTCACCTCCTCCGGCAGCCAGCATGGCGGGCAGGAGGCCACGATCCTGTCCACCCATATCGTGCTGCTGCATCTGGGCATGGTCGTTACCGGCCTGCCTTATACCTTCCAGGGCCAGTCGCGCATGGACGAGATCACTGGCGGTTCACCCTACGGCGCTTCGACGCTGGCCGATGACGGTCGCGGCGGCAATCGCAAGCCCAGCGCCAACGAACTCGACGGCGCGCGCTTCCAGGGGCGCCATGTCGCCCATCTCGCCCGGGCCCTTGCTGCCGCGCGGCTCCAGGAGGCGGCCTGATGGTCACGACCATCCCGCTGCCGAGCACCACCACGGCCTGGCCGGCCATGGTGGTGGTGGTCGCCTGCGGCATCGCAGCCTCGCTGCAGGTCGGCAAGGCGCTGATCGCCACGCCCATGCTGCAGGCCGATCTCGGCCTTACCCTTGGCGCCATTGGCTGGCTGGCCGGGATCTTTGCCATGCTCAGCCTGGTTTGCGGGGTGCCGGCGGGCGCGATCATCACAGGTTTCGGGGATCGCCGCGTGCTCCTGCTGGGCCTGGGCGCCATCGCAGCCGGTAGCGGCCTCGGTGCCCTTGCCTCCCACTATGGCGCACTGGTCGCTTCACGCATCGTCGAAGGCCTCGGGTTCCTGATGGTCACGGTGGCAGGTCCCGCCATCCTGAACCGGATCTGCCCGGTCGGGCGGCGCGATCTCGCTTTTGCCGTGTGGAGTTGTTTCATGCCGGCCGGCATGGCCCTCGCCATGCTCGCCGGCCCGCTTTTCAGCGACTGGCGTGCCATCTGGTGGTCCGGTGCGATCATCGCATGCCTTGCCATCCTGGCGGCCTTGCTCACCGTGCCGGGCGGACAGCAGTCGAGTGCGCCTCCGCCGCAGCACCTCGGCCGGGATGTCCTTGCCGTGGTGACGGCCGGCGGGCCCCCACTGCTTGCCTTGTGCTTTGCTCTCTACAGTCTGATGTTCTTTGCCCTGTTCAGTTTCCTGCCAGTGCTGCTGATGCAGCATATGGGCTTGAGTTACGGTGCCGCCGGCATGCTGAGCGCCCTGGCAAGTGCATCGAACATCATCGGCAATCTCGCGGCAGGCTTTCTCCTTTCGCGTGGTGCCGGCCGCGCCATCCTGATCGCGGGCGCCAGCCTGGTGATGGGAATCACCGCACCCAGCGTGTTCCTGCAGATCTTTCCGGACGGCCTGACGCTGCTGCTGTGCATCCTGTTCTCGGCCGTGGGCGGCATCATCCCGGCGACATTGCTGTCCTCCGCGCCTGTCTTGGCGCCCGCCACATCCCTGGCTCCCATCGTGGTCGGCCTCGCCATGCAAGGCAGCAGCCTCGGCCAGGTGGCGGGGTCGGTTGCCGTGGGTGGGCTCATCGATGCCTATGGCTGGCGATCGGCCGGCCTGCTCGTCATTGTGGCGGCCATCGCAGCCATCGTCGTCGCCCTGGTCCTCAGCCGGGCGACAACGAGGTCATGAAGGTTGTCACGGCGTCAAATCAGCCTCGGTGCTTGCGAGAGCAAGCGAATTCGACCGCCGGCGCAGACGTGCCAGGAAACGCTGATAGCCGGGCTGCCGGGTGAGAAGGCTGCTGCCAAGATCGCTCAGGAAGGCCGTATCCTCGGGCTTGAGGGCGAGCGTGTTGTGCAAGGCGAGGATTCGCCGCGCCATGGCAGGCTCCCGAACATCCGCGAGGGCGACCCGGATGATCGCGACATCGAGGTCACGGCAGGTGAGGTGAGTTGTTCCGCGGCAACGCCATCTCATCAGTTCCCGCCGCCAGGACGGCAAGCGGCGGCGTAGTTCGTCGAAGCTCTGGAGATTGGGAATGTTCATCAGGGCATCGGTCGCCGCCACGATCGCGTCCTTGGCATAGGGGCTGTCCGACGTCTCGGAAAGATTGCCACCAAGACGGGTGGAGGCATCCACGACGATGAAGAGCAGGTGCCGAACCCGGCTCACCGTCTCCGCCGGCAGCGGTTCAGGTGCCCCCCGGTTCAGGAGATGCAGGAGCGCCGACGTGCCTATGCCGTCAACGAGCCCGCCATCATAGAGCTTGAGGAAGTTGAGATCCCCTGCACTGCGATAGCGATCGAGCGCCTCCCGATATTGCCGCTCAACCAACGATTGGGCACGGATGTCCGCCTTTGCGCCAGCTGCCGGGACACCCTCGGCATCGGCCGGGCAGCTCGAACGATAATTGCGCAGCGTGATGGGCGCGAAGGCAACGGGTACCGCCGCGGATGCCGCCACCGCATAGGCAAGGGGGTAATCGTCGAAATTGCTGCAGATGGCGGCAAAGGATGTTCGGTCGAAGATGAAGGGCGCACGGTTGTAGAGGTCGGTGGCATGGATCACCAATCGGGGGCGGCCAGGTCGATCCAGCATCCCCAGCGTGGCGCCATGATAGAGATTGGCATCCAGCCATGGCGGCAGGCCGTTGCGATCGTTGACGCCGCCGCGATAGCCGCGCAGCAGATTGGTCGGGCTCAGGCTGGTGCGCAGCGAGGCCTCGGCATTGCGCGCCAGGAAATCGCGCCGAAAGCCGGGCAATCCCGCCGGCCCATGCAGAGCAAAATAGGAAGCCAGCATGGCGCCCCCCGACACGCCCGCCGCCACAGCGACATCATCGGCCATGCTACGGCCGGCGACGGTCGAGGGCGTTTGGGCGAGGCTGGCGAGAACGCCGTAGCCGAAAGCGGCCGAACGGGCGCCACCACCGGAAATGGTGAGCACGATTGCAACATCGCCTCCCCGCGCTGGGCTGCTTGCCGGGATGGAGCCCGTGACGAGTCCGAGCGGTGCATTGGTTGGCCGCGTATCCGGTGCGCACCCGGCAAGCAGGCAAGCCAGCGCCAGAAACACCACCAGGTGTGACCGGCGTGCGGTGACCAGGGATGATCGGCGGGAGGCGGGGCGTCGTGAAGGAGGGGCAATCATCATCACATTCGGGAACGCTGCAACAGCCCTCCGCAGCGCGGGGGCTGGCAGGGAGCGACACCGACTTTCCGGGCCCTCAATTGCAGGAGCCTTGCATGATCGCCGGCGCTGCGTTTTTTTTAAGAGCGCCCGCCGCGGGCAGGGGCTGGCCGGTCATGATCCGCCCTACGCCTTATCTCATCGAGCCGTTCGAGCCGGACGCGCTCCATCCGTCGCACCTGGCGTACTCCCCAAAGGATGGCGAACTCACCGCCGACGAGCACGATTGCGACCAGAAGGCCTAGACTGAGGGGATCACGGTCGCTGCCCTTCAGTATGAAGCCCAAACTCAGGAATGGGACATTCCAGGCCAGACTGCCGAGCAGGGCCGCCAGGATGAACCGACGCAGTTCAAGTCGGAATACACCAGCAGGCAGGCCGAGATAGACGCGGACGGTCGGAATCGTATGGCCGACCAGGGTTGCCCAAAACTGATTGCGCCGATAGCGCTCGACCAGACGCAGATACAAAGGCAGCGGCAGCAGAACGAAACGTCCGTAGGCGGCCACCAGGGTTTCCACCCGGTGCGGGCCGAGAGCTCGGCCCAATCCATACCAGCCCACGGACCCGATCGTCGACCCGACCGTGGTGGCGATCACCATGGCCGCGAGCCCGGGGCCATCGCGCGCTGCCATGCCCAGAAACATCAGCAATATGTAGGAAGGTATGACCGGCAGGAATTTTTCCGCGACGGCCAGACAGGTGATGCCGGCGAGGCCGAAACCGAGCATCGCGACGATGGCGGGAGACATCTCCATGATCGGTTCACAGCCCGGACGGCAGTAGGGACCGGCGCCGCCTGATCCGATAGACAGACGCTGGTGGAAGATTGCGTATGGTCCAGCCGGTACGCTCGGCCTCGAGGCCCAGGCCGTCGAGAATTTCCCGCCTAACCGGGCAGCGCGGACCGTAGGTGATCTGATAGAAGGCCCCGCCGAGAGCCATGCAGGCGAAAGCGCCGGTGAGAACGGCCGAAGCCTTGTCCGAAGGCATCGCCAGGATGCCGAGCCCGCTGATCACAGCGCCAACCGGTGCGCCGACATAGAGACTGGTCGTTGCCAGTTCCGCCGCATCCATGTGGAACACCCGGGCCAGGGGAAAGCGGCGGCCGAGCAGGTGCGCGAAGGTCGCGTCATATTCCACCAAGGTGATGTTCTGCTCCGGCACACCCCGCTCGAGCAGGGCCTGGGTGAAGGGGCCCGTGCCGGGGCCAAGCTCCAGAATCGGCCCGGTCCTTGGCGTGATCTCCTGCGTCATCAGGGAGGCCACGGCGTTGCCGGAGGGAGCCACGGCAGCCACGCGAAGCGGGTTGCTGATCCAGGCCCGGAAGAATGGCAATGCGTCAGAAACCGGCATCATGATCTCCCTTGGGCAGGAGAGGCTCGGCGGGATCGAAGCTCCGCGCGACGGGTCGGCCGATCAATCTCGATAACATTCTCGGGTCATCCACGGTATGAGGACTGTTCCCGTTCCCAATGAACGGGCGATCGACCGGCCGAGGGGGGTCCGATGGGTTCTCAGGTGACCGAATCGATTACCAACTGGTCCCATGCCTGGGTTGCGGGAGCCTGTCGCCAGGGCGCTTCCGGTCCGCTGTCCGCCGGGGCGCGAGATTTCTCTGCAAGGTTGATGCAATGCTGGCGGCGTAATGTGCTTCTGCGCGAAATGATGTGAGCGGAACAGAAAAGGCGGAACGCACAATGCGGGTATTGCTGGTAGAGGACGAACCGGAGATGGTGTCGGCCTTGCGCTCCGCCCTGGTTCGCCACGACATGATCGTCGACCATGTCTCGAGCATTGCCGCCGCCGAAGGCGTGCTCTCCGATCGCGTGCACGATGCCATGCTGCTCGATCGTCAGCTGCCGGACGGTGACGGCCTGTCGCTGATTCCCACCTTGCGCGCCAGCGGCAATGCCCTGCCGGTACTGGTGCTGACCGCCCGGGGCGACCTGCCCGACCGTGTCGCCGGGCTGGAACACGGCGCCGATGACTATCTTGGTAAGCCCTTTGCATTCGAGGAATTGCTGGCACGGCTGCGGGCCTTGCTGCGCCGCCCCGCCCATCTGCAGTCCCACGTGGTGCGGGTTGGGCGGCTCTGCTTCGACTTCACTCATCAGGAGGCCAGCGTTGCCGGCATCCCGCTGGAAATGCCACGGCGGGAACTGCTGGTGCTGGCAGCCTTGGTGCGACGCATGGGGCGCATGGTGCTGCGCTCCTTCCTGATGGAAGCGGTGTTCGGCATGGATGACGAAATCCAGTCCAACGCACTCGATACCCATGTTTCACGCTTGCGCCGCAAGCTTGCCGACGCCGACGCCGGCGTCACCATCAACGGCATTCGCGGCGTCGGCTATCTCCTGCGCGAGACGCCATGATCGCCACCGCCCCGCCCTCTTTGCGCTGGCGCCTGGTCAAACGGCTGGTTGCCTTCCAGACCGTCATGCTCACACTCATCGTGGTGATCCTGGTCTTTGCGGTCTGGGGTACGGCACGCATTGTCGATGCCTATGAAGACAGTGCCCTTGATGTGCTTCGCGATGCCGTGGTCCGCCAGGCGGATGGTGGGCTCGCTCTGGCGAAAACCGGCGATTTGGCACGATTGCGGGAAGATGCCCCCGATCTGTGGTTCGTCATCCGAGACAAGCAGGGCCAGGAACTGAAAGAAGGCACAGTTCCCGCCGACTACGCCGCGATCGTGGCCGACATCGGCCTTATCCAGCAGATGCGACTCGGCGAGGACCAGCCCGGCATCGACAAGCCGGATGCCGTGCTCAAATGGGTCGAGAGCGCCGCCGGCCGCGTGCAGATCCTCACGGGCACGCAAGGCCATATGTCCTGGCAACATCTGTTCTGGGGCGTATCGCTGAGTTCGGCCACCGTGATCGGACCGCTCTTCGTGCTGATGGCGCTTGTCACCCTGATCGTCACACCGATCGTGGTGCGACGGGCGCTGAAGGGGCTCGGCGCGGCGGCAATGCAGGCCGAGCGGATCGACATCGCCCAGCGCGGCGTCCGCCTGCCTCTGTCTGGCGTGCCCGCCGAGATCCTGCCTCTGGTCAAGGCCGTCAATGACGCATTGGTTCGCCTCGACAATGGCTATGAACGGCATCAGCGCTTTCTCGCGGACGCGGCACATGAGCTGCGAACGCCGATCGCCATCCTGACCACCCGCATCGCTTCGCTGCCGCCGGGTGCGGAGAAAAGCCGCCTTCTGGAAGATGCCAATCGGCTGGCTGTGCTGACGGGGCAATTGCTCGACTTCCAGCGCCTGGACCAGCAGGACAGGCCGACGACGGCGGTCGATCTCGCCGCGCTCGCCCAAAGGGTGATCGTCGATCTCGCCCCCCTGGCCTTTGCCGCGGGCTATGAGATGGACTTCAAGGCCGACGACGGGCCGATCCTGATCACAGGCGACCAGACCTCGCTCGAGCGGGCGTTGACCAATCTCGTCCAGAACGCCATCGATCATGGCGGGCGCCGTGGTACCATCAGCGTGCGCGTCGACCGCGGCGGCCGCATCGAGGTCTGCGACGAAGGCGACGGCATTCCCGTTGCGGAAACCGAACGGATTTTCGAGCCGTTTCATCGCCTGCGCCAGGACGGTCGCGGCGCGGGGCTCGGTCTCAACCTCGTGCGCGAGATCGTGCGCCTGCATGGCGGCCATATCGCCGCATCCAACAACCGCACGGGCGGCGCCTGCCTGGAAATCGACCTGCCCCTGGCATCCCGACAGGCTGAGAGAACGGCGCCGTCTTGAGCGATCGCTCATTCGTCGACCCGCGCTCGCCTTGAGGATAACGTTCAAGGCCGGCGAGCGCACCCGCGGCCACAAGCTCACCCCTCCAGATCGGCCTTGAGCTTGTCGAGAATGGTGAGGGCATGGGTGGCATAGCCGCTGATCCAGCGGTCGTGGATGCGCTTGATCGGCAGCGCGTTGAGGTGGTTCCAGCGCTCGCGCCCTTCCCGCCTGACGATGACCAGATCGGCCTCCTCCAGCACTTTGAGATGCTGCATGACGGTGCAGCGATCCATATCCGCAAAGGCTTCGCAAAGCATGCCGGTGGTGCGCGCCTCCTCCTTGAGGTGGTCGAGCATGGCCCGCCGGCGCGGATGGGCCAATGCCTTGAAAACCAGGTCTTCTTTGAGTTCGCTTGACATGTTATAAATTTATAACATACTCTCGCCTCCTGCAACAGGGAGAAACGCGATGAAGCCGGAATTCAGGGTCTCCGGGCGGATCTCAAGGCCGGTTCGCGAGGTATTCGACGCCGTGGTCAACCCCGGCAAGCTAAGCGCCTATTTCACCACGGTGGGCGGCGCCAGCGCGCCGCTGGTGACCGGCGCGACGGTGGTGTGGTGGGGCGCGGTTCCCGTCGAAGTGGACGAAGTGGTGGCTGACAGCCGCATCGTATTGCGCTGGGATGGGCCCAAATCCGCCGATGGCGTGGTGCTCTACAAGACTCATATCGAGATGAATTTCCAGGCGCTGGAAATGGACGCCACGCTGGTCACCATTGCCGAGACGGGCTGGCGCGAGGACGCCCAGGGCCAGTGCGCCTCCTATATCAACTGCGAGGGATGGTCGCAGATGCTGTGCTGCCTGAAGGCATTCCTCGAACACGGCATCAATCTGCGCGAGGGCTATTATCGCAGCGAGTTGGCCGGCGTGCCGGCGAGCGAGCCGCGCTGCACATCCCCCTGACAAGACAAAGGAAGCAAGCATGGCTGCGAACATCTATGGCGGCATCGACATCGCCATGAAGGTCCCACCTCATCAATATCAGGCCACGGTGGCGTTCTATCGCGATGTGGTCGGCCTGAAGCCGATCACCGACAAGGCACCCGCCATCGGCTTCGAACTCGGCCCCAACAAATTGTGGCTCGACGAGGCGCCAATGCTGAGCCAGGCCGAGATCTGGCTGGAGCTGTTCACGGACAATTTCGACATGGCGGCCGACCATCTGTCCCGCGCCGGCGTGGTCCGCTGCGACGCTATCGAGCCTCTGCCGGACGGGTTCAAGGGGGGCTGGATTACCAGCCCCGCCAATATCGTCCACATGGTGCGTGAGCCGAACGCCTGGTGACCCCAGGGCCAACGGCCTCGCTCGCGACTCGCGTTGAGGCGCCTTGACCGCTGCGACGCGTCATATTAGGGGAAGGCTTGCAGCCACAGTCCTGACGCTGCCGTAGGCGTTACCGTCATCCAACGCGTCCTTTGTCGAGAGGGTCCCAGCAGGGAGATCTCGATTCAACAGGGCGCCACGGTCATGCCATCCCTCTCCTGCTTCGCGTTCCCGCACCCGTTCGGGGCATTCATCCCGGCGCGGCCCAGCCTCGCCTCGATGCTTGATGCCTGCCCGGGATTGCGCGCGGTCCGCGGGCTCGGCGGCAGCTTTTCCGTGCCCCCAGCTCAACGGAGACGGAGCACCCATGAAGATGACCGGCAACACCATCCTCGTCACCGGCGGCACCAGCGGCATCGGCCGTGCGCTCGCCGAGGCCTTCCACCAGCACGGCAACCGCGTCATCGTGACGGGGCGGCGGCAAAGTCTGCTTGATCAGATCACGGCAAGCCGGCCCGGCCTGGTAGGGATGCCGCTCGACCTCGACGACCCCGCTTCCCTGTCCCGCCTCGCAGGCGAGGTTCACAGGCGCTTTCCCGAGCTCAACGTGCTCATCGCCAATGCAGGCATCTCACGAGCGGAAAACCTGGCGGCCGACGGCTGGACCATCGACGACGCCCAGGCAATCGTGGAGACCAACATCCTGGGCGTACTGCGCGTGACGGCGGCGTTCCTGCCCATCCTGAAAGGGCAGGCTGGCGCGACGATCCTGGCGACCAGCTCCAATCTTGCTTTCGTACCGCGCGCCGACTTCCCGACCTACTGCGCCAGCAAGGCCTTCCTTCACTCCTGGCTCCAGTCTCTGCGGCACCAGCTCCGCAAGATCCCCGTCGATGTGCTCGAACTGGCACCGCCCTATGTGCAGACCGAGCTCACAGGCAGCCAGCAGGCATCCGATCCGCGTGCAATGCCCGTCGAAGCCTATGTCGCCGAGGTGATGCAACTGCTCGATCGGTGCGATCATCCCCGAGGCGAGGTGCTGGTCGAACAAGACCGGGCTCGGCGATGGGCGGAGCGAGACGGTCGCTACGATGCGACCTTCGGCGCCATGAACCCGGACTGAACCGCTGGTCCATCGCATCTCCTGCAACCGACAGGCCTCGAGCAAAAGGCTTTAGCCGCCCGGGATGTCTCGAGCGGCTTCACATCATTGATCGAAAAGGGGAAAATGGCGCACCCAGTACGATTCGAACGTACGACCTTTGCCTTCGGAGGGCAACACTCTATCCAGCTGAGCTATGGGTGCGTCGTTTGTCCTTCTAGCCGATCGTTCCGCATCCTGCAATCGCCCCAAGCGTTTCCCCTGGCGATTTCCCCGATGCGACTTTCTCTTGGGATCAGCCGAAGGTCTTGCGCGGGTCGAGCGCATCGCGCACCGCTTCGCCCACCAGGATCAGGAGCGACAGCAGCAACGCCGTCACTGTGAAGCCACTGATGGTAAGCCAATAGGCATTGGGCCTAGCCTGGGCCTGCTTGAGCAATTCGCCGAGCGAGGCCGTGCCGGGCGGCAGGCCGAGGCCGAGATAATCCAGCGCCGTCAGGGTGGAAATCGCGCCCGACAGGATGAAGGGCAGCATGGTCAGCGTCGCCACCGTGGCATTCGGCAGGAGATGCTTGATCATGATGGTGGTGTCGGACAGACCGAGCGCCTTGGCGGCGCGGACATATTCGAGATTGCGGGCGCGCAGGAACTCGGCCCTGACGACCGCCACCAGCGCCATCCACGAAAACAGCAGCAGAATGCCGAGCAGGATCCAAAAGCCCGGCGCCAACACCGCCGAGATGATGATGAGAAGATAAAGCGAGGGAATGCTGGTCCAGATCTCGATGGCGCGCTGGAGAATCAGGTCGACCCAGCCGCCGAAATAGCCCTGCACCGCGCCGGCCGCCACACCGATGAGGGAGGAAAAGACGGTGAGAATCAGGCCGAAGAGCAGGGAAATCCGGGTGCCGTAGATGATTCGGGCCAGCACGTCCCGCCCGGTATCGTCGGTACCGAGCCAGTTCCACTCGATGTCGCGGCATCCGGCCCCGCCCACGGTCTGGGCGGCTTCGCGGCATTGATCGTCGCTCAAGGCCCAAGTGGGGGGCGAAGGCACGCCACCTGCCGGCGGGTTCTTGTTGATGGTCTGCGGGCCATAGCGAATGGGCGCCCAGAGCACGTAGGCGCCGCGATCGGCCAGCAACTTGGTGAGATAGGGGTCGCGGAAATTTGCCGGTCCCGGCAGGTCTCCGCCGAGATCGGTCTCGTCATAGTCGACGAAGACCGGCGTCAAGATCCGACCGTGGTCGACGATCAGCAGCGGTTTCTCATTGGCGATGAACTCGGCGAACAGCGACAGGATGAAGAGGGTGAGAAAGAGCCAGAACGACCAGTAGCCACGTCGATTGGCCTTGAAATTGTTGAGGCGCCGCCGGTTGAGGGGTGACAGCTTCAGCCAGCCCCGCGGGGTTCGGGTGGCAGCCTCCATCTCAAACCTCACGCGCTTCGAAGTCGATGCGCGGATCGACGAACATGTAGATGAGATCCGTGACGAGATTGATGACGAGGGCCACCAGCGCCAGGATGTAGATGGAAGCCAGCACCACGGGATAGTCGCGGTTGATGACCGATTCGTAGGTGAGGCGCCCCAAGCCGTTGAGCTCGAAAGTCTGCTCGATCAGGAGCGATCCCGTGAACAGCGCCGAGATGAAGGCGGCCGGAAAGCTCGCGATCACGATCAGCATGGCATTGCGGAAGACGTGACCGTAGAGCACCCGTCGCGGCGACAATCCCTTCATGCGCGCCGTCAGCACATATTGCTTGCGGATTTCGTCGAGGAAGGCGTTCTTGGTCATCATGGTCAGCGTGGCGAAGGCCGAGACCCCCATGGCGATCAGCGGCAGCGTCATGTGCCAGGCATAGTCGGCGATCTTGCCCCATAGCGACAAGTCGCTCCAATTGTCGGAAACCAGCCGGCCATTGGGAAAGATCTGCCAGAAGGCGCTGCCGGCGAACAGGGTGATCAGAAGGATGCCGAGGGTGAAGCCGGGAATGGCATAGCCGACGATGACGACCGCACTGGTCCAGCCATCGAAGAAGGAGCCGTCCTTGACCGCCTTGCGAATGCCCAGCGGGATCGAGATCGTGTAGGAGAGCAGCATCACCCATAGGCCGATGGAGATCGAGACCGGCAGTTTCTCGGCGATCAGGGTGGTGACGGGGGTATCGCGAAAATAGCTCTGGCCGAAGCTGAAGGTGGCGTAGTTCTTGATCATCAGCCAGAACTGCTCATAGACCGGCTTGTCGAAACCATATTGCTTGCGCAGGCTCGCAATGAAGGCCGGATCGAGCCCCTGAGAGCCGCGATATTGCGAGGCGCCGGCGTTGAAGCTGGGTGTGGGGCCGCCGAGATCGCCACCGCCCCCTGAATTGCCCGACAGCACCGACACCATGCGCTCCACCGGACCGCCGGGCACGATCTGAATGATGGCAAAGGAGATCAGCATGATGCCGAACAAGGTCGGCACGATCAGCGCGAGGCGACGCAGGACATAGGCGAGCAAATCGGCGTTCCGGGTTGGCCTGTCGAGCCTAGAGGAGAATCAGGTCGATGGGAATCGGGACGGGGATGAGGGAAGATCTGCAGCCCGTCACATCCTGAACTCGCTGCCCAGATAGAGCCGGCGGGCTTCGGGATTGTCGATGATTTCCTGGGGTGTGCCCTGGGTCAGCACATGGCCGGAATGGATGATGTAGGCCCGGTCGATCAGGGCCAGCGTCTCGCGCACATTGTGATCGGTGATCAGCACGCCGATGCCGCGATTGGTCAAATGGCGCACCAGGGTCTGGATGTCGCCTACCGCGATCGGATCGATGCCGGCGAATGGTTCATCCAGCAGCATGAAGGACGGCTTGCCGGCCAAGGCGCGCGCGATTTCCACGCGCCGGCGTTCGCCGCCAGAGAGTGCGATCGAGGCCGTCTTGCGCAGGCGGCCGATCTTGAACTCCTCGAGCAGTTCGTCGAGCTGGCGGTCGCGCTCGGCTTTGTTCGGCTCGACGATCTCGAGCACGGCGCGGATGTTCTCCTCGACATTCAGGCCACGGAAGATCGAGGCTTCCTGCGGCAGATAGCCGATGCCGAGCCGGGCGCGCCGATACATCGGCAGCGCCGTCACGTCATGGCCATCGAGCTCGATGCGGCCATGATCCGGCGGCACCAGGCCGGTGATCATGTAGAAGACCGTGGTCTTGCCGGCGCCGTTCGGACCGAGCAGGCCGACGGCCTCACCGCGCCGGACCTCCAGGCTGACGTCGCTCACGACCGTACGCTTGCCATAGGTCTTGGCAATCGACACCACCGAGAGCGTGCCCTCGACACTCACGGCTGGCCCGGTCTCGTCGCCGGCCTCCGCATATTGCACCATCTCGTTCATGCCTGGCCCGCACTCTTCCTGCGGCATCGGGCCCGATGCCGCGTTTTCATGTTACACCAAGAGGCATTTTCAACGCGCCTTGGTTCCGTCCGACGATTCTCGCCAAATCTTTGATTTGGCATCGAAAATCGCCAGATGTTCAAGCCGAGAATGCGTCAGCATTTTCGAGGCTCGGTATTGTTACGCCGCCCATGCCGAAAATCGGCATGTGTTCCGCATCCCGGTATCCAGTGACAGCCTTGCCGCACGCCGGTGAATATCTCGTTCACCAGGCAAAAAGATGTTGGCCGGCCAGGGCGGATCCCTGGATCAGCACTTGTGGTCGCCCGAGATGAAATGGCCGGTGGTGCCGCCGGTAACGGTGGCGCGGCCTGTCTGGGTATTGACCACCAGCTTCTTGCCGCGCAGCACGTTGCAGCCCTGGGTCATCACCACTTCCTCGCCGGTGAGCGTGGCGATGTTGGTCTCCATGTCCAGGATGCCGTCATCGCCGGTCGCCTTCTGGTCCGGGGCGGTGACGACGACCTTGCCCTTGGCCACCAGCTTCTTGACCTTGTTGTCGGCGGGCGCCGGCGTCGTATCGGCGCCGGCAGCTTCGGCGGTCGAGGAAGCATCGGCCGGCAGCGCTGCCGAGGGAACCGCCGGCTGGGCCGGGCTGGTACCGACAGCATCGGCCGGCTGCTTACCCGGCACGGATGCGGCCTCGTAGAAAACCGTCAGTTCCTCGGAGGTCAGCGTCGACTCGCCCTGGGTGGCCACTACATTGCCAGTGAAGATCGCCTTCTGCTCGTCCTGATGGGTTTCGAGCTGATCGGCCTTGATGTTCACCGGCTTGTCATTATCGGAGGAGAAGCCCTGGAAAGGCGTGGACGGCTTCTTTTCCTGCGCACCGGCCGGCAAGGCCAGTGACGAAACGAGCAACGCCAGAGGCAGCAACAGCGCCGGAGCGAGGCGGCGAGACGTCGGGCTGGGTCGCATCATCACGGGCCTGCTCCCTCAATTGCTCTTCTTCTGGCCGCCTTGGGTGAAGACGCCGGATACGCCGGTGCCACCACCTTCGACCCTGGCGATACCCGTCTTGAGGTTGACGGTCAGCTTGGTGCCCTTCAGCACGTTCGGCCCCTGAATCATCACCACCTCGCCGCCGGTCAGCGTGGCGACATTGGTCGCCATGTCCATCACGCCGTTGGCGCCGGTCGCCTTCTGATCCTTGGAGGTCACCACGACATTGCCGCGGGCAACCAGCTTCTTGATGGAACTAGCCGGTGTGCCGGAGCCGGAGGTCGGCGCCTTGCTGGTATCAGCGGGTTTGGTATCGGCGGGCTTGGTATCAGCAACCTTGGCATCGCCCGCTTGCTGGCCATCCACCGGCTTGGCGTCGGCGGCCTTCGGATCGGCAGGCTTGGCATCAGCAGGCTTGGCGTCCTTGGCCTTGCCATCCTTGGCGTTGTTGTCAGCATTCTCGTAGAACACGGTCAATTCGTTGGTACGCAGGACCGATTCTCCCTGCGTCGCCACCACATTGCCGGTGAAGATCGCCTTCTGCTCGTCCTGATGCACTTCGAGCGAGTCTGACTTGACGTCAACGGGCTTGCCGCTGTCGGAGGAGAAGCCCTGGAAGGGGCTGGCCGCTTTCTTCGGGGCGGCGCCGGCATCGGCAGCCGTCAGGGCCAGGGCGAGCGGCAGCACCGCAAGAGGCACCAGGCGGCGGATTTTCATCGTCATTGGGTGGGATTTCCCTGCACTGGGTTGGCTGAATTCGGTGGAGAGGCGTTCGGAGCCGGAGTATCGGGCGGCGTGGCGGGCGCTTCGGCGCCGTCAGTCCCATCTTCCGTATCCGGTTTATAGGGCACCTTGAAGCTGGCGCTGACGCCGTCCTTGAACAGGATCTTCGAACCGCCTTGCACGATGCTCAAGCCATTGCCTGAGATGGTGCCGGAGGAGAGATTGACTGTGACCGGTTCGGTACTGTTGACCGTGCTGGCCTTGAGATCGATGCTGGCGCTCTTCAAGGTCGCGTCATAGCCCTTGGTGGACTTGACGCGCACATCGCCCTTAAGATCGAGAAGCTGGCCAACCGTATCGAACGTGCCGGCCTTGGCTGTCAGTTTGGCATCGCTCTGGTCGGGCGCGGTGATCACCGCATTCAGCTCGGTCAGGCTGACAACACCGGGCACGGACACTTTCTGCGTGCCGGAGGTCGCCGTGACGTCGTACTTCTGCCCGCGATTGTTGGAACCGGTCAGATGCGGTCTTTCGACGGCCAGAATGCCCTCACTGACCGGCGTGACTGGGGGGAGTTCGATCGGAGGCGGCGCGAAGGGATTGACCACCGCCAGAAAGACAAACACGCCCGCTCCGGCAACCGCTGTGGCGGGCACGGCAAACTTCAGGAAACGCACCAGCCTGCTGTGAGCGCGGGCAGCTTTGAAAGCGCTTTCACGTGAAGGCATGGCGGGTTGGGGGATCTTGACCCGCGCATCCATGATATCGGCCAAACAGAATACCTATCCAAACGCTGCTAGCGGCGGGAAACCATCACCACCGACCATCATATTGCGATGCGAAGTGGAGACGTCAACCCGGCGCCGGAGGCGCCGTCCATCCCTGTCTGAAATTCCTCAACTTTGGGTGAAAATCGCAACAGGTCGGCCGTCATAGCAGATTTCAGCCGCAGGGGGAATGTGCCGAGGGGAACGCGGCACGCCGCCGTCACCGCAGGCCCCGTCCCTCCGATGCGCAAATCTGTGGGCGAGAACGGGACGCCGATACCCATCTGCCTCTTGCGGCGGTTCCCCAGAGCGCCGGCACAAAACGCTTTGGCCTTCATCCTCAGCTATGGGCGAAGATATCCGTCTCCGGCCAGCCATTGAGGTCGAGCAGCGCCCGCGTCGGCAGAAAGTCGAAACAGGCGCGCGCCACCTCCGAGCGTCCCTCGCGCGCCAGGGTGGTGTCGAGTTTCGACTTGAGCTCGTGCAGATGGAGCACGTCCGAAGCGGCATAGGCGAGCTGGGCATCGGTGAGCGTATCGGCGCCCCAGTCGGAGGATTGCTGCTGCTTGGAGAGGTCGATGCCGAGCAGTTCGCGCACCAGGTCCTTGAGGCCGTGGCGGTCGGTGTAGGTGCGCGTGAGTCTGGAGGCGATCTTGGTGCAATAGACCGGCTTCGTCGCCACGCCGAAGGCGTTCTGCAGCGCGGCGATATCGAAGCGGGCGAAATGGAAGATCTTGGTGACCGAGGGATTGGCCAGCAATTGCTCGAGATTGGGGGCGCTCTTCTGGCCCTGGGCGATCTGCACCACATCGGCGGTGCCGTCGCCCGGCGAGAGCTGCACCACGCAGAGTCTATCCCGATGGGGATTGAGACCCATGGTCTCGGTATCGATGGCGGCGCTGGTGGTGTAGCGGGACAGGTCGGGCAGATCGCCGCGGTGGTAGCGAATGGTCACGGAAGCTTCCTGAACTCGATTTCATTGGATCATTGCGCAGATAGAACTCTCGCAAGACGATGTGCAAGAGGCTGCAGGGCTTGAACCCCAGATCGGGAGAAGGTTTGCCAATGCGCCCGCCCGTGCTATCGACCTCCCCGCGAATTCATTCGGCTGGTACCCTTGGCTTCTTTCCTCGATCCATTTCGTCTCATGCGCGCGGGCTGGACGCTGGCCCGCGAAGGCGCGCTTAGCCTCGTCGACATCCATGACCTTCCGGCGCCGGCACGGCTGGCCGTCCGGCTCGGCCGGCTGATCGAAAAGCGCCATGTCAGCGGCGGCAAGGGGCTGGCGGCCGCCTTGGTGAAGCTAGGGCCCAGCTGGGTGAAACTCGGGCAGTTCCTGGCGACCCGGCCCGATGTGGTCGGTTTTGCGGTGGCGCGCGACCTGGAGGAACTGCAGGACCGCATGCCGCCCTTCGGGCGCGCCATCGCCATCGCCGAGATCGAGAGGGCCCTCGGCGGGCCGCTGAGCCACTTTTTCGACGAGCTTTCCGAGCCGGTGGCCGCAGCCTCGGTGGCGCAGGTGCACAAGGGCATCATCCGCGACGCCGACGGCGAGCGCGAAGTAGCGGTGAAGGTACTGCGTCCCGGCGTCGATCGGCGTTTCCGCTCCGACCTCTCCACCTTCTATTTCGCCGCGCGTACGATCGAGCGGCTCGACCCGCGTTCCAAGCGCCTCAAGCCTGTCGAGACGGTCGACATGCTGGCGCGCACCGTCGCCTTCGAGATGGATTCGCGCCTGGAAGCGGCTGCCCTGTCGGAAATGGCGGAGAACATCGCCGACGATCCCGATTTCCGCATTCCTGCGCCGGACTGGAACCGCACGGCCCGCACCGTGCTGACACTGGAATGGATCGAGGGCATTCCCCTGTCCGACATCGACAGGCTGAAGGCGGCCGGCTTCGATCTCGTCGATCTCGCTCGCATCATCATCCAGTCGTTCCTGCGCCACGCCATCCGCGACGGCTTCTTCCACGCCGACATGCATCAGGGCAATTTGATGATCGATGCCTCCGGCCAGCTCGTTGCGGTGGATTTCGGCATCATGGGCCGGGCCGGCCTGAAGGAGCGCCGCTTCCTCGCCGAGATCCTGCACGGCTTCATCACCCGCAACTATCGGCGGGTGGCGGAAGTGCATTTCGAGGCGGGCTATGTGCCCTCGAGCCATTCGATCGACGATTTCGCACAGGCGATCCGCGCCATCGGCGAGCCGATCCACCAGAAGCGGGCTGACGAGATCTCGATGGCCAAGCTCCTGACGCTGCTGTTCGAAATCACCGAACTCTTCGACATGAAGACCCGGCCCGAGCTGATCCTGCTGCAGAAGACCATGGTGGTGGTGGAGGGCGTCGCCCGACGGCTCAATCCCAAGCTCGACATGTGGGCGACGGCTGATCCGGTGGTGCGCGACTGGATCGAGCGCAATCTCGGCCCGCTGGGCAAGATCGGCGACCTCGGACAGCAGACGCTGGAGGCCGGCAAGTCGCTCACGCTGTTGCCGAGCCTGCTCAACCGGGCCGAGACCCTGGCCGAGCGCCTCAACGAGGCAGCGGAAAAGGGCTTTGCCCTGCTACCCGACAGCATCGAGGCGATCGGCAAGGCCGAAGCCCGCCGCAATCGCTGGGGCAATGCCGCTTTGTGGCTGATCGCCCTCGTGGCGCTCTATCTGGCCTGGAAATTGGCCTGAGCGAAGCAGCGCAGACGACAGCATCATCGACCAGCGCCGCAAACCAGAGGCCGAACGGGTTCGGCCCCTTTGCTGTTCAGGAAAAGACACCGGCGACTTCATTGCCGCCAATCCCCTTGGGCGAGGGGCCATATTGGTTGGGGCCCTGGGTACCATCGAGGAAGCCGAGCTCGATGAAAACCCAGATGGCGCCGACAAGGGGAATGAGGCTGGCGAGCAGGAACCAGCCACTCCTGTTGCGGTCATGGCAGCGGCGGACACCGATGGAAAGTCCCGACCATACGAAGCCGATATAGAGCAGGATACCGATCACCATCAGCACATAGATGAGCGGATTGTCCGGTGTTAGGGCCAGCGCTAGACCGTAGAAAACTCCCACGACGACGCACAGGGCAACCCATTGCAGGAGATGATAGATCCAGTAGCTGCTGCGGCGCAGCCGGCCCTGGAAACTGAACAATTTCTCCACAAGTGTCGGTTCATTCATCGCGCTCAACCCCTTTTGACCATCAGCTCTTGCGATTTCAATATTCGCCGGCCTAGCAGCGCAGGCGATTGAAAACAAGGCACCAATATCGATCAATGGAGAGGTGTGTTTCCAGCGTGACAGAAGAACAGCAGGCTGGTCTCTTGGACGAGCGATATTTTACTAGTCAGGAAATTGTCACAATATCAATCACGATCTTCATGTCATCTTGGCATTCGAGATCATTGACTGGAAACCTCACCAGCATTCTCAGCCTTTGATCGTTGGTGTGTTTTCAAAGGTCCTCGTTCGCTGCACGCCATTGGCTGGCCATACCCTCAGGCTCGGGACCGAAGCGATTGGCGGCGCGGGTGCCACGCCAAAAAAACAGATCGACCAGCAGCCAGAGATTGGCAATCGGGATCAGCCCGACCAGCAGGAACCAGGCCGAATGGTCGCGATCATGGCAGCGCTTGGCCAGGATGCAGAAGACCATCCAGCCCACCAACAGAGCGAGACCGCCGAGCGGTATCCAGGGCAGCATCTGCAACACCGCCGCCGGATCATGACGGTAATAGGCAAACACCCACCCTACCCAGACGAAGGCGGCCGCCGCGAACATCACGCACAGACAGACATAGGCGAACAGGGCGTCGAAGCGCGGAATACGCCCTTCCGGGCTGAGCAACATCCGCCCGACGGTCATGCCGCCATCATTTGAACCGGCCTGTGCCATGTTGCATTCGTCGCCGCTCGCATTCCCTCGCCAGGATACACGCGGATCAATACAGAACCAACGGCCTGCAACTCGAAGTGGATGTGAATTTCGGCGCCCCGGCTGCCCGACGGCAATTCCGTCAAATCGCGACGATCTATGTTTCCGGGGGCCATTCCTCAGCAGGTGGACCGAAGCGATTGGGTGCTGGCGTCCCCTTGACGAAGCCCATCTCGACCAGCGTCCACAACGCGATGAGATTGCCCAGCCAGGCCAGCCAGGGTTGCACGAAGATCGCCGCAGCCCAGAAGGCGAGACAGCCCACCGTCCAACCGACATACCACAGCCCCGATTTGCCGCGATCGTGGCAGCGCTTGAAGCCGGCGGCGAGATAGGGCCAGGCGCAGACGAACCAGCCGACTGCGCTCATGCGGAAAACGCGAGCGGGACCTTCGTCGGGGAAATTCGCCGCCGTGAACAGCCACCAGGCGACCCAGACCAGATAGACGAAGGCGAGAGGCACCGTGGCGAGAAGGTAGGCGTGCCGACCGATACGGCCCTTGAAGGAAAATAGGTTGCCCATCCCACTCCGCCCTCAGCACCAATCACCCGGTAAGGGCTTGCCGGGACTTTCCAGCGGCCCGACATTCGCGTCGCCGACGCGGCACCCCAACAGCTTCGCCAATGCGGCGCCCATCCTGAGCATGAAAACCCCAGTCCACGTCATGGAAAGCCGGCGGAGATTGCGACCGAGCGCTGAAATCGGCCCTGCGCCCTGTCTTCAACCTACGTCGAGCCCTTCCGGCCGGCAATGGGCGAACCCAACCCGCGACACTGAAGCCGGGGCGCTACAGAGCCTTGGGCGCCCTCAATGGCGCCGCTACAGCCCCCAATCGTCCTGGTGGTCGAGCAGGCCGCGCTCGCGCAGGGCCTTCACCACGGCTTCGGCCAGGGCCTTGGGCGTTTCGCCGACGGTCTGCAGCACGATATCGGCATTCTCTGGCCGTTCATAGGGGCTGCTGACGCCGGTGAAGTGCTTGATCTCGCCGGCAAGGGCCTTGGCATAGAGCCCTTTCGGATCGCGCTTGATGCAATCCTCGATCGGGGTGTCGACGAAGACCTCGACGAACTCGCCGGCCTCGACCAGCGAGCGGACAAGGGCGCGTTCCGCCTCGAAGGGCGAGATGAAGGAGCACAGCACGATGGTGCCGCTCTCGACGAACAGCTTGGCGACCTCGCCGACGCGGCGGATGTTCTCGACCCGGTCCGCGTCCGTGAAACCGAGATCACGGTTGAGGCCATGGCGGACATTGTCACCGTCGAGCAGCATGGTGTGATGGCCGGCATGGGCGAGCTCGGCCTCGACCAGATTGGCGATGGTCGACTTGCCCGAGCCCGACAGACCGGTGAACCAGACGATCGCCGCCTTCTGATGCTTGAGGGCCGAGCGAGCCAGCTTGTCGATCGTGAGCGAGTGGCGATGGATATTAGTGGCCCGGCGCAGGGCGAAATCGATCATGCCGGCCGCCGCGGTCTGGTTGGTGGCGCGGTCGATCAGGATGAAGGCGCCGGTCTCGCGGTTGTGGACATAGGCGTCAACAGCCACCGGCACGCCGGTCGCCACATTGACGACGCCGATCTCGTTGAGCTGAAGCGTACGGGCGGCCAGGTGCTCCTGGGTGTTGACGTCAATCTTGTGCTTGATCGAGGTGACGGTGGCCGGCACGAATTTGGTGCCCAGGCGCAGCATGTAGGAGCGCCCCGGCAGCAGGGCGTCCTCGGACATCCAGATCAGATGGGCGGCGAACTGGTCGGTGACATCGGGCCGTTCGGTGGCACGGGAGAACACGTCGCCCCGCGCGGCATCGATCTCGTCGGCGAGCGTGAGGGTGACCGCATCGCCGGCAACGGCTTCCTCGTAATCGCCATCCTGGGTGACGATGCGCGTCACCACCGAGGTCTTGCCCGACGCCGCGACCGTCACGCTGTCGCCTGGACGGATGGAGCCGGAGGCAACCGTGCCGGAAAAGCCACGGAAATCGAGATTGGGACGGTTCACCCATTGCACTGGGAAGCGGAAGGGCTTCTTGGCGGCATCGGAAGCGACGTCGATCGTTTCCAGATGCTCGATCAGGATCGGGCCGTGATACCAGTCCATATTGGTCGAGCGCATCGAGACGTTTTCGCCGAAACGCGCCGAGATCGGGATCAGGGTTACCGAGGTGAAATCGAGATTGGCGGTGAAGGCCAGGATATCGTGAACGATCTTCTCGAAGACGATACGATCATAATCCACCAGGTCGATCTTGTTGACCGCGACCACGATGTGGCGGATGCCGAGCAGCGAGCAGATGGTGGCATGGCGCTTGGTCTGCACCAGCACGCCCTTGCGGGCATCGATCATCAGCACGGCAAGGTCAGCGGTGGAGGCGCCGGTCGCCATGTTGCGGGTATATTGCTCGTGGCCGGGGGTGTCAGCCACGATGAAGGAGCGCTTGGCGGTCGAGAAGAAGCGATAGGCGACGTCGATGGTGATGCCCTGCTCGCGTTCGGCCTCCAGCCCGTCGACCAGGAGGGCGAAGTCGATGTCCTCGCCCGTGGTGCCGTGGCGCTTGGAATCCTTCTCCAGCGTGGCGAGCTGGTCCTCGAAGATCAGCTTGGAATCATAGAGCAGCCGGCCAATCAGGGTCGACTTGCCGTCATCGACCGAGCCGCAGGTGAGGAAGCGCAGCAGCCCCTTTTCGCGGGGCTTGAGCATTTCGGCGAGCGAAAGCTCGGCCTGGGGAGCGGCAGCGTTCATCAGAAATAGCCCTCGCGCTTCTTCTTTTCCATCGAGGCCGACTCGTCATTGTCGATCAGGCGGCCCTGGCGCTCGGAGGTGCGGGCGGTCAGCATCTCGCGCACGATGTCGGCGACCGATGTCGCCTCGGAATCGATGGCGCCGGACAAGGGATAGCAGCCGAGCGTGCGGAAGCGGACGCGGCGCATCTGAGGGACCTCGCCGGGCTCCAGCGGCAGGCGCTCGTCATCGACCATCAACATGGTGCCCGACCGAAACACCACCGGGCGCTCCTTGGCGAGGTAGAGCGGCACGATTGGAATGTCCTCTTCCAGGATATATTGCCAGATGTCGAGCTCGGTCCAGTTCGACAGCGGGAAGACGCGGATCGATTCGCCCTGCCGGATCTTGGTGTTGTAGAGCGACCACAATTCCGGACGCTGGTTGCGCGGGTCCCAGGTGTGGTTGGCGGTGCGGAAGGAGAAGATGCGCTCCTTGGCGCGGCTCTTCTCCTCGTCGCGGCGCGCGCCGCCGAAGGCCGCGTCGAACTTGTACTTGTCGAGGGCCTGGCGCAGGCCCTCCGTCTTCATCACCTGCGTGTGCAGGGAGGAGCCGGAGGTGATCGGATTGATGCCCCGCTCGACGCCGTCCTGGTTGACATGCACGATCAGGTCGAGCCCGTAGCGCTTGGCGATCTCGTCACGGAACGAGATCATGTCCTTGAACTTCCAGGTCGTGTCGACATGGAGCAGCGGGAACGGCAGCTTCGAGGGATAGAACGCCTTCAGGGCCAGATGCAGCATCACCCCCGAATCCTTGCCGATGGAATAAAGCATCACCGGATTGGCGAATTCGGCCGCGACTTCGCGGATGATCCCGATCGACTCGGCTTCGAGCCGCTTGAGATGAGGAGACAGGGTGCGGGACATTGGCGCCTATGGGCCCTTTTCACATTGGAAAATGTGTAATTAGGGCATTTTACATAGAATGTCAGGGCTGCCGGCGCAAGTGCGTTTCTTGCGCGGAGAATAGGTGGCAGCCCAGCATGTCACCGCGGGCAGCTCTGCACAACGCCCTGGTTCGGGCGGTTCAGGATCTGCAGGAGAATTGAGCGGCAAAGAGGGAGCGGCACTTGCCACCATCATTGGGGCATAGAGCGCATTCGACCTCGACGAGCGACGAGGTCTCTTTTGTCTCAATCGCTGGGATAGCGCCGGACACTGTCATCCGTGACGATGGCGTCGAGCGGAATATCGTGGGCGAGGGGATGGATGGTGCGGATAGCGGCTTCGGCATAGCCGACGCCAACAGCCACCACGCTAGAGGACAGCCCTGCCAGCGTGCGGTCGAAATAGCCGCCGCCATAGCCGAGCCGGAAGCCTCTCGCGTCGTGGCCGACCACCGGAGCCAGACAGATGTCGGGCACCACCTTGCGCCCGCCCTCGGGCACCGGGATGTTCCAGAAGCCCTTGACCAGTTTCTCTCCCTGTCGCCACGTCCGGAACACCAGCGGCGCGTTCCTTTCCACCACCAGCGGCAGAGCCGTGACTGCGCCCCGCGCGGCCAGCGCTTCGGCCCAGTCGCGTAGATTGGGCTCGCCCCGCAGGGGCCAGTAGAAGCTCACCACCCGCCCGGCGACATCGCCGACGACACCATCGAGACGCTCGGCGATCGCCCGGGTCTTTTCGGCCCTGAGATCGGCCGACATGGCCAGCCGTTCGGCGATCAGACGAGCCCGCTCGCCTTTGCGCCAGGCCATGATCTCTGCCCGGCGCTCCGCCTGCATTTGCACGGCGGCATCGAGCTGACTATCTTCGGCTTCATGCGCAAAGCACGCAGGTGAGGCGAAAGCCCTGGGGGTCTCGTCGGAATCGTCGCCATCGGCATTTGTCATGATATCGGCTCCCTGATCGAAACGGCGGCAATCATCTGCCGACGGCCCGCAACTGGCCAGAGCCGCGATCATCCGCCGCCGCCAACGCCTGCGCAAGGTCGACCAGCAGATCGGCCTCGCCCTCCAGCCCCACCGAAAGCCGCAGCAGGCTGTCCTTGATTCCCGCCGCCCTCCGCGCGACCTCGCCCATGCCGAGATGAGTCATGGTAGCGGGGTGGGCAACCAGGCTTTCGACCCCACCCAGTGACTCGGCGAGGGTGAAGACCCTAACGGCCTCGACGAAGCGCCTGACGGCCGCGGGGCCACCGGCGATCTCGAAGCTGAGCATGGCACCGAAGCCGGCCTGCTGCCGCCGTGCGATTTCGTGGCCGGGATGATCGGGCAGGCCGGGATAATGCACGGCGGCGACACCCTCATGGCCGGCCAGGAAAGCAGCGATCGCGCCCGCCGATCGCTGCTGGTGTTCGATACGGGGGAACAAGGTGCGGATGCCGCGCAGCGTCTGATAGGCGTCGAAGGGCGAGCCGGTGACACCGGTGAGGTTGGCCCAGGAAGCCAGCTCAGCGACATCCTCAACCCTGGCGGCCACCACCGCGCCGCCGATCACGTCGGAATGGCCGTTCAGATATTTGGTGGTGGAATGGATGACGAAATCAGCGCCAAGCGCGATCGGTTTCTGCAGTGCCGGCGACAGGAAGGTGTTGTCGACGGCAAGCGCTGTTCCCACCTTGCGGGCCTTGCCAGCGATGGCGGCGATGTCGACGACGCGCATCAAGGGATTGCTGGGGCTCTCCACCAGCACCAGGGCCGGGCGCCGGGCCAAAGCGGCATCGAGCGCGTTCTCATCGGTCTGGTCGACCAGGGTGAGATTGAACTGGCCCTTGGCAGCCCGCATGGCGAGGAGCCGCTGCGTGCCGCCATAGCAGTCATGCGGCGCCAGGACGGTCTCGCCCGGATTGAGGCGCGAGGCCACCAGGTCGACCGCCGCCATGCCGCTGGCGACCACGATCGCACCGGCCCCGCCTTCCAGCGCCGCCAGCGTGTCGGCAAGCTGGTCGCGCGTCGGATTGCGCGTACGCCCATATTCATAGGTCCCGGCCTGCTCGAAGCCGCCAAAGGCGTAGGAACTGGCGAGATAAAGCGGCGGAGCCACCGCGCGGAAGGCCTTGTCGGCCGCCATGCCGTTGCTTGCCGCAATCGTTTCGGGAGACCTGTCGTCCGTCATGCCATTTCACTCGATATCACCGCATCGTCGGCCGGCAGCGACTCCAGACCGGCGACCCGCCGAGCGGCGGATTCGCGCCGCCGTCATCGGGCCTCCTTGAGTTGTGGCATTGGCAATGAACTCAGACAAACGCATTGTTATTGCAGTTCAATGCAAAATCCATAATCTGATTTTCATGGATATCGGGCTGGCACGGACCTTTCTGGAAATCGCGCAGAATGGCAGCTTCGCCGCTGCCGCCGAGCGTCTCAATCTGACCCAGACGGCCGTCAGCGCGCGCATTCGGGCCCTCGAACAGCAGATCGGTCGCCGCCTGTTCGTCCGCAACAAGGCCGGGGCGCGGCTCACGCAGGCCGGCGAGCTCTTTGTCGGGCCCGCCACCGCCCTGGTGCAGGTCTGGGAACGCGCCCGGCAGGAGGTGGCGCTGCCGCCCGGGCGGGAAGAAGGCATCAGCCTGGGCGGCGAACTCAGCCTCTGGCATCCCCTCCTCGCCGACTGGCTGAGCTGGATGCATCGCGAATGCCCGCGCGTCGCCCTGCGAGTCGAAGTCGATACACCCTCCCGGCTGATCGAGCGCGTCAGGGAAGGATCGCTCGACCTCGTCACGCTCTACAATCCGCCGCAATATCAGGATGTCGTCGCCGAACTGGTGGTGGAGGAGCAACTGGTTCTGGTGACGACTTCCCCCGACGTGCAGGTGCATCGCGACAGCTATGTCCAGGTCGATTGGGGACCGGCCTTCGCGATCAACCACCGCGCCGCCTTTCCCGATCTCGCCGCTGCACCCGTTACAGTCTCGCTCGGCCCCCTGGCGCTGACCCATATCCTCACCGTCGGCGGTTCGGGTTATTTCCGGGCCGGCGCCGTCACCCCCTTGCTGGCCGATGGACGCCTGCACTTGGTGAAAGGGGCGCCAGCCTTCTCACACTCGATCTATGCCCTCTATACCGCCCGACGCGACAATCCGGCCCTCCACCGCGCGCGGGAGGGGTTGCGTTTCGTCGCCGCGCGCGCCGAGCGGCCGGGGCTCGGCATCATCGCCGATGGATAGAATCATCGCTCGTCTCGACCGGTCCTGCTTGAACGAGATTTAGTTTGCTGCTACTCACAACAAAATAACAGAAAAGAAGTATGATCAGGCCGGCTTGCCCCGGATGGGTTCCAGCCGGCGCAACAGGGCAGGAATCACCATGGACAGACTCGGTATCCATTCCTTCGTGTGGACAGGCGGCACCACGCAGCAGGATCTCGAAGGCGCGATGGAGAAGTCGCATCGCCTCGGCTATAAGCTGATCGAATTTCCCCGCCTCGATCCCCGCAAATTCGATGTGTCCTGGCTGGCTCAGCGCCTCAGGGACTATGATCTTGCCGTCACCGTCACCATGGGCCTGCCGCTGGAAGGCGACATTTCCAGCGAGGACGCCGCCGTGGTGCGCCGGGGCGAGGAGATCCTGTCGGATGCGGTCGCCATCACGCGCGATCTCGGCGGGCACAAGCTCGGCGGCATCATCTTCTCGGCGCACACCAAATATCGCAGCCTGCCCACGCGCAAGGGCTGGGACAACAGCGTGACCACGCTGTCCCGCCTGGCCGACAAGGCCAAGCAAGCCGGCGTCAGCCTCAACCTGGAAATCGTCAACCGCTTCGAGACCAACCTGCTCAACACCACCGCACAGGGCCTCGCCTTCATCAAGGATACCGGTTCGGACAACATCTTCCTGCACCTCGACACCTTCCACATGAACATCGAGGAGGCAGACCCCGCTCAGGCCATCCGGCTCGCCGGCGACAAGCTCGGCTATTTCCACATCGGCGAGAGCAATCGCGGCTATCTCGGCTCGGGCGTGATCAACTTCTCCGCCATTTTCGACGCCCTCGTTGCCAGCGGCTACCAGGATTGGGTGACCTTCGAGAGCTTTTCCTCCGAGGTGGTCGACGAAGATCTCTCGATCATCTGCGCGATCTGGCGCAATACCTGGACGGATAATGTCGAGCTGGCCCGCCGCGCCAAGGCCTTCATCGACGATCGCTATGCCGAAGCCCGGCGCAAGGCCGAGACGGCGCGCACGCCGTGAACGCGACTTGGAATGCGACCTGGAACACAGCCCGCTTGCACGCCCGCCCGGGGTGCGAACTGCATTCCGGTCCATTCATGGAACAGACCAGGGTGACGATATTCTAACGCCTTGTTTCGACGCGCCTTTACGCGGTTTGCCGATTCCATCGGACCGCAAGACGCTGTAGTCTCCCTTTCCCATCCTGGAGCAAACAGCGTTCGCGGCTGAACGCTGTTTGCTCCAGTTCCCTGTTTGGATGCGCCTTTGCGATTCTCGACGATTCCGTCTCGTCGCAAAACGCCTTAGCGGACCTCCCCATTTTGGCAACGCCGCAAACCGTCCGTCATCTCAATGAAATCAGGGCCCTCAATGCCCTGTTCCGCGACGCGGGCATGAGCCGGGCCGACCTCGCCCGGGCACTCGGCCTCAACCGTTCGACCACCGGCAACATCATCACCGGCCTGATGACGGAGGGCCTTGCTGTCGAGCGCCGCGACGAGCCGCGCGGCGAGAATGCCGGCAGGACCGGCCGCCCCGGCATCCGGGTACAGATCGATCCGGCCGGCGCCAGCTTTCTCGGCGCCGAGATCGGCGTCGATCGGCTCACCGTCGTCATCATCGACATGCTGGCACAGGAGATCCTGCGCCTCACCCTGCCGTTCCCGACCTATCAGGAAACCCCGGAGGCCGGCACCGACCGCATGGTGGCGCTGATCGCCGAGGCCGTCGAGAGCCTCGACCGCCCCGAGCGCCTGCGTGGCCTGTGCGTGACCCTGCCGGCCCTGCTCGCCTCGGATGGCACGGTGATCAACGGGCTGATGCTCGGCTGGCGCGACGTGAAGCTGAAGACGATGATCACCGACAGGCTGAAGCGGCGCTGCCCCTCCCTCGATCCCGTCATCTCGATCGAAAACGACGCCAATGCCTTTGCCATCGCCGAGACCTACCGCGACACTGCGCATCGCTCCGAGACCGTCGCCTTCCTGCTGATAGAGAACGGTGCCGGCGGCGGCATCGTCATCGGCGGCAGGCTGCTGCGCGGCTCCGCCGGCTTTGCCGGCGAGTTCGGCCAGATCGTGCTCGGCGGCGACACCATCCAGGCCGGCCGCTCCAAGCCGGGCCATCTGGAAAGCTATATCGGCAAGGACGCCATCCTCGGCTTCTACCGCACCCAGGGCGGCGAGGCCGATCTCGACAGGCTGCTGCAAGGCCTCACCCTCGGGGAAAGTGCGGCGATCACGACCGCGCGGGTGTGGGGCGAGCGGCTCGCCGCCGGTTTGATCCAGGTTACCAGCGTGCTCAATCCTGGCCTGATCATTCTCGGCGGCTCTGTCGCGCCGGTCTTCAGCCATGTCGCGGCCGAGGTCGCCCAGGCCATGCAGCGCGAACTGCTCGAGGGTTTTCCGATGCCGCGCATCGAGGTTTCCGGCCTCGGCGTCGAGGGCCCTGCCCTCGGCGGCGCCCTCCTGATGCATCAGCGCATGTTCTCCATCGACGAGAGCGCGATCTATGCCAGCGAACAACCGATCACGCTGTTCCAGAGCTGATCCTGTTCCCCTTTCTCCGATATCGAGGAATCATCCATGCTTGCAGGCAAGATCGTCACCATTGGCGAAATCCTGGTAGAGATCATGGCCACCACCACCGGCAACGGCTTTCTGGAGCCGCAACCATTGGTCGGCCCCTTCCCGAGCGGCGCGCCGGCGATTTTCATCGATCAGGTCGGCAAGCTCGGCCACCCCGCCGCGATCGTCTCGGCCGTGGGCGACGATGATTTCGGTACGCTGAACCTCCAGCGCCTCGATCGCGATGGTGTCGACGTCTCCGCCGTGGCCGTGCATGCGGGAGCGGCAACCGGCAGCGCCTTCGTGCGCTACCGGCCGGACGGCGGCCGTGCCTTCGTCTACAATATGCGCGACAGCGCCGCCGGGCGTATCGCCGCCACGCCCGAAGCCGAAGCGGTGCTCGCCGAGGCCGGCCATCTCCACGTCATGGGATCGGGTCTGCCGGTCCCAGCCGTCGCCGAGATGATCCTGAAGACCCTGCCGGGGCTCAAGGCGAGGGGCGGTACCGTCTCCTTCGACCCCAATATCCGGCGCGAGACGTTGCGCGACGGCAGTAAGGCTGTTTTCCATACCGTGCTGGCCGCAACCGATCTCTTCCTGCCCTCCGGCGAGGAATTGTCGCTGTTCTCCGGCGAGACCGACGAGGACAAGGCGGTCGCGGGCCTGCTGGCGGCGGGCATCAAGGAAATCGTGCTGAAGCGTGGCGCCGGCGGCGCCAGCCATTTCAATTGCGACAGCCGCACTGACATGCCGGGCTTCGCGGTGACCGAGATCGATCCGACAGGCGCCGGCGACTGCTTCGGCGCGACGTTTCTGGTGGCGCGCCGGTTCGGCAAGTCCGTGACGGAGGCGCTGCGCTATGCCAATGCCGCAGGCGCCCATACCGTGACCGTGCAAGGGCCGATGGAAGGGAGCGCGGACTTCGCCGAACTCGACCGCTTCATCGCCCAGGCCGCCAACGCCTGAAGCAGGGAAGTCCCACCTTTGTTACAAAACTGTCGCAAGGCGGGGATAGCCTAGCCCTGCATGGAGCCTCTCTCGCCCTGCCGCGGCCCGGCTAGGTTCTCCAGCAGCGTTCTCTAGCCGGGCCGCGCCCGCCCATCGGGCAAGCCCGTGGCGGCACAGCGCCGGCCGTCGTTTTGTCAGGCGGATCGTTTCAGCATTCTTCCGAGCGCAATCAGCACACAGGCGCCGATGAATCCGGCAATGAGGTAGCCAACCCAGCCGCCAAGCACCACGCCGAACATGCCCAGCACCAAATTGGCGACAGCTGCGCCGATAATGCCGAGGATGATATTCATGAGGAGGCCCATATTGCTCTTCATGAACATCTCGGCCAGCCAACCCGCCAGCCCGCCGATAATGATGGCTCCGATCCAACCCACCTGCGGATTATCCATGCTGCACCCCTCTGTCAGGCCTGACGCCAAACACGCCCTTGGAAGGCTATTGCCCGCGATGGGCGACTGTCCTCCGGATCGCAAGGCGCTTTGACATCGAAACGGAACCCTTGCTGGTCCCAGGGTGGAGAACGCGTGGATCAGCCTATGGTTCCATGCCAGCCGAAGTGGATTCCTTTCGATCAAACCACAGGCACGATCGAAAGGAATCCGCAAGATACCGGCTGTTTTCGGAGCTTTCCGACGAGGCCCATCCGCGGGCCTCGTCGGAAAGCTCTGCTAGGGGATGCCGACGCACGGCAGCCAACCAGGAGGCCCGGCCAGCGGGCCTCCCGACTATGAAGCCTAGCGGGCTCAGTAGCCGTAATAGTAGCGGCGGTGGTAATAGGGCCGGTAATAGTAGCGCGGCCGATAATAGCGCCGATAGGGGCGATAATACCGGTAGGGCCGGTAGTAGCGCGGCCGATAGTGGCGGCGGTAGTAGTAATACTGCGCCTGCTGAACCTGGGCCGAGCCTTCCAGGGCATTCGCCATGGGGGCCGCCCGCTCGACCGGTGCCACCGGCAGGGCCGAAGACGGCGTCGAGGTGACAGCCAGTCCGCCGAGCATCATGACGACAGCGAACAAGGCCTTGAGTGAAAAGCGCATGCTTTATCTCCCTTTGCTTGGCATCTCTTGCCTCGGTCATCTTCGCCGATCCCGGCCACCTAGGCTATCGCCTGCGAAACACAGGACCAGGCGGGCTCGGCAAGCTGCAGTCGAACTGCGATGATCCACCGGCATGCGAGATAACCGAACGGAACGCCATCGAACTCTAGGCGCTCGCCCGGCTGGAGGCAATGCAATCCTTCGAATCGGCTTGCGTCGGGCAATAAAAAAAGCCCGCTTGCGTGCCAGCGGGCTTGGTGGAACCAAGCTTCTCATCGTTGAAGCTTGGGAAGAAGTGGTGGAGCCAGGCGGGATCGAACCGCCGACCTCTACAATGCCATTGTAGCGCTCTCCCAGCTGAGCTATGACCCCACTTTTCAAAGCAGCCTGGGAGCTGCTTCGGTGTCCCTCGGCGTCACCGCCGACGGGCCGCTCGTTTGTCACGTTTCGCGGCCCGATGCAAGACGTCTTGCGAAGAAAATTTGGAAAATCTTCCGATTGGGAAAAAGACGCGGCTCCATGCTGGCTCCGCGTCTCCGGCGAGGCCCGCTGCGAGCCTCAGCTTTCCTCGTCATCCTCGATGCCGTCGCCGATCAGATCGGTGACATCGTCGTTCTCGTCCTCATCTTCCTCGAGGAAGGTATCGTCGGCCACCGGATCGTCTTCGACGTCGATATCGTCGTCGCCGACGACCGTCTTGGCGGCGCTCGCCTCGTCATCGGCCTCCTCGAGGCTGATCAGTTCGGCGTCCGCTGCGGGATCGAGATCGGTGTCTTCCTCGGTCTGGTCGACTCGCGGCGCAACCGCCTCGGGACGACCACGCAGCAGCGGCGCTGCGGCGATGACGACCACCTGGCCGGTATAGGGCGAGATGATCGGATCCTTGTTGAGATCGTAGAATTTGCGCCCAGTCGTCGGACAGACGCGTTTCGTGCCAAGTTCGGGTCTGGCCACGGCGTATACCTTATGTCGGAAATCGAAGTGCGAGGCCGCTACAGACTAGAAGCGTCCCTGTCAATGAGAATCGCAAAGATGGCGTTTTTTCGCGATCTGGCAAGGGCTTGAATCAAGATTTCCTGGCACCGCCGGCTTTGCCCCCTCGGGCCATCCATGCTAGGGCGTGTGGCCGGACCGAACCTGCCGGGTGCGCCATGCAGGAGTGAGAATCCTGCCATCGGCATTCGTCCTTGCCGTAGACCCCTTCCATCGCTCCGGAGCCGCCTCTTGCTCGCATCGCCCTCCCAGACCGCTTCGCCTCCTGCGCGCCGGTCCTCCGGGGCGGCCGACAGAAACAAGGCCGAGGGCGAGGAAAGCATCGGCCTGCTCGCCCTGATTCTGGCGCTGCTCAGCGTGGGTGAGACACGCATCGAGGGCCTGGTGGGTAGTCGTGACGTCGTGGCGATGGCGGAGGCCTGTCGCAGGCTCGGCGCCGCAATCGAACGGGGTGGCGATGCGGCCTGGTGTATCCGTGGTGTCGGCGTCGGCGGCCTGCTTTCGCCGGAGGGCAGCCTCGATATCGGGGGGTCGCTGGCAGGTGCGGTGCTGATGATGGGCGTCATTGCCAGCCATGGCATCACGGCTACCCTTGATGGCGACGCCACGCTGCGGACCTGCCCGATGATGCCTGTATTGACGCCTTTGACGCGGATGGGTGCCGAGATCGTCGCCGCCGCCGAGGGTGTGCGCCTGCCCCTGACCTTGCGCGGCGCGGTCGATCCTGTGCCGATCCTCTGGCACGTGCCCGATAGCGGCGCCTCCTCGCCGGTGCCCCCGAACCTGGTGAGTGCGGCGGTGCTGCTGGCCGGCCTCAATGCGCCCGGTGAGACCGCCGTCATCGCGCCGCAAGCGACAAGCGAGGCTGTCTCGAGCTTCAGATCGCCTGACGATGCTGCGCATCTGCTCGGGCCGTTCGGGGCCGATGTCGCGATATCACCCGAGGGCACCGGACGCCGTATCGTGCTGCAGGGCCGCCCCACGCTCCGGCCCGCGGTCGTAACCCTGCCGGCGAAAATCCCGCCTTCCTCCCCCTGATGTGTAATCTGGTGCCCCATTATGATCATTGCCATTGATGGTCCCGCCGCGTCCGGAAAGGGAACCCTGGCCAAGCGCCTGGCCGCGCATCTCGGCCTGCCTCATCTCGATACCGGCCTGCTCTATCGCGCCGTCGGGCGGGCGGCGCTCGACGAGGGCCTCGACCTCGAGGATGCGGACGCCACCGCCGAGATCGCGGACGGGCTCGACGTCGCCAGTTTCGACGAGAGCCGGCTACGCGGGCGCGAAATGGGCGAAGCGGCCTCCGTGGTCGCGGCCCATCCCAAAGTGCGCAAGGCTCTGCTCGACCTGCAGCGACGCTTCGCCCATCAGCGCGGCGGCGCCGTACTCGATGGGCGCGACATCGGCACGGTCGTCGCCCCCGGCGCCGAGGTGAAGATCTTCGTGACCGCCGATGCCGAGATCCGGGCGAAGCGCCGCCATCTCGAACTGGAAAAGCGCGGCGATGCTCCCCCCTTCGAAGCCGTCCTCGCCGATATCCGCAAGCGCGACGCCCGTGACGCCGGACGTGCCGATGCCCCCCTGAAGCCGGCGCCCGACGCCCATGTGCTCGACACCACCGCCCTCGACGTCGAAAGCGCCTTCGCCGCCGCTCTGGCGCTGGTCGAGCGGCACCGGCACTGAAACAAAACGAGCGGTTTGAGGCCGTCCGCTGCATCAACCCTTGATTTTATCGGCCAGGACGCTGATATCCCGGCCGAACATGAGTTGGAAAAGGTGAAATGACCAACAAGACCAAACCCGAAGCCAAAGCCGAGACCCGCACTGCGGCCGAGTCGGCCGCCCCGGCGGCGCCGACGGCGGACAGCACGGGCCAGGTTGGTGGCGAACAGGCCGGCGCCGACCAGACCGCCGTGAATGACGAAGCATTCGAGGTCCTTGCCAGGCTGCAGGCCGAAAATGCCGAGCTGAAGGATCGCCTGCTGCGCACCTTGGCCGAGGTCGAGAATGTCCGCCGCCGCGGCGAGCGCGAGCTCAACGATGCACGCCAATACGCCATCGCGAAGTTCGCGGGCGACATGCTTGGCGTGGCTGACAATATGGAGCGCGCTTTGGCCAGCGTACCCGCCGGGGCACGCGAGACCGACGAGGCCGTCAAGGCTTTGATGGAAGGCGTCGAGCTCACCGAAAAGGAAATGCTGCGCTCGCTGGAAAAGCACGGCGTCAAGAAGCTCGACCCGAAGGGCGAGCGCTTCGACCCCAATTTCCACCAGGCCATGTTCGAGGTGCCCGATCCTTCCGTGCCCAACGGCACCGTGGCCCAGGTGGTGCAGGTCGGCTATTCGATCGGCACGCGCGTGCTGCGCCCGGCCATGGTCGGCGTCGCCCGCGGCGGCCCGAAACAGGCCGCCGAGGCCGAAAAGCAGGCCTGATCGTAACGACGGAAACGCCGACCTTTGTCATGCCCGGGCTTGACCCGGGCATACAGATGCTTGGCTCTCCGAAGAACTAGCCGGGATTGCCGGGTCAAGCCCGGCAATGACAAACGTCGCGTATTTTCAAGTACAGGCGTGCCCTCAATATCCGGCCGCCAGCCCTGATTCGACACGGCTATCCATGGCGCCGTTATAGCGGGCGCCATCACCTTTCTTGATGGTGGCGAGATCCTTGCCGCCGACCAGGATGCCGGCTGCCTTGCCCCAGACCGGCCAGGCCGGATCGCCTTCGTCCACCTTGTAGCCCATCTCGACCAGCAGCTTGATAGTGTCGGGCGAGAGAGCCTGCGGCTCGGTATAGATCTGGTCGGGCAGCCATTGGTGGTGGATACGCGGCGCGTCGACCGCTTCCTGGATGTCGAGACCATGGTCGATCACATTGAGGATGGCCTGCAATGTGATGGTGATGATGCGCGAGCCGCCGGGGCTGCCGATCACCATGAAGGGCTTGCCGTCCTTGGTGACGACGGTGGGGCTCATCGAGGAGAGCGGCGTCTTCTTGGGTTCGATGGCATTGGCCTCGCCCTGCACCAGGCCGTAGAGATTGGGCACACCGGGCTTGGCGGTGAAATCGTCCATCTCGTTGTTGAGCAGGATGCCGGTGCCTTCTGCCACCACGCCGGCGCCATAGGAACCGTTCAGCGTGTAGGTGACGGCGACGGCATTGCCGTCATTGTCGATGATCGAATAATGCGTGGTTTCCTTGGACTCGCCCATGCCCTTGGGCATCAAATCCTTGGAGACGCCAGCCTTGTAGGGATTGATCTTGGCCCGGATCTCGGCGGCGTAGTTCTTGTCCAGCAGATGCGGGACGGGGTTCTTGACGAAATCGGGGTCACCGAGACTGGAATTGCGGTCGACATAGGCATAGCGCATCGCCTCGACCATCAGATGTACGGTGTTGGCCGAATCGGCGCCGAGATAGGAGAGCGGATAGCCCTCCAGCACGTTGAGGATCTCGCAGATGATCACGCCGCCGGAACTCGGCGGGGGTGAGGAGATGATGTCGTAGCCGCGATAATTGCACTTCACGGGCTCGAGCTCGCGCACCTTGTACTGCTCGAAATCCTCTTTCTTCAGGATGCCGCCCTTGGCACCTGAAGCCTTGACGATGGCATCGGCGATCGCGCCCTTGTAGAAGGCATCCTGGCCCTTCTCGGAAATGGCCGCCAGCGAAGCGGCGAGATCGGGTTGCTTGAAGGTGTCGCCAACCGCATGGGGCGAGCCATCGGCCTGGAGGAAGATCTTGGCCGCGTTCGAATCACGCTTGAGCCAATCGGCATTCTCCTTGACGGAGGCAACGTCGCCCTGGCCGAGCACATAGCCATCCTTGGCATAGCGGATGGCTGATGCCATCAGGTCCTTGCGCGGCAGGGAGCCATATTTCTCGCGGGCATATTCGAAGCCGGCCACCGAGCCGGGCACGCCGACGGCGAGATAGCCATCCGTCGAGGCCCCCTTCACCGGATTGCCCTTGTCGTCGAGATACATGTTCTTGGTGGACGCGGCCGGCGCCCGCTCACGGAAATCGATGAAGGTCGACTTGCCGTCCTTGGTGCGGATGGTCATGAAGCCCCCGCCACCGATATTGCCGGCTTCAGGCCAGACCACCGCCAGCGTGTAGCCGACCGCGACAGCGGCATCGATGGCGTTGCCACCTTTCTTGAGGACATCCACGCCGGCCTGGGTGGCCAGGCGCTGGGTAGTGACGACCATGCCGTGCTCGGCCTCCACTGGCGCCGGCGAAGCGGCAAAGGCTCCGGCAAGCGGCGTAAAGGTCAGCGAGACGGCGAGGCCGGCGACGATCGCCGGACGGACGTGATGCATAGGCTCCTCCTCTGACTGGCACGGCTTCCGCCCCCCGAGGCCGGAATGTCGCGCCCATTCCTTTGAAGTTCAGGGCCTGATTCGAACCAGGTCGGGCGAAGCAGGCTCTGGCTGTCCCGGTTTACCCGGGAATGCCGGTCTTCTCGGCGCGGCCGCTCCCCAAAGCCGTCTCAACGGCCCACCGGCAGCTCACGGCTCCGAGGGCTTCATTGCTAAACGGGATTTCGGCCTGCGTCGATAGAACCGTATCTTCCTGCCATTCAGCAGTATCGGGCGCGGTTCAGGTGCTTCCGGCCGGCATGCTGGCCAAGGCGGCATCGACGGCGTCCCCCAGGCGCTCGACCGCGGCATCGACCTCCTTGCATTCGATGATGAAGGGCGGCGCCAGCAGAACATGGTCCCCCTGCGCACCGTCGATGGTACCGCCCATCGGATAGACCATCAGCCCTCGCGCCATCGCTTCGCGCTTGACCGCGGCGTGCAGCTTGAGGGCGGGATTGAGAGGCTGCTTGCTGCTGCGATCAGCGACGAATTCGATGGCGCGGAACAGGCCCCGCCCCCTGATATCGCCGATATGGGCATGGTTGGTAAAACGCTGTTCCAGCCGTTCCTGCAGGTGATCGCCCATGGCCTCGACATTGGCGAGAAGACTATCGCGTACGATTGTTTCCTGCACGGCCAAGGCGGCGGCCGCCGCCATGGGATGGCCCACATAGGTATGGCCGTGTTGGAAAAAACCCGATCCTCCGGCGAAGGCCTCGAAGATGGCAGCGCTGAGCAGGACGGCGCCGATCGGCTGGTAGCCGCCACCAAGGCCCTTGGCGATGGTCATGAGATCGGGCACCACACCTTCCTGCTCGCAGGCATGTAGCGTGCCCGTGCGCCCCATGCCGCACATGACCTCGTCCAGGATCAGCAGGACGCCGTGGCGGTCGCAGATGTCGCGGATGCGGGTGAAATAACCGGCGACGGGCGGCACGGCACCAGCGGTGGCACCCACCACCGTTTCCGCCAGGAAGGCCATGACCTTGCCCGGCCCCAGCTCCAGGATCTTGTCTTCGAGGGCCTGCGCGCTCCGGACCGCATAATCCTCCTCGCTCTCGCCCGGTGCCTGGAAGCGATAGGCGAAGCAGGGGTCGATATGGTGCGTTTCGATCAGCAGCGGCTGGAACTGGGCGCGCCGCCACTGATTGCCGCCGGCGGCGAGCGCCGCCAGGGTGTTGCCGTGAAAACTCTGGCGCCGGGCGATGACATGCCGGCGCTCCGACTGGCCCCTCTCGACGAAATATTGCCGCGCCATCTTCAAGGCCGCTTCGATCGCCTCCGAGCCCCCACTGACGAGATAGACCCGCTCGATCCCGACGGGCGCCTGGGCGATCAGGCAGTCCGCCAGCCTCTCGGCGATCTCGGTGGTGAAGAAGGAGGTATGGGCATAGGCGAGTCTGTCGAGCTGGCGGTGCAGGGCCTCCAGCACGGCGGGGTGGCCATGGCCGAGACAGGAGACAGCGGCCCCGCCAGAGGCATCGATATAGCGCTTGCCGGCGGCATCGATCAGTTCGATGCCCTGCCCGCCGACGGCGACCGGCATGACGGCATTGGCGGCGCGGTGGAGCAGATGGCTCATGGGGAGGCTCCCGGGAGTTTCGGCGCTGGGCGTCAGGTCAGATGGGTGCCGAGGGCGGCCAGATGCGCATCCGTCCGGCGCAAGGCGGCGAGCGCCGCCTCGCCGTCATGGCCGGCCACCAGCGCGGCCAGCACTTCGGCCGCAGCGAAGGCAGGCGTCACGGCATGGAGGAAGGAGGGGCTCGCGGTCGGCATGATGAGGTGATGGCGGGAGATCCTGGCGAGCGGCGCCACTTCGCTGTCGGTGATGGCCAGGACGGACAGCCCACGCGAAGCGGCATGCTCGGCGAGTTCGAGGGTGAGGCGCGTATAGGGCTGCAGGCTGACGGCCACCATCACGTCACCCGGGGCGGCATCGACGAGAGCGTCGGCCCCGATGCCGGCGATTCCATCGAGCAACATGCTGGGCCTGCCGATCAGGGTGAGTGCATAATGCAGATGCCAGGCGACGGGATGGCTCGCCCGCAGGCCGAGACAAAGGATACGGCGCGCCGAGGCAAGGGTTTGCGCGGCAGCGGCGAATGCGGCAAGGGGCCTGCCTGCCACAAGCCCGCCGAGCTGGGCGCTGAGCATGCCGAGCATGGCAGTGGCCAGTCCTTCGTCACCGACGCGCCCCTGCCGGGCGAGATGGTCGCCCGCCTTGCCTGCAAAGCCCGTCGGCACTTCCCGCAGCGTATCGGCGTGCAGTTCCCGCAGGGCCTCGTAACCGTCAAAGCCCAGTTGGCGGGCAAGCCGCATCATGGTCGCCGGCTGAACGCCGGCACGTCGCGCCTGTTCCCGCATCGACAGCAGAGCAACATCACGCGGATTCTCCAGCACATAGCGCGCGGCAGCCCTGATTTGCGCCGGCATTGCGTCGAAGCCCCTGACGATCTCGCCGGCCAAGCCGTCGAGATCCACAAGCCCGTTCATGCCCATGCACTCCGTCGGAAGGATTATTGAAACAAACGTATCAGATGCTATCGTATTGATACAAATGAAGCCTCGCTCGGAGACGGATTTTGTCGGTTACGCCGGATTATACCCCGCGCTTCATTGCCGTCGCCCCCAATGGCGGCCGGCGTACCAAGGCGGACCATCCGGCCTTGCCGATGACGCCCTCCGCCCTGGCACAAACAGCCACGACCTGTCTCGAGGCCGGCGCGGCCATGATCCATGTCCATGTCCGGCGCAACGATGGCAACCATTTGCTCGATGCCGAGGCCTATCGCGCCGTCATCACCGCGATTGGCGCCGTGACAGGCAAGGATCTCGTGGTGCAGATCACCAGCGAGGCGCTCGGCCTCTATTCGCCCGCCGAGCAGAGAGCCGTCATCCGCGCCACCCGGCCGGAGGCCGTATCGCTCGCACTGCGCGAACTGGTGCCTGACACCGCCGAGGAAGCCGCCTTTGCCGAATTGCTGCTGTTTCTCAGGCTGATCGGCGCCATGCCGCAGATCATCCTCTACACGCCGGACGAGGCCAGACGCCTTGCCGCGTTGCAACGGCGGGGCCTCATTCCTTTCGAGAAACTGCCCGTACTCTATGTGCTCGGCCGCTATACGGCGGACCAGACCTCACAGCCCGACGATCTCCTGCCCTTCCTCGCCGAGGGCATGCCCCGTTTCGATCCCTGGAGCCTCTGCGCCTTCGGGCCGCAGGAAGTGGCTTGCGTCACCGCGGCAGCACGGCGGGGCGGGCATGCCCGCGTCGGCTTCGAGAACAATCTCCACCGTCCCGATGGCACGCTGGCCCGGGACAACGCCGAATTGGTGGTGCTGGCACGCCAGGCGATCGAGGCCGCCGGCTTGAGGATCGGTGATGCCGACGCCCTGCGTGCCGCGACACTGGCGACATGAAAAAGGCGGCCGAGGGGCCGCCTTCAACACGAAACAGACGCTAGAACGTCCGCTCGAATAAATAATTCTGGCCTCAGGCGGCCGAGGCCGAAACCCAGCGCGACAGTTCGCCCTTGGGAGCAGCGCCGACCTTCTGGGCAACGGGCTTGCCGTCCTTGAATATGATCAGCATGGGAATCGACATCACCCGGAACTGCGAAGCAATCTGGGGGTTCTCGTCGACGTTCAGCTTGGCGATCTTGACCTTGCCGGCCATCTCGGTGGCGATCTCGTCGAGAGCGGGCGCGATCATGCGGCAGGGCCCGCACCACTCGGCCCAGAAATCGACGACAACCGGCTCAGCCGAATTCAGCACGTCATTAGCGAACGAGGCATCCGTGACCTTGATCGTGTTGGCACCCATTTCGAGAATCTCCACAGCGGGAATGGCGGAATCGCCATGCAAATATCCGTTGCCCTCAAGCTAGGAATGCACCGGCCCAGCGTCAAGAAGCGGAACGGCTTCTCGCGCGAATGTGCACGGCTGATATGCAGATTCGCAGCTATTACCGGCCCAAACTGGTGAAATAGAGGAGCCTGCATACTATCAAACATTCGCAGAATTTCCCGGTGAGGCCCACGAATGGGGCCTCACCGGGAAATTCTGCTTAGCCGATCACCACCCGCGTATCCGACATGCCTCGGTGACGAATGAGCTGGTAGAGCGCGGCGGCGTGGGACGGCGCTAGCCGGATGCAGCCATGGGAGGCAGCACGGCCGAGCTGCTTGACCGAATAGGTGCCGTGCACGGCATAGCCGCCCTTGAAGAACACCGAATAGGGCATCGGGGAATTGTCGTATTTCTTCGAGTAGTGCATGCGCTTGAGCAGCTTGGGGCGGTATACCCCGCGCGGGGTATAGTAGCCGCGCCTTGCCGTCGATACCGCCCAGATCGCCTCGACATTGCCATCGACGATCACGGTCATGCGTTGCCTGGCGATGTCGACCTTGGCCACGATGCCCGCGGAGGCCGGCGAGAGCGGGCAGAGCGCGGCGACAAGAAGCGTGAAGGCAACGGTGATCCAGCGGAAGCTCGCGCTCAGATGCAGGGCAGGCATGACAGGTTCCTCGATACGGTTCGCTGACATTGGCCGTCCCGGGCCTTCATTCGCCATGCGCTTTTGCACAGGATGCAAATCCACCCGAAACCGAACAAAGCATGAATCAAACATGGTTAATTTTCGGTTTCCGCCCGCCGGCTGGCGTGATGCGAAACCCGAGGGATTGCCGCCCGATGCTGCCGTTCCAGCAAAGACAGGATAGGATGGCGTCACGAATCACTTTGCGGGAGCATGCATGCGCCGTTTCGTCAGGATCTTCCCGCCGTTCAAGGCCGCCCTGCCGCTGGCGGCGCTGCTGACCCTGGCGAGCCATGCGCCGGCCCTGTCGCAAGACATCACCCCGCCCGGCTACAAGCTGCCGCCGCTCGGCGCGGTGACATCAGCCACGCCCGCCAAGCAGCTCTTCGGCCGCGCCGCGACGCCGGCCAATGTCGGCCTCGGCTCGATCGGCTTCTATGCCAAGGGCTGCCTGTCGAACGGCGTGGAATTGCCGGCTGATGGTCCGACCTGGCAGGTCATGCGGCCTTCGCGCAATCGCGCCTGGGGCAATGCCGCCGTGATCCGGGTGGTGAAGAACCTCGCCGCCAAGGCCCCAACCGTGGCCGGCTGGCCCGGCATCCTGATCGGCGACATGGCGCAGCCGCGCGGCGGCCCGATGCTGACGGGCCATGCCTCGCATCAGATCGGACTCGACGCCGACATCTGGCTGACGCCGATGCCGGATCGCCGGCTGAGCGTCGCCGAACGCGAGACCAAAAGTGCCGTGATGATGGTGCGTTCCGACCGGCTCGACGTCTCGCGCTCCTGGACGGCGGGCCAGATGGGCATCGTGCGCGCCGCCGCCCAGGATCCGGCGGTCGAGCGCATCTTCGTCAACGCAGCCATCAAGAAGGCGATGTGCCGCGATGCCACCGGAGATCGCTCCTGGCTCGGCAAGGTGCGCCCGATGTATGGGCACGACTATCATTTCCATGTCCGCATCACCTGCCCGCGCGGCAGCCCGACCTGCACGCCACAAAAGCCGCCGACAGGCGATGAAGGCTGTGGCAAGGAACTCGATTACTGGTTCTCGGATGCGGTGCTGCATCCCAAACCGCGTCCCAAGCCGCCGCACCCGCCGCGCCAGCTCACCCTGAGCGATCTGCCCACCGCCTGCAGCCAGGTCATCGCAGCGCCGTAGGAATGGCCTGACCGCCACCGGCCTGTTTCCCGGCCTTGCCCGGGGTCGAGCGAAACGCCATTCTCCCGCTTGCCGGGGAGACGGGTATTCTCCATCCCGCTGCCTTGCATGATCGGGAGGGAGTCGGATGGCCGATCGATTCGATCTGGCGGGCCGCAAGGCCCTGGTAACCGGCGGAGCGCGCGGTATCGGTGCAGGCATCGCCGAAGCCCTGGCCCAGGCCGGCGCCGACGTAATGATCGGCGACATCCTCGAAGATCTCGGCCGGCAAGCCGCTTCCAGCCTGGCGCGCCATGGCGGCGCCTACGGCTTCGTAGCGCTCGACGTCACCGACGAGGCTCAGTGGGAGAACGCCGTCGCGACCACGATCGAGCAGATCGGCGGCTATGACATCCTGGTGAACAACGCCGGCGTGGAAGTCACCGCTTTGGTAACCGAGATCGAGCCCGACAGCCTGCGGCACATGTTCGATGTCAATGTCGTCGGCACGCTGCTTGGCATGAAGCACGCCTTCCGGGCGATGCGGCCGGGCGGAGCAGCCGGCAAGGGCGGTGCGATCATCAACATCGCCTCGGTCGCAGCCACCATCGTATTCCCAACCATTGCCGGCTATTCCGGCAGCAAGGCCGCCGTCGACCGCATCACCCGCATCGGCGCTGCCGAAGCCGGCAAGCTCGGCTATGGCGTGCGCGTCAACTGCATCCATCCCGGCCTGATTCCCACCGAGATGGGCCGGAAACTGACGCAGGATGTGGTGGGGACCGGGATGTTTCCGGATACCGGCGCGGCGGTCGGCCATGTCGTCGGCCAGACGCCGCTGGGACGGCTCGCCGAGATCCGCGAAGTGGCCGACGTCACCGTCTTCCTCGCCTCCGACGCCGCCAGCTTCATTACCGGTGCCGGCATTCCGGTCGATGGCGGCATGAGCAGTTGAGCGGCGCCACGCCGGCGGCCTCAGTCATCGGGATGGCCCGCCTTGGCCTGCAACAGGTCGGAGAAGGCCAGCAGCACGCCCGATATCATGAACACCATATGGATGCCGACCAGCCAATAGAGGTCGCGGTCGGTCAGCTTCTCGATCTGCATGAAGCCTTTAAGCAACTGGATCGCCGAGATCAGCACGATCGAGGCGAGCAGCTTGAGCTTGAGGCCGGCGAAATCGACCTTGGTCATCCAGTTCGGCCAGGTCAGATGTTCGGTGCCGTCGATCTTGGAGACGAAATTCTCATAGCCCGAAAAGATCACGATCAGGATCAGGCTGCCCAGCAGGGCCAGGTCAACCAGCTCCAGCACGCCGATCACCGTCTCCTCGGTCGTGAAGCCATAGGCGCCAACGACATAGTGGAGCAATTCCTGCCCGAATTTCAGCAGAACGACGAACAGGGCGATGACCAGCCCGATATAGAAGGGCGCCAGCACCCAGCGCGAGGCGACGAGGCAGCGCTCGATCATTTTTTCCATGTGGAATCTCAACCCGATTGAACAATCGCGCGCAAAATAGAGGGACGCGCCCGGCGAGGGAACCCAGCCTTGCCAAATTGTAATGCAGGCGCCGAAGTGGGTGTCGGGCGCTTCCCGCCTCACTTCACGCGCAGGATCTCGACCCCGGCCATGGCGCCCGGCACGGCGCGAGGCTTTTCGACATGCACGCGCACCGCGGCGGCGCGGTCGAAGGCAAGGCAGCGCTGCGCCAGCCGCTCGGCGAAGGTCTCGAGGAGATCGGCATGGCTGGCGGCCAGTTCACGCCCGATGGCAGCGATCTTGTCATAGTCGATCGTGCCCTCGATATCGTCGTCGCCGAAACGTGCTTCAGCCAAAGTCAGCTCGACATCGACGATCAGGGGCTGGGTCACGCCCTTCTCATGCTCGTAATAGCCGATATGGGCTTCGAGATTGAGGGCGCGCAGAAAGACGCGGCTATAGGATCGCGGTTCGGTCATGAGGGCAGCAATGCCACACTCAGCCGGGGAGCGCCATCGCCGTTTCGCCCGTTGCTTGCGCGGCTTCGCCATTCAGCGGGTTGTCGGGGTCCCAGCCATAGAGGGTCTCGCCGAAGCGCATGTCGCGCGCATCGAGATGGATCAGGCGGCCAGTGAGGCCGGTGCCGAATCCGACGATCTCGCGGATTGCTTCCAGCGCCATCATCGAGCCGGCCACGCCGGCAAGCGCACCGAGCACGCCGGCCTCCGAACAGCTTGGAATGGTGCCCGGCGGCGGTTTCTGCGGGAAGAGGCAGCGCCAGGTCGGGTTGGGCTCGCCTTCGGCATTGGTCTCGAAGGGCCGCAGCGTGGTCAGCATCGCGTCGAACACGCCGAGCGCCCCCATGACCAGCGGCTTGCGGCCATGGAAGCAGGCATCGGAGACGGCATAGCGGGTGTCGAAATTGTCCGAGCCGTCGATCACCAGATCATAGGATGCGATCAGTTCAGCCGCATTGGTGGGATCGATGCGCATCGCATGCGGAACCACCGTCACATGCGGATTGAGTCTTTCGATCGCCTCCCCGGCCGTCTCGACCTTGGGACGGCCGATATCGGGCGTGGCATGGATGATCTGGCGCTGCAGGTTGGAGAGCGACACGATGTCGTCATCGACGATGCCGAGCGTGCCGACGCCCGCCGCCGCGAGATAGAGCAGCACCGGGGCGCCGAGCCCGCCCGCGCCGATGACCAAGATGCGAGCCCGCGACAAAGCCTGCTGCCCGGCGCCGCCGACCTCGTGCATGACGACATGCCGGGCGTAACGCTCCAGCTCTTCGGATGAAAATGCCATGGGGCGAATGTAGATACTTGCCCGAAAAGGCGCAATGATCGGAGCGCGGACTTCTCAGCGACATGCAGGCGTGTCGCTGAGAAGTCCGCGCTCCGATCTACGCTCCCAGGCTCGCCTTCTGGATGCGAGCCTGTATGATCGCGCTCCAAGAATCAGTCTTGAACAGACCGAAGACGAGGCCCTGATGACTTCTGCTCCGCGCGCACCCGGAAAGGGCGACCACGTCTTTCTGGTCGACGGTTCGTCCTTCATCTTCCGGGCCTATTTCCAGTCGATCAACCAGGACGCCCGCTACAATTACCGCTCCGACCGCCTGCCCACGGGTGCGGTGCGCCTGTTCTGCAATGTGCTGCACAAGATGATCAAGGAAGGGGTGATGGGCAAGCAGCCCACCCATCTCGGCATCATCTTCGACAAGTCGGAAGATTCCTTCCGCAAGGAGATCTACCCGCCCTATAAGGGCCACCGTCCCCCGCCGCCGGAAGAACTGGTGCCGCAATTCCCGCTGATGCGGGTTGCCGTGCGCGCCTTCGGCCTGAAGCCGGTGGAACAGTCCCGCTACGAAGCGGACGATCTGATCGCCACCTATTGCGACATCGCCGTCAAGGCCGGCGCCGACGTCACCATCGTCTCCGCCGACAAGGACCTGATGCAGCTCATCCAGCCCGGCGTGGTGATGTTCGATCCTGCTTCCGGCGACCAGAAGGCCAAGGGTTCGCGACCCGAACGCCTGATCGCCGAGGCCGAAGTGCTCGAAAAGTTCGGCGTGACGCCGGACAAGGTGGTGGATGTGCAGGCCCTGGCCGGCGATTCCACCGACAATGTCCCCGGCGTGCCTGGCATCGGCGTCAAGACGGCGGCGCAGTTGATCAATGAATATGGCGACCTCGAAGGGCTCCTCGCCCGCGCCGGCGAGATCAAGCAGCCCAAGCGCCGCGAGAGCCTGACCGACCCCGAGAACGTCAAGCTCGCCCGCATCTCGCGCGAACTGGTGAAGCTCGTCACCGACGTCACCCTGGAAACGCCGATCGAGGACCTGATCGCCCCCGGGCTCGACGCCAAGGGCGCCATCGCCTTCCTGAAGGCGATGGAATTCTCCACATTGACCCGCCGCATCGCCGAGGATGCCGGCCTCGACGTCGCCGATATCGCGCCCGATGAGGCGCTGAAGATCCCCGACAGCGATTTCTCGCCCGCCCCGGCGAGGACGCCGGCGCCCAAGCCGGGTGCGGACGGCGTCTCTGCCGCTCCGGCGGTTGCCACGGGGGCCGGCACGCCCTCCGCCGTGGTGGAAAGCGTCAAGGCCAGGCTCACCGCCATTCCCTTCGACAGCGGCTCCTATGAAACCGTCGCCAGCCTGGAAGCGCTCGACGGCTGGATTATCAGGGCCCGCGAACGCGGCTATGTCGCCTTCGACACGGAAACCACCTCGCTCGACGCCCTTCAGGCCGATCTCGTCGGCTTCTCCCTGTCGGTCGAGCCGGGCAAGGCCTGCTATGTGCCCCTGCGCCATCGCGACAAGGCGGATCTGTTCGGCGGCGGCATGATGGCCGGGCAGGTCGATGCCGGCGAGGCTCTAAAGCGGTTGAAGGGCCTGCTCGAAGATCCCGGCGTGCTGAAAATCGGCCAAAACCTGAAATATGACACGCTGGTGATGGGCGAGGAGAACGTCAAGATCGCGCCCTATGACGACACCATGCTGATGTCCTATGTCGTCGATGGCGGGCGTGGCAATCACGGCATGGACGAACTCTCGTCACGCCATTTCGGCCATAAGCCGATCGCCTTTTCCGAAGTCTGCGGCTCCGGCAAGTCGCTGATCGGCTTCGACCAGGTCACTATCGAGCGCGCTACCGCCTATGCCGCCGAGGATGCCGACGTCACCCTGCGGCTGTGGCTGCTGCTCAAGGCTCGCCTGGTCTCCGAGGGGCTGGTCACCATCTACGAGACGCTGGAGCGCCCGCTCGTCGCCGTGCTCGCCAACATGGAATCGCGCGGCATCATGATCGACCGCCAGATCCTGGCGCGTCTGTCGGGCGAATTCGCCCAGAGCGCGGCCCGGCTCGAGGCGGAGATCCACGAACTCGCCGGCGAGAACTTCAATGTCGGCTCGCCCAAGCAGCTCGGCGACATCCTGTTCGGCAAGATGGGGCTCCCCGGCGGCAAGAAGACTCCCACCGGCCAATGGGCGACCTCGGCCCAGGTGCTGGAGGACTTGGCCGACCAGGGCCTGGAACTGCCGCGGCGCATCGTGGCCTGGCGCCAGCTCACCAAGCTCAAATCGACCTATACCGACGCCCTGCCCACCTATGTGAACCCCAAGTCGGGCCGGGTCCACACCTCCTATTCCCTGGCGGCGACCACCACGGGGCGCCTTTCCTCCTCCGAGCCCAATCTGCAGAACATTCCGGTGCGCACCGAGGAAGGGCGCAAGATCCGCTCGGCCTTCATCGCCGCTCCCGGCGCCAAGCTGATCTCGGCCGACTATTCGCAGATCGAGCTGCGCGTACTCGCCCATGTCGCCGAGATCCCGCAACTGACCAAGGCCTTCGAGGACGGCGTCGACATTCACGCCATGACGGCCTCCGAGATGTTCGGCGTGCCGGTGCAGGGCATGGATCCCCAGGTGCGGCGGCGCGCCAAGGCCATCAATTTCGGCATCATCTACGGCATCTCCGCCTTCGGCCTCGCCAACCAGCTCTCGATTCCGCGCGAGGAGGCGAGCGCCTATATCAAGAAATATTTCGAGCGCTTCCCCGGCATCCGCGACTATATGGACCGGATGAAGGCCGAATGCCGCGCCCGCGGCTATGTCGAGACCGTCTTTGGTCGCAAGATGCATTTTCCGGCGATCGAATCGAAGAACCCCTCCGAGCGGGCCTTCGTCGAGCGGCAATCCATCAATGCACCGATCCAGGGCTCGGCCGCCGACATCATCCGCCGGGCGATGAGCCGGATGGATGGTGCCCTCATCAAGGCCGGGCTCTCGGCCAAGATGCTGCTGCAGGTGCATGACGAGCTCGTCTTCGAAGCACCGGAGGAGGAAGTCGAGGCGACGCTGCCGGTGGTCTCCCAGGTGATGGAGCACGCAGCGCTTCCGGCCTTGCAGCTCAAGGTGCCGTTGCAGGTCGATTCACGGGCCGCCAGCAATTGGGAAGAGGCGCATTAAGCACGGCCAATCGGCATTAATCCTTTGTAACGCGCCCCAATTCCGGCCGGTTCTTGTCCGATTGAGGTGCAGCACCCACATGGGAGGCGTTGCGGCTTCCCCCTCAGGACGCAGCCGCGAAGGAGAGTCAGGATGACCCCCAACGAAAAAGCCCTCATCGAGGACCTGTTCAATCGCCTGCGCAGTTCCGCCCCGACGACGGGGCGCGACGCCGAGGCCGAAACCGCGATCGCGGCCGAAATGGCCCGCTCACCGGGCGCCGCCTATGCCCTGGTGCAGACCGTCCTGGTGCAGGACCACGCCTTGCGCGAGGCTCATGCCAAGGTCCAGGCTGCGGAAGCCGCCGCGCAGCAGCCGCAGCAAGCACCGCAGCCGCCCGAGCAGCCACAATCCTTCATCGAGCGCGCCGGCTCGGCCTTGCAGGGCTTCGGTGGCCAGCGCAACCAGGCTCAGCAGCAACAGGTTCCGCCGCAGCAGGCCGAACCCGCGCGCGGCGGCGGTTTCCTGCAGGGCGCCCTGCAGACGGCGGCCGGTGTCGCCGGCGGCGCGCTGCTGTTCGAGGGCGTGCGCTCGATGTTCGGCGGTGGCGGCGGCCTGCTCGGCGGCGGCTCGAGCCCGTTTGGCGGCGGCGGCAACACCACCATCAACGAGACCGTCATCAACGAAAACGCCGACAAGGGCCGCGACAGCGACGACAATGTGCGTGACGCCAGCTACGATTCGGATGATGACGACGATGGCGATTACGGCTCGGATGATTCCGGCGGCAGCGACGATAGCTGGATCTGACCGCCGATCCTGAGGCCACCGGCTTTCGTCCGGCTTTAAAAACAAACACCCCGGCCAGTTGGACGGGGTGTTTTTCTGTCAAAGGCCTCTTGGGCCTCTTGAAAGCCGGAGTAGCCAGTATTGCCTTACAACCCTTCGAACAGGGCGCTCGAAATGTAGCGCTCGGCGAAGGAGGGCACGATCACCACGATGGACTTGTTGTCCATGCCGGGGCGAGCAGCCAGTTCCAGCGCCGCCGCGACGGCCGCGCCGGACGAGATACCGCAGGGGATGCCCTCGATGCGGGCGAGCAGGCGGGCGGTGTCGAAGGAGGTCTGGTTGCCGACGGTGATGATGTCATCGATCACCGAACGGTCCAGCACATCCGGTACGAAGCCGGCGCCGATGCCCTGGATCTTGTGGGGACCGGGCTGGCCGCCCGACAGCACCGGGGAATCTTCCGGCTCCACCGCCACGATCTTGAGGTCGGGCTTGCGCGGCTTCAGCACCTGGCCGACGCCGCTGATGGTGCCGCCAGTGCCCACGCCCGAGACGAAATAGTCGATGTCGCCCTTGGTGTCGTTCCAGATCTCTTCCGCCGTGGTAAGGCGGTGGATCTCGGGATTGGCCGGATTGCGGAACTGCTGGGGAATGATGGCGCTCGGCAGTTCCTTGACGATCTCCTCGGCCTTGGCGACAGCACCGCGCATGCCTTGGGCAGCCGGGGTGAGGACTAGTTCGGCGCCGAGCAATGCGAGCATCTTGCGCCGCTCGATCGACATCGATTCCGGCATGACCAGGATCAGGCGATAGCCACGGGCGGCGGCGACGAAGGCGAGCGCGATGCCGGTATTGCCGGAGGTCGGCTCGACCAGCACGGTATCCGGCTTGAGGTGGCCGGCCTTCTCCAGTGCGTCGATCATGCTGACGCCGATGCGATCCTTGACGCTGGCGATCGGATTGAAGAATTCGAGCTTGGCGAGGATGCGTGCCTTGACGTTCTTGGCCTTGGCCAGCCGGTTGAGCTGCACCAGCGGGGTGTCGCCGATGGTCTCGGTGATCGACTGGTAGATGCGGCCGCGGCCGGGCACATGATTGGCATTCGCCATGAGGAACGTCCTTGATTGAAAGCGGCTGGAATTCAACATTAATCCACGAAAATGTCGAGGTTAATGTTGAATTACAGATCCATAATGTTTTTTAGATGACCAAATCTTCAAATCGAGCCTTCAAATCGCAAAGTCGATATTGGCGGGCGTGCCGCCAAAGACATGCTTGCGCTCGGCATCCCGGCAGAGGTCCTCGACGGTGATCTGGTCGAGTTCGGCCAGGAAGGATTGCGAGGCCTGGTTGACGGCCGGCGCGATGACCTGATCGACCAGGGTCGAGACCGGCGCCGGGTCGTCCTCTCCAGCGGCATCCGTCATCGCCGCGCGCACGATATCGCCGACGCTGATGCGCCGCCGCTCGCGCGCCAGCTCATAACCACCGCGCGGACCGCGCACGCCCTTGAGAATATTGTGGCGCACCAGGGTCTGCAGCAAGGTTTCCAGATGGCGCGGCGGCAAGGCATGCCGGGAAGCAAGAGCCTTGGCGGCGACCGGCGTCGGCCTCGAATGGTGGGCGATATCGACCACGGCGGCGAGGCCAAGCAAGGAACGGCGCGAAAGCAATTGCATGTCGACCCCCTGATACGGTCCCTGACGCATTTTCCAGAAGAGGCGACAGACTCTTCGATCAAGAAAATGCGTCAAAACAAAGAGTTAGGGCGAAATGCGATTCGCAGAATCGCACTTTGCTCTAGATCACGTTGCGGTGCCCGTCGAACCGAAGCCGCCGCTGCCGCGAACGGTCGAATCGACTTCCGCCGTTTCGACCAGGACAGACAACGTCACCGGTGCAATGACCAACTGGGCGATTCGCATGCCATGGGTGATGGCGAAGGATTCTACACTCAGATTGATCAGGGCGACTTTAATCTCACCGCGATAATCGGCGTCTATCGTACCAGGTGCGTTCAAAACGGTAATTCCGCTTTTCACAGCCAATCCGGAACGTGGGCGCACTTGTCCTTCATAGCCCTGTGGAATTTGGAAAACCAGCCCGGTCGGCACCAGAGCACGCATCATCGGTGCAAGAACCAAGGTTTCCCCCGGGCCCAGCGCGGCCGGCAGGTCGAGACCCGCCGCTCCCTCGCTCTGATAAGCAGGCAGCGGCAGGTCGCCGGCATGGGGGAGTTTCTTGACGGGAATGGTCAGGGTCATGGCAATCCTGCATAGAGGGCGGGTCTCCAGACCCGCCTGTTTCAAAATCGTGGGGACAGGTGATGGCGTAGGCGGGTCTGAAGAGCCTGTCTCAAAACTCGCAACACGGCCCGGAATAGCTCCACCTTTGTCATGCCGGGGCTCGTCCCGGGCATCCAGATACCGCAAACCCATCGAGACTGGGGCCGCTGGATCACCGGGACAAGCCCGGTGATGACAAAAAGTCGAGGTTCCCCCGATTTTTCGGTCAGGCCCCGAAGACTCGGCCCCGGTCACGCCGTGGCACTGGCCAATTCGCCAAAGCGAGCCATCAGGGCCCGGGCAACCGCATCCTTGTCCATGTCGGGCCAGGTCTCGACGCCCGAGGCCGAGACCAGATGAACGCGGTTGCGGTCTCCGCCCATCACGCCGCTTTCGGGCGAGACGTCGTTGGCGACGATGAGATCGCAGCCCTTGCGGGCGAGCTTGGCCTTGGCATGCTCGACGACATGTTCGGTCTCCGCCGCAAAGCCGACGACCAGGGACGGTCGGCGCGCCTTGTCCTGGGCGATGGTGGCCAGGATGTCGGGATTTTCCACCAGCGAGAAGCTCGGCGTGCCCTCTGCGCCCTTCTTGATCTTCTGCGCGCCGGCATCGGCCACGCGCCAATCGGCCACCGCCGCCGCAAAGATGCCGATATTGGCCGGCATGGCAGTCCTGACAGCCTCCAGCATCTCGCGCGCCGTTTCCACGGGCACCAGATTCACCCCCGGCGGCGGCAGAAGCGAAACCGGTCCCGAAACCAGGGTGACGCGAGCCCCGGCAGCCAGGGCAGCCGCCGCAATGGCATAACCCTGCTTGCCGGAGGAACGATTGGCGATGTAGCGCACGGGATCGATCGGCTCATGCGTCGGCCCGGCCGTCACCAGCACATGTTTGCCGGCGAGCGGCAGGGCCGGGAGCAGCCGTGTATCGGCGCTCACCGAGCCCGGCAGCGGAATGAAGGTCGGCCCCGCCAGGGCCTTCTCGATCGCCGCGACGATTTCCAGCGGTTCGGCCAGGCGTCCCGGCCCGTATTCCCCGCAGGCCATCTCGCCATCATTGGGACCGACGAAGAGCACGCCGTCCTCGCGCAACTGGGCAATGTTGCGCTGGGTCGCCGGATGCAGCCACATGCGCACATTCATGGCAGGGGCGACCAGCACGCGCTTGTCGGTGGCCAGCAGCGTGGTGGATGCGAGATCATTGGCCTGGCCCTGCGCCATCTTGGCGAGGAGGTCGGCTGTCGCCGGCGCCACCACTAGAAGATCGGCATCGCGCGACATTTCGATATGCCCCATCTCGGCTTCGTCCGTCAGCGAGAACAGGTCGGTATAGACCTTGTCGCCGGTGAGCGCGGAGACGGAGAGCGGCGTGACGAAGGCTTCGCCGGCCTTGGTGAGGATGGCCCGCACATCGGCGCCACGTTCGCGCAGGCGCCGGATCAGCTCGAGGCCCTTATAGGCGGCGATGCCGCCGCCGATGATCAGAAGGATGCGCTTGCCGACGAGGGTGGTGGACATGGATCGATCCGCGTGAGGCCAATAGGGCGTTTGCGATTCTGCCGGGCTTACCGAAAAGCACCGCGACCACCCCACACATAAATAGCGCCATCGGGGGATTCAATCGTTTCAGCGCGGCTCCGTCCGCTCCTGCGTTCCAACCGGATGGGCCAACCAGGCGAATCTGTCCATGCCCGCGTAGCGAATCGGATCGCTGGGATGAGGCAAGGGCACGCCTTCGAGGATGCGCTTGGCGATCGCGTCATAGTCGCCGTCGAAATGATGCCCGCCCGGCAACTCGATCACCTGCACCGTCCCGGCATCGACATCGTTGCAGCCCGAACGCAAGCCTTCGTCAACACCATGGAAGCACTGGATATGAGGGCCGTCGATCGCCGCGACAGCCGGGATCGTCGCCCTGCGCCCGCCGGCGACCTTCATGAAGCCGACGGCATAGTCGGCCTCCCGCGAGAGGCCGAGCAGCGAGACCTGGCGAATGCGCGCATGCAGATCGTCGGAAAGGTGTGAATAGACCGTAGCCGCGATATCGGCACCGAAGGAATAGCCCACCAGGATGATCGGCCTGTCGGCCCCAAGCGACGCCGCCATCCTGTCGATCGTGGCCGCAACTTCCTCGGGAGAACGCCGATGGATGAAATAGGCCAGACTGTTCAGGCCGATCGTGGTCACGCCGGCGCGGGCGAGCCCTTCGGCTATGCCATCATCGATACCCCACCAGCCGCCATTGCCCGACAGCAGGATCGCGACAGGGCCGTCCTCTCGCCTGCCCTTGGTCAGGACAACCGGGAGATCGCGCAGGGATGCGGGCACATTGACATTATCGGGCGCGGCCAATCCACCCCAGACTCCACCGAAAGCCTGCGGAAACCAGCGCGGCAGGACCTTGGCGTCGAGGAAGACGCCGGTTGCTGCCAGCAAGATCAGGACAGCGAGACGCCGTAGGGTAATGAAACGCGCCATTGGACGACAGGAAACAGATGACTGATCCGTTCCTGTGCCTGGAAGATGGCATGACAATGGCGGCCCGGAACCGCCTTCCGGGCCTGCACATCAAAAAGCCGAACGAACCAAAGCGTTTTGCGATTGGACGAGTTCAGCCAGCATCGCAGCGATGCTTCAGCCAATCCTCTGGATTGGCTTGGAAACAGGAAGCCAGGGCAAAACAAGCGTTCCGCCGTGGAACGCGCTTTGCCCTAGCCCGATCAGCGTGGAGCCAGAACCATCACCATCTGACGGCCTTCGAGCGAGGCATCGGATTCCACCTTGGCGATCAGGCCCGTATCGTCCTTGACGCGATTGAGCAGGCGGTAACCGATCTCCTGATGCGCCATTTCGCGACCGCGGAAGCGCAGGGTGACCTTGACCTTGTCGCCTTCCTCGAAGAAGCGCCTCATCGCCTTCATCTTGACGTCATAGTCATGATCGTCGATGGCCGGGCGGAGCTTGATCTCCTTGATCTCGACCGTCTTCTGATTCTTGCGGGCCTCGGCGGCCTTCTTCTGTTCGTTGAACTTGAACTTGCCGTAGTCCATGATCTTGCAGACCGGCGGCTCGGCATTGGCGGCCACTTCGACAAGGTCCAGCCCGATTTCAAAGGCCATGGCGATCGCCGCCCTGGTGTCGGTGGCACCGCGGTTCTGCCCGTCCTGATCGATCAGCATGACTTCGCGGTTCCGAATCTCCTCATTGATGCGCGGACCGTCCTTCACGACCGGTGCGTTTGTCCTCATAGGGCGACGAATGGCGGTAAACTCCTCTACCATTGAATTGATTTGGGCAAACTGTCGGCTTCGCGTCGAAGCCCGCGCCCGGATTGCGGGAAGATGTTGCCGAAGCGACCGGAAGTCAACGCTTTCATGGCCGACGGCGTGATTTTTAGATCACAAATCAGCTCGATAGACTGTCACGGATCGGCAATGAGGCAGATATTTCCAGGCTTCTCGCCTGCTCGTCCAGGCTTCTCGCCTACTCGTCTTTGAGTCTGCGACTCCGAACCAGAAGTTCGGCATAGGCGTCGAGCGTGGCGTTGCACATCACATCCAGCGAGAAATGCGCCTCGACATGCGCGCGCGCCCGCGCCGCCAGACCGTCCCGGGCGGAGGCGCCCAGGGTCAGGGCCTCGTGCAGGGCCTCCGCCAGGGCCTCGGCGTCCCCCACCGGCGTGCGCCAGCCCGTGCGCAGATTGCCGACGATCTCGGGCGGGGCCAACACCGTTTCGGAGGTGGCGCCATGATCGGCCACCACCACCGGACAGCCCATGGCCTGCGCCTCGACCGCCGTGCGTCCGAAAGCCTCGGGGCTGGTGGAAGGAATGGCGACCGCCGCGGCGGAGAGATAGGCGGCCGGCATGTCGCTGCAATGGCCGACGCGCAGCACCAACCCCTTGAGGCCGCGCTCGGCGATGCGCGCCTCGAGCTCGGCCACATAGCCATCCCGGCCCTGGGCATCGCCCGCCAGCACGAAAACCGTGTCCTCGATGCCCTTCTGCTTGAGAATGGCCGCGGCATCGATCAGCACGCGCTGGCCCTTCCAGCCGGTGAGCCGGCCGGGCAGCAGCACGATGCGCTGATGCGGCGCCACGTTCCAGGCCCGGCGTAGCGCCTCGACACGCTCGAACGACACGGCGGAAGGGGTGAAGGCCGTCAGGTCGGTGCCGCGGTGAATCACGCGCAGTCGTTCGGCGGCCTCCGGCCAGTTCGCCTTGATGGTGGCGGCAGTGAAGTTGGAATTCGCGATGACCACGTCCGCTTGCGCCATCACGCCATTATAGCGCTTCTTCAGCTCGGAAGTCGCCGAATAGGCACCATGATAGGTGGTGACGAATGGCAGGCTGAGTTTCTTGGTGGCGAGGCGCGCCGACCAGGCCGGCGCCCGCGACCGGGCATGGATGAGGTCGACCTTCTCCTCGCGCACCAGGCGTTCGAGCCGCCGGGCATTGCCCCAGATGCGCAGCGGATTCTTGGTCGAGGCATTGAACGGGATCCAAAGGCCGCCGCGCGCCTGCAGTTCGCCGACCAGCCGGCCACCCTCGGTAGCGACCAAGGCACGGGCACCCGCCCGCGTCAGCGCATCGGCGATATCGATGGTGGTACGCTCGGCCCCGCCCGCATCCAGGGCCGGAATGATCTGCAGCACCGTGATGCCGGCAAAGCGTTCCTCCTTCGGCCGACGGCCGATTGGGCGAGCTTTGGACGAGATATCAGACATGGGCGCTGGCTGTTCCGGCTGGCTTCTTCACGATAACGACTATGGACCATGGTCCATCACAGACTCTATAGAGCGCCCCATGTTCTAAATGAAAGGTGATGCTGTGCGGGAATTTCCGGCCTGCCCGGTATATTTTTCGCAAACAGCTACCTTACACAGAGGCAAAGCAGCGTTTTTGCGACGGAATTTCTTGCTCTAACTCCCCACGTCGAGGTGACTTTGCGATTCTCGGCGAATCTGCCAGACCGCAATCGACAAAACACAAAACGCTTGGGCAAAAGGAAGTGACCGGATGACGAGCAACCCCGCCATGATCACCGTCGGCGAAGGCCCGTCCAGCCGCAGCATTGCCTGGCGCCATCAGCCCGGCCGCGGCCCGGATGTGGTGTGGCTCGGCGGCTTCCGCTCCGACATGCTGGCGACCAAGGCAAGTTTCCTTGCCGATTGGGGCGCGCGGCACCATCGCGCCGTGACGCGATTCGATTACTCCGGCCATGGCGAATCGGGTGGGCGCTTCGAGGACGGCACCATCGGCTCCTGGCTCGAGGACGCCCTGGCAGTGATCCGTGAGGGCGTGAAGACGCCGCCGATCCTGGTCGGCTCCTCGATGGGCGGCTGGATCGCCCTGCTGGTGGCACGGGCTCTGGCCGGTACGCCGCTGGCGCCGTCAGGCATGGTGCTGATCGCCCCCGCCGCCGACTTCACCGAGAAATTGATGTGGGACCAATTCCCCGACACGGTGAAGCGCGAGATCCTCGACAAGGGCGCCTGGCTGCGCCCGTCCGAATATTCGCCCGAGCCCTATCCGATCACCCGGACGCTGATCGAGGAAGGCCGCAGCCATCTTCTTCTCGGCAACATGGTGAAAACCGGCTGCCCCGTACATATCTTACAGGGGATGGAGGATCCGGACGTGCCCTGGCAGCATGCCATGACGCTGGTGGAGAGCCTGGCCGAGGACGATGTGACGGTGACGCTGATCAAGGATGGCGACCACCGGCTGTCGCGCGCCCAGGACCTCGACAGGCTGGTGGAGGCGGTGGAGGGCATTGCGCCCAAATCACAGCTCCTCCTATAGTCGTAACGTCCTGACCGGCCATAGCAAGGTTTCCTCGGTCGGAACGCCCTTCCGACCGAGGAAACCTTGCTGGAACTTAAATGCTGCGGAGCTCTCAAACCCGCCCGAAGGCGCGGGTTTGAGAGCTCCGTTAGGACCCGGTATTTGGAGCGGAGAGACAGATGTTCATTCAGACCGAGGCGACGCCGAATCCCTCGACCCTCAAATTCCTCCCCGGCCGCGAAGTGCTGCCCGAGGGCACCACGCTGCACATGACGAATGCCGCCGAAGGCGCGCAATCGCCGCTGGCCCAGAAGCTCTTTTCGATCGAGGGCGTCGCCGGCGTGTTCTTCGGCTCGGACTTCATTACCATCACCCGCTCGGGCGCGGAATGGCAGCACCTCAAGCCGGCCGTGCTTGGCGCCATCATGGAGCACTATCTGTCCGGCGTGCCCATCCTCAACGCGGATGTCGCGCCGCTGGATGAGGGCGAAGAGTTCTTCGACGAGGCCGACGAAGACACCGTCGAGACCATCAAGGACCTGCTCGAAACCCGCGTGCGACCGGCAGTGGCGGCCGATGGCGGCGACATCACCTTCCGCGGCTATCGCGAGGGCGTGGTCTATCTCGCCATGAAGGGGGCCTGCTCGGGCTGCCCCTCCTCCACGGCGACGCTGCGCAACGGCATCCAGAACCTGCTGCGCCACTTCGTGCCCGAGGTGCAGGAAGTCCGCGCCGCCTGAGGCGGCCGGGCCCTTTGACAAGCGGCATCGTTCGGCCGCTTTCATCAATGTTTAAGGGGGCAGGTGCTTAATCCCCTTCGGGGGGCCGGAGTTCGCTACGGCCATGCGCCTGCTGTTATCCATCCTTTTCTTAAGCGCCCTGTTTGGCAGCGCTCACGCCCAATCCGCATCGCTGACGGAGCGGCGCCTGATCGACCTCTTCGATACGCGCCTCGCCCGGGACGGGCTGGATCCGATCCGTGCCTGTCGTGGGAAGGACGACGAGTCCTATGCCTGCACCTTCGATGACACCGAATATCTGACGACGATCTCGCCGAGAAGCGACATCACCGGCTCGATCGGCGAGTCCCGCTCGCCCACCTCGATGACAGTCATCCTCGCCGGTAACGCGATCGATGCAATCGGCCTGATCGGCGACCGCGCGAGCCCGGCGGACCTCATCAACTTTACCGCCCATCTCGAAAGCCTGCTGCACACGATCGGGCCGCAGAAGAGCGACTACGACATCGAGCAGGACACGCTCGATCTCGGCGTGATGCGCGGTGATTCCGACGGAGACATCGGCAAGGCGCGGGTGGTCACCGAAAACTTTGCCACCATCCGCTGCCTCAACCAACCGCTTGCCGTAAGCGCCGGCATCGCCTGCATGATCACCCTGAAGCATGCAGGCTGAACATCACCTCGCTTCGTGGGCCAATTGGGAAACGGGCGTTTCCGAAAGGCCTGCCTGTTCCCTCTTTATGGATCATTCCCACTCGAAGAAGTCCGGATGCGTGCGGCGCCATTCCGCCACGCGCTCGCGATGGGCGCCGATCATTTCGCCGAACTGGACGCAGGCCCGACGATCACCCCTATCACAGCCTGCATGCAGACGATCAAGGCGGTCGACATAGGGATCATAGGCAACCGGGGCCGGCTCATACACCGGCGCCGGCCGTGGCGGCGGAGCGGGACGGTCGGCCAGCGCCTGGCCGAGCAGGACACCACCGACCGCGCCGAGGGCTGCGCCGCCGACGAAAGCACCGGTACGGCCGTCGCCTGCGGAGGCCGGTGTCGTCGCCAGGACCGTCATGGCACAAAGTACCGCGGCTGAAAGGCAGATCTTCATCGTCATTGCAATAGAAACTCCGATTTGGCTACCCCAGCATTGGCAACAAATTAGCCCACACCACCTTAAAGGCGCATGAACAACAATGGTTTATTTTGAATATATCTTCTGAACATATCAGTAATTCCTGTGGCAGCCCTGTCAGATTTAGCCACAATTCCGAAGAAAAGGGCTGGCGGATTCATGCCCTCGTCTGTTCAGGCGACGAGTCCGGCCATCGGTCGAACCGAAAGCGAATCCGGGAAAATGGTCGAACCCAGCGCCATGGGTGAAAGGCCGAACTGATCGGCCAGCAGCCCTTTCAGCACGCTGCGAACATCCGTCGTCGGCCGGAGGTCACGGCCTTCGTGAAGCTGCGCCAGTTTCAAGCCCGGCCAATCGGCGACGACGCGGCCTCCCTTTACCGCACCGCCCGCCAGCAGCATGACCGTGCCGGTGCCATGATCGGTCCCCTCGGTGCCATTGATGCGTGCTGTGCGGCCGAATTCGGTGACGGCGACCACGACCGTATCCTTCCAGTATTGCCCCAGGCCGCTCTCAAACGCGGCGAAGGCACCGTCGAGGCCGCCGAGCAGCATGGCGAGCCGGCCTGTCGCTCCACCCTCGTTGACATGGGTGTCCCAGCCATCGAAAGCGAGGGCGGCGAGGCGCGGCCCGTCCTCGGCTGCGATCAGCCGGGCCGCTCCTTCGGCGGCCTGCCGCATGCCGGCGGCGCTGTCGAGCCCACCCTTGCGCTTGGTCATGCCCATGCCGTCACCGGCGGCTAGACGCTCGGCCTCGAGCCCCCTGCGCAGAGCAATCGCCAGCGCCGGGTCGCGATGGTCGTAGAGATCGAGCAGGCGCGCCGCCAGATCATCGCCCGCATCCGGCAGGACCTGAGGCGCCCAGCCGAGCACAGGCGCGGCGCCACGCATCACCAGAGGCGTCGACGGCCCGACGGCGAGGCCGCCATGCGGCGCTATGCGTTCGCCGGCGGGCAGATCGGCCAAGGCGCGATTGAGCCATCCCGTCGCCGTATGGCCCGGCCCCGGAAAGCCACTCTCGAGCACGTCCTGACCATCGAAGTGGGAACGCTCGCGATAGCCCGTGGCGGCGGCATGCACGACCAGCGCCTGCCGGGCTTGGAACAGGCGGGCAAAGGTCGGCATGGCCGGATTGAGGGCGAAGAATCCATCCAGGAGCAGAGCCGGATGCGGCCCATCCAGGGCTAGGGCGATATCGCCGTGCAACCCATGATAATCGGGGTCGCCGACGGGCGCCACGGTCGAGAGCCCGTCCAGCGCCCCGCGCAGCACGAGCACGACCAGGCGCGGATCCCTCGCCTCGGCGGCCCGGGCGAACCGTGGCAGATAGGCCCAGGCAAACAGGGCGCCACTGCCGAGCAGGACGGCACGACGGGACGGATGCGGACGCTCGCACAGGGTGTCCGACGCGGTCTCCATGAGCTATCTCCTCTGGAACTCGGGAGCCATCAAAAGCAGTGCCACCGCCTGCTGGCGCGACTCGGCACGGCCGACGGCCTGGCGCGTTTCCGCCGACACCGACGGGCCGATGAGCGCGGCCAGCAGGTCGTCCGGTTCGCCGATGCCCTTGGCCTGGCGCGCCGCCTGCCAGGCGATATCGAGGCGGATCGCCATGCCGGCCGGGGAGGCCTGCGTATCGGCGAGGTCGGGAAAGCCGTTCGGGCCGGGCGGCTGCCACAGGGGTGTTCCCAGCAGCGCCAGCCAGTTCAGCGTCTGGCCGGGATCCGCCTCCGGGCCGGGCCCGATGCCACGGCGCAAGGCGAGAACGAAATCGAATGGCGAGCGCATCTTCGCCAGCGGCTGCGACCAGGCTTCCGGCGCGTTGACCAGCGCCATGGCGAGCGCGCGAAGATCGCCATCCGTCTTGGTGAAAACCTCCGCCAGCCGCGCGACCATCGGGGCCGGCGGGTCGTCCGCGATGAAATGGCGCGCGATCTTCATGGCAATGTGCCGGGCCGTGGCAGGATGGCGTGCAAGATCGTTGAGCACGGCCTCCGCCTGGCCCATGCCGCCGGCCGGATAGGTCTTGCCGAGGAAAACCTGGTCACCGGGCTCATGCGCATTGGCGTTGAAGACGACACTGCCGGGTTCGCCGAGGCGGCCCTCCCGCCCCGCAATCATCCAGCCGGTGAGGATACGCGCGAAGGCGGTCACGTCGGCCTGGCTGTAGCCGCTGCCGACACCAAGCGTGTGCAATTCGAGGATCTCGCGGGCTAGGTTCTCGTTCAGGCCGCGATTGCGGTTGCGTCCCGCCCGCGAGTCAGGGCCGACGGATTGCTGATTGTCGAGATAATAGAGCATGGCCGGGTGATGCTCGACCGCGACCAGCATGTCGGCAAAGCGCCCCAGCACGAAGGGGCGAATCGCCTCCCGCTCGAAGGCTCCTGCCGACGCCCGCACGATGTTGTCCTTGGCGACCGAGACACAAAAATGATTGGACCAGAAGGCGACCAGCCGCTCGACGAACCCGATCTCCGCGTTAAGCGCCTTGGCAAAACGGGCCTGTGCCTCCGCCTTCAGCAACCGGGCCTCGATGGGCGGCTCCGGCTTTATCGGCCCCTGCGGGGCGGGGGCCGCGAGTGCGGAGGACATCCCTTCCGGGCCCATCTGCATCGCGCCCGCAGGCGCTGTCATGCGCTCGGCCTTGCGCTGCATGGTTGCGGCCATGCTTGCCTGGATGGCGGCGGTGCTACCCGGCAGGGGATCGGCATCCGTTGCCATCGGGATCAGGGCAATATCGGGTTTGACCAGTTCTGCCCGCAAGGCGGCATGCGGATCGCTGCCCAGCCTCGCCAGATCGCCGGGGCGGAGCCCCAAGCCAAAACGATTGAAAACGACCCGTGCAGGGTCGAGGTCCTGGTTCGCCACCGTCGCCTCCGCCATTCAGGGCAGCAACAGTATCGGCGGCGTATCCGATGCCATCACGGCGATCCGATGACTTAAAAAAGGCCGACTATTTCCGAACTTTGCTGCCAAGCAGGTTTCTCTTGGTCGCGCACAGGCACGATCAAGAGAAACCTGCAAGATATCAAACATTTGCGGAGTTTCCCGACGCAGCCTATCCGTAGATCCTGCCGGGAAACTCTGCATGGGTGACGGGTTGAACTTTCTCGGCCGGGATCAGTCGTTTAAGGAGGCAGACGGTTTGCCTTTCTGCCGTAAAGGTAGTACCCAAGCCTCCGCGACAGAAAAATACTTTTTCAATTTGGCCAAAGAAAGCCTCCTGCACCAAGTAGAGGCATGACCCAAAACAAGAAAACCGACGAGCAAAGCCCGCGGTCCGGCGCTACTCGTCCCGCGCGCCTTCTGGACGTTGCACGCCTTGCCAAGGTTTCCCGCGCGACTGCGGCTCGCGCTCTTGGCGGCTATGGCCTCGTTACCGAGGAGACGCGGGAGCGCGTCGCGGCGGCTGCCAGGACGCTGAATTATCGGCTCAACGAGGCGGCCCGGGCCATGCGGGCCGGCCGCACCCAGGTGATCGGCGTCGTCATTGCCGACATCAGCAATTCATTCTTTGCCAGCGCCGCCCGGGCGATCATCGATACCTGCGCCTCCCTGGGCTATCAGACCCTGATCGTGAATACGGACGACGATCTCAAGACCGAGATCGAGGCGGTCCAGACCCTGATGGAAAAGCGCGTTGCCGGCATGATCGTCGTGCCGTCCTCGCCCGACCACAACGAGCATCTGCAAAAAGCCGGCGCGGGCGAGGGACGGATGGTGCTCCTCGACCGCCGCATCGCGGATTTTTCGGTCAGTGCCGTGACAACGGATGATCGTGGTGGGGCCCGAGAAGCCGTGGAATTGTTCATCGCCCGCGGACACAGGCGCATCGGCCTGGTGGTCCTGACCGCGGCAGCCTCCTCGCAGCGGCAGAGCGAGCCGCGAGGGGCCGTGTCGAGCGCACGCGACCGCGTTCTCGGCGCGCGCGATGCCCTGGAGGCGGCCGGCCTCGACCTGCCGAAGGCCTGGCTGCGCTATACGCCGAACGATCCCCAGATGATCATCGACTCGGCGTCGACGATTCTGCGCTCCGATCCGCGACCCACCGCGATTTTGGCGACATGCGAGGAAATCGCCATTGGCGTGCTGGCCGCCTGCCGGGCCCTGAACTTGGTGGTCGGGAAAGATGTCGCCCTCATCAGCTTCGATGAATCGCCCTGGTCGGGCGCACTGACGCCGGCGATCTCGGTGGTACAGCGCCCGATCCACGAAATGGGGCGCGTGGCCGTCAATTTGCTGGTTCGACAGATCCAAGGCGGCGAAGCCGGAAGGGATGTCGAGATGCCGACCATCCTGATCGACCGGGAATCAGTCTTTGATCTCACGCCTTGATCATCGGGCGGCGTGGACGATCAGGGCATGCCGTTCGAGATCTTCGAGCCGTGCTCGACATAGGCTTTTGCAGCCCGCTCCAGAGCTCGGCCTTCGTCGCCGCTTACCAAATCCAGTCAAAATCATTGGCAAGCCAGGGAACAGCTGCAACATTGGTGCAACTGCTGAAATAACGGCATGAAAACGGGGGCAGGATGAACGCAGGCCAGACGCATCCCTTCCTTGAAATGCGGAATGTTTCCAAGACATTCGGCCGGGTCCAGGCGCTGAAGGGGGTCTCGCTCGACGTCAAGCTGGGCGAGATCCACGCCTTGATGGGCGAGAACGGGGCCGGCAAATCGACCCTGATGAAGATCCTCTCGGGCGCCTATGTGCCGGATGAGGGCTCGGAAATTCTGATCGACGGCCAGAAGGTGGCGATCTCGGGCCCGATGGCGGCCAAGCAATTGGGGATCGCCATCATCTACCAGGAGCTCGCCCTCGCTCCCAATCTCACGGTGGCCGAGAACATCTATCTCGGCCGCGAACCAAGCCGGGCCGGCCTGATCGACCGTGGCGCCATGATTGCCGGCGTCGAAAGCGTGCTGCAGCGCCTGGGCGCCACCTTCACTGCGCGCGACAAGGTGGCCGAGCTCTCCATCGCCGAACGCCAGCTGGTGGAGATCGCCCGTGCCGTCCATGCCCGTTCGCGCGTGCTGATCATGGACGAACCCACCACCACCCTGTCCGAGCGCGAGACCGAGCGGCTGTTCGCCCTGGTGCGCCAGCTCAAGCAGGAGGGGCTGGCCATCGTCTATATCAGCCACCGCATGAAGGAGGTCTACGAGCTCTCCGACCGTGTCTCGGTGCTGCGCGACGGCACCTATGTCGGCACCCTGGAGCGCGAGGCGATCAACCCCGCCGCGGTGGTGCGCATGATGGTGGGGCGCGATCTCTCCTCCTTCTACAAGAAGGAGCACGACGCTCATCAAAGCCGGGGCCGGATCATCTTTTCGGTGCGCGACATCGCCGATGGCAGGCGCATCCAGCCTTGCTCCTTCGACATCCACGAGGGCGAGGTGCTCGGCATTGCCGGCCTGGTCGGCGCGGGGCGCACCGAGCTTGCCCGCCTGATCTACGGCGCCGATGCGAAGATATCGGGCACCGTGGCGGTCGATGGCAAGGAGGTAGGCATCCGCTCGCCGCAGGACGCAATCGAGGCCGGCATCGCCTATCTCACCGAGGACCGCAAGCTGCTCGGGCTGATGCTGGACATGTCGGTGGCCGAGAACATCAATCTGGGGGTGATCGCCCGCGATGCCCTGGCCGGCGGCTTCCTCAACCTCGCCAAGGGCCGCAAGCGCACGGGCGAGGCGATCCAGGCCACCGGCATCCGCACCGCCTCGCCCGACGCGCCGGTGGGCGGCCTGTCCGGCGGCAACCAGCAGAAGGTGCTGCTCTCGCGCCTGCTGGAGACCAAGCCGCGCGTGCTGATCCTGGACGAGCCGACCCGCGGCGTCGACATCGGCGCCAAATCGGAGATCTACCGCCTGATCGACCGGCTGGCCCGCGAGGGCGTCGGCGTGGCGGTGATCTCGTCCGAACTGCCGGAGATCGTCGGCATCTGCGACCGCGTCATCGTGATGCGCGAAGGTCACATCGCCGGCGAACTCGGCGGCGCCGAGACCGAAGCGGTCAGCCAGGAGAACATCATGGCCATCGCGACCTCAGCCGCAAAGGACGCGGCATGACGCACCCGGCTTTTGCCCGACGCGGCACCACAACGTACCGGCAAGACAAGACGGCCCTCAAGACAGGCAGGACTGTGCGATGACATCCACCAACCCTTCCACGGCAGATACCGCCCGCCGCAAATTCGCTTTGTCCGGCACGCTGCGCGGCCTTGGCATGCTGCCCGCCCTCGTGCTGATCGCCATCCTGTTCCAACTCTTGTCGGGCTATGTCGAATCGGGCGGCCTGTCCTGGGCCAGCGGCCGCTTCATGAGCTGGAACAATCTGTCGATCGTGGCCCAGCAGGCTTCGATCAACACCGTGCTCGCCGCCGGCATGACCTTCGTCATCCTCACCGGGGGCATCGACCTGTCGGTCGGCTCGGTGCTCGCCGCTTCGGCGATGATCGCCCTGATCGTCTCGCTGATCCCGGGCTGGGGCATGATGGGGCTGGTGGCGGCCCTGGTGACCGGCGGCCTGCTCGGCCTGGTCAACGGCGCGCTGATCGCCTTCATGCGCCTGCCGCCCTTCATCGTCACGCTCGGCTCGATGACGGCGGTGCGCGGCCTTGCCCGCCTGTTCGGCGAGGACAAGACGATCTTCAATCCCAGCCTGCCCTTCGCCTTCATCGGCAATGGCACGCTCCTGGGCGTGCCCTGGCTGATGGTGATCGCACTCGCCACGGTGGTGGTGTCCTGGCTGATCCTGCGCCGCACCGTACTGGGGCTGCGCATCTACGCCATCGGCGGCAATGCCGAGGCCTCGCGGCTGTCGGGCATCAAGGTCTGGTCGATCCTGCTCATCGTCTATGGCATATCCGGCCTGCTGGCGGGCCTGGGCGGGGCGATGTCCGCCGCCAAGCTCTATGCCGCCAACGGGCTGCAGCTCGGCCAATCCTACGAACTCGACGCCATCGCCGCCGTGATCCTCGGCGGCACCAGCTTCGTGGGCGGCATCGGCTCGATCTGGGGCACACTCATCGGCGCCCTGATCATCGCCGTGCTCTCCAACGGCCTGATCCTGATCGGCGTCTCCGACATCTGGCAGTTCATCATCAAGGGCCTGGTCATCATCGGTGCCGTCGCTCTCGACCGCCTGCGATCCTCCGGTAGCGCCCGGACCTGAGCCGACCCGGCGAGCCCCACGGCCCACGCTTTCCCCGCCTTCGTTGCACGTGTAACGGAGGCGGTTTTCGTTTTGACATGGCAGAGCCGACCCCACGTTTGAAATAGGATCTGGCGGCGCAAGTCTCCGTGTCGACTATCATCCCGGTTTCATCGAAAACCGAGATCCTGATCTGAGACCAGGGCGCCGCTCCCAACATCATCTGCAGCACATTGAAGTTCAACAAACCTCTGCCGGCCGGGATTCACGGCGCTCTCACGCAACTATGCTAAAGCGTTTTGCGATTGGACGGAGTCACCTGGAGCCGCGAAGACGCGTCGAAGCAAATAGCTTGAGCAAATAAGCGCTCAGCCATGAACCGGCACCGAGATCGTCGGGCGAAGCGGCGGGCTCCAGGCGGCAAGAGGGGGCGACGGTGGACAAGCTCACAGGCACGCAAGTCTCCGAACTGGCCAAGGCCCTGTCGACGACCGTCAATCTCGATGATCTCAGCAATTTCGTCTATGTGGCAACCGGCGATCAGCTCGAGGTCTACTGGACCGACGTGAGGCAACCGCTGGTCTCCGTGCTGCGCGAGCTGGTCATTCGCCTCGAACAGGAGGGCCAGACCGGCAATTTCCTCAAGGCAGTCTACGTCAACCGTCCGCGTCGCGACGATATCCGCCAACTCATCGCCCAGCTGGCGCCGGAAGCGGCCGCCGAAATCCTGAGCAACCCCTATGATCTGGTGATGCTGGACAAGGATAATCGCCGCACACAGCCCAGCGATGCGACCTTGGGCCCCGGCCTGCAGCGCAACATCAAGCCCCATCTGCGCATGCTCGATCCTGCCCTGTGGATCGCCGGAATGACGCAGACGCTGCGCCGGGTTTGCCGCATCGAGATCGCCGGCAGCGCGGCCGGCACCGGCTTCCTGGTCGGGCCGCAAGCCGTGCTGACCAATTGGCATGTCGTCGAGGCTGCGGCCGGGCAGAACGATTTGCCAGCCATTTCCTGCCGCTTCGACTATGCCCGCAAGGCCGACGGTTCCTTCGACGAGGGCGAGGTGGTCGCGCTGTCCGGCACCGCGCTGCTGCACCATCGCCCCTACGCGCCGGCCGAAATGACCGCGGCACCGGACGAGCCGCCACCGGCGGCGACCGAACTCGACTTCGCATTGCTGCAGCTCGCCGAGACCGCCGGCACCGGACGTGGCTGGTTCGCCCTGCCGGAGCGGGACGGCGCCCTGAGCCAGGGCTCGCCCCTGATCATCGTCCAGCATCCCCATGGCGGGCCCGTCAAGCTGGCGATCGACACCGAGGCGATCCTGCCGACGCCCGCCCCGCCGGAGCGGCCAAGGCTGCGCTATGCCACCAACACCGACGCGGGCTCTTCGGGCTCACCCTGCCTGAGCCTGGAGTGGCAGCTTCTCGCCCTCCATCATTTCGGCGATCCGGCCTGGGGCGAGCCGAAATTCAACCAGGGCGTCCCGGCGGGATTGATCCGGGCTGATATCGAGGCGGCCGGCTTCGGCGCGGCCATCCCGGCGGCTTGAGGAAAGGGAGAACGGCATGGGCCTTGTCACACTCCCCCCTCAGAGCGTGATCTCGATCTCCAACGCCATCGGAGACCTGTGCACCTTTCGCGAACTCGGCGACCTCATGCAGATTTGCTACGGCACCTCGGTTGCCATCACCGGCGTGAGCTTTGCCGAGCAACCCCGGCGCAAGGTCGCCCGTGATTGCGTCGACTGGGCACAAAAATGCGGGATCCTGACCAACTTCGTCGCTATCGTCCTGCATGCCAAGAACGACAACACCGCTTTCAAGGAGCTGGTCACGCAGTTGATCCCCGATGCGCTGACTGCGCCGCCGAGCGTGGCGTCGCAGGTCGGCACCGTGGTCACCGGGCTCGACAGCCTCGCAGCCTACCTGGCCAAGGACGAGGTGTGCAAGAAGGCGGGCATCTCGAAGCAGCGGCTTACCGAAATCGGCCAACGCATCAACCTGCTGGCGGCCTATAAGGGACTGCACGACAGCCTTCATCACATTCAGATCAACCACACCCGCATCCTGCTGCAGGCCGTGGCGACCATGGACAACCCGATCAGCTTCGAGACGGTCCAGGTCTATATCTCGCAGGTCCGCGCCGCCGTCATCGCGATCCGCACCGAGATCGCGAGGCCTGGTGCAGACGAAATCCTCGTCGGTCTCGATCTTTCCTGGGTCGAGGACCTGGCAAGCAGCTCGCAGCGCTGCCAGGAAGGACTCGACGCCGACAAGCCTGGCCCGGTGCTCATCGCCATCCGGCAGATCGCCGCGATCAGCGATGGCCAGTCGGTGCAATTGAACAAGGGTATCTTCGATGCGGCGACGAAACTGCCCCTGCCGGAACTGGCCGGTGCCCTGATCGAGATCGGCGCAGCCGACACCGGGCTTTTGGCTGCGCTCGACGAGGCGATCGCCGCCCTCGGAGCCCTGCAGCGCAGCTTGATGAGCCGGATCGCGACACATAACCGCTTGCAGAAAGTGGAGCAGAATCTCTCGATCCTCGCCAGTTGCCTGGACGATCCCGGTGCCCTGATCGTGGACGAGATCGCCGCCTTGTGGCCGGAGACCAGGGTGATGCTGCTGAATCTGGCTGTGCTCGGCCTCGAACGGGCTGACATGACGGTGGATGCAGAGGATTGCGACAAGATCGATGCCTGCCTCCAGGATGTCGAGATCGCACAGCGCGACACCGCGTTCAACCTCAAGAGCGCCCCGACGATCCGGGCCCTGCAGCGGGCCTTCTCGGCTTTTCAGAAAAATGCCAGCGCACAGTTCTTCGCGCTCGACAGCCGGCTAAAAGCGGATTTCGACAGTGTCTTCCAGATCAGCGACCGCCTGAAGAACATTCTGGGGGCCGTGCAATGAGCGGGACAACGTCGCACCACCCGCCGATCTCCTTCGCAAGCATCACGGACATCAGCAACGAACATCTCGACCTGCTCAGGTCCAGCAGCCAGCGCAATGACGACAGTCCAGAGGCGCTCGCAGCCTTTCGCGATCGTATCGTCGCTTTCTTAGACCGTGTCGTGACAGCCGGCGCGCAGCTTGGAAAGGAGGGAGACCGCGAGACAGCCCAAGGCATCCTCGACTATTGGAGCCTGCAATTGCTGACCTGGTCGACGAGCGGAGCAAAACCGGAGCTCGATCTGCCACTGGCGCCCTATCATGAATTGCCGGAAGCGACCTTGCCGGCCGGCAAGACCGTGGCCAGGGCCCCGAAGGGCGAGACGACGGCGCAGGATGGCCGCGCCCAAGTCAGAATTGGCTCCCTTGCTTATCAATGGCGCCGGTCGAACCGGGCGCCCGGTTATCTGCTCACCGGCAACGCGCTGGTGGAAGCCGCCGGCTATCGCGACAAGGACCCGGAAATCGAGGCCTTCGTCAGTGCGAGCGAGGCGGCCGAACGCCGGACGCGCCAGATTCGCACCGGGTTCGTCGTCACGCTCATCCTGTCGATCGCCTTTGCCATTCTCGCTCTCATATCCTTCTTCCGAGAGAACGAAGCACGCAAGGAAGCCGATCGTCTGCGCGGGCAGGCGGAGGAGCTGTCGGCGGACAATGACAAACGGGCCCAGCGTTTCCTCAGGGCCGATGTTCAACTCCAGACGGAGCGGTTTCGGCACGAGGCCGAACTCAAGGACCTCGATGATCAGTTGCAGGCAATGAAACGCTCGCTCGAGGAAGCCCAGTCCAAACTCAAGGACGCCCTGGCTCCGACGCCATCGCCGACGATGAACCCCTCCCAACACATGTATCTGCGCGATTCGAATGCCGTGCTGACGCAGGCTATCGACCAGTCTCGCGCCTACAAGCTCCCGCCTCCACCCAAGCTGACGGACGGAGAACAGCTGCTCGCCAACGTCAACCTGATCGATGGCCCCAATGGCGATGTGCGGAGGACGACCACGGACAATCTTGTGCGGGCGCTGAGGGACGGCACCGTCTCGCCCGACGACCAGCGCATGCTCGTCGGCGCCCTCGTCAACATGCTGGGACGGCCGGCGGTCCAGAGCCTGACCCTGACGGGACGCTACAACGTGCTCTACATCCTCTCGACCATCACGCCAGCCCAATGGGCCTTGCCGGACTGGTCGGCCCTGCGCGACCGGGCGCGCATCGTCACCGCCGATCTGGTCGGCCCCAAAGCGCAGAACGACCTCCCGATGGGAGCGGATTCGCAGAAGCTCTACCAGCAACTGGTGCAAAAGCTGCAATGAGGCCGTTGGGTGGAGCCGGCATTGCCCCTTTCAGCCCGCTTTCCCTTCCCTCTTGAACACCGCCAGCAGATTGCTGCGAATGCTGTCCTGGCGCTGCACCGAAGTGATCTTGGCGCCTGTGAGATCGGTGACATAGAACACGTCGACAGCCTTCTCGCCGAAGGTGGCGATATGGGCCGAGGCGATGTTGAGGTTGAGCTGCGAGATCGCCGTGGTCAGGTCATAGAGCAAGCCGGGGCGGTCAAGGCCCCAGACCTCCACTACCGTGTGGCGGTTCGACCATTCATTGTCGACCACCACCTCGGGCGCGACCTGGAAGGCCTTCTGCCGCGGCTTGATGGCGCTGCGCTTGGCCACGGCATCCGGCAGGCGGATGGTGCCGGTGAGCGCCTGTTCCATCGCCTGGGCAATGCGCCCTGCCCGACGCAGCTCGTCCTCATCCTGCGGAAACTCGCGGCTGACGAAGATGGTGTCGAGTGCCAGGCCGTCCGTGGTGGTGTTGATCTGGGCGTCGACGATATTCGCGCCAGAGGCGGCGCAGGCGCCGGTGATGATCGACAACAGGCGCGGATGGTCGGGGGCGAGAATGGTCAGCTCGGTCACGCCGCGGAAGGCATCGGTGGCGACTTCGGTGGCGAGCGTCTCGCCACGTTCGCGCGCGGCGCGGATGAAGCGAGCATGACGCAGGCGACGCGGCAGCTCGACCTTGAGCCAATAAGGCGGGTAATGGCGCGCCACATAGGCATCGACCTCCGCAGCGCTCCAGTCGGACAGGCCGGCCCTGAGTTCGTCCTGGGCCAGTTGAACGCTGGCGCGCCGGTCGGATTTGGAGTGGCCGCCGGCCAGCACCAGCTCGGTTTCCCAGAACAGCGAGCGCAGGAGCTGGCCCTTCCAGCCGTTCCAGACGCCTGGCCCCACCGCCCTGATATCCGCCACGGTGAGGATGAGCAGCAGCTTCAGCCGCTCCAGCGTCTGCACGGTGCCGGCGAAGGTTTCGATGGTCTTGCGATCGGAGATGTCGCGGGACTGCGCCGTCATCGACATCACCAGATGCTGCTCGATCAGCCAGGACACCGTATCGGTCTGGCCCGGCGTCAGGCCGAGGCGAGGCCCCAATCGCTTGGCGATCTTGGCACCGGCGAGCGAATGGTCTTCCGGCCGGCCCTTAGCGATGTCGTGCAGGAAGGTGGCGACATAGAGCGCAGTGCGGTTCTGGATGGTCGGCATGATCTCGTTGACGAGGGGATGCTCGTCACCACCCTCGCCTCGGTCGATGTCGGCGAGTTCGCCGACCGAACGCAGGAGATGCTCGTCCACCGTGTAGCGGTGATACATGTTGAACTGCATCATCGCCACGACCTTGCCGAAATCGGGAATGAAGCGGCCGAGAACGCCGGCCTCGTTCATGCGCCTGAGCACAGTCTCGGGCGCGTTGCGCGATGTCAGGATTTCCAGGAACAGCCGGTTGGCCTCGACATTCTCGCGCAGCGCCGCGTTCACCAGCTTGAGCGAGCGGGTGACGAGGCGCATCGCATCGGGATGCAGAGCGAGCGAATGCAGATCGGCGAGATGGAACAGCCGGATCAGGTTGACGGGGTCGCGCGCGAACACCTGATCGTTGACGATGTTGAGCCGCCCCGTCTCGATCACGAAATCCTTGGTGCCGATCAGGGCCTGGCGCTGGCTGCGGCGGAAGGGAGCGATGAAGCGATCCAGCATCGCCTTGGGCTTTTCCTGGCGCGCTTCCAGCGCAGCGCAGACGATGGCAGTGAGATCACCGACATCCTTGGCCACCAGGAAATAATGCTTCATGAAGCGCTCGACGCCGCGCAAGGCACCGCGATCCGAATAGCCCAGAAAGGCCGCGATCTCGCGCTGGAGATCGAAGGTCAGGCGCTCCTCGGCGCGGTGGGTGAGGAAATGGATGGCGCAGCGCGTCGCCCATAAAAAATCCTCGGCCAGGGTGAACTGACGATATTCGCGCCGGGTGAACAAGCCGGCCTCGACGAGATCGGCGGCATCCCTGACGCGATAGACATATTTGGCGATCCAGTAGAGCGTGTTGAGATCGCGCAGGCCGCCCTTGCCTTCCTTGACGTTCGGCTCGACCCGGTAGCGCGAATTGCCAGCCTTGATCAGGCGCTCGTCGCGCTCGGCGAGCTTGGCCGCCACGAATTCCGTCGCCGTCAGTTGTACGAGCTCGCGATCGAAACGGCTGGCAAGCTCGCTCGCCAGCCCCATATCGCCGAGGATCGGGCGCGCTTCGAGCAAAGCAGTGCGGATGGTCATGTCGCTGCGGGCGAGACGCAGGCATTCGTCGATCGACCGCGTGGCGTGGCCGACCTTCTGGCCGAGATCCCACAATACGTAGAGGATGGCCTCGGTGACGCTCTCGCCCCAGGCCGTCTGCTTGGACGGCAGCAGGAAGAGCAGATCGATGTCCGAGCCGGGCGCAAGGGTGCCGCGACCATAGCCGCCCACTGCGATGACCGCCATGCGCTCGCTCGCCGTCGGATTGTGGGTGGTATAGACGTAACGCGTCACATAGGCGTAGCTGGCCCGGATGATCTCGTCCTCGAGCCAGGACAGGCGCTGGGCGCAGGCCGTGCCGAGACGGTCCTCGCTGAACCAGGTATGGATGGTCTCGCGGCCGTCGCGCAAAGTGGCCTTGAGCAGGGTGACCACCGCCAGGCGCAAGGCATCGGCATGGCCCTCATGCTCCAGTGCCAAGGCATCGATCTCGGCTTCGAGCGCCATGCGGTCGAGGACGAGGTGGAGCTCACGATCGGGCTTGTCGAGCATTGCAGGCCTTGGGAAGAAGGGTGTCGGAGCGCGGACATCCTGTCCGCTCTTCCCATCCTGCGGATACGGCATCGGTGCGGACAGCATGTCCGCGCTCCAGTTATCCCTTCTTGGCGCTATCGCGCTTGGCTTTCAAGGAAAACAAGGCATCGAGCGCCTGGCGAGGCGTCATGTCGTTGGGGTCGAGCGCATCGAGGGCTTCCGTCAGTTCGTCCCGCGCCTTGACGGCGGGCTGGGCCGTTGCACGCGGGGCTGCCGCGAACAAGGGCAGATCGTCGACCAGGCGGGCCGCCGGAGCCTGGCGATCGGTCGCCTCGAGCTGCGCCAGCACGGCCCGCGCCCGTTCCACCACGGCGGCCGGCATGCCGGCGAGCTTGGCGACCTGGATGCCATAGGAGCGGTCGGCCGCGCCGGCCACCACCTCATGCAGGAAGACGACGTCGCCATGCCATTCGGTCACCCGCATGGTGGCATTGGCCAGCCGCGGCAGCTTCTTCGTCAGCTGGGTGAGCTCGTGATAATGCGTGGCGAACAAGGCCCGGCAATGATTGACGGCGCTGAGGTTCTCGATCGCCGCCCAGGCGATGGAAAGCCCGTCGAAGGTGGCGGTACCGCGGCCGATCTCGTCGAGGATGACGAGCGCGCGCGGCCCAGCCTGATTGAGGATCGCCGCCGTCTCCACCATCTCCACCATGAAGGTGGAGCGTCCACGCGCCAGGTCGTCGGCGGCGCCGACACGCGAGAACAACGCATCGACGGCCCCGATATGGGCCGATCTCGCCGGCACGAAGGAGCCGATCTGAGCCAAGACCGCGATCAGGGCGTTCTGGCGCAGGAAAGTCGACTTACCAGCCATGTTCGGGCCAGTGAGCAGCCAGATCTTGCCGGCGGCCTGCTGTCCTTCCGCCTCACCGCTGAGCTCGCAGTCATTGGCGACGAAGGGCTTGCCCTCGCGCTTCAGCGCCCGTTCCACCACGGGATGGCGGCCGCCCTCGATGGCGAAGGCCAGCGAGGTGTCGACGAGCGGGCGGACATAGTTTTCCTCGTCGGCCAGGACGGCGAGCGCCACGATGACATCGAGCAGAGCCAGCGCTTCGGTAGCGGCCCGGATGGCAGCGTTGTCGCCGAGCAGGGCGGCAGCGAGATCGGAGAAGATCTGAAGTTCGCTCGCCAGCGAGCGCTCGGCCGCCGAGGCGATGCGCGATTCCAGTGTCGAAAGCTCGGCGGTGGAGAAGCGCATGGCACCGGCCATGGTCTGGCGATGCACATAGGTCTCGCGCAGGCCCGGCTGCAGAAAGGCCTCGCCAGCCTGCTGCGGCACCTCGACGAAATAGCCGATCATGTTGTTGTGCTTGATCTTGAGCTGGCGGACCTGGCTCTCCTCGGCATAGCGCGCCTGCAGGCCGGCGATGACGCGCCGGCTCTCGTCGCGCAGAGCCCGCGTCTCGTCGAGGGCCTGGTCATAGCCGGCGCGGACAAAGCCGCCATCGCGCTTGAGCAGCGGCAGATCGTCCTGCAGGGCCGCGGCAAGGCGCGCCGCCAGGCCCTGGCCCGGCCTTGCGAGGGCCGACAGGACACCGGCGAGCACCGGCGGCAACTCGGTTTCGCGCTGCCGCAGCAGGGTTTCGATACCGGCAATGCCAACGAGCCCTTCCCTGAGCGCCGCCAGATCGCGCGGGCCGGCCCGGTCGAGGGCGAGGCGCGCCATGGAGCGGGCGATATCAGGCGCCGATTTCAGCCGAGCCCGGATCTGGCCGCGCAGCAGGGCCTGTTCGGCGAAGAAGGCCACCGCGTCCTGGCGCAGGGCGATGGCCTCGGGCTGCAGCAGCGGGCTCGCCAGCCATTGCGCCAGCAGACGACCGCCGGCGGCCGTCACCGAGCGGTCGATCGCATCGAACAAGGATCCGGCACGCTCGCCGCCGAGCGTGCGTGTCAGTTCCAGATTGGCTCTTGTGGCGGCATCGACGGCCATATGCGCATTGGCGCCGTCCCGGCGGGGCGGAGCGAGCGCCGGCTTCTGGCCGACCTGGGTGCGCAGGATGTAGGTGACGAGGCCGGAAGCGGCGACCAGTTCGGCCCGCGAGAAGGTGCCGAAGCCATCGATGGTGCCCACATCATAGAACGCGGCGAGACGGCGCTCGGCCTGGGTGCCGTCGAAGACGTCGCGCCCGACCGGCGTGACGGCAGCGCGGCATTCGCGCCAGAGGGAGGCCAGCGAAGCCTCCTCATGCACCGTCTCGGCCATGACGACTTCGGAGGGGTCGAGACGGGCGAGTTCTGCCGGCAGCCCCGCCTCGTCGCATTCCGACAAGCCGAACTCCCCGGTGGAGATATCGGCAAAGGCAAGGCCATAGCGGGCCTCGTCGTCGGAAATGCGCAGTCGCGCCAAAGCCAGCAGCAGATTGGCGCGCGTCGGCTCCAGCAGCGTCTCTTCGGTGATGGTACCGGGCGTGACCAGACGGACCACGCCGCGCTTGACCACCGATTTGGAGCCGCGCTTCTTGGCCTCGGCCGGATCCTCCATCTGCTCGCAGACCGCGACACGGTGGCCATGGGCGATCAGGCGCTGCAAATATTCGTCCGCCCTGACCACCGGCACGCCGCACATGGCGATGTCCTCGCCCTGGTGCTTGCCGCGCTTGGTCAGAACGATACCGAGCGTCTTGGAAGCGATCTCGGCATCCTCGAAGAACAGCTCGTAGAAATCGCCCATGCGATAGAACAGCAGGGCGCCGGGATGGCCGGCCTTGATCTCGAGATATTGCGCCATCATCGGCGTGACGGGAGCAGACGCGTCGGCGGTGTCGAGTTTGCGGGGCGTGGAGGTCATGGCGGCACGCTAGCAGATGCGGGCGGAGGGAGCACGAGCTGGGGGCCGGCACGTTGTGGATAGGTTGGGGGGCCGGTCCTCAGACCAGCCTGTAACCGGCGCGCTCTCCGGTAGGAAGATGCCCGGTCCCCCAATGTCATTGACGCTCCGGAACGAACATGGCCTGTTGTCGCCCGATTCAACCTCGTGAAAGCCCGACCATGCCGCAACCGCTCACGCCCGACATCATCGTGCCCGAAGCCTTCGATCCCGCGGCCGAGGCCGAACGGCGCGTCGCCTTCCTGGCCGATTATCTGAAGGCTTCGGGAGGGCGCGCTTATGTACTCGGCATTTCGGGCGGCGTCGATTCGCTCACTGCGGGCCTGCTGGCCCAGGCCGCCGTCGAACGGTTGCGAGCCAAGGGGTATGACGCCCGGTTCCTGGCCATGCGCCTGCCCTATGGCGTGCAGGCAGACGAGAAGGATGCGCAGCACTCCCTGGCGACCATCAAGGCCGATCGCGTCGTCACCGTGAACATCAAGCCGGCGGCCGACGCGATGATGGCCGAGCTTACACGCGAAGCCGGCGACCTGATCGAGGGCGCGCGCGCCGATTTCCACCACGGCAACATCAAGGCACGCCAGCGCATGATCGCCCAGTTCGGCCTCGCCGGGGCCGTGCGCGGCCTCGTCATCGGCACGGACCATGCGGCCGAGGCGGTGATGGGTTTCTACACCAAATTCGGCGACGGCGCCGCCGACATCCTGCCGCTCGCCGGCCTGAACAAGAGACGGGTGCGGGCCCTCGCCGCCCATCTGGGTGCACCGCGCGAGCTGGTGTTCAAGGTGCCCACCGCCGATCTGGAGACCAATGTGCCGCTGAAGCCAGACGAGGACGCCTATGGCGTGACCTATGACGAGATCGACGACTTCCTGGAGGGCAAGGCGATCAGCGAAGCCTCGCATCAGCGCATCCTGTCGACCTATCGCACCAGCGCCCATAAGCGCGCTTTGCCGGTGGCAGCCGGCTAACCTCCCGGCACTGGGCCGGGATTGATGTCGACAATACCGATCAGAAAAATTATCTATAAATCATGAGCACCCCCAAGGACGACACCATTGCCATCCGCATCGCCAAGGTGCTGGCGGATCGCATCATCTCCGGGGTGATCGAGCCGGACGCCCGGCTGCGCCAGGACCATGTCGCCGAAGAGTTCGCCACCAGCCACGTGCCGGTGCGCGAGGCTTTCAGGCGCCTGGAGGCACAGGGCCTGGCGGTGAGCGAGCCACGGCGCGGCGTGCGTGTCGCCGCCTTCAACCTGGAAGAGGTGAAGGAGGTCGCGCAAATGCGTGCGGCTCTGGAAGTGCTGGCCCTGCGCCAGGCCGCACCGCACCTCACCGCCACCATCCTAGACGAGGCCGAGGAAGCAACCAAGGCTGGCGACCGGTCGCCCGACGTGCGGTCCTGGGAGGAGGCCAATCGCCGCTTCCACCGGCTGATCCTCGCGCCCTGCCGCATGCCGCGCCTGCTGGCGGCGATCGACGACCTCCATGCCGCCAGCGCCCGTTTCCTGTTCGCGGCCTGGCGCTCGGAGTGGGAAACCCCGACCGACCAGGATCACCGCGCCATCCTCTCGGCGCTGCGGGCGGGCAAGGTCGACGATGCCGCCGGCACCCTGACCCGGCATGTGCAGCGGGTCGGCCTGAAGCCGGTCCGGTCGGCCTCCGGTGCCACGCGGGAAGCCTTCGCCATCATCGGCTGAGCCCCCCGGGTGCGCGGGTATCTCGCCCGCTCTTCTCATCCGGCAGGTACAGCGGTTCCAAGGGCGGGCAAGATGCCCGCGCACCCGGATATTGCCAATCGTCCCATTTTGTGACCTCTATAGATCATCGAATTCAAGATTATCTATAATTTCTAGCGGAGCCCCCATGTCGCACAGCGCCACACCCTCCCTTATCCCGGCTTTCAGCCCTCTCGACATCTCCAGGCGCTCCCTCGGTTGGCAGGCGGCAGCCGTGGTCGCAGGCACGGCCGTACTGGCCCTGGCATCCCATATCCAGGTGCCCATGTTCCCAGTGCCGATGACCATGCAGACGCTGGCCGTCACCCTGATCGGTGCGCTCTATGGCTGGCGGCTCGGCGCCATCACGGTTCTGGCCTGGCTGGCTGAGGCCTGGATGGGCATGCCGGTCACCGCGACGGGAAGCATCGGCGCCTTGCTGTTCGTCGGTCCGACGGCTGGCTATCTGATCTCCTTCCCGCTCGTCGCTGCTCTCTGTGGCTTGCTGGCCGAGCGCGGCTGGAATGGCAACCGCCCGGTTCTCGCCTTCGTCAACATGACCTTGGGCAATGCCCTCTGCCTGGCGATCGGCGGTGCCTGGCTTGGCGCCCAGATCGGCGTGGAAAAGGCCCTCCTGCTCGGCGTGGTGCCCTTCCTGCTCGGCGGCCTCCTGAAGTCGGTCATCGGCGCCGTCACCCTGATGGCCCTGGTTCGCGGCAAGGCCGGCGCTGCCCGGTGACGGTGCGGCTTCGTGCCCACCATCTCCTCTGCATGCTGACCTATGTCGGCAAAGGCTATAGCCCCGGCTTCGTCGCCAATTACGACGCCATCGCAGTGCGATTGAGCCAGGGTGAAGACATCGTGATCGTGGCGGGGCCTGATGATATCTGCGCCCCGCTGCTGCAACAGGCCGATTCGCATTGCCACGAGCCGCGGATCGACCAGCGCGACGAACTCGCCATCCGCGACGTCGGCGCCCTGATGCGCCTGCCTATCCGCACCGGCACCCGCATCGCCCTGACTCCGACCTTGCTGGCACGCTTCCGTGGTGCCTTCGCCGCCAATCTGACGCGTTCAGCCTGTGTGGGCTGCGAATGGTCGGGCCTGTGCAGCGCCGTGGCTCGCGACCGCTACCAGGAGTCCCGCGTGAGGCGGGATTGAGGTAAGAGGGAAGCGCCAGCCGACCACCTCACACCGCAGCTCTGTCCGCCATGCGCATTCTCGATATCCGCGAACGCAGCCTTCCGATCTCCCGCTACGCCGGCCCGGCCCGGCAGGGCGCGCTGACGACCAGCGTTGTCGCCATCATCACGGATGTGGTGAAAGCCGGCCGGCCGATCGTCGGCTATGGCTATGCCTCGGTCGGCCGCTATGCCCAGAGCGGGTTGATCCGCGAACGCTTCGCCCCGCGGCTACTGCAGGCTCCGGCGGAAACCCTGATCGGCGATGACGGCAATCTCGATCCTTTCAAGGCCTGGCAGGCGATGATGACGGGCGAGAAACCCGGCGGGCATGGCGAGCGCTGCGTCGCGATCGGTGCCCTCGACATGGCGCTGTGGGACATCGCCGCCAAGGCGGCTGAACTACCGCTTCATGCCCATCTCACCGGCCGTTTCGGCGCCGTTTCCACCGAAACGAACAAAGTCCGCGTCTATGCGAGCGGTGGCTATCGCCATCTCCGGGACGACCTCTCTTTGCTGGCCGACGAGATGCGCCGCTTCGCCGATCTCGGCTTTTTCAATGCCAAGATGAAGATCGGCAGCGCCGGCCTCGACCAGGATCTCCGCCGCATCGAGGTGGCCGTCGCCGCGCTGGGAGCACCCGGCCGCCTCGCCGTCGATGCCATGAACGCCTATGACCGTTCGGCCGGCCTGGAGGCAGCCACGAAGCTTTCGCCCCTTGGCCTGTGGTGGTTCGAGGACATCTGCGACCCGCTCGACTTCGAAACCCAATCCGCTTTGGCATCGGCCTATACGCCGCCGATCGGCGCGGGCGAGGCCCTGTTTTCGGCGGCGGAGGCCGGGCTCCTCGCCCGCCATGGCGGCCTGCGGCCGGATCGGGACGTGCTGCTGTTCGACCCCGTGCATTGCTACGGCCTGCCCGGCTATCTCCAGATCGTCGAGGCCGTGACCTTGGAAGGCTGGGCGAGACAGGCCTTCTGGCCGCATGGTGGGCACCTGTTCGGCCTTCATCTCGCTGCGGCCCTGGGCCTCGGCGGCGCCGAGGTCACCCCCTTCGCCTTCCAGCCCTTCTGCGGCCTTGCCGACGACAGTGTGATTGCCGATGGCTATGTAACACTGCCACAGGCCGAGGGCATCGGTTTCGAGACGAATACGGCGCTGAAGACGCTGTTCAGGGAGCTTGCAGGATAGGGCGCGCCTGGAGCGCTGACATCTTGTCCGCCTCTTTCTTGAAGCGTAGTGGTTCCAAGAGCGGACTGGAAGTCCGCGCTCCAAGTCGTGCCCCCAGGGATTGACGTAGCCCCGAGCAACTGCCACTTGAGCTGGCATGATCCCCAAATCCCCTGAACCCGGCTTCGGCGTTTACGTGCATTGGCCGTTCTGCCTGGCCAAATGCCCGTATTGCGACTTCAACAGCCATGTCCGCCAGGGCGGCGTCGACCAGACCGGTTATGTCGGGGCCTATCTCCGCGAGATCGCCCATATGGCCGACATCGCGCCGGGGCGACAGGTCCAATCGATCTTCTTCGGCGGCGGCACGCCCTCGCTGATGGAGCCGAAGACGGTCGGGGCCATTCTCGATGCCATCGGCGGCGCCTGGACCATCGCGCCCGATGCCGAGATCTCGCTGGAAGCCAATCCGACCAGCGTCGACGCCACGCGCTTCGCCGGCTACCGCGCCGCCGGGGTCAACCGCGTCTCGCTCGGCGTGCAGGCCATGAACGATGCCGATCTCAAGCGCCTGGGCCGCATGCATTCGGTGGCCGAAGCCATGGCTGCCGTCGAGATCGCCGCCAAATCCTTCGAGCGCTATTCCTTCGATCTGATCTATGCCCGCCCGGACCAGCGGCCTGGGGATTGGCAGGCCGAGCTCGACGAGGCCATCGACCGGGCCGCCGAGCACCTCTCGCTCTACCAGCTCACCATCGAGCCGGACACCATGTATGAACGCCTGGTCGCCGCCGGCAAGCTCATTCCGATGCCGGACGAGGATGCGCGCGTGCTGTTCGACATCACCCGCGAAACCTGCGAGCGACGCGGCCTTCCGGCCTACGAAATCTCCAACCATGCCCGCCCCGGCGCCGAATGCCGGCATAATCTGGTCTATTGGCGCTATGGCGAATATGCCGGCATCGGCCCGGGTGCCCATGGACGCCTCATCGATGCCAATGGCATGCGCCGCGCCCTTTCGACCGAACGCAGCCCCGAGAAATGGCTCGCGGCGGTCCGCACGAACGGCCATGGCCTCGTCGACGATCAGGCCCTGACGGCGGACCAGCAGGGCGACGAAATGCTGCTGATGGGCCTGCGCCTCGCCGAGGGCATCGATCTTGCCCGCCTCGCCCGGTTGCGCGGCCGGCCCATGGCGGACGCTACGTTGGCCGGCCTGCAGCAAAACGGCATGATCGAGCGCCGGGAAGACCGGGTTCGCGTTACCCGCGCGGGCTTTCCGCTGCTCGATGCGGTGGTGGCGGAGTTGGCAGCCTGAGCGCCAGATGTCGCAGGATCGCCTGCACCGCGGCGCCGGCATCGCCGTCGCGGTCGTGCCCGCCGGGCCGCGCGATGCGCTCGGCTCCCGCAAGTTGGGGCAAGGTGCAGGCGCTGCGTTCTTCCCGGCCATAGAGACAGACCACCTTGCGAACGGGAAGGCCGCGCAGCATTGGCGCGACCGGCGTATCGTCCGCCGCCGGCAAGTTCAGCATTTCCAGGAGCGAGATGCGGAAATTGGCCTCGGCCAAAAGGCTTATCAAGGCAATCAGCCTGGTTTCCCGTTGCGTTTTCGCCGAAAGCAACGGCCAGGCGAAAGGCAGCGCGTCGGCACCGAAGGAATAGCCAGCTAGGACGATGCGGCCGGCATGCCAACGCCGGCGATAGACGGTGAGGACACGCTCGATATCCCGTGCCAGCTCGACAGGCGAGCGTTTGGTGAAGAAATAACGGCGCGCATCGAGCCCGACGACACCAACGCCGGCCCGGGCGAGGCGGCGAGTCAGGCTTCGTTCCAGCCTTCCCCAACCGGTATCACCCGACAGGAAGAGTACGACCGCGCCGTGTCCGGCCGGCGGCGCCGAGATCTCGAGCGGCAGGTCCACGAGTCGGCTATCGGTTGCGGAGGCTTGGGCGGCAGCGATTTGTGCTGAGCCGAACAGCATCATGGCGGTTGCCAGCCCCGCGGCAACGGCACGCCAGCCCGATCGCCCGCGCAAATGGCTACCCAACCTGCCAGGGTTCGACCAATCCCTGGCGCAGGGTCTCGCTATAGGCCCCCTTGTCGATGGTGCCGACAATCTCCTTGTCGAAGGTGATTTCGACATCGAAGCGATGGCGGGCCGAGAGCTGGCGCAAATGCTCGATCAGCGCGATGGCGCCGGCAAAATCGGCTTTTTCGCCGGCGATGGTCTCTCCGGCAAGGCTGGCGCGCACCGGCAGCTCCACCGCGCAGCCCGTGTCCGGATCGGTCTCGCTGACCTTGTGCTTGAAGGCATCAGGCGCCTCGATCGGCCACTCCACGCCATCGGCGAACTCCTCGATCTCATCGATGATATCATCCATGGCATCCTCGCCGCTGATGCCGAGGAGATGGAAGGTCAAGGTGTGGATCTTGCGGGCAGCGCTCATCAGGCTCTCGTTTTAGCGGATCACTGCTGACAGGAAGATGTCAGCAGACAGGCTTTATCAAGAGCTACAGCGAAGATTGGAAAGGAACAAGCCATGGCTCTCAAAGGCAGCTGCCATTGCGGCGGCACGACATTCGAGTTGAGCGAGGCGCCGCAGGAGGTGACACGCTGCACCTGCAGCTTCTGTTCCAAGCGCGGCTCGCTCTGGGCCTATTACAAGCCCGAGCAGTTCCGGCTGACCTCGCCGCCCGAACAGGTCGCGACCTATCGTTGGGGGTCGAAGACCATCCAGCATCACTTTTGCGCAACCTGCGGCTGCGGCACCTATACGCAGACGCCGGACTGGTCGACCGGCGAGCCCGATTTCGACAATCCCAAGATCAGCATCAACGCCAGGCTCTTCGACGATTTCGACCTGGAGGCCGTGCCCGTCACCGTCATCGACGGCCGGAACCTGTGGTAGCCACGCCGGCGGTCAATCCTTCCGGTCGGCACGAAGCGGCTGCCACATCGATACGGAGCGAGGTTCCGCCAGCAATTCGGGCAGAGCCTTGTGCCAGGCCTGCCGATAGGGCCGGTTGAGCTGCACGTCGAGCACCTCCTGATGATCGACCCAGGTTTCGTGAAGCAGGAAACGGCAGGGATCGGCGGGATCGCCATGGAGCGTGGCGTTCACGAAGGTCGCTTCATGACGCATCGTGTCCAACAATGTGTTCAGCATGCCGAGGAAGCGCTCGCGCTGCCCGGGGTTGACGACAAAGCCGATCAGATAGGTCACGCTCATTTGACTGTCCTCCTGCGGCATTCCCGCCGCCAACGCCACCGAGGATAGTGAGCGGGTCGAGGAAGGCGATTACCTTGGGCGTAATCGCGTGCCACCTCCGCTCCCGGCACAATGGCGGCCTCTCAACCCGGAGGAACCGCCATGACCGCACCTTTCGTCGAGATCGCCGATGGCCACCGTCTTTTCGTTCGCGACTGGGGCCAGGGCGCTCCCGTGCTACTGCTTGCCGGCTGGGCAATGGATTCCGGCATCTGGGCGCAAACCATGATCGGGCTCAACGCCCAGGGACTGCGCACCATCGCCTATGATCGGCGCGGCCATGGTCACTCGAGCGATCCGGGCACCGTCGATTTCGACGCGCTAGCGGACGACCTCGACGCCGTGATCACTCAGCTCGGCCTCAGCGACCTCACCGTGGTCGCCCATTCCTGCGCCGTCGGCGAAGTGCTGCGCTATATCAGCCGCCACGGGGCAGGGCGGATCGGGCGCATCGTCCTGGTCGGGGCCCAGGGCCCCTGCCTCGTCGCCGGACCGGGCAACGATCAGGGGCGGCCGAGGGAAGCCATCGAGGCCCTGATGGAACAGCTTGCCGACAACCTGCCGGCCTGGCTCGAGGCCAATATCGAACCTTTCGCACCCGGGGCCAGCAAGCACACCCTGGACGGGCTTGTAGACATGGTGCTGGGCGGTTCGCGGCGCATCCTGATCGATCTGCAGCGCGCGATCGTGGAGACCGATTTGCGCCCCGAAGCCACCGCCCTCAGGGTGCCTGTCACGCTGATCCATGGCGACCGCGACGTCTCGGCACCGCTGGAAAGCACCGGCAAGCGCTTCGCCGCCCTGATCCCGGAAGCCGAGCTGCTGGTCTATGAAGGCATAGCCCACGGCGTGATGGTGACCCATGCCGCCAAGCTGGCGAGGGACATTACCCGGATAGCCATCCGGCAGGCGGCCGCGGCAGCCTGACCTCGGTCGGGTTTGTTTCCAGGCCTATTTCCTGGGCTGCAGGCAATTCACTGGCAGGGCCGGATTACCGAACCAGATCTCGAAGGTGTTGGGGCGCGAATCCCGCGCCCCACTCCAGCTCGTCGACAGATCCTTGGTGGTGAGCTGCAGGCCGACGGAAGCGAAGAGTTCGGCGAGGCTTTCGGCGCGCTTGCGGTCGGATGCCTTGAAGTAGCGCAGTTCATGCGCTTCGCCCGACCATTTGGCTGATAGCACCGACGGGAATGTGATGGCCGCCTTGTCGCCGTCCTTCATCTCGTCGAGCAGGATATTGGCGCAGGGGCGCTGCGTGTCGTTGAGCGCGTGAACGAAGATGCGGCTCGGCAACCTTGCCGTCGCCTCCTCATAGGCCGACTTCACCGAAGTGTTGACGAGCGAGGCCTTCTGCACCGCGTTCTCCAGCAGGGGCAGCAAATCGCGGTCCGAAGACGAATTGGCATAATCGAGCTGCGCGGTGATGAACTCCACCGGCACCTTGTCGTTCTTGAGGAGATATTCGAACATGGCGACGCCATATTTGCGCTTCTCCGGCGCGGCATCGGTCATCAGGTCGATCATGGTGCGCAGATCGGCGAGATTCTGCTGCCACCGCGTGTAGTACCAGCCGATCCCGGCCACGGTGAGCGGGATCAGCGCCGTCGACAAAAGCTGCGGCAGGACTTCACGCCAGGGGCGAGGCAGTGACATGGGGGAACTCCGGGCAGAGCTCCCTGCTTAGCGCCGAATCACCATGCCAGCCATGCCCGGCACGGCCAGGCGCACGTCTCCCCACAGGATCCGCACGCCCGGTACCGAATGCCGGTCGCGAACGGCCTCAGACCACGCTGAGGCGGACGTCGAGATTCTTGCGGGTCGCCTCAGAATAGGGGCAAACGATGTGGGCCTTGGCGACGAGATCCTCGGCACGGGCATGGTCGATACCCGGCAGCGCGACGGCAAGAGCGACATCGAGGCCGAAGCCGGCACCATCGTCACGCGGTCCGATACCGACCGTGGCGGTGACGCTGGCATCCTCGGGAAGGGTAACCTTTTCCTTGCCGGCCACGAAACGCAGCGCGCCCATGAAGCAGGCGGCGTAGCCGGTGGCGAACAACTGTTCCGGATTGGTGCCGGGGCCGCCGGCGCCGCCGAGTTCCTTGGGCAGATCCAGCTTGACCGAAAAATGGCCATCCACGGTACCGGAGCGACCGCCGTCGCGGCCATTGTGATCGGAACGGGCTGCGGTGGTGTAGAGAACCTTCATGACGAACTCCCTTCGGGTTGAATACACGCTCTATATCGCACACATTTATATCGTGCGCGATATTTATTTTGACAGGAGGAGCATTTTTTCGGAAAGGCGATTTTTGGCGGGAAAGTCTGCGAAAATGATTCTGCATCCCTGTCGTGTGCGATATGATTCGCGGCTGAAGCTCGCCGGCCAGGCTTGTGCAGCCGGCACCGAACGTTGCGTCAAAGGAGGCACCGATGGAATTGTCTTCCAACGAGTTCACGCCGCTGCTCTTGCAGAACCAGCTCTGCTTCGCGCTCTACGCCGCCAACAATGCCTTTGGCCGTTCCTACAAGCCTCTGCTTGATCCGCTCGGCCTGACCTATCCGCAATATCTGGTCATGCTCTGCCTGTGGGAGCGGGACGGACTCAAGGTCGGCGAGATCGGCGCCCGGCTCTTCCTGGAAACCAATACGTTGACCCCCTTGCTCAAGCGCCTGGAGGCAGCGGGGCTGCTGAAACGCCGGCGCGACAGCCATGACGAGCGCCAGGTCCGCATCTCCCTCACCGCCGAAGGCAAGGCCCTGCGCGAGAAGGCCCGCGTCGTGCCGTCCCAGATCACCACGAACACCGGTCTCGAAGCCGGCCAGGCGGGCGCCCTCAAGGACTGGCTGGAATGGCTGCGGGAAGCCCTGGACTTGCATCAGAAACAGGCAAGCGATGCGGCATAGCGGCAGCTTGGCCCTTATACGCAAGCGATACTAAATTCGTCATTGTGACCGTAGCGAAGCAATCCAGTCCGACCGGCATGCGAGAGTATGGATTGCTTCGCTGCGCTCGCAATGACGTGACATGAACCGATCTCTTCGGGACAGGTCGTCAGCCTTCGCCGCCGGCCTTGCGCCACACCAGGATCGCCGCGGCGAGGTCCTTCAACGCACTGCCGATCGACTTGAACAGCGTCGCTCGACGCACGGCCACAGACCCCACTCCCTGGCGGCCTCCCTAGGTTACCGTAACTACGCAAGGTACTGAAGCCGGATCTGCAGAAAGACCGCGAGTTGTAGGGTAAAAGTTAGAACCACGAAGCACGACACTGGAAGTCTAAAGAAATATTCGCTAGCTTCCTTCAAGTGGAAAGATCTTCCTCTTGCGGAATGAGGGACAGGTGCAGAAATTAATTCTGGCCTGCGTGGCAGGCGTCCTGGTGGTTGCGGTGGGAGGCTATTTTGCTTTCCAAACTTACAGACATACCTTTTCCGTCACCGTGAGTTGCCTGCAAGACAAAGACATCATGAGGAAAATCGATGGCTGCACTCAAATCATAGATGCCGCAGAAAGCTCTAAACGAAGCTTCATTACAATACAAAGCCTCAGCTTGCCTGCCGCTTATCTCAATCGTGGCTATGCTTATATAAAAATTTCAAAACATGATGAGGCTCGAAAAGATCTCAATAAAGCAATCGAGCTGCAACCGACACTTGCAATGGCCTACAACAATCTCGGCTGGCTCGACATGGTCGCAGGAAATCTGGAAAGTGCGAACAAAAATCTAAAACAGGCAATAAATATAGATAAAACATTGGGTTTTGCATGGAACAACCTCTGCGACTTGCAGGAATCAATCGGGAATCACACTGAAGCAGTGAGGATTTGTTCTCATGCAATCGAATTGAGTCCTAAGCACACGGACAATTTCATCTACCGCAGCGATGCCTATCTTTCTCTCGCTGAAAGCACCCAGACGACACAGAACGACTCTGCGCAGCGACAGAATTACAAGAACGCTCTATCCGATATCGACGTTGCCATAAGCCTTTCTCCGGCGGAGGCTCATGGGCATAATGAACGGTGCCGCGTCCTCATCGCGAAGCTGGACTATGCCGGAGCCATTGCCAGCTGTGAAACGGCCATAAAACTCAAGCCAGACTTTGCTGCTCCTTATGCCAATCGCGGTTTGGCAAGCCTGCGCCAAGGCGATGCCTCGCTCGCGCTGGCGGATTTCGACAAGGCCATCCAGCTCGATCCGAAACTGCTGCAGGTCTACGGTTTGCGCGCGGAGGCTTTTGAAATGGCCGGTGACGTCGACAAAGCCCTGAAAGCGTCACAAGACACGATCGCACAATTCCCCGATGAGGCATCTGCGTTCTCGGATAGAGCGATCATCAACTTTACGATTGGCAATTTTCATGCTGCGGCCGAGGATTTCTCAACAGCCTTGAACCGTAACGACTTCGTTTACAGTAAGCTTTGGCGTTATCTATCCCTGGCGAGGGCAGGAGAGGACGGAATGAGCAAGCTCACGCAAGATGCCGATAGCGTGAAGGACAAGAGCTGGCCTTATCCTGTTCTCGAGTTCTATCTCGGCCGACGCGATTCGAACGCCATGATGGCGGCGGCTGAGAACGATAACCAACGTTGCGAAGCAACATTCTATCAGGGTGAATGGCTGGTGCTTCAACACAATGTGGGTGATGCAACCGCCCTCCTGAAGAAGACCATAGACACCTGCCCTAAGACGTTCGTCGAATACAGGCTCGCGCAAGCCGAGTTGAAGCGTTTGGCACGATAAGGGAGCTTGCGGCGGAAGCTCGTTCGAGGCCGGCGGTCTCTCGCCGTCAGCGCTCGGCCTTCTTCCACACCAGGATCGCCGCGGCGAGGTCCTCCAACGCACTGCCGATCGACTTGAACAGCGTCACCGCCTCGCTCGAATCACGGCCGGGATGCCTCCCCCGGGTGAGGTCGGCCAGATCGGCCCGGATATCATCCTGACTGATCGTGCCGGCCTTGAGGGCCAGAGCGATGTCGCCGCCCTCGATCAGGGCACCCGGCGTGTCGATGAACAGATCGCTGGCACGTACGGCCTCGTCATCGGCCTCGCGCATCTGCAGATTGAAAGCGCCGACCAAGTCCAGATGCATGCCCGGCCGCAGCCAGGCTCCCTTGACCAAGGGCAGGTTGGACAGCGTGGCGCAGGAAATCACATCGGCTGTGCGCACCGCGCGCTCGAGATCCGGCTCGTATCGAGCCGTAATCCCCTGCTGGCCCAGTTCCTCCACCAGCTTTTCGGCGCGTTCCGCCCGATGGTTCCAGATCGCCACATCGCTGATCGGTCGCTGGCTGGCATGGGCGCGGATGAGGAAGGGTGCCAGCGCGCCAGCGCCCACCATGGCAAGGCGGTTCGCATCAGGCCGGGCCAGATAGGAGGCGGCGAGCCCCGAAGCGGCGGCCGTGCGCCAATGGGTCAGCCGGGTGCCATCGATCGCCGCCAGGGGCGCCCCAGTTTCGCCCGACATCAAGACATAGGTGCCGAGCACGGCCGGCAGGCCGCGGGCGCCATTGGCCGGGAACACATTCACCAGTTTGGTACCGAGGAAGGCGCCCGGCCCCGGTGCATCGCCGGTCCAGGACGGCATGATCAGGGCAGTGGCCGCAGCGGCGCCGTGGCCGATTTCAAGATGCTGTCGTGGCGGCGTGACGAAATCGGCCGCAAAGGCCGAGCGCAATGCCTCGATCAGATCGGGAAAGGTCAGAAGGCCATCGATCTCATCGGCGGTGATGACGCGCATGGCTGTTTCGTCCGAGGCAACAAGAAGGTTTTGGCCGTATGGCCCGGAGCGGGAAGTATAACCGATCCGGTTGCAGGAAACAGATCGGCCTACAGCATCGTTTTTGCCGAAAACCGGTGCCCACTTTTCGGCACGATGTTCCGATCAGGGCGAAACGATCACACCGGGAGCGTCAGAACGGCACGCTCGAAGGCAGGACGGCATGGCTGTCGCGTGCTTCGGGTACGGGGCCAGCCTGGCTACGCAGGCGGTCGAGCTCATTGCGATTGCGCTCCACCTCGACCTGGGCGGCCCGCGCGGCGCGGCGGAAACGGCTCTGCTTCAGCCAGACGGTGATCCCGCCGATCAACATGCCGACAAGCAGGACCCCGAACAGGATCAGGAACATCGGCAGATGCAATGTGGTCGCTTCGGCGCCCGGCGCTGTGGGATCGTAGGACAAAGCTACGCCTTCGGCGATCCATTGCTTGTTCGCGATGGCAAAGGCCGCCATCACGATCAGGGCCAGAATCAGGATGAAATAATAGAATATGCGCTTCATGACCTGCCCCGCTCCGGCACGATAACTGTGTCAGGCCGTCGACTTGTTCAGTCGCAGCCGCATGTCCTTGCCGGTCTTGAAGAAAGGCACGAATTTCTCGTCCACGGGCACATGCGCGCCGGTACGCGGATTGCGGCCGATGCGAGCGGGACGGGCCTTCACCGAAAAAGCCCCGAAGCCGCGCAGCTCGACCCGGTCGCCCTTGGCCATCGCATTGACGATCTCGTCGAGGATGGCATTGACGATGTTTTCGATGTCGCGCTGATAGAGGTGCGGATTGGCTTCCGCAATCTTCAGAACCAATTCGGATTTGATCATTTTCGTTCCCGTGAGTCGCCGGTCTTGTGAAATTTCGTTCGCTCGACGCGAATCGCGTCCAAGCTCCCTTACAGCATGATACGGATCGAGCCCAAGCGTACGCCCGCTCCAGGTCTTGTTGATGCTCTACAATGCCTTGTTTGACACGTTACTATGGTCCCGACAGACCGTGAGACACGAATGCCTCAAGGGTGCCAAACCGAAACAAGCCCGTCAAGCGCAGCCGGCGGCGTATCTGGTGCCGTCCGGATGGCATCGCCCAGGCTGGTGATGCCGAGGCTGTCGGCAAGCCAGGCCAGTCCCGTGCGCGCAAAGGGGAAGGAGGAGGTGGTGGAAGGCTTGTCCCAGTCTTCGACCGGCAGCGCCTTCATGCGCGGCTTGTCCTTGCTCAGCCAGGCGATCGCGGTGGTCTCGTCGCCCATCTCGTCGATGAGCTTGAGATCGAGTGCCTGCTTGCCGGTGAAGACGCGCCCGTCGGCGACGGCGGCAAGGCCGGCATCATCAAATTTGCGCCGATCCTTCACCAGGTCCTTGAACCAGCCATAGGTGTCGTTGACGATGGAGGCGAGTGCTGCCCGCGCCTCCGGGCTGGTCGGCGTGAACCCGTCCGGCGACGCCTTCAACGGGGAGGATTTCACCGCTTCGACGCTGACACCGAGGGTATCGAGCAGCTTGGAGACATTGGGATATTGCACCAGTACGCCGATCGAACCGACCAGAGAGGACCGCCGGGCCACGATGTGATCTGTGCCGACGGCGGCCATATAGGCGGCGGACGCCCCGAGCCCGTCGATGAAGGCGACCGTCGGCTTGCTGGCCGAGAGCTTGCGCAGGCCGTCATAGAGCGCCTCGCCGCCGGAGGTCGTACCGCCGGGGGAGTTGATCCGCACGATCACCGCCTCGGCCTGGGACGCCGCAATCTGATCGAACAGCTTCAGATTGGCGGTCTGGTCCCCCACGAAGCCGTCGAGCTTGATGCGGGCGATATGCGGGCTGCGATGCTGCAGGGCGCCGGTGCCGACAATGGCGAGATAGGCCACCACCAAGGCGACAGCCAGAAATAGGAAGGCCAGCACGCGCCAGACGGAAAGCTTGCGGCGCAGAACGCGCCTGTCGACCAGGAGATCGGTCTCTAGGGACATGGGGGAATACCCTTGGGGAAATTGGCGCGAAACCTAGCCGAGCGACGAGGCCGCGGCAAGGCGGGCGATATGGGGGCGGTCTTCGGACCCGCCTGGAATCGCAGCGCTCGTTGGAGAGGCAGGGGTGTCCGAAGACCCGCCCCCAAAACCAGTCACACCAGCATGACGAATTTGAGATCCGGCCGCGTCGTCGGATTGAGGGTGATCTGCTGGAATTCGAGCGCGCCGCGCGCGGGATGATTGAAACGCCGCAGCCCGCCTTCGCGGCCGATCACGCTATGGATCGGCCAGGCCTGCGCGAAGAAGGGGCTCCGCGTCACAAGCCCGCCGACGAGTGCCTGCATCGCCTCCTCCTCGATGTGATGGCCGTAATCGATGCGGAACTCGGCGATCACCCGACGAGCCCGTCCCTCCCAGTCCTCGATCAGCTCCCGCGCGGCCGGGCTGAGGAAAATATAGGCGAGGAGGTTGCGGTCATTGTCGCCGTCGAGCCAGCCGCTGAAGAGTTCCGCCGCCTGGGCATTCCAGCCCAGTGCGTTCCAGAGGTGGTCGAGCAGATAGGCCGGGCCGGCGATGGTATCGAGGGCGGTGAGCAGGGCCGGCGGTGCTGCCGGCTCGGATTCGGTGCTGGCCTGCGGATCGCGCTTGCCGGCGAGATCGAACAGATAGGCGCGCTCGGCCTGCGAAAAGTTCAGGACATTGGCAAGCCGCCCCAGCGCATGGGCGGACAGGGATATGTCCCGCCCCTGCTCCAGCCAGGTGTACCAGGTGGTCGAAAGGCCGGCGAGCTGGGCCACTTCCTCGCGGCGCAGGCCCGGCGTTCGCCGCCGCGCCCCGCCCTGCAGGCCGAAAAGATCGGGCGTGAGCCGCGCCCGCTGAGACCGCAGGAATTCGCCGAGCTGCTGGCGGCGCGCCTGATCCGACTCCGCTGTCATGGCAACTTTCATACCAGGATAAAAAAGGATCTGGTACCAGTGTAAATCAGAACCTAGAGACGTTCCAGTCTGCTCTCGGGGGAGTGGGCGAGCCTCATTACAGGCACCGCCCGCCCTGTATCAGGCGATCGAATCACAAACGCTTCAGCCGCGTGTTCAGCCTTATGGAGTAAGAACCATGGCCCGATCGGCCACCCTGGAAAACCTGGTCACCAGCCAATTCGGCTCCCAGGCAGCCGCCTACGTCGCCAGCTCCGTCCATGCCAAGGGCGAGGATCTCGCTCTGGTGGCCGAAGCGATCGCGGCCCGGCATCCCTCTCACGTGCTGGATCTGGGCTGCGGCGGCGGGCATGTCAGCTTCGCGGCCGCGCCGGTCGCGGCTCAGGTGGTCGCCTACGATCTCTCGTCGGAAATGCTGGCGGCCGTCGCCGAGGAAGCCGCCAGGCGCGGCCTTGCCAATATCGCCACCCGCCAGGGCTCGGTCGAGCAGTTGCCCTTTGCCAACGCCAGCTTCGACATGGTGCTCAGCCGTTATTCGGCCCATCACTGGGGCGACGTGCCCGCAGCCTTGCAGGAAGCCTTCCGTGTCCTGCGCCCAGGCGGCACGCTGGTGATCGCCGATGCCATCGCCCCGGCGCGGGCCGTCTGTGACACCTTCCTGCAGGCCTTCGAGATGCTGCGCGACCCCTCGCATGTCCGCGATTATTCGATCCGCGAATGGCAGGCCATGCTCGCCGCCGCCGGCTTCACCTTGGGTACGACGACGCCGGGGCGACAGCCGCTCGAATTTACCTCCTGGATCACGCGCATGCGTACGCCGCCGGTCTTCGTCGAGGCCATCCGTGCCCTGCAGGCTGCGATGTCGGAGGAGGTGCGCCAGCACTTCGCAGTCGAGGCCGACGGGTCCTTCGTCCTCGACAATGCGGTCTTCGTGGCGCAGCGCTAGGTTTTCCGCCCTGTCAGCCGGCGCTCGCCCGTTCCTGCGGTATCGGCCTCATCGCCGATACCGCAGGTCTTTATTGAAACACCGTCATATCAAAACCCACCTCCCCCTTTCCCATGCGAATCTGTAAGCTGGGAAGCTGGAAGGCCGAACACATCTGCGGCCTGACGGAGGGGATGCCATGGCCCTGCTGACCGGCGGCTGCGCATGCGGGGCGATCCGCTACGAAGCGCAGGCAGTGCCCTTCGATGCCGGCTGGTGCCATTGCCGCATCTGCCAGCGCATTTCGGGAGCGCCCGCCCAGCCCTGGGCGCTCTTTGCCGTCGAGACCTTTGGCTATGTGAAGGGCGAGCCGCGCGTCTATCACTCTTCCAGTTTCGGGGAGCGCCGCTTCTGCGGCGACTGCGGCGCCTCGATCGAATTCCGGCTGCGCGAGTCTGCGTCCGAGATCAGCATCAATATCGGCACGCTCGACGACCCCTCGCTGGTGCCGCCCCGCAAGCATATCTGGACCCGCAGCCAGGTTTCCTGGTTCGCGACGGCCGATGACCTGCCGACATTCTTGGAATATGAGCCGGAAAAGGACGGCTAGGAGCCGTTAGTTGGCTGCTGCGCCATTGCCGCGCCCCCCTCTCCTGTGATATTGCGGCGCAAAATCCGACAGACGATCCCCTTTTTGGCGCGGCCCGATGCCATCGGCTCAAGCATTTTTGCGATTTGGTGGAACGTCGGGAATCGCACAATCGCTCTCGCCAATCCATCGGATTGGCTTGGAAACAACGAGTTGGGGCAGAAGAGCGTTTCCGTCTGAACGCACTTCGCCTTAGCCAGGAACCCGGTTTAACCTATGCAACTTCGCAATATCGCCATCATCGCCCACGTCGACCATGGCAAGACCACGCTGGTTGACCAACTGCTGCGGCAGTCCGGCGCCTTCCGCGACAATCAGCGCGTGGCCGAGCGCGTGATGGACTCGAACGATCTCGAGAAGGAGCGCGGCATCACCATCCTGGCCAAGGCTACCTCGGTGGTGTGGAAGGATACCCGCGTCAACATCGTCGACACACCCGGCCACGCCGATTTCGGCGGCGAGGTCGAGCGCATCCTCAACATGGTCGATGGCGCCATCGTGCTGGTGGACGCCGCCGAAGGGCCGATGCCGCAGACCAAGTTCGTGGTGGCCAAGGCCCTCAAGATCGGCCTCAAGCCGATCGTCGCCATCAACAAGGTCGACAAGCCCGACGCCCGCACCACCGAGGTGATCAACGAGGTGTTCGACCTCTTCGCCGCCCTCGACGCCACCGATGAGCAGCTCGACTTCCCGATCCTCTACGGTTCGGGCAAGCAGGGCTGGATGGGGACCTCCCCCGAGGCTTCGCATGACGACGGCATGGCACCGCTGTTCGACCTCGTGCTCAAGCATGTCGCGCAGCCCACCGTCGAGCCCGGTCCCTTCCGCATGCTCGCCACCATCCTGGAAGCCAACCCCTATCTCGGCCGCGTCCTCACTGGCCGCATCTCCTCGGGCACGCTGAAGCCGAACATGGCGATCAAGGCGCTTTCGCATGACGGCAAGGTGATCGAGCAGGGCCGCGTCTCCAAGGTGCTTGCCTTCCGCGGCATCGAACGCCAGCCGGTCGAGGAAGCCGAGGCGGGCGACATCGTCGCCATCGCCGGCCTGACCCAGGGCACCGTCGCCGACACCTTCTGCGCGCTCGAAGTCACCGACCCGATCATCGCCCAGCCGATCGACCCGCCGACCGTGTCGATGACCTTCACCGTCAACGATTCCCCGCTCGCCGGCACCGAGGGCGACAAGGTGACCAGCCGCGTCATCCGCGACCGCCTGCTCAAGGAAGCTGAGGGCAATGTCGCGCTGAAGATCGAGGAATCGGTCGACAAGGACTCGTTCATCGTCTCCGGCCGCGGCGAACTCCAGCTCGCCATCCTGATCGAGGTGATGCGCCGCGAGGGCTTCGAACTCGGCGTCTCCCGCCCGCGCGTGGTCTTCCAGAAGGACGAGACCACCGGCGAAGTCCTGGAGCCGATCGAAGAAGTGGTGATCGACGTCGACGAGGAATTCTCCGGTGCCGTGGTGCAGAAGATGTCGGAGCGCAAGGCCGACATGATCGAAATGCGCCCCTCCGGCGGCAACCGCCAGCGCTTGGTCTTCCACGCCCCGACCCGGGGCCTGATCGGCTATCAGAACGAGTTGCTCACCGACACCCGCGGCACCGCCGTGCTGAACCGCCTGTTCCATGCCTATGCCCCCTTCAAGGGCGAGGTGGCCGGCCGCCGCAACGGCGTGCTGATCTCCACCGACGCCGGCGAGGCCGTGGCCTATGCGCTGTGGAACCTGGAAGACCGCGGCCCGATGATGATCGAGCCCGGCTGGAAGGTCTATCAGGGCATGATCGTGGGCGAGCATAATCGCGAGAACGATCTGGAAGTGAACGTGCTCAAGGGCAAGAAGCTCACCAACGTCCGGGCCTCCGGCAAGGACGAAGCCGTGCGCCTGACGCCACCGATCCGGATGACGCTGGAAAAGTCGATCGCCTGGATCCAGGACGACGAACTCCTGGAGGTCACGCCGAAGTCGATCCGCCTGCGCAAGGCCATCCTCGATCCCAACGAGCGCAAGAAAGCCGATCGCGCCCGCGACGCGGCTGCGTAAGAGCCGCCAAACGATCTCTGAAGAGGGCCGGTCTCAGCACCGGCCCTCTTGTTTTTGAAGACGGTGCGGCGTGGCAGCCGGCTGGGACCGCGGACGCTTCCTGCAGAAAAAACCGCCGACCCTAGGGCCGGCGGTGCAATGAGGACTCTCGCGGATCAAGTTCGTGCCGCGTCAACGGCATGGGGTGAAAGCTCACAGGTCCTTTTGTCGAGATTGTGGCCTCTCACGCAACATATCCCCGCTATTCACAGCCTCACGCCACCGGGGTCCAGATTACCTGGTCGATGCGGCTTGCGCCCGTCGCCAGCATGGCAAGCCGGTCGAAGCCAAGGGCAATGCCGCTGGCCTCAGGCATGATGGCAAGCGCAGCGAGGAAATCCTCGTCGATCGGATAGCGCTCGCCATAGATACGCTCTTTCTCGTCCATCTCCGCCTGGAAGCGGCGGCGCTGCTCCTCGGTATCGGTCAGCTCGCCGAAGGCATTGGCGAGCTCGACGCCGCAGGCATAGAGCTCGAAGCGCTCGGCCACGCGCGGATCATCGGCGGTGCGGCGGGCCAGCGCCGCCTCCACGCTTGGATATTCGTGGAGGATGGTGGCGCGTCCCAGGCCGAGATAGGGCTCGATCTTCTGCACCAGCACGCCGGAATAGATGTCGGACCAGGTATCATCGGCGGCAACCCGCAGGCCGGCCCGAACAGTGGCGTCGGCCAAAGCGTCACGGTCGCTGCTGCCGTCCTTGTCGAGCGTCGCCAGGAGATCGATGCCGGCAAAGCGCTCGAAGGCCTCGGCGACGCTGAGCTTCTCGGGTTCGGCGAAGGGGTCCGTCTCCACGCCGCGATAGCTGAAGCGCTTGAGGCCGCCCGTTTCGGCGGCAAGGGCCAGCAGCCTGGCGCAATCGTCCATCAGCTTCCGATAGGGTTCGCCGCTGCGATACCATTCCAGCATGGTGAATTCGGGCGAATGGGTGCCGGTCCGCTCGCGGTTGCGGAAGACCTTGGCGAAGGTGAACAGGCGCTCCTCCCCCGCCGCCAGCAGCTTCTTGCAGGCGAATTCCGGCGAGGTGTGCAGATAAAGCCGGCGTACCGAAAGATCGGCATCGATCAGATCGGTGGCGAAGGCATGCAGATGCGCCTCGTTGCCGGGGGAGACCTGCAGGATTGAAGTGTCGACCTCGGTGAAGTCCTCCGCCGTGAAGAAACCGCGCAGCGCCGTCATCAGCCGGTTGCGCCCGATCAGGAAGGACCGGCGATCCTGATGGGCCGACGGCTGCCACCAGGGGGTAGGATCGGAATACATGGCGGATCCTTTGAGATGAATTGCCTCGCCCCTACGCCAGCCGCGGCAAAACCGCAATCCGGGTTATGATGGCGGCTCAAACCTGATTCGAGCATGATATCGCTGTTTCGACGCAATCCGACGCCCCAACCCGAGCAGATCACCGTCAGGATCGGGGCGACAACCTATCCGGTTGCCGTCAGGCGGCTGGTTTCGGCGCGCCGCTACACGCTCCGGGTGCGTACGGCGCAGCGCGACATCGTGCTCTCCATGCCGGCGCGTGGCAGCCTGATCACCGCCAAGGCCTTCGCCGACAAGCATGCCGGCTGGATCGCCCTGAAGCTGGCCAAGCTCGCCCAGGATGTCAGCTTCGCCGACGGCGCCATGGTGCCCATCCGCGACGTGCCGCACCGCATCGAGCATCGCGAGGGCCGTGGTACCGCAAAGATCGAGGCAGGCACGCCGCCCCTCCTCGTCGTGCATGGCGATATCAAGCATTTGCCGCGCCGCCTCACCGACTGGCTGAAGAAACAGGCTCTGCGCGAGGTGCAGGCGGCCGTCGCGCGCCATACCGCGGCGCTCGGTGTCAAGCACGGCCCGATCAGCGTCAAGGACACCACCAGCCGCTGGGGCTCCTGCTCCTCGACCGGGGCGCTGGCCTTCTCCTGGCGCCTGATCCTGGCGCCGCCCTTCGTGCTCGACTATCTCGCTGCGCACGAGGTTTCGCATCTGAAGGAAATGAACCACTCGCCCCGCTTCTGGCGCCTGTGCCACCAGCTCTGTCCCCGTACCGAGGAAGCCCGGGCCTGGCTGAAGTCGCATGGTGCCGGGCTGCACCGCTACGGGTGAGCGGAGATGCCGGAGAAAGCGGAGGACGCCCAAAGAAACCGCTCGAACTTGCGCCGGCTCGTGCATGAGCAGGATCACGTCTTCAAGCGAGATGGGACCAACAGACTGCCAATTGTCGCCATCGAAGATTTCTTTACAGCAGGAATCACACGTAACGCCGTCTCCAGTCGGGCCATTCTCACCTTCGGCATAGAGGCCTTTCGCGACCGCCTCATGGATGTCCGCGGTCGTGACGACGTGGCAGACGTTGCCATCCAGATCTGGGGATTTGACGACGAAGAAGACTGGCCGACTCTTGGCTATATTTTCATTGCAACGTCTCAGCCGCGTTCCACCGTGACAACCTGGTTGGAGGGCATCCAACCCGATGCGATCCTCAGGGCCGGCGGAGTGGATGAGCCCTTCGTCCGAGCGCAAATCATTCGCGCAGAGGCCATTCGGACCAGGCCCGGATATGAGGTCCATGGGCTGTTCTATGAAAGGGACAGCGAGGAAGACGTTTAGGTGCCGCCTGTCTCTCACCGGCTCTATGGCAAATAGAACACCCGCTTCAGCGGCACCTGCACCGGGGAACTGTCCGGATTGGTGGCCATGATGTCGCCCATGAACGCCCACCAGCGCTTCATCACCGCCTCGTCGGGCAATCGGTCGAGCTTGTGGTCGTCGCTGCGGGTGAGGATGGCGAAGAGATGGTGGTCCTCCGGGTCAAGCCAGATCGTGTAGTCGGAGATGCCGACCTGCCTCAGCAGCATCACCAGCTCGGGAAAGATCTCGTCATGGCGCTTTTCATATTCGGCGGCCTGGCCGGGGTTCAGGTTCATGCGAAAAGCGATGCGGTCCGGCATGGAGCGTTTCCTTGCGACGTTTGCTTGCGACGTTTCCTTGGGGTGTTCTCTCGAAGGCAATTCCGGTTATGCCGGCGATCCGCGATCAGCGCTTGTCGGGCCGGTTAGCGGCGTCCCGAGCGGCCATCTCGCCGCCGATCACCTCCTGCGCCTGGCTGGAGGTGTCACGTACATGTTCGAGATGCCGGCGATAGGCAGCCACCGCCGCCGCGGCATCGCGGGCCATCACGGCCTCGGCGATCTCGACATGCTGGGCTACGCTGATCTCGATCACACCGGGCAGGGCGCTGGCGACGCGGCGCACGTCGAGCCCGACATCGTAGAGCCCTTCCGCCATCGCAGCGAGCAGGCGGCTGTGGCCGCCGCCATAGAGGGCCCGGTGCAACTCGATGTCGAGCAGGCGGAAGGCAACCGGATCCTCGTGGAAGGCGCGGCCGTCGACGGCCAATTCGAGGATGCGTGCCCGTGTCTCCTCATCAGCCCGTTCGGCGCAGAGACGCACCAGTTCGAGTTCGACCACCACCCGCGCCTCGAAATGCTCGCGCACGTCGTAGTCGGCGAAGGAGAGCATGGTCGAGAACGGCGCCACCAGGCGGCTCGGCGACAGGTCGGTGACGCTATAGCGTCCGCCCTGGCGGCTTTCGAGCACGCCCATCAGGGTCAGCGCCTTGAGTGCTTCTCGCAAGGGCGGGCGCGAAATGCCGAAGGCAATGCCCATCTGCTGCTCGGTCGGCAGGCGGTCGCCGGATCGAAGATTGCCCGACTTGATCATGCCCATGATGCGGGTGGCGACCTGCTCGGCGATCGGACGCCGCTCCAGCGCGCCGCCGCCGAATGGTTCGGAGACGGCCTCGCCGGCATCCAGGGCCGCCAGATCGCTGAAATCGGGGTCTTTGATCAGCTTGCTCACAGGACTGCCTTACTGCCTCACAGGCCCTGAGCAAAGCGCGTTTTGACGAAAACGCACTTTTGCTCCGGCTCTTCGTTTCCACGCGTCTTTGCGATTCTTGGTGAGTCCGTCAAATCGCAAAACGCTACAGGCGGTAGAAGGAATTCGCGTTATCCCGGTAGAACTTGCGCAGATCGACTTCAGAAAAACCCGCCGTGGCACGATCGAGCGTCTCGACCCAGCGCGTCATGCTGGTGGCCTGCAGGCAGATCGGCCAGTCCATGGCAAAGAGGGTGCGGTCGATGCCGAAGCTCTCGAAGGTGGCGTCGATGTAAGGCCTGAGGTCCGTATCGGTCCAGTTCGCGAGGTCAGCCTCCACCGGCAGGTCGGAGAGCTTGATGAAAAGGTTGGGGCAGCGCGCCAATTCCTTCACATCGTCGCGAAACTGCGCGATGGCGCCTTCCTTGACGCCGGGTTTGCCGCAATGATCCAGGATCATCGGCACATGCGGGATGCGCTTCACGAAGTCCCGCACGATGTCCATCTGGTGGTGATGGACGTTGATCTCGAAATGGTAGCCGAATTCTTCGAGGAGATTGACGCCTTCGACGAAGTTGTCCGACAGGGTCAGGGCACGCGGATCGGCGTCGAACTCGACGATGCGGCGGATGCCTCGCACCATGGGGTGCTTGTCCTTCATCTCAGCCAGGATCGGCTCTGCCCGCCGGCCCCATTCCAGCGGCGCCATCGGCACGATCGCCCTGAGGCCGGGATCGCGCCGGGCCTCCTCCTCGACGAAGCGGATCTCGTCGAGATATTGGCCGCCGCCTTCCCAGAAATCGGCATAGCATTCAAGGAAGACCATGGCCTCGACTTCGACCGAGCCGAGATCGCGCCTGTAGTCCTCGACATGGTAGTTCCTGGAAAACAGCGGGCTGCCTTCGAAAGCCGAATATTTCAGCTTCGTATGATCCCAGACGTGAAGATGCGTGTCGATGATGGGAAAATCGGGCATGGCATCCTCAACGTGAGCGCGAAGTCGCATCCGGCATTTCTGCATCGATGCCGGCCTTGGCCAAACACAGCTACTTAAGGAAGAAACACCCCGATTTGTCATAGCCGGGCTTGACCCGGTCATCCAGAAGCCCGCTCCCGTAACGGGCTTGGAGCTGGATTGCCGGATCAAGCCCGGCAATGACAAAGGTCGTGGAAACTCGAAGGCGCTTAAGTAAACCGCATTGGGTCTTACGGCCATTCTCCGTCAGTCAGTAAAAACTTGTCAAACTAATTTTTGTCTGACAACTTATTCGCAAACGCGGCCGAAACCGCAAAACCAGAAATGCCCCGGAGAGCCTGCATGCCCAAGGAGTTCGAGCGCCGCCGCGTCGGCCAGACGGCGATGACCGTTCCAACCTTCGGCTATGGCGCGGCACATCTCGGCGAGCTCTACAGCCTGGTGACCGAAGCCGATGCCATCGCCACCATCGACGCCGCCTGGGATGCGGGCGTGCGCCTGTTCGATACCGCGCCCTGGTATGGCCTCGGTCTCTCCGAACATCGCCTCGGCTACGGCCTCAGGCATCGGCCGCGCCAGGAATACCAACTGATCACCAAGGTCGGGCGCATCCTCGAACGTCCCTTCGATCCCACCACCTTCAAATCGGAGATGTGGCTCGGCGGCCTGCCCTTCCAGCACCGCTACGACTACAGCTATGATGGCATCATGCGCTCCTACGAGCAGTCGATGATGCGGCTCGGCCTCAACACCATCGACGCCCTGGTCATCCACGACCTCGACGCCGCCTATCAGGGCCCCGATTTCGGCTATCGCAAGAAGGACCTGGTCTATTCCGGCATCAAGGCGCTGGAGGAATTGAAGAAGCGCGGCGAGATCAAGGCTATCGGCATGGGCATCAACACTGCCGACGCCCTGGAGACCGTAGCTCCGCTGGTCGATCTCGACTTCGTGCTGGTGGCGATGCCCTACACCCTGATCGACCAGGGCTGCCTGCATACCGGCATGGCCGAATGCGTGAAGCGCAAGGTCAGCGTCGTCATCGGCTCCCCCTTCGCCTCGGGTATCCTGGTCACCGGTTCCGGCGGCAGCGCCAACTACAACTACAGCAAGGCGCCAGAGGCCGTGCAGGCCAAGGTGCGTGGCATCGAGGCGGTCTGCAAGGCCCATGGCGTCGCCCTGCCGGCGGCGGCGCTGCAATTCGTGCTGGCCCACCCTGCCGTTGTCTCGGAAATCCCGGGCGCCGTGAAGCCGAGCGAGATGGTGGAGAACGTCGCCTCGCATCACGCCCCGATCCCTCCCGGCTTCTGGTCGGACCTCAAGACGGAAGGCCTGATCGACAAGGACGCGCCCACGCCATGAACCATGCGGGCAAACCTGCAACGGAGCTGCCGATCCTGATCTCGGCCCGCGGCATCTCCAAGCAGTTTGCCGGCGTGGAGGTACTGCGCGATGTCGACCTCGACCTCCATGCCGGCGAAATCCACGCCTTGCTCGGCGAGAACGGGGCGGGCAAATCGACCTTCGCCAAGATCATCGCCGGCGTGCATCGGCCCAGCCGCGGTTCGCTCACCCTGAACGGGGCGCCCGTCGAGGTGTCGACGCCCCTGATCGCCCAGAAGCTCGGCATCACCCTGATCCATCAGGAGCCGATCTCCTTTCCCGATCTCTCCGTCGCCGAAAATCTCGTGCTCGGCCGCCATCAAGGCCCGGCACTCGGGCGGGTGCGCTGGAGCGAACTCCGGCGCGAAGCGGAGGGCCTGATGGCCCGGCTCGGCATCGCCATCGATGTCGCCAAGCCGATGCGCGGTCTTTCCATCGCCGACCAGCAGATGGTGGAAATCGCCCGGGCGCTGGCCAGCGACAGCCGCCTGATCATCATGGACGAGCCTACGGCCCCGCTGACGCCCAAGGAAGTCGAGACCCTGTTCGGCATCGCCCGCCAGCTCCGGCAGGAAGGCCGCACCATCATCTTCATCAGCCACCGGCTCGAGGAAGTGCGGGCGCTGTGCGACCGCGTCACCATCTTCCGGGACGGCAGCAAGATCGCCACCGAAGAGACTGCCAGGCTCTCCGACGCCGACATCATCCGCCTGATGATCGGCCGGGAGGTGAAGGGCTACATTCCCCAGCACAAGTCCGAGATCGGGGCGGTTGCATTGGCAGTGCGGGGCCTGAGCCTGCCCGGCAAGTTCGAGGATATCAGCTTCGAGGTGCGCAAGGGCGAGATCGTCGGCCTCGGGGGCCTGGTCGGTGCCGGCCGCACCGATGTCGCCCGCGCGCTGTTCGGCGTGGTTCCCGCCGCCAGCGGCAGCATCGCGGTTGACGGGAAGACCGTCACCATCCGCGAGCCGGCGGATGCGGTGGCCCATGGCCTCGCCTTCGTGCCGGAGGACCGGGCGGTCGCCGGCATCTTTCGCACCCTGCCGGTCGAGCAGAACATCACCGCGGCCGTGCCGGGCAGGATCGCTCCGGGCGGCGTGATCCGTCGCGCCCTCGAGCGTTCGATCGCCCGGGAACAGGTGCGCCGATTGCGCATACGCCTCGCCAGCCAGCGCCAGCCCATCGGCGAGCTTTCGGGCGGCAACCAGCAAAAGGCCATCCTGGCGCGCTGGCTGCTCACCGATCCGCACGTTCTCATCCTCGACGAACCGACGCGCGGCATCGATATCGGCGTCAAGGCAGAGTTCTACGAGATGATCGGCGAGTTGGCCGCCTCGGGCCGGGCCGTGCTGCTGATTTCTTCCGAACTGCCGGAACTCCTGGCGCTCAGTGACCGCGTGCTGGTGATGTCGGAGGGACGCCTTACCGCCAATCTCCCCCGCAGCGAGGCCACCGAGGAGAGCGTGATGCAGGCCGCCGTGCCGCGCCGCAAGTCGAGCCGGGATGGACTAGCCGCCGCATGAACATCGCTGAACTCTTCCGCCGCCGCGAAGCCGGCATCGTGGTGATGATCGCGCTCTTTGCCCTCATCGTCGGGTTGATCCAGCCGCGCTTCCTCTCCACCGAAACGCTACGCATCGTGCTGCTGGCCGTGCCCCTGATCATGGTGGCGGCGATGGGCGAGATGATGGTGCTGGTCGCCCGCCATGTCGACCTCTCCATCGGCTCGATCCTCGGCTTTTCCGCCATCGTCGCCGGCATGCTCTGGCGTGACCATCCAGACCTGCCTGTCCTGGTCGGCGTCATCGCCGCAATCGCCGTCGGCGCCCTGCTCGGCCTGGTCAACGGGCTGGTGGTGACGACCTTCAAGCTGCCGTCCATCATCGTGACGCTCGGCACGCTCAGCCTTTATCGCGGCCTGATCTTCTTCATCTCCGACGCCCGCCAGGTCGATCCGCAATATATTCCGCGAGGCCTGATCGAGCTCAGCCAGACGTCGCCGGTCTTCGGCATCCCCTGGATCATCCTGATCGCCTTTGCCGTGGCGATCGCAACCTATCTCTTCCTCGGCTATTCCAGGCTCGGGCGCCAGATCTATGCCATCGGCTCCAATCCGGTGGCGGCGCCGCTGCGCGGCATCCGCGCCGCGCCGATCACCGTGCTGGTCTTCGTGCTGTCCGGGGCGCTCGCCGGGCTCGCAGGCGTGATGTACGCTTCGCGCTTCGGCTATGTGAATCCCGGCATCACCGGCGTCGGCTTCGAATTCACGGTGATCGCGCCCGTGGTCATCGGCGGGGTATCGATCAATGGCGGCTCGGGCTCGGTCGCCGGCACCGTGCTTGGCGTGCTCCTGCTGGGCGCCGTCAGCGTGGCCCTGCCGATCCTCGGCGTGTCCGGCTTCTGGCAGCAGGCGATCTACGGCGCAGTGATCCTCGCCGCTTTGGTGATCGACCGCAGCGTCCGGCAGGGCGGCCTCAAGGGCCTCTTGGCGAGGGATGCGGCATGACCAGCACCGGCACGCATTTTACCCTCCCCTGGAGGGATCGGCACTTCCCCTTGGAAGTGCCTGGGGTCGAGGCGAAGCCTCGGGGTGGGGTGTCTTCTTCACAGGAACAGGCTCCATCATTACCACCTTCGCACTTTTTCACCCCACCCCGGCCTTTCAGGCCGACCCTCCCCCTCCAGGGGAGGGTAAAAAACCCGCGCCTCGGCCGGCAAAGGAGGCTCCCATAAGCCAGACCCCCGCCACCGCCGTCTCCCCGCAGGACGCCGCCAAGCCGCTGCCGCTCTGGCGTACGGTGCTGGTGCGGCCTGAGACCATGACCCTGGTGCTGCTGGCTGGCGCTATCGTCATCGCCTGCCTGCTCTCGCCCTTCTTCGCCTCGCTGACCTTCATCCTGGAAAGCGCCACCTACTACGCCGAATTCTCCATCATCGCCCTGGTGCTGACCCTGGTGATCATCGCCGGCGAAATCGACCTGTCTCCCGCCTCCACCATGGCCCTCACGGCCTGCCTGTTCGGCACCGCGTACCAGGCCGGCCTGCCGATCGGCTGGGCCATGGCGGCGAGCCTCGCTGCCGGCCTCGGCATGGGCGCCTTCAACGGCTTCATGGTGCTATGGTTGCGCCTGCCCTCGCTGATGGTCACCATCGGCACGCTGATCATGTATCGCGGCCTCGCCCAGGTGCTGGCCGGCGACAGATCCATCGGCAAGTTCCCGGCCTGGTTCGTCGGCATCGACTATCGCACCCTCTTCGGCGTGCCCGTGCCGGTGCTGATCTTTGCCGCCGCCTCGCTGGTGCTGGCCTTCGTGCTCGGCGCCACCATTCTGGGCCGGCAGATCTACCAGATCGGCACCAGCGAGATCGCCGCGCGCCATGCCGGCATCAAGGTCAGGCGCATCAAGTTCGCCCTGTTCCTGGCGATGGGCCTCACCAGCGCACTCTGCGGCCTGCTGGCGGCCTCGCGGCTGGCCTCGGTGCGCTACGATCTCGCCACCGGCGGCGAGCTGCAGATGGTGCTGATCGTCATGCTCGGCGGCACCTACATCTTCGGCGGGCGCGGCACCATCGCTGGCACCTTCATCGCCTCCTGGCTCCTGGTGATCATCGCCACAGGCATGACGGTCGCCAACATCCCCGTGACCTACCAGCTCACGGTGATGGGCCTCCTTCTCATCATCTCCATCATCGCGACCAACACGATCTACGCCCGCAACCAGAGATAGCCGGGAGAAACCGGCCTGCGATCATCATCAGGAGGGAACCATGCTGAGGAAAACGCTTCTACTCGGGCTGTCGCTCGGGCTCGCTTTGACCGCCGCCGTCAATGCGCAGGCGGCTGACAAGGTCTCGATCGTCTATATTCCCAAGAACACCGGCAATCCCTATTTCGATTCACTGGTGAAGGGCTTCCAGGACGGTTGCGCCAAGGTCGGCTGCGATTTCGACATGCAGGCCCCGGCGACCGCCGAAGCCACCTCGCAGATCCCCTTCATCACCGCGCAGACCCAGCGCGGCGTCGGTGTGATCGCCATCTCCCCCAACAGCCCTGATGCCCTCAACCAGGTGCTCGACCGCGCCCGCTCGCGCGGCATCCTGGTGCTGGCTGTTAATGGCGACCTCGTCGGCAATCTCGACCATCGCGATGCCGGCATCCTGCCCGTCGACTTCACCAAGACCGGGCCGAGCCAGGTCGAGCTCCTCGGTTCGCAGATCAATTATGAAGGCGAGATCGCCATCCTCTCCGCCACCACCGACGCACCCGACCAGAACACCTGGATCGCGGCGATGAAGGAGAGCCTCGCCAGCAATCCCAAATATGCCAAGATGAAGCTGGTCACCGTGGCCTATGGCGACGACGATCCGCAGAAATCCACCACGGAGATGGAAGCGCTGATCCAGAAATACCCCAACCTCAAGGGCGTGATCTCGCCAACCACCGTAGGCGTCGCCGCGGCGGCGCAGGTGCTGCAGACCCAGGGCAAGGCCAAGCAGATCACGCTCACCGGCCTCGGCACGCCCAACCAGATGCGACCCTTCATCAAGGACGGCACGCTCAAGGCCTTCCAGCTCTGGAGCCCCTATAATGAAGGCCTGCTTACCTCCTATTTCGCCGTGGGCGTCAAGAATGGCACCATCAAGAACGAGCCCGGCACCAAATTCGAGGTTCCCGGTCTCGGGCAGATCACCATCGGGGCCGATCACATCATCAACACCCAGGCCGAGCTGACGACCTTCGACGCCGGCAACATCGACCAGTTCAACTTCTGATTCCGACCCGGCGCGGGAACTCGCCCGCGCCGGCCTTCCCTCACCTCAGTTTCCCCGGACGTTCCCATGAACAGCTACGATTTTGCAGGACAGGCCGCCATCGTCACCGGAGGTGGCCAGGGCATCGGGCTGACGGTCGCCGAACGCATTCTGGCCAGCGGCGGCAACGTTTCGATCTGGGATCGGGATGCTTCCCTCCTGCAGGCCCTGGAGTCCAAATATGGCCGGGACGGCAAGGTCCAAGCCCTCAACGTCGATATCGGCGACCTCACCTCGGTGGAGGCCGGCGTCAAGCAGACCCTGGCGCGTTTCGGCCAGATCGACGTGCTCATCAACAATGCTGCGATCGTCGGTCCCAACGCCAACACCTGGGAATACCCGCCTGAGGCCTTCGCCGAGGTGGTGCATGTCGGGCTGGTCGGCACCTTCCACGTCTGCCATGCCGTGGTGCCGCACATGATCGCCCGCAATTACGGACGCATCGTCAATCTGAGCTCGGTCGCCGGCAAGGAAGGCAATCCCGGCGCACCGGCCTATTCCGCCACCAAGGCCGGGGTGCTGGCCCTGACCAAGTCGCTGGGCAAGGAACTCGCCAAATACGACATTGCCGTCAATGCGGTAACGCCCGCCGTGGCCAAGACGACGATGGCGATGAGCCAGGATCCCGAATTCCTGAAGATGATCCTCTCCAAGATTCCGCGCGGACGCATGCTGGAGCTCGCCGAGGCGGCCGCGATGATCTGCTGGCTGGCCACCAAGGAGAATTCCTTCACCACGGGCGCGGTGTTCGATCTCTCGGGCGGCCGGGCAACCTATTGAGGCCGCTTCGAGCGATCACCACTCGAAGGCGTCGGTCGTCTCGCGCTTGCCCACCACCATCGCGTCGGCGACCAGATGGAAGGGAGCGGCATCCACCGCGCTCTCGCCACGATCGAGCAGGTCGGCGAAGCGGGCGTAGATGCCCTCATATTCGGCCATCGGCTCCGTCACGACCAGCGTTCCGTTCACGGCAAGCTTCGAACCGCCATCGCTGAGAGTGAGCCTGGTGCCGTCCTCCACGACGATCTCGATCGTCCAGGTCTGGTCTCCGGTCTGGCGCCAGTCGAACTCGGCCGTCAACGCCGCGCCGGGCTGGCCGGCATCGGAGGCGAAGGTAAGTTTGGCCGCGATCGGCGTATCGCGATTGGCGGGATAGGTCAGCGTCGCGGCCGTGACGAAGAAGGGCTCCGGCGCAATCTCGGTGAGTATCGACAGGGCGTTGATGCCGGGATCGAACACGCCAAAGCCGCCGGGCTGCCAGATCCATTCCTGCCCTGGATGCCAACGGCGCACGTCCTCCTTCCAGGTGATGGCGAGGGATGCGATCTTCCGGTCGGCAAGATGTCTCTTCGCTTCCGCGACGCCGGCATTGTATTGCGAGTGCCAGGTGGCGAACAGCACGCAGCGCCGGGCAGCGGCCTGGCGCACGAGATCGGCCAGTTCGCTCACGGTCGGGGCGGGCGGCTTTTCCAGGAGCACGTTCATGCCGGCATTCAGCGCCTCCAGCGCCACCTGGTGGCGCACGGAAGGCGGGGTGCAGATCGCCACCGCGTCGAGATCCGGCAGGGCGGCATAGAGTTCGGCCGGCGTGCGGAAGGTCGGCACGCCGGGCTGCTCGATGCCGCGCTGGCTGACCAGGCCCGCCAACCGGAAGGCCGGGTTCTTGGCGATGACCGGCAGATGTTGGTCGACCGCGATCTTGCCGACGCCGATGATGGCGATGGAATGCTGGCTCATGCTATCTGCCTCTATTTGTCAGTCAATTAGAGGCGTGCGTAGCAGCAAACGGGAAGCGCGGGAAGAGACTCCCGCGCCTGACGTTACATCTTCTCCGGCACTTCAATGCCGAGCAGCCACAGTTCCTTCTCCAGCACGGCGCGCGCGAGGCCGCACAAAGCCAGGCGCGAGGCACGCTCGGCCTCGGTGTTGTCCTTGAGAACGGGACAGGCATCGTAAAAGCGGCTGAAAGCCTGGGCGACCGTGAACACGTGGTCGGCGATCTCGTTGGGCGCGTTGTTCCGGGTGGCAGACGCAACCACCTCCGGCAACCGGGTGCATTCGAGCACCAGATTGCGCTCGGCCTGCGCCTCGACCGCAATCGGACCGACTTCGAAGCCCTTGAGCCGGGCCTCCGCCTGGATCGAGCCGGTACGTACGCAGGCATACTGCACATAGGGACCGGTCTTGCCCTCCAGGGCGGTCATCCGCTCGATGTCAAAAATGTAGCCAGAGAGGCGATACGACGACAAATCCGCATATTTAACCGCGCCGATGCCGACCTGACGAGCCAGCGTGTCGAGGTCCAACGCGGGATCGACCGAGCGCCTTGCGATCACCTCGTCGAGGCGCTGACGCGCCTTTTCGATCGCATCGGCGAGCAGATCCTTGAGCTGGGCAACGCCGCCGTCGCGGGTCTTGTAGGGCTTGCCGTCCGCACCATTCACCGTACCGAAGCCGGCATGGATCAATTCCACGCCCGGCGCGATCCCGGCCAGTTCGGCTGCGCGGAAGACCTGCCGGAAATGCAGCTCCTGGCGCTGATCGACGACATAGATGATGCGGCTGGGATCCTGATCCCGAACCCTGGCCACGATGGTGGCGAGATCGGTGGTGGCATAGAGCGCCGCGCCATCCTTCTTCTGCAGCAGCAGCGGCGGCATCGGCTTGTTGTCGCCGGGAATGGCGACGTCGACGATCAGGGCGCCGTCATTCTCGACGGCCACACCCTTGGCCCGCATGTCGGCGATCATGTCCGGAATCAGCGGTTGCACATCGCTTTCACCCAGGAAAAGGTCGAAATGTGTGTCGAGCAGATCGATGTCTTCGCGCTGAGCCGTCAGCGAGATGTCGCGCAGCTTCTGCCAGATCGCGGTGGCATCGGGATCGCCGGCCTGCAAAGCGGCCGTGGCGGCGCGGGCGAGCTCCATGCGGGCGGGATCAGCCTTGCAGGCAGCGGCAGCCTCCGGATAAAGGCGCTGCAGATCGTCCATTGTCAGATCCGGCGTCTCGCCCGGGCCGAGGTCGGGCCAGCGCAGGCGAATCTCCGAAATCAGTTGGCCCATTTGCAGGCCCCAGTCACCAAGATGGATATCGGAAATCGCGTCCAGCCCCTGGGCCGCATTGATACGCCTCAGGCTCTCACCGATTGCCAGCGCCCTGATATGACCGACATGCAGCGCCTTGGCGACGTTGGGGCCGCCATAGTCGAGCACTACGGTGTCCGCCGGAAGCTGGACGATGCCGAGATCGGGCGAGGCGGCCTGGGCGGCGGCGCATTCGGACAGGAAGGCATCGGACAGGCGCAGATTGAGGAAGCCGGGGCCGGCTACCGACACTTCCTTGAAGGCCGGCAGGTCCCTCAGCTTTTCGGCCACCTGCTCTGCCAGTTCGCGTGGATTGCGCTTGAGGCTCTTAGCCAGCGGCATGGCGCCGTTGCACTGCAGGTCGGCAAGCTCAGGCAGCGTGGAGCGGGCGGCACGGGCTGTTTCGGTCGGCAATCCACAGGCTGAAAAGGCATTCGCCAACATCTCGTCGACGAGGCGGTTCAAAGAGGCAGACATGCGGACGCTTCCTATCAATTCGGTCAGCGTTCGCAGTAAGCACCTTGCGGCGCAGAGGCAAGTGTCGGGCACACATCGGGGCCGGATTTTGCGATTTCAGCCGCTCGAAAGGGCGTATTTTCAAAGATTGGGTCTGGAAAATGCAGAGGCGACGCAAGCCACCGCAATTCGGGCCGGAACGCACCCTGCGCCCCGGCCATTCGGAGGGACAAGCCCACCTTCGGCGATCGGGCTCAAGCGATCCTCTTGAGCGGCACTTCGGCTTCCACCGCCTCTTCCCCGAGATGGGTCAGGTCCGGGATCTCACGCAGATTGTCCGGTGCGGCCAGAGGGTCGATCAAATCCTCGACGCAGGGCGGCGTCGGCACAAGCGTGAACTCCGCCGTATTCTCCTGCAGGACGAGCTGGCGCGCCAAGTCCCAATGGAACAATTCGCGCCCCTCCGGCTGTCCGTCCAAAACCCACAATTCATGGGCCTTGTCGCGGATCTTTTGTTCTATCTCATTGCTCATCGATGTCTCTCCCGGTCTGGGTTATGGCAAGGAACGCCCATGGCCTAGAGCATGCACGCCTTCATGAGGCTCGACATGGATCTGCCACGATCGGCCGCTTCCGGTCCCCGCGGACGACCTTGAACGCATGTCATCCGGGTGCCCGGAACAAGCCAGGCATGACAATCATCGCGCTGTGGTACCTAACCTCAACCCGCCATGATCCCCGCGGTTCCCCACTGCGATCAATTTCCTTCCCCCTTGGCGGAGTAATCTTCGGAAGGCGGGCGCACGACCATGCTTAAGATAGAGTGAGGACGCCGGATTACAACCAAAATCGACATCTCAAAGCGCTTTGAATGACCCCATCTGTCAAGCTTCACGCCCTTGGGCACGGCAGTATCGGGCCGTGGCGACGGGCGCCAAGGACGCCGGACCGTTCGAAGACCGGCTGTGCATCGAGCCGGAACCTTCCACCATGCGGGGCGTTCTCCCAAGCAAAACGTTGTGGGCGTCCATGTATGCCCAGGTTGAAAAATATTGACCCATTGTGGGCGTCGCACCCGGTAAAGCATGTCCTCCCCGGATCAATATTTTTAGAACTTGGTATTAGGATGCGGACTGGAGCCCGCCTATGGCAGGGCCGTCATCGAGGTGGGTGTACAATGGAGTTTCGACGCCATCTCGTCCTCAACCTCGACGATCATGAAGCGGATCGGCGCACCAAGACCGAGGCTCTCGGCCGAGCGAGCGAAATCGAGGTGATCGAGGCAGGCTCGGGCTTCGATGCTCTCGTCCTGGTCCGCGAGCGACGGCCGACCCTGGTGCTTCTCGAAGAGAGGCTGCCGGACATCAGCGGCTATGATCTTTGCCGCATCATCAAGCGGGATTATCCCGAAACCCTGGTGCTGCAAACCTCGGCCTCCTTCGTTTCGGGTGATCATCGCATGCGGGCGCTGGAAGCTGGCGCCGATTCCTGCCTCGCCCAACCCTGGGAGCCGGTCGAGCTCGTCGCTTCCGTCCGCGCCTTGCTGCGCATCCGCTCGGCCGAAACGGCCCTGCGCGAGAGCGAGGCCAATTTCCGCACCCTGGCAGACAACATCCCGATCCTGTGCTGGATGGCCGCCGCGCATGGCGGCATCTACTGGTACAATCAGCGCTGGTATGACTATACGGGATCCTCGTTCGAGCAGATGCAGGGATGGGGCTGGCGGTCGGTGCATGACCGCGCGAAGCTGCCTGATATCATCGGCGGCTGGCGGGAGTCGCTCGAACAAGGCAGCGCTTTCGAGATGGTCTTCCCGCTCCGCGGCAGGGATGGCGTCTTCCGACCCTTCCTCACCCGCGTCGCCCCCGTCAAGGACGATACCGGCCGCATCCTGCGCTGGTTCGGCACCAACACCGACATTTCCAGGCAGAGACAGGCAGAGGCCGAGCTTCGCGAACTCAACGAGACGCTGGAGCAGCGCGTCCAGGCTGCCATAGCCGCCCGGGCGACGGCTGAGAACAGCCTGCATCAGTTGCAGAAGGTCGAGGCCCTGGGGCAACTGACCGGCGGCATCGCCCATGATTTCAACAATATGCTGGCCGTGGTCATCGGCGGCCTTACCTTGCTCAAGCGCAAGCTGGAACGCGGCCAGACCAATGTGGGGCGCTATATCGACGGCGCGCTCGACGGCGCCGAGCGTGCCGCTGCGCTGACCAGGCGCCTGCTCGCCTTCTCCCGTCAGCAGCCGCTGACGGTAGAAGCGGTGTCGCCCAACGCCATGATCGCCGACATGACCGATCTGTTGTCGCGCACGCTCGGCGAGCATATCCACATCACCACCATCCTGGCCCCGGACGGCTGGGCGGTGGAGACCGACAGGAGTCAGTTGGAGAACGCCCTGCTCAACATGTCGGTGAATGCCCGCGACGCCATGCCCGACGGGGGCGAACTCAGCATCGAGACCAGCAATGTCATGCTGGGCCGCAGCCAGGCCGAGGAGTTCGGCATCGCATCCGGCCCCTATCTCAGTGTGGCTGTGATGGATACGGGTATCGGCATGTCGGATGAAGTGGCCGCTCGCGCCTTCGACCCCTTCTTCACCACCAAGGGCGTGGGCAAGGGCACCGGCATGGGCCTCAGCCAGGTCTTCGGCTTCGTGCGCCAGACCGGCGGTCACGTTACCATCGCATCCATGCCGGAACAGGGCACCACCATCCGGCTCTATTTGCCGCGGTCGGAGGCTGCCGAGGCCCAGCGCCCCCTATGGGACGGACTTCCCGCCACCTTCCATGGCCATCCCGGTGAGATTGTGCTGGTGGTGGAAGATGAGGAAAGGGTGCGCTCCATGGCGGTGGAAGCCCTGAGTGGGCTCGGCTACACCATTCTCGAAGCCGCATCCCCGAGCGAGGCGCTCGGTTTCGTCGCAGCCGGCCGCCAGATCACCTTGCTGTTCACCGACATCGTTATGCCCGGGATGAATGGCGGCGAGCTCGCCAGCCGCGCCCGCGCCCATTCCCCGGACATCAAGGTGCTGTTCACCACCGGCTATGCACCCGACGACAATGGCCGGGTCGACATTCCCGGCCTCGACACGAGGCCGCTCTACAAACCCTATTCGATCGACCAGCTCTCGCGCCGCATCCGGGCGGCGATCGACGGATGAGGCGGATTTTCAGCAAGAACGGTCCCAATAAACGGAATGGGGGAGGAACCCGCGTTCCTCCCCCATTCCGTCCTACTTGCTATGAAACCGGCTCAGTCCCGGGGCGGGAACCGCCTGTTGCGCCGCGCGACGACCCTGACCCGGGCTGGCTGGCGCATCGACGCTACCGCGAGGATGCAAAGCCCCGTGGCCAGTAAGGTCGAAAGAACCGCAAGCAGAGTGTTCATCATGTTCCATACCCCTGATACTCGGCCGAACGTCCGATCATGCTTGATTGTTAACGCGCCAGGGGGCGCAAAGTTCAGTTACAATTTCCTAACAATCCAGCCGGGACCGGACATAAGGCGGCACCTAGCCTGAGCAGCACCGGCGGGAGAACATCGCCAAACCGACGGCCGCCTGCCGGTACCCTCCTGGAAAACATAGGCACTATACGACCGTTGGCAAGAGTTATTCCGCTGCGGAAGCGTCGATTGAAGGCGCTGCGCCGGTAAATAATTTCAGGGCGCCCGGTCTCCCATCTGCTTCTCCTCGTCGCCTGCGATGGCCAGTTCCCAGGCGCCCAGATCGCGCGTGGCGACGTCCTTCGTCTCGGCCGCGTCGAGCTGCTGCACGAGGCCCAGCAGGATGCGCGAGGACTGTGGTGGTTCGACCGGCCTGTCGGCGGAAAACCCGAAACCGAACCGCCCCCCAATGAGATCCTCGATATCGAGGGTAAGGACGAGTGCCGAGCCGGCATGCAGGATCGTGGAGGCATAATCGACCACGAGTAAGCCGAGGGGGATCGCCCGATCCACCGGCAGCGTCGTCTCGGTGCGGCCACGTAAAGTCACGTCTTGTCCGGGGTGGCACAGCAACCTGCCGATCACCAGCGTGACGTCGCGAAGGAAGGGCTCGATCGCAACCGGATGCATCTCGCCCTCGGACAGGGCTCCCCGGTAGGCGGCCGACAGCACGTGAACCCGGCATTCGGCTTCGCTCAGGGCCATGCGGGCATCGCCGGCATAGGCGTTCTTGGAAAGGCCGATATAGCTCTGCATCACCTGGAGATTGTTCTTCACCCGGTGATGCAATTCTCGGGTGAGGGCGTGATTGGCCGCAAGCGTCGTCTGCAGGCGATTCTCGCGGGCTTCCTGCTCCTCCACCATGTCGTTGAAGGCGACGACCACATTGCGAATGTCCGATGGCATCTGGGCGCTGAGCGGTACGCGCCCCCAGCCGGAATGCCGCCGGGCCCGGGACGCGGCCTCGATGCCCTTGAGCCACTGCACCAGATGCCGCTTCATCACCCGGGCAAAGACCACCAGCAGCAAGAGCAGGGCGGCGAGGGGCGCCAGCAGCAGGAAAAGGAATTGCGAACGCGCCGCCCGCAGATGAATGTCGCGGAAGCTGGCGACGATGTAGAGATCGGGTGCCGCCGCCGGCATGGCATAATAGACCCGCGTCTGGCCGGCTCCGCTGACGGCGACCCAGCGCTGACGGGTGACGGGAAAGGTGCCCTTGCCCGGCAGCCAGCCATTGTCGCCGGCTGGGCGCCCCCGAGCGAACACGATATCCTCATGCGCGGTGATCAGGGCAGCGACGAAATCGCGATCGCCCTCGCCGAGATTGAAGACACGATCGAGGGCCTGCGGGGCGATCACCAGCAGCGCCTGCCAGCCCGGCGCATCCGGCTTGCCTTCGCGCCTGGCATAGACGACGAGCCGGCGCTCGCCCGCGAGCACAATCGAATCGTAACGGCTGGTCACCGACGAAAGCACGGCGCGGGGCTGGATCACCGGCTTGGCGGCCTGCGCCGCCAGTTCGGCGGCGAGAGCGGCCTGGTCCAGGCCGGATATGTCGGAAAACAGGCAGGTCGGGCCGCCGTCACCCTGGATCAGCAGGGCCTGGTAGCCGTCGAGCTGCCCCACATTGGCCTTGCCGACCGCCTCGCAGGAGGCGCCCGTCGTAACCTCGGCGGCCGAGATCATCAGTCCCCGGAGCACGCCGACATACCAGATGCCCATGCGGACGACGAAATTGCCGACGGTCTGCGCCTGGGACGTCTCGATCGTCTTGACGTTGTCGCGATAGGTCACCACCGCTATGATGCTGGTGATGGCGCCGACCGGTATGGCGACCAACAGGAAGAAGGTCAGAAGCTTGGCCTGGACGGTATCGAAGGCCAAGACCTTATTAAAGGTATGGCGAAAGCGGGCCGTCACGAGGGAGGCTCGCGTCCACCGACCCGCAGGGCGGCCAGCATCTTGGCATCCGGGCCCGTATCGTCCGCATCATTGGTCGAGAGCATCTCGGCCAGCCGCGATCTCGCCCGGTTGACGCGGCTCTTGATGGTACCGAGGGCCACGCCGCAGATCTCCGCCGCCTCCTCATAGGAGATGCCCGAGGCACCCACCATGATCAGGGCCTCACGCTGCTCCTCGGGCAGCTTGGCGAGGGCCGCCGTGAAATCGGCGATCGCCAGATGCCCTTCCTGGTCGGCGTGAACGGCTAGACGTTCGGCATAGATCCCATCGCTGTCCTGCACCTCGCGCGAACGCTTGCGGTAGAGCGAGTAGTAGATGTTGCGCAGAATCGTGAACAACCAGGCCCGCATATTGGTGCCTGGCTCGAACTTGTCGGCATTGGCCCAGGCCTTCAGCAGCGTATCCTGCACCAGATCGTCCGCCAGGGTGATCGAGCCCGACAGGGACGCGGCAAAGGCACGCAAACTGGGAATATGTGCGACGAGCCCGTCCTTGAAGCTATCGCCGCTCATCGTCCTTGCCCTCCCCGGCCTTCTTCTCCTGCTCTTCGAGCTCGGCCAGGAGTGTCAAAAACCTGTCAGGCACGGGGGCCCGGACGATCGATTCGTAATGGGCCTGGAGGGATCGAGCGACATAGTCGCGGATCTGTGGATCGAGCTTGCCGTCACCCGGGGGGCTCTGATCGGGCAGATCCTCGTCTGGCTTCTTATTCCTCGACATCACTACTCCCGTGAAACGGCACCGGCACCACCATCGCTCCCAAGCAGGTTCCTCACGGATCGCCATGGGTCCGATGGAGGGGAACCTGCAAGATACCAAACATTTGCAGAATTTCCCGGCGAGGCCCAACCACGGGCTTCGCCGGGAAATTCGACCTGAGCAGGCGAGAAGGCCTGTCTTGGGTGAAGAGATCATGCAATGCCAATCGGCGAAACGCATCCCCCTTCGGATACGTTCCATCCTGTCGAAGAAATAAATTCATTGTCAGGAACTATTCGTCTGTGGTGCTCTTCCGGGCCGCATGAGCGACCGATCAAAGCGTTTTGCGATGGGACGGAATCACCTAGAATCGCAAAGACGCGTCGAAACAAAGAGTTAGAGCAAACACAATGTCGATCGCAGCCGAGATCGCGCCGCAACTGCCTTATCTGAGGCGTTTTTCCCGGGCTCTGAGCGGCAGCCAGGCCAGCGGCGACGCCTATGTGGTCGAGACGCTGGAGGCCTTGGTTGCCGACCCAGCGTCCTTTCCGCGCGCCCTGCCGCCGCGCATCGCGCTCTATCAGGTGTTCCTGAGATTGTGGTCCTCCCTGTCCCTGAACATGGAGCCGGCCAAGCAGGTCGAGGGCATCTCGCCGGAACAGCGCCTTGAGCGCCTGGCACCGCGCTCGCGCCAGGCGTTCTTGCTGACCACGATGGAAGGCTTTGCCTCGGAAGAGGCCGCCACCATCATGCGTATCGACGAAAAGGAAGTCATCGCCCTGGTGGCCGAGGCCACCGAGGACGTCGCCCGCCAGATTGCCACCGAGATCCTGATCATCGAAGACGAGCCGATCATTGCGCTCGATCTGCAATCGATCGTGGAGGAACTCGGACATCGTGTCGTCGGCATCGCACGCACCCATGCCCAGGCGCTCGCCCGGGTGAGGGAGCATCCGCCAGGCCTGATCCTCGCCGACATCCAGCTCGCCGACGGCAGTTCCGGCCTGAAGGCCGTGAACGAGATTTTGGCGAGCGTGGAACTGCCGGTGATCTTCATCACCGCCTATCCTGAAAGGCTGCTGACCGGCCAGCAGCCTGAACCGGCCTTCCTGATCACCAAACCCTTCCGGCCTGAAATCGTGAAGGCCACCATCAGCCAGGCGCTGTTCTTCGACAAGCGGGCCAGTCTGCGCCCAGCCTGAAGACCACGACAGCACTGATGCGTGCCGTCCAAGCGAATCTCGTCCTGAGAGCCCGATAAGCTCCGTCTCCACGGCAGGCACAGGAAACGGGTGGCTGGCACTCGCGCCATCGGCTTTTGTCCCGGCAGCCCTTTCTTGCCGAGGATTGTCATGAGGACGCTCCACCCCGACCGCCTGCCGCCGGCCTTCCGGCGCATCGGCTGGTCGAATCTTCTTGCCCAGCTCTCCGAACAGATCGCCCTCGCCGCCGCTCCCCTGGCGGCCGTGATCCTGTTTGCCGCCGGCCCCGCCGAGACGGGCTGGCTGCAGACCGCACAGACCCTGCCTTTTCTCCTGCTCTCCATCCCGGCCGGTCTGGTCGCCGATCGCGCTTCGCGGCGAGGACTGATGGCGGCATCGGAAGCGCTGCGGGCGCTCTCCCTCGCGCTCACCATCCTGCTGCTCGGCCTCGGCCAGATGAATCTGCTCTTGCTGGCCTTGCTCGGCTGCGCCGGTGCCATCGGCACCGTGTGCTATAGCGTGGCTGCGCCGGCTCTGATCCCTACGCTGGTGCCACGCGCCCAGCTTGCCGACGCCAATCGCTGGCTGGAATTGGCGCGCAGTGCCGCCTATGCCGGCGGCCCGGCCCTGGGCGGCGCCCTCGTCGGCTGGATCGGCGCACCGGTCGCCTATGTCCTCTCCACCATCCTCTCGATCTGGGCGGTGGTCCTACTTGCCGGCCTGCCGAAGGAAGACATGGCGGCTCATACCGGCCGCAGGCTCCTGCACGATTTGAAGGAGGGCGCCGTCTTCGTCACCAGCCACGACCTGCTCAGGCCCATCCTCCTCACCGCCGTCTTCTTCAACATCGGCTGGTTCTGCATCCAGGCCATCTATGTCGCCTATGCCGTGCAAGTCCTCGGAATGACGGCCTTTGAAGTCGGCATCACCCTCGGCATCTACGGCGCAGGCATGATTGCCGGTGCCAGCGCCGCACCGATGCTGGCGCGGCGCGTCTCGTTCGGCACCATGATCGTGCTCGGGCCGCTTGGCGGCTTCTGCGCCGCGCTCCTCATGCTGGGGACCGTATGGTTCCCCTCCCCGATCATAGCCGGATTCAGCTATTTCCTGTTCGGTGCCGGACCGATCCTGTGGACGATCACCACCACCACCCTCAGGCAGGCGGTTACGCCCAACGCCATGCTCGGACGCGTCTCGGCGCTGGTCATGACCGCAACCTTCGGCGCGAGGCCAGTCGGAGCGGCGGCGGGCGCCTTCATCGCCTCTCACGCCGGCGCGGCGGCCTGCCTGGGTGCGGCGGCTATCGGCTTCCTGGTGCAGCTCCTGGTGATCCTGCTTTCCCGCGTGCCGAGACTGCGAGCCCTGCCCGACATGGCCTGAGCAGGCGGTTCAGCCTGCCCGATCCGCCAGACCGCGCACCTTGTTGACGAAGTCGTCGGGATTGAAGGGTTTGCTGACGAGAAGGCAGTCGAAATAGAGCCGGCGGCGCTCCGGCAAGCCAAAGCCGGAGACGAACATGATTTCCAGCGTGGGCCAGCGCTCCCTGGCCTTCAAGGCGAGGTCATAGCCACTCATCGGCCCGGGCATGCGGACATCGGTGATCAGTACCCGGGCATCCCCGTTCGAGGCCAGGATGTCGAGCGCCGCCTCGGCGCGCGCCGCCTGCAAAACCCTGAAGCCGGCATCTTCGAGCAGATCGGCCGTGATCAGCCTGACATCCTTGTCATCGTCGACCAGCACCACTGTTACCGGAGGGGAGCTAGCGATATCGTCACGTCCTGGTGCGGCACCGGGGCTGCCATGCGCCGGCTTGCGTGGGCCGGCACGGTGTTCCGGTGCGTTGTGCATTGCCGGTTCGGCGAAGGCTTGCTGTTTCACGACTCTTGTCCCCTCAGGCTCCGTCAGGACGTCCTGCGATGGGTTGGCATCGCAAAGGCGTGTTGAAACAACGGGTTGGAACAAGGCCGCGTCGTCGCTTCAATATGCTGCTCTGGGGAACGAACGCCCGAAGCTCGCCTTTGTTCCGGCTCAACCTGCGGGCAGCATCGACCGGACCTTGGCCTCGAATTCACCGGTCTCGAAGGGCTTGACGATGACGTCCTGCCCTTCATCCATTTCGAGATCCTGGCGCTCGGCAGCCTCGTAACCGGTGAGGAAGAGCACCTTCAGGGCCGGCGTGGCCTGGCGTGCCAGTCGAGCCAGATCCCAGCCATTCATGCCCGGCAGCCCGATATCCGTAATCAGCAGATCGATGCTATCAGCACTCTTCAGAAGGGAAATGGCCGAATCGGCATCCTTGGCCTCGAGCGTGGCGAAGCCGAGATCGTTCAGGATATCGACGACGAGCAACTGAATGACTGCCTCGTCTTCGACGACGAGAATGGTTCTCTTGTCGTGGTCGGCCATGCTTCGGATCTCGAACTCAAATCGGGATTGCTGCCGGAAAACCGCTTCCGGAACGGAGAATCACTAGCTGCTGAAATGGGCGCTTCGGGCACTCACGGCACTATAGCCTATCCGACGGGGAAAACAGGGCCGGTTCAATCGACCCGCTCGAACAGAACCAGGGAACGACTGGCGAGCGCATAGGCCTGGCCGACGGCGATGTTCGTTTCAGGTAGATCCGGATCATCGGTGGCGATCAGGCGTTTCCACGCCGAACCGTCATAGCAGGGCGGCAAGGTGAAGTTCAGCGTCTCGTGATGGGCATTGAGCAGGACGAGCAGTGTGGCGTCCGCTCCACGCTTGCGGATGCCGCTGGCCTGGGCCCGGCCGTCCAGCAACAGGCCGAAGCAGGAGGGTTCGTCGGCATCGTCCCAGCGCGCCCTCGTCATTTCCTCGCCGCTGTGATGGATCCAGGTCGCCTCGCGCACGTCGATCGCCTCGTTGATGCGCTCGCCGATCAAGAAACGCGATCGCCGCAGGATCGGATATTTGCGCCGGAGAACCGTCAGCCTGCGGACGAAATCGGTGAGCGCCTTGCCCTCTTGCGCTGCCTGCCAATCAAGCCAGCTGATCTCGTTGTCCTGGCAATAGGCATTGTTGTTGCCCTGCTGGCTGCGCCCGAACTCGTCGCCGGCCACGATCATCGGCGTCCCCTGCGAGAGCAGCAGCAGCGCCAGGAAATTGCGCATCTGGCGTTCGCGCAGATCCTTGACGGCTATGTCGTCGCTCGGCCCTTCGGCGCCGCAATTCCAGGAGCGGTTGTTGGAGCTGCCGTCCCGATTGTCCTCGCCATTGGCTTCGTTATGGCGGTCATTATAGGAAACCAGGTCGCGCAGCGTGAAACCGTCATGGGCGGTGACGAAGTTGACGGAGGCCCAAGACTTGCGGCCACGATGGTCGAACTTGTCCGGTGAGCCGCACAGGCGGGGCGCCAGGGCTGCAGGCCGGGCCTCGCCCCGCCAGAAGTCACGCACGGTATCGCGATAGACGTCGTTCCACTCGGCCCAGCCGGGTGTGAAGCCGCCGACCTGATAGCCACCGAGCCCGACGTCCCAGGGCTCGGCGATCAGCTTGACGTTCTCCAGCACGGGATCCTGGCTGACCGCCTTGAGGAAGCCGCTGTCGGGATTGAAGCCGTCGACATCGCGGGCCAGCACGGTACCGAGGTCGAAGCGGAAGCCGTCGACATGCATCTCGTTCACCCAGTAGCGCAGGCTGTCCGTCACCATCTGGATCACGCGCGGATGGCTGACATTGAGGGTGTTTCCGGTGCCGGTGTCGTTGATGTAGTAGCGCGGCTCGTTGGGCATCAGCCGATAATAGGAGGCGTTGTCGATGCCCTTGAACGACAGGGTCGGGCCGAGTTCGTTGCCCTCCGCCGTGTGGTTGTAGACGACGTCGAGGATGACCTCGAGGCCTGCATCGTGGCAGCGCGCCACCATTTGCTTGAATTCGGCCAGCACGCCCGGGGGATCGGCGGCATAGCGCGGATCGGGTGCGAAGAAGCCGATGGAATTATAGCCCCAGTAGTTCCTGAGGCCGCGCTGGAGCAACTGGTCGTCGTCGACGAAGGTATGCACCGGCAGGAGTTCGACCGTGGTGACGCCAAGCGAGCGGATATGCTCGAGGGACTGGATCGAGGCGAGGCCCGCATAAGTGCCCTGCAAGGCCGGCGCGATCCCGGGATGGCGCTTGGTGAACCCCTTTACATGGGTCTCGTAGATGATGGTCTGGTCCCAGGGCACAAGCGAGCGATTGCCCGGCCAGTCGAAGCGCGCATCGACCACCATGCAGCGTGGCATGAAGGGGGCGCTGTCGCGCGTGTCGAAGCTGAGATCGCCCTCGCCGAGCGTATAGCCGAACAGCGCAGGATCCCATTTCAGCGCGCCGACATGGGCGCGTGCATAGGGATCGAGCAGGAGCTTGTTGGGATTGAAGCGGTGACCGGCCTTCGGCTCGTAAGGGCCGTGCACACGATAGCCATAGAGCGTGCCGGGGCTGACATCGGGCAGATACCCATGCCAGATCTCGTCGGTGAACTCAGGCAGTTCGATGCGTTCGAGTTCCTGCTCGCCGCTCGAGTCGAACAGGCAGACCTCGACCTTGCTGGCATGCGCCGAAAACAGCGCAAAATTGGTACCGGCCCCGTCCCAGATCGCGCCGCGCGGATGGGGATGTCCCTCACGCACCCTCGTGCCGAAGAACTGGGTCATACCGTCGTCTCCCGTTCGGTCGTCCTGCGAGCCACCCGCGCATCGAGCAGCGGGAGATGCAACGCATCACCGTTACACATTGCACTGCAACATGGGCAGATGCAAGCATTTGCACCCCATCGCGAAACGGCAGACAGGCAATGCTATTTGGATAAGACCTCTTTCGTTTAAGATATTTTTTCGCAACCGCATGTACATGAAAGTACGCAATGTCCTTACTTTAAAACCGAGTGATATTGTTCTGATATTATTGTCGCATATATTCAATTTTAAATACCAGAATACCTAGTTTTGCGTTTTGACACCAGACTATGAGACCGCCCCGCCCCTCGGGGCGTCGTCGCAGACCCGGTTTCACATGAAACGCACAAGGTCTGGGAAAGCGCCGCGGCCGTCGCGACGCTGGATTCGTGACGGCCCTGGCGCTCTTCGGTCGACTTCAGCGGAAAGCCCGCAGATCGAGCGCGGCAACGCCCGCGGCCAGGCCAATGCCGGTCTGGGCTTGGGCCGAAAATGGCTGCAGGGTGATCGAACGCCCCGATCCACCGACGAGCGCATTGGCCCCGCCGCCGACCCCGAGCGTCGCCGATGCACCGACACCGCCATAATTGCCGGCAAGCGCACCATGCATGCGGCCCTGACCGGGTGCGAACACGCCCCAGACCAACACGCCACGCTGGGTGCGGCCGATGTCGAGGCCGAATTTTCGGATCGTGCCGTAATAACGTTCCGAATAGCCCCGATTGGATTTGAAGACGCAGCTCATTTCCTTGGAGGACGTCACGATCAACCCGAGCCCGCCGGCGACATTGCAGCGCAAGACGCCGAGCCGGACACTGGAGGCGGCGGAAGCCGTACCCCCACAGGCGAGTGCAATCGCCAAAGCTGTACCAGCCACGACAGTGGAACCACGCACGGAACATCCTTTCGTCGATGATTGCCGAAGCATTCACGGATGCTAACCATCCGTGTCATGGATGGTTCCGCGATGGTCCTGCGTGCTATTGCGGCATCACACATCCGGATCGACCGGAACTCTGATGCCGCCAACCACGTTGGACGTTACGCTGCAGATCGGGCTCGGGCATTCCAATGCCTCGATGCGGCAGCCTCGGACCACCAGCAGGGCCTTGCATGCAAGATCAGACAACACCTATTCCAGTGAACACACCCACCGCCCAGACGGACATCAAAGGCGAACTGGAGGAGGCACGCCTTCCTCTTGATCCCCGAACCATCATCCAGGCCTGCCTGCTGGTCCTGGCGAGCCTGGCGATCGCCTATGTCGCTGCCGACATCATCCTGCCGCTGGTGCTTGCTTTCGTGCTGAAACTGCTGTTTCAACCAGTCATGCGCCAGCTCGAGCGGCTCCGCCTGCCGCGCAGCATCGCGGCCCTCCTGATGATCTTCGTCTTCTTCGGCCTGTTCGTAGGGCTGGGGGCCGCCGTCGCGGGGCCGGCCACCGAATGGGCAACCCGCCTGCCGGAAGCCCTGCCGCGACTGCAGGAGCGCCTGTCCGTCCTCAGTCGACCGATCCAGACCTTCCAGAGCTTCATGCAGCAGATCGGCGCCGGTGGGGGCGCCAATGTCGACATTCTCGGTGCGGCCTTCCGGGGCACGCAGCATTTCGCCAGCGGTTTCTTCGAAACGATCCTGATCCTGTACTTCCTGCTGGTATCGGGGGACACCTTCCTGCGCAGGATGGTCGAAATCCTGCCCCGCTTCAGCGACAAGCGGCAGGTCGTCACGCTGTCGCAGCAGATCGAGGAAAACATCTCGATCTATCTGGCCACGATCACCGTGATGAACGGATTGGTGGGGCTGGCCACCGGCCTGACCATGTGGGCCACCGGGCTCGGCGATCCGATCCTGTGGGGAGTCGTCGCCTTCGCCCTCAATTTCGTGCCGATCATAGGGCCCTTCTTCGGGGTCGCCCTGTTCGCCTTTGCCGGCCTGCTGCAGTTCGACACGATGCTGGCGGCCTTCCTGCCGGCCGGGCTCTATCTGGTGATCCATCTGATCGAGGGCGAGATCGTCACGCCGATGCTGCTGGCCAGGCGCTTCACGCTTAACCCGGTGCTGATCATTCTCGCCTTGATCTTCTGGTTCTGGCTGTGGGGCGCGCCGGGCGCCATCCTGGCGGTTCCGATGCTCGCCATCCTCAAGATCATCTGCGACGGGGTCGGCCCCCTCAACAATATCGGCCGCTTCCTGGAAGCCTGAAGCTGTCTCGCGAAGCGAGGTTGAAGGAAGTGCGGTGACCATGGCTCACCGCTCACGGTGGCGCCGCCCCTTCCCCTTGCCGCCGCTCAGCCGGGCAGCATGTCCTTCAGCCTGAGGCGGGCGATCTCGCCGATCTGCTTGAGGGCCTCCGCGAATTCCTGGGCCCGGTCATGCTGCAGGCGCCGCTCGAAGGCGGCGATGATCTCAGCCTTCGAGCGGCCCTTGATCGCCATGATGAACAGGAAGCCGAACCGGGCCTTGTAGGCGTCGTTGAGCTCGGTGAACCGCTTGAGTTCCTCCGGCGTGAGGCGGTCGAGGCCGGCAGAGGCCTGTTCGGCGGAGGATTCGGCGGTCAGCATCTTGGCCTGGGCGAGTTTTCCGGCCAGATCGGGATGCGCCATGATCAAGGCGAGCTTGGCCTCGTCGGAAGCTGCGTTCAGCACCTTCGTCATGGCCGCATGCAGGCCTTCGGCCGTGTCCTCGGCCGGCGTCAGCCCCTTGTCATAGACGCCCTCAGCCACCCAGGGCGAGTGCTCGAACACGCCGCCGAAACGCTCGACGAACAGAGCCCGGTTGATGCGTGTCGGCACATAGCCGCCTTCCGGCGGGTGCTGGCGGATCCAATGGCGTGCGATGTCGAGGCGGGTGGCGAACCAGACATCGGCATGGCCGCGGGCATAATCGAGGAAGCGGGCGAGCGCGGCGGCGCGGCCGGGCCGGCCGACCAGGCGGCAATGCAGGCCGATCGACATCATCGCCGGCTGCTCGCCGCCTTCGGCATAGAGCGTGTCGAAGCTGTCCTTGAGATAGGCGAAGAACTGATCGCCGCTGTTGAAGCCCTGGGGCGTGGCGAAGCGCATGTCATTGGCATCGAGCGTATAAGGCACGATCAGTTGGGGACCGCGGGGCCCCTCGACCCAATAGGGCAGTTCGTCGGCATAGGAATCGGCCGAGTAAAGGAAGCCACCTTCCTCCATGGTCAGTTCCAGCGTCCGGGCCGAGGTGCGGCCCTGATAGAAGCCGAGCGGCCTGGAGCCGGTGAGTTCGGCATGGATGCGGATGGCTTCCTCGATATGCTCGCGCTCGCCTTCCTTGGTGTAGTCGCGATAATCGATCCATTTCAGGCCATGGCTGGCGATTTCCCAGCCGGCCTCGGCCATGGCGGCCACGGCCCCGGGATTGCGCTGCATGGCGGTGGCGATACCGAAGACGGTGACAGGGATCCGGCGCTCGGTAAACATCCGGTGCAGGCGCCAGAAACCAACGCGCGAGCCGTATTCGTAGATGGATTCCATGTTCATGTGGCGCTGGCCCTGCCAAGGCTGGGCGCCGACGATCTCGGACAGGAAGGCTTCCGAGGCCGCATCGCCATGCAGGATGCAGTTCTCGCCGCCTTCCTCGTAATTCACCACGAATTGCAGGCAGACCCGCGCCTTGCCGGGCCAGGCCGCCTGCGGCGGCTTGCCGGCATAGCCGATGAGATCGCGATCATAGGGCGCTTGTGACGTCTCGCTCATCGCTCACGAACCCCGATAGGTGGAATAGCTGAAGGGCGAGCAGACCAGCGGCACGTGATAGTGTCCGTCCTTGTCGGCCAGCGTTACGCGCAGGGGCACGACATCGAGAAATTCGCCGGCACCGATGGCACTGAGACCACGAAAATAAGCGCCGATATGGAAAACCAGTTCATAGACGCCGGGCACAAAGGCATCGCCCACCATCAGGGGCTGATCGGTGCGGCCGTCCTGGTTCGTCGTCGTCGTGGTCACGGTGACGCGCCCGCCCGATGCATCCAGACGCTGGAGTTCGATGGTCACGCCCTGCGCGGGCTTGCCCCGGCTGACGTCGAGCACATGCGTGGAGAGCCTTCCCATATCGTCCTCACCCAATCCTGTCCCTGAGCGGCTTGGAGCGCGCCCTTGCGATCCACCCGGATCGTGAAATGTTTTTGCTTCCGGAAATCTGGCACGGCCATTAAAGGCGCACCCCAGACGATAACGAATTTGCGGCCCGGCATTTCCAAATATTTTGTGAAGATGTTTCGGTAAAGAATACTCTTCTGCTGCAGGCCATCCTCAGGCTTGATGGAGCGTGTCAGGCTTCATTCTCCTGCAAGGATGACAGGCCTGACGGCAGGGGACCCAGTCGGGCGAGTTCGGTCGCGAGATAGCGTCGGCCCCGCTCGACCAACAGGTCGGCAAAAGCCTTCACCTTGAGCGGTACGAGATTTCGCGTCGGATAGAGCACGGCCAGCGTGGCAGGCGGTGGCGGATTGGCGGTCAGAACGGGAACAAGACGACCTTGGGCAAGCGCATCGGCAATTTCGTAGACCGGCTTGAGCACGATGCCGCGCCCGTCGAGCGCCCAGGCGGTGAGCACATCGCCGTCATCGGCATCGAGCGAGCCCTTGATCGGAACGCTGATCTCATCCCCGTCCTGGCTGAGAGACCAGCGGAACTCGCGCGAACCGGGAAAGCGCAGCAGCAGGCATTGGTGGCGCGCCAGATCGGCTGGCGTCATCGGCATGCCGGTGCGTTCGATATAGGCGGGGGAGGCACACAGAACACGCTCGGCGTCGGCGATCTTGCGCATGATCATCGAGCTGTCCGCATAAGTGACGAATTGCAGCGCGAGGTCGCAAGATTCGGCGATGATGTCGAGGCGGCGCTCGGACAGGCGCAACTGCACGTCGATCTGCGGGTGGGCATCGCGATAGGCCGCTGCGGTCGGGCCGACAAGGCGCCGGCCGAGGCCGAGCGGCGCGGCGACCCGGATCGAACCGAGCGGCATGGCACCGAGCTCGCCAATATTGGCCTCGGCCATTTCGATGGTGTGCAGGGCGTCGATGACGTGGTCGTAGAAGATCCGGCCTTGCTCGGTCAGGCCCATATTGCGGGTGGTGCGATTGAACAGCCGGCAGCCGAGGTGGTTTTCCAGCGCCTGGATGCGCTGGCTGATCACATTGGCGGAAACGCGCATGCGTCGGCCGGCTTCGGAGAAGCTGCCGGCTTCGACGGCACGGGCGAAGGAACGGAAATTTTCAAGCATGGCGGGCGGTTCCGTAAGGCAGATCGTCGGCTGTGGTTTCGACCAGCTTCGACAGGATGAAACGAAGGTGACCGGGAGCAATTGTCATCGGTTGACCGGCACACCCGGAGCGCCGGCCAAAACCTCGCTTCTGCTTGATCATGCTTCACCTCGTTCTGCTTGCGGCCAATATCTTTGGCCTGGATCGACTATCCACCTTCGAACCCATTCGACGATCTGAATGAGGGTCGAAGGTCATCAAACTGGCGAGATTCTTGCCTGTCAGCTCCACAGGGCGGCATTTGTTGCCGTGACTGTGGGGAACAATCATGCAGCCCGTAAGCCCGTAGTAAAGGACGGCTTTGCGGACTACGACGGAAATGGGAGGAAATAACCAATGCTGATGACCCTGTACGAATGGGGCAGTCTGATGTTGCGTTGGGCACATGTCATCACCGGGATCGCCTGGATCGGCTCCTCGTTCTACTTCATGCATCTGGACGCGAGCATGCGTCCCACCCCGAAGATCCCCGCGGGGCAGGGCGGCGAAGCCTGGGAAGTCCATGGCGGCGGCTTCTATCAGGTGCAGAAATATCTGGTGGCGCCGGACTTCCTGCCCGAGCACCTCACCTGGCACAAATGGCAGTCCTATTCGACCTGGTTGACCGGCTTTTGCCTGTTGCTGTGGGTCTATTACGCCCAGTCGAGCCTGCTCCTGATCGATCCCAGCGTCCGGGTGCTGTCGCCGGCCGTGGCCCTGGTGGTCGGCATTGGCGGTCTGGCCGCCGGCTGGCTGGTCTATGACTTCCTGTGCAAATCCCCGATCGGCAAGAACGAGACGCTGCTGGCCGGCATCGGCCTGGTCTTCGTGGTGTTCATGGCCTGGTTCTTCCAGCAGATGTTCTCGGCCCGCGGCGCCTTCATCCACACTGGCGCGCTGATGGCGACGATGATGTCGGCCAATGTGTTCTTCATCATCATCCCCAACCAGCACAAGGTGATCGCCGCGCTCAAGGCCGGGCAGGTGCCCGACCCGGCGCTCGGCAAGGCAGCCAAGCAGCGCTCCGCACACAACAACTATCTGACGCTGCCCGTGCTGTTCCTGATGCTGTCCAACCACTATCCGCTGACCTATTCCAGTCCCTTCGCCTTCCTGGTTGTCGGCCTGATCCTGGTCGCCGGCGCGCTGATCCGGGTGTTCTACAACGAACGCCATGCCGGCCGCGGCGACAAGTGGTGGACCTGGGCGCTTGCGGCCATCCTGATCTTCGGCGCCATCTGGATCAGCGCCTTCCGCTCTCCGGCCTTCCGCGATGCCTTCGACCTCGGCGCCATCGAGGCGCCGGCGGCAACCGAAACCGCCCTCGCCGCCACCGTTCCGGTGGCGGTGCACGACATCATCACCAGCCGCTGCTCCATGTGCCATGCCGAGACGCCGGTCTATCAGGGCATCAACATGCCGCCCAAGGGCGTGCTCCTGGATTCGCCCACCAATATCGCCCGCAACGAGCATGAAGTGTTCGTGCAGTCGGTGATGACGCATGCGATGCCGCCGAACAACGTCACCGAGATGACCCCGGAAGAACGCCGTGTGGTGCGCGACTGGGTGCTCAGGCGTGAGAAGGCCGCGGCGCAAGCCAAGCCAGCCGTTCAGCTCGCCGGCCGCTGAGGCCGGGCCGGCACCAATCCCTCCTCCCTTCCCAGAACCATCGTGCAAGGCCCCGTTCGCGGGGCCTTTTTTGCGTGACGGGCCAGGCAGGTCCTGTCGGCATGCCGCTCCGCTGTTGCGTGAGGAGGCGGGCCATTGACGCCAGGGCGAACAAGCATCACGCCCGACATTGCAAGTGGCCTGCCATCTCTCCTTGCCGAGCGATGGTATCGCGCGCGATAAAATTGCCGGACTCAACAAGAAGGGAGACGACGTCCTGCCTCGGCTGCGTGCTGCCGCATGCAGGCATCGCGACCAGAACAACCGATCACAGCGTCCCGGCGACGCTGCATCGAACGGTCTCCGCATGCAACGAGATCGCGCCACCGTCGCGCCAGCGCTCGGCGGATATCGCATTGCCCACCCTCCCCATCCGTCCGTTTGGCGACCGTGTGCAAACACCGATGTGCAGTCCGAAACGATGCCACCCGTCCCGGCCCCGCCGGCAGAAGCGACGGGCACGGCCGGGCGCGACGGCCGGTCGAGACAGGGATCGCCGGCGCTCGAAAAGGGCCTCTCTAAACAAAGGGCCTCCCCCTTGCGGGGAAGGCCCTTCGGCAAATCGGGTCCAACGAGTGAAGGCAGGCGTGCGGGCACGGTGACCTTTCCCTCGCCTGCGCTGAATCAGGAGAGCAGATCTGCCAGCGCAGCGGCCACGACCTCGGTCGCCTTGTAGAGGTCGGGCAAATAGAGCCGCTCATCGGCGCGGTGGGCGTTGGCCTCCTCGATGGTGCGGGGACCTGCACCGTAGAGCACGATCGGAATGCCCTTGGCGGCATAGTGGCGGGCATCGGTATAGAGCGGCACGCCATTGGTGGTGACAGGCACACCCATCACGCGGCTTGCCTCGCGGGTCAGCGCTTCGGAGAGCTGTTCTGAGCCCGGCAGCGGCGTCAGCGGCTCGGCCAGCAGGATGCGGCGGACCTCGACGCGTGCGGCAGGGCTCGCCTGGGCCGCGCCTTCGATCACCTTGCGCAATTCAGCCTCGACGTCCCCGCCCTTTTCTTCCGGCACCATGCGCCGGTCGAGGCGGAAGGTCACCCGGTCGGGCACGACATTGGTGTTGATGCCGCCATGGATGAGGCCGATGGTGAGCTGCGGGGCGCCGATGCCTGGCACCGCCGAAACACGCTGGGCCAGCGAGGCGCGCCACGTATAGAGGGCGCCGAGGATATTGGTGGCGGCTTCGAGCGCGTCCACGCCTGTCCAGGGCTTGGCGGCGTGGGCCGAGCGCCCGTTCACCTCGACTTCGAGATGCAGGCAGCCATTATGGGCGTTGACGACGGCGTAGGAGAAGCCGGCCCCGAGCGCCAGATCCGGCTTGGTCAGGCCTTCCGACAGCAGCCAGCCGGGACCGATCTCGCCGCCGGCTTCCTCGTCATAGGTGAGATGGAGTTCGATGGTGCCCTTGAGCTCGCGGCCGACCTTTTCCAGAGCGAGCAGGGCGAAGGCATAGGTGGCGAAGTCGGACTTCGACACGGCGACGCCGCGGCCGACCATCCAGCCATCGACGATCTCGGCGCCATAGGGGTCGCGCGTCCAGCCCTCGCCGGGCGGCACCACGTCGCCATGGGCGTTGAGGGCGATGACGGGCCCGTCCCCGAAGCGCTTGCGCACGATCAGATTGGTGGCCGAGATCATGCCGTGCTGGCGCACCAGCGCCTCGGGCACGACATGGCGCTCGACGGTGAAACCGAGGCCCTCGAGCAGGCGCGCGGCCTTCTCGGCATGGGCGGCGCAATCACCGGCCGGATTGTCGGACGGGGTGCGCACGAGTTCGGCGAGGAATTCGGTCTGCCGCTCACGCTCGCTTTCCAGATAGGTGCGGATAGTGTCCTTGATGCTCATTATGGTCTCGTTCAGATGGGGTGGATGGGCCAATCCCAGATCGGCCTCGAAGGTTCGGTTGCTTTGCCCTCCCCTGGAGGGGGGGCGGCCTGAAAGGCCGGGGTGGGGTGAAAATACGCAGGTCTTCATCAGTGGAAGGTCGGTTTCTTGTGAAGAAGTCACCCCACCCCGACGCTGCGCGTCGACCCTCCCCCTCCAGGGGAGGATAAAGAGTTAGGAGGCGGGCAGGCGCTTGAGGAAGTCGATCAGCACCTCCAGGGCAGCGCCGACGTCCTCGGTGAAGATGGCTTCGGCCGGGTTGTGGCTGACACCACCTTTGCAGCGCAGGAACAGCATGGCGATCGGGCACAGGCTGATCATGGCGAGGCCGTCATGGCCAGCGCCGCTCGATAGCCGCAGGGGCTTGAGGCCGGTCGCGGCCACCGCCGCCTCGAAGGTCTCGATCAGGCCGTCATCACAACGGGCCGCGGGCTCGTCATAGGTCTTCTGGATGGCGAAGGCGACGCCGCGACGGGCCGCGATCGCCTCGAACCGGGCCGTCAGCTCGGTGACGGCGGCGTTGCGGATGTTGTCGTCGGGGCTGCGGATATCGACCGAAAAATGCGCACTGCCGGGGATGACGTTGACCGCGCCGGGGCGGAATTCGCAGGCGCCGACCGTGGCAACGAGATCACCCGAGGTGGTGGTGATCAATTCGGTCGCCAGGATCATCTCGGCCGCGGCCGCGCCGGCATCGAGGCGCAGCCCCATCGGCACAGTGCCGGCATGGCCGGCCTTGCCGGTGAGTTCGACCTTGAAGCGGCTGGCGCCGTTGATGGCGGTGACGACGCCGACGGGCAGATCCTCCGCCTCCAGCACCGGCCCCTGTTCGATATGGACCTCGACATAGCCCAGCGTGCGGCGGGGATCGCGGCCGAGGCGGGACACGGCGTCGGGATCGCAGCCGAAATCGATCAGGGCCTGGCGTAGACTGGTGCCGGCCTTGTCGGTGGCGTCGAGATTGCCTGATAGAAAGGTGCCGGCGAGCGAGCGCGATCCCGTCAGCGTCACCGGGAAGCGCACCCCCTCCTCGTCGCCGAAGGCGACGACGTCGATGGCGAAGGGCAGCTTCTCGCCGGCGCGATGCAGCGCCGCCACCGCCTCGATGGCGACGATCACGCCCAGATTGCCGTCATAGCGCCCCGCATTGCGCACGGTATCGATGTGGGAACCCAGGATGAGCACGGGCGCATCGGGCGTGGCGCCGGGATAGTGGCCGATCAGCGTCGCGGCCGCATCGAGCTCCGTCGACATGCCGGCCTCTTCCATCCAGCCCTTCACCAGCGCGATGGCCGCGGCATGCTCAGGCGTGAGATAGAGCCGGGTCAGAGCTCCCTCGTCGGCGGAGCAGATTGCCAACTCATCGAGCCGGGCCATGGCACGGACACCACTGGGGATGGCTGATGTTGCGAGGGCTAATCTCATCACAGCTTCATTCCTTCGGGCAGTATCAGCACAGCCCTGAAATCATTGACGTTGGTCAAGGTCGGACCGGTGACGATCTGGTCGCCAAGAGCCTGAAACAGGGTATGGGCATCGTTGTTGTCGAGGCTGGCGATCGGATCAAGCCCGGCGGCGCGTGCGCGTGCAAGACTTGTCGGATCGATCATCGCACCGGCCACTTCCTCGGCGCCGTCGACACCGTCGGTATCACCGGCCAGGGCATGGATGCCGCGTTGTCCGCCGAGCTTGACGGCAAGCGAGAGCAGATATTCGACATTGCGCCCGCCCCGGCCCTTGCCGCGCACGGTAACCGTGGTCTCGCCACCGGAGATCAGCACGCAGGGTGCGGCTGCGGGCTGGCCGTGCTGGGCGACCTGGCGGGCGATACCGGCCATGACGATGCCGACGTCACGAGCTTCCCCCTCCAGGGAATCACCCAGGATGATCGGGGTGATGCCGGCCTTGCGGGCAACCGCGGCCGCTGCCAGCAGCGATTGCTGCGGCGAGGCGATCAGATGGATCTCGCCGCGGGCGAGGCGCCGATCGCCGGGCTTGAGTGTCTCCTCCTGGGCCGCTTCGAGATGAGCGATCACCGGTGCTGGCCCATCGATGCCGTAGCGGGCAAGGATGGCCCTGGCGTCGGCAAAGGTGGTGGGATCGGCCACGGTGGGGCCGGAGGCGATGGCGGCGAGATCGTCGCCCGGCACGTCCGAGATCACCAGGCTGACGACACGTGCCGGGAAGGCGGCGGCGGCCAGCCGCCCGCCCTTGATGGCGGACAGATGCTTGCGCACGCAGTTCATCTCGTCGATCGGCGCGCCCGATTTGAGCAACGCCTTGTTGATCGCCTGCTTGTCGGAAAGCAGCAATCCTTCCGCCGGCAGGCTGAGCAGGGCCGAGCCGCCGCCGGAGATCAGCGCGATCACGAGATCGTCCTCGCCAGCCCCTTCCACCAGGGCGAGCATGCGTGCCGCCGCCCTGACACCGTTGAGGTCCGGTACGGGATGGGCGGCTTCGATCACCGCGATACGCTGACACGGCACGGCATGGCCGTAGCGCGTCACTACCAGGCCCTCGAGTGGGCCGGGCCATGACTCTTCCAGCGCCTTGGCCATGGCGGCGGCGGCCTTGCCGGCCCCGACCACGATGGTCCGCCCCTGCGGCGGCCGCGGCAGGAAGGCCGGCATGCAGGCAGAAGGTGTCGCCGCAGCCACTGCTGCCTCGAACATCGATGTCAACAATGCCCGTTCAGGCATGGCGAACCTTTCTGTGCCAAAGCGTTTTGTGATCAGACGGAAGCGTCTGGAATCGCAAAGATACGTCGAAACGAGGAGCTGGAGCACCGGAACCGGCGGTCTTCCCCACCCATGAGCGGGAAAGACCGATGGCTGGCGTCAGCCCTTGACCGGTGCGCCGATCTCGTGATTGGCCATGATCTCCAGCGCCCGGACCAGGCCGGAATGATCCCAGGCCGCGCCGCCATGCGAGACGCAAGCATTGAACAATTCCTGGGCGGTGGCGGTGTTGGGCAGGGAGAGGCCGAGCTGGCGGGCCGTGGTCAAGGCGAGATTGAGGTCCTTCTGGTGCAGGGCGATGCGGAAGCCCGGATCGAAGGTGCGCTTGACCATGCGCTCGCCATGCACTTCCAGGATACGCGAGGCGGCAAAGCCGCCCATCAGGGCCTGGCGCACCTTGGCCGGGTCGGCACCGGCGCGCGAAGCGAACAGCAGGGCCTCGCCGACGGCCTCGATATTGAGGGCGACGATGATCTGGTTGGCGACCTTGGTGGTCTGGCCATCGCCATTGCCACCGACCAAAGTGATGTTCTTGCCCATCTTCTCGAACAGCGGCATGGCGCGCTCGAAGGCGGCTTCCGGGCCACCGACCATGATGGTGAGGGAGGCGGCCTTGGCGCCGACCTCGCCGCCCGAGACCGGCGCGTCGAGATAGTCGACGCCGAGCTCGTTGATGCGCTTGGCGAACTTCTTGGTCTCGACCGGGGAGATCGAGCTCATGTCGATGACGAGCTTGCCGGCGGAGAGGCCCTCGGCGACGCCGCCCTTGCCGAACAGCACGGTCTCCACGTCCGGGGTGTCGGGCACCATGGTGATGATGATGTCGGCCTTGCGGGCGACATCGGCGGCGCTCGCCTCGGCCTTGCCGCCGGCCTTGATCAGGTCCTCGGGCACATTGCCGAGCGTGTTGAGGAAGAGGGTGTGGCCGGCCGCAATCAGGTGTCCCGCCATCGGGGCACCCATGATGCCAAGTCCGACAAAGCCGATATTCATGATGAAGATCCTTGTTCCTTAGGCGCAAGCGCCAGCCAGTCGCCTTCTCCCCTTGCGGGAGAAGGTGCCCCGATAGGGGCGGATAAGGGGTGAACCACCGCACCGGCATGGGATCGCAAGACCCCTCATCCCCCTGCCGGGTCCTTCTCCCGCGAGGGGAGAAGGGGATTTATGGGACGGGCTCAGCGAGCCTGCTTGAACCAGCCCAGGCCCGCTTCAGTCTCGCCCTTGGGCTTGTATTCGCAGCCGATCCAGCCGGCGTAGCCGAGCTGGTCGAGCCATTGGTAGAGGAAGGGGTAGTTGATCTCGCCGGTGCCCGGTTCGTTGCGGCCGGGATTGTCGGCCAGCTGCACGTGCCAGATCTCAGGCAGGTGCTTTTCGATGGTGCGGGCCAGATCCCCTTCCATGATCTGCATGTGGTAGATGTCGTATTGCAGACCGACATTGTCCGAGCCCACCTCGGCAATGATCTCGGCCGCCTGGCGGGTGTTGGTCAGGTAGAAGCCGGGAATGTCGCGCGTGTTGATCGCCTCGATCACCAGGCGGATGCCGGCCTTCTTTAACTCGCTTGCGGCGTAGCCGATGTTTTCGACGAAGGTGGCCCTTGCCTGCCCCGCATCGACGGAGGCAGGCGCGATGCCGGCCAGGCAGTTGACCAGCTTGCAGTCCAGCGCCTTGGCATAGGTGATGGCCTCTGCAACGCCTTCACGGAACTCCGCCTTGCGATCGGGCAGCACGGCGATGCCGCGCTCCCCGCCCGCCCAGTCGCCGGCCGGCAGATTGTGCAGGACCTGGGTGAGCTTGTGCTCCTTCAGGGCGGCAGCCAGATCGGACGCCGGGAAGGGATAGGGGAACAGATATTCCACGCCCGCAAAGCCGTTGCGGGCGGCTGCCGCGAAGCGCTCCATGAACGGCACTTCATTGAACAGCATGGTCAGATTGGCGGCAAATTTAGGCATGGCGGTTCCCGGTGACTTACCCTCCCCTCGAGGGGGAGGGTCGACGCGTAGCGTCGGGGTGGGGTGATGGCTCGACCGTCGGAGAACGAGCTCTCATTCAATCACATTGGCCAGGGGCAGCGGTTCTCACCCCACCCCGGCCTATTGGCCGACCCTCCCCCTCCAGGGGAGGGTAAAAACTCAGTCCAGCAGCGCGATCGCGGTGGGCGCGTCGGAGGCGTCGAGGGCGAGATCCTCGAACTCCGTGACCTTGTCGAGATCGGTGCCCATGGCGACGTTGGTGACGCGCTCCAGCATCACCTCGACCACCACCGGCACGCGCAGTTCGGCGGCCAGGCGCTTGGCCTCCTGGAAGGCGTCATAGAGCTTCTCGGGATCGGTGACGCGGATGGCGCGGCAACCCAGGCCCTCGACCACCTTGAGATGGTCCACACCATAGACGCCCAGTTCCGGCGTGTTGATGTTCTCGAAGGAGAGCTGGACCTGGAAGTCCATGTTGAAGCCGCGCTGGGACTGGCGGATCAGGCCGAGATAGGCGTTGTTCACCAGGACATGCACGTAAGGCAGGTTGAACTGGGCGCCGACGGCCAGCTCCTCGATCAGGAACTGGAAATCGTAGTCGCCCGAGATCGCCACCACCGAAGCGCTGCGATCGGCAGCGCAGACGCCGAGCGCCGCCGGCAGCGTCCAGCCGAGCGGACCGGCCTGGCCGCAATTGATCCAGCCCCTGGGCTTGTAGACATGCAGGAACTGGGCGGCCGCGATCTGCGACAGGCCGATGGTCGAGACATAGGTGGTGTCGCGGCCGAAAGCCTTGTTCATCTCCTCATAGACGCGTTGCGGCTTGATCGGCGTCTCACTGAAATGGGTGCGGCGGAGCAGGGTTTTCTTGCGCTCGCGGCATTCCTCCAGCCACGTGGAGCGATCCCTGAGCTTGCCCTGCGCCTTCAGTTCCCGGGCGGCTTCGATGAAGACATCGAGGGCCAGGCCCGCATCCGAGGCGATGCCGTAATCGGGCGCGAAGACCCGGCCGATCTGGGTCGGCTCGATGTCGACATGCACGAATTTGCGGTCCTTGGTGTAGACCTCCATTGTGCCGGTGTGCCGGTTGGCCCAGCGATTGCCGATGCCGAGCACGAAGTCGGAAGCGAGCAGCGTGGCATTGCCGTAGCGGTGGCTGGTCTGCAGGCCGGCCATGCCCACCATCAAGGGGTGGTCGTCGGGGATGGTGCCCCAGCCCATCAGGGTCGGGATCACAGGCACGCCGGTCAGTTCGGCGAAGGCGACGAGCTTGTCGGAAGCATCGGCATTGATGATGCCGCCGCCGGCCACGATCAGCGGGCGCTCGGCCGCCTGGAGGAGGGCGATGGCCTTGTCGATCTGGGCGCGGGTGGCCTTGGGCTTGTAGACGGGCAGCGGCTCATAGGTTTCCGGATCGAACTCAATCTCGGCCGTCTGCACGTCGAAGGGCAGGTCGATCAGCACGGGGCCGGGGCGGCCCGAGCGCATCAGATGGAAGGCCTGCTGGAAGGTGCCGGGCACCTGGGCGGGCTCCATCACGGTGACGGCCATCTTGGTGACGGACTTGGCGATCGCGGCGATGTCGACGGCCTGGAAGTCCTCCTTGTGCAGACGGGCGCGCGGCGCCTGGCCGGTGATGCACAGAATTGGAATGGAATCGGCCGCCGCCGAGTAGAGACCCGTGATCATGTCGGTGCCGGCCGGGCCGGAGGTGCCGATGCAAATGCCGATATTGCCGGCCTTGGCACGCGTATAGCCTTCGGCCATGTGGGACGCCGCCTCGACATGGCGGGCCAGGACATGCTTGATCTGGTTACGCGGGCGCAGCGCGGCATAGAGCGGGTTGATTGCAGCACCGGGGACGCCGAAAGCACACTGGGCGCCTTCCTTCTCCATGATGTGCACAGCAGCTTCCGCCGCGGTCATGCGGGCCATGAGCGTTTCTCCTCAAGCATTCTTCGATCCGCGGATCGGAATTTGCGTCGGTTTCATAGCGCTTTCCGATCCGACTGGATCGGAAAGACGCGTCTATCTTTTTGAAATCATGAACGATATTCGATTCAACGGGATTGAATATCGTTCTTGAAAATCGCGCCTCGCATGCGACCGACGGGATCGAATCCAAGGCGGTATGAATTGTTCGACGGAGCGGTCTTTCCCGCTCATTGCTGCCTGAAGATTGCAGGGGAACGACTATTAGTCCAATATATGGTTCGGTATAATCAATAGCTAAAAGATATGGATCGGTGGCTGCCATGGAACTGCGCCATCTGCGCTACTTCATCGCCCTGGCGGAGGAACTCAGCTTCACGGCCGCCGCGCAGCGCCTGCACATCTCGCAGCCCCCGCTGAGCCAGCAAATCCGCGACCTCGAGCATGAGCTCGGCGCCGTGCTGTTCCTGCGTACCAGCCGCAAGGTGATGCTCACCGAAGCCGGCACGGCCTTTCTCGCCCATGCGCGCAGCATCATCGCCAGCGCCGAACTTGCCGCGACGCAGGTCAAGGCGATCGGCCAGGGCATGACGGGCGCACTCAACGTGGCGGCAACCGGCTCCATGCTGCTCGGCCCGCTCGCCGCCCTGATGGCGGACTACCGGCGCCGCTTTCCGGGCGTGGTGATCGGCCTGCACGAAATGGCCCCCGAAGCCCAGCTCAATGCGCTCTCGACCCGGGCCGTCGACGTCAGCTTCCTGCGCATGCCGCCCGAGGATGCCGAACTCGTCCGCGAGACCGCCTGGCGCGAGCCTGTCGGCGTCTTCCTGCCATCAGGCCATCGCCTCGCCGAGCGCGGCTCCATCGCTCTCGCCGAACTCCACGAGGACGAGCATGTCTTCCTGCGCCTGCGTGATTCCAGCTTTGCGGTCTATCTGCGCCAATGCTGCGTAGAGGCCGGCTTCATTCCCCGCATCAGCCAACAGGTGATCGAATCCTATTCACTCACCAGCCTGGTCGCGGCGGGCTTCGGCATCGCCCTTGCCCCGCGCAGCGTCAGCGCCCTGTCGCGGCCCGAAGTTATTTACCGCGACCTCGTGCCACCGACCCCCACTGCCGACGTCAGCATGGTCTATCAGCGCGAGCCCAGCCCGGTGCTGGCACGCTTCCTGGGCTTCGCGCGCCGCTTCCTGGCCGATTGGCGGGCCCGGCCGGGCCGCCAATAAACGTTTCCGCCGCTCAGGAGACCGGGACGGCAGCCAGTTCCCGGCGCAGGACCTTCAGGGCCGTCGACATCCAGATCCAGACCCGGGCCGACTCGGCCTGCTCCTGGGCCAAGGTCACCTTTGTCCTGCCGAAATGCTTGTAGGCGTCATAGGCCTCCAGGGCGCCATAGGCTCCCGGTGCCATATATTTCAGGATTTCGCGGGTCGTCCGGTCGCCGGCCAGCCGCTCCGCCGCCGAAACGGACGGACGCCGCGCCCCGCCGGCGCCGGGCGGCAGATAATCGTTGGATTCGTTGATAATGCCGTCCGGGTCGGCGACGCCCCAGGGTGTGCCACCCATGCCGCCATGGGTACGGAAGAAATATTGCTGCTTGTAAATGGTGGGCGCGCCCGGCATGCGCCGTGTCGCATAGCTGCCGAACAGCGACCGTGAACCCGTCTTCGGATCCCGGCGGGCATGGAAGCACACCCGGACATTGGGTGGAATGAAGAGCGGCGCATTGAAGGGCTGCCTGTCGACCGCATCGAACAGGAATAGGCCGTCGACGGCAATCCCCTCCAGCGCGAGCAGCGAAGCGGTATAGACCACTGCCGCACCGCCACGACTATAGCCGGCTAAGAAGATACGTTTGGGTCCGGACGCTTTGTGCCGATAGCGCTCCCGCACAGAGCGATAGGCGCCGATCCCCAGGGCCGGCGTCGAGACGCCGTCGAGGCTCGGGCCGCGCCGGTAATATCGCGCTTCGTTGCCCCAGCTCCGATGCAGGCGCTGTACGAAACTATCGCCGAACTCCGCCTCATAGGCCCGGTCGGAATAGGGGCCGGTGCCGTCGATGCCGGCATAGATATCGAGCGCGGCATTGGCCGCTGCGATCTCGGCACCGCGCCTTTGCCGCTCCTCGTGCCGCGCGACCTCCATGGTGTAAAGCGCCGACATGTCGTGACTGTCGAAAGGAAAGGCGCCGTTCCAATTCATTGCCCACCCCGAATGAACTGCGAAGTATATAACACAGTCTATACAGGCACCTCCATATCTCTCAAGAAGTATTATTTGACAATTATGTAAAGCGTCGGACGGTAGATACCTACCGCTTGAGAAAAATTCGACACATTGTGCGTCCCACGAGAGATTTATTATGAGAATGAGGAACTGTTCTCCGGCTTTGAATGAAAAAAACCTGCGGCATGTCCCCGGCCATCTCGTTCGCATTCGCCTCAAGATTTCAACACGCAGGGTGGAGGCTTCGTGCTCGGCACACTGGATAGCGCGGACTGAGAAGGTTGCCGCCGCCTTTCGTTTGAAGACTTCTGCGGCGGCTTGACGAATTGCCACCGTATCGACATCTTCAATGTTGGCGTGACCGACGCCCAACCTCCCAAGGCCTTCCCCAGCATGGCCTTAAACGGAGGCAAAGGGACTTCTGTCTCGGGTCGTTGTCGTGGTCCGATCGTTTCGGGCGTGGTTGCTGGGGAACTTGCGTCCGGGGCGTGAAAGGCCTGACAATGACGCAGAATGGCAATCTCAAGCGCCGTGTCCGTGCGCGCGCAGCCAAAACGGGCGAGTCCTATACCGCCGCTCTCAGACATATTCGCCAGACATCGGGACATGATCCGTCGCCGAGCCATACCGACACGCAATCGCTACGGCTGGCGGTCGCGCAAACCTCGCTCTTCAACGATCCCCGCGATAGTTCCGGGTTCCGCGCCACTGGCGAGGAAATGCGGCGCTTGATGCGTGAGGCTCATAAGGAAGGCGCGCGGCTCATCCATTTCCCGGAGGGCGCAACCTGCTCCCCCAACAAGCGCATCATGTCGCAGAACGGCCCTGGGGATATCGGCCCTTCCGACTGGACTCGATTCGACTGGGCGGTTCTGCGCGAGCAACTGGACATGATCAGCACGCTCGCGCGGGAACTCGGGCTCTGGACAGTGTTCGGGTCGGTCCATCGCCTCACGCCGCCGCACCGGCCGCACAACAGCCTCTATGTCGTGTCCGATCGCGGCGACCTCGTCACCCGCTATGACGAGCGCCTGCTCTCGAACACCAAGATCTCCTTCATGTATTCGCCGGGGAAAAGCCCGGTGACCTTCGAGGTCGACGATCTCCGTTTCGGTTGTGCGCTCGGTATGGAGGCGCACTATCCGGAGATATTCACCGAGTATGAGAGTCTGGATGTCGATTGCGTTCTGTTCTCGACGACGGGAGAGACCCCATCGGCCGCGCCGCCTTTCGCGGCGGAGGCATTGGGACATGCCGCCAGCAATGCCTATTGGGTCAGTTACGCCGCCCATGCGCCGCAAAGCGTGACGATCCCCGCTGGAATAGCCGCGCCGGACGGCCGATGGAAAGCCCAATGCCCGTCAGACGGCACGCCGGCCCTCCTCGTCTCCGACATCTCGGCCGATCGCGAGCATCCCGCGCGGCCATGGCGACGAACCGCCCGCTCCGATCTTTACGAGGCGCATAAGATAGACGGCGATCCCAGAAGCGACGCCTGCACTTCGTTCTGATCGGCAAAAGAGACCCAAAGGCCAATGCCGTTCACTTAAGCGTCTTCGAGTTTGCACGACCTTTGTCATTGCCGGGCTTGACCCGGCAATGACAAATCGGAGCGTTTCCTCCTTATGTGAACTGCATTGCCCCCGGGCCCCTTTGGTCACTGTCGCCGCATCATTGCTGCGCAAAAGGGGTGTCCACCTTTCGGCACGAAGGCCACGGCAAACACCAGCTGGCATGCTCCTTGCTTGAATTTCCTGAGCGAGCCTGACGCGCGCCGTCGGCGACGCGGGGGTGGGCTCGTCGTCACCCCAGGCGCAGGACGTGCCGGCCGGTTGCGGGGCAACCACCGACCGCTGCCCCTTCGGACAGGACTATTCCGATGACCATGGATGCCATCACGGCCCCGGCCGGCCGAAAACCACTCATCAATTCCCTCTTCCTCCAGGTTCTCGTCGCCCTCGCGCTCGGCGTCGTGCTCGGCATGACCGCGCCGGGCTTCTCCGTTCAGTTGAAGGTCCTGAGCGACGGTTTCCTCAAGCTGATCTCGATGATCGTGGCGCCGATCGTCTTCTGCGTGGTGGTGCACGGCATCGCCGGCGCCGGGGACCTGCGCAAGGTGGGGCGCGTCGGCGTCAAGGCGCTGATCTATTTCGAAGTGGTGACCACGGTGGCCCTCGCCCTCGGCCTGCTGCTGGCCCTCGTCGCCGGCCCCGGCCACGGCATGAATGTCGATGCCACCAAGCTCGATGCCGGCGCTATGGGCAGCTATGCCGACAATGCGCACAAGATGCAGGGCGCCGGCGTCGGCAGTTTCATCCTCAACATCATCCCGACCACCTCGATCGATGCCCTCGCGCGCAATGACGTGCTGCAAGTCCTGTTCTTCGCCATCGTTTTCGGTATCAGCCTCGCGCTCGTGGGCGGCGAGAAGGCGGAAAGGATCTCCTCCTTCGTGGATGCCGTGGCGACGATCCTGTTCAAGGCCATGTCGCTCATCGTGCGCCTCGCGCCCCTGGGCGTCCTCGGCGCCGTGGCCTACACGGTCGGCAAATACGGCGTCGGATCGCTGCAGCAACTCGTCTCGCTGGTCGGCCTGTACTATGTCGCCGTCGCCGCCTTCGTCATCGTGGTGCTGGGCAGCATCATGTGGATGACCGGCCTGAACATCTTCCGGTTCCTGGCCTATCTGCGCGCGGAACTCGCCATCGTCCTGGCGACCGCCTCTTCAGACGCCGTCCTGCCGCAGGTGATGCGCAAGCTGGAGCATCTGGGCGTGCGCAAATCGGTGGTCGGCCTCGTCATTCCCACCGGCTATTCCTTCAATCTCGATGCCTTCTCGATCTATCTCACGCTGGCTGTCGTCTTCATCGCCCAGGCCACCAACACGCCGCTGTCGCTCGGGGATCTGCTTCTGGTGCTGGGGGTCTCGCTGCTGACCTCGAAGGGGGCCCACGGCGTACCGGGCTCGGCCATCGTGATCCTGGCGGCCACGCTCAACACGATCCCCTCCATCCCTGCAATCGGCCTCGTGCTCGTCCTCTCGGTCGACTGGTTCATCGGCATGGCCCGCGCCGTCGGCAACCTCGTCGGAAACTGCGTCGCCACCGTGGTCATCGCCGCCTGGGAAGGGGACCTCGACCGGGCAAGAGCCGCCAAGGTGCTCGGAGAGAATGGCGACATGGCGGACTGACAAAGAAGGCCACTCTCCCCACTTGGAGTCGGGGATGGGAACATCGCCCCAGCTTCGTACGGAACGAGGGAGCAGCGGCGGCGCATCTCCCTCGCCCGAGTACCTTTTACGCGTTTGCCCCCGACACCTTCACGCCCGGCGCCAGCGAACGCAGCACATAGTAGATGACGCCCGCGATGGCGACGCCGAAGAACCAGCCATAGATGCCCCACCAGGCCGGCAGCCAATTGGTCAGGTTGGGCAGGATGGAGGAGAACAGCGCGCCGATGCCGGCTGCGATCAGCGCCTTGACATGCCAGCCGCCCTGGAAGCGGAACTCGCCATCCTCGCGATAGAGCGCCTCGACATCGATCTCGCCCTTGCGGATGAGATAATAATCGACCAGCATCACCCCGAGGATCGGCCCCATGGTGGAGCCGATGACGCCGACGAAGCTGGCGGCGCTGCCTTCCCAGGGTGCGAAGGGATAGAGCACCAAGGCGATCAGCGCTGCAATATAGCCACCCTTCTTGAAGTCGATGCGGCGCGGGAAGACATTGGCGAAGTCGAAGGCCGGCGAGACGAAGTTCGCCACGACATTGATGCCCAGCGTCGCCACCGCGAAGGTCAGCGCGGCGAGGAGAGCCAGGAACCAGCTGTCGAATTTCGCCGAGATCTGGTCGGGATGCAGCAGCACCTCGCCATAGACGTCATAGGCCGCGATGGTGGTGACGCCAGCCACCATGGAGAACAGTACCAGATTGACCGGCAGACCCCAGAGATTGCCCGTGCGCACCGCGGCCTTGTCGGGCGCGTAACGGCTGAAATCGCAGAAATTCAGATAGAGCGCTGAGAAATAGGTCACCCAGATCGCCGCGACCGCAAACAGCGAGGTCCAGGAGCCGGGCGTGCCGGGCACGCCGGCATCCTTGGTCTTCTCCAGGAGAACCTCGAGGGGAATATCGCTGGAAAAGGCGAAGCTGCCGGATTTGACGCAGAGATAGATCGCCAGGATCAGCATCATCACCCACACCGCCGGGCCGGCCCAATCCTGGAAGCGACGCACCGTCTCCATGCCCTTCTGGATGATCAGGAGCTGAAGGGCCCAGATCACCACGAAGCAGATTACTTCGAGCCCGGAATGGCCGAGGAAATGCACGTCGCGATGAAACTGGGCCAAGCTCTCCGAGCGGATCAGCAGCGCGACGATGGCCCCCGAGGCGGCCGATGTCTGGGCGCCATACCAGAAGCAGGCAACCACGGCCCGCACCAGAGCCGGCAGGTTCGCGCCCCAGATGCCGAAGGAGGCCCGGGCGAGCACCGGATAGGGCACGCCGGTCTTCACGCCGGCATAACCCACCAGGTTCATCAGCGCGTAGATGACCAGCGAGCCGATGCCGATGGCCACGATGAAATTGACGAAGCCACCGCAGAACAGGAACAGGCTGGCCGCAAGATAATAACCCCACAGGCTGTGCACGTCCGATGTCCAGACGTTGAAGATGCTGAACGGCCCCCAATTGCGGACTTTTGCCGGTGCCAGATCCTCGTTGTAGAGGTCGGGCGATGCCCCCTTGATCTCCATTTATCGACTCTCCTGCCCTGCCCGCCGGAGATCATGGCATGACGTCTGGTAATGTCCGGCGGCAATTCCATTCGTCATGGCTGAGCCGAATCTTGGCCCTGCATGTCGCAGTCAGAGCCCTCTCAAGAGACAAGTCAATCAACATCAAAACAATAAGAACCGATATTTTATCTGTACTGACCTCTCTCGATCGCCAGCTCAGCCAATACTACTCGAATGAGAAGCAACCTGCACAGCCGCAAACCATGGGCGCGCGCAAAGTCGCAGCAGGCCGGCAATAAAAAGTCCACCGTCGCCAATCCGCGACGGTGGGCGAACTCAGGCCAGATACTCCGTCTCAGCTGCGCTTGCGCGGCTTCTTCGGCTCGCCCATGACATAGGTCTCCTCCACCGCGCGGTCATCACCGAGCGTGATCAGCACGAAGAGCTCCTCGGCCAGGGTGGTCACCGTCTCCATGCGATGTGCCATGGCCGGCGTCGCCTTGGCGTCGAGCACGACGGCATCACATTCATGGCCCGGTTCGAAACTGCCGATCAGATCTTCGAGGCCGATGGCAATGGCATTGCCGCGCGTCATGGCATGGAACAGCGCCAGCGAATCCAGGCGCTGGCCCTGCAATTGCAGCACCTTGTAGGCCTCGTTCATGGTCTGGAGCATGGAATAGGAGGTACCGCCGCCGATATCGGTGGCGACGCCGATGCGCACCGGCCTGGCAGGATCGCGCATCGCCTTCCAGTCGAACAGGCCCGAACCGAGGAAGAGGTTGGAGGTCGGACAGAACACCGCCACCGCATCGGCATCCGCATAACGCTGGCGCTCGCTCTCGGACAGATGGATCGAGTGCCCCATCAGCGACTTCGGGCCGAGCAGCCCGTATTTCTCGTAGATCGCGGTATAGTCGGCGCAGTCGGGATAGAGCCGCTTGGCGGTGGCGACTTCTTCCAGATTTTCGGAGATATGGGTCTCGACCAGGCAGTCCGGATGTTCGCGCGACAACGTGGCGGCAGCTTCGAGCTGCTCGGGCGTGGAGGTGATGGCAAAGCGTGGCGCGATGGCATAGAGCTGCCGGCCTCGGCCGTGCCAGCGTCCGATCAGGGCCTTGCTCTCGTCATAGCCGGACTTGGCGGTGTCGGTGAGAGCATCGGGCGCATAGCGGTCCATCATCACCTTGCCGGCGGCCATACGGGTGTTGCGCCGCTCGGATTCGGCGAAGAAGGCTTCCGCCGAAGTGGAATGTACCGAGCAGAAGGCGACCGCCGTGGTGGTGCCGTTGGAAAGCAGTTCGTCGAAGAAGAAGGCGGCGCCGCGGGCCGCATGGGCCGGATCGCCATATTTCTGCTCCTCGACGAAAGTGTAGGTATTGAGCCAGTCAAGCAGCTGGGCTGCCCAGGACGCCACCACCTGCGTCTGCGGCAAATGGATATGCGGATCGATGAAGCCGGGCGTGATCAGCTTGCCCGAATGATCGTGAACAACCGCGCCGGCGGGAAGCTGGGGACGCAGAACGGACGTCTCGCCGACCGCCAGGATCTTGCCGCCGGCCAGGACCAGCAGACCGTCCTCGATATAACGCACGGCGCTCGCGCCGTGCTCCTCCGGGCGCTCTACGAACCACAACAGGCGGCCGCGCAGGGCCGTATCCGCCCGCGAGATATCCTTCGTCGTCACAACGTCACTTCCTTCTGGCTGGCGCACAGGGCGCGCGACTAGAGCGCTTTTCTCCGGTGAAGACGCCGTGCCTTCAATGCGGGCACCAGCGTGGGACCTGCGACTGCGTCAGGATCCCATGGCATGGCTCACCGATCATGCCAGTCATCATAACCATATCCCTTTCAGGCGATTGTCACATTTTATTGGGAAGTCCTTCATGCGAGGCCTGTCTACCGCTGCGACGCCCCACGAGAAATTATAAGTGCTACAAAGAGGCCAGGAACGAGCCCGGTTGAAATCTTGGGAGGAGGCGCCGGCGCAGGGAGGCCGGATCGACACCCCCAAACATAGTCCGATCCCGTTGTGGATCGGCCGGGCTCCAGCCCTCCGGCATGTTCGTCGCCGCGCACCCACTCTCGGGTCGCCAGTCGCCGGGCATGCATTGGTATGTTCGGGGCCGGGCATTTTCGCCTGGCTCGCTTCAGTGCCTTCATCGACTATGCTGCAGGGTTGGCTACACCGGGAAACTGGTCAACAGTCCTCGCCAAAACCACATGGATGATCATGCGCCGGACCGTACGATTCCTACTGAACGATCGCCAGTTCTCGCTCGAGGGCTTCGACCCCACGCTGACGCTGCTGGACTGGCTGCGCAACGAGCGCCGGCTCATCGGCACCAAGGAAGGCTGCGCCGAGGGCGATTGCGGCGCCTGCACCGTGCTGGTCGGACGGCTGCGCCAAGAGGGCGGCGGCAAGACCGAACTGCGCTATGAGGCGATCAATGCCTGCATCCGCTTCCTGGCGACTCTCGACGGTTGCCACATCGTCACCGTCGAGCATCTGAAGAAGGCTGGTGGAGGCCTGCACCCCGTCCAGCAGGCGATGGTGGAGCTGCACGGCTCGCAATGCGGCTTCTGCACGCCGGGCATCGTGATGTCGCTGACCGCCCTGTGGCTGGGCGCCGCCGAAGCGCCCTCGCGCGAGCGCATCGAGGAGGCTCTTGCCGGCAATCTGTGCCGCTGCACCGGTTATGGCCCGATCGTATCGGCGCTCGACCGGGCCTATGAGATCGAGGCCTCCAGCACCGACTCGCTGAATGTCGGCCGCGCCGAGATCGCCCGCAAGCTGGCCGGTCTTGCCGACCGGGAGGTCATCGAGATTTCCGAAGGCGGGCGCAGGCTGTTCGCTCCCGCCACCTCGGACCAGCTCGCCGAACTCACGGCCGCCCATCCCGATGCCACCCTGGTGGCCGGTGCCACCGATGTCGGCCTGTGGATCACCAAGATGCTGTTGCGCCCGGCCACAGTGATCACGCTCGGCCGCGTCGGTGAACTCGACCGCATCGAAGACAAGGGCGACCACCTCGTCATCGGCGCCCTGGTCTCGGTCAGCGACGCGCGCGCCGCGCTGGGCGCACTCGACCCGCAGATCGACGAACTCATCCGCCGCTTCGGCTCGGAGCAGGTGCGCAATGCCGGCACCATCGGCGGCAATGTCGCCAACGGCTCGCCTATCGGCGATTCCCCCCCGCTCCTGATCGCCCTCGGCGCCAGCGTGACGCTGCGGCGCGGCGGTGAGCGGCGCACCGTGCCGCTCGAGCAGTTCTTCATCGCCTACAAGAAGCAGGACCGTCAGCCTGGCGATTTCGTCGAGGCCCTGATCGTGCCCAAGCCCAGGCCGGGCACGCTGTTCCACGTCTCCAAGATCTCCAAGCGTTTCGACGAGGACATTTCGGCCGTGTGTGCCGCCTTCCGCCTCGAGCTGGATGGGGCGGGCCTGACCACCAATGCCGTACTGGCCTTCGGCGGCATGGCCGCCACGCCCAAGCGCGCAGCCGCGGCCGAGGCGGCTCTCGCCGGCCGGGCCTTCAATGCCGAGGCCGCCGAAGCTGCGGCCCTCGCCTTGGCCAGTGATTTCAAGCCTCTCGACGACTGGCGCGCCAGCGCACGCTACCGCTCGACGGTAGCCGCCAATCTGATCCGCCGTTTCCAGGCCGAGACCACCACCGGTTCCGTCCACCGGGTTGCCGGCATCCTCCGGAGTGACGCCCATGCATAAGCCCGTCTTCGCTGCAAATCGCGATCAGGTCACCGGCGGCGTCTATCAATCCACCCGTCACGATTCCGGTCACAAGCACGTGGCCGGCGAGGCGCTCTACATCGACGACATGCCCGAACCGGCAGGCCTGCTGCATGCCGCTCTCGGCCTGTCACACTGTGCCCATGGCCTGATCAAGGAGATCGACCTCTCGGCGGTGAAGGACAGTCCCGGCGTCGAACTGGTGCTTACGGCGGCCGATGTTCCCGGCGTCAACGATGTCAGCCCCTCCAACCATCACGACGACCCGGTCTTCGCCGAGGGCAAGGTGATGTTCTACGGCCAGCCGATCTTCGCCGTGATCGCCCGCACCCGCAACGAGGCGCGCCTGGCTGTGGCCAAGGCCAAGATCACCTATGAGGAATTGCCTGCGGTTCTCGACATCGCCGCCGCCCGTAAGGACGGCCAGAAATCCGGTAGCTTGGACCTCGTCGCCGAACCGATGAGCCTCAACCGCGGCGATCTCGATGCGGCGATGGCTGCCGCCCCCCGGCGCATCAAGCGCTCGATGAATCTCGGCGGCCAGGAGCATTTCTATCTGGAAAGCCACATCGCCCTCGCCGTGCCGGGCGAGGACGGCGACGTCACCCTCTATTCCTCCACCCAGCATCCCAGCGAGATCCAGCATGCGGTGGCGCATGTACTGGATGTGCCGAGCAACGCCATCACCTGCGAGATCCGCCGCATGGGCGGCGGCTTCGGCGGCAAGGAGACCCAGGGCAACATCTTCGCCGCCATCGCTGCCCTGGCGGCAAGGCGCACCGGCCAGGCGGTCAAGCTCAGGCCCGATCGCGACGACGACATGGTCGCCACCGGCAAGCGCCACGATTTCGTGATCGACTACGAAGTCGGCTTCGACGATGAAGGCCATATCCTGGCTGTCGATATCCTGTTCGCCGCCCGCTGCGGCTTCTCGGCCGACCTGTCCGGCCCGGTGACCGACCGCGCACTCTTCCATGCGGACAACGCCTATTTCTATCCGGCCGTGCGCCTCAACGCCCAGCCCTTGCGGACCCATACCGTCTCCAACACCGCCTTCCGCGGTTTCGGTGGGCCGCAGGGTGCAATCGGCGCCGAGCGCCTGATCGAGGAAGTGGCCTATGCCACCGGCAAGGATCCGCTCGAAATCCGTAAGCTCAACTTCTATGGCGGGCCGGGCCGCGACCTCACCCCCTATCACCAGACGGTGGAGGCAGACCTCTCGGCCGAGATCATCGCCAAGCTCGAGGCATCGAGCGACTATCAGGCCCGACGCGCCGAAATCCGCGCCGAAAACGCCAGGCAGAATGCCCAGGGTGGCGTCTTCCGGCGCGGCATCGCGCTGACGCCGGTGAAGTTCGGCATCTCCTTCACCAATAGCTGGCAGAATCAGGCCGGCGCGCTGGTGAACGTCTATACCGATGGTTCGGTGAGCGTGAACCATGGCGGCACCGAGATGGGCCAGGGCCTCTACATCAAGGTCGCCCAGGTGGTGGCGCAGGCCTTTCAAATCGATCTCGACATGGTCAAGATCACGCCGACCACCACCGCCAAGGTACCCAACACCTCGCCGACAGCGGCCTCCTCCGGCACCGATCTCAACGGTATGGCGGCGCTGAACGCCTGCAACAACATCAAGGAGCGCATGGTCGCCTACGCCGTGGAGAAGCACGGTATTCCCGCCGACCAGGTCGAATTCCTGCCCGGCCGCGTGCGCGTCGGCAATCGCGAGATCGAATGGCCGGATTTCGTCAAGGAGGTCTATAGCAACCGCATCCAGCTCTCCTCCTCCGGCTTCTATCGCACCCCGGACATCTATTGGGACCGCAAGGCCGGCCGCGGGCGCGCCTTTTACTACTATTCTTACGGCGCCGCCGCCTCGGAAGTCACGATCGACACGCTCACCGGCGAATACCGGGTCGAGCGGGTCGACATCCTGCACGACGTCGGCGCTTCGCTGAATCCGGCCATCGACATCGGCCAGATCGAAGGTGGCTTCGTGCAGGGCATGGGCTGGCTGACCACCGAGGAATTGTGGTGGGACAATAAGGGGCGCCTGCGCACCCACGCGCCCTCCACCTACAAGATCCCGGTGGCTTCGGACCGTCCGCGCATCTTCAACATCGACCTCTTGAACAAGCCCAACCACATGCCTTCGATCCACCGCTCCAAGGCCGTGGGCGAGCCGCCGCTGGTGTTGCCGGTCTCCGTCCTGCACGCCTTGTCGGATGCGGTGGCCAGCATCGGCGACCACAAGATCTTCCCCGATCTCGATGCGCCCGCCACGCCCGAGCGCGTCCTCTTCGCCGTCGAGGCGATGCGCGCGAAGGTGCGGGAGAGGAGCGGGGGCCATGGTTGATCTCGAGATCGGCAAGCTCCTCGCCACGATCGAAGCCGATGGCCGCCAGGCCATTCTGGTCGAGATCGCGGCGGCGCTGGGCTCGACGCCGCGCGGCGTCGACGCGCTGATGCTGGTGACATCCCATGCGGTTGCCGGCACCATCGGCGGCGGCCATCTCGAATTCCATGCCATCGACGTGGCGCGGTCCATGATCGCCGAAGGCAAGGAAGGGCGCGGCCCCAAGGCACAGAGCATGGACCTGCCGCTTGGCCCGATGATGGGCCAGTGCTGCGGCGGCCATGTCACCCTGCGCTTCGAGCCGGTGACCACCAAGGTGGCCGCCTGGCTGGGCGACCATGAGGCCAAGCTCATGGATGCGCGGCCGCCGGTGCTGGTATTCGGGCTCGGCCATACCGGCCGGGCGCTCGCAGCCATGCTCTGCCTGCTGCCTTTCGCGGTGACGCTGGTGGACGATCGCGCCGAGATGCTCGCCGGCCTGCCCGAAAACTGCCGCGTGCGCCATCTGGAGGATCCGGCCGATGCCATCGCGGACGCCCCGGCCGGCGCCGCCTATATCATCCTCACCCACAGCCATGCGCTCGACTACCGGCTGACCGAGGCGGCCCTGGAACGCCGCGATGCCGCCTATGTCGGCATGATCGGCTCCAAGACCAAGCGCAAGCGGTTCGAAAGCCAGTTCCTGCGCAACAGCGGCACCCTGACCATGCTCGGTGAACTGACCTGCCCGATCGGCGGCGCCGATGTCGACGACAAGCGCCCCGAGATCATTGCCAGCCTGACGGCGGCCGAGCTGGTGCGATGCTTCGCCCAGCGCGCCGCCAGGCTGCAACGCCCCGCCTGGGCTCCGGCCAAGACGGGCATCGCAGCCTCGACCGGCTGATCGCCGGTCTCGTACCGGCCAGACTCCGGCCAGAACCTGACCTGAAGTACCGGCGCCCTTCTCCCGCTCGCGGCGAGGATCGCCTCTGCACGCCCATGCCACAGCAATAAGAATGCCGTCGACACCCTGCTGAGTCCGGTGCGATGGCCGCCAAACTCAGGAGGGAAGACGCCCGATGACAACGCTAACCCAGATCAGCGAGGCGTCCGGCACCGCCTCGGAGCGAACGGCGCGGGTGCACCCCGTCGATGAGGTCCTGCCTTTCGCCAAGCTGGCGACCTATGGCTTCCAGCACGTACTCGCCTTCTATGCGGGTGCGGTGCTGGTGCCGATCATCGTGGCGAGCGCGCTCAAGCTCAGCCCCGAGCAGTTGATCCACCTGATCAATGCCGACCTCTTCACCTGCGGCATCGCCTCGATCATCCAGGCGGTCGGCATCGGCAATATCGGCGTCCGGCTGCCGCTGCTCCAGGGCGTGACCTTCACCGCGGTGAGCCCGATGATCGCCATCGGCCTCGCCGTCGGCGGCGGCACCGAAGGCCTGCTTTCCATCTATGGCTCCGTGCTGGTGGCCGGCCTGTTCACCTTCGCCGTGGCCTCCTATTTCGCCAGGCTGACCCGCTTCTTCCCGCCGGTGGTGACGGGGTCGGTGATCCTGATCATCGGCGTGGCGCTGCTGCCCGTGGCCGCCAACGACATCGTGGTGGGCAAGGGGCCAAACGCGATGCAGGACCCGGTCTTGCTCAAGAACCTCGCCTACGCCTTCGGCACGCTGGCTCTGATCGTCGGCATCCAGCGCGTGTTCACCGGCTTCATGCAGACCGTCGCGGTGCTGATCGGCCTGGTCGCCGGCACGCTGGTAGCCTGGGCCCTGGGCGATGCCCATTTCAGCGAAGTCGCCAATGCCGGCTGGGTCGGCTATACCTCACCCTTCTATTTCGGCTGGCCGACCTTCTCGATCACCGCCATCCTGTCGATGATGGTGGTGATGATCATCACCATGGTCGAGACCACCGGCGACGTCTTCGCCACCGGCGAGATCGTCAAGAAGCGCATCGCTCCCGAGGACATCGGCCGCGCCATCCGGGCCGACGGCGTCGCCACCTTCATCGGCGGCGTGCTCAACTCCTTTCCCTATACCTGCTTTGCCGAGAATGTCGGCCTGGTCCGGCTTACCCAGGTCAAGAGCCGCTGGGTGATCGTTGCCGCCGGCGTGATCATGATCATCCTGGGCTCGCTGCCCAAGGCGGCTGCCATCGTGGCCGGCATCCCGCATCCCGTGCTCGGCGGCGCCGCGCTCGCCATGTTCGCGGCGGTGGCCGTGGTCGGTATCCAGACGCTCAGCAAGGTCGATTTCAACAATCACAACAACATCGTGATCGTCTCGACCAGCGTGGGCCTGGGCATGCTGGTGACGTCGCAACCCTTCGTGGCCAACGCCTTTCCGCAATGGGCCCAGATCATCTTCGGCTCGGGCATCACGCTGGGCGCCATTTCGGCCATTGCGCTCAACATCATCTTCAACCATGTCGGCAAGGTGCACAGCCCCGCCGTGGCCGGCCGCCCCGGCCATACGCTGGTCACCCTCGCCGACGTCAACAAGATGAGCAGCGCCGAATTCGCCAGGACCTTCGGCGGCCTGGTCGAGAATACGCCCTGGGTGCTGGAACGGGCCTATGCCTTGCGGCCCTTCGCCGACACCATCGCACTGCGCTCGGCCTTCCATGACGCCTTGCTCACCGGCTCGGCCGCGGAACAGCTGCAATTGCTGAACTCCTTCGCCGATCTCGGCAGCGAAGGCGACGCAGGCAGTACCTATCTGCTGGATCACGCCGATGCAGGCATCGACAATGAAGATCTGGCCGAGGTGAACAGGCTGGCCGTGGCCTATCGCAAGCATTTCGGCTTCCCGCTGATCATCTGCGCGCATGAAGTCGAGCGCTATGAGCGGGTGCTGGCGACCGGTTGGTCGCGCATGGCCAACTCGCCGACGGTCGAGCGTTCCACGGGCCTGATCGAAATCGCCAAGATCGCCAACCATCGCTTCGACAAGCTCGTCGCCAATGCCAATCCGATCGCCACCTCCCATCTGGTGCAATTGCAGGAGCGGTTCGTGTGAAGCGCCCGGGCGCTTGACGCCAGACGGATCGCGAAGAAAGCCCCCCGCATCGCCTGCCGGGGGCTTTCGGCGTTTGTAATCCTTGCCTCGCGCCGGTGCCGCCCGGGCAGGGTTGTTTGTGACACCCCGATGACGCATGGTCTGCCCGATTCACAATCGAAGGACCGACACGTGGGCGACACCAAGAAGAAAATTTATGAATATCTGATTGAAGGAGCGACGTCGGGTCTGATCGACGAAGAGCTCCATGCGTATATTGTAGGCCGAGTCTCCAAGGCGAACAGCAAACGTATCGCCCGGGCAGGTTTCCTCGCCCTCAGCGATCCGGAATTGACTGATCGGAACGTCCTGAACACGATCTATGCTTTGGCCATCAAGCATAGGCTCGCCGGTAGTGGCGCTGAGGAAGCCGAAGAAGCGTCGGAGGAAAGTTCCGGGAAGGCCAATGCCTCCGACTCCAAGGCGGCGAGCCTGCCCCTGCCGGAGAAGAAGCCCAAGAAATCCTGAGGGTTGGCACCGAGAGCCTACAGCCCTCGAACGTGCCGGGAACGGCAGGTTTGCTTGCTGGGTTCGCCCGATTCTGGGCTCGTGCTATCGTTCGTCGAGTTTCAGAGCCTGGCGCAGCGCCACCAGGCTCTGGGCGGCTCCCTTATCCTCATCCCAATAGCGGGTATGGGTGAAGATCCGCCCGATCAGGGGCACCCGCCCGCTTATTCTGACAGCGACATCCCTGACGCCTGTGCCGAAATTGCCGCGAACCGGCCCCGAGATGATATCGCCGAACAGGGCCAGCTTGCCCGGGTCGTAGATATTGGTCCAACGCACCAGCGAGAAGGGGGCCGCGTGGTGCAGCCGCATCGCTGCCGCCGTCGGATCGGGCACAGGATAGGCATAATCGCCCGAGGCTTCCGTGGCCGGCGGGGCACTCGGCAGCCGGCGTGCCTCGACATCCTGCTTCAGGGCCTTGAGATCGCGCGCAATCAGAAATTCAGCATGGGTGAGCGGGCAGCCGAGGGTGACGAGGTCGGAAATCAGCCAGCGTTTCCTCGGGTCTGAATGCGCCTCCCGGAGGCCTGCGAACAGCCCCTTTTGCGCGATTTGATAGGCATCGAGGAGACCGGCGTCGGAGGGTTTTGCATTGAGGTCCTCGCCCGCCTTTCTCACCGCCGCCAAGGCATCCGCCACCCTACCCGCCGGCGCGAATGTCCGTGCCGCATATTCTTCCGCCCACAGGAGCCGGACCAGGTCATAGGCGATGACGCTGCCCAGGCTGTGGCCGACCAGGATGATGCGGTCATACTCGCCGCTCCTCGAGAGTGTCTGCAAGAGTTCGAGGCCGCGTTTCCGAATCTCGCGGCGCGCCTGGATATTGGCAGGCTTGGCCCGAATGTAATGCGCTACATCGCCGAAATAGGCGACGGCGAAGCCGATGAAGATGGCGCTCAGGGCCGTGAAGACCCAGAGCAGCCCCTTCACCCAGCTATCCAGCTTCCAATCGAGGATTTGTGCCAGGCCCTGCAGAGAAAGGAGGCCGATCACCCCGATCGTGGCGATCCAGAGCGCCAGCCAGATGCCACGGACATCGCTGGGAACCCGGCCCGGCCGACGCAGGAGCAGCGACATGAACCAATCGCGCAACTGGGCCGTGGTGGTGCTCGTGGTGAGATCGGCCCAGTAGAATTCGAAGAAATCGACTCGCGGCGCGTCGCTTCCCTCGTGATGACCGCCTGACCGGGTGGTGATGCGATAAAGTTCGTAGGAGGCATTGCGTGTGTCCGGTTTCCACCAGACCGGGTTTCCACCCTTCGGCGGATCGTCCCGCCGGCGCCCGTCAATGTCAGGATTGTGAACCCAGACGGCTTCGGCGAAGCCCCGTAGGGTCGCCATGGGCATCTGCTCGCCCATGCCATGCGTGAGAATGACGGCACTCTTGCGACCCGGCATCGCATGTCCCCACAATCAAGGCCTGGCAGTGGAGCCAAGCCTTGCCCGGGGAACAGCAAACGACCGAAGTCGTGACGCCTTCGTGAACGGACCGGGTTTCAGGCCTGGTGGGTGATCCTGCCGTCGCAGATCGTCGCGACCGGACGCAGCGCCGCCAGTTCGGCCGCAGGCGTGGCCTCGATATCGCCGGAGAGGATCACGATATCGGCAAGGTAGCCGGGCTTGAGCCGGCCCTTGCGGTCTTCCATGAACTCGACCCAGGCTCCCTCGCTGGTATAGGCGGCAAGCGTTTCCGTCAGGCTCAGGCGTTGGTCGGGCATGCCGTCCTTCCAGGACTGACGGGTCATCGCATCCTGGATGCAGCTCAGCGGCGACAATGGCGAGACCGGCCAGTCTGTTGCAAAGACGATACGCGCGCCGGCATCCTTCAGGGTCCGCCAGGCGAAGGCGAGCGGCCAGCGCGCCTCGCCGATGCGGGTGAGATAGGGCTCCAGGGGCAGGCCTGCCGAGCCGGGCGGATGCGTGGGCTGCATGGACGCCACCGTGCCGAGCTCGGCGAAGCGCTTGACGTCGTCAGGATGGACGACCTCGACATGCTCGATGCGATGCCGGCTGTCGCGTGGCCCGTTGGCCTTGCGCGCGGCCTCATAACCGTCGAGCACGATGCGCACGGCGCCATCGCCGATGGCATGCACGGCCACCTGCAGGCCGAGCCTGTCGGCCTCGACCGCGACGCGCGCAAAATGCTCGCGCGTGAACAGTGGATCGCCCTTCCAGCCCGGTTCGTCGGCATAATCGTCCACCATCACGGCGGTGCCGGATTCGGTGACGCCATCGACGAAGACCTTGACGAAATCGCAGCGCAGCCTGTCGTTGTCGAAGCGCCGGCGCCAGTCTGCCGCCTTCGCCTCGATCATGCTCAGATCCATGAAGTTCTTCATGTGGAAGGGCATGCGCACGCGCACTGGCAAGCCATGCTCGCGCTCGATCTGCTCCAGGATTTCGAGCTGGTAGAGATTGCCGTCCATCGCCTGCACGCTGGTGAGGCCGAGTTCGGCGCAATAGGCGAGGCCCCGGCGGATCAGCGCCAGATCGGAAGCCCGCTCCTCGGGCGTGACATGATCGGGATCCCCGCCCGTGCCGATACCGAGATGGTCGCGCCCGGCGGTAACGCCCATCTCCGCTACCGGATCGATCGCATTGGTTTCCTTGAGCTCGCCGGTGGCCAGTCCATCCTCGCCCATCACGATCTCGTTGCCCACCCCGACGTCACGCCCCTCGAGGATGCCGGCCGCCTTCAGCGCAGCCGTGTTGGCCCATGCAGTGTGGCGGTCGGGCGCCAGCATCATGAAGGGCCGGTCCGGCAGGATGGCATCGAGATGGTGGCGGCTGACCTTCTCGGTGTCAGACAGGATGGTGTAGTCGGCCGACAGGCCGACGAGCAGGCGAAGATCGGGATTGGCGGCCGCATAGGCGGTGACGGCCTGCCTGAGGGCCTCGAACCCCTTCACGCCGAACAGGGAAAGCTGGGTGAGAGACACCGAGCCGCCGAAGATGTGCATATGGGCTTCGTTGAGGCCGGGCAGCACGGTGCCACCCCTGGCATCGATGCGCCTTGTGCCTTCCCCCGCCAGAGCCAGGATCTCGCTGTCGCTGCCCACGGCGAGCAGTCGGTTGCCGGCGACCGCCAGGGCCTGGGCGCGCGGGCGCTCCTCATCCATGGTGAGAATGCGGGCATTGTGGATGATGAGATCGGCCTGCGGCATGTGCCCCCCGGAAATCCTGCCGTTGCAATAAGGCGCGCAACAGAGCCTATTCCGGCAGGCCGGGCAAGCTATTGAGGCACCGCGGGCCTGCCGCGTTTTGGCGCATGCCTCCCCTGCATGCATCGGGACGCAGGATGGTTGAGCGCCATGGCCGATGTCTCTATTGCTAGGACTATTCGCGCCGCTTTCCCGCACCGGCTGCCCGTTGTTTTCCTCCATTTCGAAACGAACATTGTTTGACCGACAGATCCTTTGAGAAGCCGTTGCGGCCTTCCGCCGATCCTGAGGCACTGCATCCCCCACCGGGAGAGCCGCTGATCGATGTCGAGGAAGGGCCGGAACCCGGTGGAGCGAGCCTGACGGCGCGCGTCCTGCTCGGCGTCAGCCTGGTGCTGATCGCCGCCAATCTCAGGGCGGTGTTCTCGAGCCTGTCGACTGTCTTGCCGGAAATCGTGCGTGACACCGGCCTCAATTCCTTGTGGTCGAGCGTGTTGACCACGCTGCCGGTGGTCTGCCTCGGCATCTTTTCTTTCCCCGCCCCGAGCCTTGCCCGGCGTTTTTCGGCAGAACGCGTCATCCTCGCCTCCATGCTGACCATCGCGCTCGGCACGGGTTTGCGCGGCCTCGGCCAGGCCCCATTCCTCTTCGTCGGGTCCTTCCTGGCCGGCGCCGGCATCGCCATGATCAATGTGCTGCTGCCCGGGCTGGTCAAGCGCGACTTCCCCAAGCAGATCGCCCTGATGACGGGGCTCTACACCATGGCGCTGTGCGGCAGCGCGGCCGCTGCCGCGGCCTTTACCGTGCCGCTCGAAAAGGCACTGTCCGGCAGTTGGCCCGCCGCGCTGGCTTTGTGGGGGGTGCCGGCACTCGCCGCCGCCATGATCTGGGCACCCCAGGCTTTCAAGACGGGCCATGACCACGCTGCCGCCAAGCCGGCCGTCAAGGGGCTGTTCCGTGACAGGCTCGCCTGGAAAGTCACGCTGTTCATGGGCCTGCAATCGGCCATGGCCTATATCGTCTTCGGCTGGATGGCACCGATGCTGCGCGATCGCGGCATGGAAGGCACCAGTGCGGGGCTCCTGGTGTCGGGCTCCGTTGTCGTGCAGATGCTGGCCTGCCTGGCCACGCCGCCTTTGGCCATGCGCGGGCGCGACCAGCGCCTCGTCTGCCTTGTCCTGCTCGCCTGCGGCGCGGTCGGATTTGCCGGCTGCTACTGGCTGCCCCTGTCGCTCACCTGGATCGGCGCCATCTTCTGCGGCATCGGCCAGGGTGGCCTGATCGCGGTGGCGATGACGCTGATCATCCTGCGCTCGCCCGATGCACATGTCGCCGCCCGCCTGTCCGGCATGGCGCAGGGCTTCGGCTATATCATTGCCGGTTTCGGCCCGCTGCTTGCGGGGCTGCTGCGCGGCATCACCGGCAGCTTTGCGGCACCGACGCTGCTGTTCATTGCCTTCGCCCTCATCGCCGCCTGGAGTGCCCTGGAAGCGGGGCAGGACAAGATGGTGCAGGTGAAGGCTGAGTGAGGCGTAACGAGCCTTCTCCACGAAGTGAGGAAGGCTCGTCGCGGCCGGTTCTGGTCCGCCTCAAGTCCCTGTGTCCGCGATCAAGCCTGACAGTGGCCGGTTCTGGCGTTCCACCTGGGCCTTCAGCGCTTCCAGGGGCATGGCCTCGTCCTTGGCGAATTCGATGAACATCAGGTTGAGATTGTTGAAGAACATCTCGCCGGCTGCGGCCGCGTCTACATCCGCACGGACGGCGCCGCGCCTCTGCAAGGTCTGGACCAGGCTCGAGACCTGCCCACAGAGCCGCCGGTCGAGCTCGGTGTAGCGCCGGCTGAACGGGCTGTCGGGCTGCTGGATCGACAGCGCCATGGCAACCCGCCACATCTCCTTGGACAGATAGACCAGGGAATGGTCGTAATATTGCTCGATCAGTGCCTGCAGGGCCGCCGCGACGGTCGCAGGCGGATTGGCCACGATGCGGCGGCCCGCATCCAGCACCTCCTCTACCTCCATGGTGACGGCGGCGAGCAGGATGTCGCCCTTGTTCTGGTAGTAGTTGTAGAGCGTGCCGACCGATACTTCCGCGCGTTGGGCGATGTCCTCGATCCTGGCGCTATCATAGCCCACGTCCCGAAAGAGCCACGTGGCCGCCTCGAGGATGCGCCGGTTCCTGTCCGCCTTCTGCTTTGCGCGTAGCCCCGCCATATCACCTCCCTTGGCCGCGTCCTCTGAATGTGTTCTAAAATTGATATTGACTTAAAAAATGAACTCACTCAATTTCTTTATTAGAGCACCGTCAATGCGTGCCGCCAGCCAGAGGTTTGACATGACATTCGCAAGCCGCGCCCCTGCGCGCCGTCTCCTCCTCGCCACCATCCTCGCCAGCACGGCCGGCCTTTCGAGCATGGCAACCGCCCGTGCCGCCGACGAGCTCAATGCCCTGGTCTGGTGCGACCATACCGACCCGGCCCTGATCGAGCCCTTCGAGAAGGCCAACAACGTCAAGGTCAACCTCAAGACCTATGAAGGCACCGGCGCGGGCCTCTCCATCATCGCCCAGTCCCGGCCGGGCGATTGGGACGTGCTGGTGATCGACGCCATCGACGTCAAGCGCGCCGTCGACCAGAATCTGCTGGCCGAAATGCCCGCCGATGCCCTGCCGTTGGCCGACACGTTCCCGGAAGTGCGCATGGAGGCCCAGAACAGCAAGGACGGTAAGATCTACGCCGCCACCGAAAAGTTCGGCTACAACACAATTTCCTACGACAAGACCAAGGTCGACCCGAAGGACATGAAGGACCTGTCGGTGATGTGGTCCGACAAATACAAGGGCCGCATCGCCATCTATGACTATTACATGCCGGTGATGGGCCTGGTTCAGGTCGGCCTCGGCAAGAAGACGGCCGAGCTCTCGGACGCCGACCTGCCGGCCATCCAGGAAAAACTTGCCGCGATGAAGAAGGTCTCCAAGCAGGTCAGCGAGGTCACCGCCTCGCAGACCGCCCTGGCCACGGGCGAAGTCGACATCCTGGTCGGTGGCGGCGAATGGATCACCGCTGCGCTCTCGGCCGAAAAGCCCAATCTCGACTGGACCGTGCCGGATCAGGGCGCCGTGCGCTGGGCGCAGTCGATCGGGGTGATGAAGGATGCCGCCCACAAGGAGCTGGCCCTGAAATTCGTGCAATACATCCTCAGCCCGGAAGGCCAGGCGCGCCTCGCCACCTCCTCCTGCTATTGGGCGATGCCCGCCAACAGACGCGCCGGCGACAACCTGACCGATGCCCAGAAGACGGCCCTGCGCTGGAACGACCAGGCCGGCTATCTCGCCAAGGCTCAGCTCTATCCCGCGCCCAATGCCGATCTCGACAAGAAGATGCAGGACGCCTGGACCGACATGATGCAGCAGTGAGGTTGGAGCGCGGACTTCCAGTCCGCTCTTGAAAACGCGTCGCTTGCAGGATGGGAAGAGCGGACTGGAAGTCCGCGCTCCAAGGAGCCCTCATGACCGCATCCAGTCTCGAAGCAGCCGAGCACCGCAGGGCCTGGGGCTTCGTCCTGCCGGCGCTTGGCTGGACGCTGGCCTTCTTCATCGTGCCCTTCGGCTTCATGGCGGCGATGAGCCTGTGGTCGCTGCAGGGCGGGCAGATCGTCCAGAGCTGGAATCTGAACAACTACCTGGCTTTCATCCAGAAGGAGTCCCTTCTCAAGGGCCTCGTCAATTCGCTGGAAATCACGGCGATGGTGACGGTGCTTTCGGTGCTGCTCGCCTATCCCCTCGCCTGGATCATCGCCGAACGCGTGCCCAAGCGCTATCAGCGCCTCGCCCTCATCCTGGCCGTACTGCCGTTCTGGACCTCCTATGTGGTGCGTTCCTATGCCTGGCTGCTGGTGCTCTCCAAGGCCGGCGTGATCAACCAGGCCCTGCTGGCGCTCGGGGTGATCGGCGAGCCACTCGACCTCGCCTCGACACGCACCGCCACCGTGATCGGCTTCGTGCATTTCTTCGTGATGCTGCTAACGCTGACCATCTATGCCAATCTGATCCAGCTCTCGCCGAACTACCGGCGGGCCGCGGCCGATCTCGGCGCCAACGGCCTGCAGACCTTCTGGCATGTGGTGCTCCCCCTGACCCTGCCGGGCATCATGACGGGAGCGTTCCTCACCTTCGTGCTCTGCATCGGCGACTACGTCACCCCGCAGATCCTCGGCGGCAACAACGAGCTGGTTCTGCCGCAGATCATCATGCTCCAGCTCGGGCGCCGGGCCGACCTGCCCATGGCCGCCACCCTGTCGATCATCCTGATGGTAGTGGTGACGCTGGCCTATGTCGCCTGCGCGCGCTGGCTGAAGATCGAGAGGGCCTGAGCATGACGCGCAAGACCTTGCTCAACGCCCTCAGCGGTCTTTATGCCGTGGCGATCTTCGGCTTCATCTTCCTGCCGGTGGCGGTGCTGGTGCTGTTCTCCTTCCAGGACGGCCGCCTGCCGGTGCCGCCGTTCAACGGGGCCTCGCTGCAATGGTACCGGGCGGTGTTCGCCGACGGCAAGCTGATGGCGGCCATGCTCAATTCCCTCATGGTGGGCATCGGCTCTTCTGTCGTCGCCTGCCTGCTCGGCTTCCTCGCCGCTTATGCCCTGGCGCGCTACAAGCTGCCCGGCTCGGCGCTGCAACGCGGCCTTTTGATCGCGCCGATGACGGTGAGCTACCTCATCATCGCCCTCGGCCTGCTGACGGTGCTGAACGCCCTGCACCTGCCGCTCTCGCTGTGGACGGTGAGCATCGGCCATGTGGTGATCAACCTGCCGCTGTGCTTTGCCATCATCTATTCCTCGATGGGCGACCACCACATCAACATCGAGCGAGCCGCCCGCGATCTCGGCGCCAGCGACCTCAAGGTGATGGCGCTGGTCACCGCCCCGATGCTCACGCCCTCGATCCTCGCCGCCTTCTTCCTGTCCGTCACCTTCAGCTGGGACGAATTCATCATCGCCTTCCTGCTGTCCCGCTTCGACGTCACCCTGCCCGTCGAGATCTGGAATCTCCTGCGCTCGGGCCTCAACCCCAAGACCAACGCCATCGGCTCGCTGGTCTTCCTCATCTCCATCCTGGTGCTGGTCATCGTCGAACTCACCGTCTTCGGAAGGGCCAAGAAATCATGAGAGAACCGAAATCATGACCGCCTCGGTTTCCGTCCGCAATGCCAGCAAGACCTTCGGGGCCTTCACCGCCCTGGACGATGTCTCGCTCGAGATCGCGGCCGGCGAGTTCATCGTGCTGCTCGGCCCTTCCGGCTGCGGCAAGACCACCCTGCTCTCGATCCTGGGCGGCTTCCTGACGCCGAGCGCCGGGCAGGTGCTGATCGGCGGCAAGGACATGACGGACGTGCCGCCGGCGCGGCGGCCCACCACCACCATGTTCCAGGACTATGCCCTCTTCCCGCATATGCGCCTGATCGACAATGTCGGCTTCGGCCTGCGCATGCGCGGCATGGGGCGGACCGAGCGCGACGAGAAGGCGCTGAGCTACCTCGCACTGGTCGGCCTCGACAAGGCGGCCGCCAAGAAGCCGCATGAATTGTCGGGAGGCCAGCGCCAGCGCGTCGCCCTTGCCCGCGCTTTGGCTGTCGATCCCGACGTGCTGCTGCTCGACGAGCCGCTCGGCGCGCTCGACCTCAAGCTGCGTCGCCAGATGCAGGACGAGCTGAAGGCGATCCAGAAGCGGGTCGGCACCACCTTCGTGCATGTCACCCACGACCAGGAGGAGGCGATGGCCATCGCCGATCGCATCGTGGTGATGAATGCAGGCCATATCGAGGATTTCGGGCCGCCGTCCCAGGTCTATATGCGGCCGCGCTCGCTGTTCTCCGCCGGCTTCATGGGCGAGGCCAATTTCATTGCCGGTGAGGTCGCCGATCTCTCGGGCGATCAGACCCGCATCGATACCGCCCTGGGCAGTGTCGTGCTGCCCTGCGCCGGCTTCACCACGGGCGAGCCTCGCAGGAACGAGGCGGTGACGCTCTGCATCCGGCCCGAGCATTTCCGCCCGACGGCGGGCGAGGAAGGGCCGATGGTTTCACTGGGCGAGGCCATAGTCACGGGCGGGGCTTTCTTCGGCACGCATTACCGCTGCCATCTCCAACCCGCCGCCGGGCCGGCCCTGGTCGCGCATCTGCCGCAATCGGCCAGCCTCAGGGAGGGGCAGTCTCTGGCGCTTGCGGTCAAGCCCGATGATGTGGTGATCTTGTCCTGACGCGTCCGGACGACAACAGGAAAACGCCCGATGCAGCGGATAAGCCCCGATAAATGGTACGAGGTAAGGCGTCTTGCCGACGACATCACCGCCATCGGCGAGCCCTATATCCAGGAATTCTATCGCTGCAACATCTGGCATGTCCGCGGGCGCGACCGCGACATGCTGGTTGATAGCGGCATGGGCGTGGTGTCCCTGCGCGAATGGGTGCCCATGGTCACCGAGCAGGACCTGATCGCGGTGGCGAGCCACACCCATTTCGACCATATCGGCTGCCATCACGAGTTCGAATGCCGCGCCGTCCATAGTGCCGAAGCGGATCTTCTCGCCAACCCGACGCGGCAGAATACCCTGGCCGATCCCTATGTTACCGACGAGATTTTCGACGCCCTGCCGCCGGAGCCCTATTGCTCGACCTGCTATGCCGTAAAGCGGGCACCGGCCACACGCCTCCTGGAAGATGGCGATATCATCGACCTCGGTGACCGCGTCTTCGAGGTGATCCACACGCCCGGCCATTCACCGGGCGGCATCGCGCTGTGGGAAAAACGCACAGCGACGCTGTTTTCCGGCGACATCCTCTATGACGGGCCGCTGATCGAGGACACCTACCACGCCAACGCACAGGACTACGTCGCCTCGATGGAGCGGCTGCTGCGCCTGCCCGTCCGCATTGTGCATGGCGGGCATTTTCCCAGCTTCAGCGGCGAGCGCTACCGTCAGTTGATCCGCACCTGGCTCGAAGGCAAGGGCAGGAGTGTGCCGCCGGCGTGACGCTTCAGGCCACCCGCAGGATGCGGCCCGGGAAGTCGGTGAAGACGCCGGCAACGCCGAGGGAGAACAGCTCCAGCGCCCGCTCGGCGGTGTTGACGGTATAGGACAGCAGCGGACGTCCAGTCGCCTTGTAGGCGGCGATGCTCTCGGGCGTCTCGCGCTCCTGGTCGAAATTGATAGAGGCCGCTGCCACCCTGTCGGCAATGTCGGCCCAATCGGCCGGGCGATCCCAGATCAGATAGCCACGCGGCAGATCGGGGGCGAGGTCTCTCGCCGCTTCCAGGCTTTCGACCGAGAAGGAGGAGAGAATCAGCGGCGCCCCGGTCGGGCCAAAGGCGCGGATCGTCTTCAGGGCGACCTCTGCGGTGCGAACATCGGTGCCAGGCGAGGGCTTGATCTCGACATTGAGGCCAAGCTTCAGCTCCTTGCACAGTGCAAGCACCGAAGGCAGGTCTGGAATGCGCTCGCCGGCGAATGGACGGCCGAAGCGCATACCCGCATCGAGAGCCTGGAGCTCCTGCCAGGTAAGGTCGATGACCGGTCCCCGCCCCGTGGTGGTTCGCTCCAGCGTATCGTCATGAATGACGACGGGCACCCCGTCCTTGCTGAGCTGCACGTCGATCTCGACCATCGCAACGCCAAAGGCTGCTGCGCAGCGGATCGATTCGAGCGTGTTCTCCGGCGCGTGCGCGGCAGCGCCGCGATGCCCAATGACACGGGGAAGGGTGAGGGGCATCGTCGGTCTCCAGAAGCGGATCAAGAGGATCACACGCTCCATGGCCCGAAGCGCCGCCAATGGCAAGATCACGAACCCAGCTGCCCCCACTTCTTCGCACGACGGCAGGCCGATCCAGACGCACCGTCCCCGCACCCGGATAGGGATGCGGAGACGCAATTTTGATTTTTTCAGATTTTTCGTGAGGACCGGTTCCTGGACCGACCTCGGATCGGCTGGGTTCACCCCCCGGGAACGCCAACCTCAAATCTTAGGTCATGAGACGATTGAACGAACTGTGGCGGTGCCGGTTTTCGGTTTGGACCAGGTCCGCTTGAGTGAACCACCTCGCAAAGCCCACGCTTTGCACCAGGGCGTCAGGCCCTTGAGGCAGTTCAGAAGGGAAGGCTCAGCCGGTTATTCGCTCGGCAAGCCGAGGGCGGCCGCGACGCGGCGCAGATGCGCGGGGCTGACATCGTTGCCCAGTTCGAGGTCTTCTATCTCATCGACCGTGAGACCGCAGGTGACCGCGAGATCTTCCCTGCTGTATCCCTTGGCTTCGCGGACCTGCCTGAAGAGGTCCGTACCGACGGGCACCGAGGAAGTGCAGGTCTGGGCAAGGGTATGATCGCTTCCGGTATGGGACATATAAATCCTCCTTGTTGAGAACCGGGGAAATGGATTTGTTGTGTGTCTCCCGTCCTGGATGGTGAAGGCGGCACAACATGCCTTCCAATTAACGATTTGCCAAGTATCCGTCTGCGCGGCTTGTGCATTGCGAGCACAACACTGCACGAGGGACTACTTAAGCTACTGTTTCAGCTTTGCAATATCGATCAAACACGGGAAAAGGCCTAGGGAGATCGGCCCTTTCCTTAGGTATTGCCTTTAATCTGTCTTGGTTGGAACAGGAGCGAATCAGGCTTTTTGACCACCGGCAAGGATCGCACTCCACCTGCCATGGTCGCCACGCACGGATACTGACAGCTCGCGCCCGGGAGATCAAGCCGTCCTTTGCAGGGTCGCCCACATCCGGGCCATTTCGCGATCTGGCGACATCCGAGGAGGTCAAAAAAGAACGTTAAAACAAAGAATTACAACAAAAATAATTCAGGCATGAACACGCTTTGCCCTGGCACTCAGATAGTGGCGAATGGGAACATCATAGCAATAATGCGCCAGCAAACCGCCGATGATCGCGGCGACCACGACGATGGGAGCTTCGACATAGAAATTCTGCGCACCGAAGAACGAGCGGTAGAGGCCGTTGACCCAGCAGAAGATCGGAAAATGCAGGCAATAAAGCGGGTAGGATACGGTACCCGCGGTCGAGCAAAACGATGCAAGCCTGCCCGAACAATGAGCCCTGGCACCCGCCACCACCAAAGCGGGCGAAACCAGAGCCACCCAGGTGAGCTGCACCGCCCGCGGCAGTTCCGTCGGCCAGAAGAACAAGATGGCCATCACGCCGACCAGCAGCCCGAATACAACCGTCCATCCCTCCCACGCCGGCATCCTGTCCCGCATCTGATAGAGCACGACCCCGATGAAGAACGAGGCGCCGACGCGCGGGAAGCCGGCAAGGAAGGTATTGGGGGTATCCCCGCCCAAGCCGGTGATCATCAGGACGCACAGGCAGGCCAGGGCGATGGCGGCGGCGACCTTCTCCAGATTGGTGTGACGCAGGCGCCACCACAGCAGATTCGCGGTGATCTCGAGCAGGATGGTGTATTGCGGTACATTCAGCGGGAAAAAGCTGGGCCCTCCGATTTCGGCAGGAGCGCTGAAATTCGGCAGGCTGAAGGTGGAGAGCATCAGCGCATTCAGCAACTCGGCATAGGGAACCGGCGCGTGCTCGATGGCGCCGCGGACAACGAGATAGGCGGCACTGATGGCGAGGGCGAGGACTGTCAGCGGCAAGAGGCGCAGCAGACGTACGCGCAGAAATTTGAAACTATCCATCGAGCGGGTCTGCCCCATATAGGCATAGGACAGCACATAGCCGCTGAGGCAGAAGAACAAATCGACCGCCAGATAGCTGTTCCTGGCGACCCAGGGTACCGCCAGCCAGCTGCCGAGATGGATCAGCATCACGCAAAATGCGGCAAAGCCACGCAAACCGTCGAGCAACAGGAAATGCGGTTTGGCGGCCCCATTGCCGGGGATCGCGAAATGACGCTGCATCCTTACCTCGCCTTGTCTTGAGCAAGGGCGTTCATGCCTGAACGCCTCATTGCTCTAACGCCTTGTTTCCACGCGTCTTCGCGATATGCAGTGCCTTCCTCGGAGCGTAAGGCGCTTGAGGGTCATCGGCCTATTGCCGGTGACTGCGAAGCCGCATGATGAAGCCGGCACGACCGCATCGCCGCCGACTGCGCCCACCCAAACAGCCGACCTTCATTGCCAGCGCAGGATTTTTCCTAGCCGTAACTCCATAGTGACGCACGGGAATGTTTGCACAAAAATCGAATAATTGCAACACTCTTAACCATGATAAAACAAAAATATTATATATTCTTACAATTCATGCTATATATATAAAAACTAATTCGCGTTAATTGAAAATAATATTGAATACATACTGCAATGATTTGGTTTTCTTTGCAGAAATTCATTCAAGATTCAATGAATGCAACGTAAATGCTTCCCAAGATAAGCTGGCCTGGTGAAGTCAATCTTCGTCGCACCTCAGGCACAATCGCCAAGCAGTAATGTTCGAGCTATGCAACATAGGCGACCATAGAACTTGGCCGCGCCCTTTTTCGAGGGCGCGGCCAAGCCTGACAGGATGGAAAGGGCCGGTTTGCCCGATTCCTCAAAAGTAACGGGCGAGGTTGCGGCGGATGCGCTCCAGAGGCTTGTCTGCACCGTGCGGGCTTTCGAAGACTTGTCCGGTTATCGTCTCATAGGCCTGAATATAGATATTCGAGGTTTCGGCGATGAGTTCGGCGGGAATGGCAGGGATCGCTTCTTTATAAGGGTCACATCGCGCCGCCACCCAGTTGCGCACGAAATCCTTGTCGAAGCTTTCGGGCTTATCGCCGCCAGCAAAGCGCGTCGGATAGCTGGCGGCAAACCAGTATCGGCTGGAATCGGGCGTATGAATTTCGTCCGCCAGGACGATGCGCCCCTCGCCGTCGGTGCCGAATTCATATTTGGTATCGGCCAGGATCAACCCCTTCTCACGGGCCAAGGCCTGGCCGCGAGCGAAAAGCGCCAGCGCATAGCCGGACACTTCATCCCACTGACGCTGGCTCAGCAGACCTTTGGCGATGATCTCGTCGGCCGAAAGCGGCTCGTCATGGCCCCCATCGAAAGCCTTGCTCGTCGGCGTGATAATGGCCTGCGGCAAGGCCTCGTTGTCGCGCAGGCCGTCGGGAAAACGCGTGCCATACATCTCGCGCTGGCCCTGCTTGTAGAGGGTCAGGATGGAAGTACCCGTCGTACCGGCGAGATAGCCGCGCACCACGATCTCCACCGGCAGGATCGTCAATCTCTGCCCGACCACGACATTGGGGTCGGGATAATCAAGCACATGATTGGGGCAGATATCGCCGGTATGCTCGAACCAATAGCGCGCCGTCTGCGTCAACACCTGCCCTTTGCCGGGGATGCTGGCGATCGCCCGGTCGAAGGCGCTCAGGCGGTCCGTGGCGATGATGATGCGGCGCCCATCGGCAAGATCATAGTTCTCCCTCACCTTGCCGCGATAGTAATTCGGCAGTTCCGGGATGAAGGCATCTTGCAGGGCGGCAATATCGGGCATGGGAAGACCGTGTTGAGGCAAGGGGATGCGGCGCTTATGGCACGGCCCGTCCGCCATGTCACACCCGCCGCACCGTTCCCGATGTCGGATCATTGCCGTGCCGGACCCATGTACGCCCGCAAATCCGGTGGGCAGGAGGATCCACAAATGTTTGATGTCTTGCCGATTTCTCGTGATCATAGCCATGGCCCGATCATGAGGAACCGGCTTGGGGGCAAGCACCGGCAATTCCAGGGTTCAACTCACCCCGGACTTCTGCTATCATAGGTATTAACGGATCGCGGGGAACCGGTTCCGTTTCGATGACTGAGCCCATAGACTCAGCCAAGGACTGGGCAACCGGTCCAAGAGGCCTCAGGCCTATCGAACGCCGGATGACTAGGCGCGACTTTGGCGGCTTCAGAGCAAACCGCCCCTTATCTCCCCTCACTTCGATCGAACCGTTCGGCGGGTCATTTTGCTTGGCTTGATTGATAGTCCACCACCCATTGCGGCGGCTCGACTTCTCTCTTGCCGTCGACGGCAATGCCACGATCGCGTGCCCAGCGATAAGCCCACATCGGGCCGAAATGCGTGACGAAACGGACGGGTTGACCATAGGCCGGATCGGCCTGTGCTTCGGCCAATGTGACGAAGCGATAGCCCTTGCGCTCGAACAGCATCAGGATCTCTTCCAGCGCGGCGGCATTGAGGCGGTTGAGATGGAGGAGCAGCACCTGTGGCGGCTCATGGCCGAGCACCTGTCGGCTCAGCCCGGCATAATAATCGATCTGCCGATCGGTATGGTCGAGATAGGCCGCACGGATCTTCCCGGCGTCTCCCACGGCGCCTGCCGCCAAGGCGCGGCCATAGGCTTGTTCGAATATATAGTCGGAACTGTCGATGGTCGAGGCTGCCGGCTCGTAGCCGCGCTCAGCCAGCAAGGCAGCGATGCCATCGCGCTTCTCCGGCGTATCGCCGGTGTGATTCATGGCAAAGCGCATGAAGCGCAGCGGCTGGCCGGCTTTGGCCATCAGGGGCCGGATCGTTGTCTCGCCCTGCTCGATCTCGGCCCTGATGCCGGCAAGATCGAGGCTGTTGGTGTCGATATGGGCATAGCCATGATTGCCGAGCGACAGGCCCTCGCGGGTCCAGGCCTCGAGAATGCCCGTCGCCGGCCTCCCGACGCCCTGTACGGCCGTCTCGACCACGAAACCGATGGCAGGCGCCCGATGGCGGCGCAACGTCGCCAGGACTTCACTGTTGCGTGCGGCGACCTCGACCGGCGAGATATTGCCCAGTCTCGCCCCCACCGCGCCAGCAAAGGGCAGGTCATCAAAGGTGATGGCGACGCTTTTCATCGGCTCGGCCCGCGCCAGACCGATACCGGCTAATATCACGAGGACGCCCGCCAGAGCATCGCGCCGAAAAGCGGCAATCAGTTCTCGGCAAAATCCATACGACGTCGGCAGCCTACGGCACCGGACCCGATCGCAAAATCGGATCCGCGCCTGCAGCCACCGGCGCATGCCACGCCTCAGGCGTCGACTTGGGCGGTCAGCGCATTGTCCTGGATGAACTCGCGGCGCGGCTCGACGATGTCACCCATCAGCTTAGTGAAGATGTCCTCGGCCTCGACCACCTCCTTCACCTGCACCTTGAGCAGGGAGCGGGCATTGCGGTCGAGCGTGGTCTCCCACAATTGGTCGGGATTCATTTCGCCCAAGCCCTTGTAGCGCTGCAGGGACAGGCCCTTGCGGGCAGCATTGGTCAGCATCTCGAACAAGGCCACGGGACCGTGCACCTCGACCTCCTCGCCACGACGCGTGAGGGTCGCCGGCTTGCCATAGACTTCGCGCAGCGCCTGAGAGCGCTCGTCGAGCAGGCGGGCATCCACGGTGGCGAGCAATTGGGCGTCGAGCGTGTGGGTTTCCTTGACGCCGCGCACCATGCGCTCGAAGACATAGCCGCCCCTGTCGAGATGGCCGGTCCAGCCACGCTCGAATTCCTCGGCGATTTCATCGAGGCGGCGGGCGGTCTCCTCGGCCGCTTGCTGAGCCAGTGCGGGATCTGCCACCACCCCGATGTTCAGTGCGCCGGCGATGGCAGCCTGTTCCACCACGGTGCGGTTATAGCGGCTGTGGAGTTGCCCGAGCAGGGTGCGGATGGTGCGCGAATCCGTGATGACGCCGCGCAGATCCTGGCCAGCGCGTTCCTCGCCGCTACCGAGCCGCAGTACCGCCCCTTCGACGCCGGTGTCGATGAGATAGTCCTCGAGCGCGCGCTCGTCCTTGAGATATTGCTCGGACTTGCCGCGCGAGACCTTATAGAGCGGCGGCTGGGCGATATAGATATGGCCGCGGTCGATGATCTCGCGCATCTGGCGGAAGAAGAAGGTCAACAGCAGCGTGCGGATATGGCTGCCGTCGACGTCGGCGTCCGTCATGATGATGATCTTGTGGTAGCGCAGCTTGTCCGGGTTGAATTCCTCCGAGCCGATGCCGGTGCCGAGAGCGGTGATCAGCGTACCGATCTGCTCGGAGGACAGCATCTTATCGAAGCGCGCCCGCTCCACATTCAAAATCTTGCCGCGCAGCGGCAGCACGGCCTGGAACTCGCGGGAACGGCCCTGCTTGGCGGAACCGCCGGCCGAGTCACCCTCGACGATGAAGAGTTCGGACTTGGCGGGGTCGCGCTCCTGGCAATCGGCGAGCTTGCCGGGCAGGGAGGCAATGTCGAGCACGCCCTTGCGGCGCGTGAGTTCGCGGGCACGACGGGCGGCCTCACGCGCGGCGGCGGCTTCCGCCACCTTGCCGACGATGACCTTGGCCTCGGCCGGATGCTCCTCGAACCAGGTCGACAGCGCCTCGTTCATGGCGCTTTCCACCACCGGACGCACCTCGGAGGAAACCAGCTTGTCCTTGGTCTGGGACGAGAATTTGGGATCGGGCACCTTGACCGAGAGCACGCAGGTCAAGCCTTCGCGACAATCGTCGCCCGTCATTTCCACCTTCTCCTTCTTGGAGATACCGGAGGACTGGGCATAGCCGGTGACCTGGCGCGTCAGGGCGCCGCGCAGGCCGGCCAGGTGGGTGCCGCCGTCGCGCTGGGGAATGTTGTTGGTGAAGCACAGCACCGTCTCGTGATAGCTGTCGTTCCACCACATCGCCGCTTCCACGCCGATGCCGTCGCGTTCGACCTTCACATAGATGGGCGCGGGCACCAGTGCGGTCTTGGAGCGGTCGAGATAGCGCACGAAGGCGTCGAGGCCGCCTTCATACATCAGCTCCTCGCTCTTCTCGCCGCCATGGCGGCGATCGGTAAGCACGATGCGCACCCCGGAATTCAGGAAGGCGAGCTCGCGCAGGCGCCGCTCCAGGGTTGCGTAGTCGAATTCGACCTTGGTGAAGGTGCCGGTCGAGGGCAGGAAGGTCACCTCGGTACCACGCTTATCGCCGGCCGGCCCCACCATTCTGAGCGGCGCGTCGGCATCGCCATGGCTGAAGCTCATCGTGTGCTCGCCGCCGTCGCGCCAGATACGCAAAGTGAGCTTGGAGGAGAGAGCATTGACCACGGAAACGCCGACGCCATGCAGGCCGCCCGAGACCTTGTAGGAGTTCTGGTCGAACTTTCCACCGGCATGCAGCTGCGTCATGATCACTTCGGCCGCCGACACGCCCTCTTCGGCATGAATAGCGGTGGGGATGCCGCGGCCATTGTCGGTGACGGTGACCGAGCCGTCGGGGTTGAGCGTCACCGTGACGATATCGGCATGGCCAGCCAGCGCCTCGTCGATCGCATTGTCGACGACCTCGTAGACCATGTGATGCAGGCCCGAGCCGTCATCCGTGTCGCCGATATACATGCCGGGGCGCTTGCGCACCGCGTCCAGGCCCTTGAGGACCTTGATGCTGTCGGCGCCATAGTCATTTTCGGGCGTGTCGGACAAAGCGGGTTCAGCCATTGAGCAACTCATTCCTTGATTCGGAAAGGAATATAGGGATTCCCGACCCGAATTTCATGCCAAAACGGCACATTTTTGTGATTTATCAGATATTTATCAGTGGATGACTGGCATCTTTCACCGCGTAGCGATCGTCACCGCCGTGCCGGCGATGATGGTGCCGCAGCTTCGCGCCAGCAGCCGCATCGCCCGTGGGCTGGTGAGCAGGGACCGGGCCCGCCCGGCCAGGGCGATATAGAAGGCGAACACGGCCGCAAGCACCGCTTCGGTGACGATGGCGAGCTCGACGAAACTCGCCGGCGAAAGATGGCCGAGATCGATCAGGTTGGGCAAAAGCGCGGTGTAGAACACCATCACCTTGGGATTGCCGAGGGTGATCGACAAACCGCCGAGGAAGCTGCGCCAGCCGCTTTCGCTGCGAGTGTCGCTATCGACGGCCTGGGCGAGGTTCGCCGTCGTCCACAACTTCCAGGCAAGATAGAGCAGATAGGCAACGCCCGCATATTTGATCACCAGGAAAACGCCAGCGAAGCTCTGCGCCAGCACGGCCAGGCCGGCCGCGGCAAATCCGAGCCAGACGAGATCGCCGAGCGCAATGCCGACAACAAAGCCCAGGCTCTCGCGTACGCCCTTGCCGAGCACGCGCGCCACCAACGCCGCGATGCCCGGCCCCGGCAGGGCCGCGGCCACGAACAGCGCGCCGGCATAGACGGCGAGGGCGGCGGGATCGAGCATGAGGAGGCTCCGGTGGGAACCCCTTATAGCCGGTCGTAGCCGGGGTGGGAAGCTTCCTGGGACCGCCGATCACTCCAGCGCCGACTGCGCGATCTTCGCTTCGGCCGCGCCGACGGCCTCGGGTGTGCCGACATGCAGCCAAACGCCGTCGAGACGCCGCCCGAACAGGCGGCCCTTGGTCTCGGCTGCATCGAACAGCCGGTTCAGGGAGAAGATCTCACGCGTGCCCTCGAACAGTTCGGGCTTGATCAGCAGCACCCCGGCATAGGCGAAGGGGGCGGTCTCGTTCTCCCGCCGGCGCGAGAGCAGGCCCCGGCTGTCGAGATGATAGTCGCCCCGCCCGTCGAAGCCGATGCTGGTTGCCGTCGCCGCCACCAGCATCAGGATGTCCATGCGTTCGGGATCCCAAGCCGCCATGAGCGCCTCGAGATTGTTCTGCGGCCCTTCGATCCAGAAGCTGTCGCAATTGCAGACGATGAAGGGGGCCTTGCCGAGCAAGGGCAGGGCCTTGCGCACGCCACCGCCGGAATCGAGCAGGCCGGCGCGTTCGTCGGAGATCAGGATCTTCGGCTGATGCCGGCCGGCGAGATGGGCCTCCATCTGCTCGGCGAGATAGTGAACGTTCACCACCGCTGTTTCGACGTCCGATGCGGCGAGACGATCGAGCACATGATCGATCAGCGGCTTGCCGGCGATCTCGATCAGCGGCTTGGGCCTGATATCGGTCAGGGGGCGCATGCGCTTACCGAGGCCGGCCGCCAGCAGCATGGCGGTCGAGAAGGGGCGGGTCATGTGATACCGGTCCTCATATCAAGCTTAAAAAATGCTGGCGCATTCCCAGCTTGAACACCTGACGATTTTCGAAATCAAATCAAAGATTTGACGAAAACCGTCAGAAGGAACCAAGAGTCATTGAAAATGACTCTTGGTATTATGACATCTTCGCTTCTATCGCGAAGACGAAGGTCTCAAACCATTCCCTCAGGTCGGCCAAGGTGGGATGGGCCAAAGCGCGGTCGAGATAGGCTCGGATGCGTGGAATATGCTTGAGATAAGCGGGCTTGCCGTCGCGCTTGTCGAGACGGGCGAACAGGCCGAGCAGCTTGGTATTGCGCTGGGCCGCCATCACCGCATAGGCGCGCGCAAAGCCGGCGGGATCGAAAGCCGCATCGGCGCCGCGGCGCGCCTTGACATAGCGCGTCAGGAGCTGGAGTTCGAGCTCCTGGTCCACGCTCACCCGAGCATCGAGACAAAGCGAAGCCACGTCATAGGCGGGCGGGCCGATCATGGCGTCCTGGAAGTCGAGCAGGCCGATGCGCTTGATGCCCTCGCGCTGGGGCAGCCACATCAGGTTCGGCGAATGCACGTCACGCAGCAGCCAGCTCTGCTCGCCCTTGACGACGGGCGCGAGGGCCGAGCGCCAGAGCGCCGTGAAATGATCGCGATTGCGTTGCGACAACTGGGGCGCGCCAATCATCGGCATGTACCATTCGATCAGAAGCTCGACCTCGATATCCAGAGCGCCGTGATCGAAGGGCGGGATCTTGTGGTTGATGGCCGATGCGACGGGCAGCGTATCCGGCAGCTCCATGCCATGCAGGCGGGCGAGCAGGTCGATGGCCACGCCATAGCGCTCGGCAACCGGCTTGTTGTCCTCGGCAATGAAGTCCGTGCCGAAATCCTCCAGCAGGAGCAGGCCATGCAGCAGATCCTCCTTGAGGATCTGCGGCGCCGAGAAGCCGCGCTCCGTCAACCCCTTCGCCATCGCCACGAAGGGTTTCACATCCTGGGAGATATGGGCGATCTGGCTGTAGGTCTTGCCGTAGCGCACCGGCGTGCGGTCGGTACGGGCCGGCGAATTCATCAGGATTATCGTGGAGTCCCCGCGCCTGAGGCGGGCATAGGAACGGGTCGAGGCATCGCCCTGGACATGTTCACGTGACGCATCCTGCCAGCCGGCATGGCGCAGGAAATCGCCGGTCTGCGAGAAGCGGCGCAGCCGGGACGACCACTCGCCCGTGCCCGTCAGCGTCGCGCGCCGAGCGGTCTCGCTGCGGCCGGCATGCACGAAGCGGATGTCGAGTCGGTCGGCGGGAAGCGTCTCGCCGGCCTTTTCAGGCCATTCGACCAGCACCAGCGCACCGTCGGGCGCCTCGTCCCAGCCCAGTTCGTCCAGCTCGCTGGCATGGCCGATGCGGTAGAGATCGGCATGCACAACCGGGAAAACCGGCGTGTCGTAGAGCTGGATCAACGTGAAGGTGGGGCTGGAAACTTCCAGCTCCGGATCCTCGGCAATCTCACGGATCAGGGCGCGGGCAAAGGCGGTCTTGCCGGCGCCGAGATCGCCCGAGAGGGTGACGAGATCGCCGGCCCGCAGCGTCGCCGCCAGGTCGCGGGCAAGCAGCTCGGTCGCCGCCTCGCTCGGGAGGTCGACGGTCCATTGGTGGGTCAGGAGATCGGTCAATGGGCTGGGCCTTCAGATCGTCGGAGCATAGTCGTTGAGGTATGGAGCGCGATCCACGCGGATAGGCAGGCTTTTCATCATTCGGCAGCCTCCCTGTGGGCGGAAGCATCGACCGGAAAGCGGCAGGTCACGATGGTGCCGCGGCCTTCCTCGGAGACCAGTTCGACCGTGCCGCCATGCAGCTCCACGAAGGAGCGCACGATGGACAGGCCGAGGCCGACGCCACGATGGCCGCTCGAGCCGCCATGGGATTCGAAGCGGTCGAAGACGCGATCGATCACGGCCTGGGAAATGCCGCGGCCGCGATCCTCGACGCGGAAGACGATCTCCTGGCCCTTGCGCAGGGCCGAGAGCGTCACGGTGCCGCCTGCCTGCGAGAAACCGATGGCGTTGGAGAGCAGGTTGAACAACACTTGGCGCACGCGCTGGCCGTCGGCCTCGAAATTGCCGATGGCCTGGCTCGCCTTCATCTCCAGCCGGACACCGGTCTCGGCCAGGCGCGGCTGCACTGCCTCGGCCACGCCCTGCATGGCTTCGCGGATATCGACCTTGCCGAGGTCGAGCGTCATGGCGCCGGCATCGATGGTGGCGAGGTCGAGGATGTTGTTGATGATGGCATAGAGCGCGTCGGAGGAGGTCTTGATATAGCCGGCATATTGGCGCTGCTTCTCGTTCAGCGGCCCGGCGGCGCCATCGGCCATCAGCTGCACGAAACCGATGATGTTGGTCAGCGGCGAGCGCAATTCGTAGGAAACATGGTGGACGAAGTCGTTCTTCAAGCGGGCGGCTTCCTCCAGCGCCTCGTTCTTCTCGACCAGGGCGTTCTCGAAATTCACCGAATCGGTGACGTCGGTGAAGGTGGCCAGCGTGCCGCCATCCGGTAGCGGCACAGTGGCGACGTCGATGACCGTGCCATCGACCCGCATCATGCGCTGGTCGGTGGAATGGCGGGCATCGCCGAAGGAGGTGATCACCCCCTTGAGCGCCTGCCAGACCGCCTCGTCGCGGAACAGGACCGAGCAGCGCGACACCACGTCGTCGATATGAGGACGCTGCTCCAGCATCTCCTGCGGCAACCGCCAGATCGCGGCGAAAGCCGGATTGGACAGGCGCAGCCTGCCGTCGGACCCGAAGGCGGCGACGCCTTCCTTCAGATTTTCCAGCGTCTCGCCCTGGACGCGCGACAGCGCCTTGTAGCGGGCCTCCAGATCGATGCGCTCGGTGACGTCCTCGAACAGATAGGTGACGCCACCAGCCGGATTGGGCGTGGTAACCACGCGCGAGGTGCGGCCATCAGGCAAATGCCACCAATGCTCGGCCGGTTCGAAGGCGCGATAGGCTTCATGCAGCTTCGATTTCCAGGCCCTGAAGTCGGCCTGCTCGGGCAGGCGGCGCTGGGCGCGCAGGCGGTCGAGGATCTCGCTGTCGGTCGGCTTGCCGTCCAGGAAAGCCGCGTCGAGCTGCCAGAGCGCCGCAAAGGATGCATTGTAGAAAGTGAGGTGCTGATCGGCATCGAAGATCGCCACGGCGGTGGCGAGCTGGTCGAGGGTGCGCACATGCGCCTCGATCTGGCGGCCGATATCGGCCCGCATCGTCTCGACTTCCGAGACGTCGATCGCCATGCCGGCCGAGCCGCGGGAAGAGGGAATGTCGATCACGTCGAGCGTGCGCCTGGCACCGCCGACCACAGCAGGCACGCGCTTGAGGAAGGATTTGCCATCATGCCGCGCAGCATTGGCCTCCTCGCGCGCCGGCCGGTCGAGCAGCTCGATATCACCGCTGAGGACGTCGTTCTCGTCCTGGGCATCCACAGCCCTGGCATAGGCCTTGTTGACCCAGACCAGCTTGTCGTTGGCGTTGCGCAGCCAGAGCGGCACCGGCGCCTCGTCGAGCAGAGAACGGATCGCCTCGATCTCCTCGCTGGCGCGGCGATGCCGGTCGGCGAGGCGGGCAAGTTCCAGGCGGTCGCCGGTAACGTCGCGCAGCCTGAGCACGGCACGACCGCCAATGGCGCGGCCATCCGCTTCGACATAACCGCCATGGCGCGAGCGCGCCACCATGTGGAAGCTCTCGCCGCGTCCGCGCAGCGCCGCGATGTGCTCCTCCAATGTGCGGGTATCGTGATAATCGAGCCAGCCCGTACCGATCAGGCCGCGGCGGGAGGGAGAGATGGCGACGCCCGGCAGTTCACCCGACAGCAGCGGCAGGTCCTCAGTGCCGGACCAGACCGCGATCAGCTGCGGCTCGGACATCAGCAGGGCTTCGGCACGCTCGGCGCGGGCGGCCAGCACCTGCGCTTCAGCCTTGGCGGCACGGTCACGCTTGAGCCAGGCATTGCGGGCGCGCAGATAGAATACGGCGAGGCCCGTTGCCAGGATCAGCAGGCCGGCGAACAGAGCCAGCATGGCAAGGATGCGGCGATCGGCACTGGAGAGATTGCCGAACAGGCCCGATGTCGCCGGCACGGCATCGGCGGCCAATGCGGCTGATACGGGCAGCATGGCCGTCAAGGAAATGCCAGCGGCCAAGCAGAATTTCCTGGCAAGGTCCGCGGATGGGCCTCGCCAGGAAATTCTGCTTGTGTTTGATATCTTGCAGATTCCTGCTGATCGGGTCCGTGGCCCGATCAGCAGGAATCTGCTTGGGAGTCCGCCTGGGAATCTCCACCCTTTGTGCCTGGCTTGCCGTCTGTCCTGTCGCATCTTGCTTCGACGAATCCCTTCGGTACCGGACAGGCGCCGGCGAATGACGTTCCGCTCACCCTGAAACGCAACGCGACGTTGGCAGGACCGCGACAGCCTCGCCCGTCCTTCGACGGGCGGAAACCGCCAGGCTGCTGCGACCCCGTCTGCCAAGGGCGCAGGCACCGACGCGCCCTGCCCTCGCACATTTGCGGGCCCCGCGGACCGAATGGAGATCGGCCCCGCCCACAAAGGGAACCGGCTGTCATTGCGCATGACGTCCGGCCTTGCGCGGAGGCGCGGCCTCCCGGTCTGCACGACCGTGAACCCGTCCCCCGAATCAGTTCACTTTACCCTCCCCTTGACTCCCGCCGGAAGAGGTCATTCGGCGGCTATGCAAGGAAATTTGCAGGTGAAGGCTCCCAATGAGGGAACCAGACATGACGAAGCGACCCGCCATCTTGGCACCGATTATGGTTACTACCGGCTTAACAAGCCTTGATCGCCGGCGGAAATCTCCGAGGAACATGCAATCGGCAGCACAACAAAAACGCCGCCCCGGCAAGCGGGGCGGCGCGCAATATCACTTCACTATGATCTGATGGAAAAGAACGCCTTTCTACGCCTAGGTGATGAAACGTCCGGCGTGGCGGTTCAGTAGGCTTGGCTGTCAGGAAGCCGGTGGGCACCGTGCTGGACGGCATGGACCTTGCGGGGCCGGACGGCATTGTCGCTGGTGCCGAAGCGCTGATCACTGTCACCCGTCTGTTGGGCCGAGGCGGGCGCACCGTATAATTCAGGCCCGGTAACCAGACGGCCATGGGCATTGGCGGCCGTAGCGGCAAGAACGATACCAAACGCTGCAATCGTAGAAATCGCAAAGATCTTCATGACCATCTCCTCGAAAACTCATATGAAAAACGAGCGTGCAATGATCCAGAAGGTACGACGTAGCGTCCACACTCGCAATTCACGAGAAAGATCTGAGGCGTGAATTATTCGTGATGACGAATTTACCGATAGGAATACATCGGAAACAATTCAGCAATACTTGCGGCAATTCTGCGATCAACGCGCTGCCATACATCCGGCAATGACGGCTTCAAAAGTCGGAAGCGATGCCTTTCACTTCCCAATCACCATAACGCACGGGTTCGGGGCCATCGCGGCCATTGATCTCGCGCGGACGCTCGACCGGCTTTTCCGCCTTGCGGCGCTCGGCCGCCTCCACGAGCGCGCGCTTGGCCGCTTCGCTCAGGACCTTGCCAGGCGCAGCATTGGGAAGCGTGTCGGATTCAGGAGCAGACATGGGTCCTCCATCGCAAATATGGTATGTTCGATCAAGTACTTCTGCGAAAGTCGGCTCGATTTCGCGGGAAGCGGCGAGCAATGCCTTGCCCGCTCGCAAAGACCATGAGACTTGACCTTTGGAAGGTGAAGCTCACCATGTCGGGATGGCAAGCCCGCTCCGCAGACTCTTCCCGTAGATGGGAGCCAGATCAAAAAAACGAAGAGCCGACTTGTCACAGCGGCAGGTGAGATTATAGTCAGGAAATAAATATTATCCGCAGTGAAGTTCGCGGAGCTTGGATTGCATGCCGGCGAGCATCTCCCACCCGGCGTCATGCAAGCAAGCCCCATCGGGCCAGCGGCGGCCAAGCAGCGCGGCGACGGCTTTGAACGAGGCCGGCGGAGCGCCAATAAGTATAGAAATCCAGACGCTCAAACCAACCGCCATAACGGCAGAGGGGAAGAATATATGACAAGAGTTGCCGTGATCGGTGCCGGTCCCTCGGGCTTGGCTCAGCTCCGCGCCTTCCAATCCGCCGCCCGAAAGGGCGCCTCCATTCCCGAAATCGTCTGCTTCGAGAAGCAGTCCGATTGGGGCGGACTGTGGAACTACACCTGGCGCACGGGCCTCGACGAATATGGCGAGCCGGTGCATGGCAGCATGTACCGCTATCTCTGGTCGAACGGCCCCAAGGAATGCCTGGAATTCGCCGACTATTCCTTCGAGGAGCATTTCGGCAAGCCGATCCCATCCTACCCGCCGCGCGCGGTCCTGTGGGACTATATCAAGGGCCGCGTCGAGAAGGCGGACGTGCGTAAATGGGTGCGCTTCAACACGCCGGTGCGCATGGTGCGCTTCGACGAAGCCACCAAGAAGTTCACGGTAACCGCGCATGAACGCACCGAAGACCGCATGTATGACGAGGAGTTCGACTATGTCGTTGTCGCCTCCGGTCACTTCTCCACGCCGAACGTGCCCTATTTCGAGGGCGTGAAGAACTTCAACGGCCGCGTGCTGCATGCGCATGACTTCCGCGACGCCCTGGAATTCAAGGGCAAGGACATCCTGCTTGTCGGGCGCAGCTATTCGGCCGAGGACATCGGCTCGCAATGCTGGAAATATGGCGCGAAGTCCGTCACCACCACCTACCGTTCCAAGCCGATGGGCTTCAAATGGCCAGCCAATTTCGAGGAGCGCCCGCTGCTGCAGCGCCTGGAAAACCGCACTGCCTATTTCGCCGACGGTTCCAGCAAGGAGGTCGACGCGCTGATCCTGTGCACGGGCTATCAGCACCACTTCCCGTTCCTGCCGGATGATCTGCGCCTGAAGACGGCCAACCGGCTGTGGGCCGACCATCTCTACAAGGGCGTGATTTTCGACGGGAACCCGCAGCTCTTCTACATCGGCATGCAAGACCAGTTCTACACCTTCAACATGTTCGACGTGCAGGCCTGGTGGGCCCGCGACGTGATGATGGGCCGCATCAAGCTGCCGCCGGAAGCCGAGCTCAAGGCCAATTTCGACGCCTGGCGTGCCCGCGAGGAAACTCTCGAGAATGCCGAGCAGATGATCTGGTACCAGGGCGACTATGTGAAGGAACTGTTGGCCGAGACCGACTATCCCCAGTTCGACATCGAAGCCACCAACAAGACCTTCATGGAGTGGGAGCACCACAAGATGGAGGACATCATGGGCTTCCGCGACCATGGCTACCGCTCTCTGATGACCGGCACCATGGCGCCCAAGCACCATACAAGCTGGGTGGAGGCGCTCGACGACAGCATGGAAACCTATCTGCGCACGGAGCCGGAGGCAGCCACCAAGGTGGCGTAAGGCAGCCGCGATCGGAATTCAGGACGCCGGCCCCGACTCACGCGGGGCCGGTGTTTGCGTTTCCTGGGACCGCCAGGGGATCAACGCTCCTCCCGCCCGATCTTTTCAGCCAGGAAATCCACGAAAGCGCGGATGCGGGCGGCTAGGTGGTCATGGCCGACGAAGACGGCATGGATCAGCTCGACGTCGAGGGCGTTGTAGTCCTCCAGCACCGGCACCAACAGCCCGGCATCGATATCCGGCTGAACGTGGAAACGGCCGAGGCGCACCAGCCCGAGGCCGTCCATGCAGAGCTTGCGCATGGTCGGCCCATTATTGGCCATGAGATTGCCGGTGACCTGCACACGCCGCACCATGACCGAGCCGGGGTCGCGGAACGGCCAGCTGTCGAGGCCGCGCCGGAAGTTGAACAGCAGGCAATTGTGCCCCTCGAGGTCCTCGGGCCTGTCGGGCATGCCATGACGGGCGAGATAGCCGGGCGAAGCAGTGATCACCCGCCGGCTTTCCAGGATCTTGCGCGCCTTCAGCCCCGAATCGCGAAGGGGGCCCGAACGGATCGCGATGTCGGCCCTTTCCTCGACGAGGTCGATGACCTCGTCCGTGAGGGAGAGGTCAAGCTCGACCTTGGGATAGCGCGCCAGGAAATCGGGCAGTACCGGCACCACGCAGCGCGCCCCGAATCCCACCGACGCACTGACACGCAGCCGCCCTGATGGCACGACCTCGCCACCGCTCGAAATCATCCGCTCCGTCTCTGCGATGTCGGCAAGGATGGCCTGGGCGCGCGCGAGATAGGTCTCCCCCTCGGGCGTGAGCTGCAGGGTCCGCGTGGTCCGCACCAGCAGGCGGGCGCCGAGCCTGTCCTCGATCCTGGTAACGAGCTTGCTCACCGCCGAGGGGGACAGATGCAGCTTGCGCCCGGCGGCCGAGAAACTGTGCAACTCGGCTGCGGTGACGAACACCTCCATTTCGCCGGCCCGATTGTCCATGACAGCCTCTTATGAATTCAATTCAAAGCTATTCACCCATTATGCCGGATTATCGTGGCAATGCGTAGCGATCATATTGGTCCCGACACTCATTCACCCTTATCGGGACCATTCTCATGCCCCTCGCCCTCCTTGCCCTCACGATCGCGGCCTATGCGATCGGCACCACGGAGTTCGTAATCGTCGGCCTGCTGCCGACGGTCGCCGCCGATCTCGGTATCACCCTGCCGCTCGCCGGCCTGATCGTCAGCGTCTACGCCCTCGGCGTCACCTTCGGCGCACCCATCCTCACCGCCCTTACCGGACGTCTTGGCCGCAAGGGCCTGCTGCTCGGCCTGATGGCGCTGTTCGTCGTTGGCAACAGCGCGGCCGCGCTCAGCCCCAGCTATGAATTGCTGCTGGTCGCCCGCGTACTCTCTGCCTTCGCCCATGGCGTGTTCTTCTCGGTGGGTGCCACCATCGCAGCCGATCTTGTCGCACCCGATCGTCGTGCCTCGGCCATTGCCATGATGTTCATGGGGCTGACGGTGGCGATCGTTACCGGCGTGCCGCTTGGCACCTTCATCGGCCAGAGCTTCGGCTGGCGCGCCACCTTCTGGGGCGTCGCGGGCCTCGGCCTGATCGCCTTCATTGCCATCGCCGTGCTGCTGCCCGCCACGCTGCGCAAGGCGCCGCCGGCCAGGCTGATCGATCAGGTCCGGGTTCTCGGCAGCGGCCGCCTGCTGCTCGTCTTCGCCATGACGGCGCTCGGCTATGGCGGCACCTTCGTCGCCTTCACCTATCTTGCCTCGATCCTGGAGAAGATCACCGGCTTTGCCGCCGGTAGCGTCAGCCTGATCCTGGTGCTCTATGGCGCGGCGATCGCCGTGGGCAATCTCGTCGGCGGCCGCATCGCTGACCGCAATCCCGCCAAGGCCCTGATCGTCCTATTCGCCCTGCAGGCTGCCGTGCTGGCCGTCTTCGCCTTCACCGCGACCTCGCCCATGCTGACCCTGGTGACGCTGGCAGCCCTCGGCTTCCTGTCCTTCGCCAATGTGCCGGGCTTGCAGCTTTATGTGGTGCAGCTTGCCAAGGCCCATCGCCCGGCCGCCGTCGACGTCGCCTCTGCCCTCAATATCGCCGCCTTCAATCTCGGCATCGCACTGGGTGCCTGGATCGGTGGCCTGGTGGTGGCTTCACCGCTCGGCTTGGGTATGACGCCCCTGATCGGTGCTGCCTTGGTCGCCGCCGCCCTCGTGCTGACGCTGTGGAGTGCCGCGCTCGACCGCCATCCCGAGGCCATCGGCCAGTCGGCCTGATCTAGTTCCGTTTCTCGAAAGGACATCATCATGGACTATCGTCGTCTCGGCGCATCCGGCCTGAAAGTGCCGGTCCTCAGTTTCGGCGCCGGCACTTTCGGCGGCAGCGGCCCGCTATTCGGCGCCTGGGGTACCACGGATGAGAAGGAGGCGCGCCGCCTTCTCGACATCTGCCTGGAGGCCGGCGTGACCCTGTTCGACACCGCCGACGTCTATTCCAATGGGGCATCCGAGGAGGTTCTCGGCGCCGCCATCAAGGGCCGGCGCAGCGAAGTGCTGATCTCGACCAAGACCGCCTTGCCGATGGGCGACGGGCCCGGCGATTACGGCACCTCGCGCGAGCGCCTCATCCGCTCCGTCGAGGCTGCACTGCGCCGCCTGGGCACCGACCATATCGACCTCCTGCAGTTGCATGCCTTCGATGCGGGCACGCCGATCGAGGAGGTGCTCTCGACGCTGGACGGCCTCGTCCAGGCAGGCAAGGTCCGCTATCTCGGCGTCTCCAACTTCTCCGGCTGGCAGATCATGAAGTCGCTAGCCATCGCCGACCGGCATGGCTGGACACGCTATGTCGCAAACCAGGCCTATTACTCCCTGATCGGCCGCGACTATGAATGGGAACTGATGCCTCTCGGCCTCGACCAGGGCGTCGGCGCCCTGGTCTGGAGCCCGCTCGGCTGGGGTCGCCTCACCGGCAAGCTCCAGCGCGGCCAGGCGCTGCCGGCCGGCAGCCGTCTGCACCAGACCGCCGATTTCGGCCCGCCGGTCGAGGACGAACGCCTCTACCGCGTCATCGACGCCCTGAACGAGGTCGCCGCAGAAACCGGCAAGAGCGTGCCGCAGATCGCCATCAACTGGCTGACGAGCCGCCCCACCGTCTCCTCGGTGATCATCGGCGCCCGCAATGAGGAACAGCTCAGGCAGAATCTCGGCGCCATCGGCTGGAGCCTGACGCCGGAACAGCGCCAAAAGCTCGACGCGGCCAGCAGCGTGGAAGCGGCCTATCCCCACTTCCCCTATCGCCGCCAGGAAGGCTTTGCCCGCCTGAACCCGCCGGCAGTGTGAGGGGGGTCAGAGAGCCTCAGGCCATTCCTGCGACGTGTGTAAAATCGTGAGTATTTCGATATCGGCGTCCGCAACACGATAGGCAACGATATAGAGAATATCGCCCAGAACAAGTTCACGCGTACCGCCGATCCGTCCCGCTCGACCCAGGGCCGGATTGGCTTTCAAATGCTCGGCTGCCGACACAATTCGCGCAACCACTCGCTTGGCCGCTGCTGAGTTATCACGAGCAATATGATCGCCTATGGAATCGAGACGACCAAGCGCCCGCCTGGTCCAACGCAGGACTGCCACGCCCGTCAGGACCGCAGATATTTGGCCAGAACGGTTTCGACCTCGGCGTCCGTGGCGAAGTCTCCCCGATTGGCATCGGCAAGGCCCGCTTCGATCTCCGCAAGCTGCCAAGACTCTCGGGCGACAAAGTCTTCAATCGCCCGAGCAGCGACGTAAGATCGCGAGCGATCAAGCTTGGCGGCCAGGCGGTCGAGCCTGTCCGTCGTTTCGTCTGCGAGTCGAACTGTGAAAGCACTCATGCCGCACCTATGTGGTTCTTTTTGAATATAATCGAACCACATAGGTTCACAAGATATGCCCTCACCCCTTCACCCGCTCCATCTTCGGATCGTAAAGCGGTTCGAGGAACACCTGCGCCTTCACCCGTTCGGTGGCGACTTCGAGCTCGTAGCTGCCGGAAAGCACATAGTCGGCATCGACGCCGGCGGGATCGCGCACATAGCCGTAGCCGATATTCTTGCCCACCGTGTAGCCGAAGCCGGCCGAGGCCAGCCAGCCGCAGCGCTTGCCATTGCGATAGATGGTTTCGCGGCCGAGCAGGATGACCTCGGGATCGGCGACGGTGAAGCCCGCGAGCAGGCGCGGCAGCGGCTTGGCGGCCTGGTCGAGCAGCGCCTCGCGGCCGAGGAAGGGGATGTCCTTCTTCAGCTTCGCCGCCCAGCCGAGCCCAGCCATCAAAGGCGAATGGTCCGGCCCGATTTCGCCGCCCCAGGCCCGGTAGCCCTTTTCCAGGCGCAGCGATTCGATGGCGCGATAACCGGCATTGACCAGGCCGAGCGGAGCACCCGCTGCCATCAGCGCGTCATAGACCGTCAGCGCAAACTCCATCGGCACATGCAGTTCCCAGCCGAGCTCGCCGACATAGGTCACGCGTAGCGCCAGGACGCGTGCCCCGGCGATGTGCAACGGCCTGGCACTCCCGAAGGGCGCCGCGGCATTTGAGAGATCCTCAGCCGTAAGCCCGCCGAGAATCTCGCGCGCCTTGGGGCCCATCAGCACCAGCACGGCAAATTGCGAAGTGACGTCCTCGACCTGGACATCGAGCCCATCGGGGACGTTGCGCCGGATCCAGTCGAAGTCATGGCTGGCAAAGCCGGTGCCGGTGACGAGGTAGTAGCTGCCATCCCCGAGCCTGGCCACGGTGAGGTCGGTCTCGATGCCGCCCTTGCGATTGAGCATCTGGGTGTAGCTGAGGCTGCCCGGCTTCTTGACCACGTCGTTGGCGCAGAGCCAGGACAGCGCCTTGTCGGCATCGCGCCCCTTCACGGTGAACTTGGCAAAGGAGGTCTGGTCGAACACCACGGCCACCTCGCGGCAGGCCTTATGCTCGCGGCCGACGGCAGCGAACCAGTTCTGGCGGTCATAGCTATAGACGTCCCTGGCGTCCTCGCCAGCGGCAGCGAACCAATTGGGCCTCTCCCAGCCGAGCTTCTCGCCGAACACGGCGCCCTGCGCCCTCAGCCGGTCATAGAGCGGCGAGCGGCGCAAGGGACGGCCGGACTGGTACTCCTCGAAGGGCCAGGCCATGGTGTAGTGCTTGGCATAGGCCTCCATGGTCCGCTGGCGCACCCAGCCGGTATCGAGCGTGTTCTTGCCGAAGCGGCGGATGTCGACGGCCCACAGATCATAGGGAGGCTCGCCCTTGGCCACCCATTCGGCCAGGGCCATGCCGGCGCCACCGCCCGAGGCGATGCCGAAGGCGTTGAAGCCGCAGCCGACATAGATACCTTGGGTTTCCGGCGCCGCGCCGAGGATGAAATTGCCGTCCGGCGTGAAGCTTTCGGGCCCGTTGATGAACTGCTTGATGCCGGCATTTTCCATGGCGGGCACACGACCGATGGCAAGCTCCATCAGTGGTTCGAAATGGTCGAGATCGTTCTCCAGGAGCTGGAACTCGAATGGCGAGGTGGCCGAGGTATTGGCCCAGGGCTTCGGATTGGGCTCATAGCCGCCCATCACCAGGCCGCCGACCTCCTCCTTCCAATAGGTGAGGCGATCGGGATCGCGCAAGGTCGGCAGGTTGGAGGTGATGCCCTCGATCCGCTCGGTGATCAGATATTGATGCTGCATCGACACCAAGGGGATGTTGACCCCAGCCATACGGCCGATCTCGCGCGACCACTGGCCGGCACAGATCACGATCTTTTCGGCCTGAATGCGGCCTCGATCGGTAAGCACGGCCTTGGCGACGCCGCCCTCGACCTCGATGCCGGTGATGGTCACGCCCTCGCGGAAGCTGACGCCGCCCATGCGCGCGCCCCTGGCGAGCGACTGGGTGATGTCGGACGGCGAGGCCTGACCGTCGGTCGGCAGGAAGGCGGCGCCGACCACGTCGTCCACCTGCATCAACGGCCACAGGTCCTGAGCCTCCTTCGGGCTGAGCAACTGCATTTCCAGGCCGAAGGAGGTCGCCGTGGTGGCCTGCCGCTTCACCTCGGTCCAGCGTTCCTGGTTGCAGGCGAGCCTGAGGCCGCCATTGCGCTTCCAGCCGGTGGCGAGGCCCGTTTCCTGCTCCAGCCGGTCATAAAGGGCGACGGAATAGCCGAGGAGCTGGGTGATGTTGGCATTGGTCCTGAGCTGGCCCACCAGGCCGGCGGCATGCCAGGTCGAACCCGAGGTGAGCTTGCCGCGCTCGAGCACCAGCACGTCCGTGAGCCCCATCTTGGCGAGGTGATAGGCGGTGGAACAGCCGATGATGCCGCCACCGATGATGACGATCTTGGCGGAAGTGGGCAGGTCGGACATGGAGATCTCCTGGGAGCGCGGGCGTCCTCGCCCGCTCTTGGAAACACGACGCATGGAGGAAACAGCGGGCGAGGACGCCCGCGCTCCCAGGGACTACTCGTCCCGCCACGCCTGATAGGCAGCCTCGTAGCGCCGCAGATTCTCGGCGGTATAGCCGGCATAGTCGAAATCGAGGCTGGAATGGATCTCGGACACCATGCTCCACAGCGTCTCGCGCAGCAGCGAGGCCGCAGTCATGGCGGCAAGGCGCCGGCGCAACCCGTCATCGATGGGCCGTTCGAAATAGGCCGCCGCCAGGGTTTCGCGCGCCGCGGCATCGAGCTCGGAATTGGAGGCGAGACCGCCAAGGTCGAACAAAGGCGAGTTGAAGCCGGCATAGTCCCAATCCACAAGCCAAAGCCTCTTGCCGTCGTCGAGGAAATTGGCGGCGAGCAGGTCGTTGTGGCCGAAGACGATATCGACAGGACCGACGCCTTCTTCCAGGCGTTCGCTCTCGGTCAGCAGGCGCGGCAGCAATTGCAGATGCCGGCTCGCTCCCTCCCTCAGTGTATGGCCGTAATCACGCACGACCTGGAACACCCAGAAGATCGCCGCGGGGCCCCGAAAGAAGCGCGGCATCTCACGATGGCAGCGCCGGATGAGGTCGATCATGGCCTGATGGTTGCGGGGGTCGCGCACGTCCTCGGGCGTGAAGGTGCGCCCCTCGATGAAGCGCAGCACCAGGGCACCCGGCTCGTGGTGCACCACTTCCGGCGAGATGCCGGCCGCGAAGGCGGCCTTGCTGGCGGCCAACTCGTTGGTGCGACTGATCTGGTGCAGGGGAATGTCATCCCCGATGCGCACGACATAGCGGCCGCTGCCGTCATCGACGGTGAAATTGGTGTTGGTGATGCCGCCGCCGAGCGGCTGCGGATCGACCCTGCCGTGCCAGCACATCAGGGTCGCCGCCCTCTCGCGGGGGCTATGAAGCGGCACCTTGGGCATGGCGGCTCCGGATGGTTTATTCAATGTTGAGGGAGCCTAACCCGATCGGTACCAAATCGTCCAGATATCCCGTCTCACAATACCAGGCTGCGCAGCGCTTCGGTGCCCGCGATGCCGACGCCTTAATAATTCTTATGCCGTCTAAGCCTTGGCTTTTCGCGTCGCATGCGACAAAAGGGATCCGGAAAAGGCTGATGGCGGCAATGCAGTCGTCCGCTTGCGAACGTTTAGGAAAGAGCCGTTCGATATTAAGACATCGGATTTACGATCGGCTCGAAGAGAGACTTCAGGGGAGATTCATCGTCTCCATTGGCAAAATGACGTTGCGGCAGGGCCGGAGTTCTTTTGTGATTCGAGTGCAACGGTGACATGGTAGCCGGCCGGACAGATCGGGTGATCACCCCGACGACGCGAAGCTCCACCCAGATCATGGAGTGCCACGATTGCGGGCTGCTGCATGACGTGCCGCCGCTCAAGGACGGCATGCGCGCGCGCTGCTCGCGCTGCGGCGCCACGATGGAGCATTATCGCGCCATCTCGCTGAGTCACGCCTACGCCTATAGCTGGGCCGGTGCCATCTGCTTCGCCATGGCCAATTTCCTGCCCTTCATCAAGCTCGAAATATCCGGACGCGCGCAGGTGGCCAGCCTCGTCACCGGCATCAAGGCGCTCTACGACCAGGGATTGTGGGAACTGGGAATCGTCGTCGCCTTCACCATGCTGGTGGCGCCGGGCCTGCAGATTCTCGCCCGCCTCACGGTCCTGACCGGGCTGAGGATGCGGCGCCCGCCGCGCTGGCTGCCGCTCGTCCATCGCGGCGCCAGTTTCGTCGGCCGCTGGGCGATGATCGAAGTCTATATGCTCGGCCTTCTCGTCGCCTATGTGAAGCTGATCGATCTCGCGCGCGTCGATCTCGGCCCCGCCGTGTTCGCCGTGGTGGCGCTGATGCTGGTGACGGTGGCGACCGGCTCCCTCCTGGACGACGAAACCATCTGGCGCAGCTTTGCGCGCAAGGGCGTGGCTCCCCATCCTCCCCGGGTGGATCCGAGCCGCCCGACCGCCCTGTGCGAATCCTGCTGGCTCGTGTCGAACCTGCCCGCTTCAGGCCATGACGCGGACTGCCCACGCTGTTCGGCGCCCCTGCATCAACGCAAGCCCAACAGCCTCACCAGAACCTGGGCCCTGCTGATCACCGCCGCCATCCTCTACATACCGGCCAATCTCTTCCCGATCATGACGGTGATCTCGC
>NZ_JBVASG010000002.1:0-909809 GCF_057813875.1 Labrys sp. F242 | reverse complement strand
ATCCCGGCAAGGCCGGCACGACAGCCGACAGCTTCGCCGGCCTCGAGCTGCCTCCCGTCATTCCCACCGACGCGCCCGGAACGGAATTTGCCCTGAAGACCACGCAGATCGGTTCGATCAGCGCGGGGTCGCCGATCTTCCATCGCGGCCTCGAAGTCGGCCAGGTCCTCGGCTACGATTCCTCCAACCTCGCCGACGGCATCACCATCCGCGCCTTCGTCAGGGATCCCTATGACAAGGAAGTGCGCACCAGTACCAATTTCTGGAATGCCTCCGGGGTCTCCCTCACCACGGGCCCCCAGGGCTTTCGGCTCCAGCTCGATTCCATCCAGGCCCTGCTCGCGGGCGGCATCGCCTTCGATACGCCGGCCGACGTGCTTTCGAACGAGCGCGCCGCTCCCAAGACGGCTTTCACCCTCTACCGGGACCAGGCCAGTGCCGACGAAGCCAAATATACCGTTCGCCTGCGCTATCTGGTCTATTTCGATTCCTCCGTGGGCGGCCTTGCCGCCGGTTCCAACGTGGAGTGGCATGGCCTCAAGATCGGGCAAGTGGTCAGTATCAACCTGCAATATGACGTCACCAAAAACACGCCGCGTGCGCCCGTCCTGATCGAAATCGAGCCGCAGCGCATCCAGATCGTCGGCGCGGACGGCCCGATCAATCCCGAAACCGTGCTGAAATCGCTGGTCGCCAAGGGCCTGCGCGCCGAGATCAAGACCAGCAATTACCTGACTGGCCAGAGCGTGGTGTCGTTCGACATCGATCCTAAGGCCGGGCCGGCGGAACTGGGAACCGGCGCTATCTATCCGGTGATCCCGACCAGTCCGAACCAGTTCGACTCCGCCCTGCGCTCGGTCAACGACATCCTCGACCGCATCTCGAAACTGCCGCTGGATAAACTGGTGGTCCAGGCCAACGACACCATGAAGTCGTTCCAGGACCTTGCCGCCGGACCGGAGATCAAGGAATCGCTGCGCTCCCTCGCCGGCGCCCTCACCTCGGCGCGGGAACTGATCGACAAGGCCAAGACCGATCTCGCCCCGGCAATGCAGAGGCTGCAGCCGGTGCTCGACACCGCCCAGCAGTCGATGAAACGCATCAATTCCACCCTGGGCTCTTTCGACCAGGGCTATGGCAGCTCGTCCAGCTTCAAGCGCGACCTCACGCGCCTGATGTCGCAGGTCGACGATGCCGTGCGCTCCATTCGCGTGCTCACCGACTATATGCAGCAGCACCCCGAATCCCTGATCCGGGGCAAGACCAGAGGAAGCAACTGATGCCGTTCTCCTCCTTCCGTCGTTCTGGACGCATCGCGGCCCTCACGGGCCTGGGCCTGGCTCTCTGCCTGCTCGCGGCCTGCGCATCGCCCGAGGCCAAGATCTACACCCTGGCCTCCCAGGGCGGACAACGGGTGGCGGGCCGGCCCGTCTCGGTATCGATCGAAACGGTGGATGTCGCCAAATATCTCGACCGGCCCCAGTTGGTGCGCCGCTCCGGCGACGTCCAGCTCGGCGTCTCCGAGTTCGAACGCTGGGGCGAGCCGATGGGCTCCATGGTGCAGCGCGTGCTCGCCGAGAATTTGCGCCGGCGCCTGCCCGCCGGCTCGCTGGTGACCACCAGCCAGACCGTGTCGGGCAAGGAAGCGGCCAGCCTCGAACTTTCGGTGAGCCGCTTCGATACCAATGCCGAGGGCGTGGTCATGCTGCAGGCGCAATGGCGGCTGCATTACCGCAATGGCGGCCGCAGCGCGGCGGCCCAGGCCAGCATCGCCGTGCCCCCGGCCGATACCGGAGCCCCCGCCCAGGTCGAGGCGATGAGCTCGGCCCTCGACCAGCTCGCCGGACACATCGCCGCCAAGCTGCGCTGAAGGGACGAACGCCGGACCGGCTGAGTCAGGACAACGGCTTGGGCGAGCTGACGGAATTGATGAAGGAGCGCGACATTCGTGCCCCCTCGCCCCGTCCTTACGGGTATCGGCCACTCCACTTGGAGTGGGCTGGGATACAGGTGAGGGGCTTCGCTACGCTCCATTTGGTATCCCTCGCGCAGCTCCTCATCCCTGCCTTCTCCCCGTAAGAACGGGGCGAAGGAGTGGCTGGCGTTGCGCCTTCCCCCAACCATCGTGCAGTTGCCTTCGTCACTTCGAAAAAATTTCGCCGCCATGTCACAGCGGCGGAGGCAGGCTCGTCATGTCTGCGCAAACCGATCAAGAGGACATGATCATGAAAGCCAGACTGAACCCCTTCGCCGCCTCGCCCGCCATCATGAAGCAGTGGCTCGATTTCTCGACCGGGATCGACGGCCTCGAGACCAGCCTGATGGAACTGGTGAAGATGCGCGCCTCTCAGATCAATGGCTGCGGCTTCTGCCTGCATATGCACGCCCTCGACGCCCGCAAGCTTGGCGAGAGCGAGGAGCGGCTCTATCTGCTCGACGCCTGGCGCGAATCGCCGCTCTATAGCGAACGCGAACGCGCGGCCTTGGCCTGGACGGAAGCCCTCACCTTGGTCGCCGACAAGCGCGCGCCCGACGACGTCTACGAAGCGGTGAAGGCGCAGTTCACCGAGGAGGAACAGGTGAAACTCACTTTGCTGATCGTCGCCATCAATGGCTGGAACCGGGTCAATGTCGGCTTCAATGCCGTGCATCCGGTGCGCGCGAAAGCGGCGGCCTGATGCCGGGCGCCCTCCAGAGCGATGCGGCTGCAAGCTTCGATCCCTTGCGGCCACGCCTGATCCGCATCGCCTATCGCATGCTGGGATCGGTCGCCGACGCCGAGGACGTGGTGCAGGATGCCTTCCTGCGCTGGCTCGACGCGGATCGCAGCGAGGTGCGCGAGCCGATGGCCTTCCTCACCCGCGCCGTCACCCGGCTTTGCCTCGACGTGCTCAAATCGGCCCGACGCCAGCGCGAGACCTATATCGGCCCCTGGCTGCCCGAGCCGATGATCGAGGAGGGCGAGGAAGAGGTCGAGGACGTCACCTTGCCGCTGATGCTGGCGCTCGAGCGGCTTTCGCCGCTGGAGCGTGCCGCCTTCCTGCTCCACGACGTCTTCGGCGTTTCCTTCGACGAGATCGCTGAGACCATCGGGCGCGATCCCGCCGCCTGCCGCCAGCTCGCCAGCCGGGCCCGCACCCATGTCCGCGCCTCCAGGCCGCGTTTCGACATGCCGAAGGAGCGTGGACTGGAGATCGCCCACGCCTTCTTCGCGGCCTCGCGCAGCGGCGACATGACAGCGCTGCAGGCCCTGCTGGCCGCCGATGTCGCCGTGCATTCCGATGGCGGCGGCAAGAAGCCGGCCGCGATGAAGCCGATCTTCGGCCTCGAGGACGTGATGAAGCTGCAGGCCGGCCTCGCCCACTACTTCGCCGAGACCATGTCGAAGCTGGTGCGCTACACCTATATCAATGGCCTGCCGGGCTTCATCACCATCGAACGCGACGACACGCTGCAGACCACGGCCCTCGACATACGCGATGGCCGGATCGTCGGCATCTACGTCACCCGCAATCCCGACAAGCTCAAGCATATCGAGGAGACAACCCTGCATTGAGGGGGAGATGGCAGCAAGCTTGGTTTGAGGTAGCGCTGCCCCTCACCCTTACCCTCCCCGTAAACGGGGCGAGGGAGACTTCCATGTCCCGCCCTATCCAGCAGGCGCCCTGTCTCGCATCGAGGCGCAACGTCTGACACCCCTCGCCCCGTCCTTACGGGGAGAGGGTAAGGGTGAGGGGCGGCACGACTGTAGGAAATCTACACCCCTACCCTCGCGTGGGGATCTTCAGCCCGCCGAACATCACGTTTCGTGTCAGCGGACGATCGAGGAAGTCATGCGGGAAGCCGAGTTCGATGGCACTGGCCGCCTCGAGCCGGTCGCGCTGCTCGTCCGAGAACGTCACCTCGAGCGCGCCGAGATTGTCCTCGAGCTGGGCCAGCGTGCGGGCGCCAATGAGCGGCGAGGCGACCGCCGGATTGGTGAGTGTCCAGGCCAGCGCCACCTGCGAGGGCGTATGCCCGGTCTCGCCCGCGACCGCCTTGACCACTTCCGCAATGTCGAGGCCGCGTTCGGTAAGCGCCCCATTGCCCAGCGCGACATTGCGGCGGGTGCCCGAAGCTTCGGCCGAGCCGCCGCTGTCGTCGAGATCCGCCCGGCTATATTTGCCGGCGAGCACGCCGCTGGCCAGCGGCGACCAGGGAATGACGCCGAGACCCAATTCGCGGGCCATCGGCACCAGCTCGCGCTCGATGGTGCGCTCGATCAAATTGTATTCGACCTGCAGGGCGATCAGCGGCGCCCAGCCGCGGAGATCGGCGATGGTCTGCATGCGGGCGATCTGCCAGGCCGGGGCATCCGAGATGCCGGCATAGACGATCTTGCCCGAGCGCACGAGGTCGTCGAGGCCGCGCAGCACTTCCTCCACCGGCGTGGTGAAGTCCCAGGCGTGCAGATAGAGCAGGTCGATATAGTCGGTGCCGAGCCGCTTCAGACTGTCCTCGACCGAACGCACCATGCTCCTGCGGTGATTGCCGCCGGAATTGGGATCGCCGGGGCGGGAGGGCAGCGTGTATTTGGTGGCGATCACCAGCCGGTCGCGGCGGTCGGCGGCGAAAGCGCCGACGAAGCGCTCGGACGTGCCGTTGGTATATTGGTTGGCGGTGTCGATGAAATTGCCGCCGCGGTCGACATAGGCGTCGAAGATACGGCGGGCCTCGGCTTCGTCGGCGCCCCAGCCCCAATCCGTGCCGAAGGTCATCGTCCCCAGCGACAGTGGGGATACCCTGAGGCCCGAGCGGCCGAGAAGGCGGTAGTCATCCAAAGCGAGTGTCATGGCGGTCATCCTCCGTTGCGATGCTGCCGCGAAGATGGTCCCTGGAGACTGCTTCGTTAATGCTATAGAATGCGCATGGCTTATGAAGGAAAGCATATAGAATGCGCGGCAGCGAGCATGTAGAATTGCGGGCTTTCGTCGCCGTGGTCGAACATGGCAGCTTCGCGCGGGCCGCCGCCCATCTCGGCCTGTCGCCTTCGGCCCTGAGCCAGACCATCCGCTCGCTGGAGGAGAGGCTCGGCGTTCGCCTGCTCAACCGTACCACCCGCAGCGTGGCACCGAGCCAGGCTGGCGAGCGCTTCCTCGCCCGGCTGCGCCCGGCGCTGTCCGATCTCGACGCCGCCGTCGCGGATGTACGGAGCCTGCGCGACAGTCCTGCCGGCCTGCTGCGCATCAACGCCACCCGTATCGCCGCCATCCATGTCATCGGGCCGCTGATCGGCCCCTTCCTCGCAGCCTATCCCGACATCACGGTGGACCTCGTCAGCGAGGACAGGCTGATCGACATCGTGGCCAACCGCTTTGATGCCGGGGTGCGGCTCGGCGAGATGGTGGAGAGGGACATGATCGCCGTGCGGCTCGGCGGCGAACTCAGGCTGATGGCCGTCGCCGCCCCGACCTATCTCACCCGTTACGGCACGCCCGTGACGCCGCATGACCTCGCCCGCCATCGCTGCATCAATTTCCGCTGGCCGACCGATCTCAGCCTCTATCACTGGGAATTCGAGCGCGAGGGCCGGCCGCTGGAAGCTGCCGTGGAAGGTCCGCTCATCGTCAACGAACCGGAGGTCGCCTGCCTGGCGGCGCTCGCCGGCGTCGGCATCGCCTATCTGTTCGAGCATCAGGTCCGCCCCGGGCTCGCATCAGGCCGGCTCGTCCACCTTCTGGCGGACTGGTCGCCGCCCTTTCCGGGCTTCCACCTCTATTATCCCAGCCGCCGCCAGATGGCCCAGCCGCTGCGGGCCTTCCTCGACTTCGTTGCGGCGAATCAGGGCAAGGCTCCGAAAAACTAACCCAAGCGCATATGCATCAGCGGATAGGGGCGTCCGTCACCATCGAGCGCGGAGCGACCTGTCTCGACGAAGCCGAGGTGGCGGTAGAAGCCGACAGCCTGCGTGTTCTGCTCGTTGACGTCGACGGTCAACGGTCCCTCGCCCTGTTCTCGGGCATGGCGGACCAGCAGCGTGCCGATGCCCTGGCCGCGCCTTTCGGGATCGATGAACAGCGAATCGATATGGCGCACCGACAAGCCCATGAAGGCCAATGGCCGGCCGTCGCCGTCAGCGGCGACATGCAGGGGCGCTGACGGCAGATAGTCGTTGGCGACCAGCTTCTCGATCGCCTCGAAATCACCGGGGAGCAGGAAATCATGGGTCGCCCTGACGGAGCCGCGCCAGATCTCGAGCAGGGAGGGCACATCCGCCGGGCGGGAGGAGCGAAGGGTAATCATAAATCCGGTGTCCGAATAGATAGAATAACGTTCACACCGGCAAAATGGCGAGCAACTGGCGGAGATCCGTGATGGTGACAGCTCCCCGCCCAGCCTGCGCGACGCTGCGGCGATCGAGATGAAGAGCCTGCAGGCCCGACCTCGTCGCGCCCTCATAATCGCTTCGCCAGCTATCGCCAACCATCAGGATTTCTGCTGGTGTACAGCCAAGCTGGAGGCAGAGGGATCGATAAAATGCGGGAGCAGGCTTTGCCGCTCCGACCTCGAAGGAGAGGCAGGCACAATCCAACAGATCAGCAAACAAAGCCTCCAGCGGAGCCGCGTAGGGCAGCGCAAGATTAGAGGCGAGGGCAATGCGATAGCCCGCCCGACGTAGCGCAACAAGAACCGCACGGCTTTCCGCAAAGGCGCGGATGGATACCAGCTCCGCCTCTAGATCAACATTCCATTCGGGGTTTGGCCGCACGCCGCACATATCGGCGAAAGCGCCGAGGTCGAGCGGCCGCGTGATTGACGCGGCCAGAACGCCAATTGTCGAGGCTCGCGCAATACGAACATAGGGCCGGCGCTCCTCGGTGACCTCGACGAGCGTGCCGAACGCGTCGAAAGCAACGGCCTTGATGGTGCGCGGCTGGTCCATTGGACGGTTCAGCTGGGCTCAGACCTTGTACCCACCCATCGCACAGACGATCTGCCATTCCTCGTCCGTCACGGGCTGCACGGACAGGCGCGACAGCTTCACCAGCGCCATATTGGCCAGCCTCGGCTCGGCCTTGACATCGGCCAAAGTCACCGGCTTGGGGAAGGGGGCTACCGCCTTGAAGTCCACCAGCACCCAGGGTTGGCCTGGTGTGGCCGGGTCCGGATAATGCTCGCGCGCCACCTCAGCGACGCCGACGACGGCCTTGCCCTCGTTGGAATGGTAGAAGAAGGCCTTGTCGCCCTTCTTCATCGCCATCAAATTGAGCTTGGCGGCATGATTGCGCACGCCGTCCCAGGGCGTGCCCTTGGCACCGGCGGCGACCTGCTGGTCCCAGCTCCACACTTCGGGTTCAGACTTGATGAGCCATTGGGCCATGACAACCGCCTCCTTGCCGGATCAGAGGCCAGCCGGGGGCTTGATGCCCCAGCGCCAGCGACGGATGCTCGTGGAGGCGAACAGGCCGGCCCTGGTATAGGGATCGTTCGCGGCGAAGGTCCGGGCCTCGGCCTCGGTGGGGAAGTCCACGATCAGGAGCGAACCCACCATCTTGTCCGCTTCGTCCAGGAACGGGCCGGCGCCGAGAATGTGGGCGTCCTGCGTCTTCAGATAATCGAGGTGAGCCGGGCGGGTCGCCTGCCTGAGTTCGAGACCATTGGGAATGTCTTCGCATTGGATGACGAATAGCATGGCGGCGCCTTTCCTGATGTCGGTTGTCCTCGCGTAGCGATTTCGCGAGACGATGTCGAGAGGCAAGCCAGGCCCGATTCCGGCTGGCGCCTACGCTTCCCGATCGGCATCGCCACGACCGCGTCCATGCAGCATGCCGCCAAGGACTCCGTCACGCAGCACGACCGCGTGGAACAAGGCCGCCAGCACATGGACGACGACGAGGGCGACGAGCGCCCAGGTCAGCATGGCATGCAGGCTCAACATCGTGCGCGGCGACAAGCCCTCCAGCCCCGTCAATACAGGCATGGGCAGCAGGCCGAAGGCGAGCGGCGGCGGCATGAATGGCGCCGGGCGATAGCCGAGCCAGCCCGTAAGCGGCACGAGCAGGAGCAAGGCGTAGAGAGCGCTGTGAGCGAGAGCTGCAACGATCGCAGCAAACGGGGAACGGACGCGCCGTGGTGCGCGGTCGAGTATCCGGGAACCGAGGCGGAGCGAGGTCAACGCCAGGATGGCCAGGCCCAGTGACAGATGGGTGGTCAGCCAGACATTGCCCGCCATCGCCATGCCGCCGAGGAGGAAGAGGCCGATGATCCATTGCGCGGTGATCGCGATCGCCGTGATCCAGTGGAACAGCCGGGCCCTCAGGCTCCACCCCATCGCCGCCTCCAGCCTAGACGATACGATAGGGCACGATTTCGCGCCGGTCGTGGTTCACCGACAGATGCGCCTTCAGGGGCGGCACGGCGCGCTGATGGCAGTGCTGGCGCTCGCAGATGCGGCAGGAAATGCCGATCGGATCGAAACCCGCGCGGTTGGAAAGATCAAGGCCGTCGGCATAGACGAAATCCCTGGCGTAGGCGATCTCGCAGCCCAGCGTGATGGCGTAGCGCCGCTGGGCTGCGTTGAAGCCGCCACCGCCCTTGGCGATCTCGGTGGCGACGCTGAGATAGCGCTCGCCGTCCGGCGTTTCGGCGAGCTGGCGGATGATGCGGCCCGGCGCCTCGAAGGCCTGGTGCACGTTCCAGAGCGGGCAGGCGGAACCGAAGCGGGCGAATTGCAGCTTGGCCGCGCTATGGCGTTTGGTGATGTTGCCGGCCCGGTCGATGCGCGCGAAGAACACCGGCACGCCCTTGGAGCCCGGCCGCTGCAGAGTGGAGAGACGATGGGCCACCTGTTCGAGACTGGCGCCGAAACGCGCCGCGAGCAGTTCGAGGTCGTGGCGCAGCTCCCGCGCCGCGGCGAGGAAAGCCCGGTAGGGCAGGGTCAGCGCGCCGGCGATATAATTGGTGAGGCCGATGCGGGCGATCTCCACCGCCTCGGTGCTGCGCCAGTCGGCCCCGGCCAGGATGGCGGCGATCTCGGTTTCCGCCTCCAGCGCGGCAATCTGGAAAGCGAGCTGGAAATGCCGGGTGGCGGCAGGGGAATAGGGGTGCAGGCGCAGCACTCGCGCCTCCTTGTCGAAGCCGCGGATGATGCCCTCCTCGGCCGGCGCCTGCATCACCCTGACCCGGTGGCGGCTTTCAAGATAAGCGGTCAGGGCAGCGCCGGGCTCGCGGCGGGGCAGCCCCAGGCGCTCGGCCAGGGCTTCGGCGGCGGTGTCGAGCTCATGCACGTAATTGTCGAGGAAGTGGAAGAAATCGCGCACCTCCTCATAGGGCGTCGGCTCCGACATGCCTCCCGCCAGCCGCCCGTCCAGGCTCGCCAATTGCTCGGAATTGCGCCTGTAGGCCTGGTGCGCGGTGATCAGGGCATGGGCGAAGCCCGGCGCATTCTGCGTGACCAGCTTCAGTTCCTGCAGGCTCGGCGCCAGGGCATCGAAGAGCGGATCGGCCAGGGCCTCGTTCAGGGCCGAGAGCAGGCGGTCACCGTCACTCTGGGCAATGGTGGCGATGTCGACGTCGAAACGCTCGGCCAGCGCCAACAGCACCGCAGCCGAGAGCGGGCGCTGATTGTTCTCCATCTGGTTGAGATAGGAGGTTGAGATACCGAGCCGCTGGGCAAACGCCGCCTGCGTCGCGTGGGCGGCCTCGCGGATGGCCCTGAGGCGGGCGCCGATGAAGAGCTTGCCGGCCAAGTGGAAACCCTTGTTCGCAATTTTGCAATTTGCAACTCCAATTAGCATAAATCATGCATTCGCACTCTTTCAAGCAAGAACAAAGAGCGGAGAAAAGCTAACAGGGCGGGATGTCAGTCCGTGTGGAGCAAGCCCGATGCGCGCCGTCCTCGAACAGTTGGAAAGCCGCCGCGAGGAGGCGAGACTCGGCGGCGGCATCAGACGCATCGAGGCGCAGCACGCCAAGGGCAAGTTGACGGCCAGGGAACGCCTGGAAGTCCTGCTCGACGAGCGCTCCTTCGAGGAGTTCGACATGTATGTCACCCACCGCGCCGTGGATTTCGGCATGGCGGCCCAGAAGGTCGCGGGCGATGGCGTGGTCACCGGCTGGGGCACCATCAACGGCCGCCTCGTCTATGTGTTCAGCCAGGATTTCACCGTGCTCGGCGGCTCGCTGTCCGAGACCCATGCCCAGAAGATTTGCAAGATCATGGACATGGCCCTGCGCAACGGCGCGCCCGTGATCGGCCTCAACGATTCCGGCGGCGCCCGCATCCAGGAAGGCGTCGCCTCGCTGGCCGGCTATGCCGACGTCTTCAAGCGCAATGTCGAGGCCTCCGGCGTGGTGCCGCAGATCTCGGTGATCATGGGTCCCTGCGCCGGCGGCGCCGTCTATTCGCCGGCGATGACCGACTTCATCTTCATGGTGCGCGACACCTCCTACATGTTCGTCACCGGCCCCGACGTGGTCAAGACGGTCACCAACGAGGTCGTCAGCGCCGAGGAACTGGGCGGCGCCCGCACCCACACCCAGAAATCCTCGGTGGCGGATGGTGCCTTCGACAACGATGTCGAAGCGCTCGAAGAAATCCGGCGCCTGTTCGACTTCCTACCGCTCAACAATCGCGACAAGCCGCCGGTGCGGCCCTTCCACGACGATCCGTCGCGGCTGGAGATGCGTCTGGACACCCTGGTGCCCGACAGCTCCACCAAGCCTTATGACATGAAGGAACTGATCCTGGCCGTCGCCGACGAAGGCGATTTCTTCGAGGTCGGCGAGGCCTTCGCCCGCAACCTCGTCACCGGTTTCATCCGGATCGAGGGTCAGACCGTCGGCGTGGTCGCCAACCAGCCGCTGGTGCTGGCCGGCTGCCTCGACATCGATTCCTCGCGCAAGGGCGCACGCTTCGTGCGCTTCTGCGACGCCTTCTCCATCCCGATCCTGACCCTGGTCGACGTACCCGGCTTCCTGCCGGGCACCGGGCAGGAATATGGCGGGGTGATCAAGCACGGCGCCAAGCTGCTCTTCGCCTATTCGCAGGCCACCGTGCCGATGGTGACGCTGATCACCCGAAAAGCCTATGGCGGCGCCTATGACGTCATGGCCTCCAAGCATATCGGCGCCGACGTCAACTATGCCTGGCCGACTGCCGAGATCGCGGTGATGGGCGCCAAGGGCGCGGCCGAGATCCTGCACCGTGCCGAACTCGGCGATGCCGAGAAGATCGCCGAGCGTGCCCGGGATTACGAGGCCCGCTTCGCCACCCCCTTCATCGCGGCCGAACGCGGCTTCATCGACGAGGTGATCCTGCCGCACACCTCGCGCAAGCGCATCGCCCGCGCCTTCGCGGCGCTGCGCCGCAAGGCGGCCGAGACGCGCTGGCGCAAGCACGACACCATGCCGCTGTGAGGATCGACACCGTGACGAAGCCCCCCCTGTTCAAGAAGATCCTCATCGCCAATCGCGGCGAGATCGCCTGCCGGGTCATCCGCACCGCCCGCAAGCTCGGCATCGCCACCGTCGCCGTCTATTCCGACGCCGACCGCGACGCCGTGCATGTGCGCGAGGCCGACGAGGCCGTGCGCATCGGCCCGCCGCCCTCTTCCCAGTCCTATCTCAAGATCGACGCCATCCTCGCCGCTGTCCACGAGGCGGGCGCCGATGCGGTGCATCCAGGCTATGGCTTCCTGTCGGAGAATGCCGCCTTCGCCAAGGCACTCGCCGAGGCGGGCGTCGCCTTCATCGGCCCGCCGCCCAGGGCGATCGAGGCGATGGGCGACAAGATCACCTCCAAGAAGCTGGCGGCCGAAGCCGGCGTGTCGACGGTACCAGGCCATATGGGCCTGATCGAGGATGCGGGCGAAGCCGCCCGTATCGCCGCCGAGATCGGCTATCCCGTGATGATCAAGGCCTCCGCCGGCGGCGGCGGCAAGGGCATGCGCATCGCCTGGAACGACGCCGAGGCCCGCGAGGGCTTCCGCGCCTCACGCTCGGAGGCCAAGTCCTCCTTCGGCGACGACCGCATCTTCGTCGAAAAATTCGTCACCGAGCCGCGCCATATCGAGATCCAGGTGCTGGGCGACCAGCACGGCAATTTGATCTATCTGGGCGAGCGCGAATGCTCGATCCAGCGCCGCAACCAGAAGGTCATCGAGGAAGCGCCCTCCTCCTTCCTCGACGAGGCGACAAGGCGCGCCATGGGTGAGCAGGCCGTGGCCCTCTCCCGGGCCGTCGGCTACCACTCCGCCGGCACGGTGGAGTTCATCGTCGACAAGGACCGCAATTTCTACTTCCTGGAGATGAACACCCGCCTGCAGGTCGAGCATCCGGTGACGGAGCTGGTCACCGGCCTCGATCTGGTCGAAGCGATGATCCGCGTCGCCGCCGGCGAACGCCTGCCCCTCACCCAGGACGAGGTCCGCCTCACCGGCTGGGCCATGGAAGCGCGCGTCTATGCCGAGGATCCCTACCGCAACTTCCTGCCCTCGATCGGGCGGCTGAGCCGCTATCGTCCCCCGGCCGAGGGGCCGGATGGCGAGGGTGGCCTGGTGCGGGTGGATGCCGGCGTGCAGGAAGGCGGCGAGATCTCGATCCATTACGATCCGATGATCGCCAAGCTATGCACCTATGCGCCGACCCGCCTGGAGGCGATCGACGCCCTCGCCCGCGCCCTCGACCAGTTCGAGCTGGAGGGCATCGGCCACAATCTGCCCTTCCTAGCGGCTCTGGCTGATCACGAGCGTTTCCGCGCCGGAAAGCTGACTACGGCCTTCATCGCCGAGGAATACCAGGGCGGCTTTACCGGTGTGGAGCCTGGAGACACCGACCTGCCGCGCCTGGCGGCCGTGGCCGCGGTGATCAGCCATATCCGCCAGCACCGCGACAGCGCCATCTCCGGCGCCATGGACAATCACCGCCGCGCCATCGGCCGCGACTTCGTCGCCACCCTGGCAGGCCATGCCCTGCCCTTCACCATCGATGCCGTCGACGGCGGCTATCATGTCGTCTTCGCCGACGGCTCGCTGCTCGCCGTCACCAACCGCTGGACGCCCGGCCAGGCCCTCGGCCATTTCAGCGTCGGTGGCGAGGCCATGGCCGTGAAGGTTGGCGTCACCGCCGGCGGACTGCGCCTGCGCTGGCATGGCCGCGACGTCCTGGTGCAGGTGCGCAGCCCCCGCGTTGCCGCGCTCGCCCGCCTGATGCGCGAGAAAATTCCGCCCGATACCTCCAAGCTCCTGCTCTGCCCGATGCCCGGCGTGGTCGCCGCCATTACCGTCAGCGAGGGCGAAGCGGTGGAGGCCGGCCAGGCGCTCGCCACCATCGAGGCGATGAAGATGGAGAATGTGCTGCGCGCCGAAAAGGCTGGCACGATCAGCCGCATCGCCGTGGCCGAGGGCGCCAGTCTCGCCGTCGACGAACTCATCCTCGAATTCGAATGAGGTCCGTAATGTCCGTACCTGTCACCGATACGCCCCTCGAAAACTGGCGTGCTTTGGCCAGGAAGGAGGTCAAGGCCGATCCGGACAGCCTGACCTGGCAGACCCCGGAAGGCATCGCGGTCAAGCCGCTTTATACCGAGGCCGATCTCGCCGGCGTCACCCATCTCGGTTCCCTGCCCGGCCAGCAGCCTTTTCTGCGCGGCCCGCGCGCCACCATGTATGCTGGCCGGCCCTGGACCATCCGCCAATATGCCGGCTTCTCCACGGCGGAAACCTCCAACGCCTTCTACCGCAAGGCGCTCGCCGCCGGACAAAAGGGCCTTTCCGTCGCCTTCGATCTCGCCACCCATCGCGGCTACGATTCCGACCATCCGCGCGTGGAAGGCGATGTCGGCAAGGCCGGCGTCGCCATCGACAGCGTCGAGGACATGAAGATCCTGTTCGACGCCATCCCGCTCGAAGAGATGTCGGTCTCCATGACCATGAACGGGGCGGTGCTACCGGTGCTGGCCTTCTTCATCGTGGCGGGCGAGGAACAAGGCGTATCGCGCACGAAATTATCGGGCACGATCCAGAACGACATCCTCAAGGAATTCATCACCCGCAACACCTATATCTACCCGCCAGCCGCCTCGATGCGCATCGTCGCCGACATCATCGCCTACACCGCCAGAGAGATGCCGCGCTTCAACTCGATCTCGATCTCCGGCTATCACATGCAGGAGGCGGGGGCGACTTTGGTGCAGGAACTCGCCTTCACGCTGGCGGATGGCCGCGACTATGTGCGGGCGGCGCTGGCCAAGGGGCTCGACGTCGACGCCTTTGCCGGACGGCTCTCCTTCTTCTTCGCTATCGGCATGAACTTCTTCATGGAAGTCGCCAAGCTACGCGCAGCCCGCCTCCTGTGGTCGCGCATCATGACCGAGTTCGGCCCCAAGGATCCGCAATCGCTGATGCTGCGCACTCATTGCCAGACTTCCGGCGTGTCGCTGGCCGAGCGCGATCCCTACAACAACATCGTGCGCACAGCCTATGAGGCGATGGCGGCGGCCCTCGGCGGCACACAATCGCTGCACACCAACTCCTTCGACGAGGCGATCGCGCTGCCGACGGAATTCTCAGCCCGTATCGCCCGCAATACCCAGTTGATCCTGCAGCACGAGACCGGCGTGACCAAGGTGGTCGATCCCCTGGCCGGTTCCTATTACCTCGAAAGCCTCACCCATGACCTTGCCACCCAGGCCTGGGCGCTGATTGAGGAGGTCGAAGCGATGGGCGGCATGACGGCGGCGGTGGCGGCCGGCCTACCCAAGCGTTTGATCGAGGAAGCCGCGACGAAGCGGCAGGCGGCGGTGGACCGCGGCGACGAGGTGGTTGTTGGCGTCAACCGCTATCAGCTCGAGGACGAGCCTGCGATCGACAGCCTCGACATCGACAATCATGCCGTGCGCGCGGCGCAGATCCGACGCCTGGCGGATGTCAGGCGCCGGCGCGACCCGCAGGCGGTGGCCAGGGCCCTTGCCGCGCTCACCGAAGTGGCGCGCAGCGGGACAGGCAATCTCCTGGAGGCGGCCGTCCAGGCCGCCCGCCACCGCGCCACGGTGGGCGAGATCTCCGACGCGCTCAGGGTCGAATTCGGGGACCACAGCGCCCGTCCCAAGGTGGTGGCGGACATTTATCGCCCTGCTTTCGGCGAGGGGCCGGAAGTGGAGATTCTCGCCGGCCGCATCGCCGCCTTCACGGCGCAGCGCGGCGCCAAGCCGCGCATCCTCGTGGCCAAGCTCGGTCAGGACGGCCATGACCGCGGCGCCCGGGTCGTCGCCTCGGCCTTCACCGACATGGGTTTCGAGGTGGTCGCCGGCCCGCTGTTCCAGACCCCGGACGAGGCTGTCGACCTAGCCCTCGCCGAAAAGGTCGACGTCGTCGGCGTCTCCTCGCTCGCAGCCGGGCACAAGACACTGCTGCCCCAGTTGATAGAAAAGCTGAAGGCGCGCGGCCGGGCCGATATCGCCGTGGTCTGTGGCGGCGTCATTCCGCGCCAGGACTATGACTTCCTGCGCGAGGCTGGGGTTTCAGCCGTGTTCGGCCCGGGCACACCGGTCCTCGACGCGGCGCGCACCGTGCTCGATCTTCTGGAAGGGCGGTTGAGCAACGAGGCCCGGCGGCAGGGGTGAAGGACACTCACAAGAGCAAGTGAAGGATTGGACGAGAGACAGCGGTTCCCAATATGACACGGCGCTTGTGTCCCCTCGCCCCGCTTGTGGGGAGAGGATAGAGGTGAGGGGCTGTGCAAAGCTCTGTTTGTTACCGCTGCGCTGCCCCTCATCCTTACCTTCTCCCCGTGAGAACGGGGAGAAGGAGCGGCTGGTGTCGCGCCTACCCCTTCACCCGCGCTTCGGCGGCCACGATGGTGTTGTGCAGCAGGCAGGCCACCGTCATCTTGCCGACGCCGCCGGGAACCGGGGTGATGTAGGAAGCCTTGCCCATGGCTTCCTTGGTGGCGACGTCGCCGACGATGCGGCCCTTGCCATCCTCGGTGGGCACGCGGTTGATGCCGACATCGATGACCACGGCGCCATCCTTGATCCAGTCGCCCTTGACCATCTCGGGCCGGCCGACGGCGGCGACCAAGATGTCCGCCTCACGGCAGACGGCGGGCAGGTCCTTGGTGCGCGAATGGGCGATGGTGACGGTGCAGTCATAGGCGAGCAACAACTGCGCCATCGGCTTGCCGACGATGTTGGAGCGGCCGACGACCACCGCCTTCTTGCCGGAAAGCCCTTCCTTGCCCACGGTGTCGAGCAGCATCAGCAGCGAACCGAGCGGGGTGCAGGGGATCAGCATCGCTTCCGGGTCGATTTTGGACGCGGTGAACAGCTTGCCGACATTCATCGGGTGGAAGCCGTCGACATCCTTGGCCGGATGGATGGCATCGATCATCATCTGGCCATCGAGATGGTCGGGCAGCGGCAACTGCACCAGGATGCCGTCGACGCCCGCATCGGCATTGAGGCCCGCGATCACGCCGAGCAGCTCTTCCTTGGAGACGGTTTCGGGTAATTCGATCAGCCGGCCGTCGATCGCCGTCTCATGCGCCATCTTGGCCTTGGTGTTCACATAGGCCCGGCTTGCCGGATTGTTGCCGACGATCACCACGTCGAGGCGCGGCTTGCGGCCATGGGCGGCGGCAAAGGCCTCCGCGCGAACCTTGGTGCGGGCGCGGACATTGGCCGCATGGACATTGCCGTCGATCAATTCGGTCATGGCGAGCTTTCGATGGTTTACGGACAGTGGAATTTCTTTCTTCAGAATAAATTATAGCGCAGCGGCGCCTTCTGCAACAAGCCCATCTCGTCCTGTTCTGTCTTGTTTTTCCCTCAGATGAACGGGCGATTTGGAAAGGCAGGATGCGGAAGAGACGTCCGCGCTCTCAGCCGTAGCGGTTCATGCTCGAACCCAACCAATGTCGCGCTGGAAGCGGCGCGGCTGAGAGCGCGGACATCTCTTCCGCAACTTGGAACCGCAACATCTACTGGAGAGGTAGACGCTCGCGCGCCTGGAACCGTTGACAGGGCCCGCTTTTGCCTTCCGAGTAGCGTCCTGACAAGGTCGACCAATGCCCCTGCGATTCGCAGGCCTCTGCATCGGTCTGCCAGCTTGAGGAGACAGGCCATGGCGGATGGCAGCACGCGCCAATTTACAATCCCGCGCGAAAAGGATCTCCAGCTCAGGACCATCCGAAACACCGGCGGCCTCAGCGTCTCCTTCCTGGAGAACGGCACGGTCTTCGCCATCGAGCATGACGACGGCAAGGACCGGGTCACGCTCAACCAGGTGCTGGGATCGCCTATCCATGGCGGCATCAGCCGGCTTTATCTGCGCGCCGGCGGCGCAAGCCCCATCGTGCAGGAGCTGGTCGGCCCCGGTGCCAAGGGCCGATTCGCGGCTGGTGGTTCCAGCGCGGTCTGGCAGGGCGAAGCCGGCAGCATCGCCTATCGGGTGAGGCTTGCCCTCCATCCCGGCGAGGCGCTCTGGTTCTGGCAAATCGAGCTGTCGGGCGCAGGTGCAGCGCAGCCCTGCGATCTCGTCCTTATCCAGGATGTCGGCCTGGGCAGCCGCGGCTTCCTGATGAACAGCGAAGCCTATGTCTCGCAATATCTCGATCACCATGTCGAAAAGCACGAGGCTCTCGGCCCGGTGCTGATGAGCCGGCAGAACCTGTCACAAGGCGGCAAGTTCCCCTGGCTGGCGCAAGGCTGCACCAGCGGTGCGGTGGCCTTTGCCACCGACGCGATCCAGGTCCTCGGCCCGGATTATCGCATCACCGGCGTGTTCGACGCGGCTTTCGGCACCGACCTGCCCTCGCAGCGCCGCCAGCACGAGGTCGGCTGCATCGCCCTGCAATCCCGGCCCGTCAGCATCGGGCAAGGCTCGAAAGCTGACATTACCTTCTTCGGATTGTTTACGCCAAACCACCCTGCCGCTTCCGGTCCAGCCGATCTACCGGCGGCCGTCGCCGCTGCCGGCCGGGCCGGCGAAACCGGCACGGACGCGCCGTCTCCGGCCGATCCGGCACGCAGCCTGGTGCAGGATGCCGCCCCGCTGCCGGTGCTCCCGCTTGAAGCCGGAGACCTCGCGGCGCGCTACCCCGAGCGCCTGGCGGAGGAAGTGCAGAACGGCGCCCTGCTATCCTTCTTCGTGCCGGATGGCGGGCAGAACCGGCATGTCGTGCTCGCAGCCAAGGAAGCACAGGTGCCACGCCGCCACGGCGCCCTGCTACGCAGCGGCACCAGCATGCGGCTCGATGATGCGACCCTGTGCTCCACCGCCTGGATGCATGGCGTGTTCGGAGCGCAGCTCACCATCGGCAACACCTCCTTTCACAAGCTGTTCTCGGTCTCGCGCGATCCCTACAACATCACGCGCGGCAGCGGCCTGCGCATCCTGATGGACGCCGGCGACGGCTGGAAGCTGCTGGGCGTGCCGAGCGCCTTCGACATCGGGCTCAACGACGCCAAATGGATCTATCGCCTGCCCGGACGCACAGTGACCGTGCATGCCGTTGCCGCCGGCGACGCGCCGACCATGCAATGGCGCGTCACCGTCGAGGGGGCTCCCTGCCGTTTCCTGGTGTTCGGCCATGTTGTGATGGGCGAGCGCGATTATGAACAGACCGGCACCATCACCATCGATGCCGCCGCCAAGCGCATCAGCCTCACGCCGGGCTCGGACTGGCTGTGGGGGCAGACCTACAAGGAAGCGGCCTATCACCTGGTCACCTCGACTCCTTCCGCCGTTGAGACCGTGGGCGGTGACGAGCTCCTCTATGTCGACGGCAAGGCGCGCGACGGCGCCTATGTCGCCCTGCGCTCGCATGCCACCAACGAACTCGTCTTCGCCGTCACCGGCTCGATGACATCGGCCGCCGAGGGCGAGAAGTTGGCCGACCGCTTTGCCGCCGGTCCGGATGCCGAGAGCCTGCTCGTCCCGGCACGACGGTTCTGGAGCCTTCTCACCCGCGACCTGCGCCTGGAGGGCACCGGCCCGGATGTCGAGGCGCAGGATCTGATGCTGCCCTGGCTCGCCCATGACGCCATGATGCACCTCACCGTGCCGCATGGCCTGGAACAATATACCGGCGCCGCCTGGGGCACCCGCGACGTCTGCCAGGGGCCGATCGAGCTGATGCTGGCCCTCGAGCACGATGCCGAGGTGCGCCACATCCTCCTCACTTTGTTCGGCGAGCAGTCGCAGTCGCGGGGGGACTGGCCACAATGGTTCATGCTCGATCCCTACCCCTATATAAGGGCGGGCGACAGCCATGGTGACGTCATCGTCTGGCCGCTGAAAGCGTTGTGCGATTATGTGGAAGCCACCGGCGACCTCACCGTGCTCGACGCCGAGACACCCTGGCGCGACGACAAGAACGCGGCGACTCCAACACGGTCGACGCTCTCGAGCCATGTCGACAAGCTCCTCGAAACCGTCACGGCCAGCTTCATCCCCGGCACGCATCTGGTGCGCTATGGCGAAGGCGACTGGAACGATTCGCTCCAGCCCGCCGATCCGCATCTGCGCGACTGGATGGTGTCGAGCTGGACGGTGGCGCTGCTCTACGAACAGGTCGTGCGCTATTCTTCCATCCTCAAGCGTCGGGGCGAGACGGCCCGCAGTGCCGAACTTTCCGATCTCGCCGCCCGGATGCGCGGCGATTTCAACCAGCATCTGATCCGCGACGGCGTGGTGGCCGGCTATGGCCTGTTCGATCACGCCATCTTCGGCGAGGCGGAAGCAGCGCCCGGTGAGACCGATATTGCGCCGGTCGACGCCAAATCGGGCGGCGTCGAGCTCTTGCTGCATCCCAGCGACACCAGGACGGGCCTGTCCTATTCGTTGATCTCGATGACGCAGCCCATCATCGGCGGCCTGTTCACGCAGACCCAAGCCCGCCACCACCTCAAGCTGATCGAGGAGCATCTGTTGCTACCGGACGGTGCCCATCTGATGGATCGGCCCGTCGTCTACAATGGCGGCCCGGAAAAGCTGTTCCGCCGCGCCGAATCGTCGTCCTTCTTCGGGCGAGAGATCGGCCTGATGTATGTGCATGCCCATCTGCGTTATTGCGAGGCTTTGGCAAAGCTCGGCGAGGCGCAGAAGGCCTGGGAAGGCCTTGCCCTGATCAATCCGATCGCCGTGACGCAGCATTTGCCCAATGCCTCGCTGCGCCAGCGCAACACCTATTTCTCTTCTTCCGACGCCGCCTTCCCCGATCGCTACGTCGCTAGTGCCGAATGGGGTCGCGTGCGAACAGGAACGATCGACGTCGATGGTGGCTGGCGCATCTATTCGAGCGGCCCCGGGCTATTCACCCGCGCCATCGTCGAGCAGGTGCTCGGCAAGCGCCGGCATTTCGGGGTGAGGGAAGAAAACCCACCGATGGTGGCAGGACTTGAGGGCAGCCGGTCGAACCTGGCGTAGAAGGTTCTTCCTGGGTGCACGCGCCACGTGTCCAAGAGCGGACGAGACGTCCGTACACCCGGAAGAACCCCTACTCTTCCTTCTTGCCCTGGCGCTTCTTGGTGCGGCGGCGCTGCTTGCGCAGCTCCGTGCTCTCGTGCATGCCGAAGGTGGAGGCAGGCTTTTTCTTGCGCAAGGCCGCTCTCTTCTCGGCTCGCGCCTTGTCCGACAGCAGCGCCTTCACCTGTTTGAGCTGCGCCTCGGTGAAGAAGACCTCGCGGCCCATGGCCGTGAAGAAGCCGTGCTGGCGTGCAACATTGGCCAGAGTCTTGGCTTCCACGCCCAGAAGGTGAGCAGCCTGAGCGAGCGATATCGGGGAGTTGGGTTGCGAAGGTTCGGTCACGATGGGTTCCGGCATGAATGCGTTGTGTTCAATAATGCGGCGGCGGCGGTTCGGGCAAACCGGCGAGATCGGCGCGTTGCTCGCTGATCTCGACGCGGTCCGAGAGCTGGGTGAGCAGACGGTTCAGCGCCTCGATCTGTTTCCATTGCGCGATAACAGCCTGGTTTAGATCCTCGATGGTCTCGTCCTGGAAGGCCACGCGCGTCTCCAGCGCGTCGACGCGGGCGCTGAGCGTTTCGATCTCGGTCATGGCAATTCCCGCTTTCGTCAATTCTCGCTTCGTCGTGCCGGACAGTACCGGCCTCATCCAACCTCTTGGCAAGATATTTGCGCTAGAACCAGCCCATGTTTCGGGGATTCGGCATATTTCGCGCGTCGGCATGGGTCAGCCTGACCAAATTCGCGATCGTTTTCATCGTCGCGATGAATCTGGCGCGTCTCGACCGCCTGACGGGCCTGGCCGCCGGCCTGGCCCTTGCCGCCCTCGTGCTGATCTGGTTGTTGACATGGTTCGGCTTTTTGCCCGTCGGCGGCGACAGCCCCGAATGGCGCCGCCTGATCCGCCGCCACGGCCCTGCCCTGACCAAGCGTTATCGCCAGCTCGTGCGCGTCAATGCCTATGGCGCCGAGGAGTTCGACAAATGGCGGGATGAATTGGTGCGCTTTCGCGCCTCCACCAAGCTCTCTCTCGACGAGAAGGAAATCGCCCGCTTCGACGCCCTTGCCACCCGCATGGTGGGCAAATGGGCGGCGGTGGAACCCGACGCCCGCATTCCCGACGCCATGGAAGAGATCTCGCCACAGGATTACGAGCATCTTTGCGCCGATCTCCTGCGCAAGGCGGGCTGGGAGGCCGAAGTGACAGGGCAGTCCGGCGATCAGGGCATCGATATCCTGGCGCAGCGCGATGGCACCACCGTCGCCCTGCAATGCAAGCTCTATTTCGGCAACCCCGTGGGCAACAAGGCCGTGCAGGAAGCCCATGCCGCCGCCGGCTTCACCGACGCCGACTATGCCGTGGTGGTCTCCAACCGGGATTTCACCAACTCGGCCGAACAACTCGCACGCAAGCTTGGCGTGCTCCTCGTCCATCACAGTGAATTGCCGGATCTCGAGGCCATGCTGCAGCCGGCGCGATGAGGCTTCTTTACCCTCAATCCGGATAGGACACCTCGAACTCGATCTGGCCGTAGTCCTGGAAGGTCCAGTGCCTTGCGGCCTGACCGGGCCAGAGCAAGGTCACGGCCCCAGTGGCCGGGCGATAGCAGGCCGTGTAGACCGTGCCGAAGCCCAGCGCGTAACTCGTCGTCAGCAAGGGCGGCGTCAGGAAGGCCGCAGACAATCCTTCCCCGTCGAGCGCTGGGTTCGCCAGGATCTGCTCGAGGGCTGCCGCCCGCTCCAGGGTGCGCGAGAGGCGGCCATGCCTCGGCCATTCCACGCCAAGCTGGTGATTGGTGGTGAAGGCCTTGCCGGAGACGATCGCCGGCCGGTCGGGCGAGAGATAGACCGTCTCCCAACGGCCCTGGCGATCGAGCACCGTGACATTGTAGGCCATGTGGCAGGGAACCGAGCGCAGCGCCTCCACCGCCTGATGCGTGTCGGAGCAGACCTCCAGGAGATAGCGCACGATCATCGGCGCGCCGAAGCCCCTGCCGGCCACGGCCCGGCCCCCGAAGGTAAGCGAGACGACCAGGCCGGCATCGTTCATGCCGTCGGCGAGGCCGGATAGACCGTCCACCATGCCGATGACGTCCCGGCTGCGCCAGCGCGAGCGGAGCAGCGTGCCCTCGTTCAGCTCCGGTGCCAGATCGTAATTGCGCACCAAGATGGGACCGTGATCATCGACCAATACGGCCTGGCTGCAATGGACGAGATAACGCGGCGGGGTCCAGAAACTCAGGAAGCGGGCGACATCCTCGTCCGACGGCACCGCCGCCACCAGTCCGGACCACAGCCCCTCCATTTCCGGCATGAAGCGCCGCACGGCGCGCGTCGCATCGGTGAGGCTGGGCGCCTGCGCGCCGCCCCGTTCCAGAAACCATTGTCGCCAGCCCGGCCAGCCGGCCTGGAACACCGCGTTCCAAGCCGGGCCAGGCCCCTGTTCCCGCAAGCTGCGGAACCCTACGTTCATTTCTTTCCACTCATGCCTTTCGGGCGCGTTCGGTCAGATCCACTTCCGCTAGATCCATTTGGCCGACGGCATGTCCACCGGCGGCACGATGGCGGTCATCGCGGACAGGGGCACCGACTCGAACTGCGCCTTGATGCCGGCGTTCCATTTCTTGGCACGCGCCAGCAGTTCCCGGGCGTCCGATTGCATCCGGCCTCGCGCCAGCAGACAGCCCATATCGGCGCCATGGTAGCAATATTCTCCCACGCCGTACACGCGCATGTAGAAGGCCTCGTTCTCGTCGCCGACGCTGGTCAGGTCGAGGGCGGAGCGCTGATAGGCGATCTCGCCGCGATCATTCATGCGCCAGATGCCCGACTGCGGCACCCGCGTGATCATCTCCACCTTATCCTCGGTCTGCTTGAGGATGAGCTGGGTCCAGTGGTCATATTCCTTCCAGCGGCTCTGCACAGCCTCGACGTCGAGGTCGTAATCGACATCGAGGAATTCGAGCAGGTGGAACAGGAAGAGCGGGCAGCCGCCATAGATGGTGGTGATCAGATTGGTCGGCGGCGAAGCGCCGGAGACGCGCGGATTGAGTTCGCCCAGATAGACCTCGTGCGTATCGGTATCGAGCAGGAAGTCGCAGCAGAACACGCCGCGATAGCCCTCCTCATAGAGCCGGTCGCCAAGCTTGCGTGCCATCTCGCGTACCCGATCGGGCGCATCGCCTGGCAGAATGGTCGGCGAGACGTCATTGCCGCACCAGCCGCCCTTATAGGGCGTGATCTCGGCAAAGCCGGTAATGTCGGTCATCACCGGGCCGACCAGCGTGCCGTGGCGGGTGCAGCAGCCTTCGATGGTGCCGGGAAGGTGATTGATGCGCTTCATCACCTTCAAGTCCTGGCCGATGATCTTGGCGGCGTATTTATCCCAGTCGGCCTGGCTCTTGACGAAGAAGGTGGTGCGCCCGCTGTCGCCATAGGGCGTCTGCACCACGAGGTCGCTGCCGAGACCCGCTGCAGCGGCCAGCACGCCGAGTTCTTCGTAGCTGCTGGCCAAGCCCATGGTGTTGGGGGCGCTGGCGACGCCCGCCTCATTGCCGAGCCGCGTCGTCTCGATCTTGGAATCGAGCCTCGTGCGCAAGGCGGCCTTCGGCAGGGCGACATCGACACCGGCTTCGGCGCAGAGTTCCTCGGTCTCCTCGTCGAACATCACGAAGATCGCCTTGCCACGCGGCTTCTTGCGGATACGAGCCCTGAAGGCAGGGTGCGCCACCAGATAGTTGGCAACGTCCTCCATTGACTTGAACTCGACCGGCCCGGTGCGCGGCGGCACGAAGACGCGCGGGTGCCTGCCGTCGAAAATGTCGAAATAATTGATGAACTCCAGGCCACCCACCCACTCATCGAGCCCGAGCAGGTTGAAGGGCGTCGGCGTGACGACATAGATCGGCGTCTCGTTCATGCGCAGGAAACGATAGATATCGCTCAGGCTGCGCAGCTTCTCACGTCCGCTCATGATGGGGATCCCATTCTCTGCAGGGTTTGCCGTTGTTGGAGGGCTTGTACGGCCAAAGAGGCGAAGCGCGGGGCTCGAAGAGCGCACCGTCGTCCCGTGGGGTATCGGCGAGGGAAAACCGGCGAGGTGAAAACCAGGCGCTTGGCCCAGCCACCCTTGTCGCACTCCAAAAGTGCCGCAGCATGCCTGCGACGGCTCAACCAGGCGACAACAGGCTCACCAGCCGGCATGAGGCTCCCTTCTATGGGGCGACGTCCTCTCCGCCAAATTTCTGACACACTTCCAGCAGGCCGGCAACCGGGCCAGCAATAGCCATAACGGATGATGGATTTCGGTCGAGACACATGAAGCCAGACTGCCTTCTCGTCTTGCAGAAGGAGAAAGCCACACTTTCATCGGTGTCGTCTTCTGCCGCCCTCAGGCTTGCGCGTGGGGGCCTTCCGTGCGCAAGGCACCCGGTGGCATGCCTGTCACGCGCTTGAAGGCGCGGCTGAAAGCAGCCTGCGAGGCATAGCCGAGGCGTTGGGCGGCCGTGTCGATCGACATGCGGTCGCGTCCGATCCATTCGGCTGCCAGGCGCATGCGCAACTCGGTGACGTAACGCAAAGGCGTCTGGCCTGTCACCGCCAGGAAACGCTCGGCGAAGACCGAACGCGAGGCGCCCATCTCCTGGGCCAGTTCCGCCACCGTCCAGTCCCGGCCGGGGTCGCGATGCATGGCGCCGATGGCACGGCTCAAGCGCGGATCGCGCAGCGCGTCCAGCCAACCGCCCACTTCTCCGCAGCCGCATTCCACCCAGCCGCGCACGATGGAAGCGGACACCACGTCGGCCAGCCGCGCCAGGATGCCTGCCGAGCCGACGCGCTCGGTGAGCACCTCACGCTCCATCGCCCGCAGCATCGGCTCGATTTCCGGCTGACGCTCCAGCAGCGTGCCGACCAGCATCACTTCCGGCATCTGGGCGACCAGCGGATGCATGCCGCCGAGATCGAACTCCATGCAACCGCTGAAGACATGGGCGTGCCGGCTCGGGCAGGTCTCCTCGGCACAGGCCGAGACGGCGCTGACGCTCTTGCAGAGCGGGATTGCCTCGTAGGTGCCGACATCCTGGCTCGGCAGGTCCGGTGCGGAAACGAGGTCGTGCTCTCCGCCACGCGGCAGCAGCACCGCATCGCCCGGCCCGAGGCTGTGCACCGCGCCGCTTGCCATGCGCAGATAGACCGTACCGCAGGCGACGAAATGGAACTGGGCCCGTCCCTCGACAGTGCCGAAATGAACGCCGAAAGGCGGCGCGGCATGCAGGCGCCGATATTGCACGCCGTTGAGACGCATTCCGAGGAGCAATTCGCTCATCAGGTCTGCCGGCGGGTTATCGCGGCGCACGCGCTCAAGTCCGGACGAATGGTAAAGCATTCCGGATTTGATGACATGGATCGTCCGACATGTCCACCCTATGTTGCTGCAACGCGATAGCGTTTTGCGATTTGGCGGGACACCAAGAATTGCAAAACGCGTCAAACCAAAGAGTTTGGAGCAAATGAGCGTTTCCGCCTGAACGCGTTTGGCTCCAGGTCACTTCGACAGGACGAGACAGATGAGCGAAGCGTTGCAGACCGCCTCGACGCTTGATGCGATCGAGCCGGATCGCAGCCCGCACCGGGCTTTCAAGGACGATATTCCCGCGGCCGACGTGACGGCTGCCCCAGGATCGCAGAACGCCCTGTGGGGCGCCGTGATCTCCATGATGCTCGGCGTGTTCGGCCTGGTCACGGCGGAATTCCTGCCGGCCAGCCTGCTGACGCCGATGGCCCGCGATCTCGGCGTGACCGAAGGCGTGGCCGGGCAGGCCGTCACCGCAACCGCCACGGTGGCCCTGATCACCAGTCTGCTCGTGGTGACGCTGACGCGGCGTCTCGACCGCCGTGTGGTGTTGCTGGCCTTCTCGATCCTGCTGATCGCTTCCAACCTGCTGGTCGCCTCCGCCTCGAGCCTGGCCTTCCTGATTCTCGGGCGGGTGCTGCTCGGTATCGCGCTCGGTGGCTTCTGGACCATGTCTGCCGCCACCGTGATGCGGCTGGTGCCGGAGGCGATGGTGCCGCGCGCCTTGTCGATCCTGTTCAGCGGTGTCTCGGCTGCAACCGTCTTCGCCGCTCCGGTCGGCAGCTATGTCGGAGACATAGCCGGCTGGCAGGCCGTCTTCATCATGGGGGCCGGCCTCGGCGTCCTCGCTTTGGTGGTGCAGTTCGCTACCCTTCCGCGCCTGGAGCCGCGCGGGCATGCCCGCCTGCGCACGCTGTGGGAGGTGCTGATGCGCCCGCAGATCGGCCTCGGCATGGTCGCGGTCACCCTGGTGTTCACCGGCCATTTCGCCTTCTTCACCTATATCCGGCCCTTCCTGGAAACGGTGACGGGGGTCGGCGTGAGCACGATGTCGGCGATCCTGCTCGGTTTCGGCATCGCCAACTTCCTCGGCACCTTCCTCGGCGGCTTCCTCCTCGAGCGCAGCCTCAGGTTGACCCTGGCCGCGATGCCCCTGGCGATGGGTGTGCTCGGCCTGATGCTCGCCGGCCTCGGCAGCGCTCCCCTGGCGGATACCGTGCTGATTGCCCTGTGGGGCCTCGCCTTCGGCGCAGTGCCGGTCGCCTGGACGGCCTGGATCACCCGCGCGGTGCCGGATGAAACCGAAAGCGGCACGGCGTTGATCGTGGCGGTGATCCAGCTTGCCATCGCCCTCGGCGCCGCCGGCGGCGGCACGATCTTCGACGTCAGCGGCGCGAGCGGCGTGTTCGTCGCGGCCGGCCTGGTTCTCCTGCTGGCCGTCCTGCTCATCCTGGCCGGCGTGCGGTCGCGCCTGGCGACAGCGACAGCCTGAGGTCCAGCAAAAGACACGAAAGCGGGCTCTGGTGATGGAGCCCGCTTTCGCGCGTTTCAGGCGGCCTGGTCCGGCCGCGGACCGACATAGCGGGACTGCGGCCGGATCAGCCGGCCATAGAGCACCTGCTCACGGGCATGGCCGATCCAGCCTACCACCCGCCCGGTGGCGAAGATGCTGGTGAAACTCTCGCGCGGGAAGCCGAGCGCTTCGAGCAGCAACGCCGTATAGAACTCCACATTGATCTGAAGGGAGCGGTCCGGCTTGCGGCGGGCAAGAATGCTGGTCGCGGCCGCTTCGACATGCTCGGCCAAAGCGAGGCGACCGGTGTCGTTCTTGCCGGGCCCGAACAGCGCCGTAACGGCCCGCTTGAGCGCCTCGGCCCTCGGGTCGCGCACGCGGTAGATGCGATGGCCGAAGCCCATCAGCCTGTCGCCCCTGTCGAGAGCTGCCTCCAGCCACGCCTCGGCCGTCTGCGAAGCCGCGATGCCGTCGAGCATGTCGAGTACCGGGCCCGGCGCGCCACCATGCAAAGGGCCCTTCAGGGCGCTGAGTGCCGCCAGCACCGCCGAGGTCAGGCCGGCCTGCGTCGAGGCGACGACCCGGGCGGTGAAGGTCGAGGCATTGAGGCCGTGGTCGCTGACCGTGACCAGGTAGGTGTCGAGGGCAGCGGCCGCTTCCGGGCGAGGCACGGTTCCATGCAGCATGCGCAGCATGTCGCCGGCATGGCCGGCCTCCGGATCCGGCGCAATGGCCGCCTCACCCCCCTTGTGGCGGATGATGGCCGGGGTCAGCACGGCGGGCGCAGCAATCAGTCGGAGCGCCAGGGCAAGATCCTCACCGTCATCAAGGCGGGCCAGGGCCGCGCGCAGGGCATCGGTAGCCGGCAGGTTCTCGGCGGCGAGACCATCCGGGATCAGCGCCTCGAACACCTCGCGGCGGGCCTCGCCGAGACGGAACGCCAGTTCCTTCGGACCGGGCAGATCCTGGAAGAAGCCGTCCAGCAGGATGCCGACCAGTTCCTCATAGCCGACATGGCCGGCCAGATCGTCGAGCGAATGGCCGCGAATGACGAGCCGGCCGGCAAGGCCGTCCACGTCCGACATCACGGTCTCGGTGGCAATGACATCGTCCAATCCATTGTTCATCGCAATCTCCTCAATGAAACCTCGTATTGCGACAAGCATGCTGACGCTTTAGCATTGACGTCAATCTTGATAGATATCGTCAATATATCAGCCTGGTTTGCGCCGATGCCCTGGATCACCTCGCAAGAAGCTCTCGCCGTCCTCAAGGTCCAGCCGCAGACGCTCTATGCCAATGTCAGCCGCGGCAGGATCCGCACCAAACCGCATCCGCAGGATGTGCGGCGCAGCCTCTACCATGGCGAGGACGTCAAACGGCTGGCAGGACGCCATGCCGGGCGCCGCAGCGTCGCCGACGTCGCCACGCAGACCATCTCCTTCGGCGAGCCCGTGCTGGCCTCCGGCCTGTCGACGATATCGGACGGCCGCTTGTGGTATCGCGGCGAGGATGCCATCGGCCTTTCCGACCATGCCAGCCTCGAGGAGACCGCCAAGCTACTCTGGCAGGTCGGAAGGGTCGATCTCGCCTTCCCAGCCACGGTCAGGGGCATGCCGATCCCGGCCAACCCTTTCGAAGCCGCGCTGCTCGCTCTGGCGAGGCGGGCCAGCCACGACTTTCCCACCGGCGGGCGTTCGCATGCCGTGCTCTGCCGGGAAGCGGCGGGGCTGGTCGGTACCATGGCGGCGGCGATGCTCGGGGGCGGGGCCGATGGCGCCTTGCCGCTGCACCAGCGGGCGGCATTGGCCTGGCAGGCTCCCAATGCCGCCGACCTCATCCGGAGGGCTTTGGTGCTATTGGCCGATCACGAGCTGAACGCCTCGACCTTCGCCGCCCGCACGGCCGCATCGACGGGCGCTCCGCTGGCCGCCGGCCTGCTGGCAGGGCTGGGCACCCTTGCCGGACCGCTGCATGGCACGGCCGCCGTGAGCGTACAGGCCCTGGCCGAGACCGCCCGCCGGGTCGGCCCCCGGCGCGCCGTGCATGACTGGCTCTCCCGCGGCCATCGCCTGCCCGCTTTCAGCCACCCGCTCTATCCCAACGGGGATCCCCGGGCGGCCGCCCTGCTGGCCTGCTTCTCCTGCAGCGAGATCTATGAGGGCATCCGCGAGGCCGTGGCGGAGCACAGCGATGAACCACCGAATGTCGACTTCGCCCTCGCGGCCCTGGCCGACCATTACGGCCTGCCGGCGAGCGCCCCGTTCACGCTCTTCGCCCTCGCCCGATCCGTCGGCTGGATCGCCCATATGCTCGAGCAGACGGCCCGGGGCAGCCTGATCCGCCCGCGTGCGCATTATGACGGTCCGGCCTTGAAGACGGGCGTGCCCGGGCCGGAAGCAGATTGAACGGTCGGCCCTGACGACGCCAGCAACGGGGCGCGGCCTCTGTTTCGCATGGCACTGCATAGCGGCCCGCTCCATGCTTGCCTTCCTCCGGCGAACAGCAGGGTCAAATCGCGCGCCACCCGTGGGGCCGGCCGGGAAACTCTGCCTAGGCCCGACCTCACTCCATTGGAGAAAAGCGGATGCCCCGCCATCTCAAGCGTCGCCTCCTTCTGTCGTTCGCCTTGTTCCTCGGCCTCGCCTGCTTGGCCACCGCCGAGGAGATACCACTGATCGACGATCCCGAAGCCCAGGTCCGGCACTATGTCGATGCGCTGGCCCGGCAGGATTTCGACAGCGTAGCGAAGATTGGCTGCGGTGCGGACAACCCCACCGATTGCGAATTCGGGAAGAGCCTGCGCAATGCCCTGGCCCCGCTCAAGGGGCGCAAACTCACCGAAATCGGCAAGGTGCTCGACCTCTCTTTCCCGGAGGCCATCCGCGAGATCTATCTTTCAATGCGGGTCGACGATTACACACCGGTCTATCTGCGCTTTACCTATCGGATGAGCGATGCCGGTTGGCGCCATCGGGATTTTCGCTTTGCAACCGGCTCCGCGAGTGCGATCTTTCCGGCCTCCCTCCTCGAAGGCAGCCTGGTCGGCCTGACGGGCGCCAACCAGACCGGACCGGCCACGGCGGTCGACGAGACGAGCGAGAAGATCATGACCAGCATCGCCAGGCGGAACTACGACGGTGCCACAAATGCCGTCCGGCAGGTCATCCCCAATTCCGATGAGGGCATGAAACGCTCCGTCGACGGGCTCTTCGCCAATGTGAAGCAATATGATTTCAGCCACATCCGGAAGATCATCGACAGGGAAATGGATGGCATCCGGCAGCAATTCTACTACGCCGCGATCAGCGACAGAAAAACGATGTTCATCCGGCTGACCTATGCCAAGGCCAACGCACGCTGGTGGCTCCACGACATACAATTCTCCGGCGAAGGCAACGGCCTGATTCCGGCCGACATTCTGAAAGACAGCCTCGCGCTCCTGCCACTTCCTTGAGCCAAGTCCCGTACAGCCGAGCGGCGACGCCAAGCGTCAGCCGGGTGCAAAACGCTTTGAAACGCTTTCGTCTCCGGTGCGGTAATCGACGAAGCCAATACCGGCATAAAAGGCCCGGCCGCCCTCGTTCTCCTTGCGGATAGTGGCGTCAATGAAACGTACGCCCGCCGCCTTGGCGGCCTTCGCGGTCTCCAGGAACAAGGCGCGGCCAATGCCCCTGCCATGCGCCCCGGGTGCTACATAGGTTCCGATGACCGCCCAGTCCGCCGGCAGACGGTCCTCGCCCGGCCAGTCCGGATCGCACCATTCGAGGGACTGGAACCCCAGGATCTGCGCATCATCGACCGCCACGAAACAGCAGATTCCGCGCTTGGCGGCGATGAACTCATCAAGGATGCGATGCTCGTCAAAGGGCCGGCGATGCGCCGTGGTTCCTCCGATCGCAATGATCTCGTTGATGAGTTGGGCCATCGGGCCGGCGTCCCGAGGAGACGCGATCCGGACATCCATGGGCATTGATAGCTCACTTTCGATTGAGTCTTCGTTCTCGAATCTTCGCTCTTGGCCTCCGCCGCTCAGGCCGGGTCCTTGAACTCGATTTCCGCCAAAGCGCGAAGCTCGGCCTCCTGACCTGGATAGGCGGCGGCCGGCAGATCCTGAAGCGTCAACCGCAAGCTCGCCATATGCAGCAGCTGCTGCTGCCTCGACGTGGGGTTCTGCAGGTCAAAGAGCGACGCGATCCTGTCGCGCAGCCAGCGGTCATGCTCGCTGGCGTCCCAGCCGCTATAGCGGAGCCATTCTTCCTTGGGATCCATTGGCGATCATCCTCTTTCTGCAGGTCGGTATAAAAGGCAATCGGCATTCGATGGCGTCACTGGCGGGCATTTCGGATCTCGCACAGGGAATGGAACCCCACCATCGCCAGCGGGAGCAGCAGGCTTTCTTTCGATCGACATATGTTGCCAAAACAACAATCCAGGTCGAATATCTGACATAATATCCGCTCTTTTGCGCTATACTGACCAAGCCATGCCCAAGAAGGACAAAAAGAAGCGCCAGCCCGATATACGGCATCAAGTGGCTGCCCTTCCCGTGCGCGAACGGGATGGGCAGCTCGAAGTGTGCCTGATCACCACGCGCGAGACCAGCCGTTGGTCGATCCCGAAGGGATGGCCGATGAAAGGGCGCGATGATTGGGAAGCCGCGAGAATCGAGGCCGAACAGGAAGCCGGCCTGGTCGGAACGGTCGCCGAGGAACCCTGCGGCAGCTTCGTCTATTGGAAGCGCCGGGCGGAGCACTTCGATCTCGTCGAGGTCGCAGTGTACCCTTTGCATGTGAATGCGACATTGCCGACCTGGAAAGAAATCGGTCAGCGCCAAGTGCGGTGGGTCCTGCCGGCAGATGCGGCTCTCGTTGTCGAAGAGCCGGGATTATCGTCGTTGCTGCAGGGCGTGAAACCCTGAAACGCCTCGCAATTTGCCGGCGTTGATCACGTCTAGCTCTCATTTTGCCTGGCGCTTTTGCGCTTCCCCCCGCTATCGTCAAGCGGGCTGACGGGAAACGAGGTGGTATAGCGCGTCGCGACGGTGGCGTTCGAGGGCGTGGAGGCGCGCTGGGTCGACGTGCGGATCCAGATCATGGCGGGCTCGGTGATGACCTGCGCCTGGAAGGAAGCCTACGCATCACCACCACCGATACGCTGATGGCCTCCGTCCTGCCCTCGATATTGGCGGCCTTCCGGCAGCACCATCCCGGCGTCCTCATCGAGGTGAACACCTCGAACGCCTTTGCTAGCCTCACCCATCGCGACGCAGATGTCGCCGTGCGCCCGGCCGTCGACCCGCCGGAAACGCTGGTCTGCCGCCGCATTTCGGGCATCGCCTTCGCGAACTATGCGGCGCCCTACCATCTCAAGGAGCGCGGGCTCGACCCCGCCGGCGAAGCCGTTCTGGCGCAGGAGGCGCTGGATTGGCCTCGGCGATGCGCTTGCCGCCTCGAGCTCGGCGCACTGGATGCGCGCCGCCCTGCTCTGCTATCTCGGCCAGGCACTCGCCAAATATCGCTCGATGTTCGAAGAATATCGGCCCAGATCCGATAAGCCCGGCGCATTCGCTACGCCCTTGCCTCCCTGGAATAAATCATCATACCAATCTTCGTGATTGTTGCTTGAGGGATCTCATGCGCGCCTTTTCCGTCGCCGCGAGTCTTTTTGCTGCCGGTTTCCTTGCCGCTGCTCTTGGAGCCTGTACAGCTCCGGTCCGCACCCTCCCGGGCAATGTGCAGGTCTTGCCTGTGGTGGTGGCAAGCAAGGGGCTGGGCGGAGTTTTGCATGGATCGATACGTATCGAGCAGATCCAGGGTTCCTATACGGTGAGCAAGGGCACGTTTTCGTGCAGCGGCTCCTATACATTGTCGGCCGTCAGAGGCCTGATGTATGTGCCGATCCTCTGCAGCGACGGTCGCAAAGGCACTGCCAGCGTGCGAAACGGACCGAGCCGCATGAGTGGCACAGGCTCGCTGACAATGAATGACGGCAGCACGGGTGAATTCGCGTTTGGCAAAGACACCAAGAAATTGAGTCCCGCCTCCCCTGCACAATAGTCTCGTTACAGCATCGACCAGCTCGCCTTTGACGATGCGGGCCTGCCAGATTGCACAGCACAGGGCCCAGCCGCACCGGGGCCGTCCCTGATCGGCTGGCGGACGGATGGGCCTCGGTCACAGGCTTCCAGAATCACTCTTTGTTCTCATTTTGCTTGGCGGCTCCACGCTTCCCCGCTATCGTCGAGCAGGCTGACGGGGAAACGAGATGGTATCGCGCGTCGCGACGGTGGCATTCGAAGGCGTGGAAGCGCGCCAGGTCGACGTGCAAGTCCAGATCATGACCGGTTCGGTGGTGTTCACCATCGTCGGCCTGCCCGACAAGGCGGTGTCGGAAGCGCGCGAGAGGGTACGCGCCGCCCTCACCGCCGCCGGCCTGGCCCTGCCGGCCAAGCGCATCACCGTCAATCTCGCCCCGGCCGACCTGCCCAAGGAGGGCTCGCATTTCGACCTGCCCATCGCGCTCGGGGTGATGGCCGCCATCGGCGCCATTCCCCATGACGCGCTGGAGGGCTATTGCGTGCTTGGCGAGCTTGGCCTCGACGGCACCATCACCAAGGTCGCCGGCGTGCTGCCCTCCGCCGTCGCCGCCAATGGCCGCCGGCTTGGCCTGATCTGCCCCGCCGCCTGCGGGCCGGAGGCGGCCTGGGCCAGCCCGGAGATGGACATTCTCGCCCCCCGTTCGCTGATCCAGCTCGTCAATCATTTCAAGGGCACACAGTTGCTCTCCCGCCCGCAGCCGCGCATCGCCGCGCCAGCGGCCGCCCTGCCCGACCTCAAGGACATCAAGGGTCAGGAGACCGCCAAGCGCGCTTTGGAGGTGGCAGCCGCCGGTGCGCATAATCTCTTGATGATCGGGCCGGCTGGCTCCGGCAAGTCCATGCTGGCTGCAAGGCTGCCCTCGATCCTGCCGCCTTTGGTGCCGGCCGAGCTCCTGGAAATCTCGATGATCCATTCTGTGGCGGGCCAACTCGCCGGCGGCGAGCTCACCAGCCGGCGCCCCTTTCGTGCTCCGCATCATTCGGCCTCGATGGCGGCCCTGATCGGCGGCGGCATCCATGCCAGGCCCGGCGAAGTGTCGCTCTCGCATCACGGCGTGCTCTTCCTCGACGAGATGCCTGAATTCGCACCACAGACCCTCGATGCCCTGCGCCAGCCGCTGGAGTCGGGCGAGGCCGTGATCGCCAGGGCCAATGCCCGCGTCGCCTATCCCGCTCGGATCCAGCTGGTCGCGGCCATGAATCCGTGCCGCTGCGGCAAGGCCAACGATCCGGGCTTCGCCTGCCGGCGCGGGCCGGTTGAGCGCTGCGCCGCCGACTATCAGGCCCGCATCTCCGGCCCGCTGCTCGACCGCATCGACATCGTCGTCGAGGTGCCCGCCGTCTCCGCCGCCGACCTCATCCTGCCACCGCCCGCCGAAGGCTCGGCCGAGGTGGCGGCCCGGGTGGCGGAAGCCCGGGACCGTGCCGCCCAACGCTACCGCACACTCGGCCTGCCCGACGGCTCCACCAATGCCAGCGTGCCGGTCAATGTGGTCGAGGAGGTCGCCCGCCCCGACGCGGGAGCCACCAAGCTTCTGCGCGATGCCTCGGAGGCCATGCGCCTGTCGGCCCGCGGCTTCCACCGCGTGTTGCGCGTCTCGCGCACCTTGGCCGATCTCGACGGCAAGACCGATGTCGGCCGCATCCACATCGCCGAAGCGTTGAGCTACCGGGCGAGGACGGACAGGGCGACGGTTCTGGCCTAGGCTCGACCTTATCACGCGCTATCTGCGACATGGACAGGCTGGCGACACGGCCGCCAAGCCGCTATCTGCAGACACACCCAGCCGATGTTCACCCGAGATATGTCATGCGCATACCCGTCCTTCTCGCCTGCCTCGCCTTGCTCGCCGGCACCGCTGCTTCCCACGCTGCTCCCCGCCCCCATTGCGCCGATGCCGCCGTGAAGCAGGCCGCCAAGCTGCTGGCCTTCCATTCCGACAATGACGACCGCGCCCAGGTCGATCCCGACAGCGTGAGGGCAATCGGCACCGTCGGGGCCCTGGTCGGCAAGGGCCGCTTCGACGTGATCGAGGTCGAGGGCTCGATCTACAAGGGCGATTACCGCATGCACCTGATCTATGCCCAGTTGCCGGGCGACTGCGTGCTGATGGGCCAGGAGATCCTGGAGCGCAGTGATCCCTATTGATCGCTCCACGCTGGCCAGCCTCTGCCGATGCGGCTTAGAGAAAAGTGCGATTTCCGCGAGTCGCACTTTTTCTCTAACTCTTTGTTCTGACGCGTTTTCTTAATCGAAAAGTCTATCAACTTTTCTGGAAAACGCTCTAGACTGTACTGCCAGCCGCAGCAGCAATCGGGGTGATTCATGACGGGCAGCCAGGCAGCCGGACGCCTTTTTGCGGCGCTGATCGCCATCACGGCCTGGCTCGCCGTTGCCCTGCGTGCCTGGATCGTGGTCGGGGCGGTGATGGCGCAGGGCCGGACGGCGCTCGATGGCCTCGTCACCGTGTTCAGCTATTTCACCCTGCAGGCCAATGTGATCCTGGCCGTGGTGGCCACCGCCTGCGCCCTGCGCGGGGAAGCCCGAGGCTTCCTGACCCGGCCGTCGACCCGGGCCGCCGTCACCGTCTACATCATCATCGTCGGCCTGATCTATGCCGTGTTCCTCGCCGGCTTGCGGCAGCTGACCGGCCTCGCCGTGCCCGTCGACATCGCCCTGCACCGGGTGGTGCCCGTGCTCTTCACGCTCTATTGGCTCATCTTCGTGCCGAAGGGCCAGCTGACCTGGCGCAATCCGCTGGCCTGGCTGATATTTCCAGCGCTCTACGTCGTCTACTCGCTGATTTATGGCGCGCTGACAGGGCGCTATCTCTACCCCTTTTCCAACGTGCCGGTGCTCGGCTATCCCCGCGCGCTCGGCTATGCTGCGCTGATCCTCGCCGCCTTCTACGGCCTCGGCCTTGCGCTGGTGGCGCTCGATCGCGCCCTTGCCGGCTCCGTGGTCCGGGCGCGGCAGTGACCGTCGACGGCATCATGATGACAGGGCCTCTGCTAAGCTGCCGATCACAGCCAGGACGAGGTATGGCGTGACAGGCAACCAAAGTCTCGGACGCCTCGTCGCCGGCGTGATCGCCCTCATCGCGGGCAGCGCCGTGCTCCTGCAGGTGCTGCTGAGCGTCGAGACCGTTCAGGCGCAGGGACGAAGCGCTTTCGACGGCATCATCCTCGTCTTCAGCTACTTCACCGTACTCACCAACACGCTGGTGACGATCGTGGCCGGGGCCAGTGCCCTCCTCGGGGAACGCGGCGGCTTCCTGACCCGGCCGGGAACCCGGGCGGCCGTAGCCATCTACATCTTCGTGGTCGGCGTGATCTTTGCTGCCCTGCTCACCGGGCTGCGCCCGATGAGCGGCCTGACACTCGCGGTCGACAACGTGCTGCATCGAATCGTGCCGGTGCTGTTCGTGCTCTACTGGCTCGTCTTCGTGCCGAAGGGGCAATTGCGCTGGCGCGATCCCATCGCATGGATGCTCTACCCCCTGCTTTATGTCGCCTATTCGCTGCTCTATGGCGCACTGGCCGGGCGCTATCTCTACCCCTTTGCCGACGTCACGGTTCTCGGCTATGGCGGCGCCCTCGCCAACGGCCTCGTCATCCTGGCGGGCTTCCTCGGGCTGGGATTGATCGTGGTGGCGATCGATCGCGCCCTGGCCCCGGCAAAGCCCGCCTGAGCGGGCGGCGCGGCGCTGCGGCTTGTTGTCACAAATCCGTGCGAAAACTGTGATGATGCTTGTCGGATGGGGATTCGGGCAGGGGCTGAAGATGCCGACGACGCCGCCGAAAGGCTTGTTTGCAATGATCGATCCGCGCGGCTGGAGCAGCAAGCTGCCGGCCGGCATCGTGCCCTTGGCGCCGCGCCGCCGGCTCAAGCCGGCCTTGCGCCAGCGTCGCATCGAGAATATCGGTTTGCCGATGACTCTCGGACGCATCGGCTCCCTGGAAGTACGGTTGGCTGAGACCGCCAGGGACGTGAAGAAGGCGCAGAAGCTGCGCTATCAGGTGTTCTACGAGGAGATGGCCGCCATACCGGACGCGCTGTCCCTGATCTCCAGGCGTGACCGCGACGATTACGACACGCTCTGCGACCATCTGCTGGTGATCGACCATGACGCCCCCACCAGGCTGGGCAAGCCGGGCGGGCGGGTGGTCGGCACCTACCGCCTGCTGCGCCAGGACGTGGCCGAGCGCCATGGCGGCTTCTATTCAACCGCCGAATACGCAATCGAGCCGCTGATCGCAGCCCATCCTGGCCGCCGCTTCCTCGAGCTCGGCCGCTCCTGCGTACTGCCGGCCTATCGCAACAAGCGCACGGTGGAGCTGCTCTGGCACGGCATCTGGACCTATGTGCTGCATCACAAGATCGACGTGATGCTGGGCTGCGCCAGCCTGGAGGGCACCGACCCGAGCCGCCTTGCCCTGCCGCTCGCCTTCCTGCATCACCATGCCGCTACCGAGGGCGAGTGGCGCGTCAAGGCGGTGCCGGAGCGCTATGTCTCGATGAACCGCATCGCCAAGGAAGGCATCGACGTCAAGCAGGCGCTGCATGCCCTACCACCGTTGATCAAAGGCTATCTGCGCCTCGGCGCCAGCTTTGGCGACGGCGCGGTTATCGATCATCAGTTCGGCACCACCGACGTGCTGGTGGTCCTGCCGGTCGAGAAGATCAATCCGCGCTATGTCGATCATTTCGGCGCGGGCGCAGAGCGGCACGCGGCGTAGGAGCGCGGACATTGCGACATGCTTGCATGTCGCAATGTCCGCTTTCGCAACCGTCATGCGCGCCTGAAAAGAAGAGCGGACAGGATGTCCGCGCTCCAATCATGCCGCCAGGCCGCGCTTCTTCAGCAAGGCCTCGGGCTTGGGATCATGGCCGCGGAAGTCGCGATAGGCCTGCGCCGCATCTTGCCGGTTGCCGGCGGCATAGACGAACTGCTTGAGCTTGCGGGCCGTCTCGCCATCGAAGATGTCGCCGGTCTCGACGAAGGCGTCGAAGCCGTCGGCATCGAGCACCTCCGACCACAGATAGGAATAATAGGCCGAGGAATAGCCGTCGCCCGAGAAGACATGCTGGAAATGTGGGGGCCGGTGGCGCATCACCATCGCCCGGGGCATGTCGATCTCGCCGAGCACCTTGGCCTCGAAGGCGCCGACATCGAAGCCCTCGGCTTCCTTCAGGAGATGCATTTCGAGATCGACCAGGGCGGAGGAGACATATTCCACCGTGGCAAAGCCCTGGTTGAAGGTGCGGCTGGCGAGCAGGCGGTCGAGCAAGGCCTTCGGCATCGGCTCGCCCGTCCGATAGTGCACGGCGAAGCGCTGCAACACTTCGGGCTGTTCGAACCAGTGCTCGTAAAGCTGCGAAGGGAATTCGACGAAGTCGCGCGCCACACTGGTGCCCGAGAGCAGGGGATAGGTTACGTCCGACAACAGGCCGTGCAGGCCATGGCCGAACTCGTGGAACAGCGTGCGGGCGTCGTCGAAGGACAACAGGGTCGGTTGCCCATCCGCGCCGCGGGCGAAATTCATCACATTGACGATGATCGGGTTGATCGCGCCGTTCAGCCGCTCCTGGCTGCGGAAGGCGCTCATCCAGGCGCCGCTGCGCTTGGAGGGCCGGGCGAAATAATCGCCATAGAACAGGCCGATGCTCGTCCCGGCCGCATCCGTCGCCTCGAAGGCCCGCACGTCCGGATGATAGACCGGCACGTCCTTGCGTTCGGTGAAGGTGATGCCGAACAGGCGCCGGGCCGTATCGAAGGCCGCCTCGATGATCTTGTCGAGCTGCAGATAGGGCTTGAGCTCGGCCTCGTCGAGGTCGAATTCCTGGCGTCGCTTCTTCTCCGCATAATAGCGCCAGTCCCAGGCTTGCAGCGCGATGTTGTCGCCTTCCCCAGCCGCCAGGGCCTCGAGGCCTTCGCGCTCGCGTTCGGCCTGGCTGCGGGCCGGCTGCCAGACCGAGCGCAGGAGATCGAGCGCGGCCTCAGGCGTGCGGGCCATCGAATCGTCCAGGCGATAGTGGGCGAAGGTCTGATAGCCCAGGAGCCTGGCGCGCTCGGCCCGGAGCGCCACCATTTCGGCGATCAAAGCGCGGTTGTCCGTTTCGCCGCCGCCCTCGCCGCGGGCGAGCCAGGCCTTGAAGGCCGTTTCGCGCAGGTCCCGGCGGGCGGAAAACTGCAGGAAAGGTTCGATCAGTGAGCGCGACAGCGTGACGACATGGCCGCTCTCACCGCGATCCGCCGCGGCGCTGGCGCTGGCGGCGCGCAGGAAATCGGGCAGGCCGGCGAGATCGGCCTCGCCGTCGAGCTTCATCGACCAGGCCTTCTCGTCCTTCAGCACGTTCTGTCCGAATTGGGTGCCGAGACTGGCAAGGCGTTCGGAAATCGCCGCCAGGCGCTGCTTCACCTCTTCGGGCCTGCCGGCGCCGGCCCGACGGAACGCGGTGTGATAGCGATCGAGCACCCGGGCCTGCTCGCGCGACAGGCCGAGCTCCGCCCGCCGGGCGAAGACGGCATCGATACGCCGGAACAGAGCGTCGTTCAGATAGATCGCGGTGTGATGGCGCGACAGGATCGGCGCCATCTCGCGCTCGATCGCCTGCAATTCGTCATTGGTGTCGGAGCCCGCCAGGTTGAAGAACACCGAGGCGACCTGGTCGAGCGCCCGGCCCGAACGCTCCAGCGCCGCCAGGGTGTTGTCGAAGCTCGGCGCCGAGGCATTATCGGCGATCGCAGCGATCTCCGCCTTGTTTTCGGCCAGCGCCGCCTCGAAGGCCTGACGATAATGCTCGGTGCGGATATCGGCGAAGGGCGGCGCTTCGAAGGGGGTGGACCAGCGGGCGAGGAGGGGGTTGGCGTCAGCGGACATGAGGACCTCGATTCGGGTACGGCCCTTATAGCAGCCGACCTACCATCAACCGAAATATGCATTATCTTGTCTTTTTGGAGGGCACCATGGCCGATGATGACGACCCGGCGACGCCGGCTGATTCAAAGCTCACCCGCACCAAGCAGCTCTGGGCCCAGGCCGGCAAGTTCCTCACCGGCCAGGCGTCCCGGCCCGAGAGCGACCGCCTGCCGCCGGGCCAGCATCTCGTCAAAGATTGGCCGGTGCTCGATCTCGGCCTGCAGCCCAGCATCGACAAGGCGCGCTGGCAGCTCGATGTGTTCGGTGCGGTCGAGAATCCGGTCATCTGGGATTTTGCGGCCTTCTCGGCCCAGCCCCAGGTGACGCAGGTCTGCGACATCCACTGCGTCACCACCTGGTCGCGCTACGACAACCATTTCGAGGGCCTAACCACGCTGGCCCTCGCCGAGATCGTACGGCCCAGGCCCGAGGCTGGTCATGTCGTGCTGCATTCGGCCGACGGCTACACCACGAACCTGTCCCTGCAGGATTTCCTGGGGGAGGACGTGCTGATCGCCCACGCCTGGGAGGGCAGGCCGCTGACTTCGGACCATGGCGGCCCGGTGCGCCTCGTCGTGCCCCGGCTCTATTTCTGGAAGAGCGCCAAATGGCTCAGCCGCATCGAATTCGCCACCCGCGACAAGCCGGGCTTCTGGGAAGTGCGCGGCTATCACAACCGCGGTGATCCCTGGCGGGAGGAGCGTTACAGCGAGTGAAGGCGTCTGGGACCGCCGGCTTTCCAGCCGACTCCTGGAAACCCGGCGTTTCATGATTGATTGAAAGCTGGCTGGACAGCCGGCGATCCTAGGATAAAGCTAGTTCGTCCCTACCCATCCACCTTGAGCGCGGCGATGAAGGCTTCCTGCGGAATGTCGACGCTGCCGAACTGGCGCATCTTCTTCTTGCCTTCCTTCTGCTTCTCCAGAAGCTTGCGCTTGCGGGAGATGTCGCCGCCATAGCATTTGGCGGTGACGTCCTTGCGCAGAGCCCGGATAGTCTCGCGCGCAATGATCTTGGCGCCGATCGCCGCCTGGATCGGGATCACGAACATGTGCTGGGGGATGAGGTCCTTCAGCTTCTCGCACATGGCGCGGCCGCGGCTCTCGGCGCGGTCGCGATGCACCAGCATCGAAAGCGCGTCCACCGGCTCGGCATTGACCAGGATCTGCATCTTGACCAGATCGCCTTCCTTGTAGTCGGTCAAATGATAATCGAAGGAGGCGTAGCCCTTCGATACCGACTTCAGGCGGTCATAGAAGTCGAACACCACCTCATTGAGCGGCAGGTCGTACTGCACCATGGCGCGCTTGCCGACATAATTGAGATCGACCTGCACACCGCGCCGGTCCTGGCAGAGCTTGAGGATCGAGCCGAGATAGTCGTCCGGCGTCAAGATGGTGGCGCGGATCCACGGCTCCTCGATCGAGGTGATCTTCACCACATCCGGCATGTCGACCGGATTATGCAGCTCGATATGGCTGCCGTCGGTCATGTTGATCTTGTAGATGACGGACGGCGCCGTCGCGATCAGGTCGAGATTGAACTCGCGCTCCAGGCGCTCCTGGATGATTTCCAGGTGCAGCAGCCCAAGGAAGCCGCAGCGGAAGCCGAAGCCGAGCGCCGCCGAGGATTCCATCTCGAAGGAGAACGAGGCATCGTTGAGGCGAAGCCGCCCCATGGCGGCGCGCAGATCCTCGAACTGCGCCGCATCCATCGGGAACAAGCCGCAGAACACCACGGGCTGGGCCGGCTTGAAGCCCGGCAGCGGCACAATGTTGGTGTTCTTGCGATCATCGGTGATGGTGTCGCCGACGCGGGTATCGGCCACTTCCTTGATCGCCGCCGTGATGAAGCCGATCTCGCCCGGCCCGAGCTCGGCGATGGCCTGCATCTTCGGCCTGAAGACGCCGAGGCGATCGACCTCGTAATGCGCATCGGTGCCGATCATCTTGACGCGCTGGCCCTTCTTGAGCGTGCCGTCGAAGATGCGCACCAGCACGACCACGCCGAGATAGGCATCGTACCAAGAATCCACCAGCAGCGCCTTGAGCGGGGCGTTGCGGTCGCCCTTGGGCGCCGGCAGGCGGGTGACGATGGCTTCCAGCACCTGGTCGATGTTGAGGCCGGTCTTGGCCGAAATCGGCACGGCCTCGGAGGCATCGATGCCGATCACGTCCTCGATCTGCTGCTTGATGCGGTCCGGTTCGGCCGCGGGCAGGTCGATCTTGTTGAGCACCGGCACCAGCTCGTGATTGGCGTCGATGGCGTGATAGACATTGGCGAGCGTCTGCGCCTCGACGCCCTGGGAGGCGTCGACCACCAGGAGCGAGCCTTCGCAGGCCGCGAGCGAGCGCGAGACCTCATAGGCGAAGTCGACATGGCCGGGCGTATCCATCAGGTTGAGGATATAGTCCTTGCCGTCCTGGGCGCGGTAGTTCAGGCGCACGGTCTGCGCCTTGATGGTGATGCCGCGCTCGCGCTCGATATCCATGGAATCGAGCACCTGCTCGACCATTTCACGGTCAGTCAGCGTGCCCGTGGCCTGGATCAGACGATCGGCAAGGGTGGACTTGCCGTGGTCGATATGGGCCACGATGGAGAAATTCCGGATATTTTCGATCAATTCTTCGCTCATCCGCGCGCAATAGCAGGAAGGGATGATTGCGCCAAGGACAAATGGGGATTCCAGGCCGGCCGAGGCCTGTTTGCGGGCCCCACCGGCCCTAGTTCTAGAACGGGCCGTGCGAAGCGATGTTGCGGATCACCTCGTCCAGCACGCCGATCCTCTCGCCATAGACCTTGTCGAGGCAGGCTGTATCGGCGCCGCAGGCCTCGCGCGTCTTGATCCAGGCCTGCTGAGCCTCGCCGATATTGCCGCGCTGGCCCATGGCCACCAGGGACATCGAGACGCCGTAGAGCGTCGCCATGCGCGCCTCGGCCTGGCCGAGGGCGTAACTGCCGCAGACGGCTTTTTCGGCGGGGGAAGCTGCCTTGGCACAATCGAGGGGCGCATAGTCGCCCGCTTGCGCCGTGGAGGAGAACAGCAATGCAGCCATGGCGATGATGACGAATCTGCCTTTCAAGGGTCACCCTTTCCGGTTTGTATGGAAGCGAAGTTCTCCTGGAACCCCACATCATTCCATCCGTTGTGAGACAAAGAGACTAAGGAAACGCACATGCTGCTGAAAGGATCCTGCCATTGCCGCGCCGTGACGTTCAGCGTCGAGGCGATGAGCCCCGCGCCCTTCATGCATTGCCATTGCTCGATCTGCCGCAAGACGGCGGGATCAGGCGGCTATGCCATCAATCTCGGCGCCCATGCCGAAAGCCTGAAGGTGGAGGGACGCGAGCATCTGCGCATCTATCACGCCGTCCTGCGTGAGGAAGGGCAGGCCGACCAACGCTCGCCGGCCGGGCGCCATTTCTGCGGGGAATGCGGCAGTGCGCTCTGGCTGTGGGATCCGCGCTGGCCGGAACTGATCCACCCGCACGCCTCGGCGATCGATACGCCGCTGCCCAAGCCGCCGGAGATCGTGGAGATGATGCTGGCCGATGCTCCCCGATGGGTCGATGTACCATCCGGTCCCGGCTATCTGCATTTCGACACCTATCCCGAGGAATCGCTGGAGGACTGGCACCGGCGTCATGGCCTGTTGAGCGAATGAAGCGGGCGGGATCGGCCAAAGCCGCCCGCCCGCGCAAGAGCACTTGCTGTTTGCAATTGGTCTAGATGTGGTAAATCGACACCAAGGAGCCCTCGATTGCACCGGGACAGGAAGGGACGGCCATGAGCACGCAGGACGACGATCTCAGCCAATTTCACGCCTATGGCGCGCCGCCCCTGCCGCAGGCCGATATCGAGGGCTGGCTTGATCACGACGACGCCCGCATCTGGCATGCTTCGTATGGCGACGGGCCGCCGGTGATCCTGCTGCATGGCGGTCTCGGCCATGCCGGCAATTGGGGCTACCAATTGCACGATCTGCGGGCCGCCGGCTATCGCGTTGTCCTGGTCGACAGCCGTGGCCACGGCCGCAGCACGCGTGACGACAGGCCTTATTCCTATGAGCTGATGGCCTCCGACGTGCTGGCGGTGATGGATCGGCTCGGCCTGGACAAGGCCCGCTTCGTCGGCTGGAGCGACGGCGCCTGCATCGCCCTGGTGCTGGCTGCCGAGAACCCCGCCCGCTCGTCGGGCGTATTCTTCTTCGCCTGCAACATGGACCCCAGCGGCACCAAAGAGATGGAGCCGAGCCCCGCGCTCGACCGTTGTTTCGCCCGGCACCGCCAGGACTATGCCGCACTGTCCGCCACACCGGATAGCTTCGAACCCTTTGTCGCCGCCGTCAGCGAGATGATGCGGACGCAGCCCAATTATAGCGCGAGCGATCTAAGCGCGATCGATGTGCCCGTGGAGATCGTGCTGGGTGAGCATGACGAGTTCATTCGCCCCGACCATGCAACCTATCTTGCCCGCACCATTCCCGGCGCGACGCTGACCGTTCTGCCAGGCGTGAGCCATTTCGCGCCGTTGCAGCGGCCGGCACTTTTCAACCGGGCGGTGCTCGACTTTCTTGGCAAGCTCGCGTCATAGCGGCCCGGTCAGGTGGCGAGGCGCGCGGCCCAGCCCGAGACGGCCACCGCCAGGGTCTTGAGGTGGTCGGCGGCCGAAAAACCGGAAACGGCCTTGCGCGGCTTCAGGTCGTGGTCGCCATCTTCCAGCCACAGGATTTCGATGCGGGGCGACAGCGTATAGGTCGCGACCTCCTCGCGCGTGCCGAAGAGATCGCGCGTGCCCTGGGCGATGAGCGCCGGGGTGCGCATGTCGGCGAGATGGGCGGTGCGCAACTGCTCGGGCTTGCCGATGGGATGGAAGGGGTAGCCGAGGCACAACAGACCGGCGATGCGGCCTTCGGCCTGGAGATCGTCGGCGATCATGCTGGCGATCCGGCCCCCCATCGATTTGCCGCCGATGACGAGAGGTCCAGCCGCCCCCAATGCTTCGACGGCGGCGCGATATTCGCCTTCCAGCGTTTCGGCGCGCGGTGGCGGCTTGCGGGCGCCCGATTGGCGCCGCGCTGCCATATAACCGAATTCGAACCGGGCCATGCGCAATCCGGCTGCAGCCAGCGCCCCGGCACTGGCGGACATTGCGGCCGAATCCATTGGCGCTCCGGCACCATGCGCGAGCAGGACGGTGATCCTTGCATCCTCGGGTCCGTCCATGAGGAAGTGCAATGCCATATGAATACCTTGGCCCTGACCGCGGATGACGGCATGCCAACGGCACGCCCAGTCGTCATCAAAGGCTAGCGCCGCGATTCATGCAATTGCCGGAACTGCGTGACTCTGCTTCGGGAAGGAGAAAACTCCTGCGATGTTCTCGCGTTCAGGACACACGTTCCTCGCGTAGTGCTTGTCCGAGCAAAGAAGCCATGATCGAGGAAGACAGACAGTATAGGAGGATGCAAACCAACCAGGACATTATTTCCCCCAATCCAGTCTGGTGTTAGCCAGCCCAGTTACCAACACGTCGTGTGCTTCCGTTGAGACAGTTGACACTTTGATCGATCTGCCCGAGTTGCCGGCACGCAACTACCTTCCGTCATTCGTGCCTTCATATTATCGAGACTGGAGGTAATGGCAATCAACAATACGCTCGCATCTTCGATTTAGGGCCATAATTATTATTCAAATTGTTTGAATTGCATATTTGCCGCCGGGAGAGGCCGCTCAGGTTCCGACCCGAATCGTGGCGAGATGGTCGACTCTTGCGGGTGGGGCATGGATCTGATACTTAGCCTTATGGCTTATCGTATCGAGCAGCTCGACGAGATCTTCCTGGCCCTGGCCGACCCGACCCGACGGGCCGTGCTCGGACGCCTGGGGCGGGGGCCGGCCAGCATCAGCGACCTGGCCGAACCCTTCGACATGGCCCTGCCCTCCTTCATGAAACATATCCGCATGCTTGAGGGTACGGGCCTGATCAGCACCCGCAAACAGGGGCGCGTGCGGACCTGCACCATCGAAAAGCAGACTTTCGCCGCCGTCGAGGGCTGGCTGGCTGCCCAGCACGCGATATGGGAGGGCCGGACCGACAGGTTGGAACGCATCGTCGCCACCATGCTCGACAAGGAGCCGCCGACGTGACCCGCCACTTCGACCCCGAACTCGACCTGCGTATCGCTCGCGTTATCAAAGCGCCGCGGGCCATCGTGTGGCAGGCCTGGACCGAGCGCGCCCTCTTCGAACAATGGTGGGTGCCCGCCCCTGCGCGATGCCAGGTCGTCGACATGGATCTGTCCCCGGGTGGCGCCTTCGTGACCCGGATCAGCGAGGATGGCGGCACCTTTCAGCCCCATCTCGACGCCTGTTTCCTGACCGTCGACGACCGGCGGCGCATCGTGTTCACCAATGCGCTCACCCGCGGCTGGCGCCCCGCCGAACAGCCGTTCATCACGGCAATCGTCGATTTCGCCGACCACCCAGACGGAACCGACTACACTGCCCATGTCATGCACAAGAGCGACGCCGATCGCGCCCTGCATGAAAAGATGGGGTTCCATGACGGCTGGGGCACCGTGACGGGGCAACTGGCGGCGCTGGTCGAAAAGCAGGCGTGATCGGACCGGATTCCTGGAATCTATCTTCCCCGACACGAAAATCTCTCCTCCCGGGCCTGTATTGCGGTCGCAGTTCGACTGTGCAGCCCGCTGCGCGTACCGCGCAGCATGTCCTCGCCATGCGGGCGGCTCGCAAAAGCCTCGTTTTGCTATTGCATAAGTAAATGCCATTTATGTATTATTGAATAATAATTTTGTATACAATTTAATTGATGGATGACACAGAACCTGGCAGTGTGTGGACACAACCTCATTCAGAAGGTTGATCGAGGAGGTTTTCCATGGCTGGCAAGCAACGCGGCGGCACGTCGCAACCCGCGCAGGAGCGTGGTCTCAGCAGACGCGGTTTCCTGAATCTCAGCGCGAAGGGACTGGCGGGCGCGGCCTCGGCCGCCCTTGTCGGCCAGGCGGCGTGGCCAGGCTCGTCCCTGGCGAAAACGGCGCCCTCCGACATCGTGATGATGGATGCCATCCCGCTCTCGCAGGCGATCAAGTCGAAATCCATTTCCTGCGTGGAGGTGATGACGGCCTACCTCGACCACATCGACCGCTTCAATCCCACGGTCAACGCCATCGTCTCCCGGCAGGATCGCGGTGATCTCCTCAAGCAGGCCGGGGAGCGCGACGCGCAGCTCGGCCGCGGCGACTATGCCGGCTGGATGCATGGTTTCCCGCAAGCCATCAAGGACCTCGCCGACACCAAGGGCATCCGCACCACGCAGGGCTCGCCCTTGTTCAAGGACCGCATTCCCAAGACCGATGCGCTTTTCGTCGACCGCATGAAACACGCGGGCAGCATCATCATCGGCAAGACCAACACGCCGGAGTTCGGCCTGGGGTCGCAGACCTACAACCAGGTCTTCGGCACCACGCTGAATGCCTATGATCACAGCAAGACCGCAGGCGGCAGCAGTGGCGGCGCCGCGGTGTCGCTGGCCATGCGCATGCTGCCGGTCGCCGATGGTAGCGACCATGCCGGCTCGCTGCGCAACCCGTCAGCCTTCAACAATGTGCTGGGCTTCCGCACCTCCTTCGGGCGGGTTCCCTCACCGGGCGCCGACGTGTTCGATGCCTCGCTGGGCGTGAACGGCCCGATGGCACGCAATGTCTCGGATCTTGCTTTGCTGCTCGCGGTGCAATCGGGCTACCACGCCGCCGCGCCCCTCTCCCTCCACGAGGATCCCACGCGCTTCACCGAGCCTTTGAAGCGCGACCTGAAGGGAGTGCGCATAGCCTGGCTTGGCGATTGCGGCGGCTATCTGCCCTTCGAACCGGGCGTGCTCGAGCTGTGCAGGGCAGCTCTCAAGACCTTCGAAGCGCTCGGCTGCACCGTCGAGGAAGCCAAGCCCGATTATCCCATCGAGAATGTCTGGCGCAATTGGCTGCCGCTGCGCGCCTGGCAGACCGGCTCCGGCCTGAAGGTGCTCTATGACGATCCGGCCAAGCGCGCCTTGCTCAAGCCGGAGGCGCAATGGGAGATCGAGAACTATCTGAAGCTCAGCGCCGTCCAACTCTCCGATGCCGCCGCCGCGCGCACCCAATGGTACCAGGCGGTCCGCACTTTCATGGAGCGCTACGACTACTTCATCCTGCCGTCGGCGCAGGTTTTCCCCTTCGACGCCACCACCCATTGGCCCAAGGACATCAACGGCCAAGCGATGGACACCTATCATCGCTGGATGGAGGTGGTGATCCCGGTCACCATGTCCGGCTGCCCCGCCATGAGCGTGCCGGTCGGCTTCAACGATCGTGGCCTGCCCATGGGCATGCAGCTCGTTGGGCGCAATCATGCCGAGATGTCCGTGCTGCAGCTCGCCTACGCCTATGAGCAGGCCACCGGCTGGCCTCAGAACAGGCTGCCACCGGCGCTCAAGCCGGCGTGAGGCGACCGGCCGAGGCACGCCAGTCCCCGAAGCGCGTGCCTGGCTTTCTCGGGCCGTGAAAGGAATGGCAGCTTGCCGGCATCGGTAGAAGGCGCGATATGGGCCTATGACCGAGCGCCGAGCCACCCAATTGCGGGATTCGATCGAGGACGAGATCGCCACCGGGCGGTTGAAGCCGGGTGAGCGCCTCGACGAAGTGTCTCTCGCCGAACGTTTCGGCGTCTCGCGAACGCCGATCCGCGAGGCGCTGCAGCAGCTTGCCGCCGCTGGGCTGGTGGAGCTGCGAACCCGCCGGGGTGCCATCGTCAGCGCGCCTGATCCCCGCCAGCTCATGGAAATGTTCGAGGTCATGGCGGAACTGGAGGCCATGTGCGGGCGCCTCGCCGCCCGCCGTCTCCTGCCCGAGGACGAACAGGCTCTCGTCGCGGCCCTGGCGGCCTGCCAGGAGGCTGCCGCCAATGGCGATCCCGACAGCTATTACTATGAGAACGAGACGTTTCACCGCGTCATCTATCGCGCCAGCGGCAACAAGTTCCTGGCGAGCCAGGCAGTGGTCCTCAACAAGCGCCTGGCTCCCTTCCGCCGCCTGCAGCTACGCGTGCGCAACCGCATGAAGACCTCGCAGAACGAGCATGAGGCCGTAGTCGCCGCCATCCGCGCCGGCGAGGCCCAGCATGCCGCCGAGCAACTGCGAGCCCATGTCGCCGTGCAGGGCGAGCGTTTCGGCGACTTGATGTCATCGCTCGGCAAATCCCGCAGCACCGGAGCGTAACCCCGGCGGATGGGACTTCCATCCAGGCGAGAAAACCCCTAGGATCCGTCACGGCGCTGCGAGACGCCTCCGGACCCGCGGGAAGGGCTCAGCCCCCTCACAATCATCGACATCAGGACGACCTGCCCCTGTGCAGCCGATTGCGGGTCTTCGGCTCTGCGCACATGGAGGCACCATGAAAACCCTTCCGGTTTCGCCCGACCTTTCGCACCTCAAGAACCAGGCCAAGCAGCTATTACGGTCCGCCCGCAACGGCGAGAGCGAGGCTCTTCGCCATTTCGCCGAATGCCTGCCCTCGGCACGCGGCCTCGAGCCGGCCGGGCTTGCCGGCCGCCAACTCGCGTTGCACGACGCTCAGTCCGTCATCGCGCGCGACTACGGCTTCCGCTCCTGGAGCGAGCTCAAGCACTATGTCGAGTGGACGCGCAGCGCCACAGCCGAGAGGTTGCGGACCTGGCTCAATTGGGTGCTGGAGGGCAATGCCACCCAGCGCCATCTGGCGCAACGCACCCTTGCCGAACAACCGGCACTGTTCGCGCAGGACCCGTGGCTCGCCTGCGTCACCGGCGACGAGGTTCGGCTCAGGGCGCTCATCGCCGAGGATCCGGCCTTCGTGAACCGCAGCGGCGGCCCGCTCGCCATGCCGCCATTGATCGGCACCAGCCATTCCGGCCTGGTCCGCGTACCGGGCTTCAAAGAGCCGCTGCTCGCCTGCGCCCGTCTGCTGCTCGCCCATGGCGCCGACGTCAACGCCAGCTGGACGGACCCGCGCTGGCCGGATTCGCCGCTTTCCGGGCTCTATGGCGCGGCTGGACGCACGCATGACGAAGCCATGACCCGGCTGCTGCTTGAAGCGGGCGCCGATCCGAATGACAATGAATCGCTTTATCATTCGGTCGAGGGCTCCGACGATGTCGGCACCCGCCTGCTGCTCGCCGCCGGCGCGCGCGTCACTGGCACCAATGCCCTGGGCCGGGTGCTCGATTTCGACAAGCTCGACACGCTCAGGCTGCTGCTGGCGCATGGCGGCGATGCCAGGGAACAGGCCTGGATCCATCATGCCATCCTGCGGGGACGCTCCAGCGCCCATGTCCGGGCCTTGCTGGACGCCGGCGCCGATCCGCGTGCCACCGGCCATGGCGGCGTGAGCCTCTATCGCTATGCCCAGCAATATGGTCGCACCGATGTAGCAGCCATGCTGCAGGCGATGGGAATCGAGGAGGAACTCACCCAGGAAGAGGCTTTCGTGGCGGCCTGCACGCGGGCTGACCGGGCCGCGGCCGCCGATATTCTCGCAAGGGAGCCGGATATTCTCGCCCGCCTTTCGGAAAGACAGCTCAGGACCCTGCCTCTGCTTGCCGGCAACGGCGCGATCGAGGCCGTCCGCGTCATGCTCGGCCTGGGCTGGCCCCGCGAGGTGAAGGAGCATGAATGGTCGGCGACGGCGCTCAACAAGGCGATGTTCCAGGGCGACGCCGCCATGCTGAGCTTGCTGCTGGAAGAGGGAGCCGATTGGCGCACCGAGCACGGCTTCGGCAACAACGTCCTCGGCACGCTCTCCTATGCCAGCCAGGCGGAGGATATCGCCAGCGTCATGCCGCAGGACTATGTCGGCTGTGCACGGGCCTTGGTCGAGCACGGCGTGCCGCTTTCGGCGTTCGAAGGCTATGATTTTTCAGACGATGTCGCGGCCTTTCTCAGGGACCGGGCACCGGCGTCGACCTGACGGCCCTCACTCCAGATTGGTATGACGCGCCCGCATCGTCTCGGCGGTCTCGCCGAGACGATCGCGCAGCTTCAGCACGATGATCTCGAACACCAGCATCTGCGCCGTCTCGAACAGCGACCCCATCGGCAATACGGAAACCCGCCCGCCCCGGTCATCCGCCATGGTCTGGGCCGGAATGGTGAAGACGATATCGGCGAGCTTGGGCGTACGCGCTTCGGGCTGGGCCGTGACCACGGCAACGTGGGCGCCGGCCTTGCGGGCGACGCTGATCAAGGCATCGCCAATATTGGAAGCGCCTGGCCCGGAGGAGACGAAGAGGAGGTCGCCGGGACCGATCGGCGGTACCGTCATGTCGGCGACGACATGGACGTCGAGCCCGAGATGGAACAAGCGCATGGCTAGGCCGCGCATCTGCAGCCCCTCGCGCCCGGCGCCATAAATGGCGATACGGCCCGCCGTGGCGAGTGCTTCGATCAGGCCATCGGCGGCGTCGGCGGGAAGGGCCTTTACCACTGTGGCAAGGTCGTCGAGAGCGCTGAGGCTGAGGGCGGGGATGGTCTCCGTCATGACAGATCCAGTTTGTTGCTTAAGAAAACGAACTAAGTTCTAGGCCTATGCCAAGCAATCCGCAACGGGGACTTCATGCTTGACTCCACTATAATGGATAAATAATCTCACATTATGGAATCAGCCGACACCACTATCGATACTGAGCTGGGCGGGCGCATCAAGGCGTTGCGCGGCCAGATCCATCTGACCATCGATCAACTCGCCGCCGCCAGCGGTGTCAGCCGCGCCATGATCTCGCGTATCGAGCGCGGCGAGTCGAGTGCCACCGCCCAATTGCTTGCCCGGCTTGCCGGCGGCCTCGGCGTTAGCCTGTCCACCCTGTTCGCCGCCGTGGAGCCGGCGGCTTCGCCCCTGGCCCGGCGAGCCGAGCAGCCGCTCTGGCGCGACCCCGCCACCGGCTATCTGCGCCGCTCGGTTTCGCCCGCAGCGGCCAACGGCATCCTCGACCTTGTCGAGGTTGAGCTGCCCGCGGGTGCCCTCATTCCCTTCGAACCCCAGGCGACCGCCTTCGACCAGCTGGTCTGGCTGCAATCGGGCAGCCTTACCATGACGGTCGATGGCGAGGCCTTTCCGCTCCAGCCGGGCGACTGCCTGCATATGCGGCTCGACAAGCTCGTCATGTTCCACAATCCGGGCGACGGGCCGGCGCACTATTTCGTCGTGCTCTGCCCCTCACGACAGGTTTCCCGATGACCGGCCCCACCATTGCCATCGCAACGCCGCAAGAGGCGGAAGCCCTCGTTCCCGCTTTGGCTGATATCCTGATCGACTGCGTCGAGGGTGAAGCCTCCATCGGCTTCATGCTGCCGCTCGCCCGCGAGGAGGCGGAGGCCTTCTGGCGCGGCGTCGCCGTACGGGTGGCAGAGGGCACCACCCTGCTGCATGTCGCCTATCTCGACGGCAGGCCGGTCGGCACCGTGCTGCTCAGCCCTGAAAGCCGCCCGAACCAGCCCCATCGCGCCGACGTGCAGAAACTGATGGTGCACAGGCGCGGCCGCAATCTCGGTATCGCCGCCGCGCTGATGGCTGCCCTCGAGGAGAGCGCCCGGGCCAGCGGCCGCATCGTACTCTGCCTCGACACCGCCACCGGCTCCTCGGCCGAGCGGCTCTATGACAGGCTCGGCTGGCAGAAGGCCGGCGTCATTCCGCGCTATGCACTCTGGCCGCAGGGCGGCTATTGCGACACCACCTTGTTCTGGAAAGATTTAGATCGATGATCATCCGTCCCGCCACCCCGGACGACCTGCCAGATATCCTCGCCATCTACAACGATGCCGTGCTGAACTCGACGGCGATCTGGAACTGGAACACCGTCGATCTCGCCAACCGCCAGGCCTGGTTCGACCTGCGCAAGAGCCAAGGCTATCCCATCCTCGTCGCCGACGTCGAGAGCACGGCGATCGGCTATGCCAGCTATGGCGACTGGCGTCCCTTCGACGGCTATTGCCACACAGTAGAGCACTCGATCTATGTCGCCGGAACGGTGCGGCGCCAGGGTGCCGGGGCTGCCTTGCTGGATGCCCTGATCGGCGCAGCACGCGATGCCGGCAAGCATGTCATGCTGGGCGGCATCGAGGCCGGAAACGAACCCTCGCTCGCCCTGCACCGGCGCTTCGGCTTCACCGAGACGGCGCGTATGCCCGAAGTCGGCCAGAAATTCGGCCGCTGGCTCGATCTCGTCTTCATGCAGAAGACGCTCAACGGCTGAGATCTACGGTGTCCCGGGAACGAGCAGGCTCCCGAGCCTCTCGATCAGCGACTGCCTGTCATGATGACGGCGCACCCAGTCCCGGCCGAGTTGTGCTCGCCTTGACCGTTCGCCGGAATCAGCCAACGCCTGGGCGCAGCAATCAGCAAAAGCCTGCGGGCTCTCAGCGATCCAGCCGCCGGCTTCTTGTGGCCAATCGAGTCCCGCCGCGCCGGCCGGGGTCGATACGAAGGCAACGCCATGGGCCGAGGCTTCGAGCAGCTTGATGCGGGTGCCGCCACCGCTGAGCAGCGGCGCCAGAGCAAGGGCGGCATCCCGATAGAGCCCGGCAATATCCGGCACGAAGCCCGCCACCTCGACATCATCCTGTGCGGCAAGCGCGAGGATGGGCGGCGGCGGCTCGGCACCGGCGACCACGAGGCGGCAGGCCCGGCCGGCCTGATGGCGCAGATGCGGCATCACCTCCCGCGCGAACCAGAGCACGCCCTCGACATTGGGCTCATGCGACAGCGAACCGACGAAGACAAGCGTGGCGCCATCGTCACTTCGGCGTGGCTCAGCCGGCAAGGCGACCGCATTCTCGATAACGTCACAGGCAAGGCCGGCATGACGCGATGCCAAGAGCCGGGCCTCCTGCTCGCTGGAGACGAAGACGCGGCCGAAGCGGCCGACATAGCGCTCGATCAGGCCATCAAAGGCGCGGGCCTCCTGCTCGAGCCAGGCGGCACGGGCCTCGTCATGCCGGGCTCGCGCCGATACGGCCCGCAGGCCGAAAGCGACCGCATCGTCCTCGTCGAGATCGATCGTTGCCGTCGCGCCCCTGCCGAGAACATCGATGCAGGGCGCCAGATAGGAGCGCCCGACATGCACGATATCCGGATCGCAGGCCGCGATCAGGCCTGCAATCTCAGCCATAACCGGCGCGGAAAGATGGCTCGCGATGCTCGGCTTGCCATAGGTCTGGAAGAGCTGCAGGCGCCGGCCAGGATCGGTCACCCTGGCGAGCATTTGGAAGGCGGTATCGCGGCGCCCGGCGCAGGCGACGACATGGAGCCGGACGTCGAGCTCGGCATAAAAGCCCGGCGCGACGCTGGTTCCACCGGCAGCCGGCACCACGATCAGCTCGACCGAGGCCATGCGGGCCAGCGCCTCCAGAAACAGGCCCATCCGCATGGCCAGCCCGTTTCCGGTCCTGTCCGGCATGATCGGGCTCACGAAAACGGCCCTGCGGCGCATCATGATCCTTTCCGCCGAAACGAGTGCAACCGCGGCGTTCCTATAGCGTTTTACGAAAAGCGCCTATGGCTTCATTTCGAAAGGCTGCGGCCGGGTGAGGTTTTCCGGCCGCAGCACGGCGTCGAGCTGCTCGCGCGGCATCAGCCCTTTCTCCAGCACGAGTTCATAGACACCGCGCCCGGTGGCATGGGCCTCCATCGCCACTTCGGTGGCATGGCGGTAACCGATATAGGGATTGAGGGCGGTGACGATACCGATCGATTGTTCGACGCTGGCGCGCAATCGCTCACGATTGGCCGTGATGCCGGTGATGCAGTTCTTTTCCAGCGTCAGGCAGGCGGCGCGCAGATGATCGATGCTCCGGAACAGGCTGTAGGCGATGATCGGCTCGAACGCATTGAGCTGGAGTTGTCCGGCCTCGGCCGCGAAGGTGATGGTGACGTCATTGCCGATCACCTCGAAGGCGACCTGGTTGACCACTTCCGGGATCACCGGATTGACCTTGCCCGGCATGATCGAGGAACCGGCCTGGCGCGCCGGCAGATTGATCTCGTTGAGCCCGGCCCGCGGCCCGCTGGAGAGCAGGCGCAAATCGTTGCAGGTCTTGGAGAGCTTCACGGCCACGCGCTTCAGCACGCCCGAGAGCTGCACGAAGGCGCCGCAATCCTGGGTGGCTTCGACCAGATTGGGCGCGGTGATCAGGTCGATGCCGGTGATCTCGGCCAGGCGTTTGCAGACGATATCGGCATAGAGCGGATGGGCGGTGATGCCGGTGCCGATTGCGGTGGCGCCCATATTGATCTCGCGGATCAGCCCGGCGGCTTCAGCAAGCCGGGCCTCGTCCTCGGCCAGCATCAGCCCATAGGTGCCGAATTCCTGTCCCAGCGTCATCGGCACGGCGTCCTGGAGCTGCGTGCGCCCCATCTTGAGGATGTCGGCGAACTCTTCCGCCTTCGCCTCGAAGGCCCGGCGCAGGATAGCCATCGCATCGATCAGCCGGCCGATGCCGAACCAGGCCGCGATCTTCAGGGAGGTCGGATAGACGTCGTTGGTGCTCTGGCTCTTATTGACGTGCTCGTTGGGATGCAGATGGCTGTACTCGCCGCGCCGATGGCCCATGAGCTCGAGCGCCCGGTTGGCGATCACCTCATTGGCGTTCATGTTGGTGGAGGTGCCGGCGCCGCCCTGGATGAGGTCGACCACGAACTGGTCGTGCAGCGCCCCGGCCTTGATCTCCTCGCAGGCCGCCACGATGGCGGCGGTGCGCTTGTCGTCGAGCAGGCCGAGTTCGCGGTTGGCAAGCGCGGCCGCCTGCTTGATCGAGGCCAGGGCCCGGATCAGGTCAGGACAGGTCGCCACGGTCTGGCCGCTGATCCGGAAGTTCTCGACGGCCCGCAGGGTGTGGACGCCATAATAGTCGTGCGCGGGCACCTCGCGGTCTCCCAAGAGGTCGTGCTCGAGGCGGAATGCGATCTCAGACAAGGCAGGTTTCCTCCGGCCAAGCATCAAGCAGAATTTCCGGGCGCGGCCCACGGACGTGCCGCGCGGGGAAATTCTGCAAATGCTTGATCTCATGCAGCTTCCTCTTGATCGCGCCCATGGCACGATCAAGAGGAAGCTGCATGGGGTTCTCCCCGGGGCAATGGCGAGTTGCGGCTTCGCGCGCACCGAAGCGTGCATTGGGCAATGATGGACAACCGGGCGGAACGAAGCGGTTCTTGCTTTGCCGGCTCCGTTCCGCCCGGCCGGGAAGGCTCATACGCCTGGCCGGGACTCCCCGCCAATGCTATCGCGGCAAAGCCTATTCCAAATCTGCATAACCTTCAGGCGACGGCCACCTGCGCCGCTTTCCACACCCTGTCGACGAAGGGCCGGGAACGGTCGGCGCTGCGGTAGAGCCGGATATCCATCGGCATTTCCGGGGCGATCACCGTCAAGGACCCCTCGGCGATCTCATCGGCGACAAGGCTGCGCGGCAGCCAGGCAACGCCATGGCCGTCCAGCGCCATGAACTTCAAGGCCTCGGCCATGGAGCCCTCATTGGTGTGGGCGAGATAGGTTACCGGCGCTCCCTCGCGAGCCTGGGCGATGGCGGCGAGCAATCCCAGGAAAGAGCCGCGCGAATAATGCAGCAGCGGCACGCGCTCGTCGCCGGCCTGCCAGCTGCGGCGTTCGGGCCGCGCCGCCACCGCGACCAGGCTGTCTCGCCCGACGGTGAGAAAGGCAAAGCGTTCGGGATCGAGCGGCACCGAGATATTGGGATGATGGAAGGTGAGCAGGAAATCATAGCCGCCTTCCACCAGCGCCTGGATGCAGGTGTGGAAATTCTCCGGCAGCACGCGGCTCGTCACCGGGCCGACCTTGCGCCGGATTTCCGTGAGCCAACCCGGCAGGAAGGTCAGGCAGAGAGCATGCAGCGCCGTGACGGCGAGCACTGGCAGCTTGCTGCCCTCCTGGCGGCTGCGGAACTGCGAACGGCTGAGGGTGAGCAGGTGCACCGTTTCCTCGGCCGTCTCGCGGAATTGCCGGCCATCAGCGGTCAGGGTGATCGGAAAGGTACTGCGGTCCAGCAATTCGGTGCCAAGCCAGACCTCGAGCGCACGAATGCGGCGGCTGAAAGCGGACTGAGTGATGTTGCGGCCCTCCGCCGAGCGCGAGAAGCTGCGCGTCTCGGCCAAGCTCAGGAAATCCTCAAGCCATTTCAGTTCCAAGGCCATTCCTTCCGGTGTGACGAGACGGGCAAGCGCGTGAGAGGCCGGATTGTTTGCCATGATTGGCTTCGCCGCCGCCATGCCGCATTCCCGCTCTGGCATGCAGCGCGGAGTGATGCAATCATACCGTCCTCTCGACCAGTTGCGTGGCCCCGGTGTCGCTGCTCTCCGAACTGATCCTCGCCACGGCCCTCGCGGCCGTGCTCATCTTCAACTGGCGGATCGCCTGGCAGCCAGCCTGGCTGCGCATCGGCGTCGCTGCGGGCCTTTTCTGCCTGTTCACCCTGCTGATCCTGCGGGTCGCCGGCATGCCGGCCGCGCCGGTGCTCGACGCCGACACCCGCATCGCCACCTGGCAACGCGGCCTGATCGCCCTGTGGTGGTTGCTGGGCGCGCGGTTGACGGTCGGTATCCTGCCGCTGGTCCTCTGGCAGAAGCGCGAATCGAGCCAGCCCAAGATCGCTTCGGACCTCCTGGCCGGCCTGACCTATCTCACCGCCGTGCTGGCCATCGTCAATTTCGTGTTCGACCTGCCCGTCCGCGCCCTCCTGGCCACCTCCGGCATCATTGCCGTCGTGCTCGCCTTGGCCCTGCAGAACACGCTGGCCGACGTCTTCGCCGGCATCGCCGTCGGTATCGAGCATCCCTATGTGGTCGGCGACCGCATCGGTATAGATGGCTCCTTCGAGGGCGTGATCGTCCAGATCAACTGGCGCTCCATCCATGTGCGCACCGATGGCAACGACATCGTCACCATCCCCAACAGCCTGATCTCCAAGTCACGTGTGATCAATCGCAGCCGGCCGAGCACCAGGCGCGATGATTCGGTCCAGGTCGCCTGCGATTCCACGGCCCGGCCGGACCTTGTCCTGGAATATCTGCGCCATGCGGCGCTGCTGACACCCAAGCTTCTCTCCAGCCCCGCCCCCGGAACCTCGCTGGCGCGCATCGGTGCCCGCACCAACAGCTATGACATCAGCTTTTCGGTCGCGCATACGGACCATCTCGGTGCGGCCAAGAGCGCGCTGCTCGGCCAGGTGCTGCGGCAGTTCCACTATCACGGCATCCGCCTGGTCAATCCGGGCGCCATCTCGACGCCGATCGGACCGGTCCAGGTCAGTCTCGGCCCGCTGGAAACCCTGCCTCCCGAGCAACTCCTTGGCGACATTCCGCTCTTTCGCGAGCTCTCGCCCCAACAGCGAGCCGATCTCTCCACCAAAATGATCAAGCGCCATCTCGAGGCAATGGCGACGCTGGCGTCGCAAGGGGGCACCCTCTCATCCCTGATCGTGGTGGCCTCCGGCGTGCTGGAGGCGAGCCGGACCATCCGCGACCATTCCCATGTGGTGGGACGCCTGGGGCCGGGCGACCATTTCGGCGAACTCGGCCTCATCACCGGCGCGCCCAATGCAGGCACGATCCTGGCACTGACCCGCTGCATCATCTTCGAACTGCGCAAGGAGGATCTAGATCCTATCCTTGCCGCCGAACCTGGGCTGTCGGAAGCATTCGAAGCCTCGGTCCGCCGGGGCCAGGCGTTCCTTGCCCGTGACGAGGCGGCCGCCACCTATGCCCAGCCGGGCCCGCCCGCGCAGTTCCTGGCGCAGATCCGCGCCTTCTTCAAGACGTGATTCCCGGGACCGCCAGCATCCTGCTGGCTCTTGGAAATGTTGCGTTTGCAGAATGGAAGAGCCAGCAGGATGCTGGCGGTCCCAGGATGGAAGTGGTGAAGCCGCGCGCGGCATAGTATGCCTTCCCAATCCCCTCGGACTCGTCAGATGCCTCCCGATTCGCGCCGCCTTCGCTTCGTCTATTTCCTGGTGGCCGGATCCGGCCTCGTCAATGTCGCGCGGGCGATGAGCCTGTCCTTCCTGGCGGTGAAGCTGCAGCAGTCCTTCGGACTGGGTCCCGCCGCCATCGGCGTGTTGCTCGGCACCGGCCCTCTTCTCGGCGCCATCGCCGCTCCCGTCGCCGGGTCGCTGTCGGATCGCGTCGGCCGGCAATTCATGCTGGTGATGATGCTGGTGCTGACGGCCCTCTCCCTCGTCGGCATGGGCTTTGCCCCATCGGTCACCGCCTTCTGTGCCGCCCAGATCGTCGCGGCCGTCTCCATCGCAGTCTACGAGCCGATCTCGCGTGCGCTGATGAGCGACATCTGCCCGCCGGAGCTGCGGCTCAAATATTTCTCCTGGCGCTATATGGCGGTGAATGCCGGCTGGGCCGTCGGTCCGCTGATCGGGATCGCTGCCGGTGCTGCCTTCGGCCTGCTGTTTACCCTTGCCGGCTGCATCTACGCCGCTTTCGCTCTCGCGCTCCATCTGGTTGGCGTGCCTGCGGATCCGAAAGCCTCCGGGAGCGAGGCGGCCGAGGAGCGCGTCTCCGTCCTGGCCAGCATTCGCGCTGCGGCGCGTGATCCGCGCCTGACCTTCTTCGTCGGCGGCGGCACGCTGCTGATCGCCGTCTACGGCCAATGGTCCGCTACCCTGGCGCCCTATCTGAGCACGACCCTGGAAGGCGGCGTGGACCTCTTCGCCTATCTCCTCTCGATCAACGGACTGGTCGTGCTTGTCGGCAATCTGTTCGCACGCCGGCTGATCGAAAAGGTCGGCGCCCTCCACGCGATGGTGTTGGGGTGCATCCTCATCCTCGCCAGCGAGCTCGGTTTCTTGGCTTCCGGCGGTTTCACCGGCTTCGCCCTCTTCATGGTGCTGTTCACCATCGGCGAGATCCTGGTGGTGCCGTCCGAATATCTCCTGGTGGACGGCATCTGCAACGCCCGAAACCGGGGCAGTTATTTCGGCGCCCACTCCTTCTCGACCATCGGCAATTTCTTCGGCCCGGCGCTCGGCGGCCTGATGGCCGGCACCTTCGGTGGCGCCGGCATGTTCCTCACCTTCGCTGCCTTCGCCGCGGCCAGCGCCGTGATGTTCACCATCGGCACGCGCATGCCGCCGCCGCGTCCGCGCACCCAAGGTGCCCCGGCAGTCGCTGCCATCGAGGTTTCAGGCCTCAGCTCACGCTTGCGTTATGCCTGAACCTCTCAGGCATAGCCGAGGCAGCACAGAGCCACCGGCCCGGTCATGATCGCGCGGCCGTCCGGCAGCAGTTCGATGGAGAGGGTTCCGCCCGGCAGATGCACGGTGACGCTGTTGCCGTCTACGAGCCCACGCAGGCGCCCGGCATAGGCGGCGACGCAGGCGCCGGTACCGCAAGCCTGCGTCAGGATGCCCGGCCGCTCCCAGACCTTGAGGCGCAGCGTGATGCGATCGACTATCTCGGCCACGCCGACATTGACGCCCTCCGGGAACAACGGATCGTTCTGGATGGTCGGCGCCACGGCCCTGACATCGACGGCGTCGAGATCTTCGACGAAGAACACCGCGTGCGGATTGCCGATATTCAGGGCGAGGCCATCGCGAAGCGGGCCGCTGACAAGCGGCAGATGGGCGGTATCGACCTCATGGGCGAGCGGAATCTGGTCCCAGCCCATCACGATCGGCCCGAGGATCACGGCCACCGCCATCGGCCCCGCCCGACGGCAGGCCAGCAGGCCTCCGCCCGTCTCCAGCACCAGTTCATCCCGCCCGCTCTCTTCCAGCAGGATATGGGCGACGCAGCGCGTAGCATTGCCGCAAGCCCCGGCCTCACGCCCATCGATGTTGAAAATACGCATGCGGGCATAGCTGCTGCCGGCTGCCCCGACGGGTGTCGGCGTCTCGATGGTGAGGACCTGCTCGGCCCCCACGCCCGCCTCGACGTCGCAAAGGCGTACGATGTCGGCCACCGGCAAAGCACGCGGATGCACGCGCTGGTCGAAGATCACGAAGTGGTTCCTCAGGCCGTGCATCTTGACGAAGGGCTTCAGCCCCTCGAGGCCGGGCGGCAGCGCTTGGGCGAGGTAATCAGACAGCAGCATCGGGGCGGGGCCTCATGGCGCAGGGTAACCACGACCGGATTTGTATTGTCCGGCAATTGACACATGCCTAGAGAAGATCCACCCTGAACGAAACAAATATTACTTCCAGGGAACAGCGTGGGGACATGATGGCAGGCCAGCAGCTTTCTGCGCGCGACCGGCTGCGCCCCTGGTATCTGCTCTCTCCGACCCTGATCGTGCTCACCGTGCTGATGGTGGTGCCCATCGTCATCATGACGGTGTTCAGTTTCTATCAGTTCGTCACGGCCGGGGTGGAGAAACAGGTCTTCACCACCGCGAACTGGCACGAATTCTTCACCGACAGCTTCTACCACCTCTTCCTGTGGAAGACGGTGAAGGTGGCGGCGATCACCGCCATTCTCTGCGCATTGCTCGGCTATCCGCCGGCCTATTTCATCGCGATGACGCGCACGCGGCACAAATGGCTGCTGCTCCTCCTCTTGATCGTGCCCTTCTGGATCAGCTTCACCATCCGCACCTTTTCCTGGATCCACATCCTGGGCGAACAGGGCATCATCAACGTGGTGCTGATGAAGCTCGGCCTGATCTCCGAGCCGCTGCGCATGCTCTACACCCAAGGCTCGGTGATCATGGGCATGATCCACTTCCTGCTGCCCTATATGATCCTCAACATCTATGTCAGCCTCGAGGGCATCGACCGCAATCTGATCTCGGCGGCGCGCACGCTGGGCTGCACCCAGGGCCAGGCTTTCCGCGAGGTGGTGCTGCCGCTATCCCTGCCGGGCCTGATGGCCGGCCTGCTGCTGTGCTTCGTGCTGGCGGCGGGCAGCTACGTCACCCCGCAGGTGCTGGGCTCCACCCGCGACGCGCTCTTCGGCAATTTGATCTACGACACCATCATGACGCAGCTGAACTGGCCGCTGGGCTCGACCCTCTCCATCGTGCTGCTGGTGCTGCTCGGCATCGTGGCCATGATCTACAGCCGCTATATGGGCCTGTCGCGCATCTTCAAGGGGCTGAGCCAATGAGTGACCTGCCCGGCGTGGAGAAGGATTGGTCCTGGCAGGCGGTGAAGTTGTTCACCATCCTGGTCTACATCTTCATGTTCGCACCGATCCTGGTGGTGGTGATCCTCTCCTTCAACGATTCGCAGTTCGGCGGCTTCCCGATGACCGGCTTCAGCCTGCGCTGGTACAGCAAGCTGATGGAGAACGAGGCGGTGATCCGCGCCTTCAAGACCTCCCTTTGGGTTGCCCTGATCACGGCGGTGATCTGCACGGTGCTGGGCATCATGGGGGCGATGGCCCTGGTGCGCTACGACTTCCCCGGCAAGCAGTTCATCAACACGCTGCTGATCGCCCCGGCCCTGGTGCCGGAGACGGTGCTCGGCGTTGGCCTGCTGCTTTTGATGCGCTGGGCCCAGCAGCCACGCACGCTGGTGCTGCTGGTGCTCGGCCATATCATGCTGGCCCTGCCCTATGTCATTCTGGTGGTGCAGTCGCGGCTCATCGGCATCCGCCGGGTCTATGAGGAAGCAGCACTGTCGCTGGGCGCCAACCGCTTCCAGACATTCCGCGAGATCACTTTGCCGCTGCTGATGCCGGCCGTCATCGCCAGCCTGCTGCTCGTCTTCACCATTTCCTTCGACAACGTCACCGCCAGCCTGTTCTGGCGCCCCTCGGGCGTCGAGACCATGCCGACGCAGATCCTGTCGATGCTGAAAGTTTCCATCAGCCCGGAGATCAACGCCCTCGGCGCGTTGATGATCCTGCTGACCGTGGGCGTGCCGCTCATCGGCGGCGGCCTTGCCCGCTATCTCGCCCGCGGGGTCCGCTAAGGCATTTTCCAGAAAGGTTGATGGACTTTTTGACTAAGAAAATGCGTCAAGACACCGAGAACCACCAGGAGGGGAACCAAACCAATGACAATGTCGCAGACCAGGCGCCTGGAGCGCCTCAAGGAGCGTTATCTCAATGGCGGCATGAGCCGCCGCACCTTCCTCGGCCTCACCGCGGCAGCGGCGGCCGGGGCCGGCATCAATCTGAAGTGGGGCGGCCCGGCCCTTGCCGCCGCCAAGGACGTGCGCTTCGACGGCTGGGGCGGCAGCGTGCAGGAGGCCATGGATAAATATGCCTTCAAGCCCTATTCGGCCAAAACAGGCAACAACGTGGTGCAGGGCACCTTCGGCGATGAGAACGAGATCATCACCAAGGTCAAGACCGCTTCGCCCGGCGAGTTCCAGGTGATCCATTCCTCAGGCGTCGAATATTACAAGCGCTATGTCGATGCCGGGCTGACCACCAAGCTCAACGAAGCCAACATTCCAAACATGGCCAACATCATGCAGGTGATGTTCGAGCCATTCCGCAAGATTTCGCCGGACCTGTCCTGCGTGCCCTACGACTACGGCACCACCGGCATCGCCTACAACACCAAGGTGATCTCCGAAGCCGAAGCCAAGGAGAAGGGCGTCAATCTGCTGTTCGATCCCAAATACAAGGACAAGATCGGCGGCTACGGCAACATGATCACCCGCGTCTGGTATGCGGCGCTTGCCCTGGGCCAGGATCCCAACGCCATCAAGGACATCGATGCTGTCTGGGACAAGGTACGCGAGCAGCGCGACCTCGCCAAGAAATACTGGTCGTCGGGCGCCGAGCTGATGGATCTGCTCTCCAAGGGCGAGGTGGTGGTCACCGATGCCTGGTCGGGACGCGTCGCTGCCCTGCAGGCCCAGGGCGCGCCGATCGGCTATCTCGATCCGCCCGGTTCCTATGCCTGGATGGAGGACCTCCTGGTGCTCAAGGGCGCCCCGATGGCCGAGTGCGAGGAACTGCTCAATTTCATGCTGCAGCCCGAGGTGATGATTGCGGTGGCGGAAGGACAGAGCTATCCGCCCGCGCTCGATCCCACCAAGGTGAAGCTGACCGACAAGGTCAAGGCGCTGCCCGCCTTCGACCCTACCGGCAAGATGGCGTCGCTGACCTTCGCCGATGCCGCCTATTGGGACAAGCACACGGACGAGTGGACCAAAGCCTGGGACCGCATCGCCAAGGGCGGGTGATCTCCCGCCCGAGAAATCCGGGCTGGCGAGCTTCGCCGGCCCGGCTGCGTCCTAGCCGGCTGCGTTCGCAGCCGGTGTTTCGAACGAGAGCGTGACTGATGACCAAGCCGACGGCCGTGGAACTCACCAATGTCAATCTGGCCTATGGCGATTTCGTTGCCGTCAAGGACGTCAACCTCACCATTCGCAAGGGCGACTTCGTCACCCTGCTCGGCCCTTCCGGCTGCGGCAAGACCACGATCCTGCGTTCGATCGCGGGCCTGGTGCAGCCGACAGCGGGCCAGATCGTCGTGGCGGGCCGGCGCATCGACAATGTGCCGATACACAAACGCAATATCGGCCTGGTCTTCCAGAACTACGCCCTGTTCCCGCACAAGAACGTGCACGACAATATCGCATTCGGCTTGAAATATCGCGGCGCAGACAGGGCCACCATCACCACCAAGGTCAAGCGCGCCCTCGACATGGTCCGCCTGCCTGGCGTCGAGCGCAAGCTGCCGTCCGAGCTCTCCGGCGGCCAGCAGCAGCGCATCGCGCTGGCGCGCGCCATCGTGATCGAACCGGACGTGCTCCTGCTCGACGAGCCGCTCTCGGCGCTCGACGCCCATCTGCGCGAGGAAATGCGCATCGAGCTCAAGAGCATCCAGCGCGAGATCGGCATCACTTCGATCTTCGTCACCCACGACCAGGAGGAAGCCCTGGCCATGTCCGACCATATCGTGGTGATGAACAAGGGCGTGGTCGAGCAGCAGGGCACGCCCGAGGAGGTCTACAAGCGTCCGGATACCCGCTTCGTCGCCAGCTTCCTCGGCCAGTCGAACCTGATCGAGGGCAAGATCCTGGGCGTGTCCGAAGGCCGCCTTGCCCTGCATCTCGACAATGGCGTGCAACTCGTCGCCATCGCGCCGGCCACCGCCCGCGCCGGCACCAGGGCGACGGGCGTGGTGCGCGCCCAGCGCATCCAGCTCGGCTCGCCGAGCGGCGATCCGGGCGAGCTGCGTGCCACCATCACCTCCGCTTCCTATCTCGGCGGCACGGCGGCCTATATCCTCGATCTTGCCGGCCTCCGGTTGCAGGCCAATGCCACCATCGAAGACAGGGTCTGGCATGACGGCGAGGCCGTCGCGGTGACCATCGCCCCTCAGGATGTGCTGCTGCTGGACGAGAACGGGCGCAGGCTCGCCTGACGCCCCGACCAACACTTCATTCGATACCAAGGCTATTTCAGCACCAACGAGGGTCTCCATGCGCTACGACGTCGTGGTTCTCGGCGCCGGCATCGTCGGCACCTCGGTCGCCGCGCATCTGCAGGAGCGCGGCCGGTCCGTCGCCCTGGTCGACCGGCGCGGCCCGGGCGAGGAAACCTCCTACGGCAATAGCGGCGTGGTCGAGCGCTCCGCCTTGCTGCCCGTCGCCTTCCCGCGCAGCCTGTCCGCCCTCGCAGACGTCGCGCTCAAGCGCTATCCCGGGGCCAACTATCATTGGTCGGCCCTGCCGGCCCTGGCACCCTGGCTATTCGCCTATTGGCGCAACTCCGCGCCCGACCGCCTCTTGGCCACCGCCCGTCTCATGCAACCCTTGCTCAGCGCTACCGTGGCCGAGCACCGCGCCCTGGCGAGCAAGGCCGGCGCCGACGCCCTGTTCCGCGACACGGGCTGGCTCAAGGTCTATCGCAGCGAGGCCGCGTTCGAGGCCGAGAAACGGGAATTTCCCCTCGCCGCGGAGTTCGGCTACCGGGTGAAGGCGCTGACGCGCGATGAAGCCCTGACGCTCGAACCCAATCTCCGGCCCGATTTCACTGCCGCCGTGCACTGGCAGGATCCGCAGAGCGTCTCCGATCCCGGCGGCGTCACCAAGGCGTATGCCCGCTATTTCGAAACAATCGGCGGGCAGGTCCTGACCGGGGACGCCCGCAGCCTGCGTCCGGGTGCTTCCGGCTGGAGCGTCACTACGCAGAACGGTCCGATCGAGGCGGCCCAGGCCGTCGTCGCGCTCGGATCCTGGTCGATGGACCTGCTTTCCCCGCTCGGCTACCGCTTTCCGCTCGCGGTGAAGCGCGGCTATCACATGCATTACCGCGCCGAGGGCAATGCCGGCCTCAGCCGCCCGGTGCTGGACGAGCAGGGCGGCTTCGTCATCACGCCGATGGTCGGCGGCATCCGCCTGACAACTGGCGCCGAATTCGCCCGGCGCGACGCTCCGAAGACACCCGTGCAGGTCGAGCGCACGGAAAAGCTCGCCCGCAAGCTCTTCCCGCTCGGCGAGCGCGCCGAGGCCGAACCTTGGATGGGATCGAGGCCGATCTTCCCCGATTCGCGCCCGATCATCGGGAAAGCGCCACGCCATGATAGCCTCTGGCTAGCCTTCGGCCACCAGCATCTCGGCTTCACCCTGGGGCCCGCCACGGGCCGGCTGCTGGCCGAGATGATGACAGGCCAAAAGCCCTTCATCGACCCGTCCGCCTATGGGGCGGAGCGCTTCGGCGCCTGAACGAAACGGGCCGTCCTTTCACCCGAAAAGACGCCCCCCTGCACCGAAAGGACACAGGCATTTTCCTTTGCAGCGCCGCGATTTGGTGCTTAGACGGGGCGTAACGAGATTGCGGAGCCGCCGATGAACCCCTCCTTTGCCGCTGATCTGATGGAACGCGCCCGTGACAAGGGCCCGATCACCATCGGTCTGGTCGGCGCCGGCCAGATGGGTACCGACCTCATCGTTCAGGTCGCGCTGATGCAGGGCATCCGTATCGGTGCGGTCGCCGTGCGCTCGCGCCCGCAGAACGCCATCGCCGCCGCCCTGAGCGCCGGGCACCGGCTGGACGAGCTCGTCGAGGTCGCCAATGCCTCGGCGATCGACCGTGCCATCGAGACCGGGCGCATCGCCATCACCACCGACCTGGAGGCACTGGCCGCCGCCGGCCGTATCGAAGTGATCATCGATGCCACCGGTCATCCCGAATCCGGGGCGATCGTGGCTGAGGCCGCCATCCGGCACGGCAAGCATATCGTCATGCTCAATGTCGAGGCCGACATCACCATCGGCCGCCATTTCAAGGCCGAGGCGGAGAAGGCCGGCGTGATCTATACCGGCGCGGCCGGCGACGAACCGGCCGCCGCGCTCGAACTGGTCTGTTTCGCCCGCACTCTCGGCATGACGGTCGTCGCCGCCGGCAAGGGCAAGAACAACGCCCTGAATTTCGATGCCGTGCCCGACGACTATGTCGCCGAGGCGGCGGCGCGCGACATGAACCCGCGCGTGCTGGTCGAGTTCGTCGACGGTTCCAAGACCATGGTGGAAATGGTGGCGCTCGCCAATGCCACCGGCCTCGAGCCGGACAAGCCTGGCCTGCATGGGCCGCGCGCCAGCAAAGAGGAACTTGCCGAAGTGCTGATCCCGGTCAGCCATGGCGGCGTGCTCTCCAAGCGCGGCTGCGTCGACTACACCATCGGCAAGGGCGTGGCGCCGGGCGTGTTCTGCGTGGTCGAGCCCAACCATCCGCGCGTGCTGGAACGCATGACGGACCTGCATGTCGGCAAGGGCCCCTTCTTCACCCTGCACCGGCCCTATCACCTCACCAGCCTGGAGACGCCGCTCACCGCTGCGCGTGCCGTGCTTTACGGTACCGCCGACCTGCAGCCGCTCGACCATCCCGTGGCGGAGACGGCGGCAGTGGCCAAACGCGACCTCGCACCCGGTACCGTGCTCGGCCGCATCGGCGAATATGATTATCGCGGCTGGTCGATGCGTTGGGCCGATGCCAGGCGGGACAATCTGCTGCCGCTGGGCCTGGCTGAACGCGCCTGCGTCACCAAGCCGATCCACAAGGGCGAGCTGCTCAGCCACGACAATTGCGCGGTCGACGAGAGCCTCACCATCGTGCGCCTGCGCCGGCAGCTCGACCTCGCCGATCAGCGGTTCCTCAAGGCCGATGCGGCCTAAGCCTGATTGGGGGGCTGGTCTTCAGGCCGGCCAGGAAACGCCACGCTCGCTGGATCGAGAAAGGCGGGTCTGAAGACCCGCCCCCAAATGCCGCCACCCTGACAACGCATCCCATGTTCTATTATCTCGCTAAGACCCTGGGCTTCCTGATCCTGCCCTCCAACGCGGCCCTTGTGCTCGGCCTCCTCGGCCTCGGCCTGAGTTTCATTCGCCGTGTCCGGCGCTTCGGCCGCTTCCTGATGGGCTTTGCGCTGCTGGCCTTTGCCGTGATGGGCTGGTCGCCGCTCGGCAATTGGCTGATCCAGCCGCTGGAGGAGCGCTTTCCCCAAGCTTCGATCATGCCGCAAACCAGGATCGCCGGCATCATCGTGCTGGGCGGGGCGGTGGACACGCATATCTCCACCACAAGGAACGAGACGGCCCTCACCGATTCGGCCGAGCGCATGACGGCGGTCGCCGGCCTTTCGCGTCAGTTTCCCGAGGCCCGAATCATCTTCACCGGCGGCGTCGGCTCGCTTGCCGGCCAGATCTGGGGTGACATCACCGAGGCGGATGCCTCCAGGCAGCTCTTCCGCAGTTTCGGCATTCCCGATGAGCGTATGTTGTTCGAGAACCGTTCGCGCGACACCTATGAAAATGCCGTCTTCACCTACGACCTCCTCAAGCCCAAGCCCGGCGAGACCTATCTGCTGGTCACTTCCGGCTACCACATGCCGCGCTCGATGGCCTTGTTTCGCAAGGCCGGCTTCGATGTAATGGCCTATCCCGTCAATTATCGCACAGCGGGCCCGCAGGATGGCGTGCGGCCCTTCTATGCGATGAGCGACGGGCTGCGCCAATGCAATCTCGCCGTGCGCGAATGGATCGGCCTGCTGTCCTACCGCTTGAGCGGGCGCATCGACGAGATCTTCCCCGAACCTTGAAAGTTGCACCATGTCCGAGCCCCTGCTTGCCGCTGCCGAACAGGCCGTTCCCATCTGGTTTGCCACCAAGGAGACCGCCGGCGCGGTGCTGGAGCGCCTGCCGCAAGCGCAGCGGGACTGGATCGCCGCCAATGACTTTGAGGCGAGCGCCGGCCGCCACCTGATTCTGCCGGGACCTGACGGCAGCCTCGCCGGGGTGATCTTCGGCCTCGAAGGCGAATCGGCCCGTCATCGCGATGGCTTCCTGCCCGGCAAACTCGCCACTTTGCTGCCCGTGGGCACCTATCGCTTCGCCAATGCCAGCCATGACGATCGGCTCGCTGCGCTCGGCTGGGTTCTGAGTCTCTATCGTTTCGGCCGTTACAAGCGCAACGATATCAAGGCCGTACACCTGGTTGCACCCGATGGTATCGATCGCGATGAAATCCTGTCGATGGCCCGGGCGGTCGCGCTCGGGCGCGACCTCGTCAACACGCCGGCCAATGATCTCGGTCCGGCGGAACTGGCCGAGGCGGCACGCGCCCTGGCCGAACGGCACGGTGCGGCGTTCCGGGTCGTTGTCGGCGAGGAGTTGCTCGCCGAGAATTTCCCGATGATCCATGCCGTCGGTCGTGCCTCCGCGCGAGCGCCGCGGCTTGTTGACCTCACCTGGGGCGATCCCTCCCATCCCAAGGTGACGCTGGTCGGCAAGGGCGTGATCTTCGATACCGGTGGCCTCGATATCAAGCCGTCTGCCGGCATGCTCCTGATGAAGAAGGACATGGGCGGGGCCGCCTCGGTGCTCACCTGCGCCAGCATGATCATGGCCGCCGGCCTCAAGCTGCGCCTGCGCGTACTGATCCCGGCCGTCGAGAACGCCATTTCCGGCGATGCCTTCCGGCCTAGCGACATCCTGGCCTCGCGCAAGGGGCTGAGCGTCGAGATCGGCAATACCGACGCCGAGGGCCGCCTGGTGCTGGCCGATGCCCTCGCGCTCGCCGACGAGGAAGCGCCCGAACTGATCGTCGACATGGCGACTCTGACGGGCGCCGCCCGCGTCGCGCTCGGCCCCGATCTGCCGCCTTTGTTCACGCGGAACGAAAAGGTGGCGACAGATCTCCTGGCCCATGCCGCCCAAGAGAACGACCCGCTCTGGCGCCTGCCGCTCTGGCCGCCTTATGACGCGATGCTGGAGTCCAAGGTCGCCGATCTCAACAACGCCCCCGGCGGCGGCTTTGCCGGCTCGATCACCGCGGCCCTCTTCCTCAATCGTTTCGTCGAGAAGGCCGGCGCCTATGTGCATCTCGACATCTTCGCCTGGACGCCCTCTGCCAAGCCCGGCCGGCCCGAGGGGGCCGAGGTGATGGGCGCCCGCGCCCTCTACGCCTATCTCAAGGCGCGTTTCGGCTGACACGACAGGCCGGTCAAAGCCTGCCTATCGACAGAATATCGGGAGCCGGCCGCGAAGCCGGTCCCACTCATAACCAAAGCCAGTCCAGCCTTCCGGGAATTTGCGCCATGAGTAGCCATGACGAACTGATCCGCCTCACCGCCTGCGAGGTCGTCGAGCGCCTCAGGCGGCGCGAGGTCAGCCCGCTCGATCTGGTCGAGGCCTCGCTCGCCCGCATCGAGGCGGTGGATGGCAAGGTCAATGCCATGGTCACCCTATGCCCCGAGCGCGCGCGCGACCAGGCTCGTCGCCTGATGGCGACTGCGCCAAGCGAAGACCCCCACTGGCTCGGCGGCTTGCCGCTCGCCGTCAAGGACCTCAACGACGTTGCCGGCGTACGCACGACCTATGGCTCGCAGATCTATAGGGATCATGTGCCCGAGCGCTCGGACATCATGGTCGAGCGCCTGGAAACCCGCGGCGGCATCACCATCGGCAAGAGCAACACGCCTGAATTCGGCGCCGGCGCCAATACGTTCAACGCCGTATTCGGCGACACGCTCAATCCCTGGGACGTCAGCCTGAATGCTGGTGGCTCCTCAGGCGGGGCGGCAGTGGCGCTCGCCACAGGCCAGGTCTGGCTGGCGACCGGCTCGGATCTCGGCGGTTCGCTGCGCACGCCCGCCAGCTTCTGCTCGGTGGTGGGCCTGCGCCCCTCGCCCGGCCGGGTCGCCAGTGGCCCGGACGGCATCAAATTCGAAACCCTGCCGGTCAACGGCCCGATGGCGCGCACTGTCGAGGATGCGGCGCTGATGCTCGACGCCATGGCCGGCTGGCATATCGAGGATCCCCTATCGCTGGAGGCGCCGGCTATCGGTTTTCGCGAGAGCGCCCGGCGTCGCCAGCCGCCCAAACGGGCGGCTTTCTCGCCCGACCTCGGCGTCACCCCGGTCAACCGCGAGACCCGGGCGATCGCCGAGGCCGCGGCAATGAAGCTGGAGGAAGCCGGCTGTATCGTCGAGGAAGCCTGTCCCGATTTTGCCGGCGTGCCCGAAGCCTTCCAGACGCTGCGCGCGCTTTCCTACGCCGCCGGCATGCGCGAACTGCTCGAGACGCGCCGCAGCGAGCTCAAGCCTGACGTGATCTGGAATATCGAGAAGGGCCGCGCCCTCGACGCCGATGCGATCGGTGCTGCCATGCTCCGCCGCAGCAAGCTCTATGACGACATCGCCGCCTTCTTCTTGCGCTATGACGTGCTGATCGCCCCGGCCGCCTGCACGCCGCCGCTCGGAATCGAGCAGCGCTGGGTGCGCGAGGTGGAGGGCACAAAGTTCGAGAACTATGTCGACTGGCTCAAGATCGCCAGTGTCGTCACCATGACCTCCTGCCCCTCCCTCGCCTTGCCTGCCGGTTTCACGGCCGATGGCCGCCCCATCGGCGTGCAACTCATCGGCCGACCGCGGGGCGAAGCGGCGCTGCTGAGCGCGGGCGCCGTGCTGGAGGAACTGTTGGGGCTGAGCAGGCTGGTGCCGATCGAGCCGAGGGTGATAGCTTGATATCAATGGGACAAAGCTGATTGGAGCCAGGCTCTCTATGGAGCTATGAAAAGACCAACTTGGCCAGTTCTTCACTGAGTGCGTTTGGATTTAAAATTAGATAGTCAGAGAAAACACTATTTAAAATTTTCTTTTCCGAAACTCGAAGCATATCGGCAGGAGCCTTATATATTTCTGTCTTATTTCCACCGATTGCATCCGTAAGAAAATAGTTATGAATAAACTCTCCTTGATGATTTATTGTAATCATCCTTGAGGAATTGTGTGCAAATGCCGAGGTGTGGAATGCAGACCCAATAAATCCGCATACGGCCTTATATTTCTTAAAAATTGAGACCTGTTCTCTAAAAGAAAGATCCTGCGGATGGACTATATCAAAACCCAAGGCACGTAATGCGACCTCGAGTTCCTGTTCTCCGACAATCCCATTGGATGGCTTCGCAACTTTACTTCTAGATAGATAAACAGGTTTATCAATCTTCAATGTTTGGGGCTCGGCAAGAAACTCCTCGATCTTTCTATAGAGAGGCCTCGCTGCCTCTAATGTCACAGCATGGTTCAGCTGAACACACGGTCCAGGAATCCAAATATCACGAAGGCGCTCTGGTTTTCGGCACTCATAAATATCATTCAGGGATATCCCGAGAGCGTCCATTATTTCAGAAATATATGGAATATTATACCACTGATCGGTACTTGCAGAATCAGATTGAAAGACAATTCTTCTTCCATTTAACCCATGCTTTGCTACAGGCCAAAGACGACATAAGCTCTCAAGTATTACGTGACCGTAATTCCTTCCTGGTTCAGGGAATATTTTGCCACCATAAATGAAACCGGACTGAGAATTATCTTCTACCTCTTCAAGCAAGCAAGAAAGCTCAGCTTTCTGAAACGGCATATAGTTTTTAAACCAATAGTCGATTGTGATATCTATGGATTTTCCCTGCGCGTCGAATACGCCCCACGCTCCGCCCTTAACCAGAGGCGTTATAATAGCCTCCTGATAAAATTCATAACTAGGTAACCCCTCTCTAAACACCAAGGAGTTCCTGATGTTTTCAACTGGAAATACATTTAACTTACCGAACTCACTCATCTTAAATCATCCCTCAGGAAGTGTATGTTAAAGAAGGGTATGACGTCACTACCCAAGGAATTAGGAGGCAAAGCGTGCCCTTGACCTACAAATATATGATCAGAGTAATTTTTTATATTTCGAACCTCAAATGTTATCTCCCATAATACCCGTTATGCGGTTAGCCACCCGACATCGGGTTTCCTATCACCCCCATATTTAGCGGGCTACCGCGCTACGCGCCTCCTTCGGTAACCGAGGCTTACCGCATGGACAAAACATGTCCCCTCAAAAGGCGCTCCAATATGAGACCAAGCGCTAGTGTCACGACTCCAAAGCCAATCGTATAAGTCCGATCCAGCAGATGCTCACCATACCCCTCGTAATATGCAGCACGCATCCACTCAACGACCTGAAGAGCGGGATTATAGGATAGCCAAGTTCGGAATGGATCGGGTATCGCACTCGGGACGAACATGACGCCTGACGAAGCCCAAACGGCCACATTCAATAGTGCGTAACCCGTCATCCACATCTGAAACACCATCATGATAACGCTGTTTAGGACGCCCATGCCCAATCCGAGTAGGATCGCGGCCAAAATGGCGCCAAATGCCTCGGCCATATCCTGCGGGGCTATAGGAATTCCGAAAAACCACCCCAAAACAATCATGACTATCGCGACGGCAAAAGCCGATAAGATCTCCAGCACGGCGCTGGCAATTAGGACATCCAGCAACTTCACTTCCGGCAATCCCAACAACGGCCTGTTCGCCGCCAGATCCACCATCATGAAACGGGCCAGATAGGAGAAAACCATAAAGGGCACAGATCCGGTAGCGATAAACAACACGGCGCTTTCGCCGAAGGGAGCCGATCGCCCTCCGATGGTAAATATCGCAATCAACAGCAGGATGTGTGCAACAGGCCATCCTACCGCGAGCAGGTAACCCGTACCATGAGCGAAAAATCGCGTTCTTATCGTACGCAATAGGACTGCAGCGAGTACCTGCCGTTGCCGCCGCACCGCGGCCCAAAAGCTCGGTACCTGATATCCAAGCATTGTCATCATACCCATCCCGATATGTCAGCTACTGGACAAACGTAGCAGATGGAAAGTGATGCATCCGCTGTCCTAAGAAAATTGATCGAAAACGTTCAGATTATACAAGATTGAGTACAAAGCCTGTAATGCAACTAAGCAATTTAGTGTTAGCCAATCTGACCATAGAACGGTTGCAAATTCAAAACAAAGCATAAACTCTCTATCGCGTGTTTTACAACCAAAACAATCTTCTCATTTTTGAAGCAGTATCGACAATCGAAGTGGAGATAACACTACATTCATCGAAGTACCGAATTACTCCGTATTCGCCCAGAGAGATATTTGACCACTCTTTCCAAATATCAGAGTAGTCACTCGACAAAACCTCCGACTCTGGATCCAGATTTGTAATTGCCACAAGGCCTGTTGGAGCTGCATCAAATACATATATATCTAGATCTGGTCTATTTTTCTTTAAAATTGGAAGTACTTTCCAAACATCTCCCGTCCACGGGACAGCGCCGCCTGGATATTCCCGAACGGTCATTTCGTTATTGAAAGGCAACATGTCATGAAGAAATATAATCGAATTCTTTTTGCAATGCCGTTCCGTATTATAAAAATCTCGAAGTAGTGTTTCCGCCTCGTGTAATCCATCCAGAAAAGCCATATCAATTTTTGCAGATAACAATGATGTCGGGTTATATTCCGCAAAAAAACGATCGCTTGGCATAGAAAATAACATCGTTACCGGTCTTTTATTATTTACAGATTCAGGAGATACGGTAAACATCGGATCAATTGCAATAGAATTGCAGGCAGAATTGGAAAGGGAGGCGCCAGTTGCAGTTCCAATCTCCAGATAGGTTCTAGGCTTAAGAAAATCGTGAAATTTCTTTAAAAAACTGTAATATATCTCTCCGCTTGAACGAACATAATTCTCAGAAGAGAGACTTCCCTGCTCATATATCTCAGACATCTTTCAAGCCTTTATTGCATAATAATGGCACTAAGCTTAGATATACAAAAGTTATATTGCAACATTATTGCTAATAACTTTTAATTTTTGCCATGTATACCTTGAGTTTCGCTCTATCCTCAAATCACAGACTTTATTCCAAATTGCAAGCCAGGAATAGTTCACCGTTCTTGAAGACGAGCTCTCATCAACCATCAGTTTCGATATATCTGAATTGGATGTGCAGAGATAGAGGACCTTGCCATCCGCTTTGACGCCCGCCGCAGAACATACCAAGCGTGCTCCTTGCTAGGCTCGAGAAGCCGATGATTCCGGAGTGATAGTCCTCTTGGATTCAACCCCTGAATTAACCCAATCTGCGTGATTACACCTCTATCCTGGTCTTTCGAATGCTGACAGCTCGGAGGCAGGATAGCCATGGCGGTGGAGATGCGGCCTGCGCAGGCGTTGCGGCTCTGGCATGATGTGATGCTGAACCTCGTGCGCGACGCCCAGCCGGATTTGTCGAGCCGGCAGCTTGCCATCCTGCTTACCGTCTACCTGGAAGCCCCGCCGCATACCGTGCGCGGCCTTGCCGCCAAACTCGATGTCACCAAGCCGGTGATCACCCGCGCCCTCGACAGCCTGGCCAAGCTTAAGCTCACGGCGCGCCGGCGCGATGAATTCGATCGGCGCAATGTCATCATCCAGCGCACGGTGGACGGTGCGCTCTATGTCGAGAAGCTCGGCGATATCCTGGTTGCTCTCGGCCGGGATCTGCCACGATGAGCGGCCTGGAGCATCGCTCCGTCAAGCAGATAGCCATTTTCAGCAGGGGCGATACGATACCGGTAAATGGAGGCGCGAGCCGCGGCGAAGTGCTTGCAGCCCCTAGCTGCCTGCTTCATTGATGACACCGCCAATTTCAAGGACGAAACCCTTTGACTGCCTATGATCGTCGTATCACACCGGCCCGGCCGGACCTTGCCGCCGCTTCGTTGCGCGGCATCGTCGCGGCACCGCGCTATGTCGTGGGCAGCGAGCGCCGTGTGATCGAGACGGCGGTGCCGCTGCGGCCCGACCCGGATTTCTCGGCCTCCATCGATACCGAACTGCTCTTCGGCGAAACCTTCACCGTCTATGACGAGATGGAAGGCTGGGCCTGGGGCCAGGCCGGCCGGGACGGCTATGTCGGCTGGCTGTCCGCCAATGCGCTGGCGGCCCCGCGCCCGGCCACCCACCGCATCAGCGTGCTGCGCAGCTTCATCTATCCCGTGCCGTCCATCAAGGCGCCGGTGATGCAGGCCCTGAGCCATGGCTCCGCGCTTGCCGTGGTTGCCAGCGAGGGGCAGTTCCTTCGCCTCGAGGATTGGGGCTTCGTTTTCGCCGCCCATGCCAGGCCCGTCGAATTCAAGGAGGATGATACGGTCGCGGTCGCCGAGCGTTTCCTCGGCGTGCCCTATCTGTGGGGCGGCAAATCGAGCCTCGGCCTCGATTGTTCGGCCCTGGTGCAGACGGCGCGCCATGCCTGCGGCCTTGCCTGCCCGCGCGACAGCGACATGCAGGAAGGCGCGGTGCCGGGCGAAAGGCTCGATCCCGCCGGACCTCTTTCGCAATTGCGGCGGGGTGACCTCCTGTTCTGGAAAGGCCATGTCGCCATGGTCCGTGACGACAGGACGATGATCCACGCCACCGGCCATACCATGACCGTGATGGTCGAGGACCTAGCCGAAGGCATTGCGCGCATCGCCGCGGCGGGCAGCCCGTTGCGCAGCATCATCAGGCCGGCCTGACCCGGAAAGGACGGGTCGGAAATCATCCATTTCGGACCGCAGGAGACACCGTTCCATGACCTCGCCTGAAGGAGGATCAGCCAAGGCCCCAGCCTCCGCGGGCCCGGCAAAGACGAAAGAGTTTGGATTGTCGATGCAGGACAAGCTCGCCGCGGGCATCGCCTCCGGCCTGCTGCGCGACCTGCATGTGGTCCTCGCCAGCCAAGGCGGACACGTCATCCTCGAACATTATCTGACCGGGACGGACGAAAGCTGGGGGCGACCGCTCGGCGAGGTCGGTTTCGGGCCGGAGACGCTGCATGACCTGCGCTCGGTCACCAAGAGCATCGTCGGCCTGCTCTATGGCATTGCCCTCGATCGCAAGCTCGTGCCGCCACCCGACGCGCCCCTGCTGCCGCATTTTCCGGACTATCCCGATCTCCTTGCCGCACCTGATCGGCAAGGACTGCGGATCGAGCATGCCCTCACCATGACGCTCGGCCTCGAATGGGACGAGGAGCGGCCCTATACCGATCCGCTGAACAGCGAGATCGCCATGGAAATGGCGCCGGATCGCTACCGCTTCATTCTTGACCGGCCCGTCGTTGCGGAGCCTGGCACGCGCTGGATCTATTCGGGCGGGAGCGTCGCCCTGGTCGGTGAGCTGATTCGGCGCGGAACCGGCAAGACCCTGCCTGAATTCGCCAGGGAGACGCTGTTCGGCCCACTCGGCATTGACAGCTTCGAATGGATCACCGGTGACGACGGCGTCGCCTCGGCGGCCTCGGGCCTGCGCCTGCGCGGCGCCGACCTGCTGCGCATCGGCGAGCTGGTGCTCGCCAAGGGCCTTTGGAACGGCGACCGAATCATATCGCAGGCCTGGATCGAGGCCTCGTTGAAGCATGCCATACCGACGGGTGACGGGCTGGCCTATGGCCGGCTGTGGTTCATCGGCGAGGCAGCGACCACGGCATTGCCCGGTGGCGAACATCCCTGGTTCGCCGGCTTCGGCAATGGCGGCCAGCGCCTATGGCTGATGCCGGACGCCGGCATCGCTGCCGTGATCTATTCGGGCAAGTACAACGCACCCGACGCCTGGGTGACCCCGACGCGCATCTGGCGCGAGATCATTCTCGCCAACGCAGGAAAAGCCTGAAGCAGTCTCCGCGGCCTATTTCGGCGCCGTGCCGTTGAAGGCAAGGATCTCGCCGGCGAGATAGAGTGAGCCGGTAAGCACCACGCGCGGCGCCACCGGAAAGACTTCGCTGGCGATCGCCTCGAGCGCGGACTGGAGGCTGCCATGGGCCTGGGCAGCGAGCCCGGCCTGGCGCGCGGCTTCGGCCACCGCCTCGGGCGATCGGGAAGCCGCGCTGTGTTCGATCGGCACGGTATGCACCTCGCGGGCGAGGCCGGCGAAATTGTGCAGAAAGCCGTCGGAATCCTTGGTGGTGAGCATGCCGGTCACCAGCACCAACGGCCGGGGATGACGTTCCTCCAGCTCGGCGAGGGCCTCGGCGAGCACGCGGCCGCCATCGACATTGTGGCTGCCGTCAAGCCAGATTTCAGAGCCGGCCGGCAGCAGCGCCGGAATGATACCCTGAGCGATGCGCTGCAGACGGGCAGGCCATTCCACCACCTGCATCGCCTTCTCGAAATGAGCATCCTCGACGGTGAACAGGCTCTGGTTGCGCAGCGCGGCGATGGCAAGGCCGGCGTTGCGATGCTGGTGCCGCCCGGCAAGGCGGGGCAGGGACAGGTCGAGCAGGCCGCGCTCGTCCTGATAGACCAGGCGGCCATTCTCCTCATGCATGTCGAAATCCTGCCCACCGATGACGAGCGGCGCACCGACCCGGGCCGCCACGGCCTCGATCACGGCGCGAACCGCATCGATCTGCGGATAGATCACCCCCGGGGCGCCGCGCTTGAGGATGCCGGCCTTCTCGCGGGCGATGCCCTCGATGTCGGTGCCGAGAAAATCGGCATGGTCATGCGAGATCGAGGTGATCACGCTGAGCAGCGGCTTGTCGATGACATTGGTGGTGTCCATGCGCCCGCCAAGCCCCACTTCCAGCAGCAGGACATCGGCCGGATTCTCGGCGAACAGTTTGAAGGCGGCCGCCGTGGTGATCTCGAAGAAGGTGATTGGCGCGCCGTCATTGGCCTGCTCGCAGGCTTCGAAAGCCTCGATGAGCTTGTCCTCGCTCACCAGAGCACCACCGCCAGCGCTCCCCTTGGGCTGAGCCAGCCGGATGCGCTCGTGGAAATGCACCAGATGGGGCGAGGTATAGACGTGGACGCCGTAGCCGGCGGCTTCCAGCGCCGCGCGCATGAAGGCGATGGTCGAGCCCTTGCCATTGGTGCCGGCGACGTGGATCACCGGGGGCACCTGCCGTTCGGGATGGCCGAGCTTGGCCAGCAGCACCTCGATCCGGTCGAGCGAAAGATCGATCTTCTTGGGATGCAGCGCCATGAAGCGGGAGAGATAGGCGTCGGACTGCGTCATGGCGGCGATAGGGCCTCGAATTGAGCCGGCTCGGACAGAACCGGAAGGGAAACGGCACACCGTCAGCCTTACCTTTTCCCCCGGCGCGGGGCCAGACCCTTTCTTGCCCGGCGTCATGCCTCCCAGTCGATACGCCGGCGACAGATCGAAGCAACCACCGCCCCGGTAAAGGCAAAGGGAAGGAACCAGCCCATCCATCCGCCGGAGAAGACCAGCATCGGAATGCCGGCAGACAATGCGCCGATCAGCGCCCAGAACGCCGGCAGTCGCGCACCGACATTCCGCTCGCCCAACCAAGCCAGCAGCACGGCGCCGGTCATTGCCAGAGGAAAGGCGATAATGGTGCCGACGATGCAGAAGGCGAGCCCCACGGTCGGTGCAAGACCCACGGCCACCGTCAGGAAATCGGGCAGGGTCCGCGCGTCGAAGGGTATGGGCTTGGCCGCGTATTGCGCCGAGGCTGTCAGAGCCAGACCGAGCAAGAAGGCCGGCCCAGCGGCAATCGACGCCAGGCCGACACTGGCCATGTTTACGGAACGCGGACGCATCACGGCCTCGTCAAGGCGACACCATGGCTTCCTCGACCGGCGTTGCCGCGGGCCGATGCAGGTCGCCGAGCCAGCCATTCACCTTGCGACCGAACTGGGCGATCGCACCCATGTTGAAGAAGTGCATGGCGCCGAGCACCAGCACGGCCAGACCCACCTTGCCGCTCAGGAAACGTATGGCCCCGGTGACGGTGGTCGGCTCTTCGCCCAGACTGAGAGAGAGGGTGATGAAGCCGATATTGACGAGATAGAAGCCGACGATGAGCAGATGGTTGGTCGAACGCGCCAGGCTCTCGTTCTGGCCGAAGCACTGGGTCAGGAAGACCAGGCCGCTGCGCGACAGGGTCCGCGCCACCCAGATGGTGATGCCGATGGCAATGACGAGGTAGAGGGCATAGGCAATCTCAGTCATGTCGTTTCCTATCGTTATATCCGTTATTTCTGAATATTCAGAAATAAAATGACGCGAGAAAGTTGAAAACGGCCTCGCATCTCGCCGCTCTATTCCTTGCTTCTTCCCGGAATGAAACGCGCGACCTTGCCACCGAGCTTCATCAAGGTGACGAGGGTGGGCTTGGGCAGCACCCGGACCTGCTCGTACCAGCCGCTCAACGTGGACATGAAGTCGTGCAGGCGCGTCACGCGCTCGCGGATGTGGGCCGGCGCATTGCCGTCACGCTGCAGCTTTTCGGAAAGCTCGCCGAGCAACTGGATGGTGGGGTCGATCTCGCGCCGCTTGCGTTCGATGGCAATGCGCATGAGCATTTCCCAAAGATCGGTCTCGGCGACGAAATGGTCACGCCTGTCACCCTCGACATGGACGCGCCGGACGATGTTGTAGCCCTGCAATTCCTTGAGCGCGGTCGAGACGTTGGAACGCGCCAGGCCCAGTTCCCCGACGATGGTTTCCGCATCGACGGGCCTGTCGGACAAATAGAGCAGCGCATGCACCTGCGCCACCGAGCGGTTGACTCCCCAATAGGTCCCCATCTCGCCCCAATGGAGCACGAAGGTCTTGGCTTCGGGGTAGTCGAGCAGGCGCATGATTTATCCTATTTCTGTAAAAACAGAAATAACAGGCATGAGCGAGAGAGTCAATCCGGCGACCTGCCCCGGGTGCACGGCATCTTGCCCGTACTTCCGATCCTGCAACCGCAGTGCTTCCAAGAACGGGCAAGATGCCCGTGCATCCGAAATCGCGCCCTCAAGAAGGGCCTAGCCTCCCGTGAAGGTCAGGCCGCTTCCGCCGGGATCTCCTTGGGCGGTGTCTTGGTCAGCAGGCGGCAGATGCGCGCGACCGTGGCCTTCATCTCGTTGCGATGCACGACCATGTCGACCATGCCGTGCTCCTGCAGATATTCGGAGCGCTGGAAACCTTCAGGCAGCTTTTCGCGAATGGTCTGCTCGATGACGCGCGGGCCGGCAAAACCGATCAGGGCGCCGGGCTCGGCCAATTGCACGTCGCCGAGCATGGCATAGGAAGCGGTGATACCGCCCGTGGTCGGGTTGGTCAGCACCACGATATAGGGCTTCCTGGTTTCCCGGAAACGCTGGATCGCAACCGTGGTACGCGCCATCTGCATCAGGGACAGAATGCCTTCCTGCATGCGCATCCCGCCACCGCACGCGAACACCACGAAGGGAACGCCGCGGTCGGCCGCCGTGAGCAGGCCCTTGACCACCGCCTCGCCGGCCGCCATGCCGAGCGAACCGCCCATGAAGTCAAAATCCTGCACGGCAACCACCGTCGGCAGGCCGTCGATCGTACCGGCGCCCAGCTTCACCGCATCCGTCATGCCTGTCTTGGTGCGGGCATCCTTCAGCCGGTCGACATAGCGCTTCTCGTCCTTGAACTTGAGCGGATCCGCCACGACCTCGGGAAGCGCGATGTCTTCCCATTTGCCGTCATCGAACATCAGCTTGAGGCGCTGTGTCGCCGTCATGCGCATGTGATAATTCGAGGCGGGAATGACGTAGTTGTTCTGTTCCAGGTCCTTGTGAAAGACCATCTGCCCCGTCTCGGGATCCTTGATCCAGAGATTCTCAGGCGTGTCGCGGCGCGAGAAGAAATCCTTGATGCGCGGCGGAACGACATTGGCGATCCAGTTCATGGGATACCTTTAAAGCACGGGGCGCCCGCCCTAGGCGGGCTGAGGCTGCTATCAATCATTATTGCCTTACTTAGCCGTTCCGAACGTCTTTGTCAGCGTCCCCGGCGCATGACCGACGACACACGCTGGACGGCGCGCCCGAACCGCGCAATATGTAAGACGAATCCACGCTCAGATTGAAAAGCATCAGGGAGTTCCAGGGATGGCGAACGCCATTTATCCAGATCTGAAAGGCCGCACCGTCGTCATCACCGGCGGCGGGCAGGGCATCGGCGCCGCCACCGTCAGGCTGTTCGCCGAGCAGGGGGCCAAGGTCGGCTTCATTGACATTGCGGAAAAGCCGTCCCAAGCCCTGGCCGACGAGCTCAGTGGGGCCGGCGCCACCGTCCTGTTCAAGAAGGCCGATATCACCGACATCGAAGCCCTGAAGGACGCGATCGCCGATATCAGCGCCACGCTCGGCCCGGTCACCGTGCTGATCAACAATGCCGCCCATGACCAGCGCCACAAATTCTTTGAGGTGACGCCCGACTATTTCGACGACCGGATCGCCGTCAACCTCAAGCATGCCTTCTTCGCCGCCCAGGCAGCCATCCCCGACATGATCGCCGCCGGCGGCGGCACCATCGTCAATCTCGGTTCCGGCTCCTGGCTGATGGGCTCGGAGGATCTGAGCGCCTATGCCACCGCCAAATCGGCCGCCTACGGACTGACCCGCGTGCTGGCCCGTGAATTCGGCAAGGACAATGTCCGCGTCAATTGCGTCATTCCCGGCTGGATCATGACGGAACGCCAGCTCTCGCTCTGGGTCGACAAGGCGGGCGAGGAAGCGATCGCGCGCAACCAGGTGCTCAAGCGCAAGCTGGTGCCCGACGATATCGCCAAGGCGGTGCTCTTCCTCGCGTCCGAGCAATCCTCGGGCATGACCAACCAGCAGATCATCGTGGATGGTGGCTGGTATTGAGCCATCGAGGATCGTCGAGGATCAGGTGTCGCGATCTTCGACATCGATGAAGGCTTCAGATGAAGGATTGATGCGCGCCATGGCGCTTGCGCGGCGGCGAGCGGGCGGGCATGTAAACGCGACAACCCCAACATCAACCTGATTGGACCAGCATGACTTCCGAACTCATTGCCGTGGATTGGGGCACCAGCCGTTTTCGCGCCTATCGACTCGATAGCGCCGGCAAGGTGCTCGACCGCGTCTCGGCTGAGGATGGCATGTCGACAGTTCCGGCCGGCGGCTTCGCTGCCGTGCTGGAGCGCCATTGCGGCGCCTGGATGAAGGCGAGCCCCGACGCTCCGGTGCTGATGGCCGGCATGGTCGGCGCCCGCAATGGCTGGGCCGAGGCCGCCTACGCGCCCTGTCCCGCCTCCCCCAGGAGCCTGGCAGAAGCAATGCTGCGGATCGACGAGCGGGTTTCGATCATTCCCGGTGTCATCGCACACGATGAAACGGGTCCCGACGTGATGCGCGGCGAAGAAACCCTGATCTTCGGCACCGATGTCCGCGACGGCCTCGTCTGCCTGCCAGGCACCCATTCCAAATGGGCACGGGTGGAGGATGGCATCATCACCGGCTTTGCCACCTTCATGACGGGCGAGACCTACGCCCTCTATCGCCAGCACAGCCTGCTCGCCCGCCTCGCCGCAGAACCCGAGGACCTCACCGGCTTCGACGACGGCCTGGAGGCCGCCACCGACGAACGCGGTCTGCTGAACCGCCTGTTCCAGGCCCGCACCCGCGTGCTTGCCGGGGAGATGAGCGGCGAGAAGGTGGGACCCTATCTCTCGGGCCTTTTGATCAATGCCGAGATCGAGGGCGCCTTCAAGCGCTATGGCGCGGACCATCTCGTCACGCTGGTCGCCGACGGCGTGCTGGCCAAGCGCTATGTTGCGGCGCTGAGGGCTCGCGGCAACGCCATCGAGATCATCGCGCCCGAACGCGCTTTCCTCGATGGTCTTTCCGCCCTTGCCACGGCCCGGTGACATCAGGCCCCAATCAACAACAAGGATAAAACCATGAGCCTCACCCTCGCCTCCGCCCTGGCCGAGATGCCGCTGGTCGCCATCCTGCGTGGGGTCAAGCCGGATGAGGTGGAAGCCATCGCCGAGGCGATCGTCGCGGCCGGCATCCGCATCCTGGAAGTACCGCTCAACTCGCCCGCCCCCCTCACCTCCATCGGCCTTCTCGCCCGTAGCCTCGCCGGACGCGCCTTGGTGGGTGCCGGTACCGTGCTCACCGTTAAGGATGTTGCCGGCGTCGCCGAGGCGGGCGGCACGGTGATCGTCTCGCCCAACACCAATGTCGAGGTGATCCGGGCCAGCAAGGCGCGCGGTCTCCTGTCCCTGCCGGGTTTTTTCACCCCGACCGAAGCCTTCGCCGCGCTGGAGGCCGGAGCCGATGCGCTGAAGCTGTTCCCAGCCGAGATGGCATCGCCGGCCGCCGTCAAGGCCATGCGCGCCGTGCTGCCCCGCAACACCAAGATGCTGGTGGTCGGCGGCGTCTCGCCACAGACCATTCCGCCCTATCTTGCCGTCGGCGTCGACGGCTTCGGCGTGGGTTCGGACCTCTATGCGGTCGGTCGCAGCGCCGCCGAGGTCGGCGAGCGTGCGGCTGGCCTCACCGCCGCCATCCGGGCCCTCCAGGGCGAGCGCACGGCCTGAACCTTTCGGAGCGCGGACTTCCAGTCCGCTCTTAGAGACGATATTGTTGCCAACAGATGCGGACTGGAAGTCTGCACTCCAACAATCGAGGAAACCGCCCTATGATCGTCGTGTTCGGTTCGCTTGGCGTGGACCTGGTCACCAATGTCAGCCATATCCCCCACCCTGGCGAAACCGTGCTGTGCGAAGGCTATTTCATGGTACCTGGCGGCAAGGGTGCCAATCAGGCGGTGTCGGCGGCGCGCGCCGGCTCCAAGACCGCCATCATCGGTTCGCGTGGCAATGACGGCTTTGCCGATCTCGCCCTTTCGGTAATGCGGGAAGCGGGCGTCGATGTCGCGCCGGTGCTGCCGGTCGACAAGCCGACCTGCGTCGCCCTGATCACGGTGGACGAGAAGGCCGAGAACGCCATCGTCGTCGCCTCCGGCGCGAACCAGGCCACGCGCGCCCAGCAGCTGGAGACCTTCGACCTTGCCAAGGGTGACATCGTGCTGCTGCAGCGCGAGATCCGCGACTCCGAGAATTTTGCCGCGATCAAGCACGCCAAATCGCGCGGCGCCCGTGTCGTCTTCAACGTGGCGCCAGCCGGCCCGCTCCCCGAAGAAATGCTGCGGCTGGTCGACGATCTCGTCGTCAATGAGCATGAGGCTCTGGTGGTCGCCAGGGCCGCCGGCATTGAAACCGCCGACCCGATCGAAGCCGCCCGGTTGATCAATGAACGCTTCGGCTGCGCCGGCATCGTCACGCTGGGCGCCGAAGGCGTGGTCGGCTGGAGCAATGGCGCCCGCTACGCGGCACCGGCTCTCAAGGTGACGCCGGTTGACACCACCGCCGCCGGAGACAGCTTCACCGGCGCCTATGCCGCGGCTCTCGATCAGGGGCTTGGCCTGGAGGTTGCCCTGGCTCGCGGTGCCGCCAGCGGTTCACTGGCCTGCACGCGACCCGGTGCCCAATCCAGCATTCCGACCAAGGCCGAGATCGACGACGCCATGCGCAATTCATAGGCTTAAGATGGGAGTGGGGCAGCGAGATCTTGCCGGTACGGAAGTTCAACCTCCCCTTGTCGCCACGGCTCCGGCGTGGTACCCGCGCGCTGGCTCGGTGGCCTGCCATGATCGGCCGGTTACTGGTTTACCTTTCCTAGAGTATGGCGCGTCCAAGCCGGAGCGAGCCTTGCTTTAGCCCTTTGTTCTGATGCGTCACTGCCAGGTTGGGCGGCCTTGCCGAACCATGGGGCGCTCTGGAGCGGTTTTTTCTTCGGCCCAAGGGCTGCACACCCACAAGGAACTCGAAATGGCGAACGAACAGCAGAACGGCCCCGAAGAGGCGCAGGAAGTCCAGCCCGCCCTCAACGTGCTGGCGCAATACATCAAGGACCTCTCCTTCGAGAACCCGAACGCACCGCGCTCGCTCGGCAATTTGCAGAACTCGCCGCAGATCCAGCTCACCGTCAACGTCAACGGCAAGCCGCTCGGCGGCCCGGACTATGAAGTGGAGCTTTCGATCGAGGGCGGCGCCGGCGAGGGCGCCAACACTCTGTTCAAGTTCGAGCTGCTCTACGGCGCGGTGATCCGTCTCGCCGGCATTCCCGAAGACAATGTCCACGCCATGGTGATGATCGAAGGCCCGCGCCTGCTCTTCCCCTTCGCCCGCCAGATCATCGCCGATTGCACGCGCAATGGCGGCTTCCCGCCCTTGATGATCGACCCGATCGATTTCGTAGCGCTCTACCGCAACCGCCTCGCCCAGAGCCAGCCGACCGTCGGTCAGGCCTGACGATCGCCGGACTGCGAAACTCTCCTGGACAGGGCCGGCGGCGCGATTTCGACGCGCCGCCGGTATGTTGTGAAACAAGTGCCATTCCCGAAGCCGCGCTAAAGTGCGTTGTGATTTGAATGAGTCCCTTCAAATCGCAAAGACGCTCTAGCCAATCCGACGGATTGGCTTGGAAACAATGAGCTGGAGCAGGCAAGCGTTCAGTCATGAGCGCGCTTTGCTTCAGGATCGGATGTCGATCATCCGGCCGCACTCCGCAGACGCAAGGACCGGAGGCAGGAGGAATTGGCTTGGGAATGCGGCGGCTGATCGTCGGATGCCTTGCCGCGGCCATGCTTGCCGGTGGCAGCATTTATCTCGTCGGCCAGCAACTGCGCAGTTGCGGCCTCCTCGACGTCTGGCTCCGCCGCAGCGGCTGCATCGCCGCCTATGAATTTTCGAATCTGTTCGACGGCAGAAGCCTCAACAATCCGGCCATGGCGTTCGAAGGCGAAAGCGATCGCCTGGCCTTGGCGATGACCGAAACCCAGCCGGCTACCGCTGCCGGCGTCATTCCCCAACGCTATACATTGCTGGAAGTGTCGGCCGAATCAGGCATGATTCTGCGCCGTACCCCGCTGGGCGACTTCGAGGAGGGCCGCCTCAACGGCGCCATCCTGCTCTCCTGGAATGGTCGCCATGCCGTGATGGCCGTGCCGCAGCCAGGCAAAGCGGCCGCCACGGAACAGGTGGCGGCGACCCTCAGGCTCATGCCCCTGACCAGTGGCGATCCCGGGTGGGAGAAGCCGATGGACGACATCCCGACGAGCCGTTCCGGTTTCGGCCAGTTCGACCCGGACAATCAGCGGTTTCGGCTTTTCACCAGAGCCTGGACGATCGGGGGAGAAAAGATCGATCGGGGCCAGGTGAACTGGAACAAGGCGCTCGGCTCCAGCGACATGCCGGTGAATATGCCCGACGGCACCACGGCGGTGGTCCGCGCCAACCAGGGCGTGATCGAGATCGTGCAGGCCGATGGCCGCAGATCGAGCCACGATCTCGGCATTGCCAAGCAGCAGATTTCGACCAACTGGCTGCTGCTGTCGCCGGATGGACGCAGATTGTCACTGATCCTGCGTCCGGTCGAGGCAGACGGTATTCTACAGGTCTGGGACATGAGGACCGGCCAGCGCCTCATCAACGCTGCCGTCCCCAGGCTTGCCACGGAAGCGGCCTGGTCCGCCGATGGCCGCCGCCTTGCAGTCCGGCGCGATGGTCGCGAGGGTTCGGGCTACGCCCTGTTCGCCATTGGCGACTGATACCTTCGAACATACTGACACGTCGCCATGACGCTCATCGGCGCCGGCACGCTGCGATGAATGAAAGCCGACACCGGTTCACCGCAAGGGTGGACATAGAAGCGATTCTTCCCTCTCATACCCCATCACGGAGTTGGCTTGGCATGCGTGGAACCCTTGCAAGACGCGCCTCCGAACGACAGCGGTGGCACTTTCGCGCAGGTTTCGCCGTCATACTCGTCCTGTTGCTCGCCCCGACGGACGGAAGGGCGGTGCTGCCGGCCTCCCCTCAATTGGAACGGGAGAGCCGGAACGCCCTGATGAAGGCGCTCGGCGAGGCCGGTATTTCCGAAACCGGCAGTTCCGCCGTGTTGAGCACGCTACTGTCGGTGCTGGGCACCGAGCCAGCGGCCCGGCAATATCGCTACAGCGAACCCTATCCGCAGCTGCCAGACGTCACCGCCACAGCGGTGCCCGCCGAAGCGGACTGCGCCAGGGCGGAATTAACCGTCTTGCCCAAGACGGAACCAAGACGCCCGGTAACGCTCCACGGTCTCTATTGTTTGGTGGACAGGGCGAGCTACACTTGGCGTGGCCGTTCCCTGCAGGTCGAACCCCGCTGAAGCTTCTCACCAGGACCGGCTCTTCCCGGGGAAACGTGTCTTCGATGGCTTGGTCTTTTTGCAACCCGGCATGAAATCGCAGGAAGCGGGTGGCATCGGCCCGGCCGGTGCTGCAGATCTTGAGAAAGCCCGCTTCTCGGATCTGCACCATGACGAGACCTGCCACTCCCAATAACCCGATGGGGCCCGTCGAATGGGGCCTGTTGCTCACTCTCTCCCTGCTATGGGGCGGGTCCTTCTTCTTCACCGGCATCGCGATCAAGGCCCTACCGCCGTTCACCATTGTCCTGCTGCGCGTCGGCCTCGCCGCACTCATCCTGCTGGCCGTCCTGTCGTTCCACGGCCAATCCCTGCCGCGTGAACCTCGCCTTTGGGCCGCCTTTTTCGGCATGGGCCTGCTCAACAACGTCACGCCCTTCTGCCTGATCGTCTGGGGCCAGACCGAGATCGCCTCCGGCCTTGCCGCCATCCTCAATGCCACGACGCCCCTATGGACGGTAATCGCCGCCCATTTCCTGACGGCGGAAGAACGCATGACCGGCAATCGCCTCGCCGGCGTGATGATCGGACTGTCGGGCGTGGCCCTGATGGTTGGCCCCCAGGCCCTTGCGGACCTGGGCGCGCAGTTTGCCGCGCAATGTGCCGTGCTCGGCGCTGCCATCTCCTACGCGCTCGCCGCTATTTTCGGCCGCCGCTTCAAAGCCCTCGGCGTCGCGCCGATGGTCACCGCCACCGGGCAGGTCACGGCTTCTACCCTGATACTGGTGCCGGTTGCGATCCTCGTCGACCAGCCCTGGACGCTGGCCATGCCGGGTCTGACGGTCTGGGCGGCAATCCTCGCCCTGGCCGCCTTGTCCACGGCGCTCGCCTATGTCCTCTATTTCCGCATCCTGACCACGGCAGGCGCCACCAATCTGGCCCTGGTGACCTTTCTCATCCCGATCAGCGCCATCCTGCTCGGCGCACTCGTTCTCGGAGAAAGGCTCGAACTGAAGCATTTTGCCGGGATGGCCTTGATCGGCCTGGCTTTGGTGGCGATCGACGGACGTCTTTTCAGGCGCCTGCGCGCAGCATGAGGCGAGCAGAGGGCCGATCTTCAGACCGTTAACCCACCAGCCCCGTCACGGTGCATATTTCTTCCACAAGGCATTCTCGCCCAGGCCAGCAATGAAGGCCTCGTGGGCGGCCAGTTCCTCGGGTCTGATGCGCGATGGCAATCCTTTGGGGCGGGGCCTGACCGCGCCGCCGCCGGCGCGGGCGACGATGGCGGCGGAGGCCGAAGCAAGGCTGAGCGCCGTCTGGCGTCCACCGGTCAGCTCGATATAGACCTCGGCCAGGATCTCGGCGTCGAGCAAGGCGCCATGCTTGACGCGCTTGGAATTGTCGATGCCGTAGCGCTGACACAGTTCATCGAGCGAAGCGCGCGCGCCGGGGTGCTTGCGCCGGGCCATGGCCAGGGTGTCGACCACCCGGTCCAACTGCAAGACAGCCTTGTTGACGCGCTTCAGCTCCGCATTGAGGAATCGCATGTCGAAGCCGGCATTGTGGATGACGAGATGGGCGTCACCAATGAAATCGACGAATTCCTGGGCGAGCTCGGCGAAGAGCGGCTTGTCGGACAGGAACTCGGCGGAAAGCCCATGCACGTTGAAGGCCTCCACCGGCATGTCGCGCTCGGGGTTGAAATATTTGTGCCAGGTGGCGCCGGTGGGATTGCGGTCGAGCATCTCCACACAGCCGATCTCGACCAGCCGATGCCCTTCATTGGGATCAAGGCCGGTGGTTTCAGTATCGAGGATGATCTCGCGCATGAAAGGCTTCCGACTCAAGCGGTGGAGGACAGGGCTGTGATTATGGCATCCACCTGATTCTGGGCAAAGTCGAGACCCCTGCTTGAATCGATGATGAAATGGGCGCGGCGGCGCTTTTCCACGTCCGGCACCTGCCGAGCCAGAATGATGGCGAAGCGTTCCTCGTCCATGCCGGGACGCGCCATTACGCGCTCGCGCTGGATGCGGGCAGGAGCCGAGACCACCGCGACCGCCCGGCAGCGCCGCTCGCCGCCGGTTTCATAGAGCAGGGGGATATCGAGCACGGCAAGGTTCGCCCCCTTGTCACGAGCCGACGCCAGGAAATTCTGTTCGGCGGCATGCACGAGAGGATGCACGATCGCCTCAAGGGTCCGCATCGCCTCGGCATTGCCGAATACCTGCCGCCCGAGCTTGGCGCGATCGATTACGCCCTTCACGGTCACGCCGGGAAAGGCGGCCTCCACGGCGGCCACCGCCGGTCCGGCATAAAGACGATGGACGGTGGCATCGGCATCGTGCACGGGAATGCCGCGCGCCCGGAACATCGCCGCCGTTGCCGACTTGCCCATGCCGATCGAGCCGGTCAGGCCAAGAACGAAGGTCATCATCGCCTCCTAGAGCAAAACGCATTCATGACTGAACGCTTGTTCGCTCCAACTCTTTGTTTCCAGGCCAATCCAACGGATTGGCTAGAGCTCTTCTGCGATTAGAAATAGACGTTCTCATCGTAAAACGCTTTGGATACGGACACGAATGTCCGCGCATCGTGATCACATTGAAGCCTGTCGCCAGGCAGGGATCACCCGAAAAATCCCATCCCCCGGCAGAATACACGCGCATCCCCATTCGTGGGCAAGCGCGCGTATTCTGCAAACGTTTCATATCTTGCGGATTGAACTCGATCGAATGCATGGATGCGATCGAGTTCAACCTGCTTGCGCCTCGATATCCGCCAGCACCAGCGCCCGCAATTGCGGCGTCACCTCGGGCCTGGCGCCGAACCAGTGCTCGAAGCCGGGAACAGCCTGATGCAGGAGCATGCCGAGCCCATCCACCGTGGCAAGGCCGAACCGCCGGGCCGCAGCGAGCAGCGGCGTCTCCAGCGGCACATAGACGATGTCGGTCACCAACGCCGATTTCGGCAGGTGCGAGAGGTCGAGATCGAGCGGCGGCTGGCCCTTCATGCCGAGCGAGGTGGTATTGACCAGGAGATCGGCCCCTTCGAGAGCGGTTTCGGCCTGGTCCCAGGCCAGCGCCTTCACCTTCGAGCCGAAATGGCGAGCAAGAGCTTCGGCGCGTTCCAGCGTGCGGTTGATCAGCAGGATCTCAGCGGCGCCACGCTGGATGAGGCCGTAGAGAATGGCCCGGGACGCGCCGCCGGCACCGAGCACGACTGCCCGCCTCAGATTATCGCTCCAGCCTGGGGCCTCCTGGTCGAGATTGGCAAGGAAGCCGGCGACATCGGTATTCATGCCCTTGAGCACGCCGTCTTCAAACCAGAGCGTGTTGACGGCCTCGAGCTCGCGCGCGACAGGATCGTCCACGCTGGCAAGGCGGAAGGCCGCTTCCTTGTGCGGCACGGTGACGTTTCCGCCGGTAAAGCCCCGATCGGCCAGCGTGGTGGCAAAGGCTTGGAAGGCGGCCGGCTCGACCGCGATGCGTTCGTAACTGCCCTGAATGCCCAGCTCCTTCAGCCAGAAACCGTGGATCAGCGGCGAACGTGAATGGGAGATGGGATAGCCGACGACGAAGGCGCGTTTCATGGCGTGTCCTGTAAAGGCTCAGGCAGTCGCAAGACCATGCTCGCGCAACGTGGCAAGCAGGGGCAGCAGGGGGAGACCGAGAATGGTGAAATAATCACCCTCGATGGCCTCGAACAGGGTCACGCCCAGCCCTTCGAGCTGATAGCAGCCGACGCTGCCCAGGATCGACTCTCCCGCTCGGGCAAGATAATCGTCGAGAAAGGCATCTGAGAAATTGCGCATGGTGAGGCGGGCGCTGGCAACGCCGCTCGCCAGAACCTCTCCATCCCTCGCCAGGGCATAGGCGGAATGGAGTTCGTGGCACCGCCCGCGCAAAACAAGAAGCTTGTCGCGGGCCTCCGCCAGCGTGGCCACCTTGGAAAAGCGCTGCTCGCCCAAAGCCATGGTCTGATCGGCGCCAATCACCACGGCACCCGGCTCGGTGCGCGAAACGGCCAGAGCCTTTTCACGGGCGAGTGCCTCGGCAACCCGGTCGGGAGCCAGGTTGTCCGCCTGCCATCGGCGTTCGAAGCCACGCTCGTCGATCGCTGCCGGGATCGTCTCGATCGCAAGCCCGGCCGCCCTCAGCATCTCGCCGCGAATGGCGGATTTGGAGGCCAGTACAAAGCGCGCTGATACTCCGGCAGCTTGATCCTGAGCCCGACCGTCAACTTTTTTCATTGGTCTGAAAATCCCGTTTTTCTGCCTTGCCTTAGCAGCCCATCCGGCTTTTGCGTAGGGTAGCGGCCAAAAATGCCGCATGATCGCTGCTTTCAGCCGCAGGGGTTGCCTGAAAATCCTGCACACCGGCCCGTTGCAAACCAGCTGATATTGTGATCACATTATCGAAAGCCAAGAAAAATGAACCGAGACGAGCCTGGCCGCGAGCCAAGGCAGATGAGGGGTTGTGCGTGCCGGACGGAACGGTTGTCAATTCAATCGAAGTTCGCGATGTGCGGAAGGTTTTCGGCGCTGGCGACAGTGCCTTCGTCGCTCTGGATACGGTGAGCGTATCCATTCGCCAGAATGAGTTCTTTACCCTGCTCGGACCATCCGGCTGCGGCAAGACCACGCTGTTGCGCCTGATCGCAGGGTTCGATTTCCCCACCTCCGGGCAGATCCTGCTCTATGGCGAAGACATTGCCAGCCTGCCGCCCTTCAAGCGGCCGGTCAACACCGTGTTCCAGAGCTATGCCCTCTTCCCGCACATGTCGGTGGCCGAGAATATCGGCTTCGGCCTGGAGATGCTGGGCAAGCCCAAGGCCGAAATCGGGGCACGCGTTGCGCAGATGCTGCGCCTGGTGCGCATGGAGCACCTGGCCGATCGCAAGACCAGCCAGATCTCCGGCGGCCAGCAGCAGCGTGTCGCCCTCGCGCGCGCTTTGGCGCCCCAACCCAAGGTGCTGTTGCTCGACGAGCCCCTGTCGGCACTCGACTACAAGCTGCGCAAGGAGATGCAGCTCGAGCTCAAGCGCCTGCAGCACGAGACCGGCATCACCTTCATCTTCGTCACGCATGACCAGGAGGAAGCCCTGGCCATGTCGGACCGTATCGCAGTGATGTCCGCAGGGCGGATCCTGCAGGTGGGCGCCCCGCGCGACATCTACGACACGCCGGCCGAGCGCTTCGTCGCCGAGTTCATCGGCGAGACCAATTTCATCGAAACCGATTTTCTGGGCCGCGACGGCGCCCAGGCGCGCGTCAAGCTGCCTTCGGGGCGCGAGATCAAGGCCGGCCTCAGCGACGGGCATCAGCCCGCCGACAAGACCTGGCTGGTGGTGCGTCCCGAACATGCGCAGCTCACCACCGGCGAAGACGCTCTCCTGGCCGGTACGGTCGAGAATGTCGTCTATCTCGGCACCGATACGCATTTTCACCTGCGTCTCGATCACGGGCCCCGCTTCACCGTGCGCCGGCAGAATACAAGCGCTCAGGCCGCAGGCGGCGACACTTTCACCGGCTCCAGCGAGAGCTTCCAGCCGGGCCAACGCGCCGGCGTGGTCTTCGCCGAAGGCACAGCCCGGGTGTTGAGGGACTGATGGCAGAGGCCGCCGAAATCGCATCCAAAGCCCGGCGGAGCGAAATCCGCAATCGCTGGCTGCTCTCCACCCCCGCCTTGCTGGTGATCCTGCTCGCGGCCACCGGCCCGCTCCTGATCGTGCTGATCTATTCCTTCCTGGAGCCCGGTCCCTATGGCGACGTGAAATGGAACTTCTCCACGGAGGCGTGGACCTCGGTGTTCTTCGAACGCGACATGTTCGACGACACGCTGTCGCTGGCCAGCGCCCACCTCACCATCTTCTGGCGCTCGGTGAAGCTGGCGCTGATGACCACGGTGGTCACCTTGGCGTTCGGCTTTCCAACCGCCTATTTCATCTCGACGCGACCGGCCAACCGGCGTGACCTCTGGCTGTTCCTGATCACCATTCCGTTCTGGACCAATCTTCTGATCCGCACCTTCGCCGTGCTGCAGATCATCCGGAACGAGGGCCTGTTCAACACGATGCTGATCAAGCTTGGCGTGATCTCGGCGCCGTTGCAGATCCTCTATACCGATACCGCCATCCTGGCGGGCATGGCCTATGTCTATCTGCCGCTGATGGTGCTGCCGATCTATGCCAGCATGGAAAAGTTCGACTTCCGTCTGGTCGAAGCGGGCTATGACCTCTATGCCAGCCGCTTCCAGGTACTCCGCCGCATCATCGTGCCGTTGACCAAGCCCGGCATCGTCGCCGGCTCCATCCTGGTGTTCATCCCGGCGCTCGGCGCCTATGTCACGCCGAACCTGCTCGGCGGCGGCAAGAACATGATGCTGTCCAACCTTATCGAGCTGCAATTCGGCCAGGGCCGCAACTGGCCGCTGGGTGCCTCGCTCTCCATCACGGTGATGGCGATCGTGATGGTGGCGCTGCTGGTCTATGTGCGCAACACCGGCGGTTCGGGAGTGAAACATGGCTGAGCCCTTCTCCATCCGCCGCCAGCCCGGCTTCACCACCATCGCGCTCCTCTGCTTCGTGCTGCTCTATCTGCCGATCGTGGTGATGGTTGTTTATGCCTTCAACGAAGCGACATCGGTCTCCACCTGGGGTGGCTTTTCGCTGAAATGGTTCACGGCGGCCTGGAACAACGACCAGGTGGTCGACGCCACGCTGCGCTCCTTCCAGATCGCCACCGTCGCCGCGGTGCTCTCCACCATCTGCGCCACCATGGCGGCCCTGGCGACCACGCGCACCGAAGCCTATCGAGGCCTCACCTTCACCTATTCGGCCATCAACCAGCCATTGATGGTGCCGGAAATCGTCACCGGGGTGGCGCTGCTGATCTTCTTCTCTCGCATCAAGATCGTCACCGGCTATGATGGCCTGGCTTATCTGATCGCCGCCCATACCGCCTTCTGCGTGCCCTTCGCCTATCTGCCGATCCGGGCACGTCTGGAGGGCATGGACCTGACTTTGGAGCGCGCGGCCGCCGATCTCTATGCCACGCCATGGCGAACCTTCCGGCGCGTGACGCTGCCGCTGCTCTGGCCTGGCATCCTCGCCGGCCTGATGCTGGCCTTCGTCACCTCACTCGACGACGTGGTGATCACCGAATTCGTCAAATCCGGTGGCCAGGATACGCTGCCGACCTACATGCTCGGCCAGCTGCGCCGCGGTGTCACACCCGAAGTCAATGCGCTGTCGACGGTCTTCCTGCTGCTGTCCGTCGTCATCGTCACGATTTTCTTCTTCATCAGCAGGAAGAAAGACTGATGCGCCGGGCGGAGCGAAGCTCGCATCTTCGCCCGGCCGCCACATCGCCACTCAGGTTGGGGGCAATAGAGCTCAAGCCGGTGCCCCGGCTTTGTAACGGGAGACAGAGATGAACTGGAAATCCACGGCCACGGCCGCCGCGTTGGCGCTGCTCGCATCCACGAGCCTCGCCAGCGCGGAGGGCGCGCTCAACATCTTCAACTGGGGCAACTACACCAGCCCTGAGATGATCAAGAAGTTCGAGCAGAAATACAACGTCAAGGTCACCATCACCGACTACGACTCCAACGACACGGCACTCGCCAAGGTGCGCCAGGGCGGCACGGGCTACGACATCGCTATGCCCTCGCAGAACTTCATCCCGATCTGGATCTCTGAAGGCCTCGTGCAGGAGGTCGATCCCTCCAAGATGGAGAACTTCAAGAACGTCGCCAAGCAGTGGGCCGACCCGCCCTTCGATCCCGGCCGCAAATATTCGGTGCCATGGGCCTGGGGCACGGTCGGTGTCGTGGTCAATACCGACGTCTACAAGGGTGACATCAACACCTGGGGCATCATTTTCGACACGCCGGCCGAGCTGAAGGGCAAGACCAATGTCGTGCCCGAGATGAACGACGTCATCCACGCCGCCCTTCGCTACAATGGCGGCAAGATGTGCGACGGCGACAAGGCGCTGCTCAAGAAGGTGCGCGACACCCTGGTCAAGGCCAAGCCGAACTGGATCGCCATGGAATACAACACAATCGAGAAGATGGGTGCCGGCGACTTCAAGGCTTCCAGCGATTGGAACGGCTCGGCCTTGCGCCAGCGCCTGGGCCACCCGCAGATCCATTACGGCTATCCCAAAGAGGGCGTGCAGCTCTGGAGCGACAACATCGTCGTGCTGAAGGAAGCCAAGAATGTCGAGAACGCCAAGCTGTTCATGAACTTCATGATGGATCCTGAAAACGCCGCCTTGAACTCGGCCTTCCATCGCTATGCCAACGGCATCGCCGGTTCGGAGAAGTTCATGCCTGCTGACATGAAGGACGCACCGGAGGTCAATGTGCCGGAAGAGGTCATGAAGACCGCCGAGTTCTCGCATGCCTGCCCGCCCGAGGTGACCGAGCTCTACAGCAAGATCTGGACCGAGCTGCAGAAGTAAGGGCCGCATTTCGACGCATCAAGCCCTCTCCCTCTTACAAAGGGGGAGGGCCCTCGACATTCCCTCCTTTCGCTCCAGCCGCCTCATTTTATCGATCATCATGCCTCTTTCAGCCTTCGAAACCGCCTACGGCTTTCGCCGTGATGCCGTACAGCTCAGCAATTGGCGCCAGGCGCCCTGGAATGTCTGGGCCTTCCGCAACGTCTCCGAACTGGTGCCGACTGCGCGGATTGCCGCCGAAGCCGCCGGGCACGAGACGCCGGACGCCGATCCCTCCGGTCTGCTGCGTGAAATCCTGACGATCGACGGCGACAGCCGTTCCCTCGCCGACATCCTGGCGCAGACGTCCACCGACGCCCTGGTGGTGATGAAGGCAGGCCGCTTCGTTGCTGACTTCCACGCCCCGCACTTCACCAGCGCGAGCCGGCACATCGTCTTTTCCATCTCCAAGTCGCTGACCGCGATCCTCGCCGGTGTCGCAGAGAACGAAGGCCGGCTCGATCCCGAAGCTCCTATCGTCGACTATGTGCCCGAAGTCGCCGGCTCGGCCTTTGCCGATGCCAGTGTGCGCCACCTGCTCGACATGCGCGTCAGCCTCTCTTTCGAGGAAGCCTATCTCGATCCCGCCGGCGAATTCGCTCGCTATCGGCGTGCCACCTTGTGGAATCCCTCGGCGCCGGGTCAGGATCCCGGAACGTTGCTCGGCTTCATCGCCTCCATGCCCAAGGGCGTTGGTGAGCATGGCGGCCCCTTCCGCTACCGCTCGCCCAATTCCGATCTGCTCGGCATCGTGGTCGAACGGGCCAGCGGCGAACGCTACGCCGATTACGCCTCCTCCCGCTTGTGGCAAAAACTCGGCGCCCGCCAGGATGGCACCGTCACGGTCGATGCCGGGGGCACGGCCCGCGCCGCGGGCGGCATAAGCATGAGCGCGCGGGATCTTGCCCGTGTCGGCGAAATGATGCGCCAAGGCGGCAGCTTGGAGGGCACCCGTATCGTCTCGCAGGCCTGGGTCGATGACACCTGCCGGGGCGGCAGCAGCGAGGCCTGGCAGCGGGGCGACTTCGTGCATCTGCTTGGCCAGGGCCGCTACCGCAATAAATGGTATCAGACCGGCTATGCCAATGGCGCCTTCCTGGCCATCGGCATTCATGGCCAGTGGCTTTATGTGAACCCGGCCACCGAAGTGGTTGTTGTCAAGCTGTCCTCGCAGCCCGAGCCGGTGGACGATGCGACCGACAAGCTCAATCTCCAGCTATTCGAGGCCCTGGCTACGAGGGTCTAAGGGTATGGCCGGCCGGTCTGGACGGGCTCATCGCCTCGCAAGACCGGTCGGCAGCCGCACCGCCACCAGCCAGAACACCAGGCCGCACGATGCACCCAGCGTGCCGAAACCCGTGGCATTCATGGCAAGATCGGGATCCTCTGACAAAATCTGCGCGGTGCGGATAGTCTCGAAATACGCGGCGACAGCAAAAGCCGCGGCTGCGGCGATGTAAAGCCAGGGCGACCTCCATCCAATCAGTTGGACGGCTCCCCTGACAAGCAAGGCGGGAATGACGCCAAACATCGCCGTCAGCGCGGCCAGAGTCGCGACTGGGGTCTCGACCGGGAAGGCTTCTTGCAGATTCAAGGGGAAGAGCTTTCCCCCTTGCAGCGCTGCCACACCGACGTGAACCAGCGCCGCCATGAGCGAGGCCAGGGCAATGCCCAGCAGGCTGAAAGCCAAATAAAAAAGCAGAACGAGCGCCGGATGATCGCGTGGCGGCCATAGGGTCAGATCCTCAGTCATTCACACCCCGCTCGCACTGGCCGATCAAGCCTCCTCATTCTATGCCAGACCACAAAGGGATGAGCCGTCCCGTCCCGCGCGGCCTCCCGTGAATTCACAGCAAAATCGCCTCAGCCGACACCTCGCCCGTTCCTGGTGCGCGATGGCCCCTGGCCAGCCGCGTTCATGCCGGCCGCCACGAGCATTGCATCCTCCTTTCTCTTGTTGTACGTTTGTTCAATAAGAAAGAGCAATAGCCGCGGCGGAGGATGCTCGGCACCGGGAAACGTTTATACCTGCCCTTGCCGATCATCCGATCTTTCGCGGCCGTGCCTGTGCAGCCAGAGAACGGAAAGACACCATGCCTCTTCATATCGGGACGCGTTGTATCGCCGCCGCCACCCTGTTCTTCATTGCCATGACCGGGGCCGAGGCGGCTTCCATCCGCGTCAGCCTTGCCGCCGAGCCCTATCCGCCTTTCGCGGCCAAGGATGCCGAAGGGCGATGGGCCGGTTTCGAAGTCGATCTCGCCAAGGCCGTGTGCAAGGCCGCCAAGCTCGATTGCGAGATCGTGCAGACCGCCTGGGACGGCATCATCCCGGCGCTCAATTCAAACAAGATCGACGTGATCTGGGCCTCGATGGGCATCACGCCGGAACGCTCCCGGCAGGTCGCCTTCACCATTCCCTATTATACCACCCCAGCCCATTTCGTCGGCGCCAAGGGCGATAGCTTCGACTTCTCGCCCGGCGGCCTGAAGGGCAAGACCGTTGGCGTGCAGACGAGCACGATCTATGCCGATTATATCGCTCGCGCCTATCCCGAGGCTATCGTGAAGACCTACTCGACCCAGGATGCCGCCAATGCCGATCTCGTCGCCGGCCGGCTCGATCTCGGTCTGGCCGACAGCATTGCGCTGGCCGACTTTCTCAAGGGTGGGGATGGCGAATGCTGCGAGGTCAAGAACATACCCAAGGACCCGATTTTCGAGGGGGGTATCGCCGGCGGCCTGCGCAAGAGCGATATCGACTTGAAGGCCAAGCTCGATGCGGGCATCACTGCCGTTTACAAGAGCGGTGAGTTCGACAAGCTCGCCAAGACATATTTCAGCTTCGATATCGGCACGCCGCCCAAGGATTGAGGGCGTCAGGCCGGTGCCGGGAGAAAGCGATCCGGTTTGACCTCAACCTCGCCTGCACCGCCCCGCCCAGCCAAGCGCCCCCCCCGGTTCAACCGCGAAACCGCGGAAGTCCGCCGGCGTCAGCTGATCGAGGCGGCCATACGCGCCCTGGCCAAGGGCGGTATCGCCGCCTTTACCATCGACAGCATCTGCAAGGAAGCCCAGGTCTCGCGCGGCCTGATCAACCACCACTTCGGCAGCCTCGACGATCTCCTGGTCGAGGTCTACCAGTCTTCGCTCTACGAAAGCGTCAGCGAGCATATCGCGCAGGCCCGCCGGCAGCGGGAAAACCCGGCGCAGCGCCAGCCCGAGACCGTCCTGCTCGGGCTGGTGCGCTCCAATTTCCAGCCTCGCTCCTTCACACGCGACAATCTCCTGGTCTGGCTGGCGCTCTGGGGCGAGATCGCGGTCAATGACAAGCTGCGCCAGGCCCATCGCCGCCTCTACGAGGCTTACCGCAGCGAGTTGGCCCTCGAAATCACCGCCATCGCCGCCCATCGCGGCCGGCAGGTCGATGCCGCCGGGCTCGCCCGCAATTTCATCGCCTTGGTCGATGGCCTCTGGCTGGAATGGTGTCTCGACGACAAGGTGGTAACCCCGGCCGAGGCCGAGGAAGCCAGTCTCGGCCTGCTGGAAAGCGCGCTAGGTCCCTTGCGATAGGTGCAGGACAGATCAGGCCGGTATCGGCCGTTCCCGGCGCGGCGCGATCTCGGCCGCCGGCCTGTCGAACTCGCGAGCCCAGCGATGGCCGGCATGCACCGCATCGGCGATCGACGAGGGTGCCAGGCAATCGCCGACGCGGGTAACGGAACGGATGCCGGCCGCTTGCCATTGCCCCGTCATGGCCGTGAGATCGCGATAAAGGCTATCCTCCGCCACCCGCCCGGTGACCAGGATGAGCGTGCCGAATTCGTGCCTGCGGATCCGCCCGGTATAGACACAAGCCAGTTCCGCCACGCCATTGGCAGCACTAGTGAGACGTTGACTGAGCAGCGGCCTCACGCCGAGTTCCAACAAACGCTTCTGGATGAAGAATTGTTCGTCGGTCATCACTGTCCAACTCGACAGCATGGCCGCCGGTGTCACCAGATACACCTGGTGACCTTCCTTGCTCAATTTCTCGGCCAGCGCACCGCCGACGGCGTAATGCTCGTCATCATAGATCAGCACCGGCCCACTGATCTCGGCACCGGCGAAGACGTCGTCGGGCGTGAGTATCGCGCCGGCACCGAGTTCCACCGCTTCCTCGCCAAGACTCCCGATACCGTCGCGCCGCCAGCGGCTGCCGGTAGCCAGCACGACATGGTCGGCCTCGAGCGCCAGAATATCCTCGGCGCTCAACCGACTTTCGGGAAAGAGGTCGATGGCCGGGAGCTTGCCGATCATATGCAGGCGATAGTCGCGCACGCGGACCCAACTGGCGAGCCCGGGCAGGCTGGATTCGCGATTGATGCGCCCGCCGAGCTTGCGCCCGGCCTCGGCCAGCATCACCCGATGGCCGCGCCGCCCGAGGGTGAGGGCGCATTCCAGGCCCGCCGGGCCGCTTCCCACCACCAGCACGCGCGAGGACGATGCGGCCGCCTCGATGCGCTCGGGATGCCAGCCGCGGCGCCATTCTTCGCCAATGGTGGGGTTTTGCGTGCAGCGCAGCGGCACGGCCTCGTTGTTGGCCGAGCGGCAGATGTTGCAGCCGATGCATTCACGGATCTCGTCTTCGCGGCCTTCGTCGATTTTCCTCGGCAGGAAGGGATCGGCGATGGAGGGACGGGCGGCGCCGATGAAATCCTGGATGCCGCGCCGGATCTGGCTCACCATGCTGTCGGGCGAGGTGAACCGCCCGACGCTCACCACCGGCTTGGTGGTGAGGCCCTTGACGAAGCCGACATGCTCCTCTTGGAAACCCTCGTCGCTGAAGCGGGCGGAGCGGGAATCATTGCCGAGCGAGCCGGAGACGTTGACGTCCCATAGATCCGGCAGCTCTGCCAGCATGGCCAGGATTTCCCGACCTTCCCCTTGCGAGGTGATGCCGCGGGACCCGTGCAATTCGTCGACCGACAGGCGCACGGCAACCGCGCAGCGATCCCCGACGGCCTCATGCGTGTCCTCGATCAACTCCCGCAGCAGCCTGACGCGATTGGCGAGGCTGCCGCCATATTCGTCCCCGCGCAGATTGAGGCGGGGCGACAGGAATTGGAACGGCAGATAATCGTGGCCGGCATAGCAATAGACAATGTCGAAGCCGGCCCGTTTGGCCCGCAGGGCTGCGTCGCGGTGCCAGGTTCGGAAGGCCTTGATATCGGCCTTGTCCATGGCGCGTGCGCTGCCCGGCTGTGGAATCAGGGCCGGACGGGCCGACGACGCCAGGATCGGCTCGCGCGTGAGGCGATTATTGGCATGTGAACCGCCATGCCACAGCTCCACGCCGGCCAGGCTACCATGGGCATGGATGGCCTCGACGGTGGGCATGAGCGCCCTGATATCGTCCTCGTCCCACAGCGTCAGAAAGCCGAACGGGGAATCGTCCGAACTGGGGTGAATCGAGCAATATTCCGTGCAGACCACGCCCCAGCCGCCTTCGGCCTTGATGCCGCGCAGCTTGGCGCCGCTTTCAGGCTTGAGATAGCCCATGCCGGTGGCGTGCGGCGTCTGGTAGAAGCGGTTGGGTGCGGTGACTGGACCGATCCGAACCGGCTCGAACAGGATGTCGTATCGCGGATTGCGGGGCATCTCGGATCAATCTCTTGTTGAACGATTGTACAACAAGAATAGACTTTTTACGGCAGAACGCAAGTTACCTCCGGCGCCCGGCCGAGATTCAGGCTAAACGTGGCGACCAATCTATCGGGGTGGGGTGGCTAGCCCCTCAAAAGGCGGTCGGGCAGTCGTACGGCCACCAGCCAGAACACCAGGCCGCACAACGCGCCCATCAAACCGAAGCCGAGGGCCACGCCGGCAAGTTCGGCGCTCCCGTTGGAAATCCATTCGGTACCGAACATCAGATAGACCGAGCCGACGGCCGCGACGATCGCGGCCGCCGCCATATAGGGCCAGGGCGCCTGCCAGCCGAGCAGATGCATGAGGGCGCGGGTCAGGAGTGCCGGCAGGCCGGCGAGCAATGCGGTCATATAGGCCAAGGCACCGATCAGGGTCGGGACATCACCGGCGTCACTGAGACCGGCGTCGGACCGGACCATCATCGCGCCGATATAGGTCAGGGCCGCGGTGAGCGAAGCGAGGGCGATACCGATAAGGCTGAAGGCGAGGTAGACGAGAAAACCCAGAACGGGCCGGGGTCTCGGCGCCACGGGCGTTGCATCGGCGATCATCGTCAATCGTTCCCAAACCTGTTCAGCTTGCCGTGGGTGGAGAGACCGTTTTCGCCGGCTTGACCGGATCGGGTCGGCGGATCTTCCCGGTTTCCGCCAGCTCCTTGAGCTGCACCAGCGAGATCTCCTCGAGTGCACCTATGGCCTTGTCGGCCAAGAAATAGCCGGCCCAGCGCTTGAAGGTTGTATCCAGCGCAACATCGGTCGCCCATTCAAGCTCGGTATTGCCACTGCCGCCGAGATCGAAACGAAAGCGCCCCGACAGCCAGTCGGGGACATCGACGGCAATGGCAACATGCCGATCGGCCTCGCTCTCGACGATTTCGAGCTGGCCGAGGATCTCCAGCTGCCGATCGGATGCGTTGCGAACCAACCAGATCTGTTTCTGGCCGACGCCGGATGGAGGCCCGCTGATCGTCGCCGGGCCGGCCTGATCTGGTCGTTGCGCCGGATTCGTACTGGTGAACAGCCACCACTGGTCGAAGGTTTTGAGGTCGTTGATCAGGGCGAACACGGCGGAAGGCGGCCGGCCGATCTCCATCTTGCGATAGATGCTGGCATGGTCAGGTAGAAGAGAGCCTCCGCCGTAATAGGCCAGGAGAATGCATCCCAGGATTCCCGCCAACCACGCCAGAACCCGCATGCGCTCTTCCTCACGTCTCCACGATGCGGGCGCGGCGATGGGCGCGCAACAGGCCCTGGATGGCTGCGGCCGTCTCCTCGATCGAACGGCGGGTGACGTCGATCATCGGCCAGCCGCGCTGGGAGAATAGGCGCCTGGACTGGGCGATCTCCTCGGCCACCGACATGCGATCGGTGTAGGTGTCGACTTCGTGGTGGGGGCTGAGCGTCAGCACGCGGTTCTCGCGGATCTGCACGATACGTTCGGGCGAGGCGAACAGGCCGACAATCAGCGGATTTTTCAGATGTTCGACCTCCGGCGGCAGGGGCACGCCCGGCACCAGGGGAATATTGGCGGTTTTCACTCCACGATGAGCCAGATAGATCGAAGTCGGCGTCTTGGAGGTTCTGCTGACGCCGAGCAGCAGCACGTCGGCTTCGTCGTAATCGGTCGGCATCAGCCCGTCATCATGCATCATCGTGTAGTTGAGAGCGTCGATGCGGCGGAAATAGTCGGCATTCAGCACATGCTGGGCACCGGGCTTCACCATCACTTCGGTGCCGAGATAGGATTTGAACAGGTCGAAGATCGGCTGCAGTACCGACAGCACCGGAGCGCCCATTTCGCGGCAGCTACGCTCCAGCCGCTCCGCCAGTTGGGGCTCAACCAGGGTGTAGAGCACCACACCCGGATTGGCTTCGATCTCCGCAATGGTGCGATCGAGATCGCGTTCGCTGCGCACCAGCGGGTAGATGTGTTCAAGCGCCGAGACCGCCGGATATTGGGCAGCGACGGCTCGCCCGGCCATGATCAAGGTCTCACCGGTGGAGTCCGAAACCAGGTGAAGGTGGAAGAAGCTTCTTGTGACCATGACAGGACCTAAGCAGAGTTTCCCGGCAAGGTCCACAGATGGGCTTCGCCGGAAAACGCCGAAATGGGTTGGTAACTTTCGGATTGGCGTGGGACGGCATTGTGGACAAGTGGGGACAGATGAAGCGCCTTAACCCGATCTTAAGAAGGCCTGTGGAAGAGTCCGATTTTTCATCAACAGGCTGATTGCTTGGGATGGGATTCCGTACGCTCGGCTGCAAAAGACTCATAAGCCGCTAAGTGCGAGTCTGCGCCCTCCCCCTTGGCTTGCTGCCATCGCCTTGATTCAATGGCCGGAATCCGCGCTGTTTTTTCCGCATTTTTCATATCGAATTTTTGGCGGCCTTCCGATGTCGCCTGTGAATAGATTGTGGACGGCGAGGAAGCACGGTAAACGAGGCGTTAAGAAGAAGGAGAATGAAGATTCATATCTCTCTTTTTTATTTTCTTTGGCGGTAGGCTGGATCGGGTGAATTCTTTCGCCGGGCTGGATTTCCGAACGCCCCTCTCGAATGGATCCGATACGCCAGCGACGTTTCAATCTTTCAGCAGGGCGAGCCAATCGAGGTTCCGGTTCGATCCAATGCCCTGTTTGGTGTTGCCCGGAGCAAAGCGCGTTTTGGTGGAAACGCCCTTTTGCTCTAGATCACTGGTTGGACGCGTCTTTGCGATTTGAGGTGATTCATTCAAACCACAAGACGCTTTGGAAAGTCTGACCGATATGACCAAACCTCTCCTCGACGTCCTTGCCGGCAAGGCCCAACCGGTACCGCCAGTCTGGCTGATGCGCCAGGCGGGACGATATCTGCCGGAATACCGGGCTATCAGGACCAAGGCTTCGAGCTTTCTGAATTTCTGCTACACGCCTGATCTCGCCGTGGAGGCGACCTTGCAGCCGATCAGGCGTTTCGGTTTCGATGCCGCCATTCTGTTCTCGGACATTCTGGTGGTGCCTGATGCCTTGGGGCAGAAGGTCTGGTTCGAGGAAGGTGAAGGCCCGCGGCTGGAGCCGGTCACGGACCTTGCCGGATTGGCCAAGCTCAAGTCCCGCGTGGATCTCGAACATCTGGCGCCGGTCTTCGAGACGATCCGCCAGGTCAAGACGGCGCTCCCGGCCGATGTGACCTTCCTCGGCTTTTGCGGGGCACCCTGGACGGTGGCCACCTATATGATCGCCGGCCGCGGGGTGAAGGACCAGGTGCCGGCCCGCCTTGCCGCTTATCAGGATCCGGCCTTCTTCACGGCTCTGATCGACCGGCTGGTATCGGCTTCGATCGATTATCTCGCTGCCCAGCTTGAAAATGGCGTCGACGCTGTCCAAATATTCGACAGTTGGGCCGGTATTCTCCCGCCGGATGAGTTTGTACGCTGGACGATCGAACCTAACAGGCGCATCGTCGACGGTGTCAGGGCGCGTCATCCGCAAGCCCGTATCATCGGTTTTCCGCGCGGCGCCGGATCCTTCTATCGCAATTATGCCGAGGCCGTGGCGGTGGATGCCGTCGGACTCGACTGGGCTGTTGATCCGGCCTGGGCCGCGCGCGAAGTGCAGCCGTTGAAACCGGTGCAGGGCAATCTCGATCCGCTTGCGCTCGTGGCAGGTGGCGATCCGCTTAACCGGGCACTCGACCGTATCCTCGAAACCCTTCCAGGCAGACCCTTCATCTTCAACCTGGGACACGGCATCGTGCCGCAGACCCCGATTGCCCATGTCGAACAGATGCTGAAGCGAATCAGGGGCTAGGGTTGCTAGTATCCAGTCCTGTTTGAATAGACGATGGACTGGCGACAGCCCATGCCGCAAAGCAGCCTTCCCCCGATGAGGAGAAGGGGCGGCAGCACCAAATAGCAGGAATGACGTGATGGAATACGGCGGTACGGCCTATGATCTCGTAAAGGCGGGGCACATTATCGCCGTGATCGCCTGGATGGCAGGCATGCTCTATCTGCCGCGCCTGTTCGTCTATCACGCCGAGGCTGCCAAGGGTTCGATCCAGAGCGAGACCTTCAAGGTGATGGAGCGTCGCCTGTTGAAGGCCATCATCAATCCGGCGATGGGCGCGACCTGGATTTTCGGCCTTCTCCTGGTGTGGTCGTCCGGTTTTTACCGCGCGCACTGGTTCGAAGCCAAATTTCTGCTCGTGCTTTTGCTTTCGGGCGTGCATGGCTGGTTCAGCAAGCTGACGCGGGAATTTGCCGAGGACCGCAATATTCGCCCGGCGAAATTCTTCCGGATGATCAACGAAATTCCCACCGTGCTGATGATCCTGATCGTCATCCTGGTGGTGGTGAAGCCTTTCTGAGGATTTCACGTTTTCTAAAATTGTCCGTTTTTTCAGAAATTGACTCTGCCGATCGCTTGCCGAGGCCAGCGGCCGGCTGTATAAAGTGCTTCTCCTCCCATTGCAGGCTGGCGTCTCGAGGGTATGGGTATTGAACCCGGCCACGGCGCTGACGCAAGACCAAGTCTGGCGATAACAAGACCTGTTCCCCCCAAAGAATCCTTCTATTCGCGCTTTTCAATGCGCGTCATGAAACGAATCGATCCTCCCAACAAGGACCCCCATGCGGGAAATCAAACTTCAGGATCTCAAATCCAAAACCCCAATCGAAATGCTTGCCTTTGCCGAGGAACTCGAGGTCGAGAACGCCTCCTCGATGCGCAAGCAGGAACTCATGTTCGCCGTGCTCAAGCAGCTCGCCAATCGCGAGGTCGAGATCGTCGGCGAGGGTGTCGTCGAGGTGCTACAGGACGGCTTCGCTTTCCTGCGCTCGCCGGAGGCCAATTATCTGCCCGGCCCCGATGACATCTATGTATCGCCTTCGCAGATCCGCAAATTCGGCCTGCGCACCGGCGATACGGTCGAGGGCATTATCCGCTCTCCCAAGGATGGCGAACGCTATTTCGCCCTGCTCAAGGTCAACACGATCAATTTCGAAGATCCGGACAAGACCAAGCACAAGATCAATTTCGATAACCTCACCCCGCTCTATCCCAACCAGCGCCTGAAGCTCGAAATCGGAGACGCCACCAAGAAGGATTATTCCTCGCGCGTCATCGATATCGTGGCCCCGATCGGCAAGGGCCAGCGCGCTCTGGTGGTTGCTCCGCCGCGTACCGGCAAGACCGTGCTCTTGCAGAACATCGCCCAATCGATCACCGCCAACCATCCCGAATGCTATCTGATCGTGCTGCTGATCGACGAGCGTCCGGAAGAAGTCACCGACATGCAGCGTTCGGTGAAGGGCGAGGTGGTGTCTTCCACCTTCGACGAGCCAGCCGCCCGCCACGTGCAGGTCTCGGAAATGGTGATCGAAAAGGCCAAGCGCCTGGTCGAGCATGGCCGCGATGTGGTCATCCTGCTCGATTCGATTACGCGTCTGGGCCGCGCCTACAACACCGTCGTGCCGTCCTCCGGCAAGGTGCTGACCGGTGGTGTCGACGCCAATGCCCTGCAGCGGCCCAAGCGCTTCTTCGGTGCCGCCCGTAACATCGAAGAGGGTGGCTCGCTGACCATCATCGCCACCGCGTTGATCGAAACCGGTTCGCGCATGGACGAGGTGATCTTCGAAGAGTTCAAGGGCACCGGCAATTCGGAAATCATTATGGACCGCAAGGTTTCCGACAAGCGCGTCTTCCCGGCGATCGACATCACCCGCTCGGGTACCCGCAAGGAAGAGCTGCTGGTTCCCAGCGATATCTTGAAGAAGATGTATGTGCTGCGCCGCATCCTCAACCCGATGGGTACGGTCGATGCCATCGAGTTCCTGCTCGACAAGCTCAGGCAGACCAAGCTCAACGCGGACTTCTTCGATTCGATGAATACCTGAGATACATCAATCAGGATTGTCCAAAACGGCCCGGCAGCAATGCCGGGCCGTTTTGCTATGAGCACCGATTCGGAAGCGGAACAGCTCTGGAGCGCGGACATCCTGTCCGCTTTTCCTGTCCACAAGCGCTACAAATGGGAAGAGAGGAAAAGCGGACAGGATGTCCGCGCTCCAAAGTTAACCCTGTTTCACGTGAATCATCCCCAGGCCTGATTCACGTGAAACAAGCGCACAATGATTCACGTGAAACAGGCCCGCTTCTTCGGGAAGCGCCCCCCCTTCCTTATCCCCGCATGGAACCGATCGCCGTGGCCAGACCGGCCTCGTCCCTGACGGGTAGCGAGCACCGCTGGCCGGAGCAGACGAAGACCGCTGGCTCGTCGCTGACACCGGCATTGCGCACCGCATGGCCCTCCGGCAGATCCTCGGGGCTTTCGACCCGGACGACGGTTCTGGTCGGGAAGGGTTGATCGAGAGCGGCATGGTATAGCCGTTCCGCTGTTTCTCCGTGGCCGCTCACGACGATCTCCAGGCCGTGGAGCCTCAGGTCCAGGGCGTTGAGCAAGGAAGCGTGCCCGAAGACATTCCCGGCCATTGCCGGCGACAGGGCGGTCAGCACTTCGTCTCCCCGCTGCAGCCAGCGCTCCTCACCTGTTAGGACAGCGAGGCGGAAGAGATTGTCCGCCATGATGCCATTGGCGTTGGGAACGGCATCATCGAGGGTAGAGCGTGGTCGGGTGATAAGGGCAGCGGCATCCCTGGCTGTGAGGAAATAGCCGCCGCCCTCGACATCCGCATAATCGTGTTCGATTGCCTCCGCCCAGCCCAGGGCCTGAGTGAGATAATCTTGTCCCGCTCCGGCTTCATGAAGGGCAAGCGCGGCGCGGATCATGGCTGCAAGATCGGTGGCCAGGCCCGGCTTCAGCAACCGGCCGTCACGCCAGGAATGGCCGAGCCGCGGCCCGTCGGCCATGGATTCGGCGACGAAACGAAAGGCTGTCCGGGCGAGATCGAGCCAGCCCGGCTTGCCGAACACGACGGAGGCTCGAGCGAACGCCGCGATGGCGAGGCCATTCCAGTCGGCCAGGACCTTGTCGTCGCGGGCTGGTGCGACGCGCCTGGCCCGCTCGGCAATCAACCTGGGTCGCAGGTCCTGCCAGCCGATCTCGAGAGCCGGTTCGAGGTCCGGCTTGTCGAGGCGATTGGGAATGGATTGGCCTTCCCAATTGCCGCCGTCGGCGATGTCGAATGTATGGGCGACGAATTCGGCATCGTCCACGCCGAGGATCTCGACGAGTTCATGGGGTTTCCAGACATAGAAGCGCCCTTCATGCCCCTCCGAATCGGCATCGAGCGAGGCGGCGAAGGCCAATCCGTTCGAGATCTGGCCATCGCCTGCCATCATCTCGCGTTGCAGCCATTCGACCATCTCGGTGGCTGCCTGGCGGAAGAGATCGCGTTTGGTCTCCTGCCAGGCCAACGCCAGCAGTTCGAGCAACTGGGCATTGTCGTAGAGCATCTTTTCGAAATGCGGCACCAGCCAATATTCATCAACGCTGTAGCGGGCAAAACCGCCGCCGACATGATCGCGGATGCCACCCTGACAGATGCGTTCCAGCGTCAGCAGCATCAGCTTGCGGGCCTCGCTGCCCGGCCCGCCACGCCAAAGCAGTTCGAGATAGGATGCGTTGGGGAATTTCGGCGCGCCTTTGGTGCCGCCATTGATGGGATCGGTAATGCCGGCCAATGCGCTGATGGCCTGGGCGAGGCCGTTGGCGTCGAAAGCGCGATCGCCACGCTGGGGGATACGATCGAGCACGTCGAGGAGCGCCTGGCGGTTGCGGCCGACCCTTTCGAAATCGGTGTGATAGGCCTTGGCGATGGCTTGGAGCACGTCGACGAAACCGGGACGGCCATAGCGCGATTCGGGCGGATAGTAGGTGCCGCCCCAGAAGGGTTCGCCGCCGGGCGTTAGGAACATGGTGAGCGGCCAGCCGCCCTGCTCCCCGAGAGCGTGGAGAGCGGCCATATAGATCTGGTCGATATCGGGCCTCTCCTCGCGATCCACCTTGATGTTGATGAAAAGCTCGTTCATGACGGCGGCGATATCGGGATTTTCGAAGCTCTCATGCGCCATGACGTGGCACCAATGGCAGGCGGCGTAGCCGACGGAGAGCAGGATCGGTTTGTTCTCGGCCCGAGCACGCGCCAGGGCCTGTTCGCCCCAGGGCTGCCAATGCACGGGATTGCCGGCGTGCTGGATCAGATAGGGGCTGGTTTCATGAGCGAGGTTGTTTTGCAGCGCGGTGGACATGATGGCAGCCTCTCTTTCGATAAGAGAGTATGGGGTCGCCGGGTGGGAAGTAAAAGCGTGGCTGTGTCGCGGAGGCGGGAAGTTGCCGGGCTTGCTGGAGTTTTCATGCATGGCTGAGACCATTGTCGCGCTTGCCTCGGGTGTCGGCCGTGCCGGCATCGCCGTGATTCGGTTGTCGGGGCCTTCGGTTCGATTCGGGTTGGAAACGATTGCCGGCGATGTGCCGCAGCCTCGCCGTGCCGCGTTGCGACGGCTGAAAGATCCGAAAAGCGGAGAAGTGCTCGACGAGGCCCTGGTGCTGTTCTTTCCGGGACCGGCCAGCTTCACAGGCGAGGACGTCGCCGAGTTGCAGGTGCATGGCGGCCGGGCCATCATTTCCGGTGTGATCGCCGCGCTCGCCGCTCTGCCGGGCTTTCGCTTGGCCGAGCGTGGCGAATTCACCCGGCGCGCCGTCGCCAACGGCCGGATGGACCTGACCTCGGCGGAGGGCATTGCCAGCCTGGTCGAAGCGGAAACATCAAGCCAGAGGCGGCAGGCGCTACGCCAGGCGGGCGGTGCGCTGGAACGGGTGGCAATGACCTGGCGGCAGCGTCTCGCCGCCCTGCTGGCCCTGATGGAGGCGGAGATCGACTTCCCCGACGAGGAGGATGTCCCTGCCCTGTTTGCATCCGTACGTGCCGGTGCTGGCACCTTGCTGGCCGAGATCCGGGCAGCGCTTGCCGGTGCGCGAAACGGTGAGCGGCTGCGCGAAGGCGCGGTGATGGTGATTGCGGGCCCACCCAATGCCGGCAAATCCACGTTGCTGAATGCCTTGGCCCAGCGCGACGTCGCCATCGTCTCGCCTATCGCTGGTACCACCCGCGATACGCTGGAGGTGCATCTCGATCTCGGCGGCTATCCGGTGACACTGATCGACACCGCCGGCCTGCGCGAGACCGCGGATATGGTCGAGGCGATCGGCGTGGAGCGGGCAAAAGCGAGCCTCGATCGCGCCGATCTGGTGATCTGGCTCGAGGCTGACGATGCTCGCGCTGCCCCGCCCGTTGTGCCCGCCCCACTCATGCGCGTCCTTACCAAGCAGGACGATAGCCAGTATCCCCTGCCGCAAGGTCTTTTGCCTGATGGTTTCGAGCTCGGTCTCTCGGCTCGCAGCGGCGCCGGCATGCCGACCTTGCTCGAGCGGCTCGAGCAGGCAGCGAGGGCCGCATTGGAGAGCGGCGAGACCGCCCTGGTGACGCGGGAGCGCCATCGGCGGGAGCTCGAGACCGTGACGGCGCATCTGGCGACGGTGCAGGCGGCGGATGAGGCGACGCCGGTGGAATTCGTCGCCGAGGACCTGCGCCTGGCGGTGCGTGCCATCGGCCGCCTGACGGGCAGGGTCGATATCGATGAAATCTATGACGTGATCTTCCGCGAATTCTGCATCGGCAAGTGAGGATCAGGCGCGCAACGCCGTGACCCGGGCTCCCGGCGGGGATTTGCCGTTTCTGGCGTCGATCTCCGAGGGCTTGCGGGCGATCATCATGTAATTGAGGTGGAAGGTCGAGGGGGTCGTTGCTCCCAGAAAAGCAAAGCGGACATAGGCTCGTACGGCCGAACGCATCAGCTTCTTGATGGGCAGTACCAGCCTGGCGCGAAGATGCAGGGGCGTTTCGGTGGGTGCCCGCAATTCCCGAAGCTCGAAGCCCGTGGAGCGCATCAGTTCACCGATGAAGCCGGCGCCGATGGCATTGACATGGGTAGGGTCACCGTTCTGGACGGGCAACGCAAATGGGCTGTCGCCGTTGGGAAAGCGGGCGATCAGATACCCGCCCGGCTTGAGCACCCGCGCGGCTTGCCGGCACATCTCCTGCAAGGAATCGTAGGGTATGTGCTCGAAGACGTCGAAGGCTGCTACGATATCGACGGATAGTGGCTCCAGCAGCCGAAGGTCATCGATCACAGGGAAGCCAGACTGCTCGGCTCGTTCCCGCAGCACGGGCTGAATCTCGATGCCGATTACGGTCAGGCCGTTCTTCCTGCCCCAGCCGAGGAAAGAGCCATTGCCGAAACCGATCTCGATGACCGTCGAACCCGATAGCGCCGAAGGAAGATACGCCTTGACTTCCGTGTTATAGAAGACGTCCTCGCCGCGATTGAATTGGCCGAATTCCGCCGCGTCCCAGCCTTTCCAATTTGCATAGGCTTCATAGGACATCGACCGAACTCCTTCGTCAATCGAGCAGGAGGCAGCTTAGATTGCCGGGTTATCGGGTTCAAGGCGTAGGCGTCAGGTCAAAAGGGCTTACGCCGATGGCGCATCGAGGTTGCCGGAAACACGCTCCTACCACTGCTGATTGATGCTCGTGTCTCCCCGATCATGGTTGGCCGTACTCCCCGATGTGACCTTTCGCCGGCATGACGCCTTCCCTTTGACCCGTGGAGACCTTCGGCGTAAAAGGCGCGCGAAGGATCCAATCCAATGAAGCAGCAATTCGATGTGATCGTGGTGGGCGGAGGTCATGCCGGCTGCGAGGCGGCGGCAGCCGCTGCGCGGCTCGGCGCCCGGACGGCCCTCATCACCCATCGCGCCGACACCATCGGCACGATGTCCTGCAATCCGGCGATCGGTGGGCTCGGCAAGGGACATCTCGTGCGCGAGATAGACGCGCTCGATGGTTTGATGGGCCGCGTCGCCGATCAGGGCGGCATTCAGTTCCGCGTGCTCAACCGCCGCAAGGGACCGGCCGTGCGGGGCCCGCGCGCTCAGGCGGACCGTGCCCTCTACGCTGCCGCCATGCAGACAGCCATTGCCGAGCAGGCCAATCTGAGCGTGATCGAGGGCGAGGTCCATGATATCGAGATCGCGGACGGCCAGGTCCAGGCTGTATTGACCGCGAAAGGCGATCGATTCGGATGCGGATCGGTTGTTCTCACCACGGGGACCTTCCTCAGCGGCGTCATCCATATTGGCGACATCAGGATGGCGGCCGGCCGTGTCGGCGAAGCCCCCGCGCTCGGTCTTTCCCGGACCCTCGCCCGTATCGGTTTCGAACTGGGCCGTCTGAAGACCGGCACACCGGCCCGTCTCGACGGCCGCACCATCGATTGGGCCTCGCTGGAAATGCAGCCAGGCGACGAGCCGCCGGAGCCGTTTTCGACACTGACCACGCATCTGCCCAATCCGCAGGTTTCCTGTGGCATCACCCGCACCACGCCTGAAACCCACAGGGTCATCCAGGACAATATCCACCGTGCTCCGATCTATTCCGGTCAGATCGAAAGTCGCGGCCCGCGCTATTGTCCATCGATCGAGGACAAGGTGGTCCGCTTCGGCGAACGGGACGGTCATCAGATCTTCCTGGAACCGGAAGGCTTGAACGACCATACCGTCTATCCCAATGGCATCTCGACCTCCCTGCCCGAGGATGTGCAGCAGGCCATGCTCGCCACCATTCCCGGCCTCGAGAAGGTAAGGATGATCCGCCCCGGCTATGCCATTGAATATGACCATATTGACCCGCGCGAACTCGACGCCACCCTGGAGGCGCGGCGGGTGCGTGGCCTGTTCCTGGCCGGGCAGATCAACGGTACCACCGGATATGAGGAAGCGGGTGCCCAGGGTCTCGTCGCCGGGCTCAATGCGGCGTGCCGGGCGGGCGGCGGCGACGGCGTCAGCTTCCGCCGCGATGAATCCTATATCGGCGTGATGATCGATGATCTCGTCACCCGCGGGGTCAGCGAGCCCTATCGCATGTTCACCTCGCGGGCGGAGTATCGTCTGACGTTGCGAGCCGACAATGCCGACCGCCGGTTGACCGATCGCGGTCTGGCGCTCGGCCTGGTCGGTACGGAACGTGAGCTGGCCTGGAAGGCCAAGCAGGCGGCGTATGAGGCAGCCTTGGCCTGGAGCCAATCCGTTTCGGTAACGCCCAACCAGGCCGAGGTGGCGGGCATTCACATCAATCGCGACGGCGTGAGACGCTCAGCCTTCGATCTCCTCGCTTATCCCAATGTCGGTTTCTCCGATCTCGCTCGTCTTTGGCCCGAGGCGGGTGAATTCGAAGCCGCCGTGCTGGAACAGGTCGAGATCGAAGCAAAATATGCGGTCTATCTGGAGCGGCAGAAGGCGGATGTGGCTGCTTTCCGTCGCGATGAAGATGTTGAAATCCCTCGCGATTTCGACTTTCAGGCCGTGGTCGGCTTTTCCAACGAGACACGGCAGAAATTTGCCAGCGTCCAGCCGCGGACAATTGGCCAGGCGAGCCGGATCGACGGCATCACGCCAGCAGCGACCACCCTTCTGCTGGCCGCCCTGCGCAAGCGCAGGCAGGCACGGGCCGCCCTCTGATCGATTCGGACTCGTATCGAATCTTTTTAAGAGCAGACGGACGCCAGCGGTGTTGGGAGCGACATGTCTCTCAATGCAGGCATCTCGCGCCCGGTCACGGGAGCGCCGTGTGTGGTGGGGAGATCCCAGCCGGACATGCCTGCCTGAGGGGACAGACCCTCGATGTGGGTGTTTCATGACGTTGGATTACTGCAGGTCTCACTTGCCTCTATAGCCTGCATCAGCCATGGTCCGGCCATGACTCTCGATAGCGACCGCCATGACGCCCTGCAATTCCTCCCTGTTTCACGTGAAACAGTTGGAGACTTTGACCTCTATGTCGAGCTGCTGCAGCGCTGGCAGAGGGTGAAGAACCTCGTGGCACCGTCGACCTTGCCGCAGATCTGGACGCGGCATATCGCGGACAGTGCTCAATTGCTCCCGCTACTTGGTGATGCCAGGACGATTGTCGATTTCGGTAGTGGCGCGGGCTTTCCCGGCATGGTCCTGGCGATTGCCAATAAAACGGTTCCTGGGTTTCGGGTACATCTGGTTGAGTCAAATGGCCGCAAGGCTTCCTTTCTGCGCGAGGTCGCCCGCATAACCGGGGCACCGGTGACGGTACACGCCGTCCGGATCGAGGATTTCGTCTCAGAATGGCAAGATCGCGCCGATCTGATCACGGCTCGTGCCTTGGCGCCACTCGTCGAGCTGCTCGATTACAGCGCGGAGTTGTTGAAAACAGGTGCTCGAGCCTTGTTTCTCAAGGGTCAAGATGTAGAGCAGGAATTGACCCAAGCCACTAAATATTGGAATATCCAGGCAGAATTTATACCGAGCCTTACTGACTCGACCGGGCAGATTGTTTCGATCAAAACCGCGACAAAGCACCTGGGCGAGTAAAATTTAGATGCCGTTTCCAAGCTTCAGGCTGCAGGAAAGATGGGTGCCATGACGTTGCCGCGTATTCTCGCTATTGCCAACCAAAAAGGTGGGGTCGGCAAGACCACGACAGCCATCAATCTCGGCACGGCGCTTGCCGCAATCGGTGAAGATGTGCTGATCATCGATCTCGATCCGCAGGGCAACGCCTCGACGGGTCTCGGCATCGGTATGAAGCAGCGCGTGCGCACTACCTATGATGTGATGGTAGGGGACTGCGATCTGCGCGCGGCGATTGTCGAGACCGTGGTGCCGCGGCTGCATATCGCGCCATCCAATATGGATCTGCTCGGCGTCGAGCTCGAAATCGCTGGTGAGCGCGACCGGGCATTTCGTCTGCGCAAAGCCATTCATGCTTTGGCGTCGTCGAGCGATTTCCGCTGCTCCTATGTGCTGGTGGATTGCCCGCCCTCGCTCAACCTTCTCACAGTGAATGCCATGGCGGCAGCGGATGCCGTTCTGGTGCCGTTGCAATGTGAATTCTTTGCACTTGAAGGGTTGTCCCAACTTCTGCGTACGGTGGAGCAGGTTCGCAATTCGCTGAATCCACATCTCAGCATCCATGGCGTGGTGCTGACCATGTATGATGCCCGCAACAATCTTTCCGGGCAGGTCGTAGCCGATGTTCGCGAATTCTTGGGTGAGAAAGTCTATCAGACGGTGATCCCTCGTAATGTGCGCGTGTCGGAGGCACCCTCTTACGGCAAGCCCTCCCTGCTTTATGATCTGAAATGCCCGGGAAGCCAGGCCTATGTTCGTCTCGCCTCCGAAGTGATTCAGCGCGAGAAACTATTGCGTGCCGCGTAAGGACCGACCATGACCTCTGATGATAAAATGCGCCCGCGCCTGGGACGCGGCTTGGCTGCTCTGATCGGCGATGCCGGTGACGAAGGGGCGGCGATCGAGCGAGCTCGCGGTCAGCGCCGCGTGCCGACGGGCTTCCTGCGGCCCAATCCGAAGAATCCACGTCAGAATTTCAGCGAAGACGAACTCGAAGATCTCGCAAATTCCGTTCGCGAGAAGGGTATCATCCAGCCCATCCTGGTGCGCGCCGTCGCCGGTAGCATGGATGCCTATGAAATCATCGCGGGTGAACGGCGCTGGCGCGCTGCTCAGCGTGCCGAGCTTCATGATGTACCCGTAACGATCGTCGAGGCCTCGGACAAGGAGGCGCTCGAACTCGCCATTATCGAGAACGTCCAGCGCGCGGACCTTAACGCCATCGAAGAGGCGGTCGGCTATGATCGGCTGATCGAGGAGTTCTCCTATTCGCAAAACGACCTTGCGAAGGTGATCGGCAAGAGCCGCAGTCATGTGGCGAACACGCTGCGTCTGCTCAAGCTCCCTGACGCAATCAAGACCAATGTGGTGAGCGGCAAACTGACGGCCGGACATGCTCGCGCTCTGTTGTCGGTTTCCGATCCCGAAAGTGTGGCCAGGCTGATCATCGATGAGAACATGTCGGTGCGGGACGCCGAGAGCATCGTGCAGGATCAGTCGCAAAGCGCCGGCAAGACATTGAGGGCGCGCAGCCGCGTCGAGAAAGATCCCGATACGATTGCGCTGGAGCGAACCATCTCGGACGTACTCGGCCTCAGGGTTCTGCTCGATCATCGTGGTGATGGCGGCGAACTTAAGATTCGCTACAAATCACTTGAGCAGCTCGACGACCTTTGCCGCCGGCTGCGCGGCTAGAATACGTGTCGGCATTGCGAACCAAAGTGGAAGCTGGTTTTCAAAAAAGCGGCGCTATATCAATTATATAAGGCGTCCGATCCCAGCTCTGGAATTGGATTGAACGCTGAGCGCTTTCGATCTCCTTCATCCACGGCCAGGGCGAGCCGAAGGCCCTGACGCAGCGATGAAGAGGGCAAGACCGGCTTCGGCTCCCGTAGGAAGCGCTACCTAATCAACCGGCTTTCCGATTAGCCGCGCCACGTCGGCGCGGTATGACACCCTCATCCGAGTGCCCCTCCCATGCAGATCACCCTCACCACCTGGAACATCAACTCGGTCCGTCTGCGCATGGGGCTGGTCGAGCGTCTCGTAAGGGAGAAGAACCCGGATATTCTCTGCCTGCAGGAAACCAAGGTCGAGGACGGCAAGTTCCCCCTCAATGACGTGCGCAAGCTCGGCTTCGAACATATCGCCTTCAATGGGCAGAAGGGCTATCACGGCGTCGCGATCTTCTCGCGCCTGCCCTTCGAGATGGTCGACAAGCGTGAGTTCTGCCAGAAGGGCGATGCCCGTCATATCTCGATCCGCCTCGGCGCCGAAGCAGGGCTGAAGCAGCCCCTGACCGTGCATAATTTCTATGTGCCGGCGGGCGGGGATATTCCCGATCGTGAGCGCAATCCAAAGTTCGGCCACAAGCTCGATTTTCTCGCGGAGATGCATGCCTGGTTTGCCGGCGATTTTCCGCAGGCCAATGGCCGTGCACTGCTGGTGGGCGATCTCAATATTGCGCCTTTCGAACATGACGTCTGGAGCCACAAGCAATTGCTCGATGTGGTCTCGCATACGCCGGTTGAAACGGAAGCGATGAAGGCGATGATCGCGGTGGGGGGCTGGATCGACCTGATGCGTGAGTTCACGCCCGAACCGGCCAAGCTTTATACCTGGTGGAGCTACCGTGCGGCCGACTGGATCGCCTCCAACCGCGGCCGACGGCTCGATCATATCTGGGCGAGCCCGAGCCTGACCGGTACGGCCCGGTCGATCGAGATCCTCAGCCAAGCCCGTGGCTGGGAAAAGCCTTCCGATCACGTGCCGGTCACCGGCGTGTTCGAGATCGAGTAAAGGCTCATAAGCGCGACATAGCCGAGAGGCCGCAGGTCAGACCGGCCCGCAAAAGGCCGCTTGCATCGGACCTTGGGTCATAGCCTAGAGAGGATCGCAGGAGGTTCCGATGCGATCCGTATACCCCGACGATAGTCACCTGACGGCCGCCGAATGCGCCCGCCGCATGAACCTGACGGTTCGAGCGCTGCGGGTCTATGAACGGCATCGGCTGATCGCGCCGCCGCGGACCGGCAAGAATTGGCGCCTCTATGGCGCGCGCGAAATTGCCCGGCTCAACGAAATCCTGGCGCTGAAGCATCTGGGCCTCAGTCTTGCCCGTATTGCGTCCTTGCTGGCCGGAAAGCAGACGGATCTCGCGCATCTTCTCGCGCTTCAGCAGCAGAGCGCTCTCGACATGCGTGCCCGCGCCGAACGCAGCCTCGCACTTCTCGCGGGGCTGCGCGCCCGACTGGCCGAGGGTGCGGCTGTCACCGCGGATGATCTCATCAAATTGGCGAAGGAAAGCAACATGGCGGATACGAGATCCGAGACCGTCGCCTGGCGACGCTACGAACAAGCGCGGCCTCGCACGGCAATCCCGGCCGACCGGCAGAAACTGCCCGACTATATCGGACATTACGAGCTTCGGGAGGGTGGACTGATCACGGTTGTCCTGCAGGATGATCGGTTGTTCGCCAGGGTGAGCGGGCAACCGGCTTTCGAGCTGTTTGCGGAAGGCGAGGATGCATTCTTCTATAAGGTAGTGCCGGCCCAGGTCGACTTCAGTCGCGATGCCGGAAAAGTCGTCGGCCTCGTGGTCCATCAGGACGGCTATGAACATGCGGCCCAGCGCGTTGATGAGGAGCGGGCGCGGCACAACGAGGCCAAGCTCGAACGCCGCATCCGGGAGAAGATTCCCGTCCTCGGTGGGGAGGCTCTCCTGCGCGGCATCATTCAGGATCATCTTCGCGGCGAGCCTGATTATGCGGGCATGTGTGAACCGCTGGCCGGACACGCTCGCGAGCAGGCGGCTTCGGTCCATGCCAGTCTCGCCAGGCTCGGCGCCCTGCAATCCCTGACGTTCAAGGGCGTTTCGCAGGCGGGGTTGGACATCTATGACGCCGGTTTCGATGGCGGCGATTTGGAGTGGGGGTTTGCGCTCGCACCGGATGGAAGGCTCAGTGCCCTCTATCTGCGTCCCTTGCCATAGGTCTATGGTTTCCAGAAAATTAAGCCGGCAATTTATTGCCGGCTCCTTTGAATTAACCAAGTTGAGAAACTACTGCCAAAACCTGAACGAATCGCCGACGAATCGGAAGAACCCGAGCGTTGCGGGACAATTCTCTTGACGAAGGGCACCGATCGAATCGAGCGAGGAAATCGGCCTTACGCGCGATCGGTGGCCACTTGGTCTCTCGATTTCGCTCGGAGCCGGTCGAACGGGCGCTGCTCGATGGCAAAAGACTCGGTTCGGCATCGCTGAAATGCAGCAATCAATAGTCGGCTAAAAATGATGCAGAACTGCTCCCCCCATAGGCGAAAATCGAGCCCACGCGGTACCAGCTTAATCAAGGTGTCCCGTTCTGGGACGGGAGCCTTGGATTCAGTTCTCAGTGGCCCCAAAACGGGAAGCGGTGAGAGTCAGGCGTCCGAGCTGAGTGCCTATGATGATCTTGAACGGGGCGAGCACATGGGTCTCGCCGACCGGCGCGAGCCATAATTCGATGTCGCGATTATCGACCATGAACTTGGTCTGGGATCGCGAAGGCCGGTGGCCGGCGATCGGCACATAGCGCGCCGAGCAGACAATGGTGGGGCCGGCATAGCCTTTGCCGCTGACCTGTTCGGTTCGGGCATAGGACAGCTTGATGTCGAAGCGCTGGGCTCCGTCGAACACCGGAAGGGAGCGTCGGCATGCCGAGGCGTCGAGGGTCGCGCCGCCGGCAACCGGCACCAGGATGGCTGAAAGAGGGTCGATCACGCCGTGCTTGTTGGCGTCCGTGAGCGGCACTCGATCCTTGCGCGGCGGCAAGTCGGGCTGCAGTTGCAGGGCGGTGACATTGCCACCCGCAAGTGCCATCTGCACCGATTGTGGCTTCTTGCCCGCCACCGAGGTGAGCGTATAGGCGGACGGCCGGACCTGGCTGGGGCCGAGCCTTCCCGATGAGGAGGCCGAACCCCGGCCATCGCTGATCAATTTGATCAGTCCGCCGACCTTGGCGGAGGCCTCGATCTTGTAGGGGCCGCCCTCGCTCAGATTGATGGCGAGACTTGCCGTGCCGATGGGAAAGCCGGCAAGGGTCACGCCATAGTCTATCGCCGTTTTGGCGCTGGCAGCGGCGGCCAGCGAAGGCGCGAGGCCCGCGGTGATGAGAAAGCCGGCGCCGAGCGCCGAGCGAAAGAAATGCGAAATCGTCACGCCGGTCTCCGGGGCCGCCTGCTGTGTCGGGCCCGAATTCGGATCCGGCACGGCAGGTCATTGTTGTCGCGTCGTTTTCGCCGAAAACCGGCGTCCACATTTCGGCACGATGTTCCAGTCGCCGTGCCCCTCATGCGCATGGAATCTCTCAGGCGCATTTTAACAAGGTAAACGTTACGTAAATCTTGCCGGGGCAGGTGCACCCGGAGCCATCTTGGCGTGCTCAGGCTGAATGGTCGATGAATCAGACGTGGCGCAATTGTGTCGTACGGAGCGCACGCATCTCAGAGACATGCTTGCATGTCGCGATGTCCGCCTCTTTTCGCAACGGTACCGGTTCCAGGATAGGGGTATCGCAGTGTGCAAGCCTGTCACTGACAGATCCGCACTCCGATAAAATCGCCGGCGCGGTTTACTACAATGCCGTCGCGATCAGTTCGCTGCCCTGACGCTCCTCGATCCGCACGCGCATGAAGTTGCCGGGGCCAAGCGGCCTGTCGGGCCGCACGGCCGCGAATTGCGTGGTGCGGCCCATGCCGCCTCGCTCCATCAGGATCTCGCGGGTTTTGCCGGTTTCGCCAGCGAGGAAGCGCGTCATCGCCCGGCCGCCGGCGTCCCGCAAACGGGCTGCCCGCTGTTTCACCTCGGCCCCGCCGACGGGAGGCATGCGGGCCGCCGGCGTGCCGGGCCGCGGCGAGAAGGGGAAGGCGTGCAGATAGGTGATGCCGCATTCCTCGATGAGATCGAGTGAACGGGCGAACATAGCCTCGTCCTCGGTGGGAAAACCGGCGATCAGGTCGGCCCCGAACACGATGTCGGGCCGCAGGCGTCGGGCCTCGGCGCAGAAACGGATTGCATCCTGACGCGAATGCCGGCGCTTCATGCGCTTGAGGATGAGGTCGTCGCCGGCCTGCAGGGACAAATGCAGATGCGGCATCAGCCGCTCCTCTTCGGCCAGCGCCCGCATGAGGTCGGCATCGGCCTCGACCGAATCGATGGATGAGAGCCGCAGGCGCGGAAGCTCCGGTATCTCGCGCAGAATGCGACGCACCAACGTGCCGAGGGGCAGGGGATCAGGCAGATCGGGGCCATAGCTGGTAAGATCGACCCCGGTCAGCACGATCTCCTTATAGCCAGCCTCGACCAGGCGGTGGATCTGCGCAATCACCGTCTCCGGGGCCAGGGACCGCGAATTGCCGCGGCCGAAGGGAATGATGCAGAAGGTGCAGCGATGATCGCAGCCATTCTGGATCTGCACGAAGCCGCGTGCCCGACCCTCGAAACGCTCGACCTGCGGCAGGGCGATGTCCCGTGCTGCCATGATGTCCGAGGTGACGAGCTTGCCCGGCGCCTCGGCGAGGGAGATCCAGGTCTGGGCTTTCAGCTTTTCGGCGTTGCCGACCACGAAGTCGACTTCCGGCATGGCGGTGAAGCTGACGGCATCGGTCTGCGCGGCGCAGCCGGTGACGGCGATCCGCCGCTCCGGATTCTCGCGCTTGAGCCGACGGATGGTCTGCCTGGCCTGGCGCGTCGCCTCGGCTGTCACCGCGCAGGAATTGATCACGGTCAGGTCGTCACGGACGCCGATGGCCGTTTTCATCGCCTCGGATTCATGGATGTTGAGGCGGCAGCCGAAGGTGACGATCTCGGTCATGGGCGGTCTGGCATGCCGGCATGGCCGGCGCTGTCCTTCTCGTGTTCGCGCGATCCCGGGATCAGCGCCTGTAGTGAATACGGCTTTTTTAGGCGGCGTCGGCGAACCAGGAGGCCGCAAAGCGGCCCTCATGTTCAAGCTCGGCCACGCCGGTCATCAGCACGTGACCATCGGTCTCGCGCCATTCGATCTGAAGGTCGCCGCCCGGCAGGCTGATGCGGGTCCTGCGCCCGGTAAGGCCAAGCCGCGCCGCCGCTACGCCGGTGGCGCAGGCGGCCGAACCGCAGGCGCGGGTGAGACCGGCGCCGCGTTCCCACACGCGCAGCACGATATGGCTGGTATCGCGAACCTGTGCGATCGAGACATTCACCCGCTCGGGGAACAGCGGATCGTGTTCGATGGCCGGGCCGATGCCGGCGAGGTCGATCTCGGCGGGATCCCGATCGATCCAGAACACGGCATGGGGATTGCCCATGCTCACCACGCTTGGGGACTGCAGAAGGGGAGCCTCCGCCGGGCCGTAGGCATAGTCGATGGCCTTGGTGTCGCCGGCATTCCGGGCAAGGGGGATCGCTTGCCAGTCCAGGGCCGGAGGGCCCATGTCGACAATGAAATTGTCGACGGCGAAGTCTGCGTCTGCCCGCCGGGCCTCGACCAGGCTGGTCGGGGTCTGCAGCAGGAGGCGGTCCTTGCCGAGCACCGGCATCAGATACCAGGACACGCAGCGCGTACCGTTGCCGCAGGCGCCCGACTGGGAACCGTCGGCATTGAAGATGCGCATGAAGGCGTCGGTCCCCGCCTGCTGCGGCGGATAGAGCACCATCAGCTGGTCGAAAGGCTCATGCGCCGCGATGGCGCGGGCCTCCGCCGGCGTGACGGCATGCGAACCGTCGATGAGATCGAGAACGACGATCTCGTTGCCGATGCCGTTCATCTTCAGATAGGGGCGGTTGGCGAGGCCAGACATGGTACTTCCGCGTGATTGAAGGTCCCTGATATAGGGCAAAAGCCCTTGCGAACCAATGGGTGCCGCTCAGCCCGCGGTCTGCTCGACCTCGAGGCGCATGATCGGCCGTTCCGGAGCCGGGGAGGGAACGTGCCGGAAGCCGAGCCGCTCGAAGCTGGTCACGAAGCCTGTCGAGGATGAGGAGGGTGAAATGCGCCGGTCGATCGGGTAGGCCTCGATGATGGTGGCGCCGCCGGTCCGGCCGAAATCGATCGCCGCCTCGATGAGGCGGGATGCGATGCCCCGCCGCCGGACCCCCTTGGCGAGGTAGAGACAGGAAATCGACCGGACCGGATTTTGCGCCATTCTTGCCGAAAAGAGCCTCAAAATCCGGCCAGAGCTCGGCGGTAAGGGGGCGGGTGGTCAACTCCGTGCGCCAGTCTCCTGTCCACGCTGTCCAGTGGCGGTCGCCCAAAGCCAGCACGTGTTCGGTCATGAATCGCAAAACGCGGGGGCCATCCGGCTGTGCAGCGCACCGGCCCAGCCGTCGCACCATTCTGCATTATGGTCACGGCTCCCGATTCGGAGCGATTCGCCATGCCTTCTGCCTTCAATGCCCGCAGCCTTCTGCCAACCTTGCCGTCGGGAAGAGAATGGCTGGCAGTCAGCCGCGGCGAATCGAGGGACAGCGTCTATCGCCGCAGCGATGGCGTGGCCTTCGCCAAGCTATCCCGGGGCCGCGATGCCGTCGCCCTGGAGGGAGAGCGCCGGCGGGTCGAATGGCTGAGCCGCTTCAATCTCGGTTCTCCCGAGGTGCTCGATTGGCATCAAGGGGAGGGAGGAGCCTGTCTGGTCACCAGTGCGGTGCCCGGCGTGCCGGCGAGCGATCTCGATGGTTATCAATTGTGGCAGTCGTGGCCGTCGATCGCGGCCCGGGTCGGTGCGCTGCATGCGCTCACGGCCAAGGATTGCCCGTTCGAACGCGACCTTTCGACCATGCTCGCTCGCGCGGCCGACGTGGTGTCGCGCGGCGCCGTCAATCCCGATTTCCTGCCGCCGGAGCAGAAGGAGGTGGATCCGGCCGAGCTGCTTTTTGCGCTCGAAGCACAGCGCGAACAACGCCTGGCGGAAGAGGCTGGGGATCGCGTCGTCTGCCATGGCGATGCTTGCATGCCCAATTTCATGGTCGATCCCATCACGCTGCGCTGCACGGGCATGATCGATCTGGGTCGTCTCGGCACGGCGGACCGCTATGTCGACCTCGCGCTGATGGTGGCCAATGCCGGCGAGAGCTGGTCCGGCCCGGAGCAGGCCGAGGCAGCTTTCGACATGCTGTTCGACGAGCTCGGCCTGAAACGCCCGGACAGGGAACGGCTCGCCTTCTACCTGGGCCTGGACCCGCTGACCTGGGGCTGAGTTCTGGCCCGAGGTCGCGAGCCTTGCCGATCTCCCGCCTGAAGTGGGTGGCTCGCCATCGCGGCCTCCCCCAAAGGGGACGCATCCCTCCCTTTGGATCATCCCCCGAATGGATAGCTGTCGGGAGGCGCGGGCTGTGCTTAGAATATGCCGAGTTGGCAGCACGGGCATGAACTCGCCCATGCGCGAGGGTCCATGCCAGCTTTGCCTCGATATTCGGCCTGGGGGGTCGGTGCGTGCGGGTCAAGACCACTCTGCCCCGATGGGAAGATCTACCCGTCGTTGAATCCGTTCCCCTAACGATCTGGCCTCGATGAAGATTTCTACTGCACATCCGGTATGTCAGCTGCATGCTGACGGTTCGATGCCAATAGGCCATGCCGGGCAGGAAACCAACGCGTCATGAAAGCCCAGATCGGAACCCTTTCCAAACGGACCGCCAAGGCTGGCGCTTGGACGGCCGGTGCCCGCCTTGCCGGAAAGGCGGTCGACTTCGTTGCCTTGATCGTGCTGGCCCGTTTTCTCGGGCCGAGCGATTTCGGTCTGGTCGCCATGGCCATGACGCTGATCTTCATCGTCGAGGCCATCATGGAGCTGCCATTGGCCGCTGCCATGCTCCGTGTGCCCGCTCCGGGGCCGGATGTCTACAGTACGGCCTTCACCCTCGGCCTGCTCCGGGGCCTGATCATTGCTGGGTTCTTCGTTCTCTGCGCCTGGCCGCTCTCCTATTTCTATGGTGAACCGCGGCTGGTGCCGCTGGTGATGAGCCTTGCCTTGGCGCCTGCCATGCGTGGCTGCGTCAGCCCCATGATGGTGGAATACAACCGCCAGATGGATTTTCGCCGCCAGGCAGGCCTGGATGTCGCGAGCAAGTTCATCGCCATCACTGCCGCGATCGTGATGGCGATCGTGACCCGCAGCTACTGGTCTATCGCGGTCGGTACGGTGCTGGTGCCGCTGGTGTCGCTGGTGGGTTCCTATGTGCTGGCGCCCATGCGGCCAAGGCTGACCCTGAAGGAATGGCCGATCTTCGCCGACATTCTGACTTGGAATTTGATGTCGCAGATCCTGTCCGCCCTCAATTGGCAAGTGGACCGGCTCGTATTACCGCGCTTCATCCCGCCGGCGGCTTTTGGTCGCTATGCCATGGCTAACGATCTTTCGGCCCTGCCCTTCCAGGTCCTATCGGCGCCCTTGGCCACTCCCCTGAATGTCGCCTTCGTCACCGCGCACCAGAATGGCGGGCTCGACAAGACCTACCTGAAGGCTTGCGTCGGTATTTTCCTGCTGATGGCCCCCGTTCTGTGCTTCGGCGGCATCATGGCCGAGCCGCTGGTCCGTACCTTCCTTGGTGCGCAATGGGCGGAGGCGGCGCCTGTCCTTACCGGACTGGCTTTGGCAAGCATCGGCTCCATTCCGGCCCTGCCCATGGCGCCCCTTGCAGTCAGCCTCAACCAGTCGCGCCAGATCACGCTGAGGAATCTGATCGAATGCGCGGTACGGGTTCCCCTCACCATTGTCGCCGTATTGGCGGCAGGCGTATTAGGCGCGGTGATCGCCAAGAGCGTCGCCACACTTGCCGTGCTGGTCTCCACCATGATGGCCGTACGGTCCATGATCGGAATTTCCCTGCGCACCCAGTTCGTGGCGCTCGCCGGGCCTGCTGCCGCCCTGCTGATCAGCGGCACGCCCCTGGCTTATGTCGCAACGCTCATTCATGCCGATGGCGACATCGTCATGAACTTGCTCCGCCTCGCAGCCGCCGGCATTCTTTATGTGCTGACTTATGTCGTCGCGGTCTATGTGATATCGCTGCGCTTCGGCGACGTGACCGGAATCGGCACCTTGCTCAATACCATTGCGGCACGGGCGGTCGTTCGGTTGAAGGCCTAAGGAAAGGTCGGGCGTGAGTATCGAACCCATCGGCCTCTTTTTCCTGCTGCTCGGGATCCTGGTCCTGGTTCGCGGGCCGATCTTCGGTATCTATCTCCTGGTTCCGACCATGGTGCTGGGCTCATGCGCTGCACTGATCGTCTCGAATGCGTCGATCCAGCCCTCGCATCTGCTTCTGGCCTTCACCGCCATGGCATTGATTGCCCAGCCGGGCACCTGGCCTTCCATCCTCGGCCGGCTGACCTTTCCCCGCGAGGGGTTCTGGTTCGCCGCCACCGCGGTTCTCGGCATTGTCGGTGCCTTCATTCTGCCGCGCTTCTTTGCCGGCGTGACCTATGTGGTGGCGATCGGGGCGACCTCGAGCGGTGGCTCCGCGCTGATCCTGGTGCCGCTCTCACCAACGACCGGCAATCTGACGCAAAGCATCTATTTCATCGGCGACCTCGTCTTCTTCCTGATCTGCTACCTGGTCGCCTTGAACAAGCAAGGCCTGGAAGCGATCACCAACGCCATCCTGATCTATTGCGTCCTCAACATCTTCTTCGCCCTGGTCGATCTGGCGACCTACTGGACCGGTACTTCCTTCCTGCTCGATTTCATGCGCAATTCTACCTACGGCATTCAGGACGAGGCCGTCATCAACGGCCTCAAGCGCATCAACGGTTCGTTCACCGAGGCCTCCGCCTTCGCAGCTTCCTCCCTGTGGGCAGGCTGCTTTGCCTTCCGGCTCTGGCTCGGCGGTATCCGCCCGCGCCTCACTTTTGCTCTGGCTGCCATCAACATGCTGCTGGTGGTGTTTGCGACCTCCTCCACCGGCTATGTCGTGCTGCCGCTGATGCTCGGCATCATGTATCTGGCATCGCTGCTGCGGGTGGCTCGGGGCACGGCCTTGCCGCGGGGGGTCTATGCCTATCTGGGGCTGGCGCCGCTGCTGCTCATGGTCATCCTCGCCATCGTGTTCCTCACGCCGGCTCTGTCGGGTCCGATCATGGACATGGTTCGCGACATGGTGCTGAACAAAGGCGCCAGTGCCTCGGCCGAAGAACGTGGCATGTGGAACCAGACCGCCCTGAATGCCTTCTTCGCCACCTATGGCGCCGGTGCGGGCATTGGCACGGTCCGGGCCTCGAGCTTCCCGGTAGCTGTTCTCGCCAATCTCGGCGCCGTCGGTGCCCTGACCTACGGGATCTTCATCCTGATGGCGCTGTTCAAGCCGGCCTCCCGCCCGCTCGACTGGACCACCACCCAGATTCAGGCGGCGGCACGAACCAGTTGCCTGGTTGCCCTGATCATGAGTTCGATCTCGGGCACGATGGTCGACCTTGGCCTGCCTTTCTACATGCTGGCAGGCATTGCCTGCGCGACCTGCGACTTCCAGGCCGGGGCGCGTCAACGCCAGCAACTCGCCCCGGCTTGAGAAGGAGGCGTCCGATGGAACCCGCAAGAACGATACATGGCCCGCAAGAGCGGTCGAGGTGAGACATGGATTCGAGCGCCAGCCTGCAAGCGATCATGGATGAGAAGGTGAACCCGTCATTGTCCGACAAGCCATCGAAGATCTGCCTCATCTTCGCTACGCGGGGCCGGGCCGAGGTTCTCAAACGCGTCGTCGGCTTCGTCGATCGGCAGAGCGTGAAGCCTGATCTGATCATCGTCTCCTGTGTGTCGGACGAGGATGTCGGCGATCTTGTCAGCCGACCCGGCCTGCTGGTGGTGAAGGGGCGGCCGGGCCTGACCACGCAGCGGAACACGGCCCTCGGCCAGGTTCCCGACGATATCGATGTCGTGATCTTCCTGGATGACGACTTCCTGATGCAGGAGGCCTGGATCGCCGAGATCGTCAAGGTCTTCGGCAGCGATCCGGCGATCGCCTGCGTCACCGGTACCTTGCTGGCCGATGGCATTCATGGCGCGGGCCTGTCCTTCGAGGAAGGGCGGGCCATCCTGGCCGATGCACCCGAGGTGCCGGTCAAGCTGACCGCCGCCTCCACCGGCGGCCCCTATGGCTGCAACATGGCCTTTCGGGCCAGCGCCATCGCCGGCCTTCGCTTCGACGAGCGCCTCGTCCTCTATGGCTGGCAGGAGGATCGCGATTTCGGCGGCCAGGTCTGGAACCGGGGAGGGCGCGTGGTCCGGGTCAACACGGCGCTCGGCGTGCATCTGGGCACCAAGGGGGGCCGGGTATCGGGGCGCCGGCTCGGCTATTCGCAGGTCATCAATCCGCTCTATCTGGTGAACAAGAAGACCATGCCGCTGCGCGACGCGCTCGACCATGTCGTGCGCAACGTCGCCAGCAATGTCGTGCGGAGCTTTGCGCCCGAGCCCTATGTCGATCGCCTCGGGCGCCTGCGCGGCAATCTCATCGGAATATGGGATCTCCTGCGCGGCAGGCTGACGCCCGAACGGGCGGAAAAGCTCTGAAGCCCGGGTTGCTCTGTGCAGCAACCCGGCGAACGCCTCAATCGATAACTTCGAGGATCACGGCATGGTCGCTCAGGGATAGATCGATCGCGCTGGCCTCGGTGAGGCTGCGGATGGGCGTACTTCCCACCGTGATATCGTAGACGTTGATGCGGGCGTGAGGCTTGGCGAATTCGATCCTGACGGGCCTGCTACCGGCCGCATTCTCCGCCCACACCACCAGTTGGAACGGCCCGCTGCTCTTCTGCAGCAAGAGGTCGTGTACCGTCGCTGCGCTCTTGGGCAGGGTGTAGTCGAGAGATCCGGGCTGCTGCAAGGGCTTGTCGTCGGCCAGGATCGTGGTGAGGTTGTGGATATAGGAGGCGGCGCGCTTGGGCGTGTCGCCGACGAAAACGCCCTGATTGCCGTCGCCGCCCTCGCCGTCGCGCAGCTGGTAGATGAAGGTATAGCTCCAGCCCCGCTTGAACTGCGCGAGATAGGTGTTGGTCAGGATGGCGCCCTGGCCATGTTCGCCGCCTGGGTCGTTGACCGAATCCCAGCCCGTCTCGGTGGTGACGCGGGGCAGGGCCTCGAGCTGAGCCTTGTCATAGCCCGCAAACCCCATGCCCCACATCACGCTGTGGTTGCCGAACAGGCCATCCCAGCGGCCCCTCAGCATCGGGTCAGCCGCATTCCAGGCCTGGTTATCCTCGTAGATACCGCCATTGCCGATCACGTAGTTGTGGGCGTTGGCATAGTCGGCAAAGCGAGTGCCCGCCGGAAAGAGCGTGTTGGCGCCCGGCGGAACGGTGAGGAATTGCAGGCCGATATTGTCGGTCTGGGCGCCCGGCTCGGAGACGCTGAACACCGGATAATCCTTGAGGGTCGGGTTGTTCTTGACGGCGGCGTAGAGATCGGCCTGGAACTGGCCGACGGCTTTCCAGCTGCCGTCGCGCCCGCCCTTCTCGCCCTTGTAGGTGATCGGGAAATTATTGGGCTCGTTGGGGCCCTCGATGGCCAAGAGGGCGTTAGCCTTGGCGAGGCGCTCGGCCGCCGCGATGATCGCATCGAGGTCACCGGTGCCGAAAATGGTGAAGCGCACGCCGGTATTATGTGCGACCGCGATGCCGCCCTCGACGTGGCGGGCGCCGTCGCGCACCTGACGGACGCCGAGATATTTCAGCGGCTCGATATAGGAGGCCGGATTCACGCCCTGGTCGATATGGGTGTTGATGCCCAGGGAGTTGAGGAAGCTGTCGGCGCCGACGGCTTTCACCGGATCTGCGAGAGCGGGCGTAGCGACCAGGAACAAAGTGGCGGCGAATGCGGCTCGATGGCAAAGGCGTGGATCAAGGCAATCAAATCGAGAGAAATGCGACATATATGACCATCTGAAAAGCTGAAGACCGGTTCGGGATTCGAGGGCATGAAATCACAGGACGGCCCCGCATTCCTAGTTGGCCTTTAGGGGGCTTGAGGGATGAGCCGATGCCTGGCTCCACCCGCCGTGACCGCTTCGGCGGTGCGCCGGCCCGCTGCATCGGTCATTGGGATGGGCCCCATCGTCCTATCTTGTCGGCAAGCTACTCCCTTCGGGGGAAAGAGAACCGGCTTCAACTCGACTATAACCAGAGCAAGGCGCATTCAGACTCGAACGCGCTTTGCTCTAGCTCTTTGCTTCCAAGCCAATCCAACGGATCAGCTTGGGCGTCTTTGCGATTCCAGGCAATTCCGCCCAATCGCAAAACGCCATAGAGGCAAATCTGCCAACGAGGCGTTGCGGCAATGACCAGGACGATAGCGTTCAACGGCAAGTTCTTCGGAGCGCCGCCGACCGGCGTGCACAGGGTTGCCGAACAGCTCATTGCCGCTGTCGACGACTGGCTTGCCGAACAGGCCAAGGATGGCGGCGATTATGCCCTTGTGGTCCGGGAAGGCGCCAAGGTCCCGACCTATCGCAAGATCGCTTGCGTGCGCGAGAGCAGGCTGGTGCGCTGGATGCATAGGATTGCATGGGAGCAGTTCTATCTGCCCGTGGCGCGCAGGAAGGATTTCCTGCTCAACCTGTGCAATATCGGACCGCTGTTTCATCGCGCTTCGGCCACGATGATTCACGATGCCCAGGTCTATTCCACGCCCGATTCCTATTCGCGCCCCTTCCGGCTCTGGTACAAATTCGCTTTCTCCTTCATCGGCCGGCGGCACAAGGTCATCTTCACCGTATCGGAATTCTCCAAGAAGGAACTGGTGCGCTACGGCATCGCCGGTGCCGACAAGATCGTGGTCGTCCATAATGGCTGCGACCATATTCTGAAGATCGTGCCCGATGACAGCCTGCTCGCCAAGCTCGAGCTCGAGCGCGGGCGCTATGCCGTGGCGCTGGCGAACACGCAAAAACACAAGAACATCGCCATCCTGCTCGAGGCCTTCGCCAGGCCCGAGCTGAAGGACGTCCCGCTCGTCCTGTTCGGCGGGGCGGGCAAGGCCGATTTCGAGAGCCTTGGCCATGTCGTCCCCGCCAATGTGCGGTTTGCCGGTCGTACCAGTGATGCCGAGCTCGCCGGCCTGATCGCCAATGCCGGTGCGCTTGCCTTTCCTTCCCTGACGGAAGGCTTCGGCTTGCCGCCTCTGGAGGCTATGTCGCTCGGCTGCCCGGTGGTCGCGGCGCCCTTCGGCGCGCTTCCGGAGGTCTGCGGGCAGGCCGCGCTCTATGCCGACCCCTTCAAGGCGGAGGAATGGTGCGCGAAAATCCGCTCGGCGCTCGATGATGCGGCGGTGCGCCAGTCCCTGATCGACAAGGGGCGCCAGCAGGCCGGCATCTTCACTTGGAGACAGGCGGCGCGCAATCTGCTCGACGCCGTGCAGGCCGGCGCCTAGGGTCGCTTTCCCGGACGTTGAAAGCTTCGTGCGTGGACGAAGCCTGTGTTTGTGCTTAGGGTCGGGGCCTTAGAGCAAAACGCGTCTGTAAATGGAAACGCCCCTGCAATGACGGATAAGAAACCGCCGCGCCCCGTCGGCTCGAACCCGGTCCGCTCCAATCAAGCCCGCCCCAGTTTCACCGACCAGGAAGCCCTGGCCTTCCACTCCCAGGGCAAGCCCGGCAAGCTGGAAGTGGTACCGACCAAGCCGATGGCGACGCAGCGCGACCTTTCGCTCGCCTATTCGCCGGGCGTCGCGGTGCCGGTCCGTGCCATCGCGGAAAATCCGGCATTGGCCTACGACTATACGACCAAGGGCAACATGGTGGCGGTGATCTCCAACGGTACCGCCATTCTCGGCCTCGGCGATCTCGGCGCGCTCGCCTCCAAGCCGGTGATGGAAGGCAAATCCGTCCTGTTCAAGCGCTTTGCCGATGTCGATTCGATCGATCTGGAGGTCGACACCAAGGACGCCGATGCCTTCATCAATGCCGTACGCTATCTCGGACCCAGCTTCGGCGGCATCAATCTGGAGGACATCAAGGCGCCGGAATGCTTCATCATCGAGCAGCGCCTCAAGGAATTGATGGACATTCCGGTCTTCCATGACGATCAGCACGGCACGGCAATCATCGCCGCCGCGGGCCTGTTCAACTGCCTGAAGCTGACCGGTCGCGACATCACCTCGACCCGCCTGGTGGTCAATGGCGCGGGGGCGGCAGGCATTGCCTGCGTCGAGCTGGTCAAGGCCATGGGTTTTGCGCCCGACAACGTCCTGCTCTGCGATACCAAGGGCGTGGTCTATAAGGGTCGTACCGACGGCATGAACCAGTGGAAGTCGGCGCATGCCGCCGAGACGGACCGGCGCACTTTGGCCGAGGCGCTCGATGGGGCCGACGTCTTTTTCGGCCTTTCGGTCAAGGGCGCCCTCACGGCCGAGATGCTGCGTTCGATGGCACCCAATCCGGTGGTCTTCGCCATGGCGAACCCCGATCCGGAGATCACGCCGGACGAAGCCCATGCGGTGCGCGACGACGTCATCCTCGCCACCGGCCGCTCCGACTATCCCAACCAGGTCAACAACGTCCTGGGCTTCCCCTATATCTTCCGCGGGGCGCTCGACGTGCATGCCACCGCCATCAACATGGAGATGAAGGTGGCGGCGGCGCAGGCCCTGGCCGAGCTTGCCCAGGAGGAGGTGCCGGACGAGGTGGCGAGTGCCTATCAGGGCGCGCGGCCGCGCTTCGGCCGCGACTACATCATTCCCGCTCCCTTCGATTCACGCCTGATGATCCGCGTGCCCGTTGCCGTGGCCAAGGCGGCCATGGAGACCGGTGTCGCCCGCAAGCCGATCGCCGACCTTGCCGCCTATCGCGCGGCACTCTCCGCCCGGCGCGATCCCGTCGCCGGCACGCTGGCCGGCATCTTCGACAGGGTTCGCCGTTCCCCCAAGCGCGTCGTCTTCGCCGAAGGCGAGGAGGAGGCGGTCATCCGCGCTGCTGCCTCCTTCGTCAATCAGGGGCTGGGCACCGCTATCCTGGTTGGCCGCGAGGACCGGGTCGAGGCGGCAGCCGCCTTTGCCGGGGTGGAGCTGCGCGAGGGCATGGAGGTCCAGAATGCCCGCATCTCGCCGCGCACCAATGCCTATGCGCAATATCTCTATGACAGGCTGCAGCGGCAGGGCTACCTGATGCGTGACTGCGTGCGCCTCGCCTCCATCGACCGCAACCATTTCGCCGCCTGCATGGTGGCGATGGGCGATGCCGACGCCATGGTCACCGGCCTGACCCGTAACTATTCGATCGCGCTGGAAGACGTAAGGCGCGTCATCAACGACAAGCCCGGTCATTGCGTCCTCGGCCTGTCGATCGCCATCGCGCGCGGGCGAACGGTCGTGGTGGCCGATACCGCCGTGCACGACATGCCGACCTCGGAGGAACTTGCCGCCATCGCCATCGAGGCGGCCTCGGTGGCCAAACGCCTGGGCTATGAGCCGCGCGTAGCCATGCTGGCTTATTCCACCTTCGGCCATCCCGAAGGCGAGCGGGCCGAGCGCGTGCGCGAGGCCGTGCGCATCCTAGACCGCCAGCGCGTCGATTTCGAATATGACGGGGAGATGGGCGCCGATGTCGCACTCAACCGCGACGCCATGGCGCTCTATCCGTTCTGCCGCCTGTCCGGGCCGGCCAATGTGCTGATCATGCCGGCCTTCCACTCGGCCTCGATCTCCACCAAGATGCTGCAGGAGCTCGGCGGCGCCACGGTGATCGGCCCGATCCTGGTGGGCCTCGACAAATCGGTGCAGATCGTACCGCTCGCCGCCAAGGACACCGATCTCGTCAACATGGCGGTGCTGGCGGCGGCCAATATCGGCGGGTGAATGAGGCGCGCCGGATCTCTGTCTGGCGGTATCGACAATACCAAGAGGCATCGAAGATGCCTCTTGGGGATCGCACGTAAGCGCAGGTAGGAAGCCCATGCCGCCGCCGCCCAGAGTTGGCGCCGTTGCCGCATGGTTTTCACCGAAAACCGGGATCCGCTTTTCGGTATGACGCTTCGGGACCTACTCGGTGCCGTCGCCTGTCAGATAGGTCGGGCGGTTGGCGAGCATGGTGAGTGCGGTGAGGAAAGCAATCGCGCACATTACCGTGACGTACCAGAAGAACCACGTCTCATGGCCGGCATCCTTGAAGGCGAGCGCTACCGCCTCGGCTGAACCGCCGAAGACGGCATTGGCGATCGCGTAGGAGAGGCCGACTCCAAGCGCCCGGACCTCGGCCGGAAACATCTCGGCTTTCACGAGCCCGCTGATCGACGTGTAGAACGACACGATCGCAAGCGCCGCCACCACCAGAAAATAGGCCGCGAGCGGGCTCTGGACGCTGCCGATCGCCGTCAGGAGCGGCACGGTACATAGTGTCGCGAGCCCGCCGAACAGCATCATCGACCATTTCCGCCCGATCCTGTCGGAAAGCGCGCCGAAGAGCGGCTGCATGCACATGTAGGTAAAGAGCACCGCCGTCATGGTGATATTGGCGGTCTCCTTGGCCATGTGTGCCGTGTTGACCAGATATTTCTGCATGTAGGTGGTGAAGGTGTAGAAGATCAGCGAGCCACCGGCTGTGTACCCAATGACGATCAGAAAGGGCCGCGGATGTCGACGTAGCAGGCTGACAAGCGAGCCGGCTTCCTTGCGGGCGCGTGTCTCTGCCGACGAGGTCTCGTGCAGGGAGCGCCGCAGGTAGAAGGCAACGACTGCGGCACAAGCCCCGACCACGAACGGAATCCGCCAGCCCCATGCCCGCATTTCTTCGTCACTCAGCGCGAGTTCGAGGATAACGATGACGGCCGAGGCGAGGAGTTGGCCGCCGATCAGCGTCACATACTGGAAAGAGCCGAAGAAGCCGCGCCGCCCCGCGAGCGCGACCTCGCTCATATAGGTCGCCGAAGTCCCGTATTCGCCTCCGACGGAGAGGCCCTGAACCATCCGGCAGAGAAGGAGAAGGATCGGTGCCAGGATACCCACCGTGGCGTAAGTCGGCAGTATCGCGATCGCCAGTGATCCGGCACACATCATGAGGACCGAGATCATCATCGAGTTCTTGCGGCCATAGCGGTCTGCAATCCAGCCGAAAAGCCAGCCACCGATCGGCCGCATGAGGAAGCCAATGGCGAAGACTGCCGAGGAATAGAGGAGCTGCGTGGTCGGCTCGGCATCCTTGATGAAGCCGAAGAAGGCACTCGAAAAGTAGAGTGCCGTAAACGCGTAGGCGTAGAAATCAAACCACTCGACAAGATTTCCAGAAGATGAGCCGACAATCGCCATCACCCGCCGGCGGGTATCATGCGGATCTGCCACTGCCACGGCCGCGGTGTTACTCATATGTTTCCCCCTGATTGATCTTGTCTTTAGGTAGGTCTTTCAAAGCGATTGTGATCTTGCTGTGGCTTTGCTGATCCGGGCAAGCCATTTTTCCCGAAGGGCAGGAGCCAGACGCCCGGATGGGAGTGGATCCTTCGACGGAACCGTCAGCCAGAGCCATGATCTCGTCCCTGGAGTCTTTGGATGGCAGAGACCAGATTGTGCTAAACCGCAACGCCATGGCGCTCCATCCGTTCTGCCGCCTGTCGGGGCCGGCCAATGTGCTGGCGGCGGCCAATATGGCTGGGAACGGCGGCACCAGGCAGCTTCCTCCTGAGCGCACCCATGGCATGAGCAGGTGGAAGCTGCGGGATCTTGAATGCTTGCAGAGCTTTTCGATATTGGCCACGAAGGAGTACTATCGAGAAGCTCTGCGGAGGATTTTGTGAGGGGACCTGCACGCGCATGAGCGACGATCGTTGGAACCTCTATCTGTTCGAACGCCATGACCGGCAGCAGATCATGCAATGGGCAGGCAGGCTGCGCTATTTCCGGTTCTGCCGGGCCGTTGGCGGCCATGCCAACGATGGAGACCAGTTGCTGGTCGCGATCGCGGTGGAGACAGAGGTCGATCTGGTGGATGTCTGCGCCACCCTGGGGATCGCCCTGGACGTCGTCGCGCCCGACTCTCCCCAACCGGTGCCGGGCGTTGCTTACACGGCCGAGGAATTCGGCAAGTTCGCTCTCCTCGTTCCGGGAAGCCATCGCATCCGGCAGCCCGGTTTGGTCGAATTGGCTGGGCAGCCCGCCTATGTCCATGCGCAAGCGAATCGGCTGGAAATCAGCCTGAGCGACACCGGCCGTCCTTATGAGGTCTCGGAAGCGTCCGTCCGTTCAGCCGAGCGGGTGGAGGCGCTGCTCACACAGCTGGCAGGCCGGCTGATCGATCCGCCACGTGCCAGCCGGCATTGTATCTGCCCGGCTTATTATCCCGAAATGTGGATTTGAACGTCAGCCCCGGACGGCAGAAGCCAGTACTGTGAGGCTGAGAAAACGTGGTGCCGCTTAGGTGACTCGAACACCTGACCCCATCATTACGAATGATGTGCTCTACCGGCTGAGCTAAAGCGGCGCCAACGGTTTTCAGAAGGCGATCCTTGCGGACGCGCCGCCCTGATACAGGCAAGCAAAGCGGAAGGCAAGCCCCCTCACGCATGCGACGCGAGTTTAGAGCGAAACTCTTGACGCGGCACAAGCTCCCGACTATAGCAACCCACACAAATTTTGGCGGGAGGCTCCGCCCCCAACTTGGGGTGGCGGTTTTCTTTTTGCCCAAGCGATTCTGTCCGCGCAAGCAAGGCAGAATTGCCGGACCCTCTTAACACCGGCAGGTTCCCCGGAAACTGCCCTGGCCCCGCTGCAGCGGCGCCGTTCCGAATTGAGAAGGATAGACCCATGTCCCGCCGTTGCGCGCTGACCGACAAGGGCGTTCAGTCTGGCCACAAAGTGAGCCATTCGAACGTCAAGACCAAGCGCAAGTTCCTGCCGAACCTGCACAATGTCACGCTGATCTCCGACGTGCTCGGTCGCTCCGTGCGCCTGCGCGTCTCGGCGGCCGGCCTGCGCACTGTCGAGCACAATGGCGGCCTCGATGCCTGGCTGATCAAGGCTTCCAGCAACGAACTTACCGCGCCGGCCCTGCGCCTGAAGCGCGAAATCGAAAAGAAAATGACGACCGCCCACTAAGGCAAGGTTGCATGACTGACTTTTCGGGCCGGGGCCTCGCGCTCCGGCCTTTTTCATTGTCCGGAGCGTCGTGCGGCCACGACCCGCTTTGCTCCAGATGAGCAAAGCTTAATGTGACCTCCCCTTGACGGCGGGCCCCCGTTTCGGCGATGCAGAGGCGCCGGTTACCGGGCCCCTCTGACGGTTTGCGCAAAGCATGCCGTGATGTCGGAGCCGGCTTCGATTGTTTTCGAAGCAAAAGGGTCCGGCGTTATGCTCGATTTCGCATTTTCTGATTTTGCCGGCCAGCCCGTCTGGATGTGGCTGGCCTTTCTCGCCTTCGTGGCGCTGTTGCTCGCCTTCGATCTCGGCGTGCTCAACCGTGACGACAAGGTGCTGAGCGTTGCCGACAGCTTCAAGCTGTCGGCCATCTATATCGCCATCGCGATCGCCTTCGGCGGCGCCATCTGGTGGGGCATGGATACCAGGCCGGACGGCACCAGCCCGGCGCTCGACTATTTCACCGGCTATTTCATCGAGAAATCGCTCTCGATCGACAATGTCTTCGTCATCGCCCTGATCTTCCGCTACTTCGCGGTGCCGCCGGCCTTTCAGTACCGCGCTCTGGTGTGGGGTATCTTGGCGGCCGTGGTGCTGCGCGGCATCATGATCGCGGCCGGTGCCAGCATCGTGCAGAGCTATGGCTGGGTGCTCTATATCTTCGCGGCCTTCCTGATCCTGACGGGCCTGCGCATGCTGGTCGCCTCGGACGATCATGCCGAGTTCAAGGAAAACTGGCTGGTTCGCTTCCTGCGTCGTCATATGCGCATCAGCGAGGACCTGCATGGCAACCGCTTCGTGGTTCGCCAGCCGGACCATGCCACAGGCAGGACTTTGCTGCATGCCACGCCGTTGCTGCTGGCCCTGATCGTCATCAACGTCGCCGACATCGTCTTCGCCGTGGACTCGGTGCCGGCCATTCTGGCCATCACCACCGATACCTTCATCGTCTACACCGCCAACATCATGGCCATTCTCGGCCTGAGGGCGCTCTATTTCGCGCTGGCGGCGATGATCGATCGTTTCCACTACCTCAAATACGCGCTTGCCCTCGTGCTCGTCTTCATCGGCGGCAAAATCTACTGGGGCCATCTTGTCGGCAAAGTCGATCCGGCTCTCGCCCTGATCGTCACCGTTGCGATCATCGCCAGCGGCATCGTTTTCTCGCTCTGGAAGACGCGTGGCCAGGCCGACGGGCCGGGCGTGTCGCCCTGACGATTCCCTCCCGATGACGGTAGAGAAGAAAGGTCAACTCCCGCAAAAGTTGATCTGTTTCAGCGGGAACAGACGGGTTAGAGTGACGGGGTGATGATGGCTTGATCGGGCTCGTCTGCTCTTTACGGAGCAAGGGGACCGGTTAGCGTCGCTGGGGCGGATCCTGTGATCCGTTTCCCGTCCGGGGGGAAGAAGGCAGCGGCCATGCCCAGCGGCATGGCCGGAATGGTTTCGTGCGATTTCTCCTCCCGGCAGGCAGCGCTTTTGAGCAATCATCATCCGAAAGCCTGCCCGCACAGCTTACCGGGCCCTGCTTTTCGGAATCGTGTTCGAGCGAGGAGAACTGCGATGACGATTTTCGGCCTGAAGCTTCGTTACCTGCTGCTGGGTGCCGCGCTGGGCGCGGCCGCTCTGGCGCCGCTGCCGGCCGCCGCCCAGTATGACGATGGATATGGCGGCGGGGGTTATAACGGCGGCGGTGGTTACAACCAGGACGATAACGGCGGCGGCTATCGCCGGCAATATCGTCCCCGCTGCTATTATCGCGTCGTGCGCGTCTACGACGATTACTATGGACGTTATGTCAAGCGACGCCAGCGTGTTTGCGAGCGTAGCGGCTACTAGAGCAAAGCGCGTTCAGGCGAAGGAGCTCCTTGCGATTCCTGACGAGTCCATGAAATCTCAAAATGGGTTTGTTTTTCGCCGCGTGCTACTTGTCACGGCCCAGACAGAATCCTTGGCTTATGGCATGAGACAAGGATTCTGTTTCGAGGCTGATCCGGCTCCGATGGTGGACGGATAGGGACAAGGAAGCGTCGTCATGCTGATTCACCGCCGTTCCGTGCTCGCCGGTCTCGCCCTCGCCGGATTGCGGCCGGGTTTGGCCTCGGCGATGCAGATCGTCGAGGTCGGCACGGTGCTGACGGCCACAGGGCAGACCACCGGGCAGCTGCGGGGCGAGAAACGCGCCCTGCAGGTCGGCGAGCCGGTTTTCATCGATGACATGCTGGCAACCGGGGAAGGAGCCCGGCTGGGGGCCCGGCTCGGGGATGCCACCCGGCTGTCCCTGGGCGAGCGCACGCGGGTGCGCATCGACAAGTTCCTGGTGGACCGGGGCGGCGAACTGGTGCTGGAGCGCGGTGCCATGCTGTTCGACCGGCCCGACAATCAACCGTCGGGGCCGCTCAACGTCACGACCCCGTTCGGCCTGATCGCCGCTCGCGGTACCAAATTTTTCGCCGGCCCCAGCGATGGCGTCTTCGGTGTCTTCGTCGAGCATGGCGTGGTCACCGTCGCCACCAAGGGCGGCCAGGTGACCCTCACCAACGGTCTGGGCACGAACCTCGTCAATGTGAGGCAGGCGCCATCCGAGCCAGGCAGCTGGAGTACGCTGCGCATCGCCCAGGCGGAAGCCTCCGTGATTGCCGAGGCCTCTATGGAGTCAGCTCCGCCAGCGGCGGCTGTGCCTCGCGGACCACGGCCGGCACCCAAGCCTTGAAGCTTACCCAATCGGGGCGAACCAAGCTGAAGCGATCGATCGGCAGAGCGCCGCCACGGGCCGGCGCATGCTGCAGGCCCGAATTGACATAGCGCAGCCCGCACTTTTCCATCACCCGGCGCGACGCCTCATTGATCACCCGGCATTCGCCGGTGATCGAGGTAAGCGGCAGGGTCGAAAAGCCATGATCGATCAGGGCGCGCGCCGCCTCCGTGGCAAGGCCCTGGCCCCAATGAGGCTGGCCCAGCCAGTAGCCGATCTCCGCGATCTCGCGCTTGGGAAAGCGCAGACCGATGCAGCCGAGGAAGGCGCCGGTCTCCCGGCACTCGATGGCGAAGGCGAGTTCCTTGCCCGCGATGCGAGCCTCGTCCTGATAACGCACGAAATCCGCAGCGTCGCTTTCGCCATAGGGGAAGGGCAGGCGCCCGGTCATCAATGCCACGGCCGAATCATTGGCGAGGCGTGCCATGCGGGGCACGTCGCCCAGATGCGGCTTGCGCAGCACGAGACGCAGGGTCTCGATCTCGATCGAGGGAATGGAAACGGCCGGGAGAGATTTGAAGGGGGACATGATGGGCTCCTGGCAAGAAAAAGGGCGGAAGGATTTCTCCACCGCCCCTGCGTCAACCTGGAGTCCCAAATAGGGTCATTTCAGGTCCGCCGGTCCAGTGGAGCCGGCGGAGCTGAGGTCCCGCCGGGATTATTCTGCTGCTACTTTGGTCGTGGCGACGTTGACGTAAATTCGGCCGTTGGCTCGGGTGCGGAAGTCGACTCGGCCGTCGATAAGAGCAAAAAGCGTATGGTCCTTGCCCATGCCGACATTGACGCCCGGATGCCATTTCGTGCCGCGCTGGCGCACGATGATGTTGCCAGCAACGACGGCTTCCGAACCGAACTTCTTCACACCCAAGCGACGACCGGCCGAATCACGACCGTTGCGCGACGAACCGCCTGCTTTTTTGTGAGCCATGGCGATAACTCCTCGAAATTCTATCTACGCCGGTGCTGTGACACGGCGGTGAAAACCATCAATCAGGGGCGACAATGCCCGAAAGCCGGGCGGTTGTCGACCCCAACGCTCTGAAACCGGCTTAGAGGTCCTTGCCGGAAGCCTGCTCGGCCTGGTCGACCTTGGCGCGCGGCGGCTTGCCGTCCAGGAGTTCCTTGGCCTGAATGACCCACTCTTCGCGGGCGGCGCGGCCGCGTAGCGAGAGCTCTTCATCCCACTTGGCGATGTCGGCATCGGTCCAGGCGGCAATGTCGTTCCAGCTGTTGATGCCAGCGGCGCGCAGCTTCTTCTCGATGGTCGGGCCGATGCCCGAGATCAGCGAGAGGTTGGAGGCGTCGAGGCCACCGGTCGGAACGGCGGCGGCAGTGACCGGAGCCTCTTCCTTGGCAGCCTTGGCGGGCTTGGCCGCAGCCTTGGAAGGCTTGGCACCGCCGGTGAGGATCTCGGAGATCCGCACCACGGTCTGATGCTGGCGATGGCCGCGCTTGCGCTTCGAATTCTGCCGGCGGCGCTTCTTGAAAGCGATGACCTTGTCATCACGATCATGCTCGACAACCTCGGCGGCAACCGAAGCACCGGCAACCGTGGGGGTACCGAAAGTCAGGCCGGCGTCGCCGCCAACGGCCAGGATTTCGGGGAATACGATGACTTCTCCAACCTTGGCGTCGAGCTTCTCGACCCGGAGAACGTCATTCTGATTGACGCGGTATTGCTTACCGCCCGTCTTGATGACCGCGAACATGTTTTTTCCTCGTTCGGACCCGGCTTTCGCCCGTCTGGCTTCCGCAAAGGGAAACTCGACGGATCGGGTCCTTGCCTGAGCAAAGTCCCCGCAGCGGCCGGCTTTTCCAGTCGTTGATATCTGCCACCTGGTCTTGCGGAATAGGTGGCCACGAAAAAAGGCACGCGGCCCAAAGGCCGCGCGCTGGCGTGGCTTATACAGGCGTGAGGCGCAGAGTCAAGGAAAGTGACGACCAAATCGTCAAGGAGGGACGGCGTGCGGAAAGCAGAAGAATGCCAGGCTTGCCGCCGGTTCTCCCGAAGGCTGCACGGCAGCGAATAATATCCCAGTCCAGGTGTTTTCCCGGCATCCATGCACAAGGGAGAGACATCATGTCCTTAGTCCAAGCTTCGACTCGCCGCCTCGCGGTCACCGCCCTTTCGACCGCCTTTCTGCTGGTCGCGGGTGTGGCCCTCGCCGCCGGGGGCGGGGGAGGCGGCGGCAGCAGTGGGGGCGGAGGGGGTAGTAGCGGCGGTGGGGGAGCCGGCGGGGGAAGCGGCGGCGCAACCAATGGCAAGCCGATCACCGACATGACCACCTGCCCGCGGGGGCAGGTGTGGAGTGTCCGCAAGAAGGCCTGCCTCAAGCTGAAGTCCGAGGCGCTGCCCGATGATGACCTGGCCAATTATGCCTGGGTGCTGGCCAAGGCCGACCGCTACGACGAATCGCTGCAGGTGCTGGACCTGCTCGAGGATCCCAACACCGCCAAGGCCCTCAACTACAGAGGTTATGCCACGCGCAAGCTCGGCCGGACCGACGAAGGCATCGGCTATTATCTCAAATCGGTGGCGGCCGATCCCCAATATGCGCAGGTCCGCGAATATCTGGGCGAGGCCTATGTGATCAAGGGTCGACTCGATCTGGCCAAGCAGCAGCTCGATACCATCAAGACACTCTGCGGCACCGGTTGCGAGGAATATCAGGACCTGAACGAGGCGATCGAGAAAGGCGTCTGACCGGTGCTGTTCCGCCGGAGATAGCTCCGGATCCGATCGACACGCAAAGTGCGCAAACCCCTTTCCCCTCAAAGGGGTTTGTACGGGTGTGGCCCTGCCGGTTTTCGTCGCGGTAGCCGGCGGGGCTTCACTCCGATCCCAGTCGCGGCATCATGTCAGCTCCGCTCATTTCCGTTTGAAGAGCGGCAACAAGCCCGGTTATGACTGGTAGCGCGAATATCGAGGGGGAAGCATGTCGCGCGGCAAGGCTGACCAGTCCGGCTCCCTGGCGGGTCCGTTCGACTTCATTGTGGTGGGGGCGGGAACGGCCGGGTGCCTGCTGGCCAATCGGCTTTCCAGCAATCCAAGCCGGCAGGTGCTGCTGCTGGAAGCTGGGCGGCCCGACAACTATCCCTGGATTCATATCCCGGTCGGCTATCTTTATTGTATCGGCAATCCGCGCACCGATTGGCTCTATCAGACCGAGGCCGAGCCCGGCCTGAACGGGCGGGCGCTGCGCTATCCACGCGGCAAGACCCTGGGTGGCTGCTCTTCCATCAACGGCATGATCTATATGCGCGGCCAGGCGCGCGACTATGACGGCTGGGCCGCCGCGACCGGGGACGAGGCCTGGAACTGGGCCAACAGCCTGCCCGACTTCAAGGCGCATGAGAATCACCATCGCCTCGATGGCGGCGCCGATCCCGCCACCGGCGACAATAGCCGCTTTTCCGACATGCACGGTCATGGTGGCGAGTGGCGCATCGAAAAGCAGCGCCTGCGCTGGGACATCCTCGATGCCTTCGCCGAGGCGGCGGTGCAGGCCGGTGTGCCCCGCACCGAGGACTTCAACAGCGGCGACAATGAAGGTGTCGGCTATTTCGAGGTCAACCAGAAGGCCGGCTGGCGCTGGAACACCGCCAAGGCCTTCCTGCGACCGGCGCGCGGGCGTTCCAATCTCACGGTGTGGACTCAGGCTCAGGTCGAGCGCCTCGCCTTCGGGACTGGTGACGACGGCCGCCGCCGCTGTACCGGCGTGATCCTGCGGCGTGGCGGCGAACTCGTCGAAATCCAGGCCAAGCGCGAGGTCATCCTCTCGGCCGGCGCGGTCGGCTCGCCGCAGATCCTGCAGCTATCCGGAATCGGCCCGGCCGGCCTGCTGCAATCCCATGGCGTCGAGGTCGTGCACGATTTGCCGGGCGTGGGCGAGAACCTGCAGGACCATCTGCAGATTCGGGCCGTGTTCAAGATCGAGGGTGCCCGTACGCTCAACACGCTGGCGAGCAGCCTGACCGGCAAGATGGGCATCGGGCTCGAATATATGCTACGCCGCAGCGGGCCGATGAGCATGGCGCCCTCCCAGCTCGGCGCCTTCAGCCGTTCCGATCCCGGCCGGCCGCATGCCAATTTGCAATATCATGTGCAGCCGCTCAGCCTGAACGCCTTCGGCGAGCCCCTGCACGATTTTCCAGCCTTCACGGCGAGCGTGTGCAATCTCAATCCGACCAGCCGCGGCAGCATCCGGATCCGCTCCAACCGGGCGGGCGATGCGCCGGCCATCGCGCCCGGCTATCTCTCGACGGAGGAGGACCGCAAGGTCGCCGCCGACAGCCTGCGCCATGTCCGCCATGTCGTGAGCCAGCCGGCGCTGGCCCCCTACAAGCCGGTCGAATGGAAGCCGGGCGTCGAATTCCAGACCGACGAGGAACTCGCAAGGCTGGCCGGCGATATCGCCAGCACCATCTTCCATCCCGTCGGTACCACCAGGATGGGCAGGGACGGGGATCCCGAGGCCGTGGTCGACAGCCATCTGCGCGTGCGTGGCGTTGACGGCCTGCGTGTGGTCGACGCCGGCGTGATGCCGGCGATCACCAGTGGCAACACCAACTCGCCGACCCTGATGATCGCCGAAAAAGCAGCGCGCTGGATCGCCAAGGGCGAGTGAGGCACGTTCAGGCCGGCTGACGGCAGCCTTCCAGGATTTTGCCAATCTCCGGCCGGCAGGAACCGCAATTCGTGCCTGCCTTCAAGGCCGTGCCGATCGCCTCGATGCTGCAGGCGCCGCTGCGTGCGGCTGCCTCGATACGCGCCTGGTCGATGCCGAAACAGGCGCAGACCTGCCGGCTGGGGCGGATACCCGGATTGGGTGCGCGGCCCGCGAGGATGAAACGGCGCGTGGCGGCGTCGATCCGCTCCCGGGCCAGCAGGTCCGTGGCCCAGGCTGCGCCCTCCTCATCCCGATGTGGGCCGGTCGACAGCAGGATCTCGAGGCGGTGATCCACGATCGAGGCCGAGCGGTAGAGATCGGCGGCGGGATTGCGCTGGTGCAGTGGGCTGGCCCACAGATTGAGCCAGTTCGACAGAAGATCGTGCAGAGGCCCCGGCGCGCGGGGGCTGGCGAAATGGACGATCTCGCCATCAGCGACGGTCATGCGGGCATGGCTGAGCCAGGCCGGCATGGGCAGGCGGTGGCGCGAGGCGATGAAGCCTTCCGCCTGCATCATCCAGGGCCGGATTGCGGCCGGCACCGTCTTTGAATCGGGCTGGCCGGAGATGGGATCGGTATGGGCATGCACGAGGGAGCCGACGCGGGCGCGGGCGGCGTTTGCGTCGGTCCAGTGGATCGGCGCGAAGATCGAACCGGGTTGCTGGCTGTCGGTGACCACCACCCGCAGTTCGACTTGGCCCTCGCCGGTGCTCACGACGGCGAAGGCGCCGTCTAGCAGGCCGAAACGCTCGGCATCGGCGGGATGCACTTCCACGAAGGGGGCATTGCGATGCTGGGCCAGGCGCGGGCTGAGCCCGGTGCGGGTCATGGTGTGCCAGTGGTCGCGCACCCGGCCGGTATTGAGCAGGAGCGGATGCTCGACGCTTGGCTCGGCCGCCAGCGCCGGCGGAGCCAGGGGGACGAGGTGGGCGCGGCCATCGGCATGCGCGAAGCCGCCTTCCGCGAACAGGCGCTGCGTGCCGGTGTCCCGGCCCCATGGCAGCGGCCACTGCACGGGCTCCAGGGCGTCATAGGCCTCGTCGGTGAGTTCGGCGAGGCCACCGATATCGAAAAGACGCGTGCCGTCATTCTCGAAGGCGGACAGCGCGGCATGCTCGCGGAAGATCGCCGCGGGCGAGGTGTAATCGAAGGCTTCGGCATGGCCGAGTCTCTTGGCGACTTCGCAGATCTGCCACCAGTCGGGCTGCGCCTCGCCGGGAGGCGCAAGGAAGGGGCGTTGGCGCGAGATACGCCGCTCCGAATTGGTGACGGTGCCGTTCTTCTCGCCCCAGGCAGCCGATGGCAGCACCACGGTCGCGGCATCGGTGAGGCCGTCGACATGGGCGCTGATCTCCGAGACGGCGAGGAAATCGAGCTTGCGCAGGGCTGTTCGCATGACGTTGGCGCGCGGCAGGCTGGTGGCTGGATTGGTGCAGAGCACCCATACCGCGCGGATCTCGCCGCGCTCGATCGCCTCGAACATCGAGACCGCCTTGCGGCCTTCCTTCTCGGCCATGTGCGGGGCGCCCCAGAAGCGGCCGACGCGATCCACCTCGGTCGGCGAAAAGCCCATATGGGCGGCAAGCTGGTTGGCGAGGCCGCCAACCTCGCGCCCGCCCATGGCATTGGGCTGGCCGGTGAGCGAGAAAGGGCCGCAGCCGGGCCTGCCGATACGGCCGGCTGCGAGATGGGCATTGAGGATAGCGTTCACCTTGTCGGTGCCCTGGGCCGACTGGTTGACCCCCTGGCTGAAGCAGGTGACGACGCGCGGCGTCTCGATCCACCAGTCGAGGAAGGTGGCGAGGTCCTGCTCCGTCAGGCCGCAACGGAGGGCGGCTTGCGTCCGGCTCGGGGCGATCTCGCGCGCGTTGCCGAGGACGGCTTCGATCCCGTCTGTGTGGCGGATGACATAATTTTCGTCGATGGCGCCCCTCTCGGCGATCTCCACCAGCAGGCGGGCGAACAGCACGCTGTCCATGCCCGGTGCGACGGCAAGATGCAGATCGGCGTTGTCGGCTGTGACAGTCCGCCGGGGGTCGATGACCACGATGCGGGTGCCGTGCTTCTTCTTCGCCTGTTCGATGCGCTGCCAGAGCACGGGATGGCACCAGGCTGTGTTGGAACCGGTCAGCACGACGAGATCGGCCTCGTCGAGATCCTCATAGCAGCCCGGCACGATGTCGGCGCCGAAGGCGCGGCGATGGCCGGCGACCGTGGAGGCCATGCACAGGCGCGAATTGGTATCGACATTGGCCGAGCCGATGAAGCCCTTCATCAACTTGTTGGCGACGTAATAGTCTTCGGTCAACAATTGGCCCGAGAGATAAAGAGCCACGGTCTCGGGACCATGGCGCTCGATGGTTTCCCTGAACCCCCTGGCGACGGCATCGAGGGCGCGGTTCCAGGTGGTGCGAACGCCATGGATGGTGGGATGGACGAGGCGATGCCCGGTGGCCAGCGTCTCGCCGAGTGCGGCACCCTTGACGCAGAGCCGGCCCTGGTTGGCGGGATGGGCGACATCTCCGGCGATGGCGGCACCACCCTTGCCGTCGGCGGTGGCGACGACCCCGCAGCCGACCCCGCAATAGGCGCAGGTGGTGCGCACGGGGGCCCGGACGGGTTCGATCATCGAGGGATCGGGGGTGGGCATAGAGACGTTCATGGGCGGGGTCTCCGGGGCCGGGACAAGAAGGCGCGCTCCGCCTGTTTCATCGCGCCACCCCTTCAATAAACATCGGCCTGGTAGCGGCCGGCCTTCTTCAGGCCGTTGATGAAACTTGCCGCCTCCTCGGTCGAGCGGGCGCCCCATTGCGCCACGATGTCGACGAGGGCGCGTTCGACGTCGCGCGCCATGCGCTTGGCGTCGCCGCAGACATAGAAATGCGCGCCCTCGACCAGCCAGCGCCAGAGATCGGCACCGACCTCGCGCATGCGGTCCTGCACGTAGAACTTGCCCTCGGCATCGCGCGACCAGGCGAGGGAGAGGCGCGTGAGCAGGCCGCTCTCGCGCATGGCAGCGAATTCCTCCTCATAGAAGAAATCGTGGTCCCGATGCTGGTGGCCGAAGAACAGCCAGTTGCGCCCGCTGGCGCCCTCGGCCTTGCGTTCCTGCAGGAAGGCGCGGAACGGAGCGACCCCGGTGCCCGGCCCGACCATGATCACCGGCGTCTCGCCGTTCTCGGGCAGTCGAAAGCCGTGGGCCTTCTGTACATAGACCCTGAGTTCCTCGCCCTCGGCGATGCGCTCGCCCAGAAAGGTGGAGGCAACGCCCAGCCTGTCGCGCGCGCCGATGCGATAGCGCACCGTATCGACGGTGAGCGAGATCCGGCCCGGATTGGCCTTATGCGAGGAGGAAATCGAATAGAGCCGCGGCTGCAAGGGATCGAGGGCCTCGAGGAAGGCCTCGGCCCCGGGGCGGATGCCCTGGAACTTGTAGAGCACGGCGAGCACGTCGAGAGATGCCGCGTCTCCGTCCGGATCCCCGCCATTGGCCAGCGTCCGGGCCTTGCGGCGCAGGTCGCCGGTGCTGAGATAGGACAGGAGCTGAAACAGGCTGTCGGGCGGCGTGCCGAGCGAGACATCCTCGATCAGCCTGTCGCGCAGGCTCTTGCCCTCGATCAGGGCTTCGGGCCGGGCTCCGAGCAGGGCGATGATCTGGTCGGCCAGGCCTGCCTTGTTCTTCGGGATTACGCCGAAACTATCGCCTGCGATATAGTCGAGCCCGCTGCCGGATAGGTCGAACTCGACATGCCAGGTGGTCTTGGCGGATTTTTCGCCGTTGAGCCGACGCCGCGAGAGGAAGCGTGCGGCAACCGGATTGTCGCGCGAGCGGCCGGGCAGGCCGGCGGCGGGGGGCTGGCCGGCCTCGGTCGCATCGACATCGGCCTTCGCGTCAGGGCTTGTGGTCGAAGCGGTGCCGTCCTGCCCGATCTCCTGCGCCAGGGCCTTGAGCATGCGGGCAGTCTCCTTGCCGCCCGGCGCACACAAGGTGAGGCGCTCCTCCTTGCGCAGGAAGAGCGCATTGGCATAGTCGGCGCAGTTGTAGCCGCATTGACCGCAATCCTGCTGCGCCATCGCCGCCATCAGGCGCGGTGCCAGCGGCCTGTCCTTGGCCAAGGCGAGGCGCTCGTCTATGCCCATGCTTGGATCGTGCCAGGGCGCCTCGTCATTGTCGGCCAGGGCAGAGCCTGCGGCCTGATCGAGCCCAGCCTTGTCGAGGTGCGGCAGATCGGCAGGTGCCATGCCGCTCTGGGCGGCGAGGACAGCACCAAAGAATCCGTCGAGCCAGGCTCTTTGCTCCGGGCTGAAGGGCGCTCCTTCGGGAATGAGCGAACGCTGGGGCGGGACGGCGATCATGTTCATGCGCCTGCAAGCTCCCTGCCGTCGACCAGGCCGCGCAAGGCTTCCGGCTCGTGCCTGATGGTGAAGGCCTGGAAGCTCTCCGTGGGGCCCTCGCGGTGCTCGAGATAGAGGCGCAGCAGACCCTCGACCTTGCCGGGGCAATCCTCGGCCCGGATCTCCTTCCAAAGTTCGCGGCCGATCCGCGGCTGGTCGCCATAGCCGCCGCCAACCACGATCGAATAGCCCTCGGCCTGGTCACCCTCCTCGTTGAGCGTCACCTTGGCGCCGATCAGGCCGATGTCGCCGATATAATGCTGGGCGCAGGAATGGTGGCAGCCAGTGAGGTGGACGTTCACCGGCACGTCGAGCGCCAAACGCGCATCGACATAGTCGGCGATCTCCAGGGCGTGCTCCTTGGTATGGGCGGCGGCGAATTTGCAGCCGGTGGCGCCGGTGCAGGCCACTAGGCCGGCGCGCAGGGAGCTCGCCTTCCAGTCGAGGCCGAGCGCCTCGATCGCCGCCTTGGCCTCCGCCACCTTCGCGTTAGGAACGCCGGAGATCAGCAGGTTCTGCCAGACAGTGAGGCGGATGTCGCCATCCCCGAAATCGCGGGCGATGGCGGCGAGGCCGCGCATCTGGCTGGCGTCCATTCGGCCAACGGCCAGGGTGACGCCGATCCAGTTCAGGCCTGGCTGATTCTGGGGGTGCACGCCGATATGAGCCAGGCGGTCGAAGGCGGGGCGGGGCTCGACCCCGTCCTCGGACAGGCGGGTGAGCTTGCGGCCGAGCTTGGCTTCCACTGCCTCCAGATAGGCCTCGAAGCCGATGGCATCGAGGACATATTTCATGCGCGCCTTGGTGCGGTTGGTGCGGTCGCCCTTGTCGGTGAACACTCGCACGATGGCATCGGCGATGGCGCAGCATTCCTCGGCCTTGCAGAACACGCCGGTCGGCCGGGCGAGGTCGCGATGGCCGGTGATGCCGCCGAGAACGAGGCGGAACCAGGTCTCGCCGCCGATGCGCACGGCCTGGAAGCCGATATCGTTGGTCTCCTCCAGCGTGGCGATGCGCCCGCCGCCGTCAAAGGCGACGTTGAACTTGCGCGGCAGGCCATAGAGCGAGCGGTCATTGAGGATGTGATAGTGCCATTCGCGGGCGAGCGGCCTGGTGTCGGCCAGTTCCTGCGGATCGATGCCGGCGGTGGCCGAACCGGTGACGTTGCGGATATTGTCGGCTCCCGAGCCGCGCGAGCACAGGCCGAGATCCTGGATGGCTTCGACCACGCGCGGTGCATTGTCCGGCATCACCTCGCGGATCTGCAGATTTGCCCGTGTGGTGACATGGGCATAGCCCCCGCCCATGCGCTCGGCGACATCGGCCATGCCGGCGAACTGCCAATGAGCGAGGATACCGTTGGGAATGCGCAGGCGGACCATATAGCTCGACTGCGCGGGCGCCACATAGAACAGGCCGAAATAGCGCCAGCGGAAATTGTCTTCGGGCTTGGGAAAGGCGCCGTCCCTGGCCTGCGCCTTCAGGCGTGGATAGGCATCGAAGGGATGTTCGGCCCGCTTCCATTTCTCCTGGTCGACGAGCTTGCCGCCACCGGCGGTCACGGCATCCTGCGCCTGAAGGTGCGTGGCGTCCGGGCCCATGGGGATCGGTGCCGTCGCAGCGGGCGCAGCCTTGGCACTGCCGATGGCCTGCATGCCCGAGACGAAGCCTTCGAGATAGCGCTTCTGGTCGGAGGTGAAATCGCTGCCCATCATGCGGCCTCCCTCAGAACCCGCGAAGGGGTGGTTTCGCAGAAGGCGCGGCCGAAGATCAGGCTCTCGCGAATGGCGGAGATGTCGCTGCCCCGTCGGATCAGGTCCTTGTACCAGACGGCGTCCTCGGCCTCGCCGACCATGGCGGCACCGATGAGGCGGTTGTCCTTCAGGACCAGGCGCTTGCACAGCCCGGCGCCACGATCCTCCAGCAGGATGTCGTCATGACCCTCGCCGAGGAAGTCACCGGCCGAGAAGACCGGAATGCCGGAGACTTTGAGGTTGGTCGACAAAGCGGTGCCTTCATAGGCTGCCCCGGTGTCGCCGCCCCAGCAGCGCGCCAGCACGCGTGCCTGCTCATAGGCCGGCTCGACGAGGCCGTAGACCTGGCCGCGATGTTCGGCGCATTCGCCGATGGCGTGGATGAAGGGCACCATGGTGGCAAGGCCGTCATCCACCTGGATGCCGCGTCCAACCGGCAGGTCGGCAGTCTTGGCGAGGCCAGTATTGGGGCGCACGCCCACGGCGACCACCACCATGTCGACGGGCAGGCGGGAACCGTCGGCGAAGATGAGGGCCTCGGCCCTGTCCTCGCCTGCGACCTCCTGGGTCTGGGCATTGAGCAGGATGCGGATGCCCTTGTGCTCCACCGCCCGCTTGAGGAAGGCCGCCGTCCGTCGGTCGAGCTGGCGTTCCATCAGGCGCTCCATGACATGGACCAGGGTGACCTTGGCGCCGCCCTTGGCCAGGCCATAGGCCGCCTCGATGCCCAGCAGCCCGCCGCCGATCACGGCGATGCGTCGGTTGAGGCGAGCGGCTTCCTGCAAGGCGGGCAGGTCGGCGAGGTCGCGGAACGTGGTCACGCCCGGCAGAGCCATCCCGGGAACGGGCAGGCGGATGGCGGAAGAGCCGGTCGCCAGCACGACCCGGTCGAAGGATAGGGCGGCGCCATTGGCGAGATGGGCGGTGCGGGCGGCGGGATCGAGGCCGGTAACGGTCTGCCCGGTGACGAGACGAATGCCCTGTGTGCCATACCAGGACTCGTCCCGCAGCGTGATGCCGTCCCGGCCGATATCACCGGCGAGCAGGGCCGAGAGCAGCACGCGGTTGTAGCCCGGCCGCGGCTCGGCGCCGACGACGGTGGTCTCGAACCGTCCCGGCGCGTGGGCAGCGATTTCCTCGCACAGCCTGACGCTGGCCATGCCGTTGCCGATGATCAGGAGCTTCTCGGTCATGTCTCGATCCTCAGATCCAAACCATTGCAGATTCCGGCCATTTCAGATTCTGGCGGTGGCGGTGCCGTCCTCGAGGGTCCAGGTCGTGCGCCAGCGGCGCTTGACCCGGGTGAGGGCGGCCAAGGCCAGCACCGCCAGCAAGGCGAAGATCAGGAAGCCGGCCTGGTAGGTGCCGGTGAACTGCTTGGAGAGGCCAAGGCTCGAGGCGAGGTAGAAGCCGCCCGCGCCGCCCGTCATGCCGACCAGCCCGGTCATCACGCCCATCTCGGCCTGGAAGCGCTGCGGCACGAGCTGGAACACCGCGCCATTGCCCATGCCCAGGGCGAGCATGGCGACGACGAGGATGCCGAGGCCGAGCCAGAGTTGGGCGAAGCCGAAACTGGCCAGGATCAGCGCAATGGATGCTGCGGCATAGAGAACGCTGAGGACACGGATGCCGCCGAAGCGATCGGCGACGGCGCCGCCAATGGGACGGAACAGTGAGCCGGCGAACACGCAGGCCGCCGTGCAATAGCCCGCCGTGACGGCGTCGAGCCCGTATTGGGTGTTGAAATAGAAGCCGAGCGAGGAGGCGAGGCCCGAAAAGCCGCCGAAGGTGACGGCATAATAGAACATGAACCACCAGGCGTCGGGCTGGCGCAGGATCCTGGCATATTCGCCGAGCGACTTGGCGGGCGGCTGGTTCGGGCTGTCCTTGGCGCAGAGGAGATAGACGATAAGGGCGACAGCCAGCGGAATGGCGGCAAGGCCGATGACATTGGTCCAGCCCACCATGGTGGCGAGCAAAGGCGCGAACAAGGCGGCGAACACGGTGCCGGAATTGCCGGCACCCGCGATGCCCAAGGCGACGCCCTGATAATGCGGGGGATACCAGCGCGAGGCGAGCGGCAGCGCCACCGCGAAGGATGCGCCGGCCATGCCCAGGATGAGGCCGAGCAACAGCAACTGGCTGTAGGAGCCGATGCCCACGGCCCAGAAGCCGAGGAGGCCGGCGATCACCACGATCTGCGCCAGGATACCCGTCAGCTTGGGTCGGAGATAATCGACCAGGAAGCCGTTCACCACGCGCAGGAAGGCGCCGGCAAGCACGGGCAGGGCCACCATCAGCCCTTTCTGGGCAGCGTCGAGGTGAAGGTCGCCGGCAATCTGCACGGCGAGGGGGCCGAGGATCACCCAGACCATGAAGCTCATGTCGAAATAGAAGAAGGCGGCGAAAAGGGTGGGCCAATGCCCGGCCTTGAGGAAGTCTCGCGTCTGCATCGTCGTGTTCCGCGTGCTGAAGTCGCCAAAACAAAAAGCCGCCGAACCATCCCCGCCGACAAAGGGCGGCAGGGATGGTTCGGCGGCGTTGCCGTTTTGCGCCCGTCACTGAGCGCTGGGCTTTTCGGCCCAAAATCTTCAAGGAAAGCCGCTTATCGGGCCGTCATTGACCCTGCTGCGGAAAGAGACCTGCGTCTCTCACTGTGTGCAGTTTAGAAGCGGGCTGCTTTTTTAGGCAAGATCAAATATTGTGCGCCGCAGCATGGTTTTGCCGATATTTTTGGCGCGAGGCAGGAAACGATGGAGTGTCAGCCTCACAGCTCCATCAGGTGATGGAGCTGGGCTGACAATTTGCCTGCCGGTATTTCAGCCGGAGGCTGACACTCTAAATGAGCGCAGATAACCTTCGATGTCGTCGGGATCGAACAGCCTGCCGTCGAAGAAGCCGTCAGGGCCGAGCACCATGGTGCCGTGGCGCGAGGCCACCGGCGTCGCCTGCCGCAAGGCACCCTCGACCTTGGCACTGGCGCGGGGCAGGTCGATACCGGTGCCGGCGAGGGCGGCGCGATAGAGGTCCGGGCGATAAACCTGGCCGACCCGCTGGGCCAAGGCGGTGCTGTAATCCACCTGGCCCCAGCGCACCATCTGCGAATAGAACCAGAGGGCATGGCTCGCCCAGGGGAAGTTGGCAGCGTGGTCGTGGAAGACCAGGAAGTCGGGAATCTCAGCCGCGGCCTCGTGCCGGCGGCGCACCAGCACGCCGCTGAGCGCCTGCCCGATGATCTCGGGTGGCCGGTCGAGATAGTCAGGCGCGGCGAGGATATGGGCCAACTCGCTGCGATTACCGGCATCACCAGCCCAGCGGGCCGCGCCATGCAACGCACGCAGCAGTGCGGCGAGCCGATCGGGAGTGCGTTCGGCGAAATCGGCACGCAAGCCGAGCACCTTCTCGGGACCTTGGCGCCACAAGGTGGATTTGGTCACCGCGATCACGCCGACCCCGGCCTCGACCGCCAGCGAGTTCCAGGGCTCGCCCACGCAGAAGCCGTCGATCTGGCCTTCCCGCATGGCGTCGACCATGAAGGGCGGCGGCAGCACCACCAGCCGGATATCCCTGTCGGGATCGATGCCGGCGGCGGCCAGCCAATAGCGCAGCTCGTAATTATGCCCCGAAAAGGGATGGACGACGGCGAGGGTAAGGGGCGCCTGTCCCGCCGCCGGCCGTTTGGCGACGACCTTGGCAAGCGCGGCGCCGATGGTGGCCGGGCCGGCGTCAAGATCTGCACCCTCTTCTTCCATCCGGGCGAAGAGCGTCGGCGCGAGCGTGATGGCGTTGCCGCCGAGGCCCAGCGAGAAGGGGGCGATCATCGGCACCTCGACATGCCCCAGGCCGAGCGTGGAGGCGATTGGCATCGGCCCAAGCATATGGGCGGCGTCGAAATGGCCGAGCATGACGCGATCGCGGATATTGGCCCAGGACGTCTCGCGCGCCAGCTTGAGTTCGAGGCCCTCAGCTGCGGCGAACCCTTTTTCCTTGGCGACGACCAGGGGCGCGGTGTCGACGAGCGGGATGAAGCCGAGCGTCAGATCCGCGATGCCGTCCCTGCCCTTGTTGCTCATCGCCCATGCTCCCGGATTTCTTCGCTGTCCGCGCCGTGACCGCTCATCATCAGCCTATCTGTCCAGAAGCTTGGCGGCGGTGACGAGGCTGCGCGCCACCTCGGCCACACGCCGGCTTTCATTCATCGCGGTCTTGCGCAGCAGGGCATAGGCCTCCTCCTCGCTGATGCCCCGCCGCTTCATGAGAATGCCTTTCGCCTTGTCGATGGTCTTGCGATCCTCCAGAGCCTGGCGCGTGCGGTCGAGCTCCTCGCGCAGGCGATGGAAGGCGTTGAAGCGGCTGATGGCCATGTCGAGGATCGGCCGGACGCGTTCCTTGCGCAAGCCATCGACTACATAGGCCGAGACGCCGGCATCGATGGCCGCCTCGGTGGCGGCCTTGTCGGACTGGTCCACGAACATCACCACCGGGCGATGCACGCTGCGGGAGACCTGGAACATCTGCTCCAGGACGTCGCGATTGGGGTTCTCCAGATCGATGAAGATGACGTCGGGATCGGCGTCGACGACCTGCCGCAGCAAATGGCGCATTTCATTAATGATGGTGACGCGATCGTGCCCCGCCTCGCGCAGGCCTTCCTCGATGACCGAAGCCCTCATGGCATTGTCGTCGATCAGCAGGACATGCAGGGGCGCATCGTTCATTCCCGCAATTTCGGGCGAGAGTACTGACGAAGCAAGGCGCGATATTAGGCATCGTGCCGCAAGGGCGCGCGCGGCGCGGCATTGCATTCGCGCATGAAGTTGCGTAAAAACGCATAAACATGCAGATAGGCGCGAGAGCGAGCAATAGGGGAAGGCTATGGCAAATCCAATCAAGGCGGTGGTATTCGATCTCGGCGGCGTGCTGATCGACTGGAATCCTCTCTATCTCTACCGCCGGCTCCTGCCGGATGAAGAGCGCGCCCGCCGCTTCCTGGCCGAGGTCTGCACGCCGGCGTGGAACGGCCAGTTCGACGCCGGCAAGCCCTTCGCCGAAGGGGTGGCCGAGCTCTCAGCTCAGTTTCCCCATCATGGCGAGCTGATCTCGGCCTTCCACACGCGTTGGTCCGAGATGCTTGGGGGCGCCATCGAAGGGACGGTCGCCATCCTGGAGGAATTGCGCCGGCAGGATGTGGCCCTGCATGCGATCTCGAACTGGTCGTCCGAAACCTTTCCAATCGCGGCCGAGCGTTACGCTTTTCTTTCGCATTTCGAGGTGCTGATCGTCTCGGGCGAGAGAAAACTGGCCAAGCCGGATCCGGCGATTTTCGAGCTTTTCCTGCGGGAAGCCGGCTTGCCGGCCAGCGCTTGCGTCTTCATCGACGACAATGCGGAGAATATCGCAACGGCCTCACACCTCGGTTTCAAGGCCATCCGCTTCAGTGACCCCGAAGCCCTGCGCCGGGATCTGGGTGCTCTCGGCCTGCTGGGTGTTCAATCGGCCGTGTGAACGCTTTCGCTGCGCTTCGACTTCTCAGCGCCAGCCCGACGTGCGCCCGACGGCTGTGCGGAAGCGCTCGCGCCAGCGCGCGCGGGGGGCGTCCTTGGGCTCGTAGAACTTCCGGTTCGAAGCCGAGACGGCCGGTATTTCCACACCAATGCCGAGGGCCGCGAGCTGGGCCGTGCCAAGGGCCGTGGTTTCGTCGAAATCGGACAAGGCGACGGCTTTGCCGGCGCTGTCGGCCAGGAACTGGCAGAAATAGGGGCTGCGCGACAATCCGCCATCGATGGCGATCACATCGCCGGTCTCTACTTCGGCCTCCATTGCTGCCAGGATATCGCAGGTCAGCAGCGCAATGCCTTCCAACAGGGCCTGGCGCAGATCCTCGAAATCGGAGGCCGGCGTCAGGCCGATGATGAGCGGGGCGGCCGAGCGATCCCAATGCGGACAGGCCAGGCCTGAAAAGGCAGGCACGAAGACGAGCCCGCGCTCGATCGCCGGTGGCCGCCGGAATTCGTGGAAATCGGCAACGCTGCCGGCGATACCTGTTTTGATCGCCCATTCGATACTCGAGCCGACATCATAGACGCCGCCATCGAGGGCGTAGGTCAGGCGATCGCCGATATGCCAGGCCACCGTCGGCAAGAGGCCGCCGGTCAGTGCGGGTGCCTTGGGGATTGTCGAGGTGACGGCCAGGCAGAAGGCACCGGTGCCGAAAGTGATCTTGAGGTCGCCAGCGCGGCGGCAGCGATGGCCGTAGAGCGCGGCCTGCTGGTCGACCAGAGAGGCGGTGATCGGCCCGGTTGGCGTCTGCCCGAAGGCCGCGACGGTCGGCCGGATCGGCGGCAGGCTGTCGAGGGGCACGCCGAACAGCGCGCAGAGTTCCTCGTCCCAGGCCCCCGTTGCCAGATTCATCAAGGAGGTGCGGGAAGCCGTAGTCGCGTCGGTGGCGAACTCACCCGTCAGGCGCTGCAGGAAGAAGGCATCGGTGGTGCCCAGGCGCAGCCGTCCCGCGGCACGCGCCTTGGCGACATCGGGCAGGTTGTCGAGCATCCAGCGGAACTTGGTGGCGGAGAAATAAGAATCGAGCGGCAAGCCGGCCCGCTCCAGCACGGTCGCGGCCTTGCCGGCCGCCCGCAACTTTTCGGCCATGTCTGCCGTACGGCCGTCCTGCCAGACGATCACGGGAGAAAGAGGCTTGCCGGATTCAGCGTCCCAGGCCAGGCAGCTTTCTCCCTGGTTGGAAAGGCCGATTGCTGCTGCCGGGCCGGCGGTCTCCAGGCAGATCCGGATATTGGCCAGCAATTCCTCCGGATCATGCTCGACCCAACCTGGATTGGGATGATGCTGGCCATGCCGGATCGCCTTGACGATGGCGACGGCGCCGTCCTCACCCACCACGAGAGAGCGGGTGGAGGTGGTACCCTGGTCGATCGCAACGATGTTTGCCATCGAGAACTGCTCCTATCGCGGCTTGCGATCCGAGAAAGCCAGCGGGGAATCGCAAGCACGCTTCCGACAATATCTAGAATATAAGTACGGTTTTACCAAAACGGCGTTTGGCATAGCAGCCTCATGGCGAGATGCCTCTGCCATGGCGTAGCTCAAGGGTGAGTTCGGTTGCGGCGGGCGGGATGACGAGGTGCTCGAGCGGCACCAGGACACGCCGTTCGGGCCCCGACGAGATCGAACGGGACCATAGCACGGTGTCGCCGGCCGTCAGCGCCAAGGTCCCCTTCAATCTCCTGCTGAGACGCAGTTGCAGTGCGGGAAGGGCCCGCGGCAGCGTCGCCCTGTCGATTTCCTTGACGTCGATTTCCTTGACGTCGATTTCTTGGGGCATCACCAGCTTGATGCCCGCGCCGGTACGGATGGGAATGGCGGCCTGGCGCGGCGGCAGCCCGCCCTCGAGGTCTCGGGCGATGCTGCCGGCGATGCGCCGTGCCTCCGCCCAGCACCAGCCGGCGGTCTCCACGGGCCGGAGCAGATTGCCGGCGGCGAATATTGTGGGCGCGCGGGTACGGCCAAAGGCATCGACGATCGGGCCGCCGCTGCCCGGGTCGATCGCCAGGCCGCCGAGGCGCGCCAGGGCCGATTCCGGCGTGAAGGCACCGGTGAACAGCACCCCGTCGCAGTCGATGCTGCGGTTTCCCGCTTCCGAGCGTGCAATCACCTCCTGTACCCGGCCCTTGCCGGCGATGGTGCCGATTTCGGTGCGGTAGTGCACGGGAATGCCGAGCAGGCGCGGCAGCAGCCAGAAGGGAAAGCGGGCCGTCGGATAGGCGTTCGGCTCGATCACGGCGGCCGGACGGATGCCGCCCGACAGGCAGGTGAGGATGGCCGATATCGCCACCAATTCGGTACCGACGATCACGGGCCGACGGAAGGGCGCGAGCTTCTCCAGATGCACATAGGCCTGCAGGGCCGCCGTGTTGAGAATGCCGAGCGGGCGCTCGCCCGACACCAGCCGCGCGGCACGCGAGGCCTCGCGCGTGCCGGTGGCCAGCAGGATGCGCCTCGGCCTGTAGTCGACGGGGCCGTCGGGTGACACCGCCTTCACAACGCCGTCCTGGACCGAGAGCACGCTGTGCCGGGTGAGGATCTCGACGCCGCGTTCCCTAGCCCGGGCTTCAAGCCGGGCGGCATAGCCTGTGCCCGAGAGAATGCGGTGGAATTCGCGCATGCCGAAGGGCGAGTGGCCGCAATGGCGGGGAATGCCGCCCACGACCGTGTCGCGCTCGAGCAGCACGACCTTGCCGATGCCGAGTTCCTTCAATGCTGTCGCGGCCGACAGGCCGGCAGGGCCGCCGCCGACGACGAGAACATCCGGAGCCATGACCTTGGCCGCACTCATCGCGCTGCTCCGCTGTCGAGAGGCATGGCGAAACGGCCCTGGGTCAGGCTGGCCAGCCTGGCACTGCAGTTGAAGCCCTGGCAGCGCCCCATGGCGCAACGCGTGCGGCGTTTCAGACCGCCGAAATCGCCGGCGGCCAGCGGGCGGGACAGAGCGGTCTCGATCTCGCGCCTGGTCACCAGTTCGCAGTGACAGATGATTTCCTCATAATCCGGCCGGTCATAGTCGCGCGGCAGGTGCTCGGCCAGATTGGGAACCGGGCCGGGCGGGGATGCCTCGACCGGTGCGGTTCTCCCGCCGGCCTCGACGTGGAGGCGCAGCACATGGCGGGCAATGCCGAGTGAGGCGGACAGGCCGGTCGAGCGAATGCCGCCGACGCTGATCCAGTTGCGTTCGGGATAGGCGTCGATGCGATAGTCCTTGCGCTCGGTGGCTGGCCGCAGCCCGGCATAGCAGGCGGTCACCGGCATGTCGGCCAGAGCCGGCAGGATCTCGACGCCCCGGCGGATCAGGGCTTTGAGCGCGTCGTGATCGACATCGGCCCGGTCCCGGTCCTGCTGTTCTTCCGCGGTTGGACCGACGAGCAGGTTGCCGAAGACCGTGCGCGTGACCACAACCCCCTTGGTGCGCTCATTGGGCACCGGCAGGATGATGGCTGAAGCCAGCTTGTAGGCCGCCTTGTCGAAGACCACGAACTGGCCCTTGCGCGGGCGGATCTCGAAGGCGCAGTGGCCGAGGAGCGCGTGGTCGATCTCATCGCCATGGTTGCCGGCGCAATTGATCACGCTGCGGGCCACGACAGGCCCGGCCGTGGTTTCGAGGTGCCAGACCTGGCCATCGAACTGGCCGCCGGTGACACGGGTGCCGCGCAGGACGGTGGCGCCATGCGCCATGGCCTGCTCGACATAGGCGAGAAAGGGGCTCCAGGGATCGATGAGGGCTTCATCCGGCACGAAGAGGGCTGATCGTGCCGATTCGGACAGGCCCGGCTCCCTGGCGCGCAGCTCCGCGCGGCCGATCAGCGCGACATTGTCGATGCCGTTCTCCAGCGCCTTGACGCGGATACCCTCCAGGCCGGCTTCCTCGGCCTCGTTCCAGGCGACGACGAGGGCGCTGCTGCGCAGCAGCGGCAACCCCATGGCCTCGTGGATCTCGAGATATTCGGCATGGCCGGCGCGGATGCAGGCGAGCTCCAGGCTGCCGGGCGGGGCATCGAAACCCGTATGCAATATGGCGCTGTTGGCCTTGCTGGCGCCGGAGAGGATATCGCCACCGGCCTCGATCAGGGTGACAGCGAGCCCCTCCAGCGCAAAGCGGCGAGCGATCGCGCATCCCACGACCCCTGCGCCGATGATGGCGACATCGCTGACCATTGTGCCGTCTTCCCCCAGGCCGCTCCCGGCGCGAGCCTGTCCCGCTATCTGAGCAAATTCGCGGCTGCTTCGCTACTGGCTGAGGAGGGAGATGAGCTTGGCTTGATCTCGAAGGTGCATCGACCCCTCATCCCCCTGCCGGGACCTGAGGCCTTCCGCAGGAAGTGCCAGATCCCGCAAGGGGAGAAGTGAATTTATTGGGTGCGGGATGCGACACGTCGTGACCCTTCAGTCGCGCTCTAGTTAACCCACTGAAACCCTTCTCCCCTTGTGGGAGAAGGTGGCAGCAGCCGGATGAGGGGTGAACCACTGGTTCCTACATTATTCGATCACCACCAAAGATTCATATTTAATATATAGAAATAGTAGTCTAATGTGCCTAGCTCCCATCAAGCGGCGCTGTGCGTGCCGCAGCGAAGACGAGACCAGGCATGACGCGCTACAGGCTGAGTTTGCTCGACAAGAGTCCCCTTGCTTCCGGTGATGAGGCCCCTGACGCCCTCAAGCGCACCATTGCCCTGGCCCAGGCGGCGGAGCGGCTCGGCTACCACCGTTTCTGGGTTGCCGAACACCACAACGCCCCCGAACTCGCCAGCTCCGCCCCCGAAGTGCTGATCGCCTTCCTGCTGGCCAACACGGCCCGAATCCGCATCGGGTCGGGTGGGGTGATGCTGCAGCATTACAGCGCCTACAAGGTGGCGGAGGTCTTCAATCTCCTCGCTTCGCTGGCGCCGGGACGGGTCGATCTCGGCATCGGCAAGGCGCCGGGCGGGTTGCCGCTGGCGACGCGCGCGTTGCAGGGAGCCCATGACCCCGCCCGCAAGCCGGGCTTTGCCGAGCAGCTCGACGATCTCGGCCGCTTCCTCGACGGGCCGGTTGCGGCCGGCGAGACGCTAGCCGGCCTGAGCGCGACGCCGCGGCCACCCGTGACGCCCGAGCGTTTCCTGCTGGGAGCGAGTGTGGAAAGCGCCGAACTTGCGGCCACCAGGGGCTGGCAGTTCGTGTTCGCCCGCCACCTCAATGGCGACGATGTGCTGCTTGCCGATGCCGTCGCCGCCTATCGCAGCAAGGCCGGGCGACCGCCCCTGGTGGCGGTGGCCGCCATCGTCGCCGACAGTGCCGCCGAGGCAGCGCGCCAGGCCGCCGGATTGCAACTCTTCAAGGTGCATGTTCCAGGTGCCCAGAGCGTCACCGTCGGCAGCGAGGCGCAGGCGAAGGATTATGCCCGCCAGGCCGGTGCCAGCGAATATCGCGTCGAGCGCAAGGCGCCGAGCGTCCTCGCCGGTACGGCGGCCGACGTACTGGCGGCACTCGATCGCCTGCATGAGCGCCACGGCATCGGGGAATTCATCGTCGAACCGGCCGTGAAGGGCGCGGCGAGGCTGGCCCTGGTCGAGCAGCTTGCCCAAGCACACGGTGTCACGGAACACGGTGTCACCGCCCGCCGGTCCCCGGCCGCGCAGCAGCCGGCGCTACGCCAAGTCATTCCCGCCTGACCGCTTAGCATTTGAGGAGAGAGATTTGAGCAGGAAACGCATTCCCTTCGGTGTGATGCTGCAGGGCCCGGGCGGCCATATGAACGCCTGGAAGCATCCGAGCGTGCCGGCCGATGCCAGCATCAATTTCGAGCATTATGTCCGCTCCGCGCGCCAGGCCGAAAAGGCCGGCATCGCCTTCGTCTTCATCGCCGACGGCCTCTATATCAACGAGGTCTCCATTCCGCATTTCCTCAACCGCTTCGAGCCGATCGCCCTGCTTTCGGCGCTGGCAGCCTCGACCTCCAGCATCGGCCTGGTCGGCACGCTCTCGACCTCCTATTCCGATCCCTTCACCGTGGCCCGGCAGTTCGGCTCGATCGACGTGATCAGCGGCGGCCGTGCCGGCTGGAACGCGGTGACCTCGCCGCTGGAAGGCTCGGCCCGCAACTATAATCGCGACAAGCACCCCGAACATGCCCTTCGCTACGAGATTGCCGGCGAGCATATCGAGGTGGTCAAGGGGCTGTGGGATAGCTGGGACGACGATGCCTTCCCGCGCAATCGCGAGACCGGCCAATATGCCGATTTCGCCAAGATGCACCGGCTCGATTTCAAGGGCCGCTTCCATGCCGCCGAAGGGCCGCTCAACCTCAGCCGCTCGCCGCAGGGCCAGCCCGTGCTGTTCCAGGCCGGTGCCTCGGATGACGGTATCAAGCTGGCCGGCCGCCATGCCGACGCGGTGTTCGCCGGTTCCGAATCCTTCGAGGACAATCGCGAGCTGTCGCGCAAACTCAAGCAGAGCGCGCTGGCTCATGGTCGCTCGGCCGATCATCTCAAGGTGTTTCCGGGCGTCGCCCCGATCGTGGGATCGAGTGAAGAGGAGGCGGAGCGCAAATATCAGGAGATCCGCGCGCTGGTAACGGATCACGAGGCGCTGCTCTATCTCGGGCGCTTCTTCGACCATCACGATTTCACCGCCTATCCGCTCGATGAGCCCTTTCCGGAGCTCGGCGATATCGGCGCCAATAGTTTCCGGGCCCATACCGATCGTATCAAGCGCGTTGCACGGGAGAAGAAGCTCACCTTGCGCGAGATCGCGCTCGATGTTGCGACCCCGCGCACCAGCTTCATCGGCACGCCCGAGGCGATCGCCGACGAGTTGATCCGTTGGGCGGAGGGAGCCGCCGCCGATGGCTTCGTGCTCGGCTTCCATGTGCTGACAGCCGGACTCGACGATTTCGAGACGCATGTCCTGCCGATCCTGGAGGCGCGCGGCCATCACCGCCCGGCCCAGTTCGGCACCACGCTCAGGGACCATCTCGGCCTGCCCTACCGTGAAAGCCGCTATGCGGTCGCAGCCGGGCCGGATGCCGGCGAGGAGGCGGCCTGATGACGGCGCAGTTTCCCCCACCCTCGGCCACGGCAGAGGCGATTGCACTCCAGGCCATCGCGACGCTGGGCGAGGAATTCGTCGCCCTGCGTCGAAAGCTGCATACTCAACCGGAGCTCGCCTATAAGGAAGAAAAGACCAGCGCCCTGGTCGCCGGTTACCTCGAATCCTGGGGCTATGAGGTGGCGCGCAATGTCGGCGGCACCGGGGTGGTCGGTACGCTGAAAAGCGGCCGAGGCAGCAGGACCGTCGGCATCCGGGCCGATATGGACGCCCTGCCGATCACCGAGGCCACTGGGCTGCCCTATGCCAGCACGGTACCGGGGGTGATGCATGCCTGCGGCCATGACGGCCACACCTCGATCCTGCTCGCGGCGGCCAAGCACCTCGCCACGACGCGCGCCTTTTCCGGCACGCTCAGGGTGATCTTCCAGCCCGCCGAAGAGAATGGCGGCGGCGCCCGCTCGATGATCAAGGACGGGCTGTTCGAGCGCTTCCCGGTCGATGCGGTGTTCGGGCTGCACAATTGGCCCGGTGTACCCGCTGGCGAGTTCGGCTTCCTGGCGGGCCCGACCATGGCCTCGGTGGACCTTGCCATCATCCGCGTCATCGGCAAGGGCGGCCATGGCGCCAAGCCGCAGCAGGCGGTCGATCCGGTGGTGGCCAGCGCCTCCCTGGTGCTGGCGCTGCAGACGGTGGTCTCGCGCAATGTCGACCCGCTCGAGGCGGTGGTTGTCACCGTCGGTTCGATCCATGGCGGCATCGCGCCCAACGTCATCCCCGACAGCGTCGAATTGCAGCTCACCATTCGCACCTTCGATGATACCGTGCGCGAGAACGTGCGCCAACGCATCATCGAACTCGCGCAGAGCCATGCCGCTTCCTTCGGCGCGCGCGCCGAAGTCCATTATCCGCGCGGCTATCCCGTGCTGGTCAATCATGCCGGGGAGACGGACTTCGCCCGGCAGGTAGCGGCCCGCCATTTCGGAGAAGAACGCATTCGCCAGGACTTCCGGCCGATCACCGCGAGCGAGGATTTCGCCTTCATGCTCAAGGAGCGGCCGGGCAGCTACCTCTTCATCGGCAATGGCGATAGCGCCGACCTGCACAACCCCCATTATGATTTCAACGATGCCATTCTCGTGGATGCGGCGCGCTACTGGGTCGCGCTGGTCCAGGATTATCTTTCCGATAATAGTGAGCCGGCAAAATGACAGATATCTTCTTCTATACGACCCCGCTCGACGAACAGGCACGTCCCCTGGTCGAGGCGCTCACCTTCGAATATCAATCGCGCTATGGCAATTATTGGGGCGAACCGGGTTCGGCGGAAATGAGCCGCTATCCCGCCGAGCTCTTCGCACCGCCCCATGGCAATTTCGTGCTGCTGCTGCGTGATGGCGTGGCCATCGCCGGCGGCGCCTTCAAGCGTTATGACGAGCACACGGCGGAATTCAAGCGCGTGTGGACCCATGTCGACCTGCGCCGCCAGGGCCTTGCCCGCAAGGTGTTGGTCGAGCTCGAGTCGCAGGCCGCGCGCCAGGGCTATAGTCGCATCTACCTCACCACCGGCTTTCGCCAGCCGGAAGCCGCGGGCCTCTATCTCTCGACTGGCTATACCGCTCTGTTCGACGTCACCAAGGATCCCGAGACCTACGGCTCTCTGCCCTTCGAGAAGGACATCTCCCATCTCGCCTCCGAAGTCGAGCGGTCGGTCGCAGGTGGTGCGTCGGGAACAGACGACCGGTTGGTCGCGCTCAGCGCTGTCCGAGCCGCGCGCCAAGCGGCGCCGGAACAGGGTCAGGCTGGACGCAAGGCAGGATGACAGGGTCGCTTGGTCGGCCCTACTTCGCCATTTAATCTACTTTTTCTATGGACTAACTGAATCAAGAACGAAGGAAGCGCGGGATGGCCTCCACCACGGATTTCGACGGCGTACTTGCCGGGCCCCAGGCGAGCAATGCGTCCGACTATTCGCGTTATCGCGTGGTGCCGGCCCGGCATCCCTGGCGCGCGGTCGGCACGGTGGTAGCCGTCCTCATCCTCGGGGTGACCCTCTATTCGATCCTGGCCAATCCGAAATGGGGCTGGGACGTCTTCGCGCAATATTTCGTCTCCGAGCCGGTGCTGGTCGGGCTCGCCCGCACGGTGCTGCTCACCGTGCTGGCCTCCGTCTTCGGCTTCCTGCTCGGCGGCACGCTCGCCTTTGCGCGGGTCTCCAAATCGCCGCTGCTTGCCGGGATATCCTGGGGCTATATCTGGCTGCTGCGCTCGGTCCCGCTGATCGTATTGCTGCTGATCCTCAACAATCTCGGCTATCTCTACACCACGCTGGATATCGGCATTCCCTTCACCGGCATCCTGTTCGCTCAGTACAATCTGGTGGAGGTTCTCAGTCCCTTCTCGGTCGCGCTGATCGGCCTCAGCCTCAACCAGGCGGCCTTCTCGGCCGAGATCATCCGGGGCGGCATCCTGTCGGTCGACCAGGGCCAGCACGAGGCCGCGGCTGCGCTCGGCCTGTCGCGAAGCCGGCATGCCCTCGGCATCGTGTTGCCCCAGGCCATGCGTGCCATCCTGCCGAGTGGCTTCAACGAGATCATCGGCTTGGCCAAGTCGACCTCCATGGTCTACGTCCTGGCGCTGCCGGAATTGTTCTACACCGTGCAGGTCATCTACCGGCGCAATCTCGAGGTCATTCCGCTCCTGATGGTGGCGACGGTCTGGTACCTCATCATCATGAGCGTGCTCTCGCTCATTCAGTTGAGGATCGAGCGCCATTATGCCAGGGGCGCTTTGCGCACTGCCCCCGCGTCCTTGCTGGAACGTATCACAGGACGCGATAATAGCCGCCAAATCAAATCACCTCCGATAGCGCAGCCGTCGGCGCCTGCCGTTCGCAAGCCTCTGGTTTCGGCGCTGCGTCCGAGCCGGCAGGAAGGCTTGATCGAGATTCATGGCCTGTCCAAGCGCTACGGCAGCCATACCGTATTGGACAATGTCAGTCTCACCGTCCGGCCCGGCGAGGTCACCGCGATCCTGGGCCCCTCCGGCGCCGGCAAGTCCACCTTGCTGCGCGCCATCAATCATCTCGAACGTGCGAGCGAAGGCTTCATCGCCATCGATGGTGAGCTGATCGGCTATGAGCGCCGCGGCAATGTGCTCTACGAGCTGAAGGAAGGCGCGATCCGTCGCCGCCGTGCCTCGATCGGCATGGTGTTCCAGAACTTCAACCTGTTCCCGCATCTCACGGTGCTCGAAAACATCATTGAGGCGCCGGTCTCGGTGCAGAAGGTGCCGCGCGCCGTGGCCCTTGAACAGGCCCGCGACCTCCTCAGCCGCATCGGCCTCGCCGACAAGGCGGATGCCTATCCCCGCCAGCTTTCCGGCGGCCAGCAGCAGCGCGTTGCCATTGCCAGGGCCCTGGCGCTCAAGCCCAAGGTCATCCTGTTCGACGAGCCGACATCCGCCCTCGATCCCGAACTGGTCGGCGAAGTGCTTGAAGTGATCAAGGAACTCGCCACCTCCGGCACCACCATGGTGATCGTGACCCATGAAGTCGGCTTCGCCCGGGAAGTGGCCGATACCGTGGTGTTCATGGAGAACGGCCGCGTCCTCGAATCTGGCCCGCCCGCCTTGCTTTTCAATGCGCCCGCCCATTCCCGCCTGGGCGAATTCCTCGCCAAGGTTCTGTGAACGCCCAAGCTTTTTCGACGTCCATGTCGGCGCGCTGGGAGCCGCCGGCGCGACCCTTCCTCTCAAGCCCGATCAGGAGACTCCATGACGACCCGTTCCGCCTCTATCGCCGCCGGCGCCCTTGCGGCCGCCCTGGCCCTCGGCCTCAGCTTTGCCGCTTTCGCCGGCGAATTCGATCTCAGCCCGGAGCAACCCGGCCGCCTGCGTGCCGACAAGAACGAGGAGGCGATCAAGGCGATCGCCAAGGATGCCAAATTCGTGCGGGATGGCAAATTCACCGTGGCGGTCAATCCCGGCCTGCCGCCGATCGTGACCTATGCCACCGATTCCAAGACGCCCGTCGGCTTCGACCCGGATCTTGCGCAATTGGTGGCCGACAGCCTCGGCAAGGAATTGGTGCTGGAGACGGTGACTTGGGCGGATTGGCCGCTCGGCCTCTCCTCGGGTAAATATGATGCCGTGATCACCAACGTCACGGTGACCGAGGAGCGCAAGGAGAAGTTCGATTTCTCCACCTATCGGCGTGACATTCTCGGCCTCTATGTCAAGTCGGACAGCCCGATCACCTCGGTGAAGGAGCCCAAGGACATTGCCGGCCTGAAGGTGATCACCGATGCCGGTACCAACCAGGAGAAGATCCTGCTGGCTTGGGACAAGCAGAATCAGGCCGCCGGCCTCAAACCGATCGAGGTGCAGTATTACGACGACGATGCGGTGAAGACGCTGGCGCTGCAATCCGGCCGCGCCGACATCACCTTCAGCGTGAACGCTACCCAGGCCTTCCAGTCGGCGCAGACGGGCAAGACCAAGCTGGTCGGCACCATTTCGGGCGGCTGGCCGATCACAGCCGATATCGCCGTCACCACCCGCAAGGGCGGCGGTCTCGCCGATGCCGTGACGATCGCTGTCAACGGCCTGATCAAGGACGGCAAATATGCCAAGACGCTCGCCCGCTGGAACCTGAGCGCCGAGGCGATCGAGAAGGCCGAGACCAACCCCCAGGGCCTGCCGAAGAGCTGAGGGCGGTCATGACCATTGCCACCATGTGTAGACGCCAACCTTAGGCTTGTTGCGCGACAACCCCTCCCCGACTTCGGGGAGGGTGGCCCGAAGTCGGGGAGGGGAGAGTGGTGCCAAGCCGCCCAAGTCTGACGGGTGCGCACCACTCTCCCCCTTCCGTCGCTGCTGCGCAGCGACACCTTCCCCGAAGTCGGGGAAGGATCGGCACGCCTCTTTCCGAAAGGATGCCCATGCCTTCTCCCCTCGTCAGCCATGTCGGCTTCCTCTCGCCGGGGAGCTATCCGGACGATGATCCGGCGGGCGGCCTGGAGCGCACGCTGCAGCTGTTCGAGCTCGGCGAAAGCCTCGGCTATGACAGCGCCTGGGTGCGCCAGCGCCATCTCGAACCGGGCGTCTCCGCTGCGGCGGTCTTCCTGGCGGCGGCGAGCCAGCGCACCCGCCACATCCAGCTCGGCACCGCGGTGATCCCGATCGGCTATGAGAGCCCCTATCGCCTGGCCGAGGATCTTGCCACCGTCGACGTGCTCTCGCGCGGGCGGCTCAATGTCGGCCTCAGCGCCGGCACGCCGCCGCATGCCGAATTGCTGGCGCCGCTGGTTTTCGACGGCGACTGGCGCAGCCATGACTTCTCCCATGCGAGGGTCCAACGGCTGGCCGATAATCTCCGCGGCAGCTATCTCGGGGCGCCCGACAGCCTGATCGACATTCCCGGTGGTCGCATCCGGCCCCGCCTGCAGCCCTATGCCAAGGGACTGGTCGAACGCCTCTGGTACGGCGGCGGCTCGTTGCGTTCGGCCGAATGGGCCGGCCGCAGCGGTTTCAACCTGCTGATGGGCAACGTCACTACGGGCGAGGGCACCGACGATTTCTTCGAGGCGCAGGTGCGCCAGCTCGAAACCTATCGCGCGGCTTCGGCCCGGCCCCGCGTCGCCCTCGGCCGTGTCATCGTGCCCTATGACAGTGCCGATCGGGTGACGCGGCAGCGCTATGCCGACTATGCCGCGAGCCGGCATGCCCGCACGCTCGCGCCCAATGGTCCCCGGCGCACGCTCTATGCTGCCGATCTCGTGGGTTCTTCCGATCAGATCCTGGAGCGCCTCATCGCCGATCCGGTGCTCGCCGGGGTCGGCGAATTCAGGCTGGAGCTTCCCTATGCCTTCGGGCAGCACGACTACGAGCAGATCCTCACCGATTTCATCCAGCGCATTGCGCCCGAACTTGGCTGGGGCGCTGGGAGCGCGGACTTCCAGTCCGCTTCTTTTTCAGCCCGTGCGCGGCATTTGTGAAAGGACGATGCGGATATCGCGACAGGTGAACCTGTCGCTGAGAAGTCCGCGCTCCGAAGCAGCCCTCACCAAGACAGTCGAGACATGACATGAATTCCGGCAATCTCCGCGCCGCCGTGGCAAAGCCTGGCCAGATCCACGACAATCTCACCGATCTGATCGGCAACACGCCGCTGCTCGAGCTGCACAATTATGCCCGCAACCGCAATCTGTTCGGGCGGATCGTCGCCAAGATCGAGTTCTTCAATCCCGCCGGCAGCATCAAGGATCGTGCGGCCTGGGCCATCATTGCGGAGGCCGAGGCGGCCGGCCAGCTGCACCGCGGCGATCTCATCGTCGACGTGACCAGCGGCAATACCGGCATCGGCCTGGCCGCGGTGGCGGCCTCGCGGGGCTATCGGGCCAAGTTCTATGTCAGCGACAATATCAGCCAGGACAAGGTCAAGCTGCTGCGCCTCTACGGGGCGGAGATCGTCACGGTGAAGAACGAGTTCTTCCTCGACCCGGAGGCGATCGACAAGATCACGCAGCGCATCCGCGAGGAAAATCCCTCGGCCTTCTTCGCCGACCAACTCGCCAATCCCGCCAATCCGCGGGCCCATTTCGAGACGACGGGTCCGGAGATCTGGCGCGATACGGCCGGCAGCGTCGACATTCTTGTCGGCGGGGTCGGCACCGGCGGCACCACGGCCGGCGCCGGGCGCTTCCTCAAATCGAAGAAACCCAGCCTGAAAGTGGTGATCGCCGAGCCGGCCGAAGGATCCATTCCGACGGAGGAGAACCCCTATCCTGACGAGATCGATGGCGTGCACAAGGTGAGCGAGGTGCCGCCCGAGCAACTGCCGAAGAATTTCGATACCGGGATCGCCGACGAGATCATCGCGCTGGGCACGGCGCAGGCGCGCCGGACGGCGCTGGAGCTGGTGGCGGAAGAAGGCATCTTCGCCGGCACTTCCTCAGGCGCCGTGCTCTGGGCTGCCACCCAATTGGCGGCCCGGGCGGAGAACGCCGGCAAGGTCATCGTCGCCATCCTGCCCGATACGGGCGAGCGCTATCTCGGCTCTACCTGGTGGCCACTGGAGACGGCGCCCGGCGTGGAGCGGCCGAGCGCAGCAGAATAGCGAGCGCAAGATCGATCAGGCGTGCTCCGCCGTCACGCCGCCGGCCCGTGCATAGGCCTGCCTGGTGCGCTCCGTCGGGCGAACCGCGAGGCGCTCTGCCAGCAGCGCCCTGGCCAGATTGGTCCGCCCAGAGCGTTCGGCAGCGGCGATCAGGGTCTGCGTCACCAGATCGCGCTGGGCATGGCTGCCGCCGATGCGGATGACCTTGTAGCGCACCGGCAGGATCAGCTCGATGCTCCTTGCATAGTCGCCTTCGGCAAAGGCGAGGGCGCCGTCGACGAGGCGGCGGCCGACATCGACCGTGATATCCCTGTTGTCGCCGATCCCGTCGCGGGCATAGGCGTCGAGCGAACGGCGCAGACGCTGCACCCCCTCGGCATTATTAGCCCTCGACACGGCAAGAGCGAGATGGAGGTCGTTGAACACCAGCACATGCTCGTCGACATGGCCGAGCCAGCTTTCGGCGAGGGGAGCCCAGCGCCCACCGACATCGGCACCAGCGAGTTCCAGGCGCCAGAGGAGGGCGGAGGCGTCGACGAGGTCGAGCAGGGATTCGCCCGTCAACCTCGGCGCGACGAAACGGTCATAGTCGCTCAGAACCTCGGCGAAGCGGCCTTCCTCGATGAGATAGAGGGCGAGGTGCCAGCCATTGTGGATGGAGAGGGCGTGGGCCTTGCTCCAGGCCGGGCGCGAGGCCTTGAGGAACTCGATGCCTTCGGCCTGGCGGCTTTCGGTTTCCAGCACATGGGCCACGGCGTGCACGGCCCAGCCATCCTCGGCATTGCGGGCGATGGCGGCGCGGCCGACCTCTTCGGCGTGGCGCAGCTCCCCGGCCTCTTCCAGGCCGAAGGCGTATTGGCCGAGGACATAGCCGTAATTGGCGCCCTGCGGATCCCAGGCCGGCAGCACCCGCGCGACGGAATCGCGAATGCTGAGCGAATGGCCGAGATAGAAATAGCTGTCATGGGCAAATCGCAGCGCCAGGGCGTCGACGGGTTGGTCGATGAGGATGTCTTCCCAGATATTGGTGGCGACAACGATCTGGCCTGATGCCCAGGCCTGCGCCGCCTGGAGATGGCGGTTTTCGCGGGTACCGGCACCGCCGATCGAAGCCTGGGCCGCCGACAGCGCCGCAGTCACGGCGGGATGATCGCCGCGCAGGCCATTGAGCACCAGCAAGGAAGCGATCGCGCTGTGCCCCAGGGTGAAGGCCGGGTCGCGGTCGACTGCCTCCTGCAGCACGGCGACAGGGTCACCCTTCCAGGCATAGTAGTCGCTGACGGCCTGATCGAGAGCCTGTACCGAGGCCGGCGAGCCGGTGATCTCGAGTCCCTGAGCGTCCTTAGGCATGATGACGGTCGTCCTTCTTAGCTGCGACGGTTTCCTCTTCGACGGCGGCGAGAAAATTGGCGATGTCCTGAGCCGCCCGCGCTGGACTTTCCCAATGCGGCGCATGGCCGATGGCAGGATAATGGATCGCGGTGAGATCGGGAATATGACGGGCGAGGCGGATCTGCGTGCCCTCGTCGAACACGCTGTCCTGCGCCCCCCAAAGTGCCAGGGCTGGCAAGTTGAGAGTCTGTCGTGGCGGTGCGCGTTCGTCGACGAGGCCGTCAAGAACCTTGCGCCAGGTCTCGGGTGCCAGCTTGAGGCTTTCCTCGACGAAAATAGCAAGCTGTGGGTCGGAGAGCTGCGCGAAGGTCGTGCCTTTCTGGAAAGCCTCGATGAAATCGCGCGGGATGGTCGACGACAGGCCAGCCAATTCGGTGCGCAGTTCGAGAAGGCCTGCATGGCCCGCCGCGTCGGGCGCGGCGCCGATCAGCACCAGGCTGTGAACAAGGTCGGTCCGGCGGGCTGCCACGCGTTGGGCGACGATGCTGCCAAGCGAATGGCCGGCAAGATGGACCGGCCCTCCCACCACCGCCTCGATGAAGTCGATGGCATCGCCTGCGAAGTCGGCAATGGCGTATTGCTCGGCGGCATCCGAGCCGCCATGCCCGCGCTGGTCCAAGACCAACAGGCGAAATTGCTGGCCAAGCCGGGCGAAGAGGGGTTCGAAACTGCGCCAGCTGTCGGTGTAGCCGTGCAGCAGCACGAGCGGAGGGCCATCGCTCCCCACCTCGACGAAATGGTGACGCAAGCCGTTGGGCAGTTCGACAGAGCGATTTCGAACACCCGGGAGGGGAGCGGTCGGCGCGGAAATCTGTGTCATCACCGCTCCGTGCGGTTGCCGGTGGAGAGGAGATCCTGTTCGAGCGCGGCCAGGGACGCGGGGCGTGCGACACGCAGGACGAGGAACCAGATCACGCCAAGCGCCAGCAGGCCGAGGAAGATGTAGGGCAGGATCGAGAAGGGCCAGGCCGGAATGGGATAGACGCTGCCGGCCAGCGGGATCAGCAGCAAGACAATGGTGATGAGGCTCACCAGCCCGTGCCAAGGCCTGAACTCGCCGATACGGCTGAGAAAGAAGGGCACGCCGGCCGCGGCCAGAATATAGGCGAACAGGAAGCCGAAAGTGGCAACGCTGCCGAGCAGGCCGAAGGCATCGAGAAGGCCGTAGCCCGTCTGCGTGAGGGCCAGCGAGAGGGCGATGGCAACCACCGCCAGGATGGTGACCGCGACATGCGGGGTGGCATTGACTTTGTGGGCATTGCCGGCCGAGCCATGGAACAGGCCATGCCCGGAAAGGGCGTAGAGCACGCGGGCGCCGGCATTCAGGCTGCCCAGGGTGCAGGCAAAGAAGCTCAGCGCCACGCCGAGATCGATCAGGCTGCCGACCCAGCCCAGGTTAATGCCCTGGGCCGCGGTGGTCAGAGGAGCTTCGGCCTTGTCCAGTGTCACCGGCAGAGCGTGGAAGGCGCCGGTCAGGCCATAGGCGCTGACGATGAAGAGCAGCCCGATCGCCACTACGCTGACGATCACGGCGCGCGGAATGGCGCGATAGGGGTCGCGGGCTTCCGCCCCCAATGTCGTGGCGCTCTCGAAGCCGACGAAGCTGAAGAAGGCCAGCACCAGGCCGAGGCGCAACTGGTCGGCGCCGACGCCTTCCAGTGTGAATTGCGCGTTGTCTATGGCGGGTCCGACCCAGAAGATCGAACCCAGCACCACGACCAGGATCAGTGCGACGGTGGCCAGTTCGATGATCAGGGTTGTCCTCGTCGACAGACGGATGTCGCGATAGGCGAACCACCACGCGGCGACGATGACCAGGAGGCTGACGACGAGGGTAAGGGCCCCATCAGCCTCCTGAATGCCGAAGGTGTGGGCGAGTACGAGCAGGGAGTTCACTGCACCGCCGATCACGGCCGCCGCGGTAAAGAGATAGGCGATCAGCAGCGACCAGCCTGCGACGACGCCCCAGAAACCACCGAGGCCCTGGCCGGCGAAGACATAGAGTGCACCGGGATTGGCGGTGCGGCGGGCGAACTGGTTGATGTTCCAGGAAACGAACAGCAGGGCGATAGTGGCGAACAGATAAGCGAGCCATGTCCCGTTGCCGGCTACCCCGAAAACCACGGGAATGACCAGAGCCGGCGTGCCGGAGGGAGCGACCGTGCCGATCGACTGGGCGATCACTTCCGGTAGTGAAAGGCGGTTGCTGGCAAGGGAGCCCCTGCCTTCGAGGGGCGCGGCTTGGGCGCCCTCAGTCGTCACGCTGCTCATGGTCTTCCCCGCGTCGTCGGCGCGGACGGCCCGCACCGGCCGATTGTCAGCATCAGTGGCTTTTGAAGTTATGTCAATTAAATCTATAGACTTTATATAATAAAAAATTACAAGCCTTCCCGCGCATAGCAGGAGGCAATGCGAAAGCCTGCGAGCTTGGTCTAGTCGACCTGTCCGTTGCTGCGGGCATGGGCCTGGGTGATCTGGCTCCCGGGCGGCACGCTGCGGGTCAGCCAGACATTGCCGCCGATGGCCGAGCCGCGGCCGATGGTGATGCGGCCGAGTACGGTGGCGCCGGCATAGATGACGACGTCGTCCTCGACGATGGGATGGCGGGGGCTGCCCTTGACGAGCGCACCGTTCTCGTCGGTGGGAAAATGGCGGGCTCCCAGCGTCACGGCCTGGTAGAGACGCACGCGCTCGCCGATGACGGCGGTTTCGCCAACAACCACGCCGGTGCCGTGGTCGATGAAGAAACTGCCGCCGATCTCGGCGCCGGGATGGATGTCGATCCCTGTCTTCGAATGGGCGATGTCGGAGATCAGCCGGGCCAGGAACGTGGCGTCCAGGCCATGCAGGGCATGGGCGAGACGATGATAGATGATCGCCGTCATGCCGGGATAGCCAAGCAGGATCTCGGGGAAATTCGTGGCTGCGGGATCGCCGCGGAAGGCAGCGCTGAGGTCGCTGACCAGCACACCCCGAATGGCGGGCAACCGGCCGGCGAAAGTGCTGGTGATCGCCAGGGCCTGCTCGCGCAGGCTGTTCTCCGGCACGGAATCGTCGCGCGTGAAGGCAAGGCTGCGGCGCACCTGTTCGGTGAGCAGGATCAGGGCATTGTCGAGTGTCGAGCCGACGAAATAATCGATATTGCCGGCACCGATTTCCGACTGGCCGTAATGGCTGGGAAAGAGGGCGGCCTTCAGCCCGTCGAGAATGGTCGTCACCGTCTCGCGCGAAGGCGTGCGGCGGATGCGGCCCTGATGGCGGATATTGTGGGTGATCTCACGAGAGAGCCTGAGTTGCGCCACCAGGGCATCGAGATTCCAGCCCGGCGTGGGCGGCCGCGTGGCGGTCGATGCCTCTTCCTGCAAGGCGATGGCATGCTGTGCGATGTCGTTCATGGCACGGCCTCTTCTCGGCGGCAGGGGTCGGGAAAACCGGCGGAGATGCTCCGCCATGCATCGCCCCCGTCGTTCTAAATTTAATTATCTACTATTTCTATAGACAAATTGTAAATTTCAATCGAAGCTGTGTTCTCAAGATCGAACTCGCCACACGGAACGCCTCATGAGACCTGCCTTTGCCCCGTCGTTGCCCGCGATCCGCTTCCGTCCCGATACTGGGCCAGCCGGTCTTGCGCCAGCGACAGAGGCCGGCCGTGGCTAAGGCGCGCTATTGCCCCCGTACGGCCTATCTGCGCAGGCTGATCGAGCAGGGCCGCATCATCGCCGCCAAGCAGCAGGCGGGCGCGTGGCTGCGCGAAGCCTATGCCTCGCCGCAATTCCTCAGCCTGATCGCCGAACTGCTCGATCCCGCCAAGCCCGACCGTGACCGCCGCAACCGGCGGCCGCCGGCGCAATGGCTCGATATCGGCGAAGCCTTCGACGCCATACGCGAAGACGGTTTCACCCGCGACCAGACCATCCTGATCCTGTCCGACCGCTTCCACCGTTCGGCCGGCCTCATCGACAAGGCTCTCGACTTCTACCGGGACGCCCAGCGTCCCTACTCAGTTGGGCCGACGGCGCCAGCCCCGCTCGTCGACACCGTGGCCGGGGAAAGGGCCTGAAATGGCGAGGTTCGAGCCTATTTCACGCGTTGCTCGCGGGGTTTGCCAAAGCCACGTGACACGTCGGTTGTTAGCCCATTTGTCCGGAGCCTTGCCGGCCTCGATACAGGGCAAATCCAGATCTTCTTCCGCGCCATGAACCAGACAAGGAGCACCGTATGGCCGATGAACCCGCCGTTCGCCGAACATTGAACGAAGCGGCGGCAAGACAGCTTGCCAATGCCACCAAGACCAGGGCCCAGTGGTCCGGCATCACGCCGCGCTGGCTGGTTTCCTTCCTGCCCTGGACACCGGTGGAAGCCGGCATCTATCGCCTCAACCGGGTCAAGGAAGACCAGGGTGACATCAGCGCCGAAGTCGAGTGCTCGCCCCGCCGCGACCAGGATCCGGACCTGCCGGAGACCTTCGTCGACTATGAGGAGGCGCCGCGCGAATATTCGTTGAATGCCGTCACCACGGTGCTCGACGTGCAGACCCGCGTCTCCGATCTCTACAGCCATCCCTACGACCAGATCCAGGAACAGCTGCGGCTCCTCATCGAGAAGGTGAAGGAGAAGCAGGAGAACGAGCTGGTCAACAACAAGGAATATGGGCTCCTGCCCAATGCGCAGGCCAGCCAGCGCATCAAGACCCGTACCGGCGCTCCCACGCCCGACGATCTGGACGAGCTGATCACCAAAGTCTGGAAGGAACCTTCCTTCTTCCTGGCCCATCCGCGCGCCATCGCCGCCTTCGGCCGCGAATGCACCCGCCGCGGCGTGCCGCCGCCGACCGTTACCTTGTTCGGCACGCCCTTCCTGACCTGGCGTGGCCTGCCGCTGGTGCCGAGCGACAAGCTGGAGGTCGACGCCAAGGGCAAGAGCAACATCCTGCTGCTGCGCACCGGCGAGAAGAAGCAAGGCGTCATCGGCCTGTTCCAGCCCGGCGTGCCCGGCGAGGTGCAGCCCAGCCTGTCGGTGCGCTTCATGGGCATCAACCGCAAGGCCATCGCCTCCTACCTGATCTCGCTCTACTGCTCCTCGGCCATCCTCACCCATGATGCCCTGGCCGTGCTGGAAGGCGTCGAGGTGGGCAAATATCACGACTATCCCGACAAATATGTCTGATCGGGGCTGATGCCGACAGGCGAGCCTTTATCTCGACCATACCGAGTATGGTGCGATCGGCCCTCTCCACGAAGTGGGGAGGGGTGGCCCGACGAAGTCGAGTCGGAAGGGGTGTGGAGGGCGGCGTGACGCCATCTCCGAAGCTCGGGCGACCGTGGTGCCATCTCGTCAAGTACACCGCGCTGCCCGCCACACCCCATCCGCCCAAACTTCGTTTGGGCACCTTCCCCAGCTTCGTGTGGAAGGCAAGCCGCGCTTCTCTGGGCAGGGATAGGAGCCATTCCCCGCCATGACGACCGCCCTTTTTAAGGAGCTCCCGCTCGATGACATCAGGCCTTACCTCAAGCCCGACCTGGCCGGATCCGACGGTGCTGGCAGATCTCGCCAATGCCCTGTTCCAGGCGCCCCCCGGCCAGGGCACCGTGCCGCTGGCGCCAACCGTGCCGGCGGTCCCGCCGAGCCCGACGCTGGCGCCGGCGCCTTCCATCACCACCAGCGTCGCCCCGCAGGTGCCGGCACGCCCGCCTGTCGGCCCGCCGGACCTGCCGCCCGTGACCATTCCCTCGATCGTGCCGACACCGACCATCCCGATCGCGCCTGCCACCGCTCCGCAGCCGCTATCGGGTGCGTCGGCAGTCCCCTCGGACGTGCCGCAGCCCGGTGGCTCGGCCGGCCCCTTCGTGCCCAGTGTGCCGACCCAGGTCGACTTCTCCGTCCTGCCGCCGGGTCTTGCCGAGTTTCTATCGCTGTTGCGTCCCGACGTGGCCGCCGCCGCACCTTTGCAGGCTCCGTCCACGGCCTCCGTTCCCGGCTCGATCGCCCAGCCGTCCGAGGATGGCTATTATTTCCTGCGCGACGGACAATCCCTCGCTCCCTCGCAACCGCCTGCGCCGCCTCTCGCCACCCCGCCAGCCGTTCCGGTGGCGCCACCTAGTCCGCAAATTCCGTCGGTCGCGCCGCAGGTGGGCTCGCCCGCCGTTCCGGCTGCCCCGCGCCTTCCTGATTTCAGTGCGATTTCCCTGGAACTGCGTCCCGACGCAGTGCCGGATCTTGCCCCATCGGGCCGCCCCTTCGATGCGCAATCGGTCAAACGCGACTTCCCGATCCTGCAGACGCAGGTGCATGGCAAGCCGTTGATCTGGCTCGACAATGCGGCAACCACTCAGAAGCCGCAGGCGGTGATCGACCGCCTCAGCCATTTCTACGAGCATGAGAATTCCAACATCCATCGCGCGGCCCATGCGCTGGCGGCGCGGGCAACCGACGCCTATGAGGGCGCGCGCGAAAAAGTGCGGCGCTTCCTCAATGCCGGCTCGACCCGCGACATCATCTTCGTGCGCGGCACCACCGAGGGCATCAACCTGATCGCGCAGGCCTTCGGACGCCGCCATGTCGGGGAAGGCGACGAGATCCTGGTCACCTGGCTGGAGCACCACGCCAATATCGTGCCCTGGCAGATGCTCGCCGCCGAGAAGGGCGCCAAGCTGCGTGTCGCCCCGGTCGATGACACCGGGCAGGTGATTCTCGAGGAATATGAGAAGCTCATCAATCCGCGCACGCGCATCGTCTCGATCACGCAGGTCTCCAACGCACTCGGCACGGTGACGCCAGCGCGGGAGATGGTCGCCATCGCCAAGCGCCACGGCGCTACGGTGGTTGTCGATGGCGCCCAGTCCGTCTCGCATATGCGCACCGACGTGCAGGCTCTCGATGCCGATTTCTTCGTGTTCTCGGGTCACAAGGTGTTCGGCCCGACCGGCATCGGTGTGGTGCATGGCAAGCCCGACGTGCTCGCCCATCTGCCGCCCTGGCAGGGTGGCGGCAATATGATCGCCGACGTCACCTTCGAGAAGACGATCTATCATGGCCCGCCCGAACGCTTCGAGGCTGGTACCGGCAACATCGCCGACGCGGTGGGGCTCGGCGCGGCGCTCGACTATGTCGAGACGATCGGCATGGATGTGATCGGCCGCTATGAGCATGAACTCCTGGTCTACGCCACCGAGCATATGCTTAGCGTGCCCGGCCTCAAGCTGATCGGCACCGCCAAGGAAAAGGCGAGCGTGCTCTCCTTCGTGCTGGATGGCTGCCGGACCCAGGATGTCGGCGTGGCGCTCGATCGCGAGGGCATCGCGGTGCGCGCCGGCCATCACTGTGCCCAGCCGATCCTGCGCCGCTTCGGCCTGGAAAGCACGGTGCGGCCGTCGCTGGCCTTCTACAATACGTATGACGATGTCGATGCGCTGGTGGCGGCGCTGAGAAAGATCCAGAGCGGGCGGGGCTATCGCTGATCCTTGGAGCGCGGACTTCCAGTCCGCGCTCCAAAAACCTATTTGCCCAGCCAGATCGTGCCCGACGGATTGTCGACGGGAACGCCGACGGCATTGCCATATTCGGTCCAGGAGCCGTCATAGTTGCGGGCGTCATAGCCGAGGATGCGCTTGAGGGCGAACCAGCTATGGCTCGAGCGCTCGCCGATGCGGCAATAAGTGATGATCGGCCTGGTTCCGTCGATGCCCTTGGCGGCATAGATGCCGCGGATCTCCTCGACGGGCTTGTAGGTGCCGTCCTCGTTGACGATGGTGGCCCAGGGCACGTTCTCGGCGCCCGGTACGTGGCCGGCCCGGATCGCGAGTTCCTTCACGCCTTCGGGGGCGAAGATCTTGCCGGCATATTCGTCGGGCGAGCGGATGTCGACCAGCTGTCCGTCGACCTTGCCCTGGGCAAAGCCGAGCACGTCGGGAAGCCGGGCGCGCAGGGCTTCGTTGCGGTCCGGCAAAGTGAGCGCGGAGGCTGAAAGATCAGGCACGTCGGCGGTGAGGGCGAGGCCGCGGGCTTCCCAGAGCTTGCGCCCGCCGTCCACCAGCTTGGCGCGCTCGCCGAAGCCATAGACGTCAAGCACCCATACGCCCCAGGCGGCGAACCAATTGTTGTTGTCGCCATAGACGATCACGGTGGTGTCGTCCCCCACACCGGCCTTGCGCAGGGTGTCCTGCAGCTTCTCGCGCGAGGCGATATCGCGGTTGACGGTGTCGACCAGGTCCCGATGCCAGTCGAGATTGACTGCTCCGGGGATATGGCCGCGCTCATAGACGGTCGGATCGACGCTGACCTCGAAGATCCGCACCTTGGGATTGTCCAGATTTTCGAGAAGCCAGTCCGCCGTAACCAGGGATGTGGAAGCTGGTGTCGTCATCGCTTGCCTCGTTGCAGGAGTGTCCGGAAGGCGAGCTTAATTCATAAATACACTTAGTCCATAATTTTTATATAATAATCTTGACCAAGCTCTGTTCCCTGTCATTATTCAGCCATATCGCTCGAAAGACGCATCCTTTCCTTTGAATTCGGAGCAAGTGGCATGCGAAGCAAGATCGGACTTTTCGGCTTTACGGCCCTCGCTCTCGCCCTGCAGGCGCCTGCGGCATGGGCGGAAACGCCGCCGGGAATCGCCGTGGTGGCGCAATCCATCGACGACGTCACCAGCTTCGACCCGGCCGAGGCCTTCGAGTCGACGACGGGGCAGGTGGCCAACGCCCTCTATCAGCGCCTGGTACAAGCCGATCGCGATGCCAGCGCCAGCATCAAGCCGGCGTTGGCGTCGAGCTGGGAAGCGGGCAGCGATGGCAAGAGCCTGACCTTTACCTTGGCCAGGGACGCCAAATTCGCCTCCGGCAATCCCGTCCGGCCGGAAGACGTGATCTTCTCCCTCAGCCGCGCCGTGAAGCTCAACAAGGCACCCGCCTTTATCCTGAACGAACTCGGCTGGACTGCCGACAATGTCGAAGCTGCCATCAGCAAGGTCGATGACGGCAAAGTCAAGCTGACCTGGCAAGCTGATGTCGCTCCGTCCTTCGTGCTTGCCATCCTCACCGCCAACGTCGCCTCGGTTCTCGACGAAGCGGTGCTCGCGCCGCAAGCCAGCAATGGCGACTTCGGCAATGGCTGGCTCAAATCACATTCGGCCGGCAGCGGCGCCTTCAAGATCAACTCCTATACCGCGCATGAGGCGCTGGTGCTGGACGCCAACCCAGCTTCGCCTGGCGGCGCACCCAAACTGCAGGGGCTCATCTTCCGCAATGTCCCGGATCCGGCGGCCCGCCGCCTGCTGGTGGAGCAGGGTGACGTCGACATCGCCCGTGGCCTCGGCATCGACCAGGTCGAGACGCTCAGGGACAAGAGCCAGGTCAGCATTTATGCAACGCCTTCGGCGCGGCTCGAATATCTCCTGATCAACACCAAGGCCAATCCGACCCTCGGCAATCCGGCCTTCTGGAAGGCAGCGCGCTATCTCGTCGACTATGAGGGCATCGCCAAGAACCTGCTGCGCGGCCAGTATCGCGTGCACCAGGCTTTCCTGCCCGCCGGATTCCCGGGCGCCTTGGGCGATACCCCCTACAAGCTTGATGTCGAGAAGGCCAAGAAGATCCTGGCCGATGCCGGCATCGGCCCGACGAGAATCAGTTTCCCGGTCTTCAACGAGCCGCTCTTTCTCACCATCGCCCAATCCCTGCAGCAGAGCTTCGGCCAGGCCGGCCTCACGCTCGACATCCAGCCGGGTGTGAGCAGCGAGATCTTCGCCAAGGCACGCTCCGGGCAATATGAGGTGACCCTGCGCTATTGGGGCCCGGATTATTTCGACCCGCATTCCAATGCCGGCGCCTTCGCCGTCAATCGCGACAACAAGCGCAACACCGTCGCCAAGCAGGCCGGCTGGGTCATCCCCGAGCTCAGCGACGAGACGGCCGCGGCCGTCAAGGAGCAGGATCCGGCCAGGCGCATCGCCCTCTATGAGGAGTTGCAGCGCAAGATCCAGAAAAGCTCACCCTATGTCGTGATCCTGCAGGACAGCGACCAGATCGTGCTCGCCAAGGGCGTCACCGGCTATTTCCAGAGCCCCTATGGCGACGTGTTCTACGATCGCGTCGAGAAGCGCCCGGCGCCCGTGCGCGCCGACACGAACTGACAGGAGACCAGGCATGAGCCGCAGCCGCGACAAGTTGTTTCTGCTTGAACCCGGATTCGAGGATCCCAACTATCCAGGGCAGCGCTTTGTCTGCCCGCACAGCAACCAGATCGAAGGTGTGCTGGCGAGCTTTCCCGAACTGGCCGGGCATCTCGACATCGAACGCGTGCCCTTCGCCCGGCCGCGCCGGGCGGTGATCGCCGAACTGGGCGAGGTCAACCAGTCCCTGCCAGCGCTGGTCCTGCGGGAGGGACCGGTTCCCGACGATGCGGAGCACTTCGGCGACGCTGCCTTCGTCAAGCCGACCCAGCGCATTCTCGAACTGCTGGCCGAGCGTCACGGCTTTCCGCGCCTGCATGGCTGACGGCGGCCGGGCGCCAAAGCGCCGTGTGGTTTGAATAGACCGCTTCAAATCGCAACGGCGCGTCGAAGCAATGAGACTCTTGGAAAGGAGGACATGGCCATGCGCTTGAGGCGGCGGGCTCTGGATCAGCTCTTGCAAGGGCGCCATGCTCACAAGGGAGGGCGCACGCTGGCGCAGCGCGCTCGCAACCTGACCACGATCGCAACGGCCTATTCCTGGGACGAATTGCTTGCCGAACGCGGCATCGGGCAGGTCACGGCCCTCGAGGTCGAGCGCTGGCTCGCCCTGAACGGGCTGCAATTGCGGCAGGCCGGCACCGGGTCGTTCCGGCACGGCTGAAGTTCACTGGGTTTGCGTCGAGGCCATGGCGGTATCCACCTGCCGGACTTGCCTGAGCGTGCGCGCCCAGCGGTGCAATTGGCCGATCAGGACATCCATGGCCTGACTGGTCTCGGAGCCGGGCACAAGGCGGCCATCGGCATCGGTCGCCCGCCAGGCATTGGCCAGGCTCACGCTATCGCGTAGGGCGATCGCATGCAGCTCGGCGAAGACCAGCCTCAATTGCTCGACCGCCCGTAGCCCCCCGGAAATGCCGCCATAGGAGACGAAGGCGATCGGCTTTTCCGCCCATTCGCGACTGGCCGCATCGATGATCAGCTTGGTGGCTGCCGTATAGCCATGATTGTATTCCGGCGTTACCAGGATGAAGCAATCGGCGTCGGCCAGCCGGCGGCGCAACGCCTGTCTCGTTGGGCAATCCTCCTGATGCAGCAGTGCCGCAAGGTCGATCTGCTGGGGATCGACGAGGTCGATGTCGAACATCCCTGATTGGGCGAGCCGCAGTTGCACCCAATGGCCCATGATATCGCAGAAGCGGCCGCGACGGCTGCTGCCATAGATCAGGCCGAGGCGGAACGGAGCCCGGCTCATGTTGGGCTCCCACAGTCTGCCAACTCAATGCGCAGAAAGCCGGAACACTTTGGGATTTTTGATGGTTCGGTACGTCGGTCGGTCGCTCGGTTTGTCATCGAACTCAGCCTCCATGCAAAGGATGAGTCCTTATACAAGTTCAAGTGAACTTGAGATCAAGCGGCAAATATGCTTTGATGGCGGGCATGGATCCGACCCTCACCATCAATCAGATTTCACGCCGATCGGGCGTCGCGGCGTCGGCTCTGCGCTATTACGAAGAGCGCGGCCTGATCCGGTCCGAACGCGCCGGTTCCGGGCATCGGCGCTTTGCGCGTTCGACGCTGCGGCGCATCGCTTTCATCGTCTTCGCCCAGCGTCTGGGCATGTCATTGGAGGAGATCGGGGAGGAGCTCGCCCGGCTGCCCACCGATCACGTGCCGGGGGGAGAGGATTGGGCACAATTATCCCAGCCCTGGACCGAGCGGATCGATGCCAGGATTGCCGAATTGCAGCGGCTGAAGAGCGGTCTTACGCGCTGCATCAGCTGCGGCTGCCTGTCGCTGGAATTCTGCCAGCTCGCCAATCCGGACGACCGCGCCGGCCGCCTTGGCCCCGGGCCTCGATATTGGGTGACGACGCGCAACAATTGAGGTCGCCGATCAGCGGGCATCGCCAGGGTACATCCCGCCGATACCCGCCTGATCACCAAGCAGCTTGGCTTTAGCCATTGTCCGGAAATGACGGATGCGCTGCCTTTGTCATGCCAGGGCTCGACCCGGGCATCCAGCGGCCCCGTCTTCGAGGCCAGGAAGCGAGCTGGATTGCCGAGTCAAGTCCGGCAATGACAAAAGTCGAGCCAAATCGATCCGTTTGTTGACGGACGAATCCTTACTCCATGCCGAGGGCCTGGAGGTAGAGCTCCAGGATGGCGTCTTCCTCGGCGCGCTCGGCCGCTGGCTTTTTGCGCAGCGACACGATCTTGCGCAGGATGGCGGCGTCGAAGCCGTTGGCCTTGGCCTCGCCATAGACTTCCTTGATGTCGTCGGCGATCGCCTTCTTGTCCTCTTCGAGGCGCTCGATGCGCTCGATGATCGACTTGAGCTGGTCGGCGGCGACCGAGGTTGCGTCCGTCATTGCTTACTCCTGAGACAAATTTGGGGGCGGATGTGGCTGATAAAGCCGAGTCGGGTCAAGTCCCAGAGCGTCTTGCGATTTGGCGGACTGCCGGGAATCGCAAAGGCGCTTCGAAAACAGCCTCTAGGGTTTCCGATAAAGGTTAGGGATTTGCTCACCTGTCTTGCGGAAGGCGTATCTGTTTCGGCATTCGCCTTCATCGATGCGAGGACTGGGCCTGGGTCCCGGTGCGCGATCCCCAATGTTCGATGCGCCGGACGGCGGGATCGATGATCAGGGGCGACAGGGCGCGGGCGATACGGTCGGCCCAATCCTGTGCTCCTTCCTGGGTGCCGATCAGGTCCTGGCGCAATTCGATCAAGGCATGGGGCAGGCCGCGCAGCGTGGCGTGCTGATAAAGCGTATCGCCTTCCAGGGCGCCATCATAGGGCTCGTTGTCGCCCACGACCAGGGCCGTGTCGCGCTTGAAGGCCTCGATCATCGGCCGGATGATGCGCGGATCCTTGTCCCAGAGCAGGGTGACGTGCCAGGGACGCGGCACGCCGCGCCAGACCGGCGTGAAGGAATGCACCGAAAACAGCACCGGTACGATGCCGCTGGCGAGCTTCTCGTTCACGAGTTCGCCGATCGCCCGATGATAGGGGCGGTGGAAGCGTTCGATCCGCTGGGCGATCTCGGCGTGGTCGGCACGGGCATTGCCAGGTATCAGCGCGCCATCGGACAGGCGCATCACCAAAGTGGGATCATCCGCGCCGCGATTGGGGTCGATCAGCAGGCGCGAGAAGCGTGTGAGCAAGGCAGGAGCCCGAAGTCGCGCTGACAAGGCGAGCGTAACAGCCCGCGCCCCGATGTCGTAGCCGATATGGCGCTCGAGCTGGGCCGGCGGCAGCCCCAACGTGCCATATTCGGCGGGCAGGGTGTTGGAGGCGTGGTCGCACAGCAGGATGAGACCGGAGTCGGGCTGGCCATCCAGCCTTTCGATAGGTGAGAAATCGGACTGCAAGGGGGATACTGACATTGTGGTATCGAAGCGGGCAGCATAAAGACGAGCGGAGGCCGGCGCCACAGCCAATGCGACGTCCCGCTTCGGACTTTCGCAATGCAGGCGCACCAAAGCGTTCTATAGAAAAGTCGATGGACTTTTCTATTAAAAATAGCGTCAAAACAAAGAGTTAGAAAAACCGCCATTCGAAGAAACCGCGCTTTGTTCGAATGACCTGCCAGGAACTATTTCCGATGAGCTCTGCAGCCCAATCCGCGGCACCGGCGCCAAGCGCCTTCTGGCCTGCTTTCGCCGCGCTGATCGCCGGTGCCATGGCGATGGGCATCTCGCCGATCCTGGTGCGGCTGACGGATGTCGGGCCCTTCGCCAGCGCCTTCTACCGGGTGCTGCTGGCGCTGCCGGTGCTCTATGCCTGGATGCGCCTGGAAGAAAGCAAGGCCGATACGCCCGACGCCGGCCCGGCCTTCTCCTTGCCGGTGATCGCCACCGGCGTGTTTTTTGCCGGCGACCTCTTCTTCTGGCACCTCGCCATTACCAATACCACGGTAGCCAATGCCACTTTCTTCGCCACCATGGCGCCCCTGTGGGTGGTGATCCTGGGATGGCTGGTCTACCGGCGCAAGGCGAGCCGCGCCGCCCTGATTGGCCTCGGCCTGTGCCTGCTGGGCGGGCTGGCGCTGGTCGCCCAGTCTCTCGGCTTTGCTCCGGGCCATCTCGTCGGCGACGGCTTTGCCGGGGTGACGGGAATCTTCTTCGGCGCCTATTTCCTGGCGGTGGAGAAAGCAAGGCTGCGCCACCGCGCCGCGCGGCTCACCTTCTACATGTCGGTGGTGACGGTGGCGATCCTGGCCGTGGCAGCGCTATGGGCGACCCAGAGTCTGGGCCAGCGCTTCCTGCCGGCCGGAGCGACGGGCTGGCTCGTGCTGATCGCCCTGGCCTGGGTCAGCCATGCCGGCGGACAGGGCCTGCTGTCGGTCGCGCTCGGCTCGCTGCCGGTGGTGTTCTCCTCGCTGGTGATCTTCCTGGAGGCGGTGGCCGCCGCAGCGCTTGGCTGGGTGATCCTGGACGAACCGGTCTCGCTTCTGCAGGGGCTCGGCGGCCTGGTCATCATCACCGGCATCTGGGTCTCGCGTCCGCGGCCGGCCTGAGACAAGGGTGAAAGGTTGAGGATATCGGCAAAGACAATCGGGGTTTACACTCTCCAGAGCAAAGCGCGTTCGGACCTGAACGCGCTTTGCTCTGGCGCCTTGTTTCGACCCGCCTTTGTGATTCCTGGCGATTTTGTTAAATCGCAAAACGCTTTGCTGCCTTCCTTGCGCCCGAACGAAACGGTATCAAGAAGGCCCTCAAGGTCGAATCGTTCCGGATGATCTCTTCCTCTCTTCGCCTCCCGCTCGCCGCGACCGTGATCTGCGTGGCGCCGCTGCTCGCCGCCAGCCCGGCCAAGGCCGATTTTCGCCTGTGCAACAACACCTCGAGCCGGGTGGGCGTCGCCGTCGGCTATCGCGACAAGCAGGGCTGGCTCACCGAGGGCTGGTGGAACGTCGCGGCGCGCAGCTGCGAGTCCATCCTGAAGGGCCCGCTGGCGGCACGATTCTACTATGTCTATGCGGTCGACTACGACCAGGGCGGGGAATGGAGCGGCAACGCCTTCATGTGCTCGCGCGACAAGGAATTCACCATTCGCGGTTTCGAGAACTGCCTGGCGCGCGGCTATAACCGCACCGGCTATTTCGAGATCGACACCAGCGAGCAGAAAGCCTGGACGGTCCAGCTTTCCGAGCAGGCCCAGAATGGGGCAAAGCCCAAGTCGAACGCCCCGTCCGACACGCCCCCAGCCCAGGGGCCTTCGGCGCCCAATGCGCCAGCACCCGCGGTTCCGCCAGCCTCCGGTGCGGCGCCCACGCCAGCCAATCCGCCGGTCGTGACCACGCCGCCGGTGGTCTCGCCTGCGACGCCGTCGCCATTGACGCCGCAAGATGCACCCGTTCCCGCAGCACCGGCGCCCGCTGCGCCGGCCCAGCCCTCCGGCGAAGGCACGCAGCCGCCGAACCAGCCCGCCCCAAGCCCGCCCGCTCCGGACAAACCCGAGCCGGATAAGCCGCCGCAGGATACGGTCGCCCCGCAGTCCGGGACGGAGGCACCTCCCCCAGCGGAAGGCACGCCAACCACGCCCGCTCCGCCTTTGCCCCCTGAACGACCGGCCTCGGCACCCTCCGCGAATTAGCGGGCCAGCGTGGCATATATGTCACTTAACTGGCGCGAAAATCGGACTAGAGTGCCATCTCATCCTTGCGGATGCGCTGTGCCAGCGCGCCAAGATCCGCGCAAAATACCAAGATAAGAAAGAAACGGTCGTATGCGACGCCAGCGAAAAGTAAAAATTCTCGCCACCTTGGGACCTGCCTCTTCGTCGCGGGAGATGATCGCCCATTTGTTCCGCGCCGGTGCGGATTTGTTCCGCATCAATATGAGCCACACCTCGCATGACCGCATGCGCGAAATGGTCGGCCTGATCCGCGATGTCGAGAAGGAATGCGGCCGGCCGATCGGCATCCTGCTCGATCTCCAGGGCCCCAAGCTGCGGATCGGCGAGTTTGTCGGCGGTGCGGTGAAACTGGCCAATGGGGCCAGCTTTACCCTCGATTCCGATCCGACGCCGGGCGATGCCAGCCGGGTCTATTTGCCTCATCCGGAAATCCTGTCGGCCCTGCGGCCCGGCCATACGCTACTGCTCGATGATGGCAAGGTGCGGCTGAAGACCACTGAGGCGACCGGCGATCGCGCTGTCACCGAGGTCATCGTCGGCGGCAAGATGTCGAACCGCAAGGGCGTTTCGCTGCCCGATACCGAGATCGCCGTCTCGGCGATGACGCCAAAGGATCATGCCGACCTGGAGGCCGGACTCGGTGCGGGCGTCGACATCGTCGCTCTCTCCTTCGTGCAGCGTCCCGAGGATGTTCTGGAAGCGCGCGAGATCATCCAGGGTCGTGCGCTGGTGATGTCGAAGATCGAAAAGCCGCAGGCGATCCTGCGTCTCGACGAGATTTTCGCTGCTTCCGACTCCCTGATGGTGGCACGCGGCGACCTTGGCGTCGAACTGCCGCTCGAAAGGGTGCCCGGCCTGCAAAAGCGGATCGTGCGCGGCGCGCGCAAGCTTGGCAAGCCGGTCGTGGTGGCGACCCAGATGCTGGAATCGATGATCACCTCTCCGGTGCCGACGCGCGCCGAAGTCTCGGACGTCGCCACGGCGGTCTATGAAGGGGCGGATGCGGTCATGCTCTCGGCCGAGAGTGCCGCCGGCGAATTCCCGCGCGAGGCGGTGGCGACGATGAACCGCATCGCCGAGGAAGTGGAGCGCGACGCCCTGCACCGCACCATCATCAACGCCCAGCGCAGCGAGCCCGAGCAGACCGGTGCCGACGCCATAGCGGCGGCCGCGCGCACCATCTCCGAAACGCTCGACCTCGCCGCCCTGATCGCCTGGACGGCCTCGGGCTCGACCGGCATCCGCATCGCCCGCGAACGCGCGGAGAAGCCCTTGCTGGCGCTCACGCCCAATGTCGGCACGGCGCGCCGGCTCGCCTTGGTCTGGGGCGTGCATGCCGTGCTCACCGACGACGCCCGCGACATCAGCGACATGGTCGATCGTGCTTGCCGCCATGCCTCGCAAGACGGCTTCGCGCAGACCGGCCAGCGTGTGCTGATCATGGCCGGCATTCCCTTCGGCACGCCGGGCGCGACCAACATGGTGCGCATCGCCGTGATCGGCGCCGACGGTGGCGAGGCGGTCTGACGGTTCCTGTTACGACAATGCCGTAGACATATTAGCCGGCAATATGGTTGCCGGCTAATATTTTGCGTTTATGGCGTGAACCCCGGAATTCGGGGCGAAAGCTCGCAAAAGAGGGCGGACACCCGGCGGGTCCAATTTGCGGGCGCCCATACTTCCGCAAAAACGCCACACCGAACCCATTTCAAATAGTTGGCTAACTACTGTGCGGCCTGCCGCGCCGAGCCACGGTCGTCGGCAACCTGGGCGAGGCGGTTGATCTCCTCCAGCACCACCTGCCTGGCTGTGTAGTGGATCTGATGGCCGGCGCCGGGCACCAGGACCAGCCGAGACCCCTGCACCTGCCGGTGCAGCGTCTCGGCATGGATGCTTGTCGACACCACGTGATCAGCGGGATCGGCGACGATGGCGGTGGCGGCAGTGATCTCGTGATAGCGAGGAGACTGGCTCGTCAGACAGGCTTTGAGAGCGGCGACGTCCTGCCCGTTCCAGCGGAACTCGTCAGGCCGCAGCACCAGGGCCGCGCTGGCCTTGCGCACATAGTCGGCCGGCGCCTCGCCCGGCCGGAAGGAGTCCTCGACCGATTTCTTCAGGCTCCAGCTTCCGACCGGGGTCATCACGGTGTGCACGAAGAGCCGTCCCAGCATGGGCAGGGCGGCGAGGCGGTAGTACCAGGCGATGCCGCCCGGCCAGGGATGGGTGGCCCCGGCCAGCACCACCAGACCGGCGACCCGATCCCTGTGTTCGACGGCCAGCAGCGTGGCGAGCGACCCGGCCAGGGAATGGCCGACGACGATGAAACGGTCGATGCCGTGGCCATCCAGGGCTGCCATGACCAGCTTGGCTTGCGCCGCGGTGGTAGCGTCGCCGCGCCCGTTCGGCCGGCCGCTCCAGCCATGCCCCGGCCGGTCCACGGCGATCACGCGGCGCTGGCGCGCCAGATCCTCGCCGATGCCATAGACGATGTCGCGGGCATTGGAGGTGGCGCCATGCAACAGCAGCACAGGCAGCTTTTCGCCGCTGTGACCGGCACCAAGATCGATCAGGTGCAGCCGTCCGCCAGGTACGGGCACGAAGATGCCTTCGGGCGGATTTTCTTCGGCGATGCGGGCGGCGATGACATTGGTGGCCTGGATGGCTCCGAGCCCATGCGCAAGAAGGAGAATGCCGATGAAGAGCAGAAAGAGGGTCAATCGCGGCCTTTGGCGTGCTGGAGCCGGTGGAAAAATATGCTTCTAGCCGTTTTGCAACCGGCTCGAAAGTCCCCGCGCGCTGCGGCCTTTCCTGGGGCCGCAGGCAGGAGCGGGTGGGAGGGGTCGATCTCCCGATCGACCGTCTTAGTCCTCTATCCCGCTCGGCTTTCCAAAGTGGTCGATCCCGCTCCATCAAATGATGGAGCTGAGGAGATCGACCCTCCCACCTGCGATTCCCGAATCTTAGATATCGCGCCCTTCGACCTCGGGCTTGAGCTCGTCCATCATCTTGCGGGCGCCGGCCATATGAGGATTGATCGCCAGAGCGTGTTTGAGCGCCTCATAGGCGTTCTTCTTGTCGCCCATGTCGACCAGCATCATGGCCAGGCCGTTCCAGGCGCCATATTCGCGCGGATTGCGCCGCAGCGTCTCGGCGACATCGGCGATCGAGCGCACATAGTCCTTTTTCAGGTAATAGGCGGTAGCGCGCCGGTTCCATGCCTCGGCGTAACCGGGCCTGAGATGGATGACGGCATTCAGGATCTTGATGGCCTTGTCGGTATTCGAAGCTTTGATCGCCGTCAGCGCCCGGTCCATCAAGAGGTCGGTGGTGTCGCTGCCCGAGCGTAGCTCCACACGTTCGATGGCGACCGCGATATTGTCGGCTTCCTTCTCCGACTCGGCCTTGGCAAGGCGCTCATACAGGCGGTCGAGTTCGGGATCGCCGGCCGGCCGGGTCTCGGCCAGGGCGGCGACGGGTACGGCAAGCATGCCGATCAGGGCCAGAATCGCGATCCTCATGCATAGATAGTGGCGCGAGATTGTGGCGGATTCAAAGACAAAAACCCGACCGCATCGCTGCGGCCGGGTTCAAACGCGGCAGACCCGATAATTCGGCGCCAAATCAGCCCTGGCGGGCCTTGTAGCGCTTCTGGGTCTTGTTGATGATGTAGACGCGGCCCTTGCGGCGGACCAGCTGATTGTCGCGATGGCGCGTACGCAGCGACTTGAGCGAATTGCGGATCTTCATGGTACTCGTGCCTCTATTGGAGCACGCGAGAAGACGCAGGAGCTCCCAAATTCGAAAGATGCGGGGTTCTAGCGACGAGGGGCGGGGATGTCAACATGGTTGCGAGCCATGTTGCCGCTTCGTCGCACCAGAACTGTGCCGGCAGGCCTATGCCATTGCGGCTCTATTGTCTATGACTTGGCCGCGATGAGGAGATCCGCATGGCCGACTACAAGCTTTACGCCTTCGGTGAATCAGGCAATTGCTACAAGGTGGCGCTGATGCTGGCCCTGACCGGCACGCCGTGGGAGCGCCTCCCGGTCGATTTCTTCAATGGCGAGACGCGGACCGACAATTTTCGCACGCTCAACGAGATGGGCGAAGCGCCGGTGCTGCTGCATGACGGCAAGGTGCTGAGCCAGTCCGGCGTGATTCTCGATTATCTCGCCGAGCAGACCGGCCGGTTCGGAGCCGACACTGCCGATGAACGGCGCGAGATCCTGCGCTGGATCCTGTTCGACAATCACAAGTTCACCAGCTATTACGCCACCCTTCGCTTCATCGTAGGCCTGCAGAGGAGCGGCGAGAGCCCGGTCACCGAATTCCTGCGCGGGCGGGCCAAGAGTGCCTTTGCCATCGTCGACAAGCATCTGGCCGGCCGGGATTTCCTGGTTGCAGATCGTCTGACCATCGCCGACCTGTCCCTGGCCGGCTATGTCTTCTTCGAAGAGGAGACGGGCCTGCCATTCCAGGCTTATTCCAACATCCTGGCCTGGCGGGCCCGCATCGCGGCCATGCCGGGATGGAAGCCGCCTTATGAGATGGTGCCACACGCCCCGCCGGCGCGCACCTGATCGAAACTGACGATACGGGACATTTCCTTGCACGCACCCGCCCCGATTTCCCTGCTCGATCGCTACCTTGCCCTCGTCGCCGCCGGCGGGCTCGAACGCGACGCGGCCCAGGAGGCCGTCCTCGCCCGCCTGCAGATCGTTCTGGACGAGTTGGGCGAGATGTCGGCGGCGCGCAAGCCTGGTGCCCTCGGCTGGCTGTTCGGGCGGGCCAAGCCCAAGCCGGGGCCGAAGGGCCTCTATATCTGGGGCGAGGTCGGGCGCGGCAAGACCATGCTGATGGACCTGTTCCACGAAGCCGTACCAGCTGGCGTCAGCCATCGCCGCGTGCATTTCAATGCCTTCATGAACGATGTGCATGAGCGCATCTTCCACTATCGCAGCGAGATCCGGGCCGGGCGGGTCAAGGGCGATGATCCGATCGGCCCGGTTGCCGAGGTGCTGGCCAGGGAAGCCAGGCTCCTGTGCTTCGACGAATTCTCCGTCACCGACATCGCCGACGCCATGATCCTCGGGCGCCTCTTTACCCAGTTGTTCGCGCATGGGGTGGTGGTGGTTGCCACCTCCAACGTGGTGCCCGACCGGCTCTATGAGGATGGTCTGAACCGCGCCCTGTTCCTGCCCTTCATCGCGCTGCTCCAGCAGCATATGGAGGTGGTGAAGCTGGAGGCGCGTACGGATTATCGTCTCGAGAAGCTCTCCGGCGGGGAGACCTATCTCGTCGGTGGCGGGCCGGACGTTCGCGCCGGGATGGATGCAGCCTTCGAGCGCCTCACCGGGCGGAAAGAGGGCCTGCCGCTGGTGTTGACGGTCAAGGGCCGGGCCTTGAAAGTGCCGCAGGCCGCCATGGGCGTCGCCCGTTTTTCCTTTGCCGAACTCTGCGGCCAGCCTTTGGGCTCGGCCGACTATCTGGCCCTTGCCGAACATTTCCACACGCTGCTGGTCGACGACATCCCGGTGCTCAGGCAGGAGCAGCGCAACGAGGCCAAGCGCTTCATTTTGTTGATCGACTGCCTCTATGATCGCGGTGCCAAGCTCGTGGCTTCCGCGGCGGCGGAGCCGACCGGGCTCTATCCCTATCAGGAGGGGCGCGAGGCCTTCGAATTCCAACGCACCATCTCGCGCCTGATCGAGATGCGTTCGGAGGTCTATCTTGCCCAGCCGCATCGGGCGCCGCCCAAGACCTCACTGGTGGACGGCTGAGCCGGCAAGCAGAGTTTCCCGGCGAGGCCCCGCCGGGAGCTTTGCCGGGAAACTCTGCAAATGTTTGATATCTTGCAGCTTCCTCTTGTTCGTGCCATGGGCGCGATCAAGAGGAAGCTGCATCGGAGGTAGGGCATGGGCGGCAAGAGCGAACCGACCGGCGCGCGCCTTTTGGACATCGCCACCGATCATGTCCGCAAGCACGGGCTTGAGCGGACCTCGGTGGTGTCGGTCGCGCGCGAGGCTCAGGTCAGCCATGCCGCTGTCTATCGCTATTTCGCCTCCAAGGACGCGCTGATCGATGCCGTTACCGCCGATTGGCACAAGGCGGTGGAGACCCAGCTCGCCGTGGTCGCCGACGCCCCCGACCCGGCCGACGACAAGTTGGAGCGCATGATGCTGTTGCTGGCGCGGCTTTATCGCGAGCGCCTCGACCAGGAGCCCAATCTCTATGCAGCCTGGCTGTCGGCGATCGGCGAGAACCGCGCGGTGGTGCGCAAGCATCGCCGCCGCATCCGCAGCCTGATCGAGCGTGTCGTCGACGAAGGGCGTTCCATCGAACTCTTTCGCGCCCGCTCGAACGAGAGGTTGATCGCCTTTCTTGGTGACGCCCTGCACCGCTTCATCGATCCGGCGGCGATCGCTGCTGATCGCGACGCCAATCGGCTCGAGCTCGACCAGCGTCTTGCCCGGTTGCTGCGCGTGGTGATCCGCGCCATGGTGGCCGGCAGTGTATAGGGTCCTGGAGGCCCACAGGCGCTAGCTTTGCGAGTCGAAACGCAGGCAGCATGGAGGGGCGATTTCCAGATCGACCATTTTCGCCTGCCATTGCACATGACGTTTCCCAGATGTCGATCTCGCTTCCTCCCTTGATGGAGCTCGGGGGATCGACCCTCCGTAATCGCGCCTGTTTGCTCGACCTAGGCACCTATAGGCTAGAAGTCTGCCCTCCCCAGCTCCCTCTTTCCGACCTATTAATCATTCAATGGCATTGATCTTGCTTCCCCTTTCACGCCCGATGCAGTGGGCGCAGGACGCGAAGCATGTATGATAGTGCCGTGCCGGTTTCCGGCACTTGTGTCGATCAGCCGACCCTCGATCCCCAGGTTCTTCTCGCGCCCCAGACCCTTCTCGGCGCTCTTGGCCAGGCCAGTTACGAATGGTGCCTGGAGACCGACCGCCTCGCGTGGGGAGCCGGAGCGTCCGCCGTGCTGGGCGTGCGTGCCGCCGCCGACATTGCCGACGGCAAGGCTTTTGCCCTCCTGATCGATCTCGACCGGCCCGGCGGCCGGCATGAAGCCATCCTCCAGAGCCCGCATGGGGGAACGGGAGAGGGCGCGCCCTACTGCCTGCGCTACAGCTATCGTCCGCATGCGGCCGGCCGGAAACGCTGGATCGAGGATCGTGGGCGCTGGTTCGCCGGACCGGACGGACGCCCCGTGGTCGCGCGCGGCCTGGTGCGTGTCGTGGCTGAATGCCCGGAAGACGAGGCGGCGGCATCAGCCCAGGCGGCTATCGGCATTCACGACCGCTTTTTCGCCACCGCCCTGGCCAACGCCTGTGCCGAGGGCCGGCAGGCCGGGTTGTTCCTGGCGACCGTCGACCGGCTCGGTGCGATTCACGGTGCCTTCGGCGCCGTGGTGGCGGATCGCGTCTGCGCCCAGGTGATGCGCGGCTTGCGCAGCGTGCTGCGCATCGGCGACAGCCTTACCAGCATTGCGGACGGCAAATTCGCTTTGATGTTGCCCGGTTGCCAGGCCGGGGACGTGCGGGCGGCGGCCGAACGCTTCCAGCAGGTGGTCGAGCGCGTGACCGTCGAGGCGGAAGAGGGCGCGATCCAGCCGACGGTGTCGATCGGGGCCGTCCATATCGCACCCGCGACGGAGACCGCCGGCACCGCCTTGCACGCGGCCCAGCAGGCCCTCGACCGCTGCGAGCGCGAGACACCGGGCGGTATCGCGATCTTCGCGGAAGGCGACCATCAGGTCGCTTCGGCGAATGCGGCGCAACGCTTGGCGCTGGCACTCAACGAAGACCGCATCTTCCTCGGTTTCGAGCCGGTGCTGGCGGCCCAGCCGGCAGGACGGCAGTCCTTCCGGGCCCGCGCCTTCATCCGGCTGCCCGGCAATGCCGAGGCGGCGGCGTCCACCACATTGCAACCGGCGTCTTTGCAACCGGCTTGGCTGACCCCGGCCTGCGACCGTGCGCTCGCTCGCCGGCTCGCCTTGCGGCTGGTGGACCTTGCCGGCGTGGTGCTCGACCGCCATCCCGGCGTCGAATTGATCCTGCCCCTGCCGGTCGTCGTCGATCCGCGCCGGGGACCGGGCGACAGCTTCCAGCGTTTGACCATCGAACTCGACGAGGCGCTGGCCAAGGCCGATCTCGACAATAATGGTCGCTATTGCCGGGCGATCCGCGCCTCCGGCGCGCGACTCGGCATTGGCGGCTTCGGCGGCGGCCATCTCGATTTCGCCGAACTCCAGGCTCTCGAAGTCGGCCAGGTGACGCTCAACGGCGTGCTGGTCGAAATGGCCGATCAGGTCGCGCAGGGCCGTTTCGCACTGCGCAGCCTGATCGAGGCCGGCGCGCGGCATGGCCTCGACATGGCGGCCGAATGGGTGGATGACGAGGTCATCGCACGCCAGCTCCTGAACTGGGGTTGTAACCGCCTGATGGGGACGGTGGCGGGCACGCTCCGGCTGGAATTGCCGCGCCTGCGCGATGCCGGCCGCCAAGCGCCAATGGCGCTGACCGGAACCTGAGGCACGGCCTTCCTTCTCTCATAAGGAGAGAAGGGAAGTATTGCCCTACTTCTTCTCGTCGCTGATGCGGTCGAGGCGCGACTTCATCTCCGCCAGCTCCTTCTTCAGCGTGTCGAGATCGTCGCTGCTCTTGGAGGTTGCGGTCGCGGCCGGCTCCTTCGCGTCTTCGCCGCCGGCCTGCTGCGTGAAAGGCGAGAACAGGCGGAAGGCGCGCTGGAAGGCCACCATATTGTTGCGGGCCTGTTCCTCGAGCGCGCCGAAACCGCCATTGACCCAGGGCGCCTGGCCCCAGCCGCTGGTAAGATGCTGCGTCATCTGCTCGCGCAGCTTCTGCTGGTCGCGCGTGAGATTGTCGATGGAGAATTCGAGGAAGCTCGGCACCAGCGCCTGCATGCTGTCGCCATAGAAGCGGATCAACTGGCGCAGGAAGGTGATGGGCAGCAGGTTCTGGCCCTTGTTCTCCTGCTCGAAGATGATCTGGGTGAGGACCTGGCGGGTGATGTCCTCATTGGTCTTGGCGTCGTGGACCACGAAATCCTCGCCGGCCTTGACCATGGTGCCGAGATCTTCGAGCGTGACATAGGTCGAGGTACCCGTGTTGTAGAGGCGCCGATTGGCGTATTTCTTGATCGTGGTCGGCTCTTTAGCTTTCGCCATCCTACTGCCCCTTACGCTCGTCCCTGCCTTGCACAATTCACATGCTTGCCCCATCTGTGGGGGAAGCGTGCGGACTCTGCAAACGTTTCCGATCCTGCAGATTGAGTTTGGTCGGTTCCGAGACCCGATCAAACTCAATCTGCCTGGACAAATCCCCCCCGGGCAGGCCCGTGACGGCGATGCCGGAGAGTTTGCCTCGAAATCGATCACGGAGAATTTCCGAACCGGCCCGCCTGGGCAAGCCTGGAAATTCCGAACCACCCCGGTATTCCCGTGACGGCCTCCGGCCCGGGGCGGTATCCCGTTCCGGAACCCCTCTCCTGGAGGGATGATCACCCCCACGGTCTGACAAATCTAGGCTCTTTTCGCGGTCGCGAAAACATCTTTGTGCAAGCGCGGTAAACTCACCTGGCGCATTGACGGCGGCGCGCCAAGCGTCCCATATGCCCAGGCAGATTACGGTTGAGCGGATCACAGATCCGCTCAACCGTAATCTGCAGGCGCAATCTCCAGGACTTGGGAGATTTGCAGAATTTACCTGCTTCATCCCAGCGGGGATGAAGCAGGTAAATTCTGCTTCGGAAAGAGTTGGTCCATCGGGCCGCTGCAAAACGGAACATTAGAGGAGTGAAATTGCCATGAGTGATGTCGTCATCGTCAGCGCCGCACGCACACCGGTCGGCTCCTTCAACGGCGCCTTCGCGGCAACACCGGCTCACACGCTCGGTGCGGCGGCCGTCAAGGAAGCGTTGGCCCGTGCCAAGGTAGAGGCCGGCGAGGTCGACGAAGTCATCCTCGGCCAGGTGCTGAGCGCGGGCGGCGGCCAGAATCCGGCTCGACAGGCGGCGATGGCGGCTGGCGTGCCCCAGGAGAAGACCGCTTTCGGCCTCAACCAACTCTGCGGCTCGGGTCTGCGCGCGGTCGGCCTCGGCCTGCAGCAGATCGCCAATGGCGATGCCTCGGTCATCGTGGCTGGCGGCCAGGAATCGATGTCGCTGGCGCCGCATGTCGCGCATCTGCGCGCCGGCGCCAAGATGGGTGACGTGAAGTTCCTGGATTCCATGCTCAAGGACGGCCTGCTCGACGCTTTCCAGGGCTATCACATGGGCACGACCGCCGAGAATATCGCGGCGCGCTGGCAGCTCACCCGCGAGGAACAGGACGCTTTCGCCGTCGCCTCCCAGAACAAGGCCGAGGCCGCCCAGAATGCGGGGCGCTTCAAGGATGAGATCGTCGCGATCACGATTCCCGGCCGCAAGGGCGATGTCATCGTGGATACCGACGAATATCCCCGCCACGGTGCCACGCTCGACGGCATGGCCAAGCTGCGCCCGGCCTTCAGCAAGGATGGCACGGTGACTGCCGGCAACGCCTCCGGCCTCAATGACGGCGCGGCCGCCGTGGTGCTGATGAGCGCCAAGGATGCCGAGCGTCGCGGCCTCACACCGCTCGCCCGCATCGCTTCCTGGGCGACCGCTGGCGTCGATCCCGCCATCATGGGCACCGGGCCGATCCCAGCCTCGCGCAAGGCGCTCGAAAAGGCGGGCTGGAGCGTCAAGGATCTCGACCTGGTCGAGGCCAACGAAGCCTTCGCGGCGCAGGCCCTGGCCGTCAACAAGGACATGGGCTGGGATCCTGCCATCGTGAACGTCAATGGCGGCGCCATCGCCATCGGCCATCCGATCGGTGCCTCCGGCGCCCGCGTGCTGGTCACGCTGCTGCATGAGCTTGCTCGCCGTGGCGGCAAGAAGGGCATCGCCACGCTGTGCATCGGCGGCGGCATGGGCATCGCCCTGACCGTCGAGCGCTGATCGGTTCACGGCGATGCCGAAGCGTTTTGCGATCTGGAGAATTCATCGGATCGCCGAGACGCTGGAAACAAGGGCTTTCTCCGTTGGAGGAACGGGGGATGCCCTCGATCTCGGCCCCTTCTCGTGCAGGGGAGGGGAGGTACGCGTCGGGCAGGTCCTTAGGGGCGAAGACCGGTTCGTGACTCCCTAAAATCGCAAAACGCCTTAGTCCAATGAAGAACACCATCGTTACCAAGGAGGCACCATGACCAGAGTTGCAATCGTCACCGGCGGAACGCGTGGCATCGGCGCGGCCATCTCCAGGGCGCTCAAGGCAGCCGGCCACACGGTTGCCGCCAGTTATGCCGGCAATGACGAGGCAGCGGCCAAGTTCAAGGCCGAAACCGGCATTGCAACCTACAAGTGGGACGTCGGCGATTTCGATGCCTGTGCTGCCGGCGTGGCACAGGTGGAGAAGGATCTCGGTCCGGTCGACATCCTGGTCAACAATGCCGGCATTACCCGCGACGGCTTTTTTCACAAGATGAGCAAGGACCAGTGGTCCGCCGTCATCCGCACCAATCTCGACAGCCTGTTCAACATGACCCGCCCGGTCATCGAAGGCATGCGCAATCGCGGTTTTGGCCGGGTGGTCGTGATCTCCTCGATCAACGGCCAGAAGGGGCAGGCGGGGCAGGTCAATTATTCCGCAGCCAAGGCCGGCGATATCGGCTTCGTTAAGGCACTGGCCCTGGAAGGCGCGGCCAAGGGCATCACCGCCAATGTGATCGCGCCCGGCTATATCGGCACCGAGATGGTGCAGGCGATCGATCCCAAAGTGCTGGAAACGCGCATTCTGCCGCTGATTCCGACAGGTCGGCTGGGTCAGCCTGACGAAATCGCCCGCGCCGTGGTGTTCCTGGCCTCCGACGATGCCGGCTATATCACCGGTTCGACGCTCAGCATCAATGGCGGGCAGTACCTGGCCTGAGGCTGGGCAGCGCAACTCTCCAGTGGGATGTGAGACGATCGATGGAACGCGGCGACCCGTTTCGCGTTCCATCAGCGCAGCCGTCAGAAGCTGCTTGCCGATAATCTTGCGTCATCCTTTCCCGGGCTAAAGCGTTTTGCGATTTGGCGGAATCGCCAAGAATCGCAAAGACGCTCTAGCCAATCCATTGGATTGGCTTGGAACCAAGGAGTTAGAGCAAACAAGCGTTTCCATCTAAACGCGCTTTGCTCTAGGAGAGGAAAGTTCCTATGAGCAATCCATGACCATCGATTTCCATCACCGCCTCGCCTCCGTCGCCAGTGAGATCGAAGATGTGCTGGTGGCGATCTTCGACGTCGCCACCACGCCGCCGGTGCCGGCACGGCTGCTGGGCGCGATGCGCTATGCGGTTCTGGGCGGTGGCAAGCGGCTGCGCCCCTTCCTGGTGGTCGAAACGGCTCGCCTCCTGAAGGGCGATCAGACTACCGCTCTGCGTGCGGGTGCGGCGATCGAGCTTGTGCATGTCTATAGCCTCGCTCATGACGATCTGCCGGCGATGGATGACGACGCGTTGCGGCGTGGCAAGCCGACGCTGCATCTTGCCTATGACGAGGCCACCGCCATCCTGGCCGGGGATGCGTTGCAGACCCTGGCCTTCGAGACCCTTGCGGATGCCGCGACCGGCACCGATGCGGGCATGCGGGCCGAACTGGTGCGCCTGCTGGCCAAGGCCGCCGGCGGTGCGGGCATGGCCGGTGGCCAGATGCTGGACCTCGAGGCGGAAGGGCGTTTCGAAGGAACAGCCGAGCTCTCGGCGCAGGCCATCGCCCAGCTCCAGGCGATGAAAACGGGCGCGATCCTGTCGTGCGCGGTGGAGATGGGTGCGGTCATCGGGCGTGCCGATGCGCCAACCTATCAGACCCTGCTGTCCTATGGACGCGCTCTGGGCGCCGCCTTCCAGATCGCCGACGACATTCTCGACATCGAAGCCTCGAGCGCGGAGCTTGGCAAGGCCACCGGCAAGGATGCCGACCGCGGCAAGGCGACATTGGTCAGCCTGTGGGGCGTGGACAAGGCACGGGCCGAGCTCGAGCGTCTTACCGGCGATGCCCTCGGCGCCCTTGCCGGTTTTGGTGCCGAGGCGGATATCCTGCGCGCCGCCGCCCGCTTCACGGCGGACAGGCGCAAGTGAGATTCCAAGTGGGGCTCCACGCGAGACGGCGAGCGAGACCACTGAGGTGAGGCATTTCCTACGTCCGCTGACCGCCAGGCCGGTCCTGCTCTGGAGCCTCGTCGCTGGCATGGCTCTTGGTCTCGTCATACCGGGCCTGCCCTGGCTCGAACGCCTGTTGGCAGGGTGGTGCCTAGCCACCGCGATTTTCGTCGTCATCGTCAGCTACAAGCTGTCGCGCCTGCCACCGGATCGCTTCAGCCACCGGGCTGATTCCCTTGACGAAGGTGCCGTGACCATTCTGATCCTGTCGATGCTGGCCGCCGCCACCAGCTTTGCCGGGGTGATCTTCGAGCTTCAGGCAACCAAGAACCAGGCTGACAGCGATAGCCTGTCATTGCCGCTGATGGTGGCGACCATCGTCTGTTCCTGGTTCTTCATCCATACCATCTTCGCCATCCATTACGCCCATATCTATTACAATGACGGCGGCCGGCCGGGTAAACCGAGCCTGGATTTCGGCGGTGACCCCGAACCGCCGGATTATTGGGATTTCGTCTATTTTTCCGTAGCGATCGGGGCTTCCTCGGCGACGTCGGACACCAATCTGCGTTCGCGGCCGATGCGCCGCATCGTCGCCGCCCATGCGGTGTTCTCGTTCTTCTTCAACGCCACCATCCTGGCCCTGGCGATCAACATCGCGGCCGGGTTGCTGGGTGGGAACTGACGGCGGCGTCGCAGCCTTTCCAGGAAAAGCCTGCCTCCATTAGCGTTGCGGACTGCTGCAGGGACCGACAACGCGTTCGACCGATAGGAGTGGTGCGGCAACGGCACCACTGCGCGTAAAGCGACCGAACACGACAAGGCATCGTCCGGCCTTCCAGGCCCGGCCGACCGCGTGCCGCATTACCTCATGGTTTCCATCCGCCGCCGCGATGGGGGGCGGCGCGACGCCGGCGTAGATCGCCGGCTTGCCCTCCCCGCCTTCGAGCTGAATGGTCCTGGTCCCTGCAGGACAAGGAGCGGGCTTGGAACAGTAATCCGGCTCGCCGGATGCCGTCCGGCAGGGGATGGGCCTGGACCAGCAACTCAGGGGGCCGGCCTTGCCGCCGACCTTGAGCATGGCCGTCGGTCCATCGGAGTCCTCAGCCATGGCAATCGCGGCAGCCGGCATCGCCACCAGCATTGCCGTGGCGATAGCGAGCCTGACGATCAGAACCATTCGGCTTTGCATGCGCGCGGTCAGGCGATGGCGGTCGCCACGTTGCGTTCCACCCGCATGCCCTTGCGCTCCTCGGACGGCGTGCGGTCGAAATGCTCGGAATAGCATTTGGAGAAGTGCGAGGCGGAGACGAAGCCGCAGGCCAGGCCCACCGAAAGGATCGGCATCGAGGTCTGGCGCAGGAGCTGGCGGGCGCGGTTGAGGCGCATTTCGAGATAGTAGCGGGTCGGCGTGGTATCGAGATAGCGCTGGAACAGCCGTTCGAGCTGGCGTGGCGACAGGCGCACGGTCCGGGCGAGCTGGGCGCAGGACACCGGACGTTCCAGGCGCTTGTCCATCTCGCCGATCACGGCGAGGAGCTTGGGATGGGAGACGCCCAAACGCGCGCGCAGTTCCATGCGCTGGCGCTCGTGGGAATCGCGCATGCGATGATGGATGAGTTCGTCGGTAACGAGGGCGCTGATGACAGCACCTTTCTTGGCGGTGATCAGCGCCAGCATCATGTCGATCGAGGCGGTGCCGCCCGCGCAGGTGAAGCGATTGCGGTCGATCTCGAACAGTTCCTGCGTGGCATCGATCTCAGGGAATTCCTCGCGGAAGCTGTCGTAGTTTTCCCAATGGATGGCGCAGCGATGGCCGTCGAGCAGACCGGCCTTGGCAAGGATATAGGTGCCCGTGCACACGGCGCCGATCGAGACGCCGTAGAAGGCGAGCTTGCGCAGCTTGGCGATCAGCGAGCCGTGATCGTATTTCTGCACGTCCATGCCGGAGCACACGATGATCTCCGGCATCGGCCCGACATCGGCATAGGAACCGTCGACCGCCAATGCCACCCCGTTCGACGCCTCGATCGGCTGGCCGTCAGGCGAATAGAGCCGCCAGGCGAAGGCCTTGGCGCCGGTGACGTAATTCGTCAGGCGCAGGACCTCCACAGCCGCCGCGAAAGCGATCATCGAGAAGTTGGGGGTGAGCAGAAGGCCGACGGTATGCGTGGCGCCGATATCCGGCCGGATATTCATACGCGATTCTCCCTGGGACCTCCGCCGGGGGGCCGGCGGTACGAAGCGTGACGGAGGCGGGAAAGCGCACCAGACGGAGCGCTCGCCCTCATGATGGCATCGGGCATCTACGCGCCCATTGTGGTCAAAAGCGTCGGTTGCGGGGCGGTTTGTACCGCGTTCTTCGAAACGACGAACCGAGACGATATTGCGACATTTTTTGAAGAATTCTGATGTGGGGCCGACCATATGTCGCGTTTAATGTCGTAAATTGACAAGTATGAGATATTCGGATGCGACCCAATGGTCAAATACTATCCCAAATGCGTCCTTTACGGGGCATGGAAGATAGCGCCTTTTGTGCAATTTCTTCCAATGCGACAAAAGGCGCGTCGCTTCCGTGCTAGACTGGCCCCGGCCGGGGTGATGATAGTCGCCCCATTCAAGACTCCATCCAACGGGCGGCAACACGTGCGGTTTTCTGTCTTTTCCCTGGCGCGCAATGCGCTGCGTGGTCATCAGGACTGGCCCGAGCAATGGCGCTCGCCCGAACCGAAGGCCAGCTACGACGCCATCATCATCGGCGCCGGCGGGCATGGCCTCGCCACCGCCTATTACATGGCTGCCGAGCATGGCATGACCAATATCGCCGTGCTCGAAAAGGGCTGGCTGGGCGGCGGCAATACCGGCCGCAACACCACCATCATCCGCTCCAACTATCTGTGGGAGGAGAGCGGCAAGCTCTACGACCACGCGATGAAGCTGTGGCAGAACCTGTCCCAGGTGCTGAACTACAACGTGATGTATTCGGCCCGCGGCGTGATGATGCTGGCGCACAATGTGCACGACATCCAGGTATTCAAGCGCCATATCCATGCCAATCGCCTGGCCGGCATCGACAATGAATGGCTGACGCCGGAAGAGGCGAAGGAATTCTGTCCGATCCTCAACATCTCCAAGGACATCCGCTATCCGATCATGGGCGCCGCCCTGCAAAGGCGCGGCGGCGTCGCTCGCCACGACGCGGTGGCTTGGGGCTATGCCCGCGCCGCCGATGCGCTGGGCGTCGACATCATCCAGAACTGCGAGGTTACCGGCATCCTGCGCGACGCCTCAGGCGCCGTCTCCGGGGTGGAGACCTCCAGGGGCACGATCCGGACCAAGAAGCTCGGCGTCGTCGCCGCTGGCCACACCTCGGTGGTGATGGACATGGCCGGTGTGCGCATGCCGCTGGAAAGCTATCCTCTGCAGGCGTTGGTGTCGGAGCCGTTGAAGCCGATCATGCCCTGCGTGGTGATGTCGAACACCGTGCATGCCTATATGTCGCAATCGGACAAGGGCGACCTCGTCATCGGTGCCGGAACCGACCAATATGTCTCCTATTCGCAGACGGGCGGCCTGCACATCGCGGCCCACACGCTGGACGCGATCTGCGAGCTTTTCCCGGTGGTTCGCCGCACCCGCATGATGCGCAACTGGGGCGGTATCGTCGACGTCACGCCCGATCGCTCGCCCATCCTCTCGAAGACCCCGGTACCTGGCCTGTTCGTCAATTGCGGCTGGGGCACGGGCGGCTTCAAGGCGACGCCGGGCTCGGGCCACGTCTTCGCCCATACGGTGGCGACAGGCGAACCCCATCCGATCGCCGCTCCCTTCACTCTCGATCGCTTCCGCACCGGACGCCTGATCGACGAAGCGGCCGCCGCCGCCGTCGCGCACTGAGGACCGTCATGCTGCTCATTCGCTGCCCTTATTGCGAACAGGATCGCCCGGAACTGGAGTTCCGCAACATGGGCGAGGCGCATATCGCCCGCCCCGCCTTCGCCGACAATCCGACGGACGAGGTCTGGGAAGGCTTCCTCTACACACGCTCCAATCCCAAGGGGCTGATCGCCGAGCGCTGGCGCCATGTGCATGGCTGCGCACGCTTCTTCAACGCCGTGCGCCATACCGTGACCGACAAGTTCGTGAAGACCTACAAGCAGGGCGAGCCCAAGCCCGATCTGGCGGCGCTCGCCGTCGAGCTTGCCGCCGCCACGCCCTCCAATAAGGAGGCGCGCGCGTGACCGCCTCTCTCCGTACGGCGGCCGGCGGCCGCATCGATCGCGCCAAGCCGATCAACTTCACCTTCGACGGCATCGCCTATCAGGGCGTGCGTGGCGATACGCTCGCCTCCGCTTTGCTCGCCAATGGCGTGCACCTGATCGGCCGCTCCTTCAAATATCACCGGCCGCGCGGCATCATGTCATCAGGTTCGGAAGAGGCGAATGCGATGGTGACGGTGATCCGGGATGCCGGACGCACCACGCCCAATCTGCGCGCCACGCAGGTCGAGCTCTATGAAGGCCTCGTCGCGACAAGCCAGAATCGCTGGCCTTCGCTGAAATTCGATGCCGGCGCCGTCAACGACGCGATGTCGCCCTTCCTGGCCTCGGGCTTCTACTACAAGACGTTCATGTGGCCGCAGAGCTTCTGGAAGAAGGTCTACGAGCCGAGGATCCGCGCTGCCGCCGGCTTCGGTGAGGCGCCCAAGGTGGCCGATCCCGACCGCTACCTCAACCGCTATGCCCATTGCGACGTGCTGGTGGTGGGCTCCGGGCCGGCGGGCCTGGCGGCCACCATCGCCGCGGCCGAGACCGGCGCCTCGGTGATCCTGGTCGACGAGCAAGCCGAGCTCGGCGGCTCGCTGCTGACGGAGACCACGGCCACCATCGAAGGCCGCGCGGCGCGCGACTGGGCCACCGACATCATCATGTCGCTGGCCCTCAACGATCGTGTCCGGCTGATGCCGCGCACCACCGCCTTCGGCTGGTATTCGGACAATTTCGTCGCGCTGGCCGAAAGGCTGACCGACCATGTGGCCCAGCCGGAAGCCCGCACGCCGCGCGAACGGCTCTGGCAGGTGCGCGCCAAACAGGTCGTCATCGCAGCCGGTGCGATCGAGCGTCCCCTGGTGTTCCCGGAGAACGACCGTCCGGGCATCATGCTGGCCGATGCGGCCCGCACCTATGTCAACCGCTACGGCGTCAAGCCGGGCAACCGCGCGGTGGTGTTTACCGCCTGCGACACCGCCTACCAGGCCGCGCTCGACCTCAAGGCCGCCGGCGTCGAGATCGCCGTGATCGCCGATATCAGGACCGATGGCGGTGCGCTGGTCGGTGCTGCCCGGGAGGCCGGCATCCGCGTCAACCTCGGCGCGACGATGATGGGCACCAGCGGGCGCTTGCGTGTCAATGCGGTCAGGCTTGGCCGGGTCGCCACGGATGGCGTCAGCGTCAGTGATCGTGAGACCGTCTCCTGCGATCTTGTGCTGATGTCGGGCGGCTGGACGCCGACGGTGCACCTGTTCTCGCAGTCGCGCGGCAAGCTGCGTTATGACGAAGCCAAGCAGATCTTCGTGCCGGGCTTTGCCCGCGACGAGGAGCGCTCCGCCGGCGCCTGCCGCGGCGTGTTCGACTTCGGCGCGGTGATCAATGACGGCTTTGCCGCCGGCCACGAGGCCGGGCGCGATGCCGGTTTCGACAGGGGCGCGCTCAAGACCTTCGACGTCGATGGCGAGACCTCTCCCGAAGGGTTCTACACCGGCGCCTTGCCGCATGACCGCAATGCCGCCAAGGTCAAGGCCTTCGTCGACTTCCAGCACGATGTCACCGCCAAGGACATCAAGCTGGCGACGCGCGAGGGCTTTCGCTCGATCGAGCATGTCAAGCGCTACACCACCACGGGCATGGCGACCGACCAGGGCAAGACCTCCAACATCAATGCGCTGGCGATCGCCGCCAAGGCTATTGACAAGAAGGTGCCGCAGGTCGGCCTGACAACTTTCCGCCCACCCTATACCCCGACCAGCTTCGGCCTGTTCGCCGGCACGGCGCGCGGGGACCTTTTCGATCCCGTGCGCAAGACCCCGATGCACGAGGCCGAGGTCGAACTGGGCGCAGTGTTCGAGGATGTCGGCCTGTGGAAACGCGCCTGGTATTATCCTCGCGCCGGGGAGAGCATGCATGACGCGGTCAATCGCGAGTGCAAGACGGTGCGCGACAAGGTCGGCATGTTCGACGCGACCACGCTTGGCAAGATCGAGGTCGTCGGCCCGGATGCGGCGGAGTTCATGCACCGCATCTATGTCAACCCGTTCATGAAGCTGGAGCCGGGCCGCCTGCGCTACGGCATCATGACCCGCGACGACGGCTTCGTCTATGACGACGGCGTGGTCGGCCGCATGGCTCCGGACCGCTTCCATGTCACCACCACCACGGGCGGGGCGCCTCGCGTGCTTTCGCATATGGAGGACTATCTCCAGACCGAGTGGACCGACCTCAAGGTCTGGTTCACCTCCACCACCGAGCAATGGGCCGTCATCGCCGTGCAGGGGCCGCATGCCCGCGACGTGCTGGCGCCCCTGGTCGAGGGTATTGACATCTCCAAGGACGGCATGCCGCACATGTCGGTGAAGGAGGGCCGCATCTGCGGCGTTCCCACCCGGCTGTTCCGCATGAGCTTCACCGGCGAGGCTGGCTTCGAGGTGAACGTGCCGGCGGCCTATGGCCGTGCGGTGTGGCAGGCCATCCATGCCGAGGTCGTCAAATATGATGGCTGCGCCTATGGCACCGAGGCGATGCATGTGCTGCGCGCCGAGAAGGGCTACATCATCGTCGGCCAGGATACCGACGGCACGCTGACCCCGGACGAAGCTGGCGTCGGCTGGGCCGTGGGCAAGGCCAAGGCGGACTTTGTCGGCAAGCGCGGCCTGATGCGGCCTGATTTGCAGGATCCCAACCGCAAGCAGTTCGTCGGACTCGCCACCGTCGATCCCGGCGTGGTGCTGGAAGAGGGCGCCCAGATCACCGAGGTGGCGCAGCCCGCCCTAGGCGAGCATGCCCTCGGCCATGTCACCTCGGCCTATTGGAGCGCCAATCTCGGCCGCTCCATCGCCCTCGCCAATCTCGAGCGTGGCCGTTCGCGCTATGGCGAGACGGTCTATGTGCCGATGCCCGGCGGCTCGACCGCCGTGACGGTGGTCGACCCTATCTTCATCGACAAGGAAGGAGCGCGGCTCAATGGCTGATACTGCAACCCGCCGCGATCCGCTCGACGGCATCGCGCCGATCACCGCCCGCAGCCGCCTCACCATCGAGGCGGCGCCACGCGGCGCCCGTCTGGTGCTGCGCGGACCGGACAGCGCTGCGGCCGCGGCCGGCCAGGCCTTCGGACTGGCCCTGCCGACGGCAATCAACACCGCCACCACCGACGGCACGCGCACCGCCTTCAAGCTCGGCCCGGACGAGTGGCTGCTGCTTGCGCCGGAGAATGGCGAGGCCGAGGCCTATGCCGCCATCGAGGCCGCCGTCCAGGAGCCCCATTCGCTGGTGGATGTCAGCCACCGCAATATCGGCGTCCTGGTCTCGGGTTCGCTGGCCGCCGATGTGCTGAATGCCGGCGTCATGCTGGATCTCGACCCCAAGGCCTTTCCCGTCGGCACCGCCACGCGCACGCTCTACGCCAAGGCGGAGATCGTGCTGTGGCGCAAGGGTGCGAGCGATTTCCACGTCGAGGTCTGGCGTTCCTTCACCGACTATTTACATGGCCAGCTCGAGCAGGCCGCGCGGGAATATGTGAAGTAACCTTCCTGGGACCGCCGGCTTTCAGCCGGCTCTTTCTCTCCAACCGACGGTGCGTTTCCAAGAGCCGGCTGAAAGCCGGCTCTTGGAAAGAGTCACCGCCTATTTGTTGCGATGGCGGACCTCGAGATGCGGCAGGCCCCAGCAGGTCAGGCCCATATCGGCTGCCATCATGCCCAATCCCTCGGTTTCGATCTCTCCGAAGCTGGAGGTTTCGATATAGGCCTTGGTGCCCCGCGCCAGTGGATTGCGCTCGCCGTAATAGAAGGGCGGAAAGATCAGGCCGTCGCGGTGGATATCGGCCCTCACCAGCAGCACGGTGCCGCCGACCGCGTCGAGCGGAACGATCTCACCCTCCTCTCGCAGATGCTCCAGATAATATTGGCCGTGGTCGCGCCAGCCATTCTTGTCGAAGGTCGGGCCGCCATAGCGCAGCACGCAATGGGGCTGAAGGATGTCCTTGTCGTAGGATAGCAGCGTCTCGATCAGGTCGGCGGGAAACTCGACCACGTCGACATCCAGCCACAGCACCCAGTCCTCGTCCGCGAGGGCATTGAAGAGCAGGTGGTTGCGGCTGCGGGCAAGCACGGCGCGCCGCTGGGTCTGGATGTCGGGCGCCCAGCGGGGGACGTTGTCGGGAATGTGGAAGGCGAAATCCTTTTTCCAGAAGCCGGTTCGCCTGAATCGCCTGGAGAGCTTGTCGGCGATGGCCCGGAAAGCTTCCTGGGTGCCATCGCGGCTGTCGCTCTCCAGAAAGCCGAGCGAAAGCGCCTTGCTCGGATAGGTCAGGCGTTCGAGGTTCTGCAGGTAGGTTTCCGCTAGATCGGCAGCGTCCTTGATAGGGGTCAGGATGAGAACCCTGGGCGGGTTGTGGCGAGAGGCGGTGCGGCTTGGACGGGAGGTCATGCTTCCATCCTGATTCAGCTTGAGCCCGACCGCAAGGGCCCCGGCCTCCATGGCGGGGGGAAGGAAAGGCGTGGCGCTGGCTTTTCGAGCGGTTATCCCCGCAGCAGAGCAAGCATGGCTTCGGCCGTCGCGGTATCGGTCACGACGGCGTTGATCAGCCTTGCCCGTACGGCGCCGATGATCGACTTCGCCTTGGCGGGGGAAACGGCCACGCCGATGACGAGAGGGACGGCCCGCAATTGCTCCGGCGATACCGCGATCAGGCGCTCGTCGCCGTCCCAGGGCACCAGATTGCCCTCCTCGTCGAAATAATGCCGGATCACGTCGCCAGCCGCCTGCACCAAAGCGCGTTCGCTCGAAGTGGCGGCGCCGGCGTGCACCGGATCGACCCCATGCGGCAGGCCGACACCCACCAGCGCGGCATCGATGCGGTCCCACAGCGCGATCTGGTCGCGGATGGTGGGATCGTTGACGAAGGCGTCGCGATATTCCTGCGACGGCAGATAGGGCGCGTGGATGAATTGAGGCGTGCCGCCGAGTTGCTCGGCCGCCAGCCGCACGAATTCGCTGATCTGGAAATGGGGGGCCGGCTGCTGCATGCCGCCGGTCGCGGGCACCGTGATCACGCCCGGTATGCTGGGCAGCCCGGCGCGGATCACCTCGCGGATGGCGCGGCCCCAGCCGATAGCGAGCACCGAGCCGTCCTTCAGCCCGGCTTCCTTCAGCAGCGCGCCGATGGGCTGGGCCAGCGACGCCAGCAATCCGACCTCGCTGGTCTCCACCAGCGCCGCCCTATGCAGGCCTAAGGCCTCGACGAGCTCGCGGGTCAGGTCCTCGGGAGCGGTGAAATCTCGGATCTCGATGCGGACGATGCCTTCATCCCGCGCGCGGCGGAGCAGCCGCGAGATGGTCGCCGTCGACAGGCCGAGGCGCCGGGCGATCTCGACCTGCGACAGGTCGGACTCATAGTGAAGGCGCGCCACCATGTGCAGCGTCTTGCGGGTGGCCGAGGCGTCGCTGGTCAGGCTGTCCGACAGTTTGCAATTCCTTTCAGAAACATGTTACATCGATGATGACAGAGAGGGAAGAACATCGCTGACCGGTCTCTCGGCCTGCCATCGCAAGATCGCTACCCGCTCGACAGGAAACAAGCAACGGCCGCGATGGAAGCTGCCGAGGCAAAGGGAGAAGAACGCCATGGCGGCGATGACGACGGCGGAATATCGCGGCTACCGACAGATCTGCGGTGGCAATGGCGCCATGATGGTGATCGCATGCGACCAGCGCGGCGGCATGCGCACCATCCTGGCGAGCGACCCGGCTGACCAGGCGGCGATCAGCGATGCGATGCTCGGCGAGACCAAGGCCGACATCGTGCGCCATCTCGCCAACGAGGCGTCCTGCGTACTGCTCGATCCTCTCTGCGCCGTGCCCAAGGTGGTGGACGATGGTGTGCTGGCGCGGGACGTGGCGCTGCTGATCGGGCTCGACGCGTCCGGCTTCGACCGCTCGCCGGAAGGCTATCGCCTCTCGCGCCTGGTGCCCGGCATCGATGCCCGCCGCGTACGCGAGCTCGGCGGCACCGGCGGCAAGATCATGGTCTATCTGCGGGCTGACAGGCCCGAGGCCAACGCCCACAACATCGAGATCCTGCGCCGCTGCATCGAGGATTTCGCCCGCGAGGACCTGCTGCTGGTGGTGGAGTTCCTCACCTATGACCTGCCCGGCGAAAGCCGCGAGGATTATGCGGCCAAGATCCCGGAACTGGTGGTGGAGGGCACCCGCATCTGCCTCGATCTCGGTTCGAAAGTATTGAAGCTGCCATTTCCCGGCCATGCGGAGGCCTGCGCCGCGGTTTCCCGCCTTGCCGGTGGCGTGCCCTGGGCCGTGCTGTCGGCCGGCGTCGACCATGCGACCTTCCTCGGCCAGGTCGAGACCGCGATGCGCAACGGCGCTTCGGGCGTGATTGCCGGCCGGGCGCTATGGAAGGATTGCATCTCGCTCGACCGCGCGGTGCAGGCCGACAGGCTGCGCAACGTCGCGGTGCCACGCCTGCGCGAGATCCAGGCGGTGATCGAGCGACATTTCGTCAAGGCGCAAGCCGCCTGAGAGGCCGGTCATGCCAAGCAAGTCCGAGGTTGAGCCCGAGGCGATCGGCATCGATATCGGCGGCACCAATCTGAGGGCCGCGCGGGTGGCGGCGGGAGGCGAGATCCTGCAACGGCTCGCCGAGCGCACCGTGGCGGAACCCCTGGCCCTCGTCGACAGGCTGGCCGAGATGATCGACCGCCTCGACAGTCCCGCCGTGGGTAGCATCGGCATCGGCGTGCCCGGCCGGGTGGATGCGCTGCGCGGCGAGGTTCTCTCGGGCGGCTATGTCGATCTGTCGAGCGTGCCGCTCGCGTCCGTGCTGGCCGAACTTACCGGCAAGCGGATCTTCGTCGACAATGACTGCAACATGGCGCTGGTCGGCGAAATGGCTGTCGGCGCGGCGCGGGGAACCGCCAATGTGGCGATGCTGACGATCGGAACCGGTATCGGCGGCGCCGTGGCGCTGGAGGGCAGGGTGTTGCGCGGCCGGCGCAGCGCCGGCCAGTTCGGCCATGTCACCGTCGATGTCGGTGGCCTGCCCTGTGCCTGCGGCCGGCGCGGCTGCGTGGAGACCACCAGTTCCGGCACGGCGCTGGGGCGGCATATCCGCGAAGCCGGCCTGCCGGCGGACATCACGGCCGGCCAGTTGCTTGGCCTTCGCCTCGATGGGGACAGGCAGGCGGAGGCCGTCATCAGGGCCTGGGCCGAGCCGCTGCGCGCCGCCATCGACAGCCTGGTGGCGGCCTTCGATCCGGCGCTGGTCCTGCTCGGCGGCGGCCTCGGCAAGGCCGCTGAGGTTGCCCTGCAGACCGTGCCGGCCTTGTCGGCCTGGTATCAATGCCCGGTTGCCGCCGCGACGTTGGGTGACGATGCCGGCGTGATCGGGGCAGCCCTGGCCGGCAGGCGGGAGGCAGGTCCATGAAGAAGGCCTTGCGCATGAAGAAGGCGGTTCTGGTCAACGGCGTTCCCGCCAGCGGCAAGAGTTCCATCGCCCGCTTCGTCGCCGATGCGCGCGGCTGGGCCATTCTCGGCCTCGATACGGTAAAGGAGCCGTTCTTCGACCATCTCGGCGTGGGCGATCGCGACTATAACCGCAAGCTCGGCCGGGCGAGCTCGCAGGCGATCTGGTCGATCGTCGGCGAAGCACCCGATGGCATGACCTTCGTGGTGGACGCCTGGTTCGGCTTCCAGCCCCGCGAGGTGCTGGAAGACCATCTTGCCCGGGCCGGGATTGGCCTCACGGCGGAGATCTGGTGCCATGCCCCACCGGACATCCTGGTGGAACGCTATCGCTCGCGCCTGTCATCCCGCCATGCCGGCCATCCCGGCGAGGCCTTCCTGCCCGAGCTGGTGGCATTGGCGCAGCGCGCCGAACCGCTCAGGCGCGGTCCGCTGTTCGATATCGACACCGCAGCAGGCTTCGACGAAGCGGAACTGCTGGCCTGGCTGGATCAGGTTTTGGTCGGGTGAGCGGTATGCCTCGCATCGTGCGATGAGACCGCCATGCTCCCCCGCGAACAGGGGCAGATACACATCCGATGCTTCGAGAATGAAGCGTGGGTGATCCTTCCCCGGTTTCGGGGAAGTCCGGAACATCTTCGAAAGTGAAGATGTTCCTGTCGTCGCTGCAGAGCAGTGACGGAAGGGGGAGGGGCGCTTCGAGGGCAGTAGAATGGCAGGTCGTGCCACTTGCCTCCACTCGACCTCGCTTCGCGAGGCCACCTTCCCCGAAACCGGGGAGGGATTATCCGGCTTTATTCGGCCTGGCCGAGTGCTATGCGGACTCCTGGCCCCTGCGCGAGAAGCCCGGTCCGACTGCAGGCGTACTCAGACGCCCAGCATCAGCTGGATGTTCTGCACGGCCGCGCCGGAAGCGCCCTTGCCGAGATTGTCCAGCCGCGCCACCAGCACCGCCTGGCGATGGGCTTCGTTCGGGAAGACGCGAAGCTCCAGCCGGTCGGTGTCGTTGAGCGCTTCCGCCTCGATCTTGCCGGCACCGTCCAGCGGCTCCACGTTCACCAACTTGGCACGGGCATAATAGTCGGCGAGAATCGCATGCAGCTCCGCTGCCTTCGGCTTGCCCGTCAGCGTGTCGAGATGCAGCGGCACCGAGACCAGCATGCCTTGGCGGAAATTGCCGACGGAAGGCACGAAGATCGGCCGGCGCGTCAGGCCGGTATAGGCCTGCAGTTCCGGCACATGCTTATGCTCGAGTGTCAGGCCGTAGAGTTCGAAGGACGGCGCGGTACCGGCCTCATAGGCCTCGATCATCGACTTGCCGCCGCCGGAATAGCCGCTCACCGCATTGACGGTGACGGGATAGTCCTGCGGGATCACGCCGGCATCGACCAGCGGCCGCAGGAGGGCGATCGCCCCGGTGGGGTAGCAGCCGGGATTGGCGACGTGGCTGGCGCTTGCGATCCTGGCGGCCTGGTCCGGCGCCAGTTCGGCAAAGCCATAGACCCAGCCGGGGGCGACGCGATGGGCGGTCGAGGCGTCCAGCACCTTGGGCTTGCGGCCGTCGAGTTCACCGATCAGCGCCACCGTTTCCTTGGCGGCGGCATCGGGCAGGCAGAGCACCACGAGGTCGACTTCGGCCAGCAGCGCCTTCTTCGCCGCGACGTCCTTGCGCAGTTCCGGCGCGATGCTGCGCAGGGCAATGCGCGCCACCGACGCCAATCGCTCGCGGATGCCCAGGCCCGTGGTGCCGGCTTCGCCGTCGATGAAGACGGTACGGACGACGCCGGCCTGGTGCGGCTTTTCGGCGAGATCGGAGAGGGCGGCCATGTCTGATCCTCCTTTGAGGAGAGGCGGGCTGTCGGGAACGCTGGCTATATCGGAGCAAGAGGTGTCACTGTCAATGTCGGATCGATGGGGCAGGTCCTTCCCGGCGCGCGCGGATCATACCCTGATCCTCATCTTGGAACGACGAGGTAACAACTTACGCTGTGGCGACGAATATCGTTACAGCGGCTGGAATCACATGTTTTAGCGCAAAAAGTGTGGTTTTCGGCACGCTCACTTGATTTGGCTCCGCTGCCGGAGCGGGTCATAGTCCTGTTCATGCGGAGCGGCGACAGGCCGTTTCCGCCATCCAGCAACAGAAGGAAACTCCCATGTCCGTGTTCACCAAGGCCAGCACCGCCTTCGCTCTCGCCGGCGCCGTCGCCAGCGCCGCCGCTTTGCTGTCGGCTCCCGCCAGGGCCGACGATTCCAAGGAGAAGTGCTACGGCGTCGCCCTCAAGGGCCAGAACGACTGCGCGGCCGGTGCCCATTCCTGTGCAGGCACGTCGACGATCGACTATGACGGCCAGTCCTTCAAGCTGGTGCCCAAGGGCAGCTGCGTCACCATGAAGACCCCGACGGGCATGGGCTCGCTGACGCCCGTCAAGAGCTGATATCGAGCTCGCGGGGGCTCTCGTCGCCTCACGGCGATGGCTCCCGCGCCCTCCCCATCTCGGAGAACGCCATGAGCAAAGCAACCAGCACGACCCTGCCATTGCGCGCCGGCGCCGGGCTCAAGCCGGAGCATGTCGAGACCATTCTCGCGACCCGGCCCGACATCGGCTTCTTCGAGGTTCATGCCGAGAATTACATGGGTGCCGGCGGTCCGCCGCATGCCCAGCTTCGGGCCATCTGCGAGAACTACTCACTGTCGCTGCACGGCGTCGGCCTGTCGATCGGCGCGGCGCGGCCGCTCGACAAGGATCATCTCGCCCGGCTGAAGGCGCTCGAACAACGCTATCGCCCGGCGAGCTTTTCGGAGCACCTGGCCTGGTCGAGCCATGAGGAGGTCTTCCTCAACGATCTCCTGCCGGTGCCCTATACCACCGAAACATTGCAGCGTATCTGCGCGCATATCGATGAGGTGCAGGAGACGCTGGGGCGGCCCATGCTCCTGGAGAATCCCTCGACCTATCTCCTGTTCGAGGAGAGCACCATCGAGGAGACCGATTTCCTGCGCGAGATCGCGGGGCGTACCGGCTGCGGCCTCTTGCTCGACATCAACAATGTCTTCGTCTCCGCTACCAATCACGCGACCTCGCCCGAAGCTTATCTCGATCGCTTCCCGCTTGATCTCGTCGGCGAGATCCATCTCGCCGGCCATGCCGAGACGGTCGACGATGCCGGCGCGCCGCTCCTGATCGACGCCCATGACCGGCCGGTGGCCGACCCGGTCTGGGCGCTCTATGAACGCGTCATCGCCCGGACCGGGCGGCTGCCGACCCTGATCGAATGGGACAATGACGTGCCGGACTGGCCGGTGCTCGCCCGCGAGGCCGCGCTTGCCGAGGCCGCGATGGCACGGGTCATGCGAGCGAGGGCCGCCTGATGCTCGCCAAGATGCAATCCTCGTTCCGGCAGGCCGTGCTCGACCCGGCCGCCGCGCTGCCGCAGGGGCTCGCCGCCCATAATGGCGTGGCGCCGCACCGGCGCTTCGCCGTCTATCGCGACAATGTCGCGCTCAGCCTCGCCGCGGCACTGGAGAGCCGCTTTCCGGCCTCGATCGCCATCGTCGGCGCCGACTTCTTCCGGGCCCTCGCCATCCGCTTTGCGCGCGAGCATCCGCCGCGCTCGCCGCTGCTTCTCGATTACGGCGATCATCTGCCGGCCTTCACCGAAGCCTTCGAGCCGGCGCGGGCGGTCGCCTATCTGCCCGACGTGATGCGCCTGGAGATTGCCCGGGCCCAGGCCTATCACGCCGCCGATGCCGAGTCTGCCTCGCCGGCCGCCCTCAGCGGCCTCGATCCTGCACGGCTGCACGAAGTGCGGGTCGAGATCCATCCGGCGGCGCGTCTCCTGCGTTCGGCCTTCCCGGTGGCGACGATCTGGCAGATGAATGCCGGCGGCGAGGCGCGGGAGATCGCGGATTGGTCCGGCGAAGACGTGCTGGTGACCCGTCCCCGCCTCGATGTCGAGGTGCAGATCCTGCCGCCGGGCGGCCATGCCTTCCTGGCCACCCTGCTGGCCCGGCACCCCTTGGAGGCGGCGGCAGAGGCTGCTTTCGCCGAAACCCCTGATTTCGACCTAGCCGCCACCATTGCGGGGCTGGTTGCGGCCGGCATCGCCCGCCGCTTCGAGATCTGAACCTGCCGGAGAGTGTTGCCATGACCCGCACGACATTCGCATCCCCCGGCCCGGCAGCACCGGGATTGGCGGATCGCCTGATCCACCTCTTCACGCTGATCCCGCATTGGCTGATCGCCCTGATCGCCCGTATCGCCCTGTTTCGGGTGTTCTGGTGGTCGGCGCGCACCAAGGTGGCTGACGGCACGCTGTTCTCCCTGTCGGACAGCGCCGTCTATCTCTTCCAGGAAGAATACAAGCTCCCGCTGCTGCCGCCGGAGCTCGCCGCCCATCTGGCCCTGCTGGGCGAGAGCGTGTTCTCCGTGCTGGTCCTTATCGGGCTGGCGACGCGGCTCGGCGGCCTCGGCCTGTTCGGCATGGCGCTGGTGATCCAGCTCTTCGTCTATCCCGACCATTACAACGAGCACCTGCCCTGGATGGTCTGCGCCCTCTATCTCGCCAAGTTCGGCGGCGGCTTCTTCTCCCTCGACGCCCTGATCGCCCGCTGGACCGGCCGCAAGGTCGCGTTCGCCTGAGGTGAGGCGGCGTTGCCTATGCGCCGATGTCGCTTTGCCTGACCTTGGCATAATGTCGGCTGGCCTTGGCGCGATTGCCGCAGGTGGCCATGTCGCACCAGCGGCGGGTACCGCTCTTGCTTTCGTCGAGGAACAGGAAGCGGCATTCGGGATTGGCGCAGCACCGGATGCGGTAACGCTCGGCGGCGGGAATGAGATCGCCGGCCGACCATAGCACCGGGGCGAGCAGATAAGCGGCGGCTGGTTCAAAGGCGCCGATGGTCCAGGCATAGCCTTGTTGCGAGCGGACCAGACGGTTTCGTGGCGGGGCCTGTGCGATCGCCTGCGCCAGGTCCGAGAAGTCTTGCTCCTCTACCCCCCGGTTCTGCGCAACCGCTGCGAGGCTGCGGTAGAGCGTCTCCCGAAGCCTGATGGCTTCGTCGAAGAGCCGGTCCGCCGCCGTGGGATGCGCCTTCGACCAATGCGTTGCCTGTTCGGCCAGCCGAGGCACCTCGTCACCCTGCCGCGCCGTCCAGGCCAGCAAGTCCGCCATGCCGTTCAACCGCTCGACGGGCTTTTCCCGGCCCCGCCAGGAGCGGGTATTGGCATAGTCGATGCAGAGATCGGCGCGCACCGGAGCAATCAGCATGGCCGCTCCCTCCCTCTGGCCTCTGGGGCTACCCGCCGGGTTTTCGATCAACGCTGACGGCTGCTAGGTATTTCTAACCCCCATGGGGGTTGACGGTCAAGGCAAGGAGGTCGATGCTATAACCATCATGATGGTTATAAATTCCTGATGAAACCGATGCGAGGAGGGCGCCATGCTGACCGAAGCTCGCAAAGCCGTGTCGAAAGACCAACGGCGATCCGTTCCCCACACCAGGGCACAAGCCGCAATTCCGCTCTGGGCGATGCTCGCGGCCCTCTCCGCGGTGGCGGCCATGAGCCAGGCCTTTCGTACGGTCGCAACCCTGTTCGCCAGCGAGTTGCAGCGGGAGTTTGGCGCTTCCACCCAAGAGATCGGGCTGTTCGCCGGCGCCTTTCATTTGTCCTTCGCGGTGGCGCAGATTCCCATCGGCGTCGCGCTCGACCTTTTCGGTCCGCGCCGTACCGTCAGCGCGGCATTCCTGCTGGCCTGCGCCGGCTCCTTCCTGTCCGTATTCGCACCGAACCTGCCCGTGCTCGTCGCCAGCCAGGTGCTGATCGGCATCGGCTGCGCGCCGGCTTTCCTCGGCGCCATCGTCTTCGTCACCAACCGCTATCCAGCCTCGCAATTTGCGCGGCTCTCCGGCCTGGTGCTGAGCTTCAGCGGCATCGGCATGCTGATCACCGGCACGCCGCTCGCCTTCGTGGTCGAAATCTGGTCCTGGCGGGCTGGCTTCCTGGTGCTGGCGATCCTGTCGGCGATCGTCCTGGCCGCGAATGTCCTGCTGGTTTCGGACGAGAGGGTCGAACCCGGTCGTGAGCGCAAACGTCCGGGGCTGCTTGCCGCCTTTGCCGAGATAGGTCCCCTTCTCGCGCAGAGGCATACGCTCGGCATCCTGCTGCTCGGCGGTGTCTCCTATGCCGCCTTCCTCACCTTGCGCGGTCTGTGGGCCGTGCCGATGCTGATGGATCGGCACGGCTTCGGCCTCGTCGTCAGTGGGCACATCATGCTGGCGACCTCGGTCGCAGCCCTGCTCGGTCCACCCGTTTTCGGCCTGCTCAAGCCGGGCAATCGCGGCCGGCGCTACTGGATCGTCGCCAGCGCGGCCTTTTGCATTGCCGCTTTTGCGGCCTTGGCCGGGCAGTCGTCGAGCCTCGTCGATGTCATCGCGGTGGTCCTGCTCGGATTCATGACCGGCTATTTCATCCTGCAATATGCCGATGTCCGCGCCGCCTATGTCGAGGAGGTCGTCGGCCGGGCCTTCGCCGTGTTCAACACCGCCATCTTCCTCGGCGTCGCCGTGATGCAATGGCTGACGGGACTGGTGGGATCCTTCGCGGCGGCCCAGGAAGCCGATCCTTTCACGCCCGTCTTTGTGGTGATCATCGTCCTGTTGGCCGCCGGCATCGCCAGCTTCGTCCTGCTGCCCTGGCCGCGCGGCAAGGGTTGGGAGCGCTGACACGTCGCACCGGAAAGCTTGCCTCTTCCCCCTTGCGCATCAGGCCTGGAGCGCTCTACTTCAAGGCATGAATTTCGCCAGCGACAATTGGGCTGGAGCCAGCCCCAGGATCATCGAGGCGCTTGCCCGCGGCGCCGATGGTATCGCCCCTGCCTATGGGCAGGATGATCTTACCCGTGAATTGAAGGCACGCCTCGCCGATCTGTTCGGCTGCGAGGTCGGCGTGCTCTTCGCTGCCACCGGCAGCGCCGCCAATTCCCTGGCCCTGAGTGCCCTCAGTCCGCCTTATGGCGCTGTCTATGCCTATGAAGAGGCGCATATCGTCGGCGACGAGGCCGGTGCGCCAGAGTTCTTCACCCATGGTGCGCGCCTGGTGCCGATCGCCGGCGCCAGCGGCAAGCTGACCCCGGCCGGGTTGGAGGCCACACTGGCACGGGGCTCGGGCTCCGGCTCTGCCATCCCCAAGCCGGCCGTGCTGTCGATCACCCAGGCAACGGAAAGCGGCACGGTCTATCGCCGGGGTGAGATCACCGCCCTGACCGAGATCGCCCGGGCACGGGGCCTCAAGGTGCATATGGATGGCGCGCGCTTCGCCAATGCCTTCGCCTTCCTCAAGAAGGCCGATGGCATCAGCCCCGCCGACATCACCTGGAAGGCGGGTGTCGATGCCCTGGCCTTCGGCCTCACCAAGAATGGCGCTCTGATGGCCGAGGCTGTCGTGCTGTTCGAGCCGGAGAAGGCGGCCGAGATCGAATGGCTGCGCAAGCGCAGCGGTCATGTCGTCTCCAAGGCCTGGCCGATCGCCGCGCAGTTCCTGGCCATGCTGGAGAACGATCACTGGCTCGATCTCGCTCGCCACGCCAATGGCATGGCGGCGGCTTTGTCGCAGGGCCTCGTCGCGGCGGGTCATCAACTCGGCTATGAGACGCAGGCCAACGAAGTCTTCGCCATCCTGCCGAAGACCGTGATCGCCCAATTGAGGCAGGCCGGTGCCCGCCTCTATGAATGGCCTGTTCACGGCCTACAGGCTGACAGGCGGCCCGCCGCCGATGCCGACCTCGTGCGCCTGGTCACCTCCTTCGCGACGAAGGATGAAGAGGTGAAGAGGTTCCTGGCGCTGGTGGGGTAGGGGGAGCGGCGAGGTGGCATGTCGGTCGCAACGGCGAGGCAGTTGCGTAAAAAGCTGACTCGGCAGGAAATCAAACTCTGGCAGCGCCTCCGCGTACTGCGGCCCCAGGGATTCCATATCCGGCGCCAAGTTCCGATCGGTTGCTATGTTGCGGATTTTGCCTGCTTGCGCCGGCGCTTAATCATCGAAGTCGACGGGAACCAGCATGCAATGCCTGAAGGGCTTGCCCGGGATGGCATCCGCGATGCCTTCCTGGCGGAGCGGGGTTTCAAAATCCTGCGCTTTTCGAACTACGACGTCGATCATGCACTCCCGTCGGTGATCGATACAATCTTCGAGGCACTGCACGGCCGCTGGAAAGAAGAGGAGGGGTAACTCCCTCAAGCTGAGGCTACCCTTCCACCTTTGCCGTCCCTTCAAAACGAAACGCAATTATCCTTCCCCGGCTTCGGGGAAGGTGTCGCTGCGCAGCAGCGACGGAAGGGGGAGAGTGGCGCCAGTTCGCTTTTGCTAGCCTGGTTAGTGCCACTCTCCCCCACCCGACCTCGCTGGGCTCGGCCACCCTCCCCGAAGTCGGGGAGGGATTCCTGTGCTTTATTCGGCGCACCCGCGCTACGATGCGGGCCTTTACTTGTCCTTCAACACCAGCGCACTGGTCAGGTCGCCGAGCAGCTTCTGCTTGCGGGCGGCCATCGCCGTGTCGCGCACGGTGATGCCGTGCAGGGTCGGCAGCTCGAAGCGGCGCGTGATGAAGCGCAGGATCGAGGTGGTGTCCATCGGGGTGTGGTCGACAATGCCGCGGCGCGCATAGGGCGAGACGATGATGGCCGGGATGCGCGAGCCGGGGCCCCAGCGATCGCCCTTGGGCGGGGCGACGTGATCCCACAAGCCGCCATTCTCGTCATAGGTGACGACGACCAGCATATGCGGCCATTGCGGGCTCTTCTCGAGATGGGCGATCACATCGGCGATATGGGCGTCGCCGGCCTGGATGTCGGCATAGCCCGAATGCTCGTTGAGGTCGCCTTGCGGCTTGTAGAAGGAGACCTGCGGCAGCTTGCCGGCGTCGATCGCCTTGATGAATTCCACGCCTGCCAGGCCGCCGTCGCGCAGATGCTCGGCCCGGGCCGCAGTGCCCGGTGCGAAGCTGGCGTAATAATTCAGCGGCTGGTGGTGATACTGGAAATTCGGGATCGGCGTCTTGTTGCCGTGGTCGAGCACGTCCTGCCAGGCCCCGCCATACCAGGCCCAACTCACATGTTTGAGGCTGAGCAGGTCGCCGATGGTCGGTTCGGTCTGGGGCGGCAGCGTCGTCGGCTTTGCAGGATCGGCCAGCGCCTTGTCGCCGCCCTTCACTGGGTCGTTGCCGCTCGGCTGATAGGGCGGCTGCATGGTGTTCACGGCATAGAAATCAGGCGTGAGATTGCCGTCGCCGGCATATTTCGGGATGCCGTCCATCGCCGATTTCGGCGAGTTGGCGGCGGGCTTGAGCGTCACCCCATCGGGCTCGACCACCGCGATCGAGGGCTTGGCGGGGCTGGTGTCGGCGTTGGGGTAATAGGGCGCGCAGGCGCAGACCAGCCATTGATGGTTGAAGAACGAACCGCCGAAGCCGCCCATGAAGAAATTGTCGGCCAGGACATATTTCTGGGCGACCTGCCACATCGCCGTTTTCGAGCCGTCCCACAGGCTCATCACCAAGGCGCCGGAATCGGCATAGGCGACAAATCTGTCATTGCGCCCGCCATTGATCTGCATCTGGTTCTGGTAATAGCGGTGCCAGAGGTCACGCGTAATGGTGCCGTAGCTGAGGTTGAAACCCTTGGAGTCATCCGCATGGAAGGGGAGGTTGGGCAGGTGCTCGGTCTCGGCCTGGGTGACCGGCGGTGTCACGCCCTTGGCGGTCAGGCCTTCCCAGATCGGCGGCAACTGGCGGAAGGGCTTGCCGTCGCGATCGCGCTGGATGCGCGCGCTTGCGGGTGCTTTCGCCACGCCGTTGGCGCCCGGAAAGCTGCCATAAAGATTGTCGAAGCTGCGGTTTTCCGCATAGATCACCACCACGGTGTCGATCAGCTTCAGATCCTCGGACGTTCCGGGCGCAGGCTTGGCTTTCTGGCCTGAAGCGCTTTCGGCAGCCAGCGCCGGCCCGAACGCCGCGATGGAAAGGCTCAACGCGTACACGACCGCCGCAGGTTTCATGCGCATCTGGGTCTCCTGCATCGATTTGCTTGTTGCTATCGTTCCCCTCAGCCCCTCATCTTATCCGGGCTGGCGGCGGAAGCCACCCCCGATCGCAATGAAGGAATGCAGCCATAAGCTTTCTTTGCAACAGGCGTGTGAGGCGATTGGGCGGAGCCCTGGGGCTCGCCCTGCCGTTGCTGGCGATGACCTCGGTCCAGGCCGGCCAAGACGTGTCCCGTGCGATGTCGCGCGCGCAAGTACGCCAGCAGGCGCAGGCCCTCGGCGCCCTCGGCCGCTCCCTCTTCTTCGATCCCTCCCTGTCGGGGTCGGGCAAGCTTGCCTGTTCCTCCTGTCACGATCCCGCTCATGCTTTCGGGCCGGTAAACGATCGCGCGGTGCAGCTCGGCGGCGGCGACATGCATCGGTCCGGTGTGCGTGCCGTGCCCTCCTTGAAATATCTGCAGGTGGTGCCGCCCTTCACCGAACATTTCTACGATTCCGAGGATGAGGCCGACGAGAGCGTCGACAACGGCCCCACGGGAGGCCTGACCTGGGACGGGCGGGTCGACCGCGGCGCGGATCAGGCCCGGATTCCGCTGCTCTCGGATTTCGAGATGGGTAATCGGGATGGGGCCGAGGTGGCCCGCCGCGTGCTCGCCGCTGGGCACGGCAAGGCCATCGCCGCCATTGCCGGGCCGAAGGCGGCCGGCGATCCCGCCCTGGTCTACAAGACCGCCCTCAAGGCGCTCGAAGTGTTCCAGCAGGACTACCGGACCTTCTATCCCTATTCGAGCAAATATGACGCAGTTCTGGCCGGCAAGGCCGAGCTTACGCTCCAGGAGGCTCGGGGACTGGACCTGTTCAACGCGGCAGACAAGGGCAATTGCGCCTCCTGCCATATCAGCCAGCGCGGCAATGACGGCACGCCGCCGCAATTCACCGATTACGGCCAGATCGCGCTGGCCGTGCCGCGCAACCCCGACATTCCCGCCAACAAGGATCCGGCCTATCACGATCTCGGCCTGTGCGGGCCGCTGCGCACCGACTTTCTGAAGCGCGAGGATTATTGCGGCCTGTTCCGTACGCCGACCCTGCGCAACATTGCCCTGCGCAAGACCTTCTTCCACAACGGCACCATGCATTCCCTGCGCGATGCCGTGCGCTTCTATGTCGAGCGGGAAACCCATCCGGAACGCTGGTATCCGCGCAAGGCCGACGGCAGCATCGACAAATATGACGATTTGCCCGAAGCGGCAAAGGCGAACATCAACACCGACCCGCCCTTCGACCGCAAGGCCGGCGACGAACCGGCGCTGACACCGGCGGAGATCGACGATGTCGTGGTCTTCCTAGGCACGCTCACCGACGGCTATGAGCCGGCAAAGTGAGTATCGGATCGAAGCGACGGCCCTCTGGCCTGCGCTTCATGCGGTTCAGCTTCCCGCGGACTGGCCCGGCAGACCCAGCAGGCCCGTGACCGCCTCGGCGCCCTTGCCGGAGGCGGAGACTTCGCCATTGTCCCGGATTTCCAGCGCTGCGCCGTTGGAGAAGCTGAGGGACCAGCCGTCATCGCTGTCGTTGCGGCGTCGGTCGGTGAGTTCGATACCGGCCGCGGAAACCAATGCAATGGCCTTGTCGATGTCCATGGTCGTCACCTCGTGCAAGATGCCCCGGATCTTTCCCCCGGTCAGTTGGATCGCGAAGCCGCGGCAAGTCAAGGAGAAAGGGTCGGCCTTGGGAGGTTGGGGCGTGCCATCCTACCGTAACGGCATATCAAGTGTCGAAAGCATCGGGTTTTTCGGCAGGGCCCTATCGCCAGAAGGCGATATTCGTGTCATGGCTGCGGCCATTGCCCTCATCCGGGCATGACGCCTTTCTGCCGTGAGGAATCGATGCTGAAGACCAGCCTTAGTCTCGCTTTTGCCCTTCTGGTAAGTGCCGCCCAGGCCCAGGATGCAGCGCCTGCCAAATCGCCGCTGCCCGGCGGGGCCTCCTCCATCCAGGAGAGCTATGAGGACTGGCGCGTGCTCTGCAATGTCGTCAACAATGCCAAGCAATGCGCGGTTCAGCAGGTCCAGAGCGATACCAAGACCGGCCAGCGCGTGCTGGCGGTCGAGCTGAACCCCACGGCGGACGGCGGTACCACCGGCAATCTCGTGATGCCGTTCGGCCTGCAATTCGATGCCGGCGTGTCCCTCGCCCTGGATGCCGGGATCAGCGGCAAGCCGCTGAACTACAAGACCTGCATCCCCGCGGGCTGCCTGGTGCCCCTGGCACTCGATGCCAACACCATCACGGCGCTCAAGGCCGGCAAGCAGCTCAAGCTCACGGCCAAGTCGGTCGACGACAGCGTGAAGCCGCTCGTCTTCACGGTTTCGCTCAAGGGATTCGGCCCGGCACTCGATCGGGCGGCTACCATCTTGAAGTAGTACCAGCCCGCATTGGGGCGACTATTTTCCCGTCAGACCCAGCCCTGCAATTCGCGCGTGACCACATGTTCCAGCACGCGCTGGCCCTCGGGGCTGTCGTTGAGGCAGGGCAGATAGGCGAAGTGCTCGCCGCCATTGTGCTGGAAGATCTCCTTGTTCTCCTCGCCGAGCTCTTCCAGCGTTTCCAGGCAGTCGGCCACGAAGCCAGGCGCCACGATGGCGAGGCGCTTCACGCCGGATTTGGCCAGCCCTTCCACGGTCTCGTCCGTATAGGGCTTGAGCCACTCCTCCTTGCCGAAGCGGGACTGGAAGGTGATCTTGAAACGGGCCTCGTCATAGCCGAGCGCCTCGCGCAGGAGCCGCCCCGTCTTCATGGCAAAGCAGTAATAGGGGTCGCCCTGGATCAGATAGGTCTTGGGCACGCCGTGGAAGGAGGCCAGCAGCACCTCCGGTTCGAAGTCGAGCTTGGCGAGATTCTGGCGCACGGAGCTGGCCAGGGCCTCGATATAGACGGGGTCGTCATGCCATTGCGGCGCGATGCGCACGGCCGGCTGCCAGCGCAGGGTCATCAGATGTTCGAAGGCCTTGTCGCACACCGTGGCGCTGGTTGCCGCCGCATATTGGGGGTAGAGCGGCACGATCAGGATGCGGTCGCAGCCCTCGGCGCGCAGGGCGTCGATGCGCGAGGCGATGGAGGGATTGCCGTAGCGCATGGCAAAATCCACCGTCAGGCGGGAATCGGCGGCGAAGGTCTCGGCCAGCTTTTCGGTCTGGCGCCGTGTGATCACGAGGAGCGGCGAGGCGTTCTCGGTTTTGTCCCAGATCGAGGCATATTTGGCGCCGCTCTTGCCGGGCCGCGTCGTCAGGATGATGCCGTTGAGCAGCGGCCACCACAGCAGGCGCGAGACCTCGATGACCCGCCGGTCGGACAGGAATTCCTTGAGGTAGCGCCGCATCGGCCAGTAGGTCGGCGCGTCCGGGGTGCCGAGATTGACCAGGAGAACACCGATCCTTCCGCTGGCCCCGACGGGATGATCCGCCGGAACGGGAAGAGCGCTTGCTAGGTGAGAAGTCATGCCGGGTCCTTTCCAGGCCTTTCAACAGGCTGAGCGTCTGGCTTGCAACAGATTTGTGCGGGCGCGACGCCATGGCGCCTGGCAACCCGGTGAAACCACTGGGAATCGCAAACTCCTGTCCAAACAAGGCGCTGAAGCGAAACAGCGTGGCCGCTCCGACGCGCATTGCGCCGGCGGCCGCATTCCTACGAGCAATTCACTTGCAGGAACCGCCCAGGCCCGCTTATCTTTCTGCCATGAGGACCGACGCCATCGAAATCCGTCTGGCTCGCCCGGACGACGCCCATGCCATCGCCGATGTGCATGACGTCGCTTGGCGTTACGCCTATCGTGGCGTCATTCCCGGCCGTGAGCTCGAGCGCCTGGTCGAGCGGCGTGGTGCCAAATGGTGGCGCTATGCCATCGATCGCAAGACCCGCATCGTGGTGATGGCCTTTGGCGGCGTAATCGCCGGCTATGCCACCTATGGCCGCAACCGGGCCGTCGGACTGCCCTATCAGGGTGAGATCTTCGAGCTTTACCTGCGTCCGGAATATCAGGGCATCGGCCTGGGCAAGCGGCTGTTCAACGCGGTGCGCCGCGATCTCAACGGCCATGACGTCAAGGGCATGGTGGTCTGGGCGCTGGCCGACAATGTGCGGGCCTGCGATTTCTACCGGCGCCTCGGCGGCCAGTCCGTCGACAGCATGGTGGAGCGCTTCGGCGACGTGAAGCTGCAGAAGATCGCCTTCGGCTGGGCCGCCTGAACGAGGCCTGGGCTGGTTTGCATTTTTGCCAGCGGTCCGATCGGTCGATGACCCTCTTGTTTCCCATCACCTTCCGAGCGCGGTCATCAATTCGATGGCGGTCGTCTTTCTTCATTGCCGGAAGGCACGACCGGCCAGGGATGCGCGAGCGAGGCATCAGGTAGCCCGAGGTGCCGGTTACGCATTTGTAATCCTCGGTATCATCATGGCGGTCGATAAAAAATCCAGCGTATAGTTCTGCGGACGTGTAGAGGCGCAAGTCCTCCTTTCGAGATTCCTCAGATGACCGATACCATTTCTATAATAAATGGTATGAATATCTAGTTTTTAATAATTCTAATTCTAATCTAAAGTGTTTGACGGGAACTTCTCGGTGAGCCTAGAGATCGGGTGTTCAATCAATCCCTTGGCTGAAGCCAACCGATAGAGGTTCTGATGAGAGTTTTCCTGCCGCATCGCCGTGCAGCCCTCGCGGGGGCCGTCGCCCTTGCCGCTGCTTTGTTCGCTGCTCCCCTGGGCGCCCAGGCCGAGGATGCGGGCATCACGGTCTATAATGCGCAGCATGAAAGCCTGACCAAGGCCTGGGCCGAGGCCTTCACCAAGGAAACCGGCATCAAGGTGACGCTCCGCAATGGCGGAGACACCGAACTCGGCAACCAGCTGGTGCAGGAAGGCGACAAATCGCCCGCCGATGTCTTCCTCACCGAGAATTCGCCGGCCATGGTGCTGGTCGACAACGCCAAGCTGTTCGCGCCGCTATCGGCCGAGACGCTGGGCGAGGTGCCCGAGGCCTTCAAGCCCTCGCATGGTCGCTGGATCGGCATCGCCGCGCGCACCACGGTGTTCGCCTACAACAAGACCAAGCTGACCGAGGACAAGCTGCCGAAGTCCCTGCTCGATCTGGCCGATCCGTCCTGGAAGGGCCGCTGGGGTGCAGCGCCGGCCGGCGCCGACTTCCAGGCCATCGTCAGCGCCTTGCTGGCCCTGAAGGGCGAGGAGGCCACCGCGACCTGGCTGAAGGGCATGAAGGCCAACGTCAAGCCGTTCAAGAAGAACGGTATCGCCATGAAGGGTGTGAATGACGGTGAGGTCGAAGGCGCGATCATCTACCAGTACTACTGGTTCGGCGACCAGGCCAAGACCGGCGAGAACTCCAAGAACGTTGCGCTGCATTACTTCCGCAACCAGGATCCGGGCGCTTTCGTCAGCATCTCGGGTGGTGGCGTGCTCGCTTCCAGCAAGCACAAGAAGGAAGCCGAGGCCTTCGTGAAGTGGGTTGCCGGCAAGGGCGGCCAGGAAATCCTGAAGACCGGCAATTCCTTCGAATATGCGGTCGGCAAGGATGCCGCTTCCAATGCCAAGCTGGTGCCGCTGGCCGATCTGAATGCTCCCAAGATCGACCCGGCCCAGCTCAACAGCAAGAAGGTCAGCGACCTGATGACGGCGGCCGGCCTGCTCTGAGCGACCGTACACCGCGCCGCGCCGATATGGCGCTGCCGACATAAACCTGACATCATCGCGCCTCCGGCTCTGCGCCGGAGGCCTTCGCTTTTCAGGACACCTCGTGTCATCGACGTCACCTCAGCCCGAAATCGGCAGTTTGCGCGTATCTTCACCCGGCTTCACCGGGCGCAATGCGGTCGCCATGGCTGCGGTACTGGTGTCCCTGCTCGCCTTGCTGCCGCTCGGCTTCGTGATTTTCATCACTCTTCAGACCGGCTGGCAGACCGTCTATGAACTGGTGGTACGCCCGCGCGTCGGCGAATTGCTGGTCAATACCGTCCTGCTCGAGGCCGTCACCATTCCCATCGCCATCGTATTGGCGGTGGCTCTGGCCTGGCTGACCGAGCGCAGCGACCTGCCGGGCGCGCGCATCTGGTCCTGGCTCGCGGTGGCGCCGCTCGGCGTGCCGGCCTTCGTGCATTCCTATGCCTGGATCAGCTTGGTGCCGGGCATGCGCGGCCTGTGGAGCGGTGTCCTGGTCTCGATCATGGCGTATCTGCCTTTCCTCTATCTGCCGGTGGCTGCCCAGATGCGGCGGCTCGACCCGGCACTCGAGGACGTGGCGGCGAGCCTGGGCCAGTCGCCCTCGCGCGTGTTCTTCCGGGTGATCCTGCCGCAATTGCGGCTGGCGATCTGCGGCGGTTCGCTGCTGGTCGGCCTGCATCTCCTCGCCGAATACGGCCTCTATGCCATGATCGAGTTCGACACCTTTTCGACCGCGATCGTCGACCAGTTCCAGTCGGCCTATAACGGCCCGGCCGCCAACATGCTCGCCGGCGTGCTGGTGCTCGCCTGCCTCGTGTTGCTGGGGCTGGAAAGCCGTCTGCGTGGCCAGGAGCGCTATGCCCGCGTCGGCTCCGGGGCTGCCCGTCCGGCGGCGCGTGCGCGGCTCGGCCTGGCCACTCCGATCTGGCTGGCGCTGCCGCTCGGCCTCGCTCTCCTTTCGCTGGGCGTGCCGCTGCTGACGCTCTCGCGCTGGCTCACTATCGGCGGCGCGGCGGCCTGGGCGTCCGGCGATATCGGCACAGCCCTCGGCCAGACCCTCGGCCTCGCCCTGCTCGGCGGGGCCGCGACCACGCTGGCCGCCCTGCCGATGGCCTGGCTGTCGGTCCGCGCACCGGGCCGCCTGCAGAAGGTGCTGGAGGCCTGCCACTATTATGTCGGCTCACTCCCGGGCGTGGTGGTGGCGTTGGCGCTAGTGACGATCACCGTGCGGGTCGCCCTGCCGCTCTATCAGACCATGACGACCTTGCTGCTGGCCTATGGCCTGATGTTCCTGCCACGGGCCGTGGTCGGGCTGCGGGCCAGTCTGGCGCAGGCACCCATCGAGCTCGAACGGGCCGCGATGGCACTGGGGCGCCCGCCGCTCAAGGCGATCTGGCAGGTGACCATGCGCCTGTCGGCCCCGGGCGTCGCTGCAAGCATGGCGCTGGTCGCCCTCGGCATCACCACGGAGCTGACGGCGACCCTGATGCTGGCCCCCAACGGCACGGTCACCCTGTCGACGCGGTTCTGGTCGCTGACCAACGACATCGACTATGTGGCGGCGGCGCCCTTCGCGCTCCTGATGGTGCTGCTGTCGCTGCCTCTCACCCTCCTGCTTCACTATCAGTCCAGGCGATCGATCGGCCAATGAGTTTCCCGAGCCAATGAGTTTCCTGACCATAGACAAGGCCGGCAAGCGCTATGGCGCCATGGTGGCGCTCGATGGCGTCAGCCTGGAGGTTGCGTCCGGCAGCCGCACCGCCATCGTCGGCCCCTCCGGATCCGGCAAGACCACGCTGCTCCGCCTGATCGCCGGTTTCGAGGGGCCGGATGCCGGCCGCATCGCCCTGAACGGTACCGTCCTGGCGGATGGCCCTGCCATCGTGCCCGCCCATCGCCGCGGCATCGGCTTCGTCACCCAGGACGGGGCGCTGTTTCCCCACCTCACCATCGCCGACAATATCGGTTTCGGCCTGGAACGGGGTGCCAGGGATCGGGACGAGCGTATCCGCGCCTTGATGCGCACCGTCGATCTAGATCCGCGCCTGCTGGAGCGCCGGCCGCACCAGCTTTCCGGCGGGCAGCAGCAGCGCGTGGCCCTGGCTCGGGCACTGGCGCGCCAGCCCAAGCTGATGCTGCTGGATGAGCCCTTCTCCGCCCTCGATACCGGCCTGCGCGAGGCGACCCGCAAGGCGGTGGCAGCCCTGCTGCAGGAGGCCGGCGTCACCACCATCCTCGTCACCCACGACCAGACCGAGGCGCTGTCCTTCGCCGACCAGGTCGCCGTGCTGCGCGAGGGCCGGCTGGTGCAGGCCGGTGCACCTCACGATCTCTACCGCCGGCCGTGCGATCGCGAGACGGCGCTGTTTCTGGGCGAGGCTATCCTGCTGAAGGGGGAGGCCGGGGTCGGTTGGGTCGATTGCGTGCTCGGCCGGCTCGCTGCCGGCACGCATGGCCGGCGCGGCGATGTCGAGTTGATGCTGCGCCCCGAGCAGGTCAAGTTCACGCCGAGCACGGACGAGGCCGCGCAGGGCTGTTTTGCAAGCGTGGTGGACGTGGAATTCGGCGGTGCTCTGCGGGCCGTGACGGTGCAACTGGCCGATGGCAATCGGCTTCGCATCACCGGCACCGGCCTCGATCTGCCGCCGACCGGCACGCGCGTGCGCCTGAGCGTGGCGGGGCCGGCCCATGTTTTCGAAGCATAGAGGGATGCTGCCGCGGCAGCCTCCGTTGTGACACTCCCGTGACGGAAGGGGCATCCGTCAGTGTTTCCCGTGAAACTGGCATCATATTCTTGTGATCTTCGGGTTGAAACGCATCCGCGTTCCGCATAAGGCTGCAGTCTGATCGGGGTCTGGAGGCATCCTGCGCCAGAACCTGCCTTACAGGATGTGATCTACGATGCGTATCGAAGCGATCTCGACCGGACGCAATCCGCCGCATGAGGTGAATGTCATCGTCGAAGTTCCCGTCGGCGGCGAGCCCATCAAGTATGAGATGGACAAGGATTCCGGCGCGCTCGTGGTCGATCGCTTCCTCTACACGCCGATGCGCTACCCCGGCAATTACGGCTTCGTTCCGCACACGCTGTCCGATGATGGCGATCCCATCGACGTCTTGATTGCCAACCAGCGCGGCATCATCCCCGGCGCCGTGATCGCGGTGCGTCCTGTCGGCGTCCTGAAGATGAGCGACGAATCCGGCGGCGACGAGAAGATCATCGCCGTGCCCGTGTCGCGGCTGACCCGCCGCTACGAAAAGGTGCACAACTATACCGACCTGCCGGAGATCACCCTCAAGCAGATCGAGCACTTCTTCGAGCACTACAAGGATCTCGAGAAGAACAAGTGGGTCAAGGTCGAGGGCTGGGGCGACGCCAAGGAAGCGGAGGCGATGATCCTCGCGGCCATCGAACGCTACAAGGCGAGCAACAAGGGCTGAGGCTGCCCTTTGCGCGGGTTGGACGGCGAGCGCGGTCGTTCGCCCCCAATGCCGGACAGCCTGCGCTGGGCGCCGTCATTTCACGGCGCCCATGGTCAGCCCCTGCACCACGAAGCGTTGGCCGAAGAACATCAACACCACGGCAGGGATGGTCGATAGCACCGAGGCGGCGGCCATCTGGCCATATTGCACCTCGAACTGCTGGGCGAAGCGGGCGACGGCGACCGGTACCGTCGCTGTCGAGCGATCGGTCAGTGTCAGCGCCACCGAGAATTCGTTCCACGAGAACACGAAAGCCAGCACGCCCGCCGCGATCAGGCCGGGCGTCGTCAGCGGCAGCAGGATCCGCCAGAAGGCGTCGATCTGCCGGCAGCCGTCCACGCGAGCAGCGTCCTCGAGCTCCTGCGGCAATTCCCGGAAATAGGCCATCATCATCCAGATCGTCATCGGCAGATTGAGGGTGATGTGGGTCAGCACCAGGGCCGTCAGCGAGCCTGCCAGCCCGACTTGGCGGAAGATCAGGTACCAGGGCCCGACCAGGGTCAGCGTCGGCAGCATGTTGAAGATCAGCGTCCAGCCCAGGAACAATCTGGAGATCCAGGGCTTCACGGTCAGCCGGGTCAGCGCATAGGCGGCCAGCGTGCCGATCACCAGCACTGAGACCGTGGAGGTCGCGGCGACGATGAGGCTGTTGAGGATGTTGGCGGGAAAATCCGAGCGCCGCGAATAGAGCACGTCGGCGTAGTTGAACCCGTTCGGTGCAAACAGCCAGCTTCCACGCAGAATATCGATCTCGTTCTTCAGCGACTGCAGCGCGATCCACAGGAAGGGGGCGATCGTGATGAAGACGCCAAGGGCGATCAGGCCGTAGCCGATGGCGCGGGAGTTGCCGCGAAGCTCCAGCATCAGCGCGCTTCCATGGCTTTTCCGGCACGCCGGCTGATCCAGATGAAGCAGAGCAGCGCCAGGATGATCGCCAGCGACAGCATCGAGCCGTAGCCGAGCTGGTTCTCCTGGAAATAGACCTTGTAGAGATGGAGGCTCACCACCTCGGTGGCATTGCCGGGGCCGCCCGAGGTGAGCAGGAACACCTGGTCGAACACCTTGAAGGCCATGATGATGCGAAACAGCGCGGCCACCAGCAGTGGCGGCCAGATCAAGGGCACGATGATCCGGGTGACGATGTCCCAATTGCCCGCACCATCCAGCCTGGCGGCATCGACGATATCCTTCGAAATGCCCTCGACCGAGGCGAACAGGATGAGGAAGACGAAGGGCGTCCAATGCCAGACGTCGACGATGATCACCGAGATCAAAGCGAGGGAGCTCGATCCAAGCCAGTTGATCGGCTGCAGGCCAATGGCGGTTACGGCCTGGTTCAGCACGCCGAAGTCGAGATTGTACATCAGCTTCCACATCGAGCCGATGGCCACGGGCGGCATCAGGACGGGCAGGATGAGCACCGTTCGCACCAGCCCCTTCAGGCCGCTTAGCGACGAGACCAGGATGGCCAGTGCCAGCCCGATCAGCATTTCCAGGCAGACGGCCGCCACGGCAAAGACGACGGTGTTGAGCAGGGCTCGCCGGAAGACTTCATCTCCAGCGAGTTGGCGCAGATTATCCAGAGGCCGGAAGGTCCAGATTTCCCGCGCCTGTTCGAAGCGGATGTCGGCAAACGCCATCGCCATCAGGTTGAGCACGGGATAGATCGTCAGGGCCAGCAGGACCAGCATGGCCGGTCCCAGCATGAACCAGGCGAGGTGGCGGTCGACGAAATCGGACACACTTTCCCCTTTCAGAATGGCGGCACCGTTGTCACGGCAACCGGCTTCCTCCCGTTCCCTGTGCGATTGTCGGGGTCATTCCGGCAAGGGTGGCAGCATGCCGGTCTTGCGGCCGTTCTTCTCGAAGAGGGCCTTCATGTCCCGGGCGATCTGGTTGAGGGCGGCGGCCGAACTCATTTCCCCGACCAGAGCCTGGTTGATGCGCAGGCCGACATTGTTGCTGATGGTCGTGCCTTCCGCATAGAAGAAGACTTGGCGGCCATATTTCAGCGAATCCTGATAGGCCGGCATCCAGCGAAATTCCGGCCGGTTCCTGAGGTCGGAGGAGAGCACGTCGCTGCGCACCGGAATGCCGCCCGCCTCGGCATAGGCATATTGCGCCTCATAGGTCAGGAACCATTTGGCGAAGGCCACCGCGCCCTTCCTGCCGGCTTCCGAGGCATTGGCGGGCACTCCCAGAATGAGGTTGCCGATGGCGATGCCGGGTTCCGCTTCGGCGTTCGCCTTGGGCAGGACGGCCGCATCGATCTGGCCTGTAACGGCGGATTTGCGCGGATCGTCGAAATTGGGGAAGGCTGCGACCACGGCATGTCCCTGCATGCCCTTGCCTGTTTGCATGAGCTGGATGACGTCGCCCTGGCCCAGGCTCGCGTAATTGGCGGGGCCGCAATTGCGGCTGATCTCGATGAACTTGTCGAGTGCCAGCTTGGCCTGCGGGCTGTTGATCGTCACCGTGTAGTCGCCATGGGCGGGGTCGGCCTCGGCCTTGGCGCCATAGCTGAGCATATAGGCCATCCAGTCATAGAAGATGCCATTGCCCTTCTCGCCGCGCTGCAAATAGCCGTAGGCGGCCGGCGGATTGTGCAGCAGCTTGCAGTCGGCGAGCACCTCGTCGAAGGTTGCCGGCGGCTTGAGGCCCTTCTCCTTGAAGACGTCGCTGCGGTAGTAATAGAGCTGGACATTGCCGTTGGGCGAAAAGCCCATCACCTTGCCCGTGCTGCAATCAGGATATCGCTTCCCGGCGTCCCAGCAATTGCTGTCGCCATAGGTGTAGGCTTCCTTCGGCCATTTGAAATCGGGATCGATATCCGTGAACGGCGTGAGAAAACCGCCTTCATAGAACTCTACCGCCGAAAGGCCGTTCATGTTCACCAGATCGAGCGGGCTGGTGCCACCGTTGCGCACGGCCGAGCGAGCCTTTTCCAGCATGCCGTCAAACGGCGTAACCTCGAGATTGACCACGTTACCAGTCTGGTCCTCGTACAGTTCGACGGCCTTTTCAAAGCCCTTGTACCAGGGCGAGGCATTGATCAGAACCGTGATCGGCGCCTGTTTGCCAACCTCCGCGAAGGGGGCCTCGGCCTTCGCCACGCCTGTGGCTGATATCGACATGCACAGGGCGGCGAGGATCGCGGGTTTGGCATGCCGATGGCTCATTCGAGTTCTCCCTTGTCCGATACTCCGACCGCTCGGCCGGGAGTCTGCCGCCAGGCTCCGCCCATAACCGGAATTGGCCCCGCTCCGGATTGCACGATAGGTACTGCCGCCAAGCTTGGAAAATGATATTGAGTGCATCTATCCATAACTTTTGGGAATGGCATGGATCGCAATCTCAAGGCTTTCCTCGCGGTGGCGCGGGAGGGCAATCTCACGGCGGCAGCCGAAAAGATCGGCCTGTCGCAACCGGCCCTCACCAAGACCATTCGCCGGCTGGAACTCGAATTCGGCAGCCAGATCTTCCACCGCACCACGCGCGGCATGGAACTCACAGTCGCCGGCCGCAAACTGCTCGAGCGCGCGCGGGCGATCGAAACCCATCATCGTCACGCCCGCGAGGAGATCAGGGCGCTCGGCAAGGGCAGCGTCGAGATGTTCACCATCGCGGCGGGCATGTCCTATCAGATGGCGATCGCTCCGGACCTGGTGAAAAGGCTGAGTCTGGAATTTCCGCAGACACGGTTCACCCTCGACTACAACCTCGCCGATACGACCTTTCCGCAATTGCTGGAGGGGCGCGTGGACCTGCTGCTCGGCATCCTGCGCGGCGAACCGCCGGAAGGCATCGAGACCCGGCAATTGTTCAATGTCGAGATGTGCGTCTATTGCTGCGGCGACGACCCGCTGGCTCAGTCGGACAGCGTGGCCGCCCGAGACCTCAGTGATCGCCGCTGGATCGTCTACAAGCGCGACGGCACCGTGGTCGAACGCCTGAAGACCTATTTTCGCGACAGGCGCCTGCGCTCGCCCGAGATCGTCATGGAGGTGGAGACCCTGGCGGCAAGCTTCCGGATCATCAGCGGCACCTCCTACTTCACCTTGGCGCCGGTGCAGGTCGAGGCGATGGCCAAAGCCGCCGGCCTGAAAAAGCTCCTGTTCGAAGACCCGTTCTGGCGCTTTGCCTCGGGCGCCTGCTTTCGTCGTTCGACCAGCGAGTTTCCGATCCTCACCCGCTCGCTCGACCTGCTTGAGCAACTGGTGGACGAGCAGGGGACACTGGCGTGAACGGAGCTTGCGGGTAGTCGCGATATTCCGTCAGGTTATGGTGGGGGTGAGTTAATATCATTTTCCGGGTCTGAATCGAGCCGCTAAACCATCCAGACGGTGCTCGCCCTCTTGACTCTTCGAGGGCGAAAGCGGACGAATTGGAGCGGGATCTGGATGAAAAAGCCGAATGTCGTGGTCTTCTTCACGGACCAGCAACGCCACGATACCACGGGCGTGCACGGCAATCCGATGGGCCTCACCCCCCATTTCGACCGACTCGCCCGTGCGGGGACGCACCTCTACAATTCCTTTACCAGCCAGCCGCTTTGCGGGCCGGCGCGCTCCTCGATGCAAACCGGGCGCTTCGCCACGCAGACCGGCGTGTTCCGTAACGGCATTCCCCTGCCTGACGACGCCGTCACCATCGCCAGGGAATTTGCTCGCAACGGTTATGACACCGCCTATATCGGCAAGTGGCATCTGGGCGACACCGATCCCGTGCCCAAGCATGAGCGTGGCGGCTACCAGAATTGGCTCGCGGCCAATCTTTTGGAATTCGTGTCCGATGCCTATGATGCGGTGCTGTTCGATACCGAAGACCGCCGCCGCAAACTGCCGGGATACCGGATCGATGCCCTGACCGATGCCGCCATCCGCTATTGCGACGACCATCAGGACAAGCCCTTCTTCCTGTTCGTCTCGTTCCTGGAGCCGCATCACCAGAACCATGTCGACGACTATCCCCCGCCCGACGGCTACCGGGAGGCCATGGCTGCCAGCCAGTGGACGCCGCCGGATCTCGTCGGCCTCCAGGGCAGCAGCGCCTGGCACCTGAGTGGTTATTACGGCATGGTGAAACGCCTCGACGAGGCTTTCGGTCGGCTCATCGATGCCCTGAAGAGCCTGGACATGCTCGACGACACCATTGTGATGTTCACCTCCGACCATGCCTGCCATTTCAAGACGCGCAACAGCGAGTATAAGCGCTCCTGCCATGAGAGCGCGATCCGGGTGCCGAGCATGATCACCGGGCCGGGCTTCATGTCGGGCGGACAGGTCCGCGCCCTGTTCAGCACCATCGACGTTGCCCCGACCCTGCTTGATGCCGCCGGCCTCGACATACCCGCCGCGATGGCGGGCCGGTCGATCATGCCGGTCATCCGGGATGCCCGGCAGCCCTGGCGGCAGGATATCCTCGTCCAGATCAGCGAGACGGAGACAGGGCGGGCCCTGCGTACGCAGCGCTGGAAATATGGCGTGACCTCCGACTACGACCAGGGAGCTCCCCGCTCGGACGTCTATCGCGAAAGCTATCTCTACGACCTCGAAAACGACCCCTATGAGATGGTGAACCTCGTCGGCATGACGGCCTTCCGCGGCATATCGGACGATTTGAAGGCCCGCTTGCTCGCCTGGATAGCCGAGGTCGAGGAGGGACACACGCCTGAGATCCTCGACGCGCCCGACCGTTACTCCCGCCAGTACCGGCTGAAGCCGCAGGACCTGATCGGCTTTGCCGATCCCGAGCGGGACGTCGATCCGGTCAGGCCTTGACGGGATCCGACGCGCCCTCTTCCTGCGCCATCACAGCCAGATAGGCTGCCTGCAATTCGGCCAGGACCGAGCGGGCTGGCACGGGCGTGCCCAGATGCAGGGCCCGCAATTCCTCCATGAACGCCTCCCACAGTGGCGGGCCGCCTTCCTCCAGCAATTGCGCGCGGATCGACAAGCGGCGTGAAGCCGGCGTGTGCCGGCGGCCCCAGGCGCCCATCTGCGCCAGCAGTGGCACCAACTGGATAGACGGCTCCGTCAGGCTGTAGATCGCCTTCTGCTTGTGGCTGGGGTCGTCTCGGCGGCTGAGCAGGCCGCTTTCGACAAGACGTTTCAACCGGTCGGCCAGGATGTTGGAGGCGATCTTTTCCTCCGACTGGGTCAGGAGCTCGCGATAATGCCGCCGGTTGCCGAACATGACATCGCGAATGACGATCAGGCTCCAGCGGTCCCCCAGCATTTCCAGCGTCAGATTGATCGGGCATCCCGACCGGTAGGCCGTATTCATCATCGCACTCCCAAGCAGGGGCCTCTTGATCGAGCCCAGGGCGCAATCAAAAGGAACCTGCAAGATATCAAATAGTTCAGAGTTTCCCGGCGAGCCCCATTCAAGCGCCTCACTGGGAAACTCTGCTTGGAGCAGAGCGCGCTCGTGGCTGAACGCTCGTTCGCTCCAACGCCTTGTTTCCAACCCGATCCAACGGATTGGCGGAAGAGCCTTTACGATTTCGGGTGATACCATCCATCGTAAAATGGCTTGACCGCTTGCAAAATAGGAGTAGTTGAGCTAGAAGGCAACTGATTGCATATAACAACTGGTATTCCTGGGAGGAATGACGATGACCAAACTGGTCCTGGCGATGTTCACGAGTCTGGATGGTTATATCGAGGGCCCGAACGGCTTTGTGCCGCCGGCGTGGTCGGGTGATTTGGAAACCCATTGGTCCGGCCATGCCCTGGAGCGGGCCGGCCATCTCGTCTATGGCCGCACCAATTTCCTGTTCAACAAGGAATTCTGGGAGCCGGCCGAGACCGATCCCGCCAGCCCCGCCGCCGGCATTCCCCATGCCGCGGTGATGAACCGCCTGCCCAAGACGGTGGTCTCCTCCACTTTGTCCGGCGCTCCCGGCTGGAACGCCGCCCTGGCGGGAGCGGATCTCGCCGCCGCGATCGGGAGGCTGAAATCGAGCCTCGCAGACAAGGACATCTATTGCTTCGGCGGCGCCGGCGTCGCCAACAGCCTCATCAGCCTCGATCTCGTCGACGAATATCGCCTGATGGTGACGCCGGTGATCTTCGGGAATGGCAAGCGCCTGTTCGAGCCAGGCCTGCCCAAGCTCGGGTTGGAGCTGATCGAAAACCGCCCGCTCGATACCGGCGCCGTCATCCTGCACTACCGGCGCCAGCGCAACTGAGGCATACGGCCTCAGCCGATGGTCGCAAGGTCCACATTGGCGCCGCAGACGAGCACGCCGACGCGCTCGCCCGGTGCCGGGCGGTAGGCGCCGCCGACCAGGGCCGCCAGGGCGGTGGCGCCGCCGGGTTCGAGGGCGAGGCGGGCATCGGCCCAGGCGCGCTTCTGCGCTTCCACGATGGCACTGTCCGGCACGGTGATGGCCTCGCCGACATGGCGGCTGGCGACGGCATAGACCTTGGCGCCGCAATTGCGGGCGCCGAGCGAATCCGCTGCCACGCTCTCCACGCCGACATCGACAGGGCCGCCGGCCTCCAGCGCCGCCTTGAGGCATTGCGAGCCTTCCGGCTCCACCGAAACGACCTTGACCCTGCCGGCGAACCAGGCCGCGATACCCGCGATCAGGCCACCGCCGCCGGTGGCGACCAGGACGGTATCGAGCGCCCCACCGGCCTGTTCCTCCCATTCCAGCCCGAGCGTACCCTGGCCGGCAATGGTCTCCCAGGCATCGAAGGCGTGCACCGAGAGCGCGCCGGTCTCGGCGATATAGCGTTCGCAGGCGGCGAGAGCATCGGCATAGCGCTCGCCGCCAATGTCGAGATCGGCCCCGCGGGCGCGGATCGCCGCGATCTTGGCTGGGCTGGAGATCACCGGGACGAAGATGCGGGCTTTGTGGCCGAGAGCACGGGCGGCGTGAGCAACCGCGATGCCGTGATTGCCGCCCGAGGCAGCGGCGACCCCGGCCGCCGGCACGTCGCGCGACAGCAGGTTGTTGAAGGCGCCGCGCGGCTTGAACGAGCCGGCATGCTGCAGGAATTCGAGCTTGAGCTGTACGCCATGTGCGAGGCCGAAGGTTCCCGCCTGGGTGTCGAGAAGTGGCGTGCGGCGAATATGGGAGGCGACGCGCTGATAGGCGGCGCGAATATCGTTCTGGTCAATCATTTGAAGCTCGTCAGGCGGGGGCGTCGGTGCGGATTCGGGGCAATGGCCAGCGCACACCTGTACGACTCGGCCGCCACGATGCGTGGGAGACCGGAAGATAGGGAGGATTGTCGCAGGAGAAAAGCGCCGCGAGCAAAATGCGATTTCTCTGAATCGCACTTTTTCTCCAACTTTTTGTTTTCACGCGTTTTCTTAATCGAAAAGCCTGTCAACTTTTCTGGGAAACGCCTTGGGCCGATGGGGATCAAAAACAGCAGGTCAGGGTTTGTGCAGGGCAGCACCGAGAATGGCGCCCGGCCTGCCGGCAGCATTGGCCTGCACCAACACGGCGAAACTGTCGGCCCCCGGGGCGCTGGTCACGTCCGGCTTCAGCGTTACCGTGGCGACACTGCCATCATAATCGGCGACTTTGCGGAAGCAGCGCACGACATTGGAATAGGTCACCGTCTTGCCGGTATTCTCGCCGCGCTCGATCTTGACTTCCGCGCTCGTCTCGATGGGCACCACCCAGACCTCGCCCTTGTGGGTGCTCTTGCCCAACGAGATGCTGTAAGCACCGTTCTTGCCGGAAATGGCGACGGGAACGCTGAGGACGCTGGGATGGGTGGCGGCCATCTCGATGGCCCGGCGAACTTCCTCGCCATTGGAACCGACAGCGTGCTGCACGCCATCCACCACGATCTGCGGGGTATAGACGGCCCTGTCGCCGCGTGCCTCCGAATAGGCGCGCTGGCGGCGGGTGAAGGTGTTGTCGGCCAGCGTGTCCTTCCAGCCGACATAGTCCCAGTAATCGACCGGTAGGGACAGTGCGATGACGCTGGGATCACGGGAGAGTTCGCCCATCATCTTGTCCGCCGGCGGGCAGGAGGAGCAGCCCTGGCTGGTGAACAGCTCCACCACGGCCCGCGGCTGCGCCATCGCCGGGCTGCTCGCGGCCAGCAACAACAGCGCTGCAACCAGGTTTCGCCGCATCGATCTCGTCCAGGCCTAAAGCGCCTTGCAATCTGGCCGAACTGCCGGGAATCGCAAAGACGGGTTGAAACAGGGAGTGCGGGCAGGGCGCATTCTTGCTGAAAAGTGCCTTGCTCCGGTGAGAAACACCCGCAAGCCATAGCCCATCGAAGATGAACGGGCGAGTAACACAGTGGTGAGAAGGGGGCACCTCCGCGATTCGTGAAGGGGTGTGATATCGAGCGATTTCGCCCGTGTCCTCCAGAGCAAAGCGCGTTCAGCTGTGAACGCTTGTGGGCCCTCGCTCCTTGGTTCCAAGCCAATCCTACCGATTGGCTGGAGCGACTTGGCGAGTTGACGTAAGGCAATTAAATCACAAAACGCTTTAGCACAGTGCGATTAGCGTTTTCTCGGGATGTTTCGTGGCCTTTCCTGGTAAATCTTCGAATGGAATGGCATGATTGCCCCATGCGGGCGTACAAATTCATTTCCGATCTCACGCAACGGGTCACCGAGCATGACGATTACGCGCTGGCGAGCCATATGGCGCTGTCCCTGCTCACGGCGATGTTTCCCTTCCTGATCTTCGTGGCGTCCCTGGCCGGCGTGCTCGGCACCGCCGACCTGCAGAACGAGATCGTCCGCCTGCTGTTCGAAACCTGGCCGCATGAAGTTTCCGAGCCGATCGCCCGCGAGGTCACCAGGGTACTGGGCACGGCGCGCCCCGGCCTGCTCACCGTCAGTGCCATCGTGGCGGTGGTGTTGGCCAGCAATGGCGTCGAGGCCATCCGCGTCGGCATCAACCGGGCCTATGGCCTGGTCGAGATGCGGTCCTTCTGGTGGTGCCGGCTGCAGAGCCTGTTCTTCGTGCTGCTGGCCTCGCTGGCTCTGGTCACTCTCGCTCTGCTGGTGGTGCTGTGGCCGGTGATATGGCAGGCGGCGGTCAGCTTCACGCCGGTGCTGGCACCGCTGCAGGCACTGATCGAGATCGCCCGCTATGGCATCACCACGGCGGTGCTCGGCGGCGCCATCATCCTGGTACATCTGTTCCTGGTGGCGAGCCGCCCTTCGCTCGGCGTGATCTGGCCAGGCGTGCTGATCACCATGGGGCTCTGGCTCGCCGGCGGCTACGCCTTCAGCATCTATATCAGCGACTTTGCCGCCTACTCCAAGCTCTATGCGGGCCTGGGCAGCGTCTTCGCGGCACTGTTCTTCCTGTGGCTGGTGGCGCTGGCGTTCCTGCTCGGGGCGGAGATCAACGCCATCCTGGCCGAGCGGCGCCACAAACGCGTTCACGCCGCGTCGTAATGCATGATGTAGAGCTTGCGGGTGGTCTCGTGGATGGTCCACTCGCCCTTCCAGCCCTTGGGCAGGACCAGGGCCTCGCCAGCCCGCACCTCGCGGGTCTGGCCGCCCGCGTCATGCAGCGATACCCGCCCCGACACGATATGGCAGGTTTCCGAATTGCGTTCGCGCGAGGCGGTGAAGCGGCCCGGCGTGCATTCCCATACGCCGACTTCCATCAGGCCGTCCTCGGACTTCCACAGGGTTTTTGCCGCCTCGACCTGGCCTTCGCTGAGGGTGGTGGGCTTGGGTCCGAAGGGACCGAGGTCCAGGGAGGTGAGATCGGCGAAAGTTCGGCTGTCGATCATGGTCATTCCAATCGAGGCGCGTTGAAGCAAATGAAACCCGGGCTTGTCAGCGCCCGGTGATCTTGTTGGCGAAGGTCGCGAGGCGCGAGGTCTGCTTGAGGCCTGCCGACTCGCGCCGGTCGGCCATGTGATAGAGCTGGTACATCGAGTGGATGCCGAGCCAGCGGAAGGGTTCCGGCTCCCATTCCCGCACGGAGCGGTTGACCCAGGGCAGCCGGGTCAGCGGGGTGTCGCGCTCCAGGATCAGGTCGGCCAGCGTGCGGCCGGACAGATTGGAGGTGGACACGCCGAGGCCGACATAGCCACCGGCCCAACCGATGCCGTTCTTGCGGTCGAGGCCGACGGTGGTGCACCAGTCGCGAGGCACGCCGAGCACGCCGCACCAGGCATGCTCCATCTTGAGGCCCTTGGTCTGGGGCAGATGCCGCATCAGGATGGCGTAGAGCTGCGCGATGGTCTGATCCTGCGTCTGTCCGCGCATGTCGGTGGCCGAGCCGTAGCGATAGGGCACGCCGCGCCCGCCCATGGCGATGCGGCCTTCGCGGGTACGCTGGGCATAGCAATAGCCATGGGTGGCATCGCCCAGGAGCTCGTAGCCGTTCCAGCCGATCCGGCTCCATTGCTCCTCGCTGAGGGGCTCGGTCATCAGGATGGCGCTGTTCATCGGGATCCACAGGCGCTCGAAGCCGGGAATGCCGGCGGTGAAGCCCTCCGTCGCCCTGATGATGATCGGCGCACGCACGGTGCCGCGCTTGGTGGTCACCGCCCCCTTCTCGATACCGACGACCTCGGTCTGCTCGTAAATGGAGACGCCCAGGCGCTCGACCACGGCGGCGAGGCCCCGCACCAGCTTGGCCGGCTGCACGCGGGCGGTGTCGTGATGCACCAGGGCGCCTTCGACATTGTGGATCTCGATGCGCTTGCGCATCTCATCGCGGCCGATCAGGCTGATGCGCGCATCGGGGACGCTCCAGCCCTTCTCATACTCGTAGGACTGGCGGATGCGGCCGAGCTGGGCCTGGTTGACGGCCACCGTCAGCGTGTCGTTGCGGCGGACATCGGCGTCGATGCCCTCGCGCTCGGTAACGGCGATCACCTCGTTCACCGAGCCGTGCATCGCCGCTTCCATGTCGACGACCGCGCCGCGCGAGGACGTCTTCAGATATTTCTCGCGTGACCAGCCAAAGCCCCCCGAGAGCCAGCCGCCATTGCGCCCGGAGGCGCCGAAGCCGGCGAATTCCTTCTCGACCACGATGATGTTGAGGCCGGGATTGGCCTTCTTCAGGTAGTAGGACGTCCACAGCCCGGTGAAGCCGCCGCCGACGATGCAGACATCGGCGCTGCGGTCGCCCGGCAGCGCCGGGCGATAGCCGGGCACGCCGCCGATATCGGCATACCAGAACGAGATGTTGCCGTTGACTTTGACGTCCATGATGGGGGGCTCGCGTAAAAGAGATGCAATATGGCGGTGCGGAGGTGGCGCTTACCCCCTTGATGACGAGGGTAAAGGTTGGCGCTGTTCGTTTAAGTCAGGGTCAGGTCGGCGCGCTCGTCGTCGGCCAGCAGCTTGGCGTCGCTGGTCGCCCAGGTGAGATCGACCGCATCGCCGATGACGAAGGGCCGGCTTTCCAGCGGCGCGCGCACGATCGCGACCGAGCCGTCGGCCAGTACCACTTGGTATTTGGAGCTGGAGCCGAGATAGATCGCTTCGCTGACCTGGCCGGACAGGCTGTTGTGGCCGGCGCTCGCGCCCGTGGCCGCCGGGGCGAGCGAGAGCTTTTCGGGCCGCAGCAGCATCACCGGCTGCCGGCCGTCGGCGAGCCTTTCCTGCGAAACCACCTTCTGCCCGGCAATGGTGAGGCAGGTCTCGCTGCCGGAGGTCTCCACGCTTCCGCGCAGGGTGGTGGATTCGCCGATGAACTTGCCGACGAACAGGGTGGCCGGCTCGTCATAGAGTTCGCGCCCGGTGCCGACCTGCTCGATGCGTCCATGGTTGAACACGGCGATGCGGTCCGACAGCACCAGGGCTTCTTCCTGATCGTGAGTGACATAGACGAAGGTGGTGCCGAGTTCGCGATGGATGCGCTTGATCTCGAGCTGCAGCCATTCGCGCAGCTTCTTGTCGAGCGCGCCGAGCGGCTCGTCCATCAGCAATAGCGGCGGGTCGAACACGATGGCGCGGGCCAGCGCCACGCGCTGCTGCTGGCCGCCGGAAAGTTCGCTGGGATAGCGGTGAGCGAAATCGGCCATCTTGACCATGTCGAGGGCGCGGCGGACACGCGCCTCGCGTTCGCCCTTGGGAACACCGCGCAAGGCGAGGGGGTAGGCGACGTTCTTGCCGACCGTCATATGCGGGAACAGGGCATAGTGCTGGAAGACCACGCCGATATTGCGCTTATGCGCCGGCAAGCCGCTGATGTCCTCGCCGCCGACGGCAAGCGCACCGCTGGAGAGCTCGGTGAACCCGGCCACCACGTTGAGCGTGGTCGTCTTGCCCGAGCCGCTGGGGCCGAGCAGCGTCATGAACTCGCCGGGCTCGATATGGAGGCTGACATCGTCGAGCGCAGTGAAGTTGCCATAATGCTTGCTGGCATTGCGAATATCGATGGCGGCGCCGGCCGCGCCCTGAGGGGAGCCGGCAGGAGTAGCGATGGCGGCTGCGGCGTTGGACATCTCAGCTCCTCTTCGATCGCGCGCCGAGGAGAAGGCCGGCGGCGATCAGCAATGTCGTGGCAAGGAAGACGATGGTTCCCACCGCGGCGACCGTGGGGTCGGCGTCGCGGGTGATGGAGGTGAAGATCTGCACCGGCAGCGTCTTCAGATAGGGATTGGTGATGAACAGCGCGACGATGATCTCGTCGAAGGAGGTCACGAAGGCAAAGAGCAGGCCCGACAGGATGCCGGGCGCGATCAGCGGCAGCGTGATGGTGCGGAAGGTGGTGAAACGGTTGGCGCCGAGGCTGGCTGCCGCCTTTTCGAGCCTGACGTCGAACATTTCGAGACTGGCCGAGACGGCGATCAGCACGAAGGGGATCGCCAGCATGGTGTGGGCGATGACGAAGCCGAGATCCGTGCCCACCAGCTTGTAGGTGAGGTAGACCGAATAGATCCCCACCGCCAGCACCACGCCCGGCACCACCATCGGCGTGATCAGCAGCGCGCGCAGGATGCCTCCCCCTGCATGCTTCATGCGGCTGAGGCCGAGGGCGGCGAGCGTGCCGATCAGCGTGGCGATGATGGCGACGACGGTGGCGATGCGCAGCGAATTGAAGAAGCTGGACGACCAGTCCGGATTGGTGAGGAAGTTCTCGTACCACTGCCAGGAGAAGCCCGATGGCGGGAAGGCCAGCGACTTGTTCTGATTGAACGACATTGGAATGATCACCAATGTCGGCAACACCAGCCAGAGCGCGATCAAGAGGCAGAACAGAGCGAGGAAGAGACGCAGCGGTTTCATCGTCAGCTCCTCGAGGCCTGCTTGTGGCGCTGGCGCATCAAAGGCGCGGCGATGGCGAGCAGCAGGAAGGTCGCCACCAGCAGGATCACGCCCATCGCCCCGCCACGGCCCCAGGCCAGCAGGCTCAGCACCTGGTTCTGCACCAAAGTGGAGAGCATGGTGCTGCGCGGCCCGCCCAGCAAAGCCGGGGTGATGTAGAAGCCGAGCGACAGGATGAAGACGATGATGGCGCCGGCGAAGACACCGGGCAGCGACAGGGGCAGGTAGATCTGCCAGAAGGCACGGACCGGGTTGGCACCGAGGCTGCGCGCCGCCTGGATCAGGCGCAGGTCGATGCTGCGCATCACCGAATAGAGCGGCAGGATCATGAAGGGCAGCAGCACCTGCGCCATGCCGATGACGACGCCGAGCGGGGTGCGGATCAGCTTGATGCCGTCGAGGCCGAGCGCCTGGAGGGCCGTGTTGATCACGCCGGAATCCTGCAGCAGCACGACCCAGGCGAGCGTGCGCACCACGCCGCTGACCCAGAAGGGCACCAGCACGCACAGAATGAGCACCAGCCGCCATTTCGGCCCGACCGCCGTCATCAGATAGGCATAGGGATAGGCCGCGACCACGCAGACCAGGGTGACCCAGGCGGCAATGGAGAAGGTGCGCGCCAGCACGGTCAGGTTCGCCGGGGTGGAAAAGAACCAGACATAGTTCTGCAGGCCCCAGCTCGGCTCGGCAAAGCTGCGCACCACCACCGTCAGCAAGGGATAGCCCATGGCGAGGATCAGCAGCAGCACGGCCGGGACCGTCAGCAACGACGGATAGGCAGAAAGCGGCCTCAACCTGCGTTGCCGGGCGATGGCCATGGAGGATTGCATGGTGTCAGTCACGCGCAAAAGCTCCGCTTTGGCTGGGTATGCCTACAAGGAAGGGCGCGCACACAAGTTGTGTGCGCTGCCTCGCGAAGCGAGGTCGGGAAGGGTGGGGCGGGCAGCACCCCAAGCAAAACAAGATTGCACCACGGGTATGCAGACCTTCAAATGACGCTGCGCTGCCCGCCACACCCCATCCGCCCAAACTCCGTTTGAGCACCTTCCCCAGCTTCGTGGGGAAGGCTGGTCGCGCTTCTCTGGGCAGGGTTTAAAGATCCCTTCGCTCAATTGCCTGCCAGCAGCGAGCCCCATTTCTCGTTCAGGGCCTGGAAATTCTCGGTCCAGAAGGCCGTGTTGAAGCCATAGCCCTGCTTGACACGTTCGGGCGTGTTGGTGAGGAAGGCTTGCACCTGCGCGTCGACCTCGGGCTTGGCCTCGTTGTTGACCGGGGAATAGGAGGTCTTCTGGGTCAGGGCCTCCTGCGCGCTCTTGCCGAGATAGGCGTTGATCAGCGCATGGGCGGCGGCGGGATCCTTGACCCCGACCGGGATGGCGAGCTGGTCCTTGACCACCAGCCAGTCCTGCCAGACGGGGGTGTATTTGGCGCCGTTCTTGACGGCGGTCATGGCGCGACCGGTCCACATCAGCAGCATGTCGATCTCGCCGGACTCGGCGAGCTGCTGGGATTCGGCGCCGGTTTTCCAGAACACGGTATCGGGCCCGAGGGCCTTGATCCGGGCGATGGACTTGTCGATATCCTCGGGCGTCATCTTGTCCACGGGATGGCCGTCGGCCAGCAGCGCCTGTTCGAGCAGGCCGACCGGTGGGTCGCCGCTGCCATCGATGCCGCGCGTGCCCGGGAAATTCTTGGTGTCGAAGAAGTCCTTCCAGTTCTTGGGCGGATGGTCCTTGAACTTGTCGGTCTTGTACATCAGCACGATGCCGTAATTCATGGCCGGCACGCTGCAGGGACCGACCTGACCGGGCGGAATGTGCGAGACGTCGATCTTGGTGAAGTCGAGCTTCTGGAAGTACTTGCCGCAATAGGCGAAGGGCGCGAGGTCGCCGGTGTCGACGACGTCCCAGGTGACGTTGCCCGATTCGATCTGGGCCTGGAGCTTGGCGAGTTCGGTCGGCCCGTCGTTCAGGAGCTTGACGCCGGACTTTTCGGCGAATTCCTTCAGCGCCGCGTTCTGGCCGTCCTGGTAGATGCCGCCATAGGAGACGAAGGTCAGCGTCTTGTCCTTCAGCGAGCCCTCCCCGATGGTGCCGGCCGGCGGTGCGCTCTGGGCCTGCACGCCCGATGCCGCCAGCAGAGTGAAGGCGGCGCCGGCCAGGCCGGCACAAATCGCTTTGGCGCAAGATAGTCGGGCAAATGCCGTTGCAGTTGTCATCCCATTATCCCTCTGGAGACTCGCTTGTTTGTTGTGGCGACCCGGATGCGAGCGATTTCCGGATCACATATTGGTCGAGATCGGCGGCGCCGCTGGTCGGCGGGGAGATGATCCACACCACCTCGGCCGGCGTGTCGCCGATGTTCGCCGTCTTGTGCGGTGTCGAGGACGAATATTCGATGCTGTCACCCGCCTCGAGGATGAAGCTCTCCTGGCCGAGCGTCAGTTGCAGGCGCCCGCGCAGCACCAGGAACATCTCGTGGGAATTGCCATGGGTATAGGGCAGGTCGCCTGTGGAGCCGCCGACATCGAACTCGCCGGAATAGACTTCGAGGTCACGAAGCGGGCGCCGGGACAGCAAGGTCTTGTGGCAACCGCCGCTGGCCGGCAAGGCCGGACGTTCGGAGCGGGAGACGACCTTGTGCGGCAAAGCCTCGCCCTCGTCGAAGAGGTCGGCGACATTGATGCCGAGGGCGTTGGCGATCCCCATCAGCGTGGAGGTATTGGCGCCGGAAAGGCCACGCTCGAGCTGAGAGAGGAAACTGGCGGTGGTGCCGGTGAGGTCGCCGAGCTCGCGCAGGGTCAGCCGGCGCGCGGTGCGGAAGGCTTTGACGCGCTGGCCCAGGACGCTGGAGCGCCGCGCTTCCAGATTGGGCGCGGCACCGCTGTCGGCATTGTGATCGTCGGCACGCTTCATCAGGGCCTCGGCAGATTCACTTAACAAGGCATAAAGTGAATTGCCGTACTTAACAAGCCTTAAAGTGAATGGTCGAGGCGGGCCTCTGCGGGCCGGTCTGACGGAAAAATCGATGGAACTCGACTTTTGTCATTGCCGGGCTTGTCCCGGCAATCCAGGACCGCGGCGGTGGCTGAATGCCCGGGACAAGCCCGGGCATGACAAAACCGAGCTTTTCTCGGCCTCGTTGCGACTATCGCGTCAGTCTCTTCAAACCGGCCCGGAACCGTCATGCGTGCCACTGAACATGCCGACTTTGCTCCATCAAGTCTCGGCGCCTTACTGGCCGAGCTTGATCACTTCCGCCTTGCCAGGTTCGGTGAGAATGTGGTCGAGCGCCGGCGGCTTGTCGCTGTGCAGGAGATCGCTGGTGGGTGCTCCCGTCTTGATGAAGGCCTCGATGTCGGCGGCGACGGCATCCGGCGCCCCCCATTGCACATTATGGCCGATATCGCTGACCTGCGCCCCGGAAGCCGGCAGGGGAATCACGCCATAGCGCTTCCAGTAGGCGGGGATGCCCTTGGCCTTGGCTGCTTCGCCGAGGGATTGCTTCAGCCAGGCCTGGTCGGCCTCCAGGAAGATGCTGTCCTGCGTCGCCCAGAGCACCAGCACGGGTACGGAGAAGCTTTTCAGCCGTTCGGTGTTGTCGGTGGCCAGCAGCGCCTTGCTGGCGCCGATCCAGGTGCCGAGCCGGACATTGGCGGTCTCCGGCACATAGGGCTTGAGGAAAGCGGGATCGGCCGCCGGATCGACCACCCAGTTCTTGGCGATCCAGTCCTCGGCCTTGGGATCGGCCTTCAGCGGGGTGAGCATGTAGAAGCCGGCGGGATATTTCCAGCCCTTGGCCTCCAGGGCCTTCTTCCAGGAGCCCTCCACCGGCTCCTTGAGCACGTAGTCGCGCAAGGCGACATTGTCGACGCCCTTGGTGGAGCTCGCCACCAGCACGGTGCGCTCGACCAGTTCGGGGTGCTCCAGGGCGACTTCCTGGGTGACGAAACTGCCGAGCGAATGGCCGGCCAGCGTCGCCTTGGCGATCTTCTTGGCCTTCATGAAGGCGACGATGTCGCCGGCGAAATCGCTGGTCCGGAAGCATTTTTCCGGCGCGGGCGAACAGGTGGTGCGGGGTGGCATCGAGGTCTGGCCGTGGCCGCGCAGGTCCATGGCAAGGATATGCAGGCCGGGGTCGCGCTTGTGCAGCGCCGCCATCGTGGTCGACCAGGAGCGGATATTGTCGGTGAGGCCGTGGATGAGGAGTACCGCCGGCCCGTCCTTCGGCCCGGTCTCGACATAGGCCATGGTGATGCCGCCGGGCAGCTTCACCTTGCAGCGCCCGGCTGCCAGATCCTCGCAGCCCTTGGCGCTGGCGGGCGCAACGGCGCCCATCGCGAGGCCGAGGGCCAGGGGCAGAGCGAGCGTGGCCACGCGGGTGAGACGGACGAAAGGGTTCAGCATGCGGTTCCTCCTCCGGCAGGATTTTGGAGGGAACTATAGCGCTGGAAGATTGCCGGGCAATTGCCCGATGGCGACATCCAGCGACTCCTGGGAGCGCGGACATCCTGTCCGCTCTTGGAAGCGCCGAGCTTGCGAAAAGAAGAGCGGACATCGCGACATGCAAGCATGTCACTGTGAGGTCCGCGCTCCCAAGTAACAACCTCGTGGCCTCACGCAGCCGGCACGCCGGTCGCCGGAATCGCCCCGCCGGTGACCACACCGCCCTCCGGCGAGAGCAGGAAGGCGATCAATCGTGCGATCGCTTCCGGTGCCACCCAGGTGCTGGTATCGGCCTTGGGCATGGCCGCACGGTTCGGCGGCGTGTCGATCACCCCGGGCAGCACGCAATTGGCGCTGATGCCGTCCTTGCGATATTCCTCGGCAATGGCCTCGGTGAGCCGGAGCAGCGCCGCCTTGGAGGCGGCATAGGCGGCCATCCCGGCCGAGGCCTTCTGCCCGGCCAGCGCCGCCACATGCACGATGCGGCCATGGCGCTCTTTCTGCATCGCCGGCAGTACCGCGGCGCTGATGGCGAGCGCCGTGCGGGCATTGCCGGTGAGCATGGCATCCCATTGCGCAAGGGCCTTGGCGACTGGCGCCATAGCGAAGCCGCCCACCGTGTTGGCCAGCCCGCCCACCGCCCCGAACCGCTCGACAGCCTTGGCCACCGCCGCTTCGCAAGCTTCCTGCGAGGTCATGTCCGTCCCGGCGATCGACAGCACCTGGGTGTCCGAGGGCAGCGAGGCGACCAGCGCCTCGAGCTTGTCCGTCGAGCGTTCCATCAGGACCAGCGGGGCGCTGCCCTTGGCAAGCTCGCGCACCACCGCAGCCCCGAGATTGCCGGCGGCGCCGGTGACGATGATGGCGGGGGACGAGGACATGGTGGGCACTCCCTGGTGTGATTGGACCGGGAGAGTGTCACGGGCGGGAGTGGGAGGGAAGGGTGAGGATTGCGGCGCGCGCAACTGATCGCAGCGGCACACCCGTCAGCATGAAGTGGAAGTGGTGCCCCTAGCCGGAATCGAACCAGCACTCCTTGCGGAATCCGATTTTGAGTCGGACGCGTCTACCAGTTCCGCCATAGGGGCAACGCGGGCGGCACTATAGCGAGGGATGGGGCGGCGTCAATCCGCGATTGCGGGCTTTTCGGGTGCACGGGCGTCCTGCTCGTTCTTTCCTATCGGCGCGTGCGGCGTTTCCAAGAACGGACGCGACGCCCGCGCACCCGGGATCACCCGCTCGCCAGGCCGTGGATGTTGCCGTCGGGGTCGCGGAACCAGGCGAGTTCGAGGTCGCCGGTGCGGTGGATGTCCCCCTCCAGCGTGGTGCCGGGGATCTCGTAATGCTCGAAGGCGACGCCCTTGGCCTTGAGCGCCTCGACCAGGCGGATCATGTCGTCGCCCACCACCCAGGTCACGGCGGTGGCGTGGTTGGTGCCGGCATTGGCCGAGGCGTAGACCAGCACGATCGAGGGGCCGGCCTTGTAGGCGATGGCGCTGCCGGCATGCTCGAAGGCGATCTCCAGCCCCACCAGCTCCTCGTAGAAACGCCGGGCCGTGGCGAGATCGCGCACGGGCAAAGTGGCGACGGCGAGCTTGTCTCCCAGCATGGCGGTGCCTCCGGATCGTTCCTCTTGCCGGCCCGTACCGCTCGGCGTCGAAAACCGGCGCAGCCGTCCGGCGCAAGGACTGCCCAATCAGAATAAGCCCGGCCGGGCGCGTTGGCACGCGCTTTCCTGCGGAAACGCCTCGCGATTTGGTGCAATCGCGGGGAAGCGCAAAGGCCCCAGGCAATCCGCTGGATCGGTTGGGAAACGGGGAGCTGGAGCAAAACGACTGCTCAGCTGTGAACGTGCTTTGCTCGAGGTGAACACGATGTCATCTTGCCGAATCAGCTGCATTTCCGCCGCATTGGCTCCTAATCCTCGCGGGCTGGCGGGCGCTGCCCGCAAGCCGTGCTGCAATCGAGCGGCGTCGCCCCGGCCGCCCCCCGTCTCCCTGCCCATGGCGAGGGAAACCAACGGAGATCCCATGCACCCCGTCCGTTCCCCTCTCGCCTCGGCCGCCTTTGCCGTCCTCATGAGCCTGACTGTCTTCGCGCCCTGGCAGGCTTCGGCGGAGGAGGCCGCCAAACCGGCCGAAGCGCCTGCCGGGGCGACGGCGAGCACGACACCACCCTGGCGCATCGGCATCTCCCTGCTGGGCGAGCCCAAGCACAGGCAAGCTTTCGACCATTTCGACTATGTCAATCCCGATGCGCCCAAGGGCGGCCGGGTGCGGCTGGCGATCAGCGGCACCTTCGACAATTTCAATATCGCGCTGATGGCTATCAACGGCGTCTCCGTGAAGGGCAACATCGAGGCCGGCATCACCAATGTCTACCAGAACCTGATGACATCAGCGCAGGACGAAGCGTCCACCGAATATGGCGAGATCGCCGATGCCGTGCGCTTTCCCGACGACATCTCCTCGGTGACCTTCCGCATCAACCCCAAGGCGCGCTGGAACGACGGCACCAAGCTGACGCCGGAGGACGTGGTCTGGTCCTTCGAGGTGCAGAAGGCCAACAACCTGCAGACCGCGCAATATTATCACGACGTCACCAAGGCCGAGGTCAGCGCACCCGACCAGGTGACGTTCTCCTTCTCGACCAAGGGCAATCGCGAGCTGCCGCAGATCCTCGGCCAGCTCTATGTCATGCCCAAACATTGGTGGCTGGCCAACGGGCCCGACGGCAAGCCGCGCAACGTCGCCAACACCACGCTCGAGCCGCCGCTCGGCTCCGGCCCCTACCGTCTCAAGAGCTTCGAGGCCGGGCGCGGGGCCGTCTATGAGCGGGTCAAGGATTGGTGGGGTGTCGACCTGCCCACCGCCAAGGGCCACTATAATTTCGACGAGATCCGCTACGACTACTACACCAACACCCAGCAACTTCCGGAACTGTTCAAGAGCGATTCCTACGACTTCCGCCTGGAGAACGTCATCGCCAACTGGATGACGCTCTACAACATCCCGGCGGTGACGGAAGGGCGCATCGTCAAGCAGGATTTCCCCTCAAACACATCCGGCCGGATGCAGGCCTTTGCCTTCAACCTGAGGCGGGCGAAGTTCGAGGATGTCAGGGTGCGCAAGGCCTTCAACCTGGTCTTCGATTTCGAGACGTTGAACCGTACGATCTTCTTCAACCAGTACAAGCGCATCGGCTCCTATTTCGCCGGTCTCGACGAACTCGCCTCCACGGGGCTGCCGCAGGGCCAGGAGCGCGACGTCCTCGAAACGCTCAAGGACAAGCTGCCGCCGCAAGTGTTCACCACGCCCTATGCCAATCCCGTCAATGGCAGCGACGAAGCTCAGCGCGCCAATATCCGCGCAGCCATCGGCCTGCTGAAGGAGGCCGGCTGGGAGTTTAAGGATCGCAAGCTCACCAACACCAGGAACGGCGAGGTGATGAAGGTAGAGATCCTGCTCTCCAGCGATACGTTCACCAAGATCGCCTTGCCCTATGTCGAGAATCTCAAGCGCATCGGCATCGAGGCCTCGGTGCGTGTGGTCGACGACACCCAGTTCAACCAGCGCGAGAACAACCGCGACTTCGACTTGATCCTGTTCGGCGTGGGCCAGACCCAGTCGCCCGGCAATGAGCAGCGCGATTATTGGGGCTCGGCTGCCGCCGACAAGCCGACTTCGCGCAACATCATCGGCATCAAGGATCCGGCGGTGGACGTACTGACCGAGCGCATCGTCTATGCCAAGGACCGGGCCGAACTGGTCGCCACCACCAAGGCGCTGGACCGGGTGCTGCTCGCCGGAAACTATGTGGTACCGATGTGGTACAACGATGTATGGCACACTTTGCGCTGGAACCGCTTCGGCCAGCCGGCTGTACTGCCCACGCAGAGCCCGACCGGCGGCTTTCCCACCGTCTGGTGGTATGATCCGGCGCTTGCCGCCAAGACCGGAGCGGCGAAGTAGCGTCGACGTGTTGCGGGTGCACGGGCATCTTGCTCATTCTTGAACCGCCGCACTGGCAGGATAGGAAGAACGGGCAAGATGCCCGTGCACCCGAACTATCCGTCTATCCCCCCGCAAGGACCCCGCCCATGGCCGAACTCGATCGCCGCATGCTCCTGAAGACCGGCTTCCTCGGCGCAGCCTGTGCGCTCCTGCCGGTGGGCGCGCGGGGACAGGAGGTCGAGAGCCATGGCCTGTCGACCTTCGGCGATCTCAAATACGGACCTGATTTCAAGAAATTCGACTATACGCGCGCGGACGCGCCCAAGGGCGGCGCCTTCTCGCAGCTGGTCTACCAGACCGGCTACAACCAGTCCTTCAACTCGTTCGACAGCCTGCACATCTACGTCCTGAAGGGCACGGGCGCGGTGGGGATGGACCTTACCTTCGCCTCGCTGATGGCGCGGGCCGTGGACGAGCCGGATGCGATGTATGGCTATGCCGCCCGATCGGTGGCCGTCTCGGCTGACAGGCAGAGCTATCGCTTCCGCCTGCGCCCCGGCCTCAGCTTCCATGACGGCTCCGCGCTGACGGCGGAGGACTGTGCCTGGTCCTTCAACATTCTGAAGGAGAAGGGACATCCCTTCATCGCCGAGCCGCTACGCTTCTTCAAGGAGGCAGTGGCGGAGGCTCCCGACGTGGTGCGCGTCACGCTGCTGCCCGGGCGCGGGCGCTCGCTTCCCCTGATCGTCGCCGCCCTGCCGATCTTTTCGAAAGCCTGGTGGTCCAAGCGCGATTTCGTCAAGTCCACGCTGGAAGCACCGCTCGGCAGCGGGCCCTACAAGGTGGGCAAGGTCAATGTAGGCGATGCGATCAGCTATGAACGCGTGCCGAACTGGTGGGGCGAGAGGTTGCCGACCCAGATCGGCACCAACAATTTCGATCGCCTGACCTGGCAATATTACCGCGATCCTTCGGTGGCCTTCATTGCGTTCGGTGCCGGCAATTTCCGCTTCCGCGAGGAGCCGAGCTCCGAGAACTGGGCCAAGGGCTATGATATTCCGCCTGTGCGCGACGGCCGCATCCGGCGTGAAACGGTGCCCGACCACACGCCCTCGGGCGCCCAGGGTTGGCACTTCAACACGCGGCGCGCCAAGTTTTCCGATCCTCGCGTGCGTAAGGCTCTCGGTTTCGTCTTCGATTTCGAATGGGTGAACCGAAACGTGATGTACGCGTCCTACCGGCGCACGGCCTCGATCTTCGAAAATTCGCCACTGAAGGCCGAAGGCAAGCCCGGGCCGGATGAACTCGCCCTGCTGGAACCTCATCGCGGCAAGGTGCCCGATGCCGTCTTCGGCGAAGCCCTGCTGCCGCCGGTCTCGGACGGGACCGGCTTCGATCGGGCCAATCTGCGAACGGCGCTGGGGCTCCTCGCGGACGCCGGCTGGACCCTCGACAACCGCGTTCTCAAGAACGCCAAGGGCGAAGCCTTCACCATCGAGTTCCTGGAGGAGAGCGACTTCCTCTACAAGGTCACGGCCCCCTTCATCCAGAATCTGGGCCGGCTCGGCATCGCGGCGAGTTTCCGCGCCGTCGATTCCTCGCAATATCAGCGCCGTACCGATGCGTTCGACTATGACATCATTTCCCGCCGCACGTCCTTCGGCCTGACCCCGGGCGAAGACATGCGTGGGCCCTTCGCCAGCCGGACGGCCGGTATCCCTGGCTCGACCAACATTTCCGGCATTGCCGATCCGGCAATCGACGCGCTGATCGATGCCATCGTCGCCGCCAACAGCCGGGTCGCGCTCGTCGCGGCGTGCCGCGCTTTCGATCGCGTGCTGCGCTCGGGCTATTATTGGGTGCCGATGTGGACCCGCCCGAACCACTGGCTGGCCTATTGGGACGAGTTCGAGCACGGCGATCCCGGCGTAATCTACGACCGCGGCATCCCGGATCTGTGGTGGTCGAAGAAAAAGGGATAGCAGTGCACCGGTCGGCTGAGGAGCATTGCGGGCGTAGCGAAGCAATCCAGAGGCCGCGAGTGATATGTTTGAACGTCTGGATTGCTTCGCCACGCTCGCAAAGAGGGTCCAACTTTCGGCAGGATGCGTCCGGGTTGCTCTTGCACAAAACAAAAACGCCGGCCCGTTGCCAGGCCGGCGTCGAAATCCGTCAGATGCGTCGAACTTACTTCTTGTGATCGACGCGCTCGGCGATGCGGGCAGACTTGCCGCGGCGATCGCGCAGGTAATACAGCTTGGCGCGACGGACCTTGCCGCGGCGGACCAGCTTGATGGAATCGATCATCGGCGAGTAGAGCGGGAACACGCGCTCGACACCTTCGCCATAGGAAATCTTGCGGACGGTGAAGCTCTCCTGCAGGCCGCCGCCATTGCGGGCGATGCAGACGCCTTCATAGGCCTGAACGCGGGAGCGCTCGCCTTCCTTCACCTTGACGTTCACGATCACCGTGTCGCCGGGCTGAAATTCAGGAATGTCCTTGCCAGCCGACAGGCGGGCAACTTCTTCCTGCTCGATAGTCTGAATCAGGTTCATGATCATGTCTCCGCGCGTACCCGAAGGACGCATCTTGCTCTTGCTTTAAGTGGAGGCGTGCCAATACGCCATTACGGAAGGCGAGTCCACCGAATTCGGTGAAGAGATGTCACCCCTGGGACCGCGCATCTATTTCCTCTTTTTCGGCGGCGGCTGTCGCGCCTCATAGGCCGCCCACAGGTCCGGCCGGCGCGCGCGCGTCAGTGCCTCCGCCTCGCCCCGCCGCCAGGCCGCGATGTTCTTGTGGTGACCCGAGCGCAGGATGTCCGGGATTTCGCGATCCTCGAAGAGGGCGGGCCTGGTGTAATGCGGGTATTCGAGCAGGCCGTTCTCGAAGCTCTCCTCGTCGCCGGAGGTGGCGCCGCCCATCACACCGGGCAGCAGCCTGACGCAGGCATCGATCAGCACCATGGCGCCGAGCTCGCCGCCCGACAGCACATAGTCGCCGATCGAAACCTCGGTGAGGCCGCGCGCCTCGATCACGCGCTGGTCGACGCCTTCGAAGCGCCCGCACACGATCACGGCGCCATCTCCCGCCGCCAGCGCCCGCACATGGGCTTGTTGCAGCGGCAGGCCGCGCGGCGACATCAACAGGCGCGGGCGACCGTCATCGCCGAGAGCATCGATGGCGTCAGCCAGCACGTCGGCGCGGATGACCATGCCCGGGCCGCCGCCGGCTGGCGTGTCGTCGACCGAGCGATGGCGGCCCTGGCCGAAATCGCGGATATTGCGTGTTTCCAGCGCCCAGGTGCCGGTGGCCAGGGCTTCGCCCGACAACGAGACGCCGAGCGGCCCGGGGAACATCTCCGGATAGAGGGTGAGGATCGAGGCACGCCACACGGGACGAATGCTCAGAAACCCAAGAGGCCCTTCAGCCTCTCATCCGTGAAGTCCTTGATCGAAAACACGGTGTTCGGGCCGTCCAGCGCCGCATCGTCGAGCATGGTCTTCACGCCCACGGCGCGCATGCCGGCATTGCGGGCGGCCTCGATGCCAAGCGGTGCGTCCTCGAACACCACGCATTGGCTGGGTGCCAGGCCCATCGCCTCGGCGGCGGCAAGGAAGAGGTCGGGATGGGGCTTGCCGCGATAGCCCATGGAAGGGGAGACCACGGTGACGAAATGGCGGCGCAAATCGAGGCCGTCGAGCACCAGAGCGGCATTTTCGGGCGTGGCCGCGGTGGCGACCGACATCTTCTGCCCGCGAGCCTCGCAGGCTGATATCAAAGCTGCCAAGCCTGGCATCGGTACCATCTGGTTGCGATAGATCTCGCGGTAGATCGCTTCCTTTTCCAGCCCCAGCGTGTCGAGCTCGTGCTCGCTCGCGTCGGGCTTGACCATCCCAACCACTTCGCGATTGGCGCGGCCGGCGGTGTCGCGGAAGAAGCGCTCGCGATCGAAGGGCAGGCCATGGTGCTGATGCCAGGCTTCCCAGGCATCATTGTGCACATGCATGTTGTCGACCAGCGTGCCGTCCATGTCGAAGATCAGGCCGGCGACCGGCGTGCCGGCCAAATGCCTGAAATCGCCTTGCAGGCTGCCGGTGGAAATAGAATCAGCGCTCATCGTCACCTGTCTCCTCGGCCTCATCGGCCGCGCCAGTTTCCTCAGGCAGCACGACGACAATATGTCCGGCCTTGATGTCGACCTCGGGTACGACGGCCTTGGTGAAGGACAGCAGCAGGGGCTTGGCCCCTCCAAGCGCTCCTTTGGCGCTGTCTGGCGCCCCCTTGGCGCTGCCTTGCGTCCCTTTGGCGCCATCGGGCGTCACCTCGATGATGTCGCCGGCGCCGAAATCGAACAGGCCTGTGACCGTGCCGATCCTGCTGCCGTCCTCGCCGCGCGCAACAAGGCCGATAAGGTCGGCGTGGAAGAATTCGTCTTCGTCCTCGGGGGTGCCCAGCACGGCGCGCTCGACGAAAAGCTGAAGATTGACGAGTTGTTCGGCAGCGGTGCGGTCGCCGACGCCTTCAACCCGGGCGATCAGCACATCCTTGGCCTGGCGCAGGCTGGCCAGCTTGATCTGGCGGCCTGATTTGGTGAGGAGCGGCGCGTAATTGGCGATGGCCAGCGGCTCCTCGGTATAGGATTTCAGCCGGATCTCGCCCTTGAGGCCATGGGCTGCGCCGAAAACGCCGAGGACAACGAGGTTTTGCGAGGCAGGGGGCATGGGGACCTTGTAATAAAGGGCACGGGAGCCTCCCCCCGAAGCTGGAGGAGGTGTCGCGACGAAGTCGTGACGGAGGGGGTGCAGCCAGAATAGAGCACGAGAACCGCAGACCCAAAGTCCCGTTTCATGTGCTCTATTCTGGCTGCACCCCTTCCGAGCTTGCTGCGCAAGCCCACCTTCCCCAGCTTCGTGGGGAGGTCGCGCACACAAATTGTATGCGCTGGAATCGCGCTTCGTCCTTGCTTAGTCGAGCTTACTCGGCAGCTTCAGCTGCAGCAGCTTCGGCCTTCTTGGCCTTCTCGGCGACGCGTTCCTGCGCCTTCTTGCCGGGAACGGCCTTGACCGGGTTGTTGCGGGCTTCGCGGGCCAGCAGGCCGGCATCGGCGAAGTGACGCAGCACGCGGTCGGTCGGCTGGGCGCCCTTGGCGATCCAGGCCTTGGCGGACTCCAGATCGACGGTCCAGCGCGACTTGCCCGAATCCTTGGCGATCATCGGGTCATAGGTGCCGAGCTTCTCGATGAAGCGGCCATCGCGCGGGGAGCGCGAATCGGCAACGACGACCGCGTAGAACGGGCGCTTCTTGGCGCCGCGGCGGGCGAGACGGATCTTGAGGGACATGGGTTACTCCGTTTGCAAGTGTCTTAAAGGGCAGGATGGTCTTCAAGGGGTTTCGGGCAGCTATTTCTTCTTGCCGCCGAAGGGGAAGCCCGGCGGCAGGCCGCCCGGCAATTTTGGTCCGCCAAGCCCGGGGAAGCCTGGCAATTTGGGGCCACCGGGGCCGAAATTCGGCATCTGGGGCGGCAGTTTCGGCATTTCCGAGGGCATGCCCGGCGGCATCTGGCCCTTGGCGATGGCATCCATGGCGCCGGGCGGCAATTGCGGCATGCCGCCACCCAGGCCGAACATCGAGGCCATCTTGCCCAGCGCGCCCTTCTTGGCGCCGCCCATCTTCTTCATCATGTCCGCCATCTGCATATGCATCTTCAGGAGGCGGTTGATCTGTTCGGGCGAGGTGCCGGAGCCGGCGGCGATGCGACGCTTGCGCGAGGCTTTGAGGATTTCCGGCTTGCGACGCTCCTCGGGGGTCATCGAGTCGATGATGGCGCGCTGGCGCTTGAACACCTTCTCGTCGAGATTGGCGCCGGCGAGCTGATCCTTGATCTTGCCCATGCCGGGCAGGAGGCCGAGCACGCCGGACATGCCGCCGATCTTCTCCATCTGGATCAGCTGGTCGCGCAGATCCTCCAGATCGAAGGCACCCTTCTGCATCTTGGCCGCGATCTTGGCGGCCTTTTCGGCGTCGATCGTCTCGGCGGCCTTCTCGACCAGCGAGACGATGTCGCCCATGCCCAGGATGCGGTTGGCGATGCGGGCGGGATGGAAGTCGTCGAGTGCGTCGACCTTTTCGCCGGTGCCGACCAGCTTGATCGGCTTGCCGGTGACGGCACGCATCGAGAGGGCGGCGCCGCCGCGGCCATCACCATCGAGGCGCGTCAGCACGATGCCGGTAATGCCGAGGCGTTCGTCGAAGGCGCGCGCGGTGTTGACGGCATCCTGGCCGGTGAGGGCATCGGCGACCAGCAGCACTTCATGCGGCTCGGTGGCGGCCTTGACCTCGGCGGCCTCGGCCATCAGGGCCTCGTCGACCGTGGTGCGGCCGGCGGTGTCGAGCATGACGACGTCATAGCCGCCGAAGCGGGCGGCATCCATGGCGCGCTTGGCGATCTGCACGGCGGACTGGCCCGCGACGATCGGCAGCACGGCGACGCCGACCTGCTTGCCGAGCACGGCAAGCTGCTCCATGGCGGCGGGACGGCGGGTATCGAGCGAGGCCAGCAGCACCTTCTTGCCGAACCGGTCGGTCAGGCGCTTGGCGATCTTGGCGGTGGTGGTGGTTTTGCCGGAGCCTTGCAGGCCGACCATCAGGATCGGCACCGGCGGTACAGCCTGCAGGTCGATGGCCTGGCCGTCGCCGCCGAGGGTCTCGATCAGCACGTCGTTGACGATCTTGACGACCATCTGTCCCGGAGTCACCGACTTCAGCACCTCGGCGCCGACGGCGCGGGCGCGGACCTTGTCGATGAAGGAGCGCACGACGTCGAGCGCGACGTCCGCCTCGATCAGCGCACGGCGGATCTCGCGCATGGCTTCGCCGACATCCGCCTCGGTAAGGGCGCCACGCCGGGTGAGCTTGTCGAGCACGTCGGACAGACGTGCGGAGAGACCATCGAACATTCGTCTTTTCCTGTTTGGCTTCGATGCGGATATCGGAGCCATCGTCTTTCAAGGCAAGACGCACAACGCAAAACACGCCCGTGGGCGCATCGCGCTGACGGGCGTTGGCCTCCATCCTCTCGGGATGGTCGGCAGGAAGAGCGTCTTACTGTGTAAGAACGATGCGGGACATAGGGGATACGGGCGCAGGAGTCAAGGAAAGGCGGCGTTTCACCCCTCATCCGGCTGCCGCCACCTTCTCCCGCAGGGGGAGAAGGGATCTATTCGGGCTCGGTATGATGCACCATGGAACTGCTCAGTCAAACTCGACCTCTCCCACAAAAAACCCTTCTCCCCGTGCGGGACCTGGCACTTTCCATGAAAGTGCCTTGGGTCCCGGCAGGGGGATGAGGGATGAAACACCACCCCACCAAAAAAGGTCACCTCTTTCCAAACCGCTGCCGATTTGCGGTAAGGGAGGATACCGCCATCGAAACCCGAGACCCGCCTTGCCCCAGCTTGATGAGATCGTCACCGAAATCGCCGAGGAGATGGCCTGTTACAGCGACCGGGGCGAGGTGGCGACCTATATTCCTGAGCTTGCCCGCGTCGACCCCAAACATTTCGGCATTGCCGTCATCGATGCCGACGGCAATGCGCATGTCGGCGGCGATGCTGATATGGCTTTCTCGATCCAGAGCATCTCCAAGGTCTTCACCCTGACCCTCGCCCTCGGCAAGGCCGGCGATCGGCTATGGCGCCGGGTGGGACGCGAGCCATCCGGCAGCGCCTTCAACTCGATCGTGCAGCTCGAGAACGAGAGGGGCATTCCGCGCAACCCCTTCATCAATGCCGGCGCCATCGCCGTCACCGATTTGATCCTCTCAGGCCACCAGCCGCGCGAGGCCCTGGGCGAGATCCTGCATTTCATGCGCTTCCTCGCCGACGATCCCTCGATCGCCATCGACGAGGCGGTGGCCGCCTCCGAACAGCGCACAGGCTTCCGTAACGCCGCCCTGGCGAACTATATGAAATCCTTCGGCGTGCTCGACAATCCGGTCGACTACACGCTCGGTGTCTATTTCCATCATTGCGCCATCGCGATGTCCTGCCGGCAACTGGCGATGGCGGGGCGATTCCTCGCCTGGCAGGGCCGCAATCCTTCCACCGGCCACCGTGTGGTCCAGGCCGAGCGTGCCCACCGCATCAATGCGATCATGCTGACCTGTGGCCATTATGATGGCTCGGGCGAATTTGCTTATCGCGTCGGCCTGCCCGGCAAGAGCGGCGTGGGCGGCGGCATCCTCGCCGTGGCCCCCGGCAAGGCTTCGATCGCGGTCTGGGCGCCAGGCCTCGACGCCAACGGCAATTCCCATCTCGGCCGCATCGCCCTGGAGGCCCTCACTCGCCGCATGGGCTGGTCGATCTTCGGGGCGTGAGGTCGAAGGACCATAGCTTTGGCGGGCTCGGCCGAGTACAAGGGGCCGGCCACACCCAGAGCAAAGCACGTCTAGGCGTAGACGCTTCTTTGCTCCAACTCTTTGTTTCGACGCGTCTTTGCGATTCCTGGTGATTCCAACAAATCGCAAAACGCTTTGGACGGATGCGGAGGAAATCATGTCGCTCTCATATTACCAGGCCACCGTGCCGGTTTTCGTGCACGCTCTGGGGGCTATCTCGGGGGTTCTCGACAAGGCAGCAGCCTTTGCCGAAGCCAAGAAGGTCGATCCCGCGGTGATGTGCGGGCTCAGGCTCACCGCCGACATGCTGCCGCTTTCGCGGCAGGTCAGCACGAGCTGCGATTTCGCCAAGTTGTGCGTGGCGCGGCTTTCCGGCGTCGAGGCGCCGAAATTCAACGATGACGAGAAGGACTTCGCCGAATTGCGTTCGCGCATCGCAAGGACGCTGGAATTCATCCGCTCCGTCCCCCAGGCCGATGTTGAGGCCGGCGGCGGGCGCACGATCAGCCTGAAGATCGCCGGCACACAGCGCGACCTGAAGCCGGACGATTATCTCAACTTCTATGCCCTGCCGAACTTCTATTTCCACGCCTCCACGGCCTACGCCATCTTGCGTGCCAATGGCGTTGAGCTCAGCAAGAAGGACTATCTCGGCCCGCTGTTCGACTGAGGGTGCCTGAGGGCCCAGGCGGGCTGCCTCGACAAAGCGGCTGAAACGATCCTACAAGCGCTCATGCGCTTTCGCTTCGTCCACGCCGCCGATCTGCATCTCGACAGCCCCATGCATGGCTTGACGGCTCGCCAGCCCGAGCTGGCGGCACTGTTCGCTCGGGCGACGCGCGAGGCGTTCGAAGCCTTGATCGACGACGTGCTGGCCCGCAAGGCGGCCTTTCTGGTGATCTCGGGGGACGTCTATGACGGCGACTGGCGCGATTACCACACCGGCCTGTTCTTTGCCGGCCAGCTCGCGCGTCTGTCGCGGGCCGGCATTCGCACCTACCTGATCCAGGGCAATCACGACGCGGAAAGCCAGATCTCGCGCAAGGTGACGTTGCCGCCCCTGGTGCATTCCTTCAGCACCCGCAAGGCCGAAACCATGGAGCTGCCCGAGCTAAGAGTCGCGCTGCATGGGCGCAGCTTCGCGGAGCGCTCCTTGAGCGATAATATCGTGCGCGATTTTCCACCTGCGCGGCCTGGCTGGTTCAATCTCGGCCTTCTGCATACCTCGCTCGACGGCCGAGCTGGCCACGCCTCCTATGCGCCCTGCAGCCTGGCCGATCTCAAGGCTCGCAACTACGACTACTGGGCCCTCGGTCATATCCATGCGGCCGAAATCGTCGCCACCGATCCCCCTATCGTCTTCCCTGGCAATCTCCAGGGCCGTCATGTGCGGGAAAGCGGGCCGAAAGGCGCCATGCTGGTGGAGGTCGAGGATGGCGCCGTCGCTTCGCTCATCCCCCTGGTGCTCGACAAGGCGCGCTGGGGCCATCGCCGCATCGCGATCGACGAGGCGACGACGCTCGCCGAGGTGCTGGCACGGGTCGAGCCCGCCCTGCGGGAGGAAATTACCGCAGCGGGCGAACGCCCGCTGGCGCTGCGCCTGACGCTGACGGGTGAAACGCCTGTTCATGACGGACTTGCCGCCGACAGCCAGCATTTGCGAGCCGAGATCCAGGCCGCCGCCGATCGGGTTAGCGAGCGCCTCTATATCGAGCGCATCGAACTCTCGACTACGATGCCGCAGATCGCGATGGACGAGACTGTCGGCTTTGCCGATCCGCAAGGCCTGTTGGCCGGGCTCGAAGCCGAGTCGGATTTCGCTGAGGCTTTTGCAGGTGTCGTCGAGGAGATCCTGGCCAAATTGCCGGACGAGGTGCGCCAGGCCGTGCGCGGCGAGGAGATCGGGACGGCTCTGGTGGAAGAGGCACGCGCCGTCGCCTTGGCGCGCCTGCGCCGGGGCGGCAAGGCCGGTGCCGGAGAGGCGGCATGAAGCTCACCCGCCTCGATCTCGATCGCTATGGTCCCTTTACCGGGACGCGTCTCGATTTTCGTCCCGATGCCGATCTGCACATCGTCTATGGCCCGAACGAGGCGGGCAAGAGTTCGGCCCTGTCGGCGATCACCGACCTGCTCTATGGTTTCGAGCCGCGCAGCCCCGCCAATTTCAGGCATCGCTACGAGGATTTGAAGGTCGGCGCCGAGCTGCAACGGGCTGATGGCGAACCCTTGCGGTTTTGGCGACGCAAGCGGCTGAAGAATTCCCTCACCGATGCCGAGGACACGCCGCTCGACGACGGGTTGCTCGAACAGTTGTTGAGCGGCATTTCGCGGGAGGTCTTCCTGGCTGCCTTCGGGCTCGACCAAGCCGGCCTGCGCGAGGGCGCCCGCCAGATGCTAGCGGCCGAGGGCGAGGTGGGCGAAAGCCTGTTTGCAGCGGCCTCCGGCCTGAAGACCCTGGTTTCGGTTCGCGCCGGGCTGGAGGGTGAGGCGGATGGGCTGTTCGGAGCCCGCAAGTCGAACAAGCGTGCCTTCTATGAGGCGCAGGAGCGGTACGATCAGGCCCGCCGGGCGCTGAGCGAGCAGTCTCTGCGGGCCGACGACGTGCGCAGTCTCGAAGGTGAGATCGAAGCCGGTGAGGCGCGAGCCCGCACCCTGGCCGAGCAATTGCGCCAGGCCGGAATCCGGCGTGCCCGTATCGACCGCGTCCGCCGTGTCGCCCCCTTGCTCGCGCGCATGGGCAAGGCCGAGGCGGCCCTGGCTGCTCTCGATACCCGGCCGGATCTGCCCGACGGCTTCGCCGCCGAGATCGAGGCGGCGCTGGTCCGGGCCGAGAACGGACGCGAGGCCATGGCCCGCCTGGCGCGCGAGATTGGTGATACCGAGCGGGCCCTGGCCGCGATCGCCGTCGATGATGATTTGCTGGCGGCGGGAGAGGCGATTACGGCCCTCAATGAGGAGCGCGCCGCCCTGGCCAAGGCGATGCAGGATCTGCCGCGGCGGGAGGCGGAAGCGCGGCAAATCGCTGATGACCTCGACGACCTGGCCCGGCGGCTCGGCCAGAAGGACCGGGCTGCCCTCTCGGCGTTGAGCCCGGACGATCTCGCCCTCGAACGCATCCGAGTGCTGGCCGAGCGCCGGCGCGAGATCGAGCGCGAAGGCGGCGAAAGCCGGCGCGCCGCCGAGCGGGCGCGCGAAGCGATCGACGGGCTGAAACGCAAGACGGCCTCCGTCCGGGCGGGCTCCGATCCCGGCCCCCTGCGCCAACGCCTGAAGGCCATGCAGCCGGCCCTGGCGGAAGCCGGCGCCCTCGAAGAGCAGGAAGGCGAATTGGCCCGTCGCCGGGCGCTGCAGCAGGACAGGCTGGCGCGGCTGTCGCCGGCGGTGGCTGATGAGCCCAGGCTCTGGGCCTGGCGCGAGCCGTCCGAGGCAGAGATTACCCAGGCCGAGCAGGCGTTAGCGGCGCTGGAGAGCACAGCCCGGGAGCAGGAAACCGAAGTCAGGCGGGTGCGGGAAGCCCTAGCGGAAGCCGACGCTCTCCTGGCCGAAACCGGGGGCGAGGACGGGCTGATCGACGATGCCTTGCTGGCCCGCGAACGGTCGGAACGCGATGCCTTGTTCGACGCTGTAATCGCCGAGCCCTCGCAGGCTGTGGCGAAGGCCTATCGCAAGATCGTCGGCGCCGTGGATCAACTCGCTGACCGCAGGCTGGCACAGGCCGAGCATCTGGCTCGCCGTGAAGTGGCGCGCCGGACGCGAGCCAGGGATGCCGCGGCCCTTGCGCGGGCTGAGGTGGGGATCGCGGCGCGTCTGCAGGAAAGCGAGAAGGTGGGGCAGGCCTGGCAGGCGCTGTTCGCGTCGCTCGGCTGCAAGACGGAGGCGCCGGCGGTGATGCGTCGCTTTCTGGCCGAGCTCGCAAGGCTGCGCGAGGAACGCCAGGCACTGCAGGAGCTCGAACTCAGGATCGAGCGGAGCCGGCGGCGTCTGGCCGGTGAGCGGCCAGGGCTCGAGGCTCTCGCCGCCGAGATCGGCATTGCGGGCGCACCGGCGCAGAGCCTGCCCAGCCTGATTCGGCTGATCGAGGACGGTCTTGCCGCACTCGAACTCGGGGCTCGCGAGGCCCGCTCACTCGCCGACCAGCTCGCAGCAAACCAGGCCGAGCTGACCCGGGCGGAAAAATCACAGGAAGCGGCCGAGGCGGCGCGCGCCGCCACCCAGTCGGATTGGACCGCCGCACTCGCCGTTCTCGGCCTGGCGCCCGAGGCGAGCCCCCAGGAGGCCGCCAAGGCGAGCGAACTCTGGATCGCCGTCCAGGGCAAGCTTGCCCAGTTCGGCAGCCTCGATCACCGGATCGCCAGTATTCTCGACGATCGGACCACCTTTGCGCAACACGCCGCGGGCCTGGTCGACAAGCTTCCCTCCGAGGCGAGCGGCGATCCGGCGGAGACGGCTCTTGGCCTGATGACGGCTCTGACGGCGGCCCGTGACGCGGCGATCCGTCGTCGCACTGCACGGGAGAGCCTGGATCGCTATCGCGATGCGCTGACCAAGGCCGAGGCGGCCCAGCGTAGCCATGACGATGCCTTGGCCGGCCTTGCCGCTACGGCCGGCTGCGAGACGGCCGCGCTTGCCGCGCTAGCCGCCGACCTCGCCTTGCGTGCCGGCCTCCGCCGTGAGCTTGCCGCTGCGCGGGCCGAACTGGGCGGACAGGGCGACGGCCTGGAGGAGGCAGTGTTGCGGCATGAAGCGGCCGAGATCGGTATCGACGAGGCCGCGGGCGAGAGCGAGGCCGTGCAGGCCGAACTCAACGGCCTGATCGAAGCGGACAAGCAGGCGGCCCTCGCCCTCGGGGAATTGCGGCGGCGGCGCGAGGCGATCGAGCGGGAAGCCGGCGCGGCCGGCGCGGCCCAGGCACGGGAGGACGCGCGCACCGACCTTGCCCGCATCACCCGCGACTATCTGGTGCTGAAGACGGCCTCCCTGTTGCTGGAGGCGGGGCTGGAGCGCCAGCTACGCTCCGAACAGGGACCGCTGATCGCGCGGGCCGGCGGCCTGTTCGCTACCATCACCGCCGGCGGGTTCTCCGGTATCGCCACGCTCTATGACGAGGCCGACAGGCTGCGCCTGGCCGCCCGTCGGCCCGATGGCGGCACCACCGATATCGGTGGCTTGAGCGAGGGCACGCGGGATCAGCTCTATCTGTCGCTTCGCCTTGCCCATCTCGAAGCCATGGCGGGGCGGCGTGAGGTGCCCCCCTTCATCGGCGACGATTTGGTGATGACCTTCGATGAGGAGCGCGTCGCCGCCGCGCTGCAGGTGTTGGCGGCCAAGGGCTCGGGGCTGCAGAAGATCCTGTTTACGCATCATCGCCATGTGGTAGAGATCGCCCGCGAACGCCTGGGACAGGCCGTCGACATCATCATGCTGGACCCGCAAAACCCGTCCGAAAGCTGACGGAAGCGTTCATAGTCCATTCAGCTTGTACCCCCTAAAATGCATCCCATAGGTTCAAGGGCACAAAGCAGCTACCGATGGTGGCGCTTCTGGAGCGCCCCACGTGAGGAACTGATTATGTTGAAGAAAATTCTCGCATCGGCCCTGGTTGTTGCCACTGTTGCCGGTGCCTCGATGGCGACGACCGGCACCGCCGAAGCTCGCTACGGCCGTGGTGGCGCCTTTGCCGGCGGTGCGGCGGCCGGTCTCGTTGGCGGCCTGCTCCTAGGCGGTGCGCTGACCAATCGTGATCGCTACTATGACGAGGGCTACTATGAAGAGCCCGCTCCGGTCTATGTGCAGCCCCGCTGCTGGTTCGAGCGCCAGCGCGTGCCGAACCAGTACGACTACGGCTATCACGTCGAGCGTGTGCGCGTCTGCCGCTAACAGAATTTCACGGTAGCGTCCTCGCACCGGCCTGCATCAGCGGTCGGCAGCGAGGCCCCGGAACCCCGCCGAGAGGCGGGGTTTTCATTTTGAGAGTATCGTTCGAAAAGTGGGTGCCGGTTTTCGGAAAAACGATGTGATAGCAAGAACTTACAGCATCGGACACGATTCCGAAATCGGGCCCGATGCTGTAAAAAACCGGTTTTCTCCGGCGACGTTCTACTCTAGAGCAAGGCCCATTCAGATCGAAACGCTCTTTGCTCCGGCTCCCCATTGACGTGCCTTTGCAAGTCCCGGCGATTCCGCCGGGCCGCAAAACACTCTAAGGGAGTCCGGCGCAAGCAAGCGCTCTGGCCGCGCGGAGAAAAAGATGGCACCGGTGGATTTCGAAGCCTTCGTAGATGAACTCGCCAATGTTTCGGGCACCACGATCCTGCCTTTCTTCCGTTCGGCCCTGGCGGCGGAAGACAAGTCCGGCGGCGGCAGTTTCGATCCCGTCACCGAGGCGGACCGTGGCGCCGAGGCGGTGATTCGCCAGAAGATCCGGGCGATGTTTCCCAGCCATGGCGTGATGGGTGAGGAATATGGCTCCGAGCGCCTCGATGCCGAGTTCGTCTGGGTGCTCGATCCGATCGACGGCACCAAATCCTTCATCTCCGGCATGGTCGGCTGGGGCACGCTGATCGGCCTGCTGCGCAACGGCCAGCCCTGCTACGGCATGATGCATCAGCCCTTCACGCGCGAGCGCTTTTCGGGCGATGGCGGCTCGGCTCGATATCGCGGCCCGGGCGGCGAGCGCACCATGCGCACCCGCTCCTGCGCGGGCCTCGCCGACGCCGTGCTCTACACCACCAGTCCCCGCCTGATGGCCGAGCCCGATCGGGCGTTGTTCTCGGTGGTGGAAGAGAAGGTGAAGCTCTCGCGCTATGGCGGCGATTGCTACGCCTATGCCATGCTGGCGATGGGCCTGGTCGATCTGGTGATCGAGGCCAATCTGCAGCCCTATGACATCACGGCCCTGATCCCGATCGTGGAAGGCGCCGGCGGCGTCATCACCACCTGGGACGGCGGTCCTGCCCAGGCGGGCGGACGGATCGTCGCGGCGGGCGATGCTCGCGTGCATGCGGCGGCGCTCTCCCTGTTGCAGGCCGGCTGACGGCCCCGCAGAGCGGACATCACAGCTCCATGAAGTTCATGGGGCGATGTCCGCATTTGCGGCCAGGAGAAGAGCGGACAGGTGTCCGCGCTCCCAGGACTCACACCTGAGTGCCCGGAATGAAGGCGTCGAAGGCGGCCCAGAAGGCTTCGCGGATGGCGTCGCGCTCCTGGGTGATCTCGTGGCGCGAGCCGGGCAGGGTCAACGTCCGGGTGGCGTAGAGCTTGGAGGCGAAATGCTGGGCTGCCGGCGAGGAGACGACATGGTCGTCGCCCGCCAGCATGATCAGGGTAGGGATCCGCCAATCCGCCCCGAAACGCGGATCGGCGAGCCGGTCCATTACCCGGAAAGCGGCGCGCACCCAGCCGATCGTCGGCCCGCCGATGGCAAGCTCAGGGGCGTCGCGGGCGATTTGGGCGGCGCGTTCATAGCGAGCCTTGTCCGAAGTCACCGGATTGCCGTCAAAAGGCTTGAGCCCGACCGGGCGGGTCGACCAGCCCGGCACGATCAGCCGTCCCAGGCCGATCCCGCCGAGGAAACGTGCAAGCCAGCGGGCACCTGGGGGCTTGCGGCCAATCTCGATCATGGGCGCGGTGACGACGAGGCGGTCGAACCAGATCGAGCCGGGCGGCATATTGGCGAACAGGATGGCGCCCCCCATCGAGTGGGCCAGCGCGTAGAACGGGCCGGGGCATTCGGGCAGTGCGATCTTGCGCATGAAGGCGTCGAGATCTGGCCCGAAATCGGCGAAATCATCGATATGGCCTAGGCGCCCGTCGCGCAGCAGGCGGTCGGATCCGCCTTGCCCCCGCCAGTCCAGGGTTGCCACGGCAAAGCCCCGGGCCCGCAATTCGCGGATCACCTCGAAATATTTCTCGATGAACTCCGACCGTCCCTGAAACAGGCAGACGGTTCCCTTGGGATGCGGCGACAGCGAAGGCCAGCGCACCGTGCGCAGGCTGATCCCGTCCCGGGTGGTGAGCGCTTCGAGGATGGCGCCATCGGGACAGGGATTCTCGGGGCTGCCGTGAAGGCGCATCGCGCTGGTGGGCTGGAGCATGACCTGCTCCTTAACGCATTTTCCAGAAAAGTCGGCAGACTTTTCGATCAAGAAAATGCGTCGAAACGAAAATTGGAGAGAATTGCCGCTCGCAGAGACCGTAATTTGCGCCAGCATCTTTTGTGGTGGCAGCGTCAAATAACGAGCCCGCCCGCGCCGGGAGCGCAGGCGGGCTGCCGGACTGCTCCGGAGCACGCCGAGCTATCGAGTTTCGGCTCGAGCCTACCAGCGTGGACCACTCCAGGGACGCGGCGGGACCCAACTGTCATTGTCCCATTGGCGGGGAGGCCGGGCCCAGCCCAATTGCCGCAGTCCCGTAATTTCGGTGGTATGGCCGTCGATGACGATGAGGACGCGCCCGCCCTCCGAGCCCTCCGCTTCGGCGATGTAGCTGTCGCCCCGCACGCGTTTGATGACGACGTTGCGGTATCCCCGGCCGGCCAGGCTGGAAATGATGGCGCGTGGCGGCAGCAGGCGTGGATTCCCTGCCTCGTCCGGCCCCCGGCCGACCTCGTTCGGTGCCTGCGGAAGACCTCGATTGGCTCCCAGCGTCGGTGCCTGCTGCGGCGTCTGGGCGTAATTATTCAACGAGTTTTGCGCGAAGGCGGCATTCACATCGGTCTGAAAGCCCAGGGTCAGGAGGGCCAGACCGGCAATCACCCCGATAAGGGTTCGGCAGGGCATGAAGCTTCTCCAGACCAGATCTGCGGGCACCATAACCGGAACTGTGTGAACAACGATGCAAGCGCTCGTTCACGTGGCGTTCATCTTGCATGGAGAACGGCGCACCTAAACTTCATCCGAGTTTGCGTGAGCCTTGTTACAGCCGGAACAAGCCAAGCTATGACAAATCAGGACTTTCCTTGTTGAACAGCGCCGCATCAAGGCGTGGAGCTGGAGCGTTCCGGTCGCGCGCCGTGCCGATCCTGCTCAGTCGAGAGAGGCGCCGAGATCGCGCAGATAGGCGGCCGCGACATGGGGTTGCACGGTGGCGGTGCGCACGATGTCATCGAAGCGGCGTGTCAGCAGGCGGATATGTTCGCTGGCATTGAGGACAAGGTAGGTCGGTCCTAGATAGACCGCGGCGCGGGAATTGCCGAAGATGGTGAAGGGCGCCGAATAGGTGTGCCTAAGATCGTACAGATTGAGCCGCAGCGTCGGATAGAGTTCGTCCACCAGGTTGGCCATGGTGTGGAACTGGGTCTTCCGGGCAGCGCTATCGAAGCCCTCCCATTGGGCCTGGCCCTTGGCGAAGAGTTCCAGCGCCTGGACGGAGACACAGGCCTCCATCTCGCCGCCATCGCGGATGGCGGCGATGGTCAACCGCCGCCGCTCGGCCAGGGCCGGGTTCGAATCTGGGCCGAGCGCCACCGCATATTCGAACTGCATGACCTCGTCCGTCTTCAGGAAGTCGGGAAAGCTCATCGGCACGGTGCGCAATTTGCGGCCCGCCGCCTCGGCATGCCAACGCAGGAAGCGCTCGTTGAAGGGGGCATGGGCCTGGGTCTCGATGGTCAACACCGCTTCAACCAGCTCGGCGCCGATCTGCTCGCGCTGGCTGAGGCCGAGCAGCCAGTCGATCGAGATGCGGCAGCCCTTGGCGATAGCCGCCAAAGTCTCGGCCCGCGGCAGGCGGTCATTCTCCGCCGACAGCAATTGCGACAGGGTGGAGCGATCGATGCCGACATGGCGGGCGAAGCCCGCCTGGTTCAGGCCGGTCTGGCCAATGACCCGTTCGAGCCGGTCGCGAAAGCTCTGAGCCGCGGTAGGGTGTGCCATTTCTGCCCTGAATGTTTATAATTATCAACGAATGATGAAACAATCTACACAGGAGATTATTAAACTACAAATGTCAATGTTATGCGACAACACAATCCTTGTGTGATTTAGGCTTTCGCCGCATCATCACTGTAATTATGGAGTGATTTGAATGCATAAGGCTGAGATTCAGGCGCGACGGAGACGGAAGGCGGTCGAGTGGCCGACCGTCGCTCTTGCAGCTTTAATCTATAGCTTTTGGGGGGTATTGACCTATTTTCATGCCGCGATTCCGCTCTGGCTCTGGATTCCGCTCGGAGGCTGGACGGTCGCCTGGCATGCCTCCCTCCAGCATGAAATCATCCACGGGCATCCGACCTCGAACCGGACGCTCAATCGCTGGATCGGCTGCTGGCCGCTGCTCTTATGGCTGCCCTATGAATCCTATCGCATCAGTCACCTGCTGCATCACCGCGACGAACGGCTGACCGACCCGCTCGACGATCCGGAATCGCACTACTGGACACAGGAGCAATGGGATCGGCTTGGCCGCTTCCATGCCTGGACGATCCGCGCCAACGCCACCTTCCTTGGCCGGATGATCATCGGGCCGGCGCGGGCAATGTCGACCTTCCTGTTCCGCGAAGCCCGTGCCGTGTGGCGCAATGAGCCGATGCATCGCCGCATCTGGACCAGCCACGCCCTGCAGCTCCTGGTGGTGCTGGCCTGGCTCGTGCTGGTGTGCGGTCTCAATCCGCTCGTGTATTTTGTGGCGATCGTCTACCCCGGCACGGCGCTGATGCTGGTGCGTTCCTTCGCCGAGCACCGCGCGGAGAACGACGTGGAGGAGCGCACGGCCATCGTCGAGAACGCGCCGGTGCTAGGCCTGCTCTTCCTCTACAACAACCTGCATGTCGTGCATCACGACAATCCGATGATGCCCTGGTACGAAATCCCGGCCTGGTACCGCGCTAACCGCGAGCGGGTGATTCGTGAGAATGGCGGTCTGGTCTATAACGGCTATTGGGACGTGGCCCGGCGTTATTTCGTCACCGAGCACGACACGCTGATCCATCCCTATGGCCGGGCGCCCGCACAGGGATGAGCCTGGCGGGCCCATCGCATCGGCCGCCTGTTTGTTTTCTGTTCATCGATTTGGAAAAAAAAGGGCAGGCCGAAGCCTGCCCTCACGATATTCCCGTCGGAAGCCACCCTCTACCGGGTCATCCGGATCTTGGCGCCCGACAGCGTGGCCGCGCCCTCATAGGCGCCGTCGCCCGTCGGGAACAGACGCACGGCGGTGCGGCCGCCCGGCTCAAGCAGATCGATCTCCTGGCCACGCTGCTGCCAGGCATTGACCTTGGCGAGCGATCCGGCCTGGCAGCCGGACGGAGAGGCACGGTAGACGTCGAGCAGGGCCTGGCGCGTCAGCGAGATGTTGCAACTGCCGCGCGCCGCATCGGAAATCTTCCAACTCCCGGAGATGCCGCCGGTGGACGGCGCCCGCGGCGTGGTCGGCAGGGCCGCGACCTGGTTGCTCGGCGGCGCGAGCGAGGTGGAGGGGGCAGCGGCCGTGCCACCCGGCGTCGCCTCGCCGCCGGCGGGCGGCAGGGGCTGGGAGGTCACGTCCTCTGTCGGTGCCGCCATCAGCGGCTCTGGCGCCGGCACAGGGCGACCGGCATCGGGCGGGGGGCGGCGCGAACTGCCGAAATCGAAGGCGTCGCCAAGGCGGGATGACGACGCGCAGGACGCCAGCAGCAGGGCACAAGGTAGAATTGCCAGCGCGGAAAATCTCATCGGTCCATCCGGTCCCAGTCAGAGTTTATCAGGTACTGCCCATAACAGATCGAGGCGCACGGCGACAGCAAGAAGCGCAACGCCGCATGCGATAAATCGGGCAAACAATCTCGCGTGCCGTAGGGGAAATTGGACCGCGAGGCCACACTGCCCTGTTGAGCTGGTTCTGTGTCGAATCTTTGATAGGCTCGATGATCTTAAGGCTTGCTTAAATCAATTTCGCCAAGGTGTGGCCTGAACGTCACACGTCCCGGAGAGAACCCATGGCTGCCCCGAGCGCCGTTGCAGTGCTGGTCGCCCTGTCGACGATGACATCGTCGGCCGCTCCGATTGGCCGCGTCGACAGCAATCTCGAACTGCCTAAGCTCACGCTCCACGCGCCCGCCACCGTTCCAGCCGCGGCCTCGCCCCGGCTTGACCGCAATGAACTCGGCAAGCAGCCTCCGGTGGAAGACGTGGACGTCACCGGCCCGGTGCGGTAGCCGCGTCGCGAATTTGATGAAATCCCTTCTCCCCATGCGGGAGAAGGTCCCGGCAGGGGGATGAGGGGAATAATTCGCTACCCCTTTTTTAACGTCGTGAAGCAGGACCAACGTGGCTTCGCCCGTTCAATGCGAGCTGAATCGACCGACGCGGAAGCCAGGCTTTGGCGGTTATTGCGTGGTCGCCGGTTATCCCACCTGAAGTTTCGCCGGCAGGCGCCAATCGGAAAATACATCGTCGATTTCGTCTGTTTCGAATGCAGGCTGATCGTCGAGGCCGATGGTTCGCAACATGCCGAAAGCACGCATGATCAGGAGTGAGATCGCTGGCTGGAAGCACAAGGCTTCACCATCGTGCGTTTCTGGAATGCCGAAATCCTGAAAACGCCGCAGATTGTGCAGGATACAATCCTGGCGCGGGTGACACCCCCGCCCTCACACCTGCCTTGCCACCATCATCTTCTTGATCTCGGCGATCGCCTTGGCTGGATTCAGACCCTTGGGGCAGGTCTGCGCGCAGTTCATGATGGTGTGGCAGCGATAGAGCTTGAAGGGGTCCTCCAGCTCATCCAGCCGATCGCCGGTGCGCTCGTCGCGGCTGTCGATCAGCCAGCGATAGGCCTGCAGCAGGGCGGCGGGGCCGAGATAGCGGTCGCCGTTCCACCAGTAGCTCGGGCAGGAGGTGGAGCAGCAGGCGCACAGGATGCATTCATAGAGGCCATCGAGCTTCTCGCGGTCACCATGCGACTGCCGCCATTCCTTTTCCGGCATCGGCGTGTCGGTCTTCAGCCAGGGCTCGACCGAGGCGTGCTGGGCATAGAAGCGGGTAAGGTCGGGCACCAGATCCTTCACCACCGGCATATGCGGCAGCGGATAGATCTTGATCACGCCCTTGATGTCGTCCATCGCCTTGGTGCAGGCCAGCGTGTTGGCCCCGTCGATGTTCATGGCGCAGGAGCCGCAGATGCCTTCGCGGCAGGAGCGGCGGAAGGTCAGCGTCGGATCGATGGTGTTCTTGATCCAGATGATGGCGTCCAACACCATCGGGCCGCAATCGTCGAGATCGACGAAATAGGTATCGGTGCGCGGGTTCGACTCACCGTCCGGATCGTAGCGGTAGATCTTGAACTCGCGCAGATTCTTCTGGCTCTCCGGCTTCGGCCAGACCTTGCCGCTGACGATGCGGGAGTTCTTGGGAAGTGTGAGCTGAACCATTTTCGAGTCTCTCGTGGATCGCGGAAGGCGCCCGGATAGGTCTGTTGATGTCGGGTCGGCGGCTGCTCGCGTCAGCGAGCCACCTTTCTCAATAAACGCGTGCCTTCGGCTCGATATACTGGACGTCGTTCGACATGGTGTAGGTGTGAACGGGCCGGTAATCGATCGTGACGGACTTCTTCTCGGTGTCTGCCCAGGCCAGCGTGTGCTTCATCCAGTTCTGGTCGTCGCGGTTGGGGAAATCCTCATGGGCGTGGGCGCCGCGGCTTTCCTTGCGATTCTCTGCGCCGTCCATGGTGACCACGGCCTGGCTGATCAGATTGTCGAATTCCAGGGTTTCGATCAGGTCCGAGTTCCAGATCAGCGAGCGGTCGGTGACGCGCACGTCATCGGCACTGCCCCAGACCTGATGGATCTTCTGCTTGCCTTCGGCGAGCGAGGCGCTCGTGCGGTAGACGGCGCAGTCGCTCTGCATCACATGCTGCATGGAAAGGCGGAGTTCGGCGGTGGGCGTCGATCCCTTGGCGTAGCGCAGGCGATCGAGGCGTGAGAGCGCCTTCTCGGCCGAATCGGCCGGCAGGTCGGCATGCTTCTCGCCGGGCTTGATCATTTCGGCGCAACGCAGGCCCGCCGCGCGGCCGAACACCACGAGGTCGATCAGCGAGTTGGAGCCGAGGCGGTTGGCGCCGTGCACGGAGACGCAGGCTGCTTCACCCAGGGCCATCAGGCCGGGGACGATCGCATCCGGGTCGTTGCCTTTCTTGGTGAACACTTCGCCGTGATAATTGGTGGGGATGCCGCCCATGTTGTAATGCACCGTCGGCAGCACCGGGATCGGCTCCTTGGTGAGATCGACGCCGGCGAAAATGCGGGCCGATTCGGAGATGCCCGGCAGGCGCTCGGCCAGGATCTTGGGATCGAGGTGGTCGAGATGCAGGAAAATGTGATCCTTGCGCTTGCCGACGCCCCGGCCTTCGCGGATTTCCATGGTCATGGCGCGCGAGACCATGTCACGCGGGGCAAGGTCCTTCACCGAGGGGGCATAGCGCTCCATGAAGCGCTCGCCTTCCGAATTGGTGAGGTAGCCGCCCTCGCCGCGGGCGCCTTCGGTGATCAGGCAGCCGGCGCCATAAATGCCAGTGGGATGGAACTGCACGAATTCCATGTCCTGCAGCGGCAGGCCGGCCCTGAGCACCATGGCGTTGCCGTCGCCGGTGCAGGTATGGGCCGAGGTCGCGGTGAAATAGGCGCGACCATAGCCACCTGTCGCCAGGATGGTGCGATGGGCGCGGAAGCGATGGATGGTACCGTCGTCCATCTTCAGGGCCACGATGCCGCGGCACTGGCCATCCTCATCCATGATCAGGTCGATGGCGAAATATTCGACGAAGAACTCGGCCTGGTGCTTGAGCGCCGCGCCGTAGAGCGTGTGCAGCATGGCGTGGCCGGTGCGATCGGCGGCGGCGCAGGTGCGCTGGGCGATGCCCTTGCCGAAATCGGTGGTCATGCCGCCGAAGGGGCGCTGGTAGATGCGGCCGTCCTCGGTGCGCGAGAAGGGCACGCCCCAATGCTCAAGCTCGTAGACGGCGGCGGGCGCGTTGCGCACCAGATATTCGATGGCGTCCTGATCGCCGAGCCAGTCCGAACCCTTGACGGTGTCGTACATGTGGAAGCGCCAGTCGTCGCGACCCATATTGCCGAGCGAGGCGGCGATGCCGCCCTGTGCGGCCACGGTGTGGGACCGCGTCGGGAAGACCTTGGTGATGCAGGCGGTGCGCAGCCCCGCTTCGGAACAGCCGACCACGGCGCGCAAGCCCGCGCCACCGGCGCCCACAACCACGACGTCATAGGTGTGATCGGTGATGGGATAGGCAGTGCCCAGGGCGGAGGGGGTGGTAACGGTGCCTTCGGCCATGGCTTACATCCCGAAATTCAATTTCAGCAGCGCGTAGAGGCAAGCAGCCCCTACCAGGAGCGAGAAGAAGGTGTTGGCGAGTACTGCCAGGATCTTCAGGCTTTCCGTCTCGACATAGTCCTCGATGATCACCTGCATGCCGGCCCGCATATGGACGATACCGGCGATGATGAACAGGAACAGCAGGATGGCGACGAGCGGCGAGGACAAGGTGGCGATCGCCGTGGCCTGGCTGGCGCCGGCAAGGCAGATCACCGTCAGCACGAAAGCGATGGTGAGCGGCACCATGGCGGCGCCGGTCAGGCGCTGCAGCCAGAAATGATGGGTACCGGACCTGGCCGAACCGAGGCCGCGCACGCGGCCGAGAGGGGTCTTGAGGCTCTTGCTCATGTCGGGTCCTCAGTTGGCGCTGCTGAAGGCCAGCAGGCCGACGATCCAGATCAGCACCGTGAGCGCCACCGATCCAATCACATTGGCCCAGGCATAGACGTTGCGTTCGCCCGGCCCGAGGCCATGCCCGAAGTCCCAAATGAAATGCCGGATGCCGCCGAGCATGTGATGCATCAGAGCCCAAGTATAACCGAACAGGATGAGGAGGCCGAGCGGACTGCCGATGAACCACTGCATCCAGGCGAAGGCCGACGGGCTGGTCGCCGCAGCCAAAAGCCACCAGGCGAGCAGCAAGGTACCGACATAGAGAGCCCCGCCGGTCACGCGGTGCAGGATCGACATCGTCATGGTGATCGGCCAGCGATAGATCTGCAGATGCGGCGACAAGGGACGCGAATCAGCCAGGCCAGGCTTGCCGGCGGACGCGTTAGGATCGGCCATCGGAAGGACCTCCAGTTTCGACCCGTTATAATCTTGCTGCGATGCGATATCCTGTCGGCGGGCTCAGTGCAATGGATTAGAACGCGAATCCCGAGATCCTGGCGGATTTTGGGCGCAGAGCAGCCATGCAGATCGAAATATTTTCACGATGTCTGGGCATGCGATGCTTGAAACCGCCGCAAGCGGGGCCACATGGTTTCGCGTTGAGGAGGGTAACATGGTCACACAGTCCCGTATGTATGACGATGCCGGCCGTCGTTTCGAGCGGCGCAAGGAACAGCTCAGGGCCAATTTCCTGCCCAAGCTGAAGCTGGCGCTCGCCCATATACCCTTCGCTTCCGATCTCCTGGCCGCCTATTACGCGGTGCTCGACCGCGACACGCCCTTCAAGGTGCGGGCGACGCTGGCGGCTGCGCTCGCCTATTTCGTGCTGCCTTTCGACATCGTCCCCGATTTCATCGTCGGCCTCGGCTTCACCGACGATGCCGCCATCCTCTATGCCGCCATCCGCATGGTCTCCGGCGCCATACTGCCGCGCCATCACGAAGCGGCCCGGCGCTGGCTGGACGAGGTGAAGAAGGGGCGCTAGCCCTCCCACCGCGCGTCGATCGAGGCCGCCTTGATCATGGCCAGGACGCTATCGCCCTGGCCCAGGCCAAGCTCATCCACGGCGTTGCGGGTGATGAAGGCGGAAAGCTTGTCGCCGCCGGTGAGTATGAGGTCGACGCGGGCGACTGGGCCGTCATCGGCATCGATCGCCTGCACTTGCGCCCCCAGCATGGTGCGGATCGACACGCTGCCCGGGCGTTTCATGGCGATGGAGACGTCGGAGCCTCGCACCACCACGCGCACCTTGGTCCCGGGCGGGCCGGCGCGGCCGGGAATGCTGATCGGGCCAGCCGGGTGATCCAGGGTCGAGAGGCCGTAATGCTCGTCATAGCCGCGCACGCGTGCTTCCAGCAGCGAGACCGTCTCGAAGCGCTGATTGGAGAGCGGGCCGGATGCCGGTACCAGCACGTCCTGCGGCGTGCCGATGCGGCTGACCTGGCCGGCCTCCAGGACCACGACACGGGCGGCGAGGCGCGCTACCTCCTCCACCGCATGCGAGACGTAGAGAATCGGCACCTTCATCTCGTCGCGCACGCGCTCGATCAAGGGCAGGATTTCGAGCTTGCGCGGCGCGTCGAGCGCGGCGAGTGGTTCGTCCATCAGCAGCAGGCGAGGAGAGGCCAGCAAGGCGCGGCCGATGGCCACGCGCTGTTTCTCGCCGCCCGAAAGCGCGTTCGGCCGGCGGCCCAACAGCTTTTCGATGCCAAGCACGCCGACCACCGCGTCGAATTCGAGCTTCGGGCCGGCGACGTCGAGCGATCGACGGTTGAAGAAGCGGCCATAAAGGAGGTTCTGCCTGGCGGTGAGATGCGGGAAAAGCTGGGCATCCTGGAAGACCAAGCCGATCCGGCGCCGATGCGGGGCGAGGAAGGTACGGGAGGAGGCCTCGAACAGCGTCTGCCCATCGAGGCGGATATGCCCACTGTCAGGCCGGATCAGCCCGGCCATGGCATTGAGGAGTGTCGTCTTGCCCGAGCCCGAACGGCCGAACAAGGCGGTGATGCCGCCATCCGAGGTAAAGGCCGATTCGAGCGTGAAGCCGGCGCGCCGGACGATGATGTTGGCGTCGATCATGCCGCGCCTCGAACTGGGCGTTCCTGGGACCGCAGGCGTCCTCGCCTGCTCCTGGAAACGCTGTTCGTGCAGAAAAGGAAGAGGCGGACGAGGACGTCCGCGGTCCCAGCAATGACGGCTCTCTCGATCATGCCACGCTCGCAAGATCGGGCAGGGTGGCGATGAAGCGCGAACGGATCTCCGGCGTCGGCATCAGGCAGCTCTCGCGCTTGCCGAACAGGCGGTAGCGGTTGCGGGCAATACGGTCATAGAGGAAATCCCGCACGGGGCGGGGTACGGCCTTCAGCACGACCGCCCAGCGCCAGCCCGGCAGGCCCCGGCCGATGGCGATGGCCGCATCCGCCTTGAAATAGGCGATGCCGTCGCTGATCACGGCGATAGCCTCGGGATCATCCGCCCGGATGCCCAAACGATCGGCGAGCACGGCGCCCGCTTCACTTTGAATGGCGACGAATCGGAAACGGCTGAGGGCATCCCGGGGAATGACGAAGGCCACCATGCCCGAACACAGGACGCAGACCCCGTCGAACAGAATCAGTCCGTCGGGCAGGTCGCCTGCAGGCTGCGGCCGCCATTGGTTCACGAAAACTCTCCCATGATCTTGCGAAGGCATTCCCGGGTGCGCGGACGTCCTGCGACACTCAAGAGAGTGTCGGACGATCCGCATCCTGGACACGGCCCATCCGCAGGAAAGGAAGATGCGGCCGAGACGTCCGCGCACCCGGGGATATTGCGCATCCCGTACCTGCGATCATAGAAAGGCCAACCCCCGGGCGCAATCGCCCTTCCGCCAGCGAGCTTCTTGTGATCCCTTCTTCTTCTTCAGACATCGTCATCGTCGGCGGCGCCGCCATGGGCTCAGCCACCGCCTATTTCCTCAAGGTCGAACTGGGTTTCGCCGGCTCCGTCACGGTGATCGAGCGCGATCCGACCTATGCCCATTCCTCGACCACCCTGTCGGCCGCCTCGATCCGGCAGCAATTCTCCACGCCCGAGAACATCCGCATGAGCCTGTTCGGCCTGGAGATCATGCGCAATCTCAAGGAGCGCTTCGGCCCGAGCGCCGACATCGGTTTCCATGAGGGCGGCTACCTCCTGCTGGCTAGCGAGGGCGGTAAGGCGATCCTCGAGCAGAACTGGCAGGTCCAGCAGGCCGAGGGCACGGCGATCGAGCTGCTCGATCCGCAGGCTCTCAGCCATGAATTTCCCTGGCTCAATGTCGAGGGCATCGCCGCCGGTGCCTATGGCCGCCGGGGGGAGGGCTGGTTCGACGCCCATTCCCTGCTCGATCTCTTCCGCAAGGCGGCGCGGGATGCCGGCGCCGTCTATGTGAAGGACGAGGTGGTCGGCATCGATCACCGGGACGGCAAGGCCGAGGCGGTCAGGCTGAAATCGGGCGGGCGCATCGCCTGCGGCACGCTCGTCAACGCGGCGGGGCCGCAGGGTGGCGACGTTGCCGCCCTGGCCGGGCTCGGCCTGCCAGTCGAGCCGCGCAAGCGCTCCGTCTTCGTGGTGCGCTGCAGGACCGAGTTGCCGCGCATGCCGCTGCTGGTCGAGCCAGGCGGCATCTATATCCGGCCGGAAGGCGACGTCTATATCTGCGGCGGTGCCGAGGACGAACGCGGCGAGAAGCGTGCCGACGGCGATTTCGAGGTCGATTACAGCCTGTTCGAGGAAGCCGTCTGGCCAGCCCTGGCCACCCAGGTCCCGGCGCTGGAGGAGCTCAAGCTCATACGGGCCTGGGCGGGGCATTACGAATACAACACGCTCGACCAGAATGCTGTGATTGGCCCGCATCCGGCCATGCCGAACTTCTTCTTTCTCAACGGCTTTTCCGGCCACGGCCTGCAGCAGGCTCCGGCCGCCGGGCGCGCCGTCGCCGAACTGATCACGACGGGCCGCTTCCAGACGCTGGACCTGTCGGTGTTCGACTATCGGCGCGTGATCGAGAACAAGCCGGTCTTCGAGCTCAACGTGATCTGAAGGTGGGCCGATGTGGAGCGCTGGTGTAGCAGCCCTTAACTATCTGACCTATAAGGTGAAATCGTAGATTTTTGTCATGCCCAGGCTTGACCCGGGGCATCCAGAGGGGCCTCGTAACTAGAAAGAGAGGCTGGATTGCCGGATCAAGCCCGGCAATGACAAGACTTGAGCCAATCCGAACGCGGATGGGCTCTGGTGGCGCTTTCAGTGCGACTTGGCGGCGCTTGCGGCGCCCTTCAGCGTGATCAGCACCATCACGGCCATGACGATGGCATTCCAGCCGGCCAGCGAGAGGCCGGCGATACGCAGGCTTGGATTGGTGCAGGACACCACGGTGGAAGTGTCGATCGCATCGAGGAGCCCACCGACATTGGCCGGGTTGGAACCGATATTGCCGGCGGCGCAATTGGCGGGGCCGAGCCAATAGTTCCACTCCGCCCCCGCCTGGTAGATGCCGAGGCCGCAGCCATAGGCGAACAGGGCCGCCAGCAGCAGCAAGGCCACCACCATCACTTTCGCCGACAGCCTGTCGCCGATGAAAGCGAGAATGAAGGCGATGGGCACGCCGACATAATAGGGCCAGCGCTGCTCGAGGCAGAGCGGGCAGGGCGCATAGCCGAAGCCGTGCTGCAGCACCAGGGCGCTGGCGATGACGACGAGGCCGATCAATCCGGCCGCAAGCGCGGAGCGGGAACTGAGATTTACTGGCATGTTGCGGTACTACCCGATGGCATCAGATATTCGACGACGAAGAACCCGCCCACCAGCACCACCACGAAAGCGATCGCCACCAGCGCCAGGTGCTTTTCGATGAAGGCGCGGATGCGCTCGCCGAAGAAGTTGAGGAAGCCGGCCAGGATGAAGAAGCGGGCGCCGCGCGTGAGCAGCGACAGCAGGACGAACCAGAAAAGGCTGTAGCCGGCAAAGCCCGAGGTGATGGTCACGATCTTGTAGGGGATCGGCGTCAGGCCTTTGATCAGGATGATCCAGCTGCCATATTGGGCATAGAGACAGCGGAACTGCTCGACGCCGTGCTGATAGCCATAGGCGCTGATCAGCCAGGACCCGACCGTGTCGTAGAGCAGCCAGCCGATCAGATAGCCGAGCACCCCGCCCAGGACGGAGGTGACAGTGCAGACGGCGGCGTAGAACCAGGCCTTCTTCGGTTGGGCGACCGCCATCGGCACCAGCATGACGTCGGGCGGAAACGGGAAGAAGGAACTTTCGGCAAAGGAAACGATGCCGAGGGCCCAGACGGCCCGTGGACTTTCCGAAATGCGGATCATCCAGTCATAGAAGCGGCGCAGCATGGTTTTCCCTGAGCGGGCAGTCCGGATCCGTCCATCGGGCGGTGCCGGGCAGTCCGGGGCGTTGCAGGATATGAGAGCATGACGGTGGTGGGATTCCGGCATGCTCGCGGCGGGATCGTGCCCCCTGGGAAGAGGTCGGAGAACAAGTGATCCCGTCATCACTTGCCGCCACCTCCGGCGACGCTGTCACCACGACTTGCACCGCTAGTCGTGGCTGAAAATGACGGATTCAAGGCAATTCACTTGACTCTTCGAAGTTTCCTTAGCGGGCATGCGGCGGGAAATCCACCGGCGCCACAGCGTTTTGCGATTTGACGGCATCAGTTCAAATCGCAAAGACGCGTCGAAACAAAGAGTTAGAGAAAAGAAGCGTTTACGCCTAAACGCGCTTTGCTCCAGAAGGCGGCGATCAACTTCCCGTTGGAAACCTCATCCTGCCCCAGAAAAGGCGGGATACGGCGCCAGTGTCTCTCGACAACAATGACGAATCGTTAACGATTGAAACTTCGTTAACCATATTGGCCGCATTTATCCTGAATGAACGAGACCAGCGCAAACTCGACCAAGAGCCCGGCCATGATCGCCGGGGCGCTGTTTGCGTTGCTGTGCTTTGCAGGTCTGCCCGCCCGGGCTGAGCAGGCGGCGCCTCCGTCGGCCCCGTCCGCCGCCGACGAGGCTGCCGCCAAACGCCAGGACCTCGCGCGCATCCAGGGCGAGATCAAGCTGTCCGACGAGACGCTGGCGCGCCTGCGCAAGGAGATCCAGGCGATCGGGAGCGACAGCGAGAAGCTGCGCCAGCAATTGGTCGAAACCGGTGATCAGACGCATGAGACCGAAGCCAAGGTGCTGGGTGCCGAGGCGCGACTGGCTTCGCTCGACAGCAATGAGGACAATATTCGCGTCTCCCTCGATTCCAAGCGCGGCCTGCTGATCGAGGTGCTGGCCTCGCTCCAGCGCATGGGGCGCAATCCGCCGCCGGCCCTGCTGGTCAGCCCGGACGACGCGCTGGAGGCGGTGCGCACGGCGATGCTGCTGGGGGCGGTGCTGCCGGAAATGCGCCAGGAAATGTTGGCCCTGGTGGCCGATCTCAAGGAATTGGCCCGGGTGCGGGGCGAGATCACCATCGAACGCGACACGCTCAAGCAGGCGCTTCTCACCCTCGCCGAGCAGCGCACCCGCACTCAGCTTCTGGTCGAGGAGCGCCAGAAGGTGCTGGCGCAGGAGCAGAACACCCTCACCAGCGAACAGGCCCATGCTACCGCCTTGGCGCAGGAAGCCGCCAATCTCAAGGATTTGATCGCCCGCATGGAGCGCGAGGTGGCGCCGGCCAGGCGCGCCGCCGACACCGCCGACGCGGCGGCTGGCCAGACCCGGCCTTCGCTCGCCGCCCTGCAGGATCCGAGCCGCCTGACCCCCGCAATGCCCTTCGACCAGGCCAAGGGTCTGTTACGCTTGCCGGTGACCGGCGCGATGCTGCGCGGCTTCGGCGCCGATGACGGCAATGGCGGCGCCGCCAAGGGCATGACCCTGACGGCGACGTCCGGCGCCAGCGTCACCGCGCCCTGCGACGGCTGGGTCGTTTTCGCCGGCAAGTTCCGCTCCTACGGCCAACTCTTGATCATCAATGCCGGTGGCGGGTATCATGTCGTGATGGCCGGCATGGACAAGATCAATGTGGGGCTGGGCCAGTTTGTCTTGACGGGCGAGCCGGTTGCCGCCATGGGTTCAGGTCCGTCTTCGGGATCGAACGTCGATCCGGGGTCTCAGGCGGGCTTGGGAATACAGGCGACGGCTGCGGCGTTTGGCGGTGCTTCAAGTGCCGGTCAACCCGCCCTATATATAGAGTTCAGGAAAGACGGTGTTTCCATAGACCCCACCCCGTGGTGGGCCAATCAAGGCGAGAAGGCACGCGGATGATTCGCAAGCTTCCCATTCTATTCTGCGGCGTGGCCATGGGCGCGATCGCGACGATCGCGGTGACGCAACCCCACCTGCTGCTGATGGGCGGTGCCAATGCCGCCGTCACCGACACCTACAAGCAGCTCAACCTGTTCGGCGACGTGTTCGAGCGGGTGCGTTCTGACTATGTCGAGCAGCCCGAGGACGGCAAGCTGGTGGAAGCCGCCATCAACGGCATGCTGACCTCGCTCGATCCGCATTCGAGCTACATGGATGCCAAGAGCTTCCAGGACATGCAGGTGCAGACCAAGGGCGAGTTCGGTGGTCTCGGCATCGAGGTGACCCAGGAGGACGGGGCCATCAAGGTGGTGTCGCCGATCGATGATTCGCCGGCGTCCAAGGCTGGCGTCCTCTCCGGCGACCTGATCACCGCCATCGACGGCGAAGCGACGCAGGGCATGACGCTGCAGCAGGCCGTCGACAAGATGCGCGGCGCCGTCAACACGCCGATCATCCTGAAGATCCTGCGCAACAAGGGCGAGCCTGTTGACATCAAGGTGGTGCGCGACATCATCAAGGTGCAGTCGGTCAAAGCCAAGAAGCTGGGCGATGACATCGGCTATATCCGCATCACCCAGTTCAACGAGCAGACCTTCGATGGCCTGAAGAAGAACATCGACAAGCTGAGCAAGGAAATCGGCCCGGACAAGCTCAAGGGTTTTGTCATCGACCTGCGCAACAATCCGGGCGGCCTGCTCGACCAGGCGATCCAGGTGTCGGATGCCTTCCTCGAACGTGGCGAGATCGTTTCAACGCGTGGCCGCCAGGCCGACGACGTGCAGCGTTATTCCGCCCGCAACGGCGACCTGACCGGCGGCAAGCCGGTGATCGTGCTGGTCAATGGCGGCTCGGCTTCGGCGTCGGAGATCGTCGCCGGCGCCCTGCAGGACCACAAGCGCGCCACCATCCTGGGTACGCGCTCCTTCGGCAAGGGCTCGGTGCAGACCATCATCCCGCTACAGGGCAATGGTGCATTGCGCCTCACCACGGCGCGCTACTACACCCCGTCCGGCCGCTCGATCCAGGCCAAGGGCATCGAACCGGAGATCGTGGTTCAGGAGAACGTGCCCGACGACCTCAAGGGCAAGGACCAGACCAAGGGCGAATCCGGCCTCAAGGGCCATCTGGCCAATCCGGATGCCGACAACAAGTCGGAGGAAGGCGGCTCATCGGCCTATGTGCCCGCCAACGAGAAGGACGATACCCAGCTCAACAAGGCGATCGACCTGCTGCATGGTGCGCAGAAGAGCGCCTATTTCCCGCCGGATCCGAAGGCGGGCGTGCCGAACTGACAGGCTTTTCAGCCCATCCCATGCTTGTGCAACGCCGGGCTTGTCCCGGCGTTGCTGTTTTGGGGGCGAAGCCGCCCCCGGACATTCGTGCTTGAATCGTTCCCGCAAAAGCCTATGTGGAAGCATGGTTTCTTCATGAAGGACACGCCATGCGCCTGACCGAACTTCTGGCTCAAAAGCCCGTGCTGCTCGCGGATGGGGCCACCGGGACCAATCTGTTCGAGATGGGCCTGATGTCGGGCGATCCGCCGGAGATGTGGAACCTCGACCATCCCGACCGCATCCACGCGCTGCACCAGTCCTTCGTCGATGCCGGCGCCGACATCATCCTCACCAATTCCTTCGGCGGCAATCGCCGTCGCCTGGCGCTGCACAAGCTCGACGGACGCGTGAAGGAGCTCAATGCCGCGGCCGCCCGCACGGCCCGAGAGGTCGCCGATGGCGCCGGCCGCCCGGTAGTGGTGGCCGGTTCCGTCGGCCCGACGGGCGATCTGTTCCAGCCGCTCGGGCCGCTGACCGAGGACGAAGCCGTCGAGGTCTTCCTCGAGCAGATCGAGGGGCTCAAGGAAGGCGGCGCCGACGTGATCTGGATCGAGACGATGTCGGCTGCCGAAGAGATGCGGGCCGCCGCCAAGGCGGCGGTCAAGGCCGGCATGCCCTATACGGTGACGGCGAGCTTCGACACGGCCGGCAAGACCATGATGGGCATCCCGCCATCGGCCATGCCCGAAGTTGCCGGCGGCGTCGATCCCAATCCTGTCGCGGTGGGTGCCAATTGCGGCGTCGGGGCTTCCGACCTCCTGGTCTCGGTACTGTCGATGACCGAAGCCAATCCCGAAGTGGTTGTCATCGCCAAGGCCAATGCCGGCATTCCGCAGTTCCACGGCGACCATATCCATTATTCCGGCACGCCGGAGCTGATGGCCAATTATGCACGCCTGGCCATCGATGCGGGTGCACGCATCATCGGCGGCTGCTGCGGCACCTCGCCGGCCCATCTTGCCGCCATGCGCCAGGCCATCGATGCTCATACCCGGGCCGAGCGCCCGGATGCGGCCAAGGTGATCGCCGAGATCGGCCCGCTGGTCGCCCCGCCCAAGGTGGGCGGCGGTGAGGAGGCACGGCGCCGGCGCCGGCACTGAGCGCCGACCTTTGTCATGCCCAGCTCGACCCGGGCATCCAGAGCACAGCTCGTCACCTGTGGAAGGCTGGATTGCCGGGCCAATCCCGGCAATGACAATGGCTGTGCTGCTGGTGCGTTCCTCGCGGAAGAGCCAGCCCAGGTCCGGCAATCTCATACCAGCAATCTGGTAAGGACATGATTGGCATTGCGCGGATCATCGCCGTAGCAATGGCATGTCTCATCGACAAGGAGAGGCCGATGCGCCGCCTGATCCGTTCCTGCGCCGTGCTCGCCCCGCTTCTGTGCCTGGCCGTTCCCACCGGGCCGGCAGCGGCTGAGGACTGGAACGATTATGCCAATGCCCGTTTTGGCTATCGCATCTGTTACCCTGCCGATCTGATGACAGCGGAGCCCGAGGCCGACAATGGCGATGGGCGTGTCTTCACCGGCCGCTCCGGCGCCAGCCTGCGTGTCTGGGGCTCCTACAATGCCGCCGAGGAAGACATCGGCACAATCGTTGCCGGTGTCGCCGGTGACGGCAAGGTCACCTATCGCAGTGCCACCAAGAACGGGGTGGTGGTCTCAGGCCGGAAGGGCGGCGAGACTTTCTACGCCAAGGTCCTGTTCGAGAAGGATGCCAAGGGTGCAGTCGAGACCATCCGTGCCTTCCGCCTGACCTATCCGACCAAGGAGGCGGCAACCTATGATCCCGTCGCGGCGAGGCTGGCCAAATGCTTCGCCGTCGCTCGCTGAGCACCGAGCAGGCGCGGAGCAAAAGGCTGCTTACGGGCGCAATTCCGGGAAAAGGCCGACAGTGATTTGCCGGGGTGGCGTAGCCCCTCACCCTTACCCTCTCCCCGCCCTTATGGGGAGAGGGTAAGGGGCTGCGGTGGCCCGAGCGATCCTGCTGAAAGATGCTCTATCGACTGCAAGCCTTGGCCAAGGCCGCGGCGCCCCTGGAAGCGCCAGTCAGCTTGATCTTTTCGCTCTTGCCGAGGAAGCCGATCTTGAGGGTGCGGCCCTTGCCGAGAACGGCGCTCCAATCGGGATCGAAGTCGGGCTTGGCCTCGAGCGATGGGCCGTTCAATTCATCCTCGACGGCCTGCATGGTCACGTCGACCTGCCCGCCCTCGGAACTGAAGCTGACCACGCCCTGCCAGCCTTTGCGGATGCGGTCGGCGCCCGGCAGATAATTGATCGAGAAGGCCTTGCTGTCCGGCGTGCAGAAGAAGGCAAGCGGCTGGTCGTCGGTGTCGGGCACCTCATAGGCCACCACCACCGATTCCGGCGACTGACGGAGCTGCCAGCTATAGGCGTCCGCCAAGGCGGGGGTGGCCAAGGCCACGCTGGCGAGAAGGGGAAGGGCAATGGCAAGGAAACTGCGCATGGGTCCTCGGAGTTCCAGATGGAATGACGGCTCTACGACAGGGTTGGAGAAGGCGCTGTTCCCGGGAACACCCTGTGTTCCCCGGAAAAGAAGTTGTTCCCTAGAACAGAGGCTGTTCCCGGGATCACAGCCAGTCCGGTACCTTGTCGAGCCCGAGCAGTTCGTCATAGCTCGGCCGAGGCCGGATCACCGCGAACTTGTCGCCGTCCACCAGAACTTCCGGGATGAGCGGGCGGGTGTTATAGGTGCCTGACTGCACGGCGCCATAGGCGCCGGCAGACATCACCGCCACCAGGTCGCCGCGTGCCACCGCCGGGATGTCGCGGTCGAGCGCGAGATAATCACCAGTCTCGCAGACGGGGCCGACGACGTCGGCCGTCACCATTGCGCCGCCGAGCGGGCGTTCCTTGATCGGCCAGATCGCGTGATAGGCTTCATAGAGCGTGGGGCGGATCAGGTCGTTCATACCGGCGTCGACGATGACGAAGGTCTTGCCCTCGCCTTCCTTCACAAAGGCGACTTCGCTCACAAGGATGCCGGCATTGCCGGCGATCAGGCGGCCGGGTTCGAACACCAGCGTGGCGCCGAGATCTCTGGCATAGCGCTTGACCACCGCGGCATAGTCGTCGGGGTGAGGCGGCGGCTCGTTGTCGTCGCGATAGGGAATGCCGAGGCCGCCGCCGAAATCGATATGGTCGATGACATGGCCGTCGGCTCTGAGGTCTCTGACTAGGCCGACCAGACGCTCGATCGAGGCGTCATAGGGCTCGAGCGCGGTGATCTGGCTGCCGATATGCATGTCGACGCCGGTGACCGCGATGCCCGGCAGCTTGGCCGCGCGGGCGTAGAGGGCGCGGGCCTGGGCGATCGGGATGCCAAACTTATTCTCGGACTTGCCGGTGGAGATCTTCTTGTGGGTCTTGGCGTCGACATCCGGATTGATGCGCAGCGACACCCGGGCCGTCGCACCCTTGGCGCTGGCACGCTGCGACAGCAGCTCCAGTTCCGGTTCCGATTCGACATTGAAGCACAGAATGTCTTCATCGAGCGCATAGTCGATTTCGCGCACGAGCTTGCCGACGCCCGAGAACATGATCTTGCTGGCAGGCACGCCGGCGACGCGGGCGCGGCGCAACTCCCCCTCGGAGACCACGTCCATGCCGGCGCCGAGCTTGGCGAGCAGGCGCAGCACGGCAAGATTCGAATTGGCCTTCACCGCAAAGCAGACCAGGGAGGGCACGTCGGCAAAGGCACCGGCGAACACCTTGTAGTGCCGGCGCAGCGTGGCGGCCGAGTAGCAGTAGAAAGGCGTGCCGACCGCGGCGGCAATCGCCGGCAGTGCGACATCTTCGGCATGAAGCACGCCGTCGCGATAGGTGAAGTGATGCATGGCCGGTTCGGTTCGAAATCAGTTCAACAGGAAGTCCATGGGCAGCTTGCGATCCGGCTTCACATAGCCCGGATCCTTCTTCTTGTTGTAGCCGCCGCCCTTGCCGTCCGAGACATGCTGCTCGGGTGGTGGCTCGAGCTTGCCCTTGCGGCCGCAACCGGCGAGGCCGAGAGTCGTGACCAACGTCAAAGCGAGCGCGATGCGGAACGCATTACCAGCCATGGGGAACTCCAGTGTTTGACGCTGTGTAGCACGAATTTTGATTTGAGAGCGCGGACATCTCAGCAACATGTGGGCATGTTGCGATGTCCGTGCTTCGATTATTTCGCCAGCGCTTTCAGCCACTTCCTGGCCTGGGCCTTGACATTTGCCGGCGCCGTCCCGCCATAGGAGGTCCGGCTGCGGACCGACTTTTCCACGCCGAGCACGGCGAAAAGCCCCTGATGGATGCGTGGCTCCACCGATTGCATCTCAGCCAGCGAGAGCTTCTCCAGAGGCAGCTTGGCATCGGCGGCGAGTCCGACCAGGCGGCCGGTGACGTGATGGGCCTCGCGGAAGGGCAGATTGAGCTCGCGCACCAGCCAGTCGGCGAGATCGGTGGCGGTGGCATAGCCCGAGCCGGCGGCCGCCTTCATGCGCTTGAGGTCGGGCACCATGTCCCTGACCATGCCGGCCATGGCCGCCGTGCAGAGCGACAGCGTCTGCAGCGCGTCGAAGGCGGGCTCCTTGTCCTCCTGCATGTCCTTGCCATAGGCGAGCGGCAGGCCCTTCATCATGGTGAGCAGGCCGACCAGCGCCCCGATGACCCGGCCGGCCTTGCCGCGGACCAATTCGGCCGCGTCGGGATTGCGCTTCTGCGGCATGATGGACGAGCCGGTGGTGAACTTGTCCGACAGCGCCACGAAGGCAAATTGTGGCGTCGTCCAGATTACGATCTCCTCGGCGAAGCGGGAGAGGTGCATGGCGGTGATCGAAGCGGCGGCGAGCGCTTCCAGCACGAAGTCGCGATCGGAGACCGAATCGAGCGAATTGGCGGTGGGGCGGTCGAAGCCGAGCGCCTTGGCCGTGGCGTCCCGGTCGATCGGGAAGGAGGTGCCGGCCAACGCCGCAGCGCCGAGCGGGCATTCGTTGAGGCGCCGGCGCGCATCGGCGAAGCGGCCGCGGTCGCGGCCGAGCATTTCGACATAGGCGAGCAGATGGTGGCCGAAGGTGACCGGCTGGGCCGATTGCAGATGCGTGAAGCCCGGCATCACCGCACCGGAGAGGGCGAAAGCCCTTTCGGCGAGTGCCGTCATCAAATCTTTCAGCTGAGCGTCGAGATCGTCGATAGTGTCGCGCACCCACAGCTTGAAATCGGTGGCGACCTGGTCGTTGCGCGAGCGGGCGGTGTGCAGGCGTCCGGCCGCCGGTCCGGCAATCGCCGCCAACCGCGACTCGACATTCATATGGATGTCTTCGAGCGCGCGCGAAAAAGTGAACGAGCCGCTCTCGATTTCGCCGCGGACCACCTCTAGACCGTCCGCGATGGCCTTGGCATCGGCGGCGGCAACGATCCCTTGCTTTTCCAGCATGGCGAGATGCGCCAGAGAGCCGCGGATGTCCTGGGCCCACAGGCGCTTGTCAAAGTCGATCGAGGCGTTGATCTCTTCCATGATCGCGTCCGGTCCCGACTGGAACCGGCCGCCCCACATTTTGTTGCTCATCTGGATAGGCTTTCAGTGAACGAGAATAGTCGGCAGGAACATTCCGAGAGTCAGCCACCACAAGGGTCGAACCGGCGCTGGTTGATCGGCGCGGCAATCCTGGCGGGAGCCGTGGCGGGTGTCGGCGCGGTATACGGGACAAACGGCGGCTCGGGCAATCAGGAAAGCGCATCCTGCCCCGCTTCCGCGGCAATTGCGGCCCGTGTCGACCCGCTCGCCAAGGGGGAGGTGGCGGCTCTCGCCGTCTCCAAGGCGCCTCAACCGCTGGTGCCGATCAGCTTCCAGAGGGCGGACGGCAGCAAGACGACCCTGGCCGATTTCAAGGGCAAAACCGTGCTGCTCAATCTGTGGGCGACCTGGTGCGTGCCCTGCCGCAAGGAGATGCCGGCGCTCAACCAGTTGCAGGCCGATCTGGGTGGCCAGGACTTCGAGGTGGTGGCCGTCAATATCGACACGCAGGGGCCCGAGCGGGTCGACGCCTTCCTGAACGAGACCAAGATCGACAAGCTGCACCGCTACGCCGATCCTTCGACCGGCATCCTGCAGAGCCTGCGCAATGAAGGCCTCGGCCAGGGCCTGCCGACCTCGGTGCTGATCGACAAGCAGGGTTGCCGCATCGGCGCCATGGCCGGCCCGGCCGAGTGGGCCAGCGAGGATGCGAAGGCGCTGATCAAGGCGGCAATCGGGTCCTGACACTCCCTCCTACCCACTGCTCCTGGCCGCTTATGGTTTGGCGGCAGGCAGCACATAGCGGTTGAGGATGGCGGCTGCGAACCCGCCCTCGTCCTGGCCGCCATACCGCCCCGCATGCACCATCACGGTGAGGTCGAGCGAGGGCACGATGAACAGGCGCTGCCCGCCATAGCCGAAGCCGGCGATCCAATCGACGGAGCGGTGGTCGACCAAGGAGCGCCCGAGCCAGAACTGGAAGCCGTAGAACATGGCGCCGGGGGCGTTGATCTGCGGCGCCGTCGCCATCTCGATCCACTTGGCCGACACGATTTGTCGGCCCTTCCACGCCCCCTTGTCGAGCACCAGCTGGCCGAATTTCAGCGTGTCGGCGGGCAGCAGGCGCAGGCCCGAGGCCGCCACCGGGCCGCCGTTCTGGGGATAGCGCGCCCATTCCACCTTGGTGATGCCCATCGGCTCGAACAGATTCTCGCGTGCCAGCTCATCCAGGGGCTTGCCGGTCACCTGCTGCAGGACGCAGGCAAGCAGGCCGGTGGTGCCGCCGCTATAGGTCCACACCAGGCCGGGATCATGGGCCACGGGCTGTTCCAGTGCATAGCGACAGGGGTCCTTGGCCATGTCCATGCGACTTTCGCTGTTGGCGGGATTGTCATAAGCGAGTTGCTCGTTCCAGGCCAAGCCCGGCGACATGGTGAGGAGATGGCGCAGTGTGATGCCGCGTTTTTCCGGCGTTGCCAGATCGGCATAGACCGGCAACACCACCAGCACCGGCTGGTCGATCGAGCCGATCCAGCCCTTGTCCAGGGCGATGCCGAACAACAGCGATACCACGCTCTTGCTGATCGAGCGCAGATCGTGCGGAACGTCCGGCCCGAAGGCAACCTCCTTGGCCGGCTGGCCCCAGTGGGAATCGGAGCCAGTGAAATAGCGTTCGAATACCAATTTGCCGTGCCGGGCGATCAGCAGGGCATGGATATTGTCCTCCTTCGCCGCGTCGAGTTTCTGGGCGAGCGTGCACAGGTTTTGCGGATCGAGGCCGACATCTTCAGGCGCAGCGATCGGCCAATCGGACGTCCCCTTGCCGGAAGTGCCCTTGCCGGGCGTGCCGCAGGTCGATTGAGGCGCCGCCGAGCCCGACAGCCCGGCGGTGGTCATGCCGGTCAGAATGATCGCCAAGGCAACGGAAAGGCTATGGGGGCGCATGGGTGCCTCCTTGCAAAGTGTGATGGGGAAATGGGAATAGCGAGAGTTCGATCGGAATCGGCCCGGAGCTCCAGGGGCTTATCCGTGAACGAGGGAAACGAAGGGACAGCCATCTCCAATGCCACCAAAGGTGACGGGAAGGGGGCCGGAGCCTTTAGTCGTGACCGCTAGAGCAAAGCGGGTTTTGGCGAAGCCGCTTCTTTGCTCCAGCTCCTTGCTTGGCCGTGATTCCGCCTAATCGCAAAACGCTTTAGGGAACTTCGTCGATCCGGCCGCTGCCATGGATCTGCGTCGTGAGTCTGGGCTTGCCGCGCAGGGTGACGCGGCCGCTGCCGGAAAGGGTGACGTCGGCACTCTCGCTGGCGGCAATACCGGCTTCACCGCTGCCGCTGATGCGGATCTCGGCCGCCTTGGCGGCCAGCTTGGCAAGATCCGCGCCGCCGGAACCGGAGATACGCAGGTCCAATTGTTCCACCGTACCCTCGCCGGTCGCCTGCGCACTGCCGTGGAGGCGAAGCGCGAGCCGATCCTGCGCGATTGCCGCAAGGTGTAGCTCACCGGATCCGTTCACCGTCCAGTCCTTGACCGGGCCGCCCGTCAGCCGGACGGCGATGGCGCCGAACGGGATGTCGCAGTCATCGTCCAGGGCGAGGCGTCCCGCCGAGAGGCGGACATGGCCGATCAGGGTGGGGTCACCGCTGATCACGGCGCTGGATTGTGGGCCGGGGGCATAGCTCACGCTTGCCGGCAGGGCGATGGTCAGCGAGCCGTCATTGTCCCAGGGCAGGGTGATCGAACCAGCCTTGCCGTCGCCGCTTTGCGGCAGGGCCGGGCAGGCTCCCCATCCCGTCAGCGTGGTCCAGCGCCAGCCTCGCCAGGGCGAGCCGTCGTTCGGCCCGGCAAGGCTGGTGCCGAGGAACAGACAGACCAGGGCGATCACGAAGGAGAAGGCCGCCAGTTTTCCAAGTTTCGAGGGCATGGTGCCTCCCATGGCGCCTGCTCGGCGCGAGCATTGTCACGATGCGGCGCCGGAGCGTGGTGAGGAAGTGAGCAAGCGGGTGTAGCGCCGGGCATGTGCAGCCATCGCCCTCAGCCCGGCATTGAGGCCGAGCAGGAAGAGGCAGCTCAGACACACCGCCAGGGCGATGAAACCGAAGCCGACCAGGGCCCGCCCGAGATGGGTGAGCAGGGGCGTGCCATCCCACATGAAGGTCGAGTGGAGCACGATCGCCGATCCGCCGAGCGCCAAGGCGAGGGCAACCAGGCCGAGGGCAAGGAAGACCACCAGGAGGATCGACAGGACGGGCAGCAGCACGAAGAGATCGAGCATGGCGAGGCCGGTGAGCGCGGCGATCGCGCCCAGTATGGTGGATAGGCTCGGCCGCGCCTGCAATTGGCGCAGGCCGCTTTCCGCCTTGAGTGCCCGGGCAAGCTGGGCAGGATCGCCAAGCATCTGCACGACACTGTCCTCGCTACGCCCGGCCTCCTGCGCATCGGTGAAATAGGCGGCGTAGTCAACCAAGACCTCGTCGATCTCCGCTGCCGGCAGCCCGTCGAGACCGGCCTTCAAGGCGTCGAGGAATTCCTGGCGAGAGAAGTCCTGGCGAGTCATGGCATGCCTTCCATAAGCCGGTCGACGGCGGTGACGAAGTCACGCCATTCGCGCTGACGGGCCACATAGTTGGCCTGGCCGGCCGGCGTCAGACGGTAATATTTGCGTGGCGGGCCGCTGGCCGATTCCTCCAGCCTTGTACTGACCAACCCCTCGGTCTGCAGCCGGCGCATCAGCGGGTAGATGGTGCCTTCGCCCATGCCGACACGCTCGGAGAGCGTGCTGGCGATCTCATAGGCATAGCTTTCACGCCGGTGCAGCAGAGCCAGGACGCAGAGTTCGAGCGCGCCCTTCTTGAGCTGGATGTCGATGGAATCGGTCATGGCCTCCCTACTCTTCAAGGAGGAGAATAATGCAAGGTACCTTTTAATGCAAGGTATCTTGCATTGTTTATTTGGGCAGGCAGATCGCCGAAAGCGGTTGATGATGTGCGGGAGAGGTTGAGGCTTGATGGAGGAGGGCAGCGCGACCTGCGCAGCTTTTGGGCCAAAGCCCACGCCTATATGTCTTCACGCCACGTCTCGAAAATACCGACAGAGCGAAGACAGATCGTCCCGGGCAGAGCCAGGTCAAAGCAGATGGGTATCACACCCGGTGATAGGGATGGCCGGCGATGATGGTGGCGGCGCGGTAAAGCTGTTCGGCCAGGAGGATGCGCACGATCTGATGGGGCCAGGTCATCTTGCCGAAGGACAGCGAGAGGATCGCACGCGACCGGATTGCGTCGCCATGGCCGTCGGCGCCGCCGATCAGGAAGGCAAGGGATTGGGTGCCGCCGTCGCGCAAGCCGGCAATCCGCGCGGCGAAGGCCTCGCTGCCGGGCGAGCTGCCGGTTTCATCCAGGGCAATGATGGTGGCCGTGCCAGCAGCGGCGAGCAGCTTGTCGGCTTCCTCGGCCTTGCGGTCCTCGGGCCGCCGGGCGCGGCTTTCGTCGATTTCGATGATGTCGAGCGGGCCAAGGGCCAAGCTCCGCCCGCTGGCATTCAGCCGCTCGGCATAACGAGCCACGAGATCGCGTTCCGGGCCGGCTTTGAGCCGGCCGACGGCGCAGATCATCAGGCGCATGCTCACTTTAGAGCAAAGGTGCGATTTCTTCGAATCGCGCTTTGCTCTAACTCCTTGTTTTGACGCATTTTCTCAATCGAAAAGTCTATCGACTTTTCTGGAAAATGCTTTAGCTCGGAAGCTGCTCGTTCGGGCGGCCTGACGACCACATCTTCTCGAGATTGTAGAAGGCGCGGACCTCGGGGCGGAACACGTGCACGATGACGTCCCCGGTATCGAGCAGCACCCAGTCGCAGACCGGGACACCTTCGATCCGGGGATTGCCGTGTCCGTTTTCCTTGAGATCCTTGGCGATGCGATCGCTGATCGCGCCGACATGTCGGGCAACCCGACCTGTCGCGATGATCATGACGTCGGCGATTGCACTCTTGCCGCGCAGATCGATTTCCACAATCTCCTCAGCCTTCATGTCATCAAGGCAGTTGAGGATCAGGCGAACCGTAGCTTCAACGTCCGGGCGGATCGCTCGGCTCACGGGATGAAGCGGAATCACGTCCGCTTCGCGTCTCACCAACGTGGTCAGGGGCACACCCTCTTGCTCATTGATTCGCGGACCTCCGCGAATTCCACTCGCTCCACAATATTAGCAAGCCATCGCGTCGATTCAATGACGCCAATAGAATTAAGCCTGCTCCGACATAGTTAATAAGTGGTTAATTTTTACCTTATGGGCAAGCCCTGGCCATTGGCCCGCAAGGCGGTGGAGGAATTGGCATCGAGCGGCGCGTGCAGGAAGATCCAGGCGGGCGCCCGGCGATATTTCAGCGTCGCGGCCTGATATTCGGGGACGCGATAAGCGGCGAGTACACGGGCCGCCTTGGCAAGCGGGCCCTTGGTGGTGGCGCCGGGGCGGGCCACCACGGCAATGGCCACCCGCGAAGCGATGGCCTGCCATTGCTGCCAGCGATGGAAGCCGGCGAGATTGTCGGCGCCCATGATCCACACGAAGGTCACGCCCGGGCAGCGGCGCTGCAGCCAGGCGATGGTGTCGTAAGTGTAGCGGGTATGAATATCGGCCTCGATGCCGGTCACTTCGATGCGAGGGTGGTCTGCGAGCCGGCGTGCGGCCGCCACCCTGAGTTCGAGCGAGGGCAGGGCCCGATTGTCCTTGAGGGGGTTGCCGGGCGTCACCAGCCACCAGACCCGGTCCAGCCCGAGCCGCGTCAGCGCCACCAGGCTGGCATGGCGATGGCCTTCATGAGGCGGATTGAAGCTGCCGCCGAACAGCCCGATGGTCATCCCCGGGGCGAAGGCGGGCAGGCGGCGGGCATCGGCAGGCGAGAGTGGAGGCATCACAACCGCATTCCCCTCTCCCTGGCGGGGAGAGGGGCTAGGGGCGAGGGGGAAAACATGCATGGTGCCCTCAAAAGACCCTCACCCCTAGAGCAAAGCGCGTTTTAGCAAAAACGCCCTTTTCTCTAGTCTCATGTTTCCCACGCGTCTTTGCGATTCCAGGTGCTCCCGTCTAATCGCAAAACGCTCTAGTCCCTCTCCCGACTAGGGAGAGGGGAGATGACTACGCGTTGGCCGCGATCTTTTCCCATTCGCGGATGTCGACGAAATGGCCGACGATGGCGGCAGCAGCAGCCATCTGCGGCGAGACCAGGTGGGTCCGTCCCTTGTAGCCCTGGCGCCCCTCGAAGTTGCGGTTCGAGGTCGAGGCGCAGCGCTCGCCGGGAGCGAGCTTGTCGGCATTCATGGCCAGGCACATCGAGCAGCCGGGCTCGCGCCAGTCGAAGCCGGCGGCCCGGAAGATCTTGTCGAGGCCCTCGGCTTCGGCCTGCATCTTCACCAGGCCGGAACCCGGCACGATCATGGCATTGACATTGGCGTTGACCTGGTGACCTTCGACGATGCCGGCGACGGCGCGCAGATCCTCGATGCGGCCATTGGTGCACGAGCCGATGAAGACGCGATCGAGCTTCAGGTCCTGGATGCGCTCACCACCCTTCAAGCCCATATAAGCCAAAGCGCGTTGGATCGAGGCCTTCTTGTGTTCGTTGGCGGCATCCTCGATGCGTGGCACATTGCCGGTGATCGAGGCAACATCCTCCGGGCTGGTGCCCCAGGTGACGATCGGCGGCAATGCGGCGGCGTCGAGTTTCACCTCGCGGTCGAAATGTGCGCCTTCCTCGGTGTAGAGCGTTCTCCAATAGGCCAGAGCCCGCTCCCAGGCTTCGCCCTTCGGCGCCTTGGGGCGATCCACGAGATAAGCAAAGGTCTTCTCGTCGGGCGCGATCAGGCCGGCGCGGGCGCCACCTTCGATCGACATGTTGCAGATGGTCATGCGGCCCTCCATCGAGAGGGCACGGATGGCGTCGCCGGCATATTCCAGCACATGCCCGGTACCACCTGCCGTGCCGATCTCGCCGATGATGGCCAGGATGATGTCCTTGGCGGTCACGCCGTCCGGCAGCTTGCCGTCGACGGTGACCCGCATATTCTTGGCCTTCCGCTGGATCAGCGTCTGCGTGGCGAGCACATGCTCGACCTCGGAGGTGCCGATGCCGTGCGCCAGCGCCCCGAAGGCGCCATGCGTGGAGGTGTGGCTGTCGCCGCACACGATCGTGGTGCCAGGCAGGGTGAACCCCTGCTCGGGGCCGACGATGTGGACGATGCCCTGGCGCTTGTCGAGCTCGGAATAATATTCGACGCCGAAATCCTTGGCGTTCTGGGCGAGCGTCGAGACCTGCATGGCGCTTTCGGGGTCGTCGATGCCCTTGGAGCGGTCGGAGGTCGGCACGTTGTGGTCGACGACGGCCAGGGTGCGCTGGGGCGAGTGCACCTGGCGGCCCGAGACGCGCAGGCCCTCGAAGGCCTGCGGGCTGGTCACTTCATGCACGAGGTGACGGTCAATATAGAGCAGGCTCGTCCCGTCGGCGGAAGTTTCGACGACGTGATCGTCCCAGATCTTGTCATAGAGCGTGCGGGGAGCCATGGCTTTTCCTAGAGTGTGACGTCGATTTGACGCTGATGTAGTCAAAAATGCCCGTCTGGAAAAGAGTGTAAAAACTAACAGCCTAATTAGGTAGTTTGGCGATCTCCTCAATGAATCGCTTTCCCGGCCAGTTTAGTTGATCCGGTGCGTTTTCGATGAACTCGTCGATCGATGGCACTTGAAACTCGCGCGAATCAATGACCTCCCAGCCGACCTGATTGCTGGACCAGCCAATCTCGGCTTCACCCTGCCATTTCCCATCCTGTGACGCGTGAGGAACTGCATACCGAGGGCCTGCCGTCTGGAATGGATCGGCGTCTTGATATCTGCGTTCAGATAAAGGAGCAGAACTTTGCCGTCAGTCGCGTAGTCGTCGGGCCCTTTGTCGGATGGCACGACCGAGATCTGGAGATTGGGGAGGCTTTGTTTCTTACTTGCCTCATTCAGGCTTCAATGAAGCTCCGATGAGCAACGCCGAGAAAGCCCAGGAAATCCAGTACTGTCTTGGTGGGTTCTGCCGCCATCACGGCCCTTCCGTCACGCCCACCATCGGTCCCAGCGTGGTCCAGCCGCCGATGGCCGGCATCGGGGGTGCGTAGAGGGTGGAGATCGAGCCGTCGAGGAAGAGGGCGTTTTGGGTGCCCAGGCCGTCACGGAACAGTTCGGCGAAATCGTGGAAGCTCACCGGCTCGGCCGAGATGGCGAAGATCACGATCTTGCCGTCGCGCACGCCGACGCCATTGCGGATCTTCTCGGAGGGACCGTCCGGCTGGATCTTGGGATGGATCTGGCCGTCGATCACCAGCATGGGGCCCGATTGCGTGGCGAAGCGGGCATTGATGCGGGCTTTCAGAAATCGGCTCGTCTCCATCACGCCGGCCTTGCCGTCGCCGAAATAGAACACGCCATTGGGCTTGAGATGGAAATTGCCAAAGCCGTTGCGGGTGTTGGCGTTGTGCAGGATGCGGCCGTTCTCGACATAGAGGCCGACGGGGCCGAGCGCCTTGTCATACATGCCGGCATTCATGGCGAAGATCAGCTTCTTGCCCTGGGCGCCCAGTTCCTGGGCGAGCCGGTTCGGACTGCCGAGCGGCGTGCCGTCGGCGCCGCGCCAATAAAGGGCCAGGCTGTCGTTCGACAGATCGAAGCGGCACACGATGTAGCTGCGCCCCTTCGAGGTCACGTCCTCGCAGGCAGCTTCGGCCGCGACGGCCGATCCGATCAGGGCGACGATGGTTGCCAGGCCCAGTAAGGTCCGGCGCAGAAACGACGGCAAGCAACAACTCCTCAGAGCAAAGCGTGTTCAGCGGGTCTGAGTGGTCAGGATCTTGAAGGCGAACAGCCCGAAGACCCCGGCGAAGGTGAAGTCGATGCCGCGCAGTACGCGTGGGCGCGCCTTCAGCCACGACACCACCTTCTCAGCCCCGAGAATCAATAGAAACGCAAACGGCAGATTGATGGCAATGAAATAGAGTCCCAGGAAGAAAAGTTTCTGGGAGGCATGCGGGTCGGTGGCGTCGACGAATTGCGGCAGGAAGGTCAGGAAGAACAGCACTACTTTGGGGTTGGTGAGGTTGATGCCGAGCCCGACCGTGAAAGTGGCCCAGAATCCTGCCTCCTGCTTGGTCTCGTCGCGAATGTTCAGGGCAGAGCCGGAGCGGATCGCGCCATAGGCAAGCCAGAGCAGATAGAGCGCGCCGACGATCTTCAGCACGGTGAAGGCGGTGGCCGAGGCCGCCAGCACGGCCGACAGGCCGACCGCGGCAAAGAAAGTATGGAATAGGCAGCCGACCTGCGTACCCAGCATAGCGGCGGTACCGCCGCGCCGGCCGCCGGAAATGGTCTTGGCCAGCCATAGGCTCATGTCGGGACCGGGCGTGATGAACAGGAACACACAGGCGATCGAATAGAGGGCGAGCGTATGGAGATCGGGTAGAAAGGTCATCGCGACAATCCGCCGGCACAAATCGGGTATGTGTCTGCTACACCCTGACGCGCATTTGGGGAAGGATTTGGTAGCGCCGACGCCCCTATCCTAACTGGCCTATCCGGCTGCGGCGGGAGGCAAGGCCAAGGCCGCATTGGCGGCGACGGCGGCGCCGAGCGAGGCACGGCCCTCACCGTCGAGCGTGCGCACCGCCACGGTGCCGGTGGAGAACTCGATGCCCTGTTCGGGCAGGATGCGGACCAGACGCTTGAGCGCCTCGCGCTGGATGAAGGTCGGCTTGTTCGGTTTGACCGTGAATTTGAATCGGACGACGATGGCGTTGTCGGTGATGTCGAACACGCCCTGCATCTTCAGCGGGGTGAGGAACTCCTCCTTCATCTCGGGATCCTCGAGCATGTCCTGGCCGATCTTCTTGACCGCCTTGCGCAGCTTTTCCAGATCGGTCTCGCGTGCGAAGCGCAGCGGAAATTTGATGGTCGCCCAGTCGCGGCTGTAATTGGTGACCTGGCCGAGCTGGCCGTAGGGGATGGTGTGCACCGGCCCGTTCTGGTGGCGCAGGCGCAGGGAGCGCAGGGTGAAGCCCTCGACGGTGCCCTTGGCCTTGCCGACATCGATATATTCACCGACCCGGAAGGCATCGTCGATGAGGAAGAACACACCCGACACCACGTCCTTCACCAGGGTTTGCGATCCGAAGGAGATGGCAAGGCCGAAAATCGAAGCACCGGCGATCAGCGGCGTGACATTGACACCGAGCTGAGACAGGACGGTCAGCACGGCCAGGATGGAGATCGCGATGGCCAGGCCGATGCGGAAGACCGGCATCATGGTGGCGACGCGCGAGGCGGTGGAAACCGGAGCTTCGTCCTCGGTGTCGCTCGCGCCCGGCTGGAGAGGAGAGCCGCTGCGGCCAGAGGAATAGCGGTCGGTGATGTAGCGCACCAGTTCCCAGGTGCAATAGGCGGCAAAGGCCGTCAGACCGGCCGAGAAGAGGCTGCGCGCCACCCTGTTGAAATCGTCGCCGGCCATTACGCCGCTGACATCGACGGCCCAGGTTCGGCCCAGGGCGCCGATCGCCAGGATCAGGACACCGAAACGGGCGCAGCGCGCCAGCGCTTCCGCGCCCCTTGGATGGATCAGGCGGACGCCGTCGGTCTGATGCTGAAGCATGATGCGGATACGGTGCACCAGTGATTCGACCACCAGCAGGGCTACCAGAATTGCCAGCGTCAGCATCAGGGCGCCGGAGATGCGCGTCTGGCCCGCCACGGCCGCATAGATATCGGCGGTGACGAACAAGGCAAACAGCAGCATGGCTCCAAGGAACCAGTGCTTGGCGATCGTGGTCTTGACCGGGCTGGCATGGGCGGGATTGGCGACGCCGATGAACCAGCGGCCGATCGGGCCGTTGAGGCGGATACAGACGGCCACCATGCCCAGCATCATGATCACGGCCCCATAGAGCTGGGCGGTTCCCACCGCCAAAGGCGGGGACTGCAGGGCACGCAGCACATCAGCCAGCACGGTGTTGAACAAGAGCAGCAGAATTGCAAACGAAGCGCCACGATAGATTGCCCGTGCATCGGCATCCCCGAGATCGGGCAGGCGGGCCTCGGCCAGGCGTGGCTGCAGGGTGAAGCGGAACACCGCCTGGAGCATACGCCAGATCAGCATGGTCTTGAGCATGGCGATGGAGAAGCGGGTCTGTGGCAGGTCGCCCATGAAGCGGGCCGCCTCGCTGGCGTTTCCGACGACCCAGAGCGCGATCAGGGGAGGCAATTCCAAGGCCCCGAGGCCGAGCAGGGCCCTTATGCCATGCAGCCCATGCATCCGGATCACCAGGCGGCGCCGCAGTGGTGTCAGCAGCAGCCGGACTACCCATTCTGCCGCAAGGGCCGCCGCCAGCGCGCCGATCAGCAGCAGAAAATAGCGGCCGAGGCTCCTGCCATTGTTGAAATCAGCATCGAGCCTGGTGATCAATTTGCCGAATTCGGCCCAAAGAGCCGGCAGGCCGGTGACGAGGCCGCCGACGTGCATGAACATCTCGGTCTGCTGGGCACTCGCCATCTGCATGCCGCTGCCGTCAGGGCCGGGCGGAACGGGTTGTGTGCCCTGGGCCTGCAATTTCTTCATGACGGACTGGCTGATGGCTTCCACCATCGTATCCATCTGCTGCTGGCTCATGACGGGTGCGGCAGGAGCCGAGGGCGGTGGCGTTCCCTGCGCCCAGCAAGGCCAGCTTGCCAGGGCGAAAACCAGGAAGAGCCAACGCAAGCCGCCAGGCAGTTTCAAGGCAAACGTCCTCCAAAACGTCTTGCGGCTTGCCGGCATGAGCGAGGAATCGCAAGACGCTATAGCCAATCCCGTTGGATTGGCTGGAAACAAAGAGTGAGAGCGAACCGACGTCCAAGCCTGAACGCGTTTTGCTCCAGCCGCCGACGGGCAGGCGCAGGGCCTCGCTTGCCTGACCGAAGGACGGACAATTCACGACACAGGGCGAAGGGGCGGTCAATGGCCCCGTAACGGCAATCTGCTACTTTCGCGTCAGCAGGACGGTGGAATTCGCCTGTCGCGATATGGGCATGTCCTCGCAATCCAGGCTGCGCAGCTCATAGGCTGCGAGTGCCGACTGGGCCGTCGCCGTCAGAGCCTCGATCTGCACCGGCGAACGGCCGGCCTTGGCGAGCAGGCGTGGATGGAAAGCGATCAGGGCCGCGACGGTGCGCGGGCCGAGGAGAGGCGCGAGGTACGGCAAGAGCTGATATTCGGCCCCTTCCACATCCATTTTGAGGACGATGCGCTCGGCATCCCCCGCCATGGCCGCGATGTCGGCAGGTAGAATGGCCTCCGCCTCCCACAGCGCGACGCCGCTGTCTGCGGCCAGGATGCTACCCATGCTGTCGCCGGGTTTCCTGGGCGACCCTAGCCTGACGCGCCCCGGCGTCGGCGACACCGCGGCATTGTGGAGGCGGATGCGCGATGACAGCGTCGGATTGGCGGCGACATTGGCGCTGATGAGCTCGAAGGCGCGCGGGTCGGGCTCGAAGGCGAGGACATCGGCCCCGAGCGCAGCGGCTGTCAGGGTGATCGGTCCGATCCAGCCGCCGATATCGATGAGCAGCGTATCAGGGCCGGCGAGCGCGTGCACACTCGCCAGTGTTTCCGGTTCCCAGGTGCCGCTCTCGGCCTTGTCCCAGAAGCCGTCCTTGTCGTCGGCGACGCTAAAACGCGTGCCGGCAACGGTACGCAACCGGGCGTTCACGCCGCTTTGCTCTGCAGCTCGGCGGCCTTCTGCCGGCGCAATTTATTGAGCTTGATCTTGAAGCCCATATTGTCGGCGTTGGAATAGGAGCAGCTCTGGCAGATATCGAACTGCTTGGTGTAACCGTGGCGCCGAGCCTTGGCGGCTTCGTCCGACAGATAGGCCTGCTTGAAGCCGACCTTGTCGACATTGGGCAGCTTGATCATGCGGTCATAGTCGATGCAGCACAGGCCGAGATCGCCTTCCCAGAACACTACGGTCTGATAGAGCGGCACGTCGCAGAGCAGGCTGATCTTCTCGTTCTGGTGGCGCTGCAGATCGTGGTTCTTCGGCACGAGGTGGCCGTATTTCGTCTGCTGGTCGTCGTCGGTATAGGAACCCAGGCTGAAGGTCTTGAAGCGCACCTGGTCGAAGCCGATATTGTCGGCCCACTCCACCATCGCGTCGATCTGCTTTTCCGAATAGGAGGTCAGCAGCGTCTGCAGCACGGTCACCGTCTTGGTGATGCCGAGGCGCTGCTTGATGGCGAGGAAGTTCTCGATATTGGCTTTCACCTGCTCGAATTTCGAGCCGACGCGATAGGATTCCTGCGCCTCGGCGTCGAAGCCGTCAATGCACAGGTTGATGCGGCCAAGCCCGGCCTGGAGCATCTTCTCGATCAACTCGGAGGAGAGCTTGGTGGCGTTGGTCGAGACGAAGGTATCGTGCCCGCGCTCGTTGGCGTAGGCGATCATCTCGGGCAGCGCCTTGTTCATGGTCGGCTCGCCGGAGAAGTTGAAATACATCGCCGGCTTTTCCTTCTCGTCGACGAAATCGTCGACGATCTGCCGGAAGATTTCCATCTTCATCAGGCCGCGCGGCCGCGTCATGGCGAAAGTGACCGGGCAGACGGGGCAGCGCAAATTGCACGAATTGGTGACGTCGACGACGATGATCGTCGGCAATTTCTTGAAATAGCTGAGCGGAATATGGCTGGCAGCGTAGGTGAACGCCTTGCGCGCCAGAGGCGATTTCTGGATCTGGTCCGTCACCTTGTCGCGCATGCGGTGCAGCAGCTTGGGGGCGGCGGACTTGGTTCCAATCGCAGTCAGATCAAGCACGGTCTTCTCCATCCGGCACACCGGGTCAAGGCCGGTGGCTTGAGCCCGTGTGTAGCGCAGATTTGGCAGAAGTGCGACAGGCGGCGCTCAAATTCGAGTGATGGTGGTCCCGGCATGACGCGCCGTGCCGGATGCCGGGAAAGCACCCTTCAGAGCCGTACTGGATCCTCGCCATCGGCAGCGCCGTCCAAGCCCGCTCCGCTCGATGCGCCGCTTCCCGCGGCAATTCGGGAAGGCCTGCGCCGAGGGCCGGCACGGTGCGGCCCGCCGGAATGGGGCGTTGCAGGATCTTTGCGTCTCACTCCGCCGGTACGGGCGTTTCATCCAGCGTATAGAGCGTGATCGGCTTGTCCCGGCCGACGATATGCAGATGCTTGCCATTCTGGCGGCGCAGCGACATGCCGGAGCGCTGCATCGCTTCCTCGGAAATCAGGCAGTCGGTCAAATAATCCTTGGTGGCGGCTTCCAGCCGGCCGGCAATGGTGACGGTGTCGCCGAGCGCGACCAGGCGCATGCCGCGTTCGCTGTCGCCGACACGGGCGATGATGGCAGGGCCGGAATGGATGCCGATGCCCACCCGCAGCGGGATCGAGAGCGCGGCTCCGAATTCGGTGTTGAGGCCTTCCACGCTCTTGAGCATGCCCCTGGCCGCCCGGATGGCATCGGCTGCGCCGCGGGAGGGCTCGTCGCCAAGGCCGAAGACCGCGATCAGCCCGTCGGCCGCAAAGGCATCGACGCGGCCGCCATGGGCTTCGGCGGCCTGGGTCATTTCCTGCACGAAGCGGTTCATCAACAGCACGATGTCGTAGGGAATCTGCAGCCTCGTCATCGCATTGAAGGCGCGGATGTCGACGAAGAGCGCGGTGATCTCGCGTTCGGCGCCCCAGCGATAGAGATCATCGCCGCTGCGCCCGCGCATGCCTGTCGGCACGATCGGCAGCAGGATCTGCACGGAGATGTCGTGGTCGGGGCGAAGCTGACAGGCGAGGCGCACATTGGCGGGTGCCGAGATGCGCTCCAGCATGGTGCGCTCGGCCTTGCTCGGAGCCGGCAGGGCACTTGCGTCGGAGGTGACCGCCACCCGGCAGGTCGAGCAGCGCCCGCGTCCGCCGCATTGGGCGGGGTGGGGGATGGCATTGGCGCGGCTGGCTTCGAGCACGGTGGTGCCGCGCGGGATCTTGAAGGTACCATGGCCGACATAGCGGATGGCGACCGTGCCGGAACGCAGCCGCAGTACGACCCGGAGAATCATCACGAAGGCAACAAAGGCGATCACGGCGGCAAGGCCGAGCAGCAGCCATTGTCCGGCAACGAGCAAGGCCATAGTGTGATCGGCGGCGATCGGTGAAGGCGTGCGGCCGGCGGCCTCGAGCTCTCGGCTGGCGGAGAAGAAGCCCGCCAGCGCCAGCGTGGGCAGCATGCCCATGCCCAGGATCAGCAGGTCGCGCCAGCGCGCATAGAAGGAGCGGCTGCGCAACACCTGGCCGATGCCGATGCAGCCATGGGTCCAGGCGCAGAGCAGCAGCAGGATCTGCTTGACCGGTCCGCCCTGCCAGATTCGCGCCAGCACCTCGCCATAGCTTTCACTGTAGCCATAGAGCGAGGTGACACGCGTGCCCAGCACATGGGAGATCAGGAAATAGGGAATGGCCAGGCCGAGGGCGATCTGCACCAACTCCTCGAGCGGCATGCGCGAGATGCGCCGCGTGGTCAGCCGCTTGAGCGCGAGCGTGGCATGGGTCAACAACGCTCCGTAGAGGAGCGCGGTGCCGCCATAGGACTGCCAGGCCCAGATGCGCCAGCGCTGCACGGCCTCCATGGTCGCTACGCCGAACACGCCGAGGGCGTGGTTGAGCAGGTGGGTAGTCACGAAGGCGAACAGCACGACCCCGGCCCAAAGCCGCAACTCGCGCTCCCGCGGCAATCGCCATTCGATTTGCCCGGGTGCGCTCTCGGTGTCGCTCATGCGGTCGAACTCGTGAAGATGAGTGCCGGGATGCGGCAGTCGGTCAAAGGGGTGGCCCCTGCGTCACTGAGGCAAAGCTCGTTTTAGCGAAAACGCGATTTTACTCTAGCTCTTTGTTTCCGAGCCAATCCAACGGATCGGCTGGAGCGTGTTTGCGATCCGCGGTGACGTCCTCGAGCATTCAGGCTTGAATGCTTGGGCGCCAGCCTGCCACTAGTGCATTTTCTGCAGCAGCGCGAGCAGGGCGTCGATCTCTTCCTCGCTGTTGTAATAGTGCGGGGAGGCACGCACCAATATCGGCAGATGGCGGGCGAGCGCATCGAGCAGAGTGCTGCCCGGCCTGGATATGCTGAGATTGATGCCGGCTTCGGTCGCGCGGCGGCGGACCTCCTCCGCCTCTAGGCCATCGACCGCGAAGGTGACGATGGCCGCCGGGTGCGGGCCGAGATCGAAGATGCGCAGGCGCGGGAGCGACCGCAAGCCCTCCCGCAGCCGCTGTGACAGCGCCAGGCAGCGTTCGCGAATCGCCTCGATGCCGACGGCGAGGGCGTAATCGGTGGCGACGCCCAGCCCGAGCCGCGCAGCGTAATTGTTCTCCCAACTCTCGAAGCGCCTGGCATCGTCGCGCAAGCGATAATGATCCTTGTCGACCCAGGTTGCGCCGAAATGATCGATCATGGGCGGCTCGAGCGTGAGGCAGAGCTTGCGGCGCACATAGAGGAAGCCGGTGCCGCGCGGCCCGCGCAGGAATTTGCGGCCGGTCGCGGACAGCATGTCGCAGCCGAGCGCCTCGACGTCGACAGGCATCTGTCCGACCGCCTGGCAGGCATCGAGAAGATAGGCAATGCCATGGCGCCGGGCCACGGCGCCCACGGCGGCGGCCGGGTTGACCAGTCCACCATTGGTCGGGATCCAGTTGATGGCGATCAGGCGGACCCTGTCGTCGATCATGGCCTCGAGCGCGGCGGGGTCGAGCACGCCGTCGGCATCGTCGGGAATGACCTCGATCACCGCACCGGTTCGCTTGGCGACCTGCAGGAAGGCGATGTAGTTGGCGCCATACTCGGCCGTGGTGGTGAGAATGCGGTCGCCGGGCCGGAAAGGGAGAGCATAGAACGCCATCTGCCAGGCGACGGTGGCATTCTCCGTCAAGGCGATCTCGTCGCGGGCGCCGCCGACGAGGCGGGCCAGGCTGTCATAGACAGTGTCGAGACGGGCTGCCGATTCTTCGGCGGCCTCATAACCGCCGATCTCGGCTTCGCGCCTGAGATAGGAGGTCATCGCATCGACCACTGGCGCCGGCATCAGGGCTGCGCCAGCATTGTTGAGATGGATGCGATTGGCGACACCGGGGGTTTCGGCACGAAGGCGATCGAGCGCAAGGGACATGGCGGTTCCTTAGGCGTCCCTCGATCCGATGGAGTCATCCGGAATCGCAAAGACGCGTCGAAACGGAATCGGAACGAAACTGCGTTTGAAACGCACCTCGCTCCGGGCAATGGCATGGCGCCATCTGCCCCCGAGTCCTGCCTGCCAAGCCTTCACAATGCAAGTAATTGTAGGTAAATTCGCCAAGCAAGATGTGGCCGCCGCAAAGCTGCAGCGGCTGGTTGAAGCCCACCCGTCAGGCGCCTCAATGCGTCAGGCGCTTCAATGCGTTAGGACGTGGGCGTCCTGCGTGGCGATCTGCATGACGCGGCGCGCCAGTTCCTTGGCGATCGACATCGAGAATTGCGGATTGTCCTGCATCATGCGCAGCAGGCAGTCCTTGTTGATGCGCATGACCGAAATCTCGGTATGAGCCCGCGCTGAGGTGAAACGGCGTGCGTCGCAAAGCACCGCGACTTCGCCGATCATGCTGCCCGGGCCTTCGGTGCCGACAGTGATGAGGCTCTCGCCGTTCTGGGCAAGAACTTCGACTTCGCCCTTGAGGATGACATAGGCAGCGTCAGGAATCTCTCCCACCTTGAAGAGATAGTCGCCCTTCTCGAAGGTCAACTGCTCGCTCATGCAGGCAAGCAGCCGCATCTTGCACGGATCTATACCCGTGAAGATCGCCGCGTTCCTGATGGTCTTGACTTCCAGATCGAGATCCAAGGTCCCTCTCCCCGCTCAACCCAAACAACCCCTCGTTGAGCAATCGAGGCAAAATCCAGCTGCAATCCAAGCATCATTTAGGCACTCTGCGCAAGAGTAACAATATCGCGAGTGACGATTCTTGATCCCTCGAACTCGATGATCCGGTCGAATCCCTCTGCCTGGCCGCTGCTCGGCAGGGTTGCAATCAAGGTGCGCCCCTGCATGGCGCTGCGCACGCTATGGAGAAGCTCCTCGGCTTCCGTGCTGGAAAAGGCCAAAAGCGCGTTCTCCATCACCAGAATCTGGGGATTGGCGACCAGGGCCCGGGCGATGGCGATGCGGGCGCGCTGCGCCGGCTGCAACTGCCAGCCATTCTTGCCGACTTCGAAATTCAGTCCGAGGGCGAAGATGTCCTTGTCGAGGCCGAGTTCCTCGACGACGGCGCGCGCCAGCGCGTAGACGCGCTCGGGAGCATTGGCGATGCCATAGCTGATGCGCCCGAACAGGATGTTGTCTCCCACCGGGGCGGCGCGCATGTAGCTGGCGGGATCGTAGAACTCGATCTCACCGCTGTAGTGGGAGGGTAGGTGGGTACGGAAGCTGTGGCGAGCGCGCAGCACGCGCGCCATGAAAGCCTCGGTGACCAGACCCAGGCGATGGCGCGGCTCGATATAGGCAAGGCCAGCGCCGAGCAACCGCGTGCGCGCCGAGGACGAGAGCGCCCTCGTGGTGCCGCGTGCGTGCACGGAATCCACGATCTCCTGGAAGCGCGGCAGGTCCTCGGGGCGAATCGCCGAATAGCGCTCGAACACGGGATGTTCGGGCGGCAGGCCGGCGAAAGTCTCCACGGCCATCTCCGCCACGCGCAGGCCGAAATCGATCAGGGGTTCGAGCAGGGCCTCGGCCTCGAGGATGGAGCGCATGAAATTATTGCGCTGCAGGGTGTCCATATGCAGCTTCTTGCCCTTGGGCACGCCGAAGAGCAGGTTTTCGCCGACAGAGGCGCCGGCGTTGTAGAGCTGGGGGTCGAAGGGATCGACCAGATGGGACATGCCCTTGCTCGCGAGGCGCTCGCGCACGACCTGGCGTGCCCGCACGAATCGCTCGAGGAAAGCGTCGCTATGGCTGTCGTCGAAGCGGCCGCGCACGCCGAAGCGGTTGATGTCCGCGAAGGCTCCGGCGGCGTCGAGCGCCCTGCGAATCGCGTCGTCGACCTCCTGCGGCCCGGCTACGCCCAGCGCCTGGTAGTCCGTCCAGTCGGCATCGGCTGAGATCAGCGGATTGCCGGACCGGCGTGCTTCGAGGAAGGTCTTGTATTGCACGTTGTCGGACACGAGCACCGAGATGTCGCCGAGGGCGGGCGGCCGGCGCTGGGCGGCGAACAGGATGTTGTCGCGGATGGAGCCGGGCGAGAGCAGGGCATCCGGGCCGACGAAGGACAGGATCTGGCTGAGTTCGAGGTCGGAGAACGCTGAAATTTCGGTTTCGCCGATCTTCACGCTGCCCTGATAGGCCAGGAACTGGCGGCCGACGATGCGGGCCATGATGTCCCGGCCGGAGCCGGCCGGCCCGACCAGGGCGATGTGACCAGGCCTTTCCAGCGTTAGGGAGAGACGGTCGAGCAGCGAGACGCCACGGGCATCCTGCACGCTGACCGAGGTAAGCTGGATCGGCGTGTCGGCGGGGGGAATCGCCGCGGTCTTGCCATTGGCCGGCGGCAGCAGGCGCTCGGGCGAGAACTGGGCGGCGACCTGCTCATATTTCACCTGCACGTCCTGGCGCTGCTGGTCCCAGGTGATGAGGTCGTTGATCGGCGCGGGAAGATCCTTGTAGGCATTGATCACGGCAATGAGGGAGCCGATGCTCACCGTGCCGATCACGGCAAAGTAGCCGCCCACGGCGTAGAAGATGAAGGGCGTGAGCTGGGCCAGGAGGTTGTTGAGGAACTTGACCGCGAATTTGCGACGGAACAGGTTGGCGCGGATCGTGTAGAGGCCGCCCAGCCGGTCGCCGATCTCAGCCTCGACATAGCGGGTGGCGCCGAAGGTGTGGAGGGCGGGGGCCGTCTCGATCGCCTCGCCGATTCGCCCCGCGAGTTGGCGCGACGCCAGCTGGCGTTCGCGGCCGAGGCGGATCTGCTCGCGCCGCAGGATCGGGATGATGATCGCCTGGGCCAGCACCACGACGAGGGCGGCCAGGCCCAGGCTCGGGCTCTGCATCAGGATGAAGAGCAAAGCGGTGCCGGCCTGTGTGATCAGGAAGATCGGCTGGATGAAGGCATCGCCGATGAAGCCGCCGATCGGGTCGACTTCGTCCTTGATCATCCCGGCCACCTCGGCCGGCTTCAGGGGAGCGATGTCCTCGGGCCGGAAGCGCATCAGGATCGAGAACAGATCGAAGCGCAGGCGCCTGAGCATGCGCTCGCCCAATATGCCCTTGCGGATGTTGATGACATATTTGAAGGCGCCGTTGATCAGCACCAGCACCAGGAACCACAGGCTGAGCGCGAACAGGAAAGGTATCCGCGTGAGCTCGAGGCCGTCGAAGATCCGCCAGGTGGCGCCGCCGAGAAAATCGGGCAGCGAGAGCGACATCTCGAACAGGCGCGCCGTCTTGTTGCCGCCTTCGAAGGCGCCGTTCTGAATCGCCTGGTTGACGATGTGCTTGGGGACTTCCAGCGATATCCAATAGAAGGGCAGGGACACAAGAATCACCAGCAGCAGGAAGATCTGCTCGCCGCGCGAGTGCCGCCAGACATATCGAAAGAGGCTAGGGTCCAACGGGTGACACCTGTTTTCCAGTGTCGTGGAAGTAGGAGCTTGCAGGGCATCCGTCAACGAGGCTGCCATGTTAGCTGACAAAAGCTTGTTACATAACCATGTTTAGCGTTCGTATTTGCGTATCGTGGCTGCCAGGGTTGGCAGGTGCAGGCGGGCGTTCATTGCACTGAGAATGCCGCCATCTGCCCGTTGTCGCTGCGACGCGGTATGTTTATGATGAACCCGAAGTGGTATCGGATGGTGGCGGTGCTGCTTGGCTGGCCGCGCTGTTTGGCGCGAGCCGCTATACGGCGTCGATCAGGATCGAATTGGGTATTAATGCGTAGAGCATCCAGCAAAGGCTCGGGGGGCTAGTCGTCATGTTGCATCAGCCCGGGCCGGGAATATCCCGTCGCGCGCAACGCAGCTCCGGCGGCCCGCGCGTGATGATCTACAGCCATGATACTTTTGGCCTTGGCCATCTCAGGCGCTCGCGCGCCATCGCCAACCGCCTGGTCGAACGCCACCCCGACGCCTCGATCGTCATCATCTCCGGCTCCCCGGTGATCGGCAGCTTCGAATTCGGCGACGGGGTCGACTATGTGCGCGTGCCTGGCGTGGTCAAGCATGCCGATGGCAACTACACCACCCTCAGCCTCAACCTGTCGCTCGACGAAGCGGTGGCGATGCGCGAGGGTATCATCCTGCAGACAGCCCGCGCATTGAAGCCGGACCTGGTGATCGTCGACAAGGAGCCGACCGGTTTCCGCGGCGAATTGCTGCCGGCGCTCGAGGAACTGCACCGGGCCGGGGCCCGTATCGTACTCGGTGTGCGCGACGTGATGGACGACCCTTCGGTGCTGGCGCCGGAATGGGAGCGCAAGGGCGCCGTCGATGCGCTGGCGCGCTATTACGACGACGTCTGGGTCTACGGCCTGCGCGAGATCTACGAACCGCTGGCCGGGCTTGACCTGCCCGAGCATGTCCGTCGGCGCATCGTCTATACCGGTTTCCTGCGCCGCGAACTGCCGCCTCAGCCGCAATTGATCCGCTATCCCAAGCTGACCAAGGGCCCCTTCGTGCTGGTCACCACCGGCGGTGGCGGCGACGGGCATGAACTGGTCGACTGGGTGCTGTCGGCCTATGAGCGCGATCCCGGCATTCCGACCCCCGCTCTGCTGGTGTTCGGGCCGTTCGTCGCCCGCGACCGCCGTGGCCCCTTCATGGAACGCATCGCCCGCCTGCCCAACGTCGATGCCATCACCTTCGACGCCAAGATCGAGCATCTGATGGTGAAGGCCCAGGGCATCGTCTCGATGGGCGGCTACAACACCTTCTGCGAGATCCTCTCGCTCGACAAACGGGCATTGATCGTGCCGCGCACCACGCCCCGGCGCGAGCAGACGATCCGCGCCGAGCACGCCACCCGCCTCGGGCTCGTCTCCATGCTGGACGGCAACAACCTCAATCCCGGCGCCCGCCGCGATCCGCTGGAGATGGCGCAGGCCATCCGCAACCTGCCCGACCAGCCCCTGCCGTCCAAGGCATTCCTGCCCCATCTGCTCGATGGCCTCGACCGCATCGAGCAATTGGCGACACCCTGGTTCGAGGCCAGGTCAGGCGCGGTCCCGCTGGGGCGCGTTGCTGGAACCTGACCATTTCCCGGGCGCTCGAGAAAAGTCCCTGCTAAAGCGAGCAGTTACCAACAAAGCTTTTCCGTGACCGGATCTTGATGTCATCAACCCGCACTCCCATTGCCATCGTCGTCAAGGGCTATCCCCGCCTGTCAGAGACCTTCATCGCCCAGGAGGTCCTGGCGCTGGAGCAGGCGGGCTTCGCCTTCGAGATCTGGTCGCTGCGCCAGCCGACGGACGGGGCCGTGCACATGCTGAACCGGCAGATCAAGGCCCGGCCGGTCTACCTGCCCGAATATCTGCACCAGGCCCCGCTGCGGGTGCTGGCGGGGGCGATCAGCGCCCTCAAGCGTCCCAGGCTCTTCAAGCTGATGGGGCTGTTCGCGCGCGATCTCAGGCGCGATTTCAGCGCGAGCCGGGGCCGCCGCCTCGGCCAGGCCCTGGTGATGGCGCGCGAGCTTGATCCGGCTGTCAGCCATATCCATGTGCATTTCCTGCACACGCCGGCCTCGGTGGCGCGCTACGCCGCCTTGCTCACCGGGCGGACCTTCAGCTTCTCGGCGCATGCCAAGGACATCTGGACCACCACCGATTGGGAGAAGCGCGAAAAGATCGCCGACAGCCTATGGGGTGTCACCTGCACGCGTGGTGGCGTCGAGGCCTTGCAGAGACTGGCGCCGGCTGGGGATCCCGAGCGTGTCAGCCTGCTCTATCACGGGCTCGATCTCGGCCGCTTCCCGCTGCCGCCGGCCGTGCGCCCACCCCGCGACGGCAGCAGCGCCGAGGCGCCGGTGGAGATCGTCACGGTCGGGCGCGCGGTGGCCAAGAAGGGGTTCGACGATCTGCTCGCGGCACTGGGGCGGTTGCCTCCGAGCCTCCATTGGCGCCTCACCCATATTGGCGGCGGCGAGCTGCGCAAGGCGCTGCAGGCCCAGGCCGAGAGCCTTGGCCTGTCCAACCGAATCACCTGGCGGGGGGCGCTGGCGCAAAGCGATGTGATCGAGGCCCTGCGCATGGCCGATCTGTTCGTGCTGCCCTGCAAGGAAGGCGAGGGCGGCGACCGCGACGGACTGCCCAATGTGATCATGGAGGCGGCGACCCAGGCTCTGCCGATCCTCTCCACGCGTTTTGCCGGCGTGCCGGAATTCGTGCGCGAGGGCGAGGAAGGGCTGCTGGTGCCGCCGAGCGATCCGGCAGCCCTCGCCGAAGGGTTGCGTTCCCTGGCCGAAGATCCCGTCTTGCGCCATCGCCTGGGAGCCGGCGCTTATCGGCGGGTGCGCGAAGCCTTCTCCTTCGAAGCCGGCATTGCGGCGCTCGCCGGCAAGTTCGACGCGGTGCTGGCCGGACAAGGCGCGGCCGTGGTGTCGGCACCGACCCTGGCGGAGCAGGGGTCGTGAGTCGCCTCGACAGTTTCATCCGCCGGGTCAGCGCCCAGCGCGACGTGCTCGACCATGTCTGCGGCCTGATCGACGGGCTGCCCGGCCCGGTGCTCGAACTTGGGCTCGGCAATGGGCGGACCTTCGATCATCTGCGCGAGAGACTGCCAGGCCATCGTATCATCGCCTTCGACCGAGCCCTCGGTGCGCATAAGAGCTCGGTGCCGCCTGAGGACGATCTCGTGCTCGGCGAAATCCGCGAGACCGCTGCCCGCTTCACCGGCATTGGCGCGGCGCTGGTGCATGCCGATATCGAAACCAATTATGCCGAAGTCGACGCCGAGACGATGCGCTGGCTGCCGCCTTTGGCCGCCGGCCTGCTGCAGCCCGGCGGCGTCGTCGCCAGCGGCCTGCCATTGCGGCATTCCGCGCTCCAGCATCTCGATCCGCCGGCCGACGTGCCGGCCGGGCGCTATTTCCTCTATCGGCGCACCGTGTAGGGACGCCTGGAAGCACGAGCGTCTTCGTCCGCTACCGGGATCATTGAATCTTACGAATTTCGTAGGATGATCGCGGCAATGAACTCAAGCGGCAGGCGGGTCCCTTGTCGGCGCTTCCCCTTTCCCAGCGTATGCGCTCGCTCCAGCGTCGGCTGCGGCTCCTCGCCGGACTGGTGCTGCTCGTCTTCGTGACGATGCATCTCGTCAACGCTGCCCTCGGCCTGATGTCCATCGAGGCCATGGAACAGGCCAAGCCGTTTCTGCAACTGCCCTGGCGCACCATGCCGGGCCTGGTGCTGCTGTCGGCCGCGGCCCTGGTGCATGGCGTTCTCGGCCTCATGGCGATTGCCGGACGACGGAGCCTGGCTTTGTCGCGCACGGACTGGCTGCAGATCGTTCTGGGCCTGTTCGCCACCCCCCTTTTGATCAATCATATCCTGTTCGCGCAGGTGTTCAGCCTGATCGACGCCGGGTTCAAACCCGATTTCGGCCTGGTGCTGGCAGCCTATTGGCATTTCGCGCCCGCCAATGCGCTGCTGCAGGTGCTCGCCGTGGTGGTGGTCTGGGTGCATGGCGCGGTAGGGCTCTATACCTGGCTGGTGCTCAAGCCGATCTGGCGGCGCCTCGGCCTGATCCTGACGCCGCTGTTCTTCATCCTGCCCGTGGCCGCCCTGCTCGGCTTCGTACAGGGCGGCAAGGATGCCATGGCCAGGCTTGCCGCCGAGCCCGAATGGCAGGCAGCGATCGCCGCCAGTATGGCGCGTTTCGGTCATGCCGAGGCTGAGATCGGCGCCATCCGCAATACGACCCTGCTGGCCTATGTCGCCCTGGTGTTGCTGGCCTGCGGCGTGATGGTGAGGCGCGTGCTGGGGAATCGGCAGCAGGTGGTCAGCGTGCACTATGACGGAGATCTTCTCGGCCAGGGGCGGCCCGGCCTTTCCCTGCTCGAGATCAGCCTGTCCAGCGGCATTCCCCATGCCCATGTCTGCGGCGGCCGGGGCCGGTGCGGAACCTGCCTGGTCGCCGTGGACGAGGGGACGGCCAATCTATCGCCGATCGGTGCCGACGAACGGGCGACGCTGGCGCGCATCAAGGCAGGCGCCGGCCAGCGCCTGGCCTGCCAGGCCCGATTGCTGGGCGAGTCCGTTTCGATCAGCCGCCTGCACCCGGCCTATGCCGACGTCACCGCTGCGCGCGATCCCGCCGGCTGGGTGGCAGCTTCGGCCGGCGGAGCCATATCGCAGACCTTGCCATCGCAGGCCGTGCCATGAGCAAACGCAGCATCGTCGCCTTCCTGGCATGCGCTTCGGCCGCCGGCTTGGCCCTGCAGCGGGCGCAGGCGGAAACCCTCGGCACCGCCGCGCTGATCCAGGACCAGACGGTCCAGCAGGGGCAGCTTTCGGCCTTCGTGGCCACTTTGCTGCAGGCCGCCAAGCATCGCCTCTCGGGCATCGCCAACAGCCTGGCTCTGGCGCCCGGCGAGTTCGCGCGCCTTGTCTCGGAAGTCTCCACCGCGATGCCGACCGGCAACGGCATCGTCACTCTGACCTATGGCCTCATCCTGGTCATCGTCGGGGCGGGGGCCGAATGGCTCTATTGGACCTATGCCACGCCGGCGGTGATCGCGCTGGAGGCGGCCGCCCTCACGAGCCGCCGGGAGGCATTCAGCCTCGCCATGCGGCGTCTCGCCTTGCGTGCTTTCGGCCTGGTCCTGTTCGTGGTGGCCATTGTCGGCGCCGCCGCCTATTTCGACTGGCCGGCCGGCTTCGACGGCTTCGTGATCGCCTCGATCCTGCTCATCGTGTTCGTGCGCCTGGCCTGGCTCGTGGCTGACGTCATCGCCGCGCCCGGCCATCCGCAATTGCGGCTCGGCGACATCGATCCCGCCCATGCGCAGCGCTTCGTGGCCAGCTTTGTCGGCATGGCCTTCCTGCTCGCCCTCAGCCATCTCCTGCCCGAACTCCTGGAATATGTCGCTGGCGCGCCCCACGCGGCCTCGGCCGTCCGGGTGATATCAGCCACCCTGATCACGCTCATCGTGCTGGTCGCCGTTCTGACGGGGCTGAGACGGGGACGGGCCGCCGCCAGGGCGAGTGGCCGCCTGCCGCGCTTTCCCTATGGCTTCCTCGCGGCCGCGCTGATCCTCGGCATTTACGGCGTCTGGCTGGCGGCGGGCAGCCCACTCGCGACGCTGTTGGCGATCCTGGTCATCGTCGCGGCGGTGCAGGCGCGGCTGCGGCGCTGGGTGTTCTTCTACTGGCCCGAGGAGGTGACGCCCGACGGCAGCACGATCGGCGCCGGCCTCATCCCGAACATCGTGCTGTCCATGTCGCGTTATGTCGTGGTGCTGCTCGGCATCGGCGCCGCCCTCATCGCCCTGGATGCGCCGATGCGCAACATGGCGGGGGGCGACAGCCCGCTGATGCGCTTCGTGCTGCATCTGCTCGGTGTCGCCGGCCTGGCGCTCGTCATCAATGTCGGCTGGGTCGCCATCCGCGAATTGATCGACCGGCGCCTGCGCGCCATCGGGCCTTTCGATCCCCATGCGGAGCCCGGCCCCAATGCGCGCCTGCGCACCCTGCTGCCGCTGCTGCGCATGACCAGCGCCATCGTCCTGCTGGTGCTTCTGGTGCTCTCCGCCCTGTGGACCCTGGGCATCGAGATCACGCCGCTGCTGGCCGGAGCCGGCGTGCTCGGCCTCGCCGTCGGTTTCGGGGCCCAGGCGCTGGTGCGCGACATCATCGCCGGCATCTTCTACCTGGTCGAGGACGTCTTCCGCATCGGCGAATATATCGAGAGTGGCTCGAGCACCAAGGGCACGGTGGAGCGCATCACCTTGCGTACCGTGGCACTGCGCCACCACAACGGCCCCTTGCATTTCGTGCCTTATGGCTCGCTCGGCACGGTGCGCAATAATTCCCGCGACTGGGTGATCGAGAAGTTCAACCTGCCATTGCCCGTGGCCGTGGATTCCGAACAGGTCCGCAAGATCATCAAGAAGGTGGGCGAGGGCATGCAGGCCGACCCCGATATCGGCCCGCTGATACGCGAGCCGCTGAAAGCCAAGCTCTATCGCATCGATCCCGGCATCAAGATCTTCCGTTGCAAGTTCCAGACCGCACCGGGCAAGCAGTTCGATGTTCGGGCCGAGGCCTTCAAGCGCATCGAGACCGCTCTCAAGGCCGCTGGTATCTCTTTCGCCGACGGCCTGCAGACGGTGGTAATCCCGGGATCACAAGCATTCCCGGGAACACAGGTGTTCCCGGGCGGGCAGCCGGCCGTCGCCTGAGGGTTCAGCTCTTCAGACACCGCCTCTGCAGCATTTTGTTCAAAAGCGCCTTGCCCTCGTGATCCGGTAGACGGCGGCGGGCGGCAGGTTCCAGAAGGCGCCGCCGATGCGCTCGGCCTGCAGGCCGAGCTCTGCGAGGACGGCGCGGGGAACGGGGCAGCGCGGCCCATAGGTGAACTGGTAGAAGGCTCCGTCCGGACGCAGATAATGGAAGGCGCCTGATACGATGTCCGCCACCTTGTCCGGCGGCATCGAAAGCAGCGGCAGGCCGCTGACCACGGCGCCAACGGGGCTGCCCAGGAACAGCGCATGCTGGGCGAGATGAGCGGCGTCCATCGATACGACTCGAGCCCGCGGAAAGCGGTTTCCCAGCATGCGGGCGAAATCGGCGCCGAACTCGATCAGCGTCAGGTCGCTTTCGGCGACGCCGCGCGCCAGCAAGGCGCGGGTGAACACGCCGGTGCCGGGTCCGAGTTCCAGCACGGGACCGTGTGCCGGTGAGATCTCGCGGGTCATCACTCGGGCTAGCGCGTCGCTGGAGGGGGCTACGGCGGCCACGCGCAGCGGGTTCGTCACCCAGGCGCGGAAGAAACGGGAGAAATCGGCACAGGACGTGCCCGGATCGGTCAAACGAAGCTCGGCTGATGGTTCGGCCATGTCACACCTGTCAGTTCTTCGGAAATGGTCCAGAGGCGGGCTGCTAGGGTCGGGTCGCGGGCCTTGTCGCCGATCCTGGCGTCCCCGACCGGCCCCTTGAGTTCGAACATGTTCTGTGGGCCGTAATAGCCTGATGGCCTGGCCTCGGGCGATGTCGCCGCGAACAGCGTCGGCAGCGCGCCTTCGGCGGCAGTTTGGGACATCAGCGGTTGCATCAGCCGGGTCAGCCACGCCATTGGATGGGGCCTGTTACGGCCGAGGCGCGGACCGCTGCTCTGCAGATCCGTGACGGCATAGCCGGGGTGGGCGGCATTGCTGATCAGGCCCCAGCCGAAGGCGTCGCTACGCCGCTGCAACTCGAAGGCGAAGAGGATCATGGCGAGCTTGGACTGGGCGTAGGCCCGCCAGGGTTTGTAGCTTGTACGCCATTGCAGATCGTCGAAGTGGATATCCGCCAGCAGTCGGTGTGCCCCACTGCTGAGATTGACGATGCGAGGGGCCCTGCCCCGGCGCAGCAGGGGCAACAGCCGGCCCGTAAGAGCGAAATGGCTGAGATAATTGGTACCGAATTGCAGCTCGAAACCATCCCGGGTCTCGTGCCGGACGGGTGGTGTCATCACGCCGGCATTGTTGACGAGGAGATCCAGCCCCTCCTGCTCATCGTCCAGGCGATCGGCAAAGGCGGCAACCGCACCGAGATCCGCGAGGTCGAGGTCGGCGTAACGGATGATGGCGGTGGGGCATCGAGCGCGGATACGCGCGAGCGCCTGCTGCCCCTTGGCCGGATTGCGGCCGGTCAGCAGGACCTCGGCGCCCGCCTGCGCCAAGGCCAGGGCCGTCTCGTAGCCGAGGCCGCCGGTCGCGCCGGTAATCAGCACACGCCGGCCCCGCTGGGGCGGCATGTTGCGCGTGGTCCAAGACCCGTTGGTTGTGCTCATGATTGTCAAGCCCTCAGCAAAGCTGGGAATTGGGCGCGGGCGAAACCGGTCGGCGCGCCGAGGGGGCCCATTCGGCTGCCGTGCTCCGCCGGACGGTTTCGGGCTGGCGGAAGGCCTGAAACGCTCCGCCACCGAGCATGAGGCGGCGCGGCGACTCCTGGCGGCCGGAAAGCTCCGCCACCAGCCGGGCAATCTCGTCGGGGGCGTCCGGCTGCAAGGCGGTAACCTTGATACCGAAGGGCCCGACGTCTCGGGCCAGAGCCGCGGTAAAGCCGGGTGTGGCGACGCGTCCGCCGAGGGAGGAGATATTGATGATATGGCCGGCCCGCTGGTTGCGCATCACCGGCAGGGCGGCCCGGATCAGATTGACCGTGCCGAGGAAATTGGTCTCGCTTCGGGCAGCGAGACCCTCGTCGCCGGCCTGCGCGAGGGGCGTCGGATGAGCGTAGCCGGCCGTGTTGACCAGCACGTCGAGGCCGCCATAGGCAGCTTCAGCGACCATGACGGCGCGATGGGCATGGGCCGGATTGGTGACGTCGAGCGCTGGATTGAGCAACCTGTCGCCATAACGTTCCCTGAGATCGGCAAGGCGCTCCGGATCGCGCGCCGTCGCCACCACCTTATTGCCTGCGGCCAGCGCCGCTTCGAGGATCGAACGCCCCAGCCCGCGGCCGGCACCCGTGATCAGCCAGATCTTAGACATGGTTCACTTCCCGTTTCGGTGAATAAAGAGTGTGTGCTCACTCATTTAACGTGTAAAAGAGTTCTGTGAGTAAGGTCGCCTTAGCTGCCCAGGCCGCCCCAGAAGATCTGGAAGCCGGCCTGCTTGTAGGCTTCCCGCCCATCCGGATCCCGCGCGGTGAATTCCAGGGTCGTCTCTGCGAGCGCCTCAAACGCGGCGCTCAGGAAAGCCATCGGCTGATCCCGGAGCGGGCCCAGCGCGTGGGCCTGTTCGAAAGCAGCGCTGACGTCACGAAAGGCTGCGTGGCCTGCCTGCCTGCTGGCCGGTGTGATGCGCTCGGATACGCCGAGTTGGCGCATGGCCTTGCGTTTCACCGGATATTTCGCGCCCCAGTCGATCCAGTGGCTCCAGATGTGCCAGGCACGCTCCCTTATGCTGGCATCGGGGGCGAAGCCCTGCATGATGGACCCGCCGAGTTCGGTCTTGAGGGTGAGATAGAGCTGGTTGAGCAACTCGTCCTTATTGGCGAAATATTTGAACAGCGTGCCCTCGGCGATCTCCGCGCCCTGGGCGATCTTCGCCGTCGGTGCACCGATCCCCATGGCCGCCACCAGCCTGGTGGCGGATACCAGGATCGCCTGGCGCTTTGCTTCGCTGAGAGGACGGGCCACGGTTCGGCTTCATTTGAGTGAGTACATACTCATTTATAGAGATCCTAACGGATTCCGTCAAGATCGAAGATGCCGAGCGTTGGCTTGCAGTCTCGATAGGGGCGGACCACAATGCCGCCGCCCAGGGGCAACGCTGTCGGAGCGAAGAAGATTCGGCCGCTTCAATCGGGGTCACACCGGGATTTGCGGACCGTATCAGGCCTGGAACCGCGATAGGATGGCGGTGTCCGGACCGGGAGGGGATTGGATGCCAGTCGAGGTTTGCCTGAGGCGCATGCGTCCTATCGGGCGAGGTGGCTAGTGGACATTCCGCGCCTGCCCGCCTTGCGATCCTACCATTCCTGGATCGCCAACGAGACCCTGGAGGACTATTCGCTGCGCTATGCGGCCAGGTCCTTCCGGCGCTGGTCCCCTTTTGTCATCGCCAATACGGCGCTTGGCGGCATCTCCTTCCTGGCGCTGGAGGCGATCGGCGGCACCATCACGCTCAGCTATGGTTTCGCCAACGCCTTTCCGGCCATCCTGGTCACCTGCCTGTTCGTGTTCGTGACCAGCCTGCCGATCGCCTATTATTCGAGCCGCTACAACATCGACATGGACCTGCTCACCCGTGGGGCTGGCTTCGGCTATATCGGCTCGACCATCACCTCGCTGATCTACGCCACCTTCACCTTCATCTTCTTCGCCCTCGAAGGGGCGATCATGGCACAGGCGCTGAAGCTCTTCGCCAATGTGCCGCTGGTGCTGGGCTACATCATCTCCTCGCTGGTGATCATCCCGATCACCTTCATGGGCGTCACCATGATCTCGAAGCTGCAGATGATCACCCAGCCCGTCTGGATCGTCCTGCACCTGCTTCCCTTCGTCTATATCGCCATCGGCCATCCCGGCACGCTCGGCGAATGGGTCGCCTTCGCTGGCAGCGCGGCAGGCGGCGGGGGCTTCAACCTCCTCGCCTTCGGTTCTGCCATCGGCGTGCTTGGTGCCTTGTCGATCCAGATCGGCGAGCAGGTCGACTTCCTGCGCTTCCTGCCGGACAAGACGGAAGAAAATCGCTGGCGTTGGTGGACGGCGGTGATCGCGGCGGGGCCGGGCTGGATCGTGGTCGGCGGCTTCAAGATCCTGTGCGGCAGCTTCCTGGCCGTGCTGGTGGTCAGCTCGGGCCTGTCGCAGGCGACCGCGCTCGAGCCCGTTCACATGTATATCAAGGCCTATGAGTATGTGAGCGCCGATAGCGCCGTGGTGCTGGCGGTCGCCGTGCTGTTCGTGCTGATCTCGCAGGTCAAGATCAACGTCACCAATGCCTATGCCGGCTCGCTCGCCTGGTCGAACTTCTTTTCGCGAGTCACCCACTACCATCCCGGACGGGTGGTCTGGCTGGTCTTCAACATCCTGATCTCGCTCCTGCTGATGCTGCTCGGCATCTTCCAGACCCTGGCGCTGGTGCTGGCCGTCTATTCCATCATCGCCTCGGCCTGGATCGGCTCGATCTTCGCGGACCTCGCCATCCTCAAGCCGCTCAAGGTCAGCCCGCCCTTCACCGAGTTCAAACGGGCCTATCTCCACAATTTCAACCCGGTCGGCTGCGGCTCGATGGCGCTCGCCTCCATCGTCGCCGTGCTCTGCTTTGTCGGCAGCTTCGGAACATTGGCGGAAGCCTATGCGGCGCCGATCGCCTTCTTCACCGCCCTTACCAGCGCAGTACTCATCGGTGTGGCGACTGGGGGGCGTTATTATCTCGCACGTCCGCGGGAAGAAGTGGCTGCTCGCCGGCAGGCTATCGTCAAATGCGAGATCTGCGGGCTCGACTACGAGCGCCCGGACATGGTGCATTGCACCTTCTACGATCGGCCGATCTGCTCGCTGTGCTGCAGCCTGGATTCGCATTGCCACGATGTCTGCAAATCGCCCGGCGGCGTGCTGGAGGATTCCCGCTCGCGCTATTTCGGGCGCACGCTGATCGGCAAGATCGCCCCGCATATGGGCCAGCGCCTGCTCAAGGTGGGGGGGGTGGGGTTCGCGTTGACCATCGTTACCGCCGCGGTGTTCCTGCTCACCTATCGCCTGATCGAACCCGGCGCCGAGGAGCCGCATCTCGACAGCGGCGCCCTGCTGCTCCGGGTCTTCCTGGCTCTCCTCCCCCTGCTTGGCATCGGCGCCTGGTGGATCGTGCTCTCGCACGAAAGCCGCGAGCTTGCCGAGCGTGACCTGGTCGCTTCGCTGGAGCGCCTGCACCAGGCTCAACAGGAGCTGGCGAGCAATGAGCGCCTGGCCGCGATCGGCCAGATGACGGCCACGGTGAGCCATGAATTGCGCAACCCGCTCGGTACGCTGGTGACCTCGGCGGATGTGCTCAGGCGTTCGCTGCGCGACGCCGGCGAGCCGGTAATGGGCGAACTGCAACGCCTGCAGCGCAATGCCTGGCGTTGCGTGCGCATCATCGAGGACCTTCTCGATTTCTCGCGCAAGCGGCCGCTGGTGCTCGCGCCCGTCGCCATCGATGCCTGGGTCCGCCAGCAGGCCGGCGAGCAGGATGCGGCCACCCGCGCTCTGATCACCCTCGATCTCGAGGCCGATTGCGCCGTGCCGGCGGATGCCGAGCGGCTGCGCCAGGCTTTTTCCAATGTGCTCGTCAATGCGGTGCAGGCCTGCGAGGGCAAGGTGCAAGGCGAGGCCGCCATCACCATCACCACGCTCAGGGAAGGGGATCGGGTGGTGCTTGGTATCGCCGACAAGGGCAGCGGCATGTCCCCGGAGGTGGCTGTTCGTATCTTCGAGCCCTTGTTCAGCACCAAGGCCTTCGGCGTCGGGCTCGGCATGCCGCTGGTCAAGCGTATCCTCGAACAGCATGGCGGCGAAGTCAGGGTCGAGAGCGAGGCCGGCGAGGGCACGCTGATATCGCTGGTCCTGCCCTGCATTCCGGCGACCCGGCCATGAAGGACGAGGACAGTGAACTGCCCGCCGACATCATCGGCGCGTCGGGGGCTTCCTCCGGTGGCGAAGAGGCGGATACGCGCTGCGTGCTGATCGTCGACGACGATGTCGATTTCGCTTCCAGCCTTGCCGGCCTGCTGAGCCTGGAAGGCTATCATACCCCGATCGCGCATGATCCGGCGGCGGCCCTGGACATGCTTGCTCGCGAACGTATCGCCGTGGCGCTGGTCGACGTCCGCCTCGGCATCGGCGATGGAGTCGATCTCGTCCGCGCGCTGCGCCAGCGCAATCCCGATCTCGTCTGCGTGATGGTCACGGCCTATGCCTCGATCGAGACGGCGGTGGAGGCTCTCAAGGCGGGCGCCTATGACTACCTCTCCAAGCCCTTCTACACCGAGGAATTGCTGGCGTTGCTCGATCGCTGCTTCGAACGCATCCGCCTGGTGGAGGAGAAGAGCCGGATTGCCGAACGTCTGCGCCAGACCCAGCGCCTGGAGGCGATGGGGCAGCTCGCCAGCGGCATCGCCCACGACTTCAATAACATCCTGGCCGTGCTCTATTCCAATCTGCGCTGGCTGCAGGAGCGGCTCGATAGCCAGCCGGAGCTGCACGAACTCGTTGCCGATGCCCTGGATGCCGCGCGGTCCGGCTCGGAGCTGGCGTCGCGCCTGCTGAGCTTCGGGGCGAGGCGCATCGAGGAAACGGCGGTCGTCGCTCTCGGCACGGAATTGCCGCCCTTGATGCGCGTCCTCGATCGCACGCTGGGCGACAAGGTGGCTGTTGTCCTCGAGGTCGCGCCGGATCTCCATCCGGTCGAGATCCCCACCGGCCAGCTCGAATCGAGCCTGCTCAATCTTGCCCTCAATGCCCGCGATGCCATGCCCGAAGGCGGGCGCCTTACCTTTGCAGCCAGTAATATCCTGGTGGCGGCCGAAGACGCGCGCGTGGCCTCTGGCCTGCTGCCGGGTGCCTATGTTCTGCTGTCGGTGACCGATACCGGCCAGGGCATGCCGCTGGCGGTCCGGCGCCGGGCTCTCGAACCTTTGTTCAGCACCAAGCCATCCGGGGAAGGCAACGGCCTAGGCCTTGCGATGGTCGATGCCTTCGTGCGCCAGGCCGGCGGGCGCCTCGGCATCGTCAGCACGCCGGGCGAGGGCACCACGATCAACCTCTATCTGCCGCAGGCGCGGCTGGCAGGCGGGGGATGAGGGGTGCTCACGTGCCTACTCCCGCGCTTCGGCTGCGAACATGTAGCCGACGCCGCGGATGGTCTTGATGTATTGGGCGTCGCGCACATCGTCGCGCAGCTTGCGGCGAATCTTGCCGATCAGCACGTCGATGCTGCGGTCATAGGGCGTCCAGTTGCGATTGGCGACGATGTCGAGGATCTGGTCGCGCGAGAGGATGCGCCCACGCCGCTCGACCAGGGCGGACAGGATCTGGAATTCCTGGCTGGTCAGGCGCACACGTTCGCCCTGCGGCGAGCAGAGTTCGTAGCGCGAGGGATCGAGCTGCCACCCGGCGAAGCGGATGGCGGGGGAGGCGCTGTGCTCCACCGTTTCGGACAGGTTTATGCGCCGGGTGAAGCGGCGCAGCACGGTGCGGATGCGGGCCAGCAATTCGCGCGGCTCGAAGGGCTTGGTGATGTAGTCGTCGGCGCCCAGTTCCAGGCAGACCACCTTGTCGATGGTGCTGCTCTTGCCGGAGAGCATGATCACCGGCAGGTCGTATTGGCTGCGCAGCGTGCGCGCCAGGCTCAACCCGTCTTCACCGGCGGGGAAGGTGAGGTCGAGAATCACCAGGTCGAAGCTCTCGTCCGCCATGGCGCGGCGCATGGCCCGCCCCTCATTGGCGCTGGCGGTGGCATAGCCCTCGCTCGACAGGAATTTCTCCAGAAAGCGGCACAGCCGATGATCGTCATCGACCACGAGGATGCGAGGCTTGGCGTCGGCGGCTGGCATGGCGGCAGGATAGTCGCAATGCCGCCTGTGGTCGAGACGGGTAGCGGGACATGGCGGTAGCGTATAGGGCCCTGGCCGGGGTTCTTGTGCCAATTCCGCTGAAAAACCGGGGGGTATGGCCAAGGGACGGTCAATTCGGCGCTTACCTCCGTCTTTCCCGGTTACAAAAAATTACACAAACCGTGGTCGGACGATTCATGGTGGTTACAGGGCGCTCCTAGGCTCCCCCTGCACGAACGGCCCGGCTGCTCCCTTGTGGCGCGGGCACAGAACATCGTGACGGTTCGGCCCGGAGTACCCCGCAGGCCGGCCCCAGGAGGAGGAACCGATGCCCAAGACCGCATTCTCCGTCGATCTGAAAAAAGCTCCCGAGGACCAGGCGATCAAGACCCATAATCGCTGGCATCCCGACATCCCGATGGTCGAGACCTTCAAGCCCGGCGCCGTTTTCCGCGTCGAATGCTATGACTGGACCGGCGGCCAGATCGGCAACAACAACAGCGCCAACGACATCCGGGACGTCGACCTCACCCGCGTGCACTATCTTTCCGGCCCCTTCGGCGTCGAAGGCGCTGAGCCCGGCGACCTTCTGGTCGTCGACATTCTCGACATCGGCGCCCTGCCCGATTCGGAATGGGGCTTCAACGGCCTGTTCGCCAAGGAGAATGGCGGCGGCTTCCTCACCGAGCATTATCCCCATGCCTCCAAGTCCATCTGGGACTTCCAGGGCATCTACACCACCTCGCGCCATATCCCCGGCGTGCGCTATCCCGGCCTCATCCATCCCGGCCTGATCGGCTGCCTGCCCGATCATAAGCTGCTGGCCGAGGCCAACCGGCGCGAGGCGGAACTGGTGGCGACCGATCCCGAGCGTGTGCCGCCGCTCGCGGCCCTGCCCTATGGCGACACGGCCCTGATGGGCCAGATGTCGGGGGATGCCGCCCGCAAGGCCGCGGCGGAAGCCTGGCGCACCGTGCCGCCGCGCGAGCATGGCGGCAATTGCGACATCAAGAATCTGTCGCGCGGTTCCAAGGTCTATTTCCCCGTTTATGTGAAGGGCGGCGGCCTTTCGATGGGGGACATCCACTTCTCCCAGGGCGATGGCGAAATCACCTTCTGCGGCGCCATCGAGATGGCCGGCTGGATCGATATCAGCGTCGATGTGATCAAGGGCGGCATGGCCAAATATGCCATCACCAACCCGATCTTCAAGCCGAGCCCGATCGACCCGCATTTCGACGATTATCTCATCTTCGAGGGCATCTCGGTCGACGAGCATACGGGCGAGCAATATTACCTCGACGCCCATGTCGCCTATCGGCGTGCCTGCCTCAACGCCATCGAATATCTCAAGAAATTCGGCTATTCGGGCGAGCAGGCCTACATGATCCTGGGCACAGCGCCGGTGGAAGGGCGTATCGCCGGCATCGTCGACATTCCCAATGTCTGCGCCACGCTGGCCATTCCAACCGCCATCTTCGACTTCGACATCAATCCGAACGCCTCGGGACCGACCAAGAAGGTGTCGGGCCCAGACGTCGCCAAGACGAGCTGATCACCCCCTCGCACACATCATGAAACCCGCGCTTCGACCGGAATGCATCTCCGGTCGACGCGTTGCGTGTGGAGGAAAGGCGATCATGCTGCTTGGATTTGCATTGCTCTATGTCGGAGCCGTCCTGTTCCTGAACGGGCTGTGGCTGCTCGGGAAGATCGACGACAAGGAGATCGTCGTCATCAACGTGGTCTCCGGATTCGTCACTTTGTGCGTCGCCCTGTCTTCGGCCTTCGGCGCCCAGGCCGATGCCGCCTCGATCAAGGCCGCTGCCCTGACGTTGTTGTTCACCACCACCTATCTGTGGGTCGCCTATAACCGGGTGGTGACGGTCGATGGGCGCGGGCTGGGCTGGTTCAGCCTGTTCGTGGCTGTAACCGTGGTGCCCATCGCCTTTCAGGGGCTGACCTCGGCCCAGACCTTCACCGATACCTGGCTCGGCCTGAATTGGGCGATCTGGGCCGTGCTCTGGTTCATGTATTTCCTGCTGCTGGCGCTCAAGCGCCCGATCCTCAGGGTGACGGGGCTGGCGACCGTGGCCTCCGGCATCGTTACCGGCTGGATCCCCGGGCTGCTGCTGCTGGAAGGCAAGCTGTGAACCTGCCGCGGGGTACGCCCCGCGGCATCTTCTGTTTTGGTGCCAAAAGCGTCTTGTCCTGGGAGACAACCATGCCGCTCTACAATTATGTCTGCGACGATTGCGGGCCCTTCGACGAATGGGTGGCGATGGCGGACGCAACCAAGGCCTGCGCCTGCCCGGGCTGCAGCGAGCTCAGCGAACGGGACGTCGCTTCCCCGCAGCTCAGCCTGATGAACGGCAAGCTGCGCCGTGCCCTCGCCCGTTCCGAAAAGAGCGGCACCGAGCCGAAGGTGGTCAAGAAGTCCCATCTGGCTGGTTGCGGCTGCGCCTTGTGCAAGGTCAGCAAGAAAGGCCCTTCGACTCGCCACAAATGGATGATCGGGCATTGATTCCCCGGAGCATGAAATTGGTGTGCCGATCTCTAGATCGGCATCTTCCCTACCGACAAACGCGACGTTTCCAAGAATGCCGATCTGGAGATCGGCACACCGCATGTCGAGCGTTCTAGCAGGCAAGTCAGAACCCGGAGCCGAGAAGTCCGCGCTCCCATCACGCCTTGACCACCTTCGCCATGTCGGCACCCGCCTTGGCGCAGACGTTGCGGGTGTCGACCACCAGGCGCGCGGCGCTGGCGACCAGGGTGTAGTCGACGCCGTCATGGTCGGTGGCGATCAGCACGGCATCGTAGCCGGCGAGCGTCTCGGCTGTCAGCGCCACCGAGAGGCGCCCGGTGAGGGCGGCATGCTCGCGCGTTTTCGGAATCACCTGTGCATGGGGATCGTGGAAATCGGTCGCGGCACCACGCTCCTCCAGGATCTCGATCAGCTTGAACGAGGCGCTCTCTCGGGTGTCGTCGACATTCTTCTTGTAGGCGATGCCGATCAGCAGGATGCGGGCGCCGTTGAGGCCGCGTCTGAAGCGCTTGTCGAGGGCTTCCGCCAGGCGGTCGACGACATGGCGGGGCATGGCCGTGTTGATCTGGCCGGCGAGCTCGATGAAACGCGTGGCAATATCGAACTCCCGCGCCTTCCAGGTCAGATAGAAGGGGTCGATCGGGATGCAGTGCCCTCCGAGCCCCGGGCCGGGATAGAAGGGCATGTAGCCGAAGGGCTTGGTCTTGGCGGCCTCGATGATCTCCCAGACGTCGAGGCCCATGGCGTCGTAGATCACCTTCAATTCGTTGACGAGGGCGATGTTCACCGAGCGGAAGATGTTCTCGGTGAGCTTGACAGCCTCCGCCGCCGCCGGCGAGGAGACCGGCACGGTGGCGCTCACGAAGGCATCGTAGAGGGCCTTGGCCAAGGCGAGCGCATCGGCGCCGTCGCCGCCGACGACCTTGGGAATGTTCTGGGTGCCATAAACGGGATTGCCCGGATCCTCGCGCTCGGGCGAAAAGGCGAGGAAGAAGTCCTGGCCGGAGACCAGGCCATCAGCCTCCAGCACGGGCTTCATCAATTCCTCGGTGGTGCCGGGCCAGGTCGAGGATTCCAGGATGACGAGCTGGCCGCGCCGGAGCTTCTGCGCGATCGAAGCAGTCGAGTTGGCGACATAGGACATGTCGGGCTCACGCTGGCGTGTCAGCGGCGTCGGCACGCAGATCAGGATGGCATCCGGCTCGTCGAGCCTGTCGAAATCGGCGGTGGCCTCGAAAAGGCCCTTGGCGATGGCCTCGCGGATCGGCTCGTTGGAGATGTGCTTGATCAGCCCATCGCCCTCGTTGAGGGCGGCCACACGCCTCAAGTCGATATCGAAACCCAGCACCTTGAAGCCGGCGCCGGCAATGGCGATGGCGAGCGGCAGGCCGACATAGCCCAGGCCAATGATACCGATCACGGCCTGTCTTGCTTGGATGCGGGCGAGGAGGGCGGCGGCGAGGGGGGACTGCATGTCCTGCATATCAGCCAGGGCGGGACGGAAGGCAAGCGGGCAATCGGGGCCCGGTCTTCAGAGCCTGACAGAAGACTCACGGAAACCTCAACCTTTGTCATCACCGGGCTTTGTCCCGGTGATCCAGGAGCCAAAAACTCAGCGAGTTATGGTTCCCTGGCTGCCCGGGACGACGCCCAGGCATGACAAAATCGAATTTTTCTCGGCTTGCCACGATTTTTGAAGCAAGTTCTTCGGAGCTGAACCCTCCGGGCGTGCGGTGTTTTCAGGTCGCTCCGAGGGCTGCCCCTCTTCGGCGCCAAAGCTGCTTGCCAAGCGGGAAAGCCATAAGTAATGTTATGTTATAACATTACTTATGGAGTTATTATGGAGATCGAAGACAAGAGGCTGCCGGTCACCGTGCTGTCGGGGTTCCTGGGGGCGGGCAAGACGACCCTGCTGAACCATGTCCTCAACAACCGCGAGGGCCGGCGGGTCGCGGTGATCGTCAACGACATGAGCGAGGTCAACATCGATGCCGATCTCGTGCGTGACGGCGGCAGTGGCCTGTCGCGAACCGACGAGAAACTGGTGGAGATGACCAATGGCTGCATCTGCTGCACCTTGCGCGACGACCTTCTTTCCGAGGTCCGGCGCCTGAGCGAGGAAGGCCGTTTCGACTATCTCCTGATCGAGGGCACCGGCATCGCCGAGCCGCTTCCGGTTGCAAGTACCTTCTCCTTCCGGGACGGGGCGGGCGTGAGCCTGTCGGACGTCGCGCGCCTCGACACCATGGTCACGGTCGTCGATGCGGCGAACCTGCTGGCCGATTATGGCTCCAACGACTTCCTGCGCGATCGCGGCGAAACCGCGGGCGCCGCGGACGAGCGTACTATCGTCGATCTGCTGGTCGAGCAGATCGAGTTCGCCGATGTCGTGGTGATCAACAAGGCCTCGCAAGTATCGGCCGATCATCTCGCGCTGGTGCGCAAGGTCGTGCAGGCCCTGAATGCCGATGCGCGCATCGTCGAGACGGATTTCGGCAGGGTCGGGCTGGAAGCGGTGCTCGATACCGGCCTCTTCGACGAGGAGAAGGCGCAGCGCCACCCCCTCTGGTACAAGGAACTCTACGGCTTCGCCGATCATGTGCCCGAGACCGAGGAATATGGCATCCAGAGTTTCGTCTACCGCGCGCGGCAGCCCTTCGATCCCGACAAGTTCAATGCTTTCGTCGAACGGATCTGGCCAGGGTTGATCCGGGCCAAGGGCCATTTCTGGTTGGCGACGCGGCCCGACTGGGTGGGCGAGTTCTCGCTGGCGGGCGCCATCGCCCGCGTGAGCGCGATGGGGCATTGGTGGGCCGCCATCCCGCGGCGGCATTGGCCGGATCATCCCGACTGGTGGCGCATCCTCGAACGCAATTGGGACGACGTATGGGGTGACAGGCGGCAGGAACTGGTCTTCATCGGCACTGGCCTCGACGAGCCGGCGATCCGCAAGGCGCTGGACGATTGCCTGGTGCGGCCTGCCGGTGGGCGCCGCTTCGACCCGAAAGCCTATCGCCATCTCAGCGATCCTTTTCCGGCCTGGGAAGCGGTTTGAGATGGGAGGGCCTTACGCAAGCCGCCTATGCTCATTGCGGCCAAATGCATGCCAATGGTGCAGGCCGCTTTGGAAAATTCCTTTCAGAACGGCGGCGCGGACGTCGGCATTGGCGGCGAGATAAGAGTCCTCGTCGAATCCAGGAGGCGGCGCGAACTCGCGCGCCTCGTCCCGGGCCAAGTGATGCTCGACATAAGCAATGTGCACCGGAAAGCGGGGATCATCCTTCACATCCGCCGCCTCCGTCTTCAATTGGTCGATAAGGCTTCTCGCCGGGATGAATTGGCCGTGTTGCCTAAGCAACTGCGCCTTGGCGCAACGGATATGCCGATTGTTGTTCGGTAGTCTTTCAATAGCCCGATCGATCCAGTTCAATTCTGCGGCGAAGTCGAAATCGTAATTCGCTACTTCGTCGAGCAGCCGATCGGGCAGGCGCTCTCTCAGCAAGAAGGCTGCACTGTCGTCGGCTTTCTCTTCCACAATATCGAAATACCCGGCCAACCGTTCCTGCACGACGTGAATATAGGGCAGAAAGGGGTGATGATAGTCCTGATGAATGACGATGGAGATCCCCGGAATCAGGCTTCTAAAAAATGTCCCCAGCACATGCTGCCAAATCTCTTTCGTTTTACAGATGTCGAGAAACAAGATTTCAATTGGCCTCTTATTCCAATTCATTTTGGTGATGTCGCCGATATGTACGTCAACATATTGTGCCAGCGGGCCCAGATTGGACATGTATCGAGGCAGGATCGATCGATTATTGGATAGGTCGATGTCGAAGACTCTTTTCAATTCCGAGATCATGAAATCTTCGGAATTGTCCTGCTCGATCCATACCTTGAACAAATCATAGGCATGAATTGTCTCGGATTTTGACTTTAGCCTATTGTTCTCATCGACTCCCTTCGCAAGGCAGTAGGACGACGAGCCCAGGAACGCCCCGGCATCGATGATCTCTCCCCTGCCGCTGAAATAGTCCTTCGCAAGGTGATAAAGAAGCGCCCCCTCGGTCGGGCCCAACATTCCTGAAGGCATGCCCGCAATACCAGCCTGGGAGTGTTTCCATGGCTTTTCTTCAAATAAATGCATTGGAGGATTCCAGACCGGAGCTGTGGTTCGGCGTCAGGACTATGCTGATCCTCGACAATTATTCAATTCCGGGCTCAGGAATTGTATGGAACCAGCAAAGCTCCCAATTTTAGGAAGCTTTTGGATTAGAATTTCGCGACAGCCTGTCGGCGGGGAGTGGGTCGGCGTCCTTTGCTCGACCACCCACCTTTGCCGACCCTCCCCCGATCGGAATGCCGATGCCGTCGGTCGCTGATCTAGCCCAATTTCAGAACTGGGGTTTTTGCCTTAACTCCTTGTTTCAGCGCGTGTTTGTGCTTTTTGTTTCGAGTGAAGTTGTCTTGCGCTCAATGATAGGGGTCGGCCGCATCCCTGAGGCCATCGCCGAAGAAGTTGAAGGCGAGCACGACCAGCATCACCGGGATCATCGGGATCAACAGCCAGGGATAGAGGTTGATGGCGCCCAGGTTCTGGGCGGAGTTGAGCAGGACGCCCCAGCTCACCACAGGCGGGCGCAGGCCGAGGCCGAGGAAGGACAGCGCCGTTTCGCCCAGGATCATTGCCGGGATCGACAGGGTGGCGCTTGCGATCAAATGGCTCATGAAATTGGGCAGGAGGTGGCGGCCGATGATGCGCGCGCGCGAGGCCCCCATCATCTCGGCGGCATGCACGAAATCCTCGTTTCGCAGCGATTTCACCTTCGAGCGCACCGCCAATGCTAGGCCCGGCCAGTCGAGCAGGCCGAGAATGATGGTGATGCCGAGAAAGATGATCACCGGGCTCCAATTGGCCGGCAGGGCCGCCGACAGCGCCAGCCAGAGCGGCAGTTCCGGCAGCGAGCGTAGCACTTCGATCAGGCGCATCACCAGGGCATCGATGATGCCGCCGACATAGCCGGCAAGCCCGCCCAGCGTCAGGCCGATCGTGAAGGAGACCGCGATGCCGATCAGGCCCACGGTGAGCGAGATGCGGGCGCCATAGACGATGCGCGACAGCATGTCCCGGCCGAGCCGGTCGGTCCCGAGCAGGAAGGCGGTACCGTTTTCGGGCGGACAGACCAGATGGAAGTTGGCCTCGAACAGGCCCCACATCTTGTAGCGCTCGCCGCGGCAGAAAAAGCGCAGCGTCTGGGGCTTGGTCTTGTCGACCTGGTAGATGCCGGGAAATTGCGAACTCTCGATGTCTCGGATGGCGAAGTTCACGGGATAGACGAAAGGACCGACGAACTGCCCGTCGTGAAACAGATGCACGCTCTGTGGGGGCGTATAGAGATAGTCGGCATTGCGCTGGTTCAAGGAATAGGGGGCGATGACCTCCACGAAAGGCAGCGACAGATAGACCAGCGCCAGGAAGATGCCGGCGAACAGGGCCGGCCGATTGCGTCGGAATTTCCACCAGATCAGCGTGGCGGAGGAGGCGCGATAAAACCGCTCCTCCTCCGCCGTCATCTTCTTGGCGACATAGGGGTCGAAGGGAGCGGGATTGACGTAATGGGGCGATCGCGACTCGGTCATTACAGTCCTATTTGCCGGTGCCGATACGGATGCGCGGATCGAGCACCGCCAGAGCGAGATCAGCGATGAACATGCCGACCACGGTGAGGAAGGCAACGAAGAGCAGGATGAAGCCGGCCAGATACTGGTCCTGGATGCGCAGGGCCTGAACCAGGATAGGGCCAATGGTCGGCAGGCTCAGCACGATGGAAACGATGGCCGAGCCCGAGACGATGCTGGGCAGGAGATTGCCGATATCGGCCACGAAGGGATTGAGCGCGATGCGGAAGGGGTATTTGAGCAGGGCCTGGCCCGGCGGCAGCCCCTTGGCCTTGGCGGTGACCGTATATTGCTTGGAAAGCTCGTCGAGCAGGTTGGCGCGCAGCCGCCGGATCATGCCCGCGGTGCCGGCGAGGCCGATCACCACCACCGGCACGATCATGTGGCTGAGGAAGGAGCCGAGCTTGCCCAGCGACCAGGGCGCGTCGGCATAATCGGGCCCGAACATGCCGCCGATCGAGATGCCGAACCAGCGGTTGAGATAGAACAACAGCGCGAGGGCAAGCAGGAAGCTGGGCGTCGCCAGGCCGATATAGCCCAGGAACGTCACCACATGGGCACCGATTGAATTGCGACGGGTGGCCGAGTAGATGGCAATCGGAATGGCGACGAGATGGATGAAGACGATCACCGCCAGGTTGAGCAGGACGGTCAGCAACAGGGCATCGCCGACCACCGCCTTAACGGGTTGCTCATATTCGAACGACCAGCCCCAATAGCCCTGCAGCAGGCCCTTGAAGCCGTTGGGACCGGGCAACACGCCGAGCCAGGTGGCGTATTGGTGGAGCAGCGGCTTGTCGAGGCCGTATTGCGCCCGCATCGCCTCCGCCTTGGCGACGCTGGCAGCCTCGCCCTGGGCCCTGAGTTCGTTGATCTTGTTGGTCAGGAAGTCGCCCGGCGGCAGCTTGATCACGATGAAGATCAAAAGCGAAATCAAGAGCAGCGTCACCACCATGGTGGCGAAGCGGCGCAGCACATAGCGCATCATGGCGCATTCCCCGTCACCACGATGTTGTCGTAGTAGAATTCGTCGACGCGATAGACACCGATCAGGGCCGTCGGCTCCCAGGAAAACACCGCCTTCTTCGGGATGTTGCGGATGGCCTTGTTGACGATGATGGGCTTGAGCGCTCCCTGCACGGTGCCGATGCTGAACTGCTGGTCGGCATGGAGGGAGAGCATTTCCCGCCAGATTGCCGCCTGGGCGTTCAGCGTGGTCGCATTCATCCACTGCTCCCACAAGGACATCAGCTCGATCGCTTCGGGCATGTCGGGCTTTTCGCCAGCCATGCCACCGGTTTCGGCATATTGGCCCCATTTGGGCCAGGAGTAATTATCTTGGCGCAGGGGTGCCAGCCCGCTGGGCGGCATCAGTGCGGTTGGAATGGCGTTCTCGAGGCCTTCGCTCGCCGTCACCAGCGTAAGGCCTGAAAAGGAGCGCTTGTTCAGGTCGTTGCTGTCCTCGGCCTTCACCACCACCTTGAGGCCGACATCCTGCCAGAACTCGCTGGTGATCTCGAGCGCGTCGGCAACGTCGCGGGCGTTGCCGGCGACCTCGACGATCAACTCCGCCTCCCGGCCGTCGGGCAGGAGGCGGAAGCCGGCGGCATTGCGCTTGTTGAGGCCGGCTTCGTCCAGCAGCTTCTTGGCGAGCGCGGGATCGTAGGTGGCCCAACGCTTGCGGTCGTCCTCGCTGTAGAGGGCGCTTTCCGGCATCACCGTGTTGTTGCCCTCGATGCCGAGCCGGAACCACAGCGAATTGTTGAGCGTGTGGCGGTCGATGGCCAGCGACAGGGCCCGGCGGAAGCGGACATCCCGCAGCACGGCACGCCAGACCGGGTCGTTGCAGGTGAGGTTGGGAAACAGGGCGAAGGCGGAGCCGCGCGCGATCGGCCAGGCCAGCGTGCGATAGGCGTGGCTGGCCTCGCCTTCCTTGAGCGTGGGAATGTCGCTGGTACTCAGCCCCCAGGCCAGCAGATCGACCTCTCCCGCATTCGCCTTGGCGGCGAACAGGCCCGCGGACGAGATCGAGACCACGATGCGGTCGATATAGGGAAGCTGCCGTCCGCGGGGATCAATGCGGTGAAAATAGGGATTGCGCTCGAACACATATTGCTGGGACGGCGCCTTGGTCACCACATGCCAGGGATCGAGCGTCGGCATGTCCGGGTTCGAGTTCTCATAGGGATCATCGAGCTTGTTGTAGAGCGCAGCCCAGGACATCATCTGCCGGTCCGCTGCCATCTTGGCGAGCTTGTCCGCATCCCCATATTTCTTGTGGAACTGCTTGAGATAGTGAGCCGGCGAATAGATCCAGATCGGTCGCGGCCCCGCCAGCGAGGGCAGGAATCCCGGATTGGGCTTAGACCAGCTGTAGCGGATATGAGTGGCGTCGAGCACCTCGACCTTCGGCTTTTCGCCGTCGACCAGCATGAAGGCGGGCGGGCCGGTTGGATTGAGCTTCGAATTAAGGGCGACATCTTCCCAATAGAAGCGGAAATCCTCGGTGGTGAAGGGGGCACCATCAGACCAGCGATGGCCTTCGCGCAAGGTGAAGGTGAAGGCCTTGTCGTCCTCGCTGGCGACGGCCTGCAGGACATCTGGCTCCAGGTTGAGATGCTCGTCATAGCCAACCAGGCGGGTATAGCCGATGACGTTGATGTAGCGCAGATCCCGGGCCTTGGACGCCAGCGTGCGGATCTCGCCGCCATAGTCGCCGAGGCTGCGATTGCGGGCGAGCATGTCGGCCACCAGCGGCACCTTCGGCAGGCGATCGAGCAGCGGGGGCAAGCTGCCATCGGCGATCTTGGCCACCAGGGAAGGCGGCTCGGCCGGAGCCGGCGGCGGATCCGCGATGGCCGGGCCGGCCAGGAAGAAACCGAGGGCCAATGCCGCGGCGACGCTCTTGAGGACGGTGAAGCCGGTGTTCACGCCGCTTCCCCCCTGCGCTGGTCGGCTGCGCTGGCGCCGAGGCGGACGAAATGGCGGGGCTCCACCTCCACCATGATGGGCGGCGGTGCGTCCGGAAGGATGGCGAAGGGGGCGGGCCAGCGCTCGGGCTGGGAGGCGCCGCCGGTCTTCAGCTTGGCGAAATCGAGCGGGTTGGCGAGGTCGACGTCCGGAATGGCCTGCAGCAAGGCCTTGGTATAGGGATGCTGGGGCGAGCGGAACAGCACCTCGCGCGGCGCCTGCTCCACGATATGGCCGCGGCACATCACGGCGATGTCGCGGGCCATGTATTCGACCACGGCGAGATTGTGGGAGACGAAGAGGTAGGACACGCCGAGTACCGCCTGCAGGTCCTTGAGCAAATTGAGGATCTGGGCCTGGACCGAGACGTCGAGGGCCGAGGTGGGCTCGTCGCAGAGGATCACCTGGGGCTCCAGAGCCAGTGCCCGGGCAAGACCGATGCGCTGGCGCTGGCCGCCCGAGAAGGAATGCGGGTAACGGCGCATATATTGCGGCTCGAGCCCGACCAGTTCGAGCAGGGCCTTGACCCGCTCATGACGTTCGTCGGAGGTGCCGATGCTGTGGATCCGCAGGGGTTCCGACAAGATGTCGAACACCGTCATGCGCGGATTGAGGCTGGAGAAGGGGTCCTGGAACACGAACTGGACCGAGCGGCGATAGGTCTTGAGCGCCTCGCCGTCCAGCGCGAAGACGTCGCGCGGGCCGCTGCCGTCGTCGAAGCGGACTTCGCCGCTGTCCGGTGCGCTGCCGGGTGCGCGCATGATCATGCGTGACAGGGTGGTCTTGCCCGAACCCGATTCACCGACGAGACCCAGCGTGGTGCCCCGTTCGAGCGAAAGTGAGACGTTGTTCAGTGCCTGGATCGTCTCGCTGCGGCCCGACCACATGCCCGCGCGCATCGTGAAGCTCTTGGAGACGTTTTCGACCTGGAGGACCGGGCCGGCGCCTGCCGGTGCAGGCGCCGCGGCTCCACGCGGCGGCACGGCGATTTCCCGCAAGGGCTTCAGCCTTTCGCCCGGCTTCATGTTGAAATGAGGCACGGCCCGCATCAGGGCCTTGAGATAGTCATGTCGGGGATCCTGGAAGATGGCGTCGCGGCCGCCCAGTTCCATCACCTCGCCGCGATACATCACCACGACCTCGTCGGCCATGTTGGCGACCACGCCGAGGTCGTGGGTGATGAAGATCACCGCCATGCTCTGGTTCACGGCGCTCTTGGCGTCCTGGATTTCCTTGATGAGGGCGAGGATCTGCGCCTGGGTGGTGACGTCGAGCGCCGTGGTCGGCTCGTCCGCGACCAGTAGGGCCGGCCGGCAGATCAGGGCCATGGCGATCATGGCGCGCTGGCGCATGCCGCCCGACAGTTCGAAGGGATAGGTGGTGAGCATGCGCTGGGGATTGCGGAAATGGATCTTGGCGAAGAGATCGAGCGCCCGCTCATTCGCCTCGCGCCGGGAACAGCCCGTATGCACGATCAGCGCCTCGGTGACCTGGTCGCCGATGGTATGTACCGGCGACAACGAAGTCATCGGCTCCTGGAAGATCATGGCGATGCGCCCGCCCCGGATGGCGCGCATCTCCGGTCCGTTGGGATTGAGCTTGACGAGATCCGTCGTCGTGCCGGTGGCGGGATCGCGGAACAGGCAGCTGCCACCCGTGATCCGCGCCGTCTTGGAAAGCAGGCCCATGATGGCCTGGGCCGTCACCGACTTGCCGGATCCGGACTCGCCAACCACCGCCAGCGTCTGTCCTTCGAAGACATCGAAAGACACGTTCTTCACCGCGTGAACCAGGCCGGTGTCGCCCTGGAAATCTACGCTGAGCTCGCGCACGCTCAGCAACGGCTGGTTGATCATCCCCGCTCCGCAGTCTCTCCGATGCCCGTTTTCCGGTGCTTGTCGCTTGCCAGACTATTCCCACGCGCAATCGAGCGCTACTGCTATCTGGCGTGTGTATCGTTTTTCGATCCAGCGCTTCACGCAAATAACGCGTGCGCCGGCAGGAAACGTATATTCGCGTGATTCTTGAGCTGTCCGAACAACCTATCCAGAAAACTCCAAATCCAGGCATCGTGTACGAGGTGATGCGTGAGTATGCCCAAGGGTTCGTCATGTTCAAGGGCACGGATGAATTGCGACAATACCAGAAAAGGATCGAGCAGGCCGCCGCCTTGTTTCCAGGCGATCGGATCGACGTGAATATTGACGACGGTAAGATCATGCAGCTCGGCGGCTGGCCGCGGGCCGGCAACGGACAGGCCGCGAAAGCCGAGGGCCGCGAGGCCATCGATCAGCGTCGGATCAATGCGGTTCCAGGGCGGCACCAGGATGGGCAGGCAGCGCGCACCGAAGCTGGAGCGCAATGTCGAGAGGCCCTGGCCGAGTTCCGCCAGCACCTCGGCGGCAGGACGATGGCCGAGCTCCTGTTTCTTGGCACCGGGTGGAGCATGATTGGCATGGGCATAGCCGTGGACGAGAATGTCGACTGCCTGGGCGTCGACGTCCCGTTCTTCGGCAACCGCCTCGATGAGGCTTGGTGAAGCGGCAGCGGGAATGACGGCCAGTGAAAGTGGCAGGCCGTGGCGATGCGCGAGGGCAAGCAGGCGGTCGAGCGCCGGCGTGGCTGATACGGCATCGTCGTCTCGCCACCACAGGCGGACTTCGCGGCGGGTGGCGAGGGCCTGGTCGAGGCGGGTCCAGGCCTGGGCCAGGTTTTCGGCCCGCTGCGCCGCTTCTTCCACTCCTCGCACGCTCCCGGCAATACCGTCGAGGGCAAGGACGGGCGCTTCGCCGCGAGGAGTGCGCGCCAGGGCGGCCTTGACGGCTGCCGCCAGAGACGGGCCGGAAAGATCTGCTTCATCGACGATGCGGGCGAGGCCGAGAGCGTGGAAACGCTCGGCACGCAAGCGCTGCTCGGCTTCCTTGCCCTGCTCGAAAGGCACCACCACCGCCGGCACGCCCGCGCGGGCGAGATCGATCATGGTGTTGTAGCCCGCCTGGCTCACCGAGGCGGCAGCGCCCGCCAGCAGGAAAGGAAAATCCGGCCTGGCACGCTCGACGATGACCCGGGGACCGGCGCTGGCCGCCAGTGCCTCGAAATCATCAGCGGCGACGCCGTGCCCGACCAGCAGGCGCCAGCACGCCAGCGGATCGGCAAGCGCCGCGGCTTCGATGGCGGCGCGATAGAGCGGCAGGCTGGCGGCACTGCCGCCGCCCGAGACCAGGATTTCGCCGGAGGGGAGGGCCTGGACCGGCGCGGCCGTGTCGGCGATGTAGCCGGTATAGGTCAGGATGCGCTCCAGCCCCGGGCTGGTGGGCCAGGAGGCCGAAAGCGGCGTGACTACGGCGTCGCCATGCACGAGAACGCCGTCATAGAAGCGGGCGAGGACGGCCTCCGTCTCCTCCACCCGGGTCGGCTTGGCCGGCGGGTTGAGGATGTCGCGGATGGAGGCGAGGATGGCGATCGGTCTGGCCCGATTGCGCGCCGCCTCGATCAAGGCGCGGAATTCCGCGGCGAGTTGGCGCCGGCCGAAGGGATAGGTTTCGGTGACGACCACGTCGGGCTCGGCAGATTCCAGCGCCGCCAGGATGGCCTCGATGCGGGCCTGGCGGATGTCGTCCCCAATCTCCCGGCCATCCGGGCCGAGCAGGGTGCGGAAGTCGACGCCGATGCAATGCACGGGCGGCAATTGTACGAAGGTCGCCCCCTCGACTCGGATCAGGGGAGCGGGCCGGCCACCGCTGATCAGGGTGACGCGATGGCCGGCCGAGACCAACCCGCGCGCCAGGGCCGCCGCGCGAGCGAGATGGCCGACGCCGAGCAGATGGGTGACGAGGATGAGGACGGAGCGGCTCATGCGGTGGGCTTTTCCGGTTGGATCAGGGGCAGCAAGGCCTCGCGCAAGCGGCGAGAGGCGGAGGCGAGCGAGCGCTCGTGCCGGGCAAAGGCGAGGGCCTGGCCGGCGAAACGCTGCCGCAGGGCGGTGTCGCGCATCAGCCTGGCGAGGGAGTGACCGAAATCGGCGGCATCGCCGGGCCTGGTCAGCAGGCCGGTCTGCCCGTCCAGCACCACCGAGCCCACGCCGCCGAACTTGCCGGCGACCGCGGGGCAACCCTGCAGGGCTGCCTCAAGAAAGATCATGCCGAAGGCCTCGTTCACCGCCGGCCAGGCCAGCAGATCGGCCTGTGCATAGAGTGAGGCGAGCCTGGCGCGATCATCGATGCGGCCATGGGGGGTGATGCGCTTGCCGAAGGGGGCGAAGAGTGCCTCAACCTTGGCTCGGGCGGGGCCATCGCCGACGATGTCGAGACGCCAGTCGAGATCGGCATCGAGTTCGGCCAGGGCCGTGGCCAGAATGCCATAGGAAGTCAGCTTGTCGCGTTCGCGCATCATGGCGACGGTGAGAAGGCGGCAGGGGCCGTGTTCTGGCCGGCTTCGCGCCAGCGACGGCCAGGCGGCAGCATCGATGAAGGGCGGCAGGTCGACCAGAACCTGGCCATCAGGTCTTGCCGCCTCGAGCATGGCCCGGTCGTTCGGATTGAGGATGAGAATCAGCGAGGCTGCGTCGAGGGCAGCCTCCGCCTGGGCGTGCCCGTCTGCCCAGGCGCCGCTCGCGCGCTTGGGCGCCCGCGATCCCTCGGCGATCACATAGGGAATGCCGAGGGCACGCGTGATCGCCGGGCCAACGAGGTCCGGCGCCTTGTAATAGACGTGATAGGTGAACCACAGCGCGGGCCGTTCCTGTGGCTGTTCGCGGTAAAGAGTAAGCAGGCGGCTCACTTCCGCCTGTGCTTGCCCCAAAAAATCCCGCCCGCCGACCGGATCGGCCGTCCGCAGTGTCGAGGCGATATCGACCTCGAAGCCGGCGCCTCGCAGCGCGGCCAGGAAGAGGCGCGCGGTTTCCCGGTCGCCCGAAGGCACCGGGTGATCGGGGGGCTTGAGCGGGGCGTGGAAGGCGATCCGGGCCATGGAAAGCGATGATCTGCTTGAGCGCTGCGGGAGGCCGTTCCCGCAGGCGGAACAGACCCCTTCCGCTTAGCCCGCTGTCGCTGGTCGCACAATCCCTTGTCGGAAGCCTTGCCCCTCTTCGAAGCCCTCTAGGGGGATCAGCGCGTGAAACTCACCACATTGCCGGCATCGACATTGAGAAAATTACCGGTGGACTTGGCCGAAAGGTCGGAGGCGAAGAAGTAGACGGCCTCGGCAATGTCCTCGGGATAGACCGAGCGCTGCAGCAAAGAGCGCTTGCGATAGAACTCCTCCAGGTCGTCCTCGCCGATCTTGTTGGAGGCCGCGCGCTGCTGGCGCCACTCGCCCTGCCAGATCTTGGAACCGCGCAGCACGGCGTCGGGATTGACGACGTTGACACGGATGCCGTGCGGCGCCCCCTCCAGAGCCATGCAGCGGGCGAGATGGATTTCCGCGGCCTTGGCGGTGCAATAGGCCGAGGCGCCGGCCGAGGCCGAGACGCCGTTCTTGGAAGCGATGAAGACCAGGGAGCCGCCATTGCCCTCGTTCTTCATCAGGCGATAGCCCTCGCGCGCCACCAGGAAATAGCCGGTGGCGAGGATGGAGATGTTGCGGTTCCACAGTTCCAGCGTGGTGTCCTCGACCGAAGCGGCGGAGGAAATGCCGGCATTGTTGACCACGATGTCGATGCCGCCATAGCTGCGCGCGGTTTCCTCGAAGGCAGCGATCACGCTCGCCTCGTCGGTGACGTCCATCGCGATGCCGCGCACCCTGTCCTTGCCGAACAGCTTGCCGAAATCGGCGACGGCCGCGTCGAGCGAGGTCTGGTCGATATCGGCCAGCACGGCATTGGCGCCTTCCTGCATCAGGCGGGCGGCAATTGCCCGGCCGATGCCGCCGGCACCGCCGGTGACGAGGGCGGTGCGCCCGGCCAGACCTTTGGGCTTGGGCATGCGCTGGAGCTTGGCTTCCTCCAGCAACCAGTATTCGATGTTGAAGGCTTCCTGCTCGGGCAGGCCGACATAGAGGTCTACGCCGCTGGCGCCGCGCATCACATTGATGGCGTTGACGTAGAATTCGGCGGCGATGCGAGCCGTCGCCTTGTCGGCGGCGAAGGAGAGCATGCCCACGCCCGGCACCAGATAGATCACGGCATTGGGATCACGCATGGCCGGCGAATCGGCATGCTTGCAACGCTCGTAATAGGCGGCGTAATCGGCCCGATAGGCCTCGATCAGGCCATCGAGGGAGGCGATGGCGGCCTCAACGTCACCGGCGAACGGGATCACCAGCGGGCGGATCTTGGTGCGCAGGAAATGGTCGGGGCAGGAGGTGCCGAGCGGAGCGAGCTTGTCGAGCGCGTTCGAATTGACGAATTCCAGCACCTCGGGCGCGTCGGTGAAATGGCCTGATTTAGCCTGAGCCTTGCCGATCTTGCCGCGAATGGCGGGCATCAGGCGGGTGGCGATGGCAGCGCGCTCGGCGGCGGGCAGGGACGTGACCTTGCCGCCCTCGAAGGTGGGCTTGCGCGCCTTGGCTTCCAGCCAGTCGGCCGCCTTCTGGATGATGCGCAAAGTGAGCTGGTAGCAGGTCTTGGCATCGTCATGCCAGGTGAACAGGCCATGCCCGCCGAGCACCACGCCCGTGAGATGCGGGTTCTCGGTCGCCAGCTTGGAGAGCTTGAGGCCGAGGTCGAAGCCCGGGCGCTGCCAGGGCAGGAAGCCGATCTCGCCACCGAAAATCTCCTGCGTCAATTTTTCGGCGTTCCGCGAGGCGGCGATGGCGATCACCGCGTCGGGATGGACGTGATCGACATGGATTTTGGGCACGAAGGCATGCAGAGGGGTGTCGATAGAGGCGGCGCGCGGATTGAGGTCGAAGGTGCAATGCGGCAGATAGCCGACCATCTCGTCCTCATGCGCGAGGCCACGATAGAGACCCTTCAGGGCTTCGAGCTTGTCGAGATAGAGGGTGGAGAAACCATCGAGCTTCATCGAGCCGATGTCCCCGCCAGAGCCCTTGACCCAGAGCACGGTGACGTCCTGGCGCGTCAGCGGATCGGTTGCCGTCACCTTGGCTGAGGTGTTGCCGCCGCCGAAATTGGTGATGCGCAGGTCCGAGCCCAGCAGGTTGGAGCGATAGAGCAGCTTGCCTGGTTCATCGAGGGAACTGGCGACGGCGTCGTCCCAGAGATCTGCGAGTCGTGCGGAGGCCATGGCATGCGTTTCCTGTGTCATTGTTCCCGGACCTTATGAACGCTCTCGCTCATGGTCAATCATTCTCGCTCACTTAATGCGCATATTTTGTCGTTCAATGCAACAAACTATGCGTTTCGTTGACATGCATGAGCGAATGAGCGAGTTTATGAGCGAATGGAGGAGGCATGCACGAACAGGAACGCTGGCAGGCCATCGTCAGGCTGGTTGGGGAGCGCTCGGTGATCTCGGCGCGCGAGCTTGCCGTCGTCACCAGGGCCTCACCCGCAACCATTCGCCGCGATCTCACCCATCTGGCCGCGCAAGGCATGGTGCAGCGCATGCATGGCGGCGTCCGCGCCCTGCCCTCGCCGGAAGGCGCGAAGCTCGAGGCCCGGCGTTCGGGGGGCAGCCAGGCCCTCAACGCCGAGCGGAAGAGAGCGATCGCCGAGCGCGCGGCGGCGCTGTGCCGGGACGGGGAGTCCATCATCATCAATGGCGGCTCGACCACCTTCCACATGGTGGAGTTCCTGCGGGCCTCGCGCCTGCAGATCCTGACCAACTCCTTCCCGATCGCCGCGGCGTTGATGCAGGAGAGCGATAATCGCATCATCCTGCCGGGTGGCGAGATCTATCGCGATCAGAGCCTGATCCTCTCGCCCTTCGACGAGGATTCGATCCAGCATTACACGGCGTCGAAAATGTTCATGAGCGCGGCCTCCATCGGTCCGCTCGGCCTGATCGAGAGCGATCCGCTGATCGCACGGGCCGAAGCCAAGCTGCTCAATCGTGCGGCCGATCTCGTCGTCCTGGTGGATTCCTCGAAATTCGAGCCGCGCGGCTCGATGGCCGTCGCGCCGCTATCGCGTATCCGCCGGCTGATCACCGATGACGGCATTCCGCCCGCTGCCCGCGACATGCTGGAGGAGAATGGCGTCGAGGTCGAGGTGGTTCGTGTGGCAGGTTGACGACGAGTCTTCTGGCGAAATTCCTATCAGTTCGGTCCGCTGATCGAGGTTGCCAAACGAACCGCTTCAGGTGCTCGATCGCAACGAGGCTCGCGATGCCGAGTTCGCGCTTGCGAACTCGGTTTTTGTTATTCTTCTCGTTCCTATTCCTCGCTACGCAACTTGTGCCTGCGCCCGCAGAGTTGTGGCGTCGCTCTCAAGCTGATCGACTGCGATGTCGTCCCGATAGGTTTCCGGACCCATCCATACGGCATAGGCCGTGCAGAGGCCGAGGAAGATCGAATAAAGCGCCACCGGCCAAGACGAGCCTGAAGCCCACGACACCATCAAGGTCGCCAATGCGGGTGCCGGGCCGCCGGCGAGAAGCGACCCGAGTTCGCGCGCGAAGGCGAAGCCCGAGAAGCGGCGCGCCGGTCCGAAGAGTTCGGAGAAATATGCAGCCTGTACGCCGAACATCATACCAACCGCTATCTGCGCCAGCCAGAACGCGGCGATAGAAGCCAGGAACGATTTCGACTCCAGCAGCCAGAAAAATGGAAACGCGATGAGACACCCAAACAACGCGCCAGCAATGTAGATGGGCCGTCGGCCGATGCGATCCGACAGTGCCGCAAAGCCGATCACACAAGCTATCTGCACGACATAACTGGTCATCAACACCAGCAATGATTGATCCTTGGGGAATTCGAGCGTGTTCACCGCGTAGCTAAGTCCGAATACCGGGAATAGATAGCCAAAGCCGTTCTCGGCAAGACGCGCGCCGAGGACGACGAAGAAGTTGCGCGGCTGCTTCGTCAGCGACTCGATGATAGGGTTTTTCGACTTCTTTTCCGGCTCGGCGGCTATCTTCTCGAACACCGGTGTTTCATCGATACGGTAGCGCACGAACAAGCCGAACGCGACGATAACGATGCTGGCCAGGAATGGTAGGCGCCAGCCCCAATCCATGAATTGCTCTTGCGGCAGTTGCGAGACGAGCCAGAACGCGCTCGATGCCAACATCATTCCGAGGCCGACTCCGGCGGGCGCAAACGAGCACCAGAAGCCGCGTTTGCCGATTGGCGCATACTCGGCGAGCAGGATCACGGCGCCCGTATATTCGGCACCTGCGCCGAAACCTTGCATCAGTCGCATCGTGACGAGAAGGATTGGCGCCCAGATGCCGATTTGGTCGTAAGTCGGTAACAGGCCGATGAAGACTGTGCCGATGCCGACTATCATCAAGGTGATCAGCAGCACCGGCTTGCGGCCGATGCGGTCGCCAAGATAACCGAAGAACAAGCCGCCGAAAGGGCGGGCGATGAAGCCGACGCCGAACGTTGCGAGGGCGATCAGCGTGCCCTTACCACCGAAATCGGCGAAAAATAGCTTGCCGAACACGAGACCGGCGGCCGTCGCATAGATGAAGAAGTCGTACCATTCGAGTGCAGAGCCGACGCAGGACGCGACGATGACCTTGCGCGGATGCATTTCCGCCGCAGCTTTTGGCATAGAGAATCCTCCCCGGAGGCATTTGTTTTGTATCGAATGACCGGCGCCTCGTTGGGCGCCGGCTGCGCTTTACGCACAGGGGCACGGCACGGCTATGCTGCGCGCTCGTCCTTCTGACCTGCCTTGGCGAAGGCGCTGACCGCGCCCGCGCTCTTCTGAGTCTTGAAGATCGACGACGCGTCCGGCGCCGGCGGCAACGGCAGGAGTACAGGTACGTCTTTCAGACGCGGACGCATCGTCTGCTCGCCGAAGATGATCCGGCTTTGCACTGCGTCATAGACTTGGCGCTGGTTCATGTTGAGGAAGGCGCCTGCGCCACCCGCGAGTGGCCAGGCATCGGCCGCGCACATCTCATAGAAACAGATGAGGCGCGCCCGATCAGACACGTTCGGCGCGGACCCATGCAATGTACGGCAATGATGTACCGTCATCGAACCGGCTTTGCCGGTCAGCGTGACGATCTTGTCCTTCTCGAACAGCGGGTCGCTCGGATCGATTGCGCCGGCGAATACGCCGTTGACGAAGTGACTGAGTATCGGGCCCTTGTGCGTGCCCGGTATGACGAGCAATGGACCGCTTTCTTCCCTGACGTCCTCAAGCATGAGGCCGATTGCCAGCACGTCATCATTGGTGTGCGGATAGAACGCCCAGTCTTGGTGCCATTCGACGGCGGCCCCGCCGCCTGGTGCCTTCGTATTGAGCTTCGAGGTCTGCAAGCGCACGGCCGGACCAAGAAGGGCTTCCAGAACCGAGCGGAATTTGCTGGATTTCAATATGTCCCAGAACGCGGGCATCTGAATGTGCGGCATCTTGATGCGCGTCAACTTCGGATTGTCTTTTGAGTGCCCATCGTCGAGGTCGAACACCTCATCGCTCACCGAGACGGCCCGCGATTGATCGATCTTCTCATAGGTCAGACGTCGCAGTTCTTCGAGCTCCGCGCCCGTAACAACATCCTCGACAAGAATGTAGCCATCGTCGTGATAGGCCTGGATTTGGGCTTCACTGAGCATTTTTCCTCCTTGCGGCACGGCGTTTCTTCCTCGAACGGATAGTGCCTGTTTGCGCAAACATGATTGCGCAAACATGTTTGCGGTAACATAATCTTGAGTCAAGCGCGTTGAGTTGTGAGAGGAAAAATAATACGAGGCGGGGTCGGTCTCTTGCGCCGTGATGCGCCGAAGCGAATAATTTGAAAAAAGGCGCATGGCAGACCCCAAACCACACCCCAAAACAGAACGCAGGCTCCGCATGGATGATGTGGCGGAACGCGCTGGCGTTTCGCAGATGACCGTGTCGCGCGCTATACGCACGCCTGAGCTTGTCGCGGCGACAACACGTGCCCGTATCGAAGCGGCGATGGCCGAACTGGACTATGTGCCAGATCTCCTGGCCGGCAGTCTTGCCGCACGGCGTAGTGGGTTGATCGCCGCGGTGGTCTCGACGTTCGAGAACGCGATTTTCTCACAGACCATTGCGGGCCTCACGCGCTGCGTCGAAGCAGCAGGCTTTTCCATTCTGCTCGGCTCGTCGGATTATTCGGCGGCCGACGAGGAGCGTTTGCTGCGCGCGATCCTCGGCCGTCGTCCCGATGGAGTCGTGTTGACCGGTACGCTGCATACCCCCCGCGCCCGCCGCTTGCTGAGCACAGCTGGCGTGCCCGTCGTGGAGACTTGGGAACTGCCGGCCGAGCCGGTCGACATGGCGGTCGGCTTCGACAATCCGGCTGCTGGTCGCGCGATGACGATGGCGCTGCATGGCTATGGCTATCGGCGCATCGGTTTCATCGGTCCTGGTGACGAGAATGATCAGCGCGGCCTGCAGCGGCGCGAGGGCTATCGCAGCGCATTGGCGGCTCTGGGCATAGCGCTACGCGAAATTGCCGTTGCCGCTGTGGTCACCGGCATGGAAAGCGGTCCGGTGCTCCTCGATGAGTTGCTTGCCCGTTTTCCCGATACCGATGCCGTGTTTTGCTCGCTCGATGCCATCGCTGCTGGTGTGCTGCTGGCCGCGCAGCGGCGTGGCATCGAGACACCGCGAGCGCTCGCCGTCGCCGGCTTTGGCGATTTCGCGATCGCTCAGCCAAGTGGCCTTGATCTCACCACGATACGCATCGCCGGGCGTGACATTGGGACGCGCGCTGGCGAATTGATACTAGCGCGCATACGCAAAGAGACGGTTCCCGTGCGGATCGTCGATATCGGTTTTGAAGTGGTGCGCCGCAGTTCGGCGTAGCGGCAGTTGCAAAACGCCGGCGGTGCGGCGGGGACGCTCTTTGTTGGTCAAAAGGCAATCGCCTGTGGCGAGCCGTTCCGGGCCTATGCCCTTGCCTGTTCGATCCCAATGCTTGCCGTTTGCACGGTGTCGCGCGCACAATCCGCTTGTGTTCCGACCGAAAAGCAATGGCGCTGGGTGAAATTCGTATCAGCCGCGCCCGCCAATCGAGGTTGCCAAGCCGGGGCACCCCTTTAAGCTGAATGCTCAGAGCAGCCAAAAGGCTGCAGGACATCCGGGAGCGAGCCGCGACATGGGCGATCAATATTTCATCGGGGTCGATGTGGGCACGGGTTCGGCGCGGGCCGGCGTGTTCGACGCCAAGGGCAAGCTGCTCGGTTCGGCCAAACAGGCGATCACCATCTGGCACGAGGCTGGCGATATCGTCGAACAGTCCTCCGAGAACATCTGGCAATCGGTCTGTGTGGCGGTGAAGGGCGCGCTGGCCGAGGCCGCGGTCGAGCCAGGCGCCATCGCCGGCATCGGCTTCGACGCGACCTGTTCCCTGGTGGTGGTGGGCAAGCAAAGCGAGCCGCTTTCCGTCGGCCCCTCCGACGATCCCAATCGCAACGTCATCGTCTGGATGGACCATCGGTCGCTCGACCAGACCCGGCGCATCAACGAGACCGGCGAAGAGGTGCTGCGCTATGTCGGTGGCGTGATCTCGCCCGAGATGGAGACGCCCAAGCTGCTCTGGCTGAGGGAACACAAGCCGGAGGTCTTCGCGGCGGCCGGTTATTTCTTCGATCTGCCCGATTATTTGAGCTGGCGCGCCACCGGATCGCTGTCGCGCTCGGTCTGCACCGTCACCTGCAAATGGACCTATCTGGCGCATGAGAAGCGCTGGGATGCCGGTTATTTCCACAAGATCGGCCTGGGCGCACTCGCCGACGAAGGTTTTGCCCGCATCGGCGACACCATCGTGGATGTCGGCACACCGCTCGGTTCCGGCCTGACCGAGGCAGCCGCCGCCGATCTCGGCCTGACGGCGGGCATTCCCGTCGGCGCTTCCCTGATCGATGCCCATGCCGGCGGCATCGGCACCGTCGGCGCGGCCGGCAAGGACGGCGAGGGCGCCGATGTGACGGGGCGCCTCGCCTATGTGTTCGGCACCTCGGCCTGCACTATGGCAAGTACGCGCGAGGCCGCCTTCGTGCCGGGCGTCTGGGGGCCCTATTTCTCGGCGATGGTGCCGGGCCTCTGGCTGAACGAGGGCGGGCAGTCGGCCGCCGGTGCGGCGCTCGACCATCTCCTCACCTTGCATCCGGCCTATGCCCAGGCTGTGGAGCGGGCCGACACCGCCGGGCGTCCGCTGCTGGCCTGGCTAGAGGCGCAGGCCAATCTCGCCGGCGACGCCACTTTGGCACGCAGCATCCACGTCGTGCCCGAGTTCCTCGGCAATCGTGCTCCCCACGCCGATCCGGATGCCCGCGCGGTGATCGCGGGGCTGGATCTCGAAGATGATCTCGACAGCCTGGTCAGGCTTTATGTCGCGGGGCTCTGCGGCCTGGCCTATGGCGCGCGGCAGATCGTCGAGGCGATGGCGGCCAAGGGCATCGTGCTCCAGCAGATCATCATCTCGGGCGGCGCGGCCCAGAGCCCGTTGGTCCGCCAGATCATCGCCGATGCCACCGGCATCGAGGTTGCGGTGGCCGAGACGCTCGAACCCGTCCTGCTCGGCGCGGCCATGCTCGGCGCCGTCGCCGGCAAGGCCTATCCCGCGCTGGCCGAGGCGATGAGCGGCATGTCCGCTTTGGGAGCCACCTATGCGCCCGGCCAAAGCGAGATCCGTGCGTTCCATGAGAAGAAGTTCAAGGTCTATGAGGTGCTGCAGGCGGCCGGGCGCCAGGCCCGCGAACTGATGGCGTGAGGAGACGATCCCGGAATCGCCTCAGACCGAGCCTGCGGTAACGCCGTGATTGCAAAGATCATGGCATGTGATGAGATAAGCGCGGCCGTGATTCGGTCGCTCTCGTTGCCGGCCCGGCCGTTCGATCGGGCCTGTGGCGTATTTTGCCGTTTTCGCAGCATTCCCGGACGGAGTTCCCATGACCGACACCTTCAGCCGCCGCCAGATCGTCACGCTGCTGGGGGGCCTGGGGTTGGCCGGCATGTCATCGACCGCTTTTTCGGCGCCCAATCCCAAGCCAAAGCCCAAGCCGGATCCGACGCCGGTGTTGCCGGCGGCCGAGGGGAGGCTGCGGATCGGAGTGATCGTGCCCGTCAAGGATGATCCCTTCTACAAGGCCTGCGCCGATGGGGCCCAGGAGGCCGCGACGCAGATCGGCAATCTCGACATGGCCGTCGCCGCGCCGGAAAAGCGCCAGGTGCGCGAGCAGGCCCTGTTCATCAACGGCTTCGTGAAGCAGAAGGTGGATGCCATCCTGATCAGCCCTGTTGATGCCGGCCTGCTGGCGCCGCTGTGCAAGCGCGCCATGATCCGCGGCATCAAGGTGGTCTCCTTCGAGCAAGCCCTGCCGGCGAATTCGCGCATGGCCCATGTCGATCCCGTCAGCAATCGCGGCAAGGCGGAAAGCTTCTTGGCGATGCTGGCCGATGACGCCAAGGATGGCGGCGACATCGCCATCCTGGCCGGCGGGCGCAATGGCGCGGACGGGCAGGGGCTGGTTTCTGAGACCATGCAGCAATGGCTCAAGCCGGCCTATGGCAAGCTCAAACTCGCCGACACGCTCTATGGCAATGATGACGAAAAGGCCGGCTATGCCGCCGCGGACTTCGTGCTGAGGCAGCGTCCCAATCTCAAGGGCCTGCTGGTCTTCAGCCCGGCAGCCTTGGTGGGCGCGGCGCAATGCGTCACCGACAGGGGCCTTGCCGGCAAGGTCTTCGTCACCGGCTTCGGCCGCCCGGCCACGCTGAAGGCCGCGATGTCGGCAAAGGCCGTGGAATGCTTCGCCACGGCCAATCCGGTGGATATCGGTTATGCCGCCATGCAGATTGCCGCGGCGCTGGCCAGGAACACCATGGCGCCAGGCACGGGCAGCATGCTTACCGCCGGCCGCCTCGGCCAGATCTCCCTCGGCGAGAACAGCGTCGCCACGCTGCGCCCCTTCGTGGTCGACGCCAAGAATTTCGACAAATACGCTGATCTGTATTGAGCGATCGACACCTGCTCCAACTCCTTGTTTCGACGCGTTTTGCGATGCCTGCCGATCCCGTCAAATCGCAAAGAGCTTAGCGAGCCGACCATGTCCGTCACCGCCGTGCTCGATGTCGGCAAGACCAATGTGAAGCTGGTCCTGTTCGACGGCGCCACCAGCCTCTGGCAGGCCTCGATGCCGAACCGGCCACTGGCCGGCCCGCCTTATCCACATGCCGATGTCGAGACGATCTGGCGGTTCCTGATGGAAGGGCTGCGCAAGGCCGGTGCCGAACACGCCATCGCGGATATCGCCGTCACCACCCATGGCGCCGCCATGGCTCTGATCGGCGAAGGCGATCTGGCCCTGCCGGTGATGGATTACGAGTTCGAGGGCGTCGGCGAGGTCGAGGCCGAGTATGCGTCGTTCCGGCCGCCTTTTGCCGAGACCCTGTCGCCGCCGATGTCGGCGGGGCTCAATTCGGGCAAGCAGATCTTCTACCAGCAATTGCGTCATCCCGAAGAATTCGCGCGCGTCAGGCACATCGTGCCCTATCCGCAATATTTCACCTGGCGCCTTACCGGGATCGCCCGCAACGAGGTCACCGGTATCGGCGGCCATTCCGACCTGTGGGCCGTCCGTGAAAGGCGCCTGTCCTCGCTGGTTGTCAGCCGTGGCTGGGAGGCGCTGTTTCCGCCGCCGATCGCGGCCTATGCCGTGCTCGGCCCGCTGCGACCCGAGATTCAGGCCGAAACCGGCCTGCCCGACACGGTGCGGGTGCGTGCCGGCATCCATGATTCCAACGGCTCGATCCTGCCGCATCTGATCACCTTCGAGCCGCCCTTTACCTTGGTTTCCTCTGGTACCTGGGCGGTGATCATGGCGCTGGGAGCCGATCCCGACCGGCTCGACGCGACCAGGGACATGCAGGCCTATGCCGATGTCGAGGCCCGGCCGGTGCCGGCGGCCAAATTCATGGGCGGGCGGGAATATGCCGTGATCCTCGATGGCGCGTCCGCGTCCTGCTCGCTTGCCGATGCCGCGGCCGTGATGGCGGCGGGCGTGTTGGCGCTGCCGAGTTTCGTACCCAATGGCGGCCCTTTTCCGGGTCATCCCGGCGCGATCCGGGGCATGCTGCCGGCCGGCGAGGGCATGCGGGCGGCGCTCGCCAGCCTCTATTGCGTGCTCCTGACCGATTATCTGCTGGAGGCGCTCGGTGCTGACCGCGGGCCCTTGCTGATCGAGGGCAGCTTTGCCGCCAATCCCGTCTACTGCAGCCTGCTCGCGGCACTGCGCCCGGGGCAGGCGGTGCTGCCCAGCCTCGACAGTTCCGGCACCGCCTACGGTACCTCCCTTCTCGCCACCTGGCCCGACATGCCGGCGCGGGAGCCGGCAAAACCGGCAACGGCCTATGGCGACGCCGGGGCCCTGCTGCGTTACAGAGCCGAATGGCGGGCGACGCTTCCGTCAGCGGCGTGATGCGAGCCGCAAGGCGCCGCCAGCCTTAGGCGGCCATCTCGACCTCGCGCCCACGCCCAAGCCTGACCATCCAATCGGCCATGTCGGGACGGTGCCGTATCTGGAAGGCATAATGCCGGCGAAGAGCCTGCGTGAGGCGTCCGCCCCGGCCGAGAAGCTCGTCGGCAAAGCCGATCAGCACGGAATTGGGCCAGGCTTGCGGGCGGATCGTGCGCAGGCGGGCAAAGATCTCATCCCCCGACAGGCTCGGATCGGAGCGGGCGACCAGCGAGGCCATGGCTGCGGTCGAGCGCGAAACGCCCATATGGCAATGCACCAGCAGGCGTTCGGGAATGAGGAGGGCGCCGGCCTCGTCGCGGGCAAAACGCAGAATTTCGGCCATGTGCTCGCGTGCCGGCATGACCTTGCCGGCGAGCGGATCGATGATGTCGTCGAATTGCAGAATGGTGCGCTGATGTACGCCATAGGTACCGAAGGCACTTAGCTCGGGCCAGTGCGGGTCCACGATCGAAAGCACATGGCTGATGCCGGAGCCGCTGAACTGATCGAGTTCGTCGATGCCGCAGACGGTCCAGGCCGCAAAGGAAGGAAGGGAAGTCATAGGTTCCATGAGCAATGTGACGAGAGAGGGAGGGCTTCGACTGTCGTAGCGACTGGCATCACGGTCATCAAGACATTCGCGCGCAGGGCTCTAGCAGGGCGGTCACTGTCCTGCCAAAATTAATCAGACAAATTACAGCCGACTCTTGCATTCGCCGGCGAGGCGGGCATGAATGGCGCCTCTGCGCGGGAGAGTCGGTGGCCAAGTCCGGCCGTTAAGCCGCCCGCAGGCAGACAGACCGGCAAGAGCCGGCTGGCAATGTGGAGGGAACGACATGTTCGACGATCAATCTCGTCGCAGCGCCTTGAAGATCCTGGGTGGTTCGCTGCTGGCGAGCGCCCTGCCGCTCGGCGCGGTCACGCCGGCTTTCGCCGCCAACAAGCGCATCGCCCTGGTGGTCAAGAATCTCGGCAATTCCTATTTCGATGCCTGCCGCGACGGCGCGCAGCAGGCGGCCAAGGAACTCGGCGGCATCGAGATCATCTACACCGCCCCCACCAAGGCGACGGCCGAGGACCAGATCGCGGTGATCGATGCCCTGATCGCCCAGAAGGTCGACGGCATCATCGTCTCCGCCAATGACGCCAATGCGCTGGTTCCGGTCGGCAAGAAGGCGGCGCAGCGCGGCATCAAGGTGATCTCCTTCGACAGCGCCATCGCCAAGGGCGGGCGCATCATGCACCTCAACGCTTCCTCCACCGATATGATCGGGGCCAAGCAGGTGCAGATGATTTCCAAGACCCTCAAGGGCGAGGGCGAGGTTGCCATCCTTTCCGCCGCTTCGACCATGACGAACCAGAACTCCTGGATCGCGGCGATGAAGAAGGAGTGGGAGAAGCCCGAATACGCCAAGCTCAAGCTGGTGGATACCGTCTATGGCGATGACCAGGACGACAAGTCCTATCGCGAGATGCAGGGCCTGGTGAAGACGCATCCCAATCTCAAGGGCGTGATCTCGCCCACCACCATCGGCATCCGCGCCGGCGCCAAGGCGATCATCGACGGCGGCCTTGCCGGCAAGGTCTTCATCACGGGCCTCGGCCTGCCTTCGGAAATGAAGGATGCCGTGCTCAAGGGTGCCTGCGACTCGTTCGCGATCTGGAATCCGGTCGATTACGGCTATTCGGCCACGCAGATCCTGGCCGGCATCATCGGCGGCGAGGACGCCAAGCCCGGCTCAACCGTGAAAATGGGCCGCATGGGCGAGACCAAGATCGGCGAGGACGGCGAGGCGGTGATGGGCGAACCCTTCACCTTCGACAAGGCGAATGTCGAGAAATTCGCCAAGATCTTCTGAGGAAGACAGCGGCGGCTCATTCCACCGTGCCCAGAGCGGTGCGACTGGCCCTCTCCAGCGGAGCCGGGGAGGGTGACCCGACGAAGTCGGGTCGGGTGGGGTGTGGCGGGCAGCGCGATGTTCTCTCGGAGACTTGCGCGACCGTGGTGCCATCTCGTTAAGCTCGGCGCGCTGCCCGCCACACTCCATCCGTCAGTGCTTCGCACTGACACCTTCCCCACTTCGTGGAGAAGGCTCGCTCCCGGCGCGGATCCCTATGACCTCCACCCCCCTGCTCTCCCTTTCCGGCATCTCCAAGCGTTTTCCCGGCGTGCGGGCGCTGCATGATGTGCGTCTCGCCCTTCATCCCGGTGAGGTCACGGCGCTGCTCGGGGAGAATGGGGCCGGCAAGTCCACCATCGTGAAGATCCTTACCGGCATCTACACGCCGGATGAGGGCGAGATCCGGGTCGGCGGGCAGGCCGTGCGCTTTTCGAGCCCTCGCGATGCCTGGGCGGCCGGCATCACCGCGATCCACCAGGAAACCATCATGTTCGACGAACTCTCGGTCGCCGAGAACGTCTTCATGGGGCATATGCCGAAGGGTGCCGGCGGGCTGGTGGACTGGGGAACTGTGCATGCGCGGACGCGCGAACTGCTCAAGCGTCTCGATGCCGATATCGATCCGGGCGAGCCGCTGAAAGCCCTGAGCGTGGCCCAGAAGCATCTGGTCGAGATCGCCCGCGCCTTGTCGCATGAGGCGCGCATCGTCATCATGGACGAGCCGACGGCGGCACTCTCGGCCCGCGAGATCGACGATCTCTTCCGCATCATCGACCAGCTCAAGGCTGAGGGACGGGCGGTCCTGTTCATCAGCCACAAATTCGAGGAAATTTTCCGTGTCGCCGATCGCTGGCTCTGCTTGCGGGACGGCGAATATGTCGGCGATGGCGCGATCAGCGAGGCCACCTCCGCCGAACTCGTCCGCCTGATGGTCGGACGCTCGATCGACCAGGTCTTTCCCAAGCGCGAGGTGCCGATCGGCGACGTCGCGCTCGAGGTCAGGGGCCTCGCCAATGAGAGCGAATTCGCCGACATCTCCTTCACCTTGCGCCAAGGCGAGATCCTCGGCCTCTACGGGCTGGTCGGCGCCGGCCGGTCCGAGGCCATGCAGGCGGTGTTCGGGCTCTCCCGGCCCGAGAAGGGCGAGATCCTCGTACGTGGCAAGGCCCGCGCCATCAAAAGCCCCGCCGATGCCATCGCCGCCGGCATCGCCTATGTGCCGGAGGACCGCCAGAGCCAGGGCGCCGTGCTGCCGTTCGGCGTGCGCGAGAACACCACATTGGCCAGCCTGATGCGTCATGCCCGCCTCGGCTTTCTCAGCCTGCGCTCGGAGATCGCCGATACCCGCCGCTTCGGCACCAGGCTCGCGGTGAAGGCCGCCTCCTGGGACCAGAAGCTGCAGGAGCTGTCCGGCGGCAACCAGCAGAAGGTGGTGATCGCCAAATGGCTTGCCACCAATCCCAAGGTCATCGTCCTGGACGAGCCGACGAAGGGCATCGACGTCGGCTCCAAGGCCGCTGTACACGACTTCATGGTGGACCTGGCGGCCGAAGGCCTCGCCGTGGTGCTGATCTCCTCCGAACTGCCGGAGGTGATGGGCATGTCCGATCGCATCCTGGTGATGCACGAGGGCCGCATCGTGAAGGAGTTCGCACGGGCCGAGATGGACGCCGCCGCCATCGTCACGGCCGCCACGGGAGGCCAGGCATGACAGGAAGGCTTGGCATGAAGGCCCTGTGGCGCCGCTATGGCCGCGAGATCATCCTCGCCCTCATCGTTGCAGGCATGGTCCTTGCCATCGGCATAAGGGCGCCGGTCTTCCTCGGGGCCGACAGCCTGATGGGCGTGCTCAAGGATACCGCCATCCTCGCCATGCTGGCGCTCGCCCAGATGACGGTGATCCTCATTCGTGGCATCGACCTCTCGGTGGCGGCCAATCTGGCGCTCAGCGGCATGGTCGCCGCTCTCGCCTCGATCGCGGCGCCCGACCTGCCGATCGGCCTGATCATTCTGATCGCCATCGCCGTCGGCACTTTTTTCGGCTTCGTCAACGGCGTGTTCATCGCCTTCGTCGGCATTCCCCCCATCGTTGTGACGCTGGGCACGCTCGCCATCTATCGCGGCCTCGTCTTCATCGTCTCGGGCGGCAAGTGGATCAGCTCCGACAAGATGACGCCGGCCTTCCTGAACTTTCCGCACGCCACCTTCCTCGGCCTTTCGAGCCTGGTCTGGTTCGCCATCGCGGTGGCGGCGGCAATGGCCCTCTTCCTCGGGCGCACCACCATCGGCCGAGGGCTCTATGCGGTGGGCGGCAATCCGGTGGCGGCGCGCTATTGCGGCATCGATCTTGCCCGCCAGCAATTGCTGGTCTTCACGCTTTCCGGCGCAATCTCAGGCTTGTGCGGCTATCTGTGGGTGGCGCGCTTCGGCATCGCCTATACGGAAATCGCGCTCGGCTATGAGCTCAGCGTGATCGCGGCCTGCGTGATCGGCGGCGTCTCGATCGGCGGCGGTATCGGCTCGGTCAGCGGCGCTTTGCTTGGGGCGCTGTTCCTGGGCGTGGTGGTCAACGCCCTGCCGGTGATCAACGTCTCGCCTTTCTGGCAGATGGCGATCTCGGGCGCGGTCATCCTGGCGGCCGTGGTGGTCAACGCCCGCGCCGAGCACAAGGGCGGCAAGCTGATCCTGCCCGAGGCGCGCCGCCGCGCCGCCGCCAGAGAAGGAGCCCGCTGATGACGGACACGGCCCGCTATCAGGTGCTCGACCGCGCGCCCCGGACGCTGGCGGACCGCCTGCTGCGCTGGGAGACCATCCTCTGCCTGCTGCTGGCGGCGGTGATCGTGGTCAACGCACTGGGTTCGCCTTATTTCCTCGATCTCTACAACCTCTCCGACATGACCCAGAACTTCTCGGAGAAGGCGATCATCGCGCTTGGCATGGCGCTGCTGATCCTCACCCGGGAGATCGACCTGTCCGTCGCCGCGATCGTGGCTCTGGCCTCGCTCGCTATCGGCTATGGCGCGCAGGCGGGCTATGGGCCTGCTATGCTGATCGCCATCGGCCTGGGTGTCGGCATCGTCTGCGGCGCCTTCAATGGCTGGCTGGTCACCGGCTTCGGCCTGCCGTCGATCGTGGTTACCATCGGCACCATGTCGCTCTATCGCGGCATTGCCCAGGTCGTGCTGGGCGACCAGGCGATCACCACCTATCCGGAGGAATACACCAACCTCGCCCAGCTCTACATCATCCAGGAGCCGCCGCTTTATCTAGCCTTCATCCTGTTCCTGGTCCTGGCCGTGCTTTTCACCGTCGCGCTGCATTTCACCGTGTGGGGGCGCATGCTCTATGCCATCGGCAACAACCCGGTGGCGGCACGTTTTTCGGGCATTCCGGTCAATCGCATCCGCTTCCTCATCTTCGTGCTGACGGGGCTTCTGTCCGGGCTCGCTTCGGCCCTGCTCACCGCCCGCATCGGCTCGACCCGGCCCAACATTGCGCTGGGCTGGGAGCTCGAAGTGGTGACCATGGTGGTGCTGGGCGGCATCTCGATCGCCGGCGGCTCGGGCACCATGCCGGGCGTGGTAATCGCGGTCTTCGTGCTCGGCCTCACCACCTTCGGCCTGACGTTGATCAACGTTCCCGGCATCGTCATCGCCGTTATCCTCGGCGTCTTGCTGGTAGCGGCGATCGCCTTGCCGATCATCGTGAGAAGGGTGCTGGGGTTGCGGGGATAGGGCGGGCGAGATCGTTTTCATGCCTCGCTGGGTGCGAAGCACTTTCGCATCGCTTGACAAGATCTCGCCATAATGGCGATTTTTCAGAACACTCTGTCTCTCCGTGATGTGATCACATCTCGTTTCTTGCTATCGTGCTGGGGTCCCACGCAAGAAAAAGTCGCGCTGCCGCTTTTATGTGCTTGTCCCCAGCTTGGAATCATGCGATGTCAGCCCTCCATATTAGGACAGCTATGCTGTCCCATTGTGGATGCCGCTGCCTTCGGGTCGGCGGCCCGCGGACCAGCCGAAGATGGCCCACAGGCCCGGCTTGGCCGTATGGCAAGAACGCCGCTCTCGCGTTTCAGCGCGGAGCGGTGCACAATTGAGTGACAGCTTTCACAATCCGGCGGCATAGTCGCGGCCCGACCCTTGCAAGGGCAGGCGATGAGCGGGCGAGTGTGTGAAGCTGGGAAGTGGGGCAGGGCGAGATCAATGCATCTGGCTCCCTCCTGCGGTTCATCGGACTGCGTCCGGTGGTGAGCGTTGACAGGTGTCGAAGGAACGGATGCGGTAGAACCGACCGGGACTTGATATCCAACAGGTGACTGAGGCGAAGAGGAAACAGGCGATGAGCGCGATCTTCCAACACGGACAGCAGACGGTTTCGGCGGCGGCGATCGACGCTGCGACGAAAACGAATGCCACCGTGACGAAAGACCGCCGAACGCCTGACCTGGATACGCGCAGCCTGGTGCTGCGCGATCCTGGCCTGCCCGAAGCCCAGGGCCTCTACAATCCCGCCAATGAGAAGGATGCCTGCGGCGTCGGCTTCATCGCCGATATGAAGAACCGCAAGAGCCACAAGATCATCGCGCAGGCGCTGCAGATCCTGCACAATCTCGACCATCGCGGCGCCGTCGGCGCCGATCCGAAGGCGGGTGACGGCTGCGGCATGCTCGTGCAGATCCCGCACGACTTCTTCGCCGCCGAATGCGCCACGCTGGGCTTCGAGTTGCCGGCGCCGGGCGATTATGCCGTCGGCTTCTTCTTCCTGCCGCGCAACGAGGAAGGCCGCGTGCATGCCATGCGCGTGGTAGAGAAGATCGTGGCCGAGGAAGGCGAAGTGTTCCTCGGCTGGCGCGCCGTGCCCGTGGACAATTCGGGCCTGGGCGAAAGCGTGCTGCCGACCGAGCCGATCCACATGCAGGCCTTCATCGGCCGTTCGGCCGCCACGCCCGATCAGGACGAGTTCGAGCGCCGGCTGTTCATCATCCGCAAGGTGATCTCCAACGTCATCTATAACGATGTGGAGCGCCGGCCGGTGACGGCAGGCTTCTATCCGGTCTCGGTGTCCAGCCGCACCATCACCTATAAGGGCATGCTGCTCGCCACTCAGCTCGGCGACTATTTCAAGGACCTCACCGACGAGCGCTTCCAGAGCGCCATCGCCCTGGTGCATCAGCGCTTCTCGACCAATACTTTCCCGAGCTGGACGCTGGCCCACCCCTACCGCATGGTCGCGCACAACGGCGAGATCAACACGCTGCGCGGCAATGTGAACTGGATGGCGGCGCGCCAGGCCTCGGTCGATTCCGAGCTGTTCGGCAACGACATCTCCAAGCTCTGGCCGATCTCCTATGAAGGCCAGTCCGACACGGCTTGCTTCGACAATGCGCTCGAATTCCTGGTGCAGGGCGGCTATTCGCTCGCCCACGCCATGATGATGCTGATCCCCGAGGCCTGGGCGGGCAATCCGCTGATGTCCGAGGACCGGCGCGCCTTCTACGAATACCACGCCGCGCTGATGGAGCCCTGGGATGGGCCGGCCGCCGTGGTCTTCACCGATGGCCGCCAGATTGGCGCTACGCTCGACCGCAACGGCCTCAGGCCCGCCCGCTATCTCGTCACCAAGGATGGGCTTGTCGTGCTCGCCTCCGAATTCGGCGTGCTGCCGATTCCCGAGGCCGACATCGTCGAGAAGTGGCGCCTGCAGCCCGGCAAGATGCTGCTGATCGACCTGGAGGAAGGCCGCATCGTCTCCGACGACGAGATGAAGGCCTCGCTCGCCACTGCCAATCCCTATCGCGACTGGCTCAAGCGCACCCAGATCGTGCTGGAGGATCTGCGCCCGGTGGAAGCGCGCGCTTCGCGCACCGACGTGTCGCTGCTCGATCGCCAGCAGGTCTTCGGCTACACCCAGGAAGACATCAAGCTGCTGCTGCCGCCGATGGCGACCACCGGCCAGGAGGCCGTCGGCTCGATGGGCACGGATACGCCGATCTCGGCGCTCTCCGACAAGTCGAAGCTGCTCTACACCTACTTCAAGCAGAACTTCGCCCAGGTCACCAACCCGCCGATCGACCCGATCCGCGAGGAATTGGTGATGAGCCTGGTGTCGTTCATCGGACCGCGCCCGAACATCCTCGACCTCGAGGGCACTTCCCGCAAGAAGCGCCTGGAGGTACGCCAGCCCATCCTCACCAATGAGGACCTGGAGAAGATCCGCTGCATCGGCCATGTCGAGGAGCGTTTCGACACCAAGACGCTCGACATGACCTATCCGGCCATCCAGGGCGCGGACGGCATGCGCGGTTCGCTCGAGCGGCTATGCGAGCGCGCCGAGGCGGCGGTGCATGGCGGCTACAACATCATCATCCTGTCCGACCGCCAGACAGGTCCGGACCGCATCCCGATCCCGGCGCTGCTGGCGACGGCGGCGGTGCATCATCACCTCATCCGCAAGGGGCTGCGCACGGCGGCAGGCCTGGTGGTGGAGACCGGCGAGGCACGCGAGATCCATCATTTCTGCTGCCTTGCCGGCTATGGCGCCGAGGCGATCAACCCCTATCTCGCCTTCGAGACGCTGGCCACGCTTCATGCCCAGCTCGAATTCCCCGAGGAAGTCGACGAATATGAGGTGGTCAAGCGCTACATCAAGTCGATCGGCAAGGGCGTGCTGAAGGTGATGTCCAAGATGGGCATCTCGACCTACCAGTCCTATTGCGGCGCACAGATCTTCGACGCCATCGGCCTCTCTTCGGCCTTCGTCGACGAGTTCTTCTTCGGCACCGCCACCATGATCGAGGGCGTTGGCCTCAACGAGGTCGCTGCCGAGGCCGTGTCACGCCACAAGGACGCCTTCTCGGACGCGCCGATCTTTCGCAACGCGCTCGATGTCGGCGGTGAATACGCCTACCGTATCCGCGGCGAGGACCATGTCTGGACACCGGACAGCGTCGCCACGCTGCAGCATGCCGTGCGCAACAATGCGCAGGACCGCTATCGCGACTTTGCCGATACGGTGAACCTGCAGAACGGCCAGCTCCAGACCATCCGTGGCCTGTTCCGCATCAAGACGGCTGGTGAGCGCGGCATGGCCTCGGTGCCCCTGGCCGAGGTCGAGCCCGCGAGCGAATTGGTAAAGCGGTTCGCTACCGGCGCGATGTCCTTCGGCTCGATCTCGCGCGAGGCCCATGAATCGCTGGCCATCGCCATGAACGCCATCGGCGGCAAGTCCAACACCGGCGAGGGCGGCGAGGAAGCCGAGCGCTTCAAGACCCTGCCGGACGGGCGCTCCAAGCGCTCAGCCATCAAGCAGGTCGCCTCGGGCCGCTTCGGCGTCACTGCCGAATATCTGGTCAACGCCGACATGATGCAGATCAAGGTCGCGCAGGGTGCCAAGCCCGGCGAGGGCGGCCAGCTGCCCGGGCACAAGGTCGATGCCGTCATCGCCAAGGTGCGCCACTCGACCCCGGGCGTCGGCCTGATATCGCCGCCGCCGCATCACGACATCTATTCGATCGAGGATCTGGCGCAGCTGATCTTCGATTTGAAGAACGTCAACCCGGCGGCGGATGTCTCGGTCAAGCTGGTTTCGGAAGTCGGTGTCGGCACCGTCGCCGCCGGCGTCGCCAAGGCGCGCGCCGACCATATCACCATCTCCGGCTTCGAAGGCGGCACAGGCGCTTCGCCGCTGACCTCGATCAAGCATGCCGGCAGTCCCTGGGAAACCGGCCTGGCCGAGACCCAGCAGACGCTGGTGCTCAACCGCCTGCGTTCGCGCGTGCGCCTGCAGGTCGATGGCGGGCTCAAGACCGGCCGCGACGTCGTCATCGGCGCGCTGCTCGGGGCGGACGAATTCGGCTTCTCCACCGCGCCCCTGATCGCGGCCGGCTGCATCATGATGCGCAAGTGCCACCTCAATACCTGCCCGGTGGGCGTGGCGACGCAGGACCCCGTGCTGCGCAAGCGCTTCAAGGGCACGCCCGAGCACATCATCAACTACTTCTTCTTCGTCGCCGAGGAAGTGCGCGAGCTGATGGCCGAGCTCGGCTTCCGCAAGCTCGACGAGCTGATCGGCCGCTCCGACCTGCTCGACAAGCAGGATGCCATCGAGCACTGGAAGGCCAAGGGACTCGATTTCACCAAGCTCTTCCACAAGGTGGACGTGCCGGCCAATGTCGGCATCCGCCACGAGGAGAAGCAGAAGCACCCGATCGATACCGTGCTCGACCGCGGTTTCATCGCCGAGGCGGCACCGGCGCTCGACTATGGCCGCGAGGTCACCATCGAGGGCAAGATCACCAATGTCGATCGCACGGCCGGTGCCATGCTCTCGGGCGAAGTCGCCCTGCGCTACGGCTATGAAGGCCTGCCCGACGGGACCATCAAGGTGAATCTGTCAGGCACGGCCGGCCAGAGCTTCGGCTCCTTCCTGGCGGCGGGCATCGACCTGACGCTGGTGGGCCAGGCCAACGACTATGTCGGCAAGGGCCTTTCCGGCGGCCGCATCATCATCAAGCCGAGCCCCGAGACCCAGGCCGTGCCGGAGAAGTCGATCATCATCGGCAACACCGTACTCTACGGCGCTATTTCCGGCGAGTGCTATTTCCGCGGTGTGGCGGGCGAGCGCTTCGCGGTGCGCAATTCGGGCGCCGCAGCGGTGGTCGAGGGCACCGGCGACCATGGCTGCGAATACATGACCGGCGGCGTGGTGGTCGTGCTCGGCCAGACGGGCCGCAACTTCGCGGCCGGCATGTCGGGCGGTGTCGCCTATGTCTATGACGAGGACCAGAGCTTCGCCAAACGCTGCAACCTCTCCATGGTCGATCTCGAACCGGTGGAAGAGGAAGAGGATTTGATGGAGCGCCTCCACCATCATGGCGGTGACCTCGAGTTCAAGGGCCGCATCGACGTCTCCGGCGACATGGGGCGCTATGACGAGGAGCGCCTGCGCAAGATGATCGAGAACCACCTGCATTATACGGGCTCGACGCTTGCCAAGGCCATGCTGGACGATTGGGCGACCTATCGCACCCGTTTCGTCAAGGTGATGCCGGTCGAATATCGCCGCGCCCTGCGCGAGATGGAAAAAGCCCGCACCATGATGGCGGCGGAGTGATTTCGGCATCGTCGCGGATACCGAAGTCCGCGACATTGATCTTTTGACAACGGCCCCGGATAGCGCGGCGCGCATCCGGTTCGACCGGAGGACTTAGTATGGGCAAGGCAACAGGATTTCTCGAGATCGATCGGCAGGACCAGAAGTATATTCCGGCCGCCGACCGCATCCGCCACTACCGCGAATTCACCCTTCCGCTCGACGACAAGGATGTCGCCAAGCAGGCGGCGCGCTGCATGGATTGCGGCGTGCCCTATTGCCATGGCCCGACGGGCTGTCCGGTCAACAACCAGATCCCGGACTGGAACGACCTCGTCTATCACGACGACTGGGAGGAGGCGGCGCGCAACCTGCACACCACCAACAACTTCCCGGAATTCACCGGCCGCATCTGTCCGGCGCCCTGCGAGGAAGCCTGCACGCTCAACCTCGAGGATGTGCCTGTAACCATCAAGACGATCGAGCAGTCGATCGCCGACAAGGCCTGGGCCATGGGCTGGATCCAGCCCGAGATCGCCAAGGTGAAGACCGGCAAGAAGGTGGCCGTCGTCGGCTCCGGCCCGGCGGGTCTGGCGGGTGCACAGCAGCTCGCCCGCGCCGGCCACGAGGTGCATGTCTATGAGCGCGAGCCCGCCGCCGGCGGCCTGCTGCGCTACGGCATCCCGGACTTCAAGATGGAGAAGCACCATATCGAGCGCCGCGTGCGCCAGATGGAGGCCGAGGGCGTCACCTTTCACTATGGCGTCAATATCGGTGTGACCATGAGCTTCGCCGACCTCAAGGCCGGCCACGACGCCGTGCTGATGGCGGGTGGCGCCGAGACCCCGCGCGATCCCACCCTGCCGGGCGCCGAGCTCGAAGGCGTCCATTTCGCCATGCCGTATCTGGTGCAGAGCAACCGCCGCGTCGGTGGCGAGGACATCTCCAAGGAAGAACCGCTGCTGACCACCGGCAAGCATGTCGTGGTGATCGGCGGCGGCGACACCGCGTCGGACTGTGTCGGCACCTCCTTCCGACAGGGCGCCATCTCGGTGACGCAGCTCGACATCCGGCCCCGTCCGCCCGAGAAGGAAGACAAGCTGGCGATCTGGCCCTATTGGCCGACCAAGATGCGCACCTCCTCCTCGCAGGCCGAGGGTGCCGAGCGCGAATTCCAGGCGGTGACGCTCGGTATCGTCGGCAAGAATGGCCGGGTCATCGGCGTCAAGATCGCCCGTGCCGACGAGAAGCGCCGGCCGATCGAGGGCACGGAGACCGTGTTGCGCGCCGATATGGTTTTCATCGCCCTCGGCTTCACCGGACCGATCAAGGCCGGCATGATCGACCAGTCGGGTGTCGAGCTCGACAAGCGGGGCAATATCGCCGCCACCGATCGGGACTACCGCACCTCGATGGACAAGGTCTACGCCGCCGGTGACATGCGGCGCGGCCAGTCGCTGGTGGTCTGGGCCATCCGCGAAGGCCGCCAGGCCGCCCGTGCCATCGACGAGGCGCTGATGGGCGCGACGACGCTGCCGCGCTGAGGGACCGGGTCTTCGGGCCCAATGCCGTTCACTTAAGCGTCTTCGAGTTTGCACGATCTTCGTCATTGTCGGGCTTGACCCGGCAATGACGAATCGTAGCGTTTCCTCTTTCAGCGAACTGCATTGGGCCTTCGGGCCCGCCTTTTTCGGTGTGCCGGTCTTCAGACCGATATTCACGCGCCACCTTTCACGCCGGTCTCGTTCCATCGAGAGACGGGGCTGAGACGATCGCCGCACCATTCCTGCCATCACGGATTTTGACGTGTCCATTCAAAGTGATGATGAATTCGCGTGGATGCTTGTACGGATGGGCGTAACGCACGTAGGAAGGGAAAACCGAGGCCCCCCATGCTCTCCCTCACGACCGTCCTCGCCTTCACCGCCATTGCCGTCGGCATGGTGCTGACACCCGGCCCCAACATGGCCTATCTGGTCTCGCGCTCGATCTGCCAGGGCCGTCTGGCGGGGTTGATCTCGCTCACCGGTGTCGTCACCGGCTTCGTGATCTATATGCTGCTGGCGGCCTTCGGCATCACCGCGCTGCTGTTCGCGGTGCCCTATGCCTATGATGCCCTGCGTATCGCCGGTGCTGCCTATCTCGCCTGGATGGCCTGGCAGGCGCTCAAGCCCGGCGGACGTTCACCCTTCGAGATTCGCACGCTCAAACCTGATTCGGTGCGGCGGCTCTATGGCATGGGCCTGTTCACCAGCCTGCTCAATCCCAAGGTCGCCGCACTCTATCTTTCGCTGCTGCCGCAATTCGTGGATCATTCCGGCCCTGTGCTCGGCCAGACCCTGCAGCTCGGCCTGATCCAGATCCTGGTCAGTGCCTTCTTCAATGCCTGCTTCGTGGTGATGGCGGGCACTATCTCCGCCTTCCTGGCGGACCGGCCGCTGTGGACGACGGTGCAGCGCTGGCTGATGGGCACGGTGCTGATGGGCCTCGCCGCCCGCATGGCGCTCGACACCGCGCGGCGATGAGTAGGGCGCGGACATCGCGACGTGCCTGCATGCCGCCGGGATGTCCGCATTCCCTTTAAGGCACTGCCTGCGCCGGCCAGCGGAAATCGTCGGCGCGGCCCTCACGGGGAGGCAGGCTTTCGCCCTGTCCGAGCACTCTGGCGACACTGGGGTCGGCACCGCCTGGCTTGGGCGCCCCGCCACCGAGCAACTGGCCGCCGGGCGCGGTTTCATAGGCGTCGAGCGGCAGGACGGGCCCGTATTCGGGCTTTTCGGCCGGAGAGTCCCCGGGCGTATCGGGGGTGGGTTCAGCGACTGGGGCGGTTGCTACCATCGGTGCTGGCGGCGCCTCGCCAAGCAGGCGCCTCAGATCGCTTTCGAGGAAATGCGCCGCCAGCTTGGCGCCTTCATCGGAGAAGTGTACGCCATCGGCCTTGCGCAGGCGGGCCGGCTGGCCGTCGAGCCCGGTGCCGCTGGCGGCATAGGATCCGTCCGAATTGACGAAACCGTCCCAGATGTCGACATAGAGGCCGCCCGCCGCCGTTACCTGGCTGCGATAGAGGCTGTTAAACCGCACCATGGCAGCGCTGAGCACGTCGCTGCGCATCGGCGGCAAGCCGACCCAGAAGATCTTGATGCCGCGGGCTTTCAGAGGCGCGATCAGGGCGTCGATGCGCTTGCGATAAGCGGCTTCCCATTCCTCTGATTGCGGTTCGAAGCGGGTGCCGTCATCCCGGATGGTCTGGCGATCGTTGGAGCCGATCAGGATCACCACGGCATCGATCTGGGCATTGGCGGCGAGCAGATCGGCGATGCCTTTGTTCCAGTCGTAAAAGTCGTTGCGCACCAGGCCGCTATCGGCTTTGACATTGCGGATGATGGCGATGTCGGGCCGATCGTCCAGGACGTCCGTCAATCCGGCGGCGAGCTGATCCGCCATCGAATCGCCGATGACATGCACGAAGGAGGAAGGCGGCACAGCTGGTGCCGGCGCCACCTTGGCGGGTTTGGGCAGGGCGAAGGGCGAAGCCCGGACCTTGGTGCGCCGTACGGGCGCCGGCCGGGCGTTCTGCTGGCGCACCTTGTTCTGCATCTCCTGATATTGACGCAGGGCCTGCCCCGGCGTGTCGCCCCCGCTGTCGCGCGCCATGACATGCCGCTGCGACAGGATGACGGAAGCGAGCACGAACAGGACGATCAGGAGGAGGCGCTGCTTCAAGGCCGGTCTCCGATTTCGCAGGAATGACACGCCCTAGCTGGAAAGATTATCACGCATCAGGGCGTCGCGCTCAGTTTCTGCAGCACTGTCGGGGTCGGATAGCCGTCGGCCACCAGCCCTGCCTTGGCCTGCCAGGTGCGCAGAGCCGCCCGCGCTGCCGGGCCGATCTTGCCGTCGATCGTCTCGATGGGATAGCCGAGCGCCTTCAGCTTCTTCTGCATCGCCGTGATCTGTGCGCGGTTGAGCGTGGTTTCCTGCGACGGCCAGCGGCCCTGCAGCGAGGGGATGCCGCGGATACGGTCGGCGAGCAACCCGACAGAGAGCGTGTAGGAATCTGAGATGTTGTAGGTCTTGATCGCCCAATAGTTCTGGAAGATCAGGAAGGCCGGTCCCTTGGCACCGGCTGGCAGGAATAGCCACGCCTTGTCGGTTTCAGCCTTGCCGGTGTCCAGCAACGGCTTGCCGTCGACCCTGGCGACGCCGAGCTTGGCCCAGGCCCCGACCGGGCCGCCATCATGAGCATTGATGGCGGTGAAATCGAATTTCGCCGGCAGCTTCACCTCATGGCCCCAGCGCTTGCCGGCATCCCAGTCGTGCAGCTTGAGATAGTTGGCGATCGAACCGATGACGTCGGGTTCTTCGTTCCAGATGTCGCGCTTGTTGTCGCCATCCATGTCGACGGCATATTTCAGAAAGCTGGAGGGCATGAACTGCACCTGGCCCAGCGCCCCTGCCCAGGAACCGGTCATGCCGCGCGGCGTGATGTCGTGCTCCTGCAGGATCTTGAGGGCATCGATCAATTCGTCGCGGAAGAGTTCGGGGCGCTTGGCCGTGCAGCAGGCCAGCGTGGTGAGCGAGCGGATGATGTCGGAATTGCCGGGCGAGGCGCCGTAATTGCTCTCCAACGACCAGATGGCGAGAATGACGTAGCGATCGACGCCATAGCGTTCCTCGGCCTTGTCGAGCCATGATTTCCAGCGCTGCGCCATCGCCTTGCCCTGGGCGATGCGGTCGGCGCTCAGGCGGGCATCGACATAGGCGCGGATGGTCTGGTTGAATTCGGGCTGGGTGCCGGCCAGCGAGATCACCTTGGGATCGACGCCGAGCCCGGCGAAGGCGGCATCGAAGGTCTCGCGGGAAATGCCGGCCTTCTCGGCCCGTGGCCACAAGGCGGTAACGAAGGTCAGATAGCCGTCGGCGCGGGCGGGTGAGGCCAGACCGGGAAGCGCGAGGCCGAGAATCATGAGGCCCAGAACGGATCCGAGCCGCATCGTGCGCGCGATGACGTTAGAAGGCGTGCAGGGCATGAAAGCGTTCCCGAATCCTGATTCTCTTTACTGATTCTGTGATAAATACCGCCGCGAAACAAATCGTGACGAGGCAGGTTTGAAGCAAGGTGATGGCATGGTGAAGGCGGCGCAGCAATCGGCCCTGCGCACCATCGCAACTGAACGCGTCGGCTTGGAAGCATTGGCGCAGGCAATCGAAGGCGATCTCGGCCCCATATTCGGCGCTTGCATCGATCTCGTCGCCAGCCTCAAGGGCCGGGTCATCATTACCGGCATGGGCAAATCGGGCCATATCGGCAAGAAGATCGCCGCGACCTTCGCCTCTACAGGCACGCCCGCTTTCTTCGTGCATCCGAGCGAGGCCAGCCATGGCGATTTGGGCATGATCACGGCTGATGATGCCGTCATCGCCCTGTCCTGGTCAGGCGAGACGCGCGAGCTCGGCGACATCATCGACTATGCCACCCGCTTCAACGTGCCCTTGATCGCGGTGACCTCGGTGGCGAGTTCCACCTTGGCCAAGGCGGCGGACCTGCCGCTGGTCCTGCCCCAGGCCAAGGAAGCCTGCCCGAACGGCCAGGCGCCGACGACGTCTTCCCTGATGATCTTGGCGCTCGGCGACGCCCTGGCCATGGCCATGCTGGAAACACGCGGCTTCACCGCCGCCGATTTCCGTGTCTTCCATCCCGGTGGCAAGCTCGGCGCTTCGCTCAAATTCGTGCGCGACGTCATGCGTACCGGCGACGCGGTGCCGCTGGTCGCCGAGGGCACGCTGATGTCGGAGGCCATCCTGGTGATGTCGAAGAAGGGAGTCGGCAGCGTCGGCGTCGTCGATGCGTCCGGCGCGCTGATCGGTATCGCCACGGATGGCGACCTCCGGCGCCATATGAGCGACGATTTGATGACTCGGCGGGTCGACGACATCATGACACGTACACCCAAGATCATCCGCCCCGATGCCCTGGTCAGCGAAGCCATGGAGGTGATGGACTCCAGGCGCATCGCCGTGCTGTTCGCCGTGGAAGGCGGACGGCCCGTGGGTGTCGTCCATATGCTCGACCTCCTGAACATCGGCGTCGTGTGAGCAATGCCTCGCCCCTGCGCCTGACGATCGAAAACCTCGCCTGCGAGCGGGGCGGGCGGCTCGTGTTCGAAGGGGTCGGCTTTTCCGCCGGTGCCGGCGACCTCGTTGCGGTAACGGGCCGCAACGGGGCCGGCAAATCCAGCCTGCTCAGGGTGATCGCCGGCCTGGTGCCGCGCCGGGACGGGCGGATACGCCTGGATGGCGGCGATGCCGAGAAGACGCCTGCCGAGCACATGCATTATTGTGGCCATGCCGATGCCCTGAAGCCCTCCCTGAGCGTGCGCGAGAATTTGGGCTTCTGGCGCGCTTATTACGGCGATGCCGATCGCTCGATCGAGGATGCCCTCGATATCCTAGCCATCGAGCATCTCATCGACCTGCCCGCAGCCTATCTCTCGGCCGGCCAGAAGCGCCGGCTCTCTCTGTGCCGGCTCCTGGTGTCACGGCGGCCGGTCTGGCTTTTGGACGAGCCGACATCGGCGCTCGATAGCACCACCCAGGCCCGTCTTGCCGAGGTGATGGGCGAGCATCTCCAGGGCGGCGGGCTGATCCTGGCCGCTACCCATGGCGATCTCGGTCTCGCTCCGAGCCGGACGCTGGCGATCGGTACGGCATGAGTGCGCTCGGGGCTCTGTTCGTGCGGGAATTGCGGCTGGCTGTCAGGGCCGGCGGCGGCGCGCCGGTCGGCGTCATCTTCTTCCTTGCGGTGGTGACGGTCATTCCCTTCGGTGTCGGTCCCGACCTCAATCTGCTCACGCGCATCGGGCCGGCTGTGCTCTGGCTCGGGGCCCTGCTGGCAACGCTGCTCGGCCTCGATCGCCTGTTCCAGGCCGATCTCGACGACGGGTCGCTCGACCTCATCCATCTCGGCGGGCCCCCCTTGGAACTGGCCGTAGCGGTAAAGGCGCTGGCGCATTGGGTAACCACCGGCCTGCCCCTGGTCATCGCGACGCCGCTGCTCGGCCTGTTCGTCAATCTGCCTGGCAAGGGCCTTGCGGCCGTGACGCTGACCTTGCTGGTGGGCACGCCGGCCCTCACCTTTCTCGGTGCCATCGGCGCGGCGTTGACCGTGGCGCTCAGGCGTGGCGGCATGCTGATCTCTATCCTGATCCTGCCGCTCACCATCCCCGTGCTGATCTTCGGGGTGGCCGCCGCCACCGCCGCGATCACCGGCCCGATGCCCTTCCTGCCGCCCTTCCTGCTGCTGTCGGCCATGACGCTGTTTTCCATCGTGCTCGGCACGGTGGCGGCGGCCTGGGCCCTGCGTTTCGGGCTGGAATAACGGGCTCTACGGCATCAGCACTTCGCGCCGGAGCAGGGCCTCGAGCCAGTCCGCGAACAACTGCACGCGGCGCGAGAAATGCCGGCGATGCGGAAAGAGCAGCGTCATCGGCATGGAGGCAGCGCGGTAATCGGGCATGACCTCGACGAGCTCACCTGCCGCCATATGGCGCTTCACGTCATAGGCCGGTATCTGGATCAGGCCGAAACCCGCCAGGCAGCAGGCGATATAGGCTTCCGCGCCATTGACGACGACGCGGCTGCGCACCGAACGCGTCTGGACCGCGCCTTGAGCCAACCATTCCCAGGGCTCGACCCGACCCGTGGTGGGCGAGGCATAGTTGACGGCCAGGTGCTCGTCGAGATCTTCGGGGCTGCGGGGCACGCCATGACGCGCGAGATAGGCAGGGCTGGCAACATTGACGAGGGGCAATTCGCCGATGGTGCGGGCGATCAGCCCTGAATCGCTGAGAGGGCCGACCCGCAGCACACAGTCGAGGCTGTCCTCGACCAGGTCGACGGTGCGGTCGGTCACGCCGAGATCGACGTCGATCTCGGGATAGAGATCGAGGAACTCGGCCAAGGCCGGCGCCACGATCAACCGGCCGATGCGCCCGGGCAGGTCGACACGTAGGCGCCCCGCCGGGCCGACTGCAGCCTGCCGGAACAGACCTTCGGTCTCTTCGAAATCGGAGAGCAGGCGCAGGCAACGCTCATAGAGGGCCAGTCCATCCTGCGTGGGGGCGACCTTGCGGGTGGTCCGATGCAGCAGGCGCGCGCCCATGCGGGCTTCCAGATCCTTGATGGCTGCCGAGACCGAGGGGCGCGGCAGCCCCAGCGTGTTGGCGGCGCGCGTGAAACTCGAACTGTCGACGACGCGAACGAAGATACGGAAGAGGTCGATGCGGTCCACGGCCTGATACCAGATTGGTACGAGATCTTAACATGTCATGTTCGAATGGGTAGCTTTATATCGAAATTCAAGACGATAAGCTGACCTTCCTTTAGCCTCCCCTTCACAAACAGGAAGATCCAGCATGGCCGATCACAGCATCAAGGGAAAAGTGGCGTTGATTGCCGGAGGCGCCAAGAATCTGGGCGGGCTTCTGGCGCGCGATCTGGCGGCGCAGGGCGCCAAGGCGGTGGCTGTTCACTACAACAGCGCTGCCACCAAGGCGGCGGCCGATGAAACCGTTGCTGCCATCAACGCGGCCGGTGCCAAGGGCGTCGCCTTCCAGGGCGACCTCACCTCGGCCGGCGCGGTCGAGAAGCTGTTTGCCGACACCATCGCGGCCGTCGGCCGTCCCGACATTGCCGTCAACACCGTCGGCAAGGTGCTCAAGAAGCCTTTCGTCGAGATCACCGAGGCCGAATATGACGAGATGACCGCGGTCAACTCGAAAACCGCCTTCTTCTTCCTCAAGGAGGCCGGCAAGCACCTCAACGACAACGGCAAGATCTGCACGCTCGTCACCTCGCTGCTCGGCGCCTTCACGCCGTTCTATGCCGCCTATGCCGGCACCAAGGCCCCGGTGGAGCATTTCACGAGGGCCGCTTCCAAGGAGTTCGGCGAACGCGGCATTTCGGTGACCGCCATCGGTCCCGGCCCGATGGACACGCCCTTCTTCTATCCGGCCGAGGGCGCCGATGCCGTCGCCTACCACAAGAGCGCCGGCGCCCTGTCGAAATTCTCCAAGACCGGCCTCACCGACATCGAGGACATCGTGCCCTATATCCGCTTCCTCGTCTCCGACGGCTGGTGGATGACCGGCCAGACCATCCTCGTCAATGGCGGCTACACCACCAAGTAAGCGCGAGTTTTCCGGGTGCACTGGTATCCCGGCGATATGCTTGCTTGTTGCTATGCCCGTTCTTCCCCGGTGAGCAGACGCGGTGCTTCCAAAAAGACGGGCAAGATGCCCGTGCACTCGGAGGGACTTCCTCATGGATTGGGGAAGTCCTTCCGCCTGGTCTCCCATTTTTGTGTTCCCTGCGAGATTGTCTCCCTGTGCGCGTGCAGGTAAAACAATCGCATGTGGAAATACGCCAATCCCACCCTGTTCATGGGCCTTGCCGGTCGTCTCCTGCCCTGGCTGGCAGGAGCGACGGTGCTGTTGTTCGCCGCCGGTCTCTACGGGGCGGCCGTTGCGCCCGACGACTACCAGCAGGGCGCCACGGTGAAGATCATGTATATTCACGTGCCCTGTGCCTGGCTCGCCATGGCCGGCTGGGGCGCGATGTCGCTTTCGGCACTCGGTGTGCTGGTCTGGCGTCATCCCCTTGCCGAGGTGGCGATGAAGGCCGCCATGCCGATCGGCGCTGCCTTCACCCTGCTGTGCCTGATCACCGGTTCGCTCTGGGGGCAGCCGATGTGGGGCACCTGGTGGGTCTGGGATGCGCGCCTGACCTCGGTACTCGTGCTGTTCCTGATGTATCTGGCGCTGATGGCGCTGTGGCACTCCATCGAGGATCCCAGCAGGGCGGCGCGGATCTCGGCCGTGCTGGTACTGGTCGGCGCCGTCAACATTCCGATCATCAAATTCTCGGTGGACTGGTGGAACACCCTGCACCAGGGTGCGTCGGTGTTCCGCATCGGCGGTTCCACCATCTATTCGTGGATGATGCTGTGGCCGCTGCTCGACATGGCGATCGCCTTCACCCTGCTCTTCGCCACGCTGCATCTGATGGCGATGCGCAACGAAATCCTGCGCCGGCGTATCCGCACCATGCGCCTGATGGCGGCGGCCGGCGTCACCCCGGCCATGACCGCCTCCGTTCCGGTGGAGGTCTGACATGGTGGTGTTCGGCATGGACCTTGGTCCGCACTGGGCTTTCATCGCCTGGGCCTATGGCCTGGCGGCGATCGTGATCATGGCGCTGATCGCCTGGGTGATGCTCGATCACAAGGCACAGCACAAGACCCTGGCCGAGCTGGAATCCCAGGGCCTGCGCCGCCGTTCGCGTCGGGACGCCAATCAAAGCGGGCAGACGCCATGACCGAAAGCCACGCCCTGCCGCCGGCACCGCGCCGCCGCGCGCTGGTGTTCCTGCCCTTGATCGTGTTCGCGGCGCTTGCCGGCCTGTTCTTCTACCAGCTCCGCTCGGGCGGCGATCCCTCGGCCTTGCCCTCCACTCTGATCGGCAAACCCGTGCCTGAGATGAGTTTGCCGCCGCTCGCCGAACTCGCGCGGGACGGCAAGACGCTTCCGGGGCTTGCCACCGGCGATCTGAAATCGGGCGGCGTGAGCGTGGTCAACATCTTCGCATCCTGGTGCGGCCCTTGCCGGGACGAACATCCGGTGCTGATGAAGCTTGCGGGCCTCGACAAGGCGCGTCTGGTCGCAATCAATTACAAGGACGATCCCGACAATGCGCGCCGCTATCTCGGTACCTTCGGCAATCCCTATGCGGCCGTGGGCGTCGACGTCAACGGCCGTTCCGCCATCGATTGGGGCGTCTATGGCGTGCCGGAGACCTTCGTGGTCAATGCCAAGGGCGAGATCGTCGACAAGATTGTCGGCCCGCTGAGCGAGGACAGCCTGAAGTCCAGGCTGCTGCCCGCGATCGAGGCCGCCTCCAAACCATAACCGCCGATACGTTCCAAGGCCACAATGACCGATCGTTCCAAGCTTCCCTACCGCCGCTGTGCCGGCGCGGCGCTCTTCAATGCGCAAGGCAAGGTCTTCGTCGGCCGCCGCAAGCCGCGTACCGGCAGCGCGCCGGGCAGCTTCGAATGGCAGATGCCGCAGGGCGGTATCGACGAGGGCGAGGATCCCCGTGAGGCGGCGATCCGCGAACTCCATGAAGAGACCAATGTGCGTTCGATCGCCTTTCTGGCCGAAGCGCCCGATTGGTACTCCTATGATCTGCCTGTCGAAGCGGTCGGCGGGGGCTGGACGGGCCGTTATCGTGGTCAGACCCAGAAATGGTTCGCCTTCCGCTTCACCGGCCCCGACAGCGAGATCGACGTGCTCAGGCCGGCCGGCGGCCAGCACAAGGCCGAGTTCGAAGATTGGCGCTGGGAGGATCTTGCTGCCTTGCCCGGCCTGATCGTGCCGTTCAAGCGCGGCGTGTACGATGAGGTGGTGGCGGCTTTCCGCCATCTGGTGGCGTGATGGATGAAACCAGACCCTATCGCCCCAATGTCGGCATCGCCCTGCTCAATGCCGAGGGGCTGGTGCTGGTCGGCCGGGCCGAGACGTCCGGGCCGGAACTGATCGTGCCGGGCTTCGAATGGCAATGCCCGCAGGGCGGCATCGACGAGGGCGAAGATATCGTCGCGGCGGCCAAGCGCGAGCTCTGGGAAGAGACCAATGTCCGCACCGCCTCGGTGCTGGCGGTGACGGAGGAATGGTGGCCCTACGACTTCCCACCCTATGACGGGCCACCGCACAAACTGTCACCCTTTCGCGGCCAGAAGCAGCGCTGGGCCGCCCTCCGCTTCGAGGGTACGGACAGCGAGATCGACGTCGTCAACCTGCCGACCGGCGAGCCGCAGGAATTTTTCGGCTGGCGCTGGGAGAGGCTGGCGCGGCTGCCCGAACTGGTGACCCCGCACAAGCGCCCGGTCTATCTGCGCATGGCGCAGGCCTTCGCCCGCCTCGGCGCCTGACGCGCGGGCGGGACTTTCGCCGGACCACCCTGTTCAGCGTAGATCCATTGGACGGATTGGCGCCGTGCCATGCTTGTGCCAAGCTATGCTGCTTCAATGGCATTGACACGGTATTGGGGGCTGCATTTCGGAGGTGGCGTCCCCATATGCTGTTTTTGGCGCGGAGGCGCAGAAGCAATGTTTCGAAATGTCATGCCCTATGATTATACCGTCGGTATCGATCGCTCGGATATCGACTTCATGGGCCATGTCAACAATGCCAGCTATCTGAAATGGGTGCAGGCGGCGATCATCAGTCACTGGGAACGCCTGGCGCCCGCCGAGGCGTTGAAGAAGCATGCCTGGGTGGCGCTCCGTCACGAGATCACCTATCGCAAGCCGGCCTTCCTCGATGACGATGTGATCGCTACCGTCATTCTCGAAAAGGTGCACGGCGCCAGGGCCTTTTACGGCATCATCATCAAGCGCGGCGAGGAAGTGCTGGCCGAGGTGAAGTCGAGCTGGTGCTGCCTGGATGTGGCCACCAAACGCCCGAAACGGCTTTCAAGCGCCATCATCGAGCGTTTTCTCGGCAGGCCGGCGAGCTGAAGAACGTCAGGCCTCCGATGAGGCAAGAATCGCAAAGGCGCGTAGAAGCAAAAAGCTAGGGCAAACAAGCGTTCACGCTTGAACGCGCTTTGCTCCAGGAAAGAGCTGGTCGCGCGAGGCGATGAGCGCCCCGCCGACGATGAGCAGCACGGCGAGCGCCAGGGCCAGGCTCGGTGAAGCGATGCCAACGGCGACCAGGATCAGCGTCGACAGTACAGGCGTGGCGTAGGAGGCGACGCCGAGCAGGCGGATGTCGCCATGCTTGACCCCGCGATCCCAGGCATAGAAGGCCAGACCCACCGGTCCGAGGCCGAGGCCGACGATGGCAAGCCACTCCTTGGCATCGGGCCACACCGTGGTTTCGAACAGGCCGTGGCAGATCAGGGCCAGCACGCAGGTCACCCCGCAAAAGCCCACCACCGCATCCGTTGGCACCGCCTTGAAGCGGCGCGACAAAACCGAATAGCCCGACCAGATGAAGGCGCAGGCTAGCGCCAGCGCATAGCCGGGTGCATTGGCCATCTCGAAGCCCGACACTCCTTTGGCGAGGGCGAGCGCCAGTACCCCGACAAAGCCGAGCATGGCGCCGGCGACGTGATACCAGCGCAGGCGCTCGCCCGGCAGCATGGCGGAGAACAGCACGATCAGGAGCGGCCAGAGATAGGCGATCAGGCTGGCTTCGGCCGGCGGGGCCCGCTTGAGGGCCTCGAAATAGACGGCGTGATAACCGAACAGGCCGCCGACGCCGAGCGCCCAGACCGGCCAGGGCTGGCGTAGAGCCGCGGTAGCGCCAGGCCGGAACGGCCAGGAGGCTGCGCCCATCAGCGTCGCCACCGCAAAGGTCAGCCCCAGCAGTTGGAAGGACGGGATGCGGTAGGTGAGCGCCGTGGTCAGCGCCAGCACGGACCAGAGCAGGATGGCGATCAGGCCGATCAGGGTAGCGAGCAATTTGGCAGGCATGGACGGTTCTTTCGGTTGCGCCTGCTATGCCGCAAAATCGATATCTGCGCTATCGGGGATTTTTGGCCCAGGCCACTGGCCCTGCCATTCCCAATCGTGCCGCTTTTCCAAGGATCGCCGTAGTGGAGGGGAGCGGTAAAGAAAAACCGCAGGCGTTACGCCGGCAGCTTTCTCGCCTGGTGCCGCGGCGGCCGGATCTCGCCGCGCTGGGTGCCGATCGACATCTCGAAGCTGTCGGCGATGCGGCGGGCGCGGTCGATGAAGAGCAGGGCGGCATTGCGAGGCAGCACTTCGAGAGCGGTGCGCTCGAACAGATCGAGCCAGCGATCGAAATGGCGACCTTCCAGCGGCAGCATCAGATGGGGACGGAGCGGGCGGCCGTCATAGCGCCCGCTGCGCAAGATGACGGATGACCAGAAGGCACAGAGCTTGGCGAGATGGTCGTCCCAATCGGCGACTTTCGCGTTGAAGATCGGCCCGATCAACTCGTCCTGCCGCACCCTGCCATAGAAAGTGTGGACCAGGCGCTCGATCATCGCCTCGCTGACCGCGATGCCATCAGGCTCGCTCATATTGATACTGGCTGCCATGGCCGTCTCTATGCCGGAAAATTCGTACGAGGACCAATGCACTGGTGTCGCAGCAGCTATTTTTAGGCGCCGGTACTGACATTCGGATGGCGCATCACCATCTAACTGGAAATCATTGGAAGAGTGGAGGCCGCTATGCGCATGCGTCCACTTGCGATAATTGTTCTTCTTCTTGGTTTGATTGCAAATCCGGCCGGGGCTCAACAGCAGCCCGACCCTGAAAACCCGGACAATGATAGTCGCGAGCAACTTTACGAGCTCGGTCGTTTCATTGCGATCTATCAGCGAGTGCTTGCCACCTATGTCGACAAGCCCGCGCCGGATGTGCTGATCCAGGGCGCGATCGGCGGCATGATGTCGAAGCTCGACCCTCATTCGCGCTATGTCGATCCCAAAGCCATGTCCGACATGCAGCAGGAGCTTGCCGGCAAGCAGGTTGGGCTCGGCCTTGAAGTCGAAATACAGGGCGGACTGGTCAAAGTGGAGCATGTCCTGCCGGCCACACCGGCCGCCGCGGCAGGCCTGCAAGTAGGGGACATCATCCTCACACTGGATGGCGCTGCCGTGCGCGGGCTGGGTCTGGCCCTGATGCTGCAGCGCATGAACGGGCCGGTAGGCAGTTCCGCCACCCTGACCGTTCGGCGGCGCGGCAATGCCAGGCCACTGTCCTATACGCTCATGCGCGAGATCATCCGGGCCGAGAGCGTACGCTTCGAGGTGATGGGCGAGGATGTCGGCTATATCCGCATCGGGGAATTCAACGAACAGACGCCCGATAGCCTCAAGCGGATCGCCGAGCGCCTGTCGACCGCCTTCCGGCCTGGCGCCTTGAAGGGCATCGTTCTCGATTTGCGCAACAATCCCGGCGGTTTGCTCGATCAGGCGATCATGGTGTCGGCAGCCTTCATCGGCAAAGGAGTGCTGCTGTCGATCCGTGGGCGCGAGCCCGACCAGTCCAAGGTCTATGTTGCTCATGGCGAGGACATCACCGGCGGCGTGCCGCTGGTGGTGCTGATCAATGGCGGCACCGCCTCGGCAGCCGAGATCGTCGCCGGGGCCTTGCAGGATTTCAAGCGCGCCACCATTGTGGGCACGCGCTCCTTTGGCAAGGGCTCGATCCAGACGGTGACGCGCCTGCCCGACGACAGCGCCCTGGTGCTGACCACGGCGCGCTATTACACGCCCCTCGGCCGCTCGATCCAGGCGCAGGGCATCGAGCCCGACATCGCTGTGCAGCAGCCGGACCCGACCGGTGCCGGCCTCGGCCATGCCACGCCGGGCGAAGCTGGCCTGACAGGCCACCTCAAGGGCACCGGTGCGAAGGATGAGAGCGGCTCGTCCTTCTATGTGCCGTCGAACCCCGCCGCCGACGTCCAACTGGGCGTTGCCCTCGACATGCTGCGGAGTACCGAGCGCGGGGGCAGCGAATTATGGCGGCCTCCCGGGAACTGAGCGGCGACGATTCGGCTGCCCGGTCGAAACAGCTGATGGCTTTCGAGCCGTCATTGCGAATGAAGGGAAGGAATCCAGTGCCGTCGGGCTCTTCGTTTATGGGCCTCTGGATTGCTTCCCTTCGTTCGCAATGACGAAATTTCGAATCCGAAACCGGAATGCAACTGCCCCCTACTTGCTCGCGCCGTCGAATTTGTGAATCTCCAATGCGTCGAGATCGATGGCCGGCACGCAGCGCAGATTGATCGCCACCATGGCAACCCCGTCGGGCCGTGTTGCCCTGGCAAAGGCCTGCGTGCCGCAGGTCTCGCAGAACTGATGTTCGATACGGTGCTTGTTGAACTGGTAGGTCCTGAGCCTGGCCGGGTCGGCGGAGATGGTCACCGCTTCTACCGGCAGGAAGGCCAGGAGCGAGCCCTTCCGGCGGCAATAGGAGCAATTGCAGCTCACCGCGCTGCTCGGCGCGTCGGCCTCGGCTTTGAAGGAGACGGCGCCGCAATGGCAACTACCCTCGAAGCTCATTTCTCGTCCTCCCGGAATGGATATCTTTGCTGTGCCGAGCATAGTCCGAGGTGAAGGATTCGGGCATCCCGTCCGGGCAATGGGGAAGACTATTTCCTTTTGTTCGCGCAAGGCCTTGGCAGACATCAAAACCATACACACTCTATATTCTGAGTGAAGTGCTCGACCGAGTTGCCCGAACCCGGCTTGCCGTTTCATGGGAGATATTCATGGCCCGCCAATTGCGGCTCGGCGCCTTCATGCGCCCGGCAAGCATTCATACCGGAGCCTGGCGCTATCCCGGCGCCTGGCCCGATGCCAATTTCAACTTCGCCCATCTCAAGCACCTGGCCCAGCGGCTCGAAAGCGCCCGCTTCGATGCCTTTTTCATGGCCGATCATCTCGCCGTGCTCAACATGCCGGTGGAGGCGCTCAAGCGCAGCCATACAGTGACCTCGTTCGAGCCCTTCACCCTGTTGTCGGCGCTAGCCGCCGTCACCGAACATATCGGCCTGGTGGCCACGGCCTCCACCACTTTCGATGCCCCCTACCATGTCGCGCGGCGCTTTGCCTCGCTCGATCATCTCAGCGGCGGCCGGGCAGGCTGGAATATCGTCACCACCTCCAATCCCGACGCGGCCCTGAATTTCGGCCTCGACGAGCATGTCGAACATGACGAGCGCTACCACCGGGCACGCGAATTCTACGATGTGGTGACCGGGCTCTGGGACAGTTGGGCCGACGATGCCTTCAGCCGCGACGCGGAAAGCGGCATCTATTTCGATCCTGCCCGCCTGCATGTGCTCGGCCACAAGGGCGAGCATCTGTCCGTGCGTGGGCCGCTGAACATCGCCCGCCCGGTGCAGGGCTGGCCCGTGATCGTGCAGGCGGGCTCATCGGAGCCGGGCCGCCAACTCGCGGCCGAGACGGCTGAGGCGGTGTTCACTGCGCCGCCCAATCTGGCGGAGGGGCGTCGCTTCTACGCCGACGTCAAGGGTCGGATGGCAAAGCTCGGCCGCGACAGGGACCATATGAAGATCCTGCCGGCCGCCTTCGTGGTGGTCGGCGACAGCGTGGAAGAGGCCAGGGCCAAGCGCGCCAGGCTCGACAGCCTGGTGCATTACGACAGCGCCGTCGCCTCGCTCTCCATCGCCCTTGGCTACGATGTCTCGGGCTTCGATCCCGATGGCAGGCTGCCCCCCATTCCCGAGACCAATGCCAGCAAGAGCGGCCGCGAGCGGGTGCTGCAGTTGGCCGAAAGCGAAGGTCTTACGGTGCGTCAGCTTGCCCAGCGCCTCGGTGGCTATGCCGGCCTGGCCTTCGTCGGCACCCCCGGCAGCATTGCCGATGAAATGGCGGAATGGCTCGATAGCGAAGGTTCGGACGGCTTCAACGTGATGTTTCCCTATCTGCCCGGCGGCCTCGACGATTTCGTCAACAAGGTCGTGCCGGTGCTCCAGGAGTGCGGCCTGTTCCGGCGCGACTATGAGGGGCGGACGCTGCGCGAAAATCTCGGCCTGCCGCGGCCGGAGAACCAGTTCTTCAAGTAGGGGGAAGCTTCCCTCGAAGTGAACCGGCTTCATTGCCGTTTTAAGGCGGGCGCCACCAGCCTTCCCCACTTCGTGGAGAGGGCCGGTGGCGTCAGGTCCTGCCTGGCCTTACACCATTGAGAAGCTGTCGGGATCCGGGCCGATCTTGCCCTTGGCATCGTCGAGCTTCTCGATGGCGGCAATGTCTTCCGGCGCCAGCTTGAAGTCGAAGACCTGGAAGTTCTCGACGATGCGGGCCGGCGTCACCGATTTGGGGATGACGACGTTGCCGATGTCGAGATGCCAGCGCAGGATCACCTGGGCGGCGCTCTTGCCGTATTTCCTGCCGATGGCCGTCAGCGCCGGATCGCTCATCAGCGTGCCCTGGCCGAGCGGGCTCCAGGCCTCCGTGGCGATGCCTTCCTTGGCGTGATAAGCGCGTAGCGCCTTCTGCTGGAAGCGCGGATGCAGCTCGACCTGGTTGATCGCCGGGACCACGCCGGTTTCCGCCTTCAGGCGCTCGAGATGGGCGATCTGGAAATTGGAGACGCCGATGGAGGCGACAAGGCCCTCCTCGCGCAGCTTGATCAGGGCCTTCCAGCTCTCGACATAGAGATCGCGCGAGGGCACCGGCCAATGGATGAGATAGAGGTCGATCTTCTCCAGACGCAATTTCTTCAGGCTGGCTTCGAAGGCGCGCAGGGCCGTGTCATAGCCCTGATCGCCGTTCCACAGCTTGGTGGTGACATAGATGTCCTTGACGGGAACGCTGGAGGCGGCGAGCGCATCACCCACGCCCTCTTCATTGCCGTAGATGGCGGCGGTGTCGATCGAGCGGTAGCCCGCCTCGATCGCCGCCGTCACCGCGGCATTCGCGCCCTCGTTCGGCACCTGCCAGACGCCGAAGCCGAGCTGCGGGATTTCCTTGCCGTCATTGAAACGGATGGTCGGACTCATGGGGGATCTTTCCTGAAATCTGCTGAAGGAAAAAGCGATGAAGGAAAACGGCGATCCGATCCCTGAGGGCACGGATCGTCGGAGGGAAGGGATGCAGCCGCCAGGACTGCGTCCTTCATCTATGGTCTTACCGGCGAAGCGCAACCTTCCGCCCTACTGAAAACCGGCGATCCCATGCGGAACATAGGGGGCTTCGAGCGCCGCGATCTCCTCGGCCGTCAGGGTCAGGCCCAGAGCCGCGATGGCGTCGGTCAGGTGATGCGGTTTGGAGGCGCCGACGATCGGGGTCGTCACGCCGCTTTTCTGTGCCACCCAGGCGAGGGCCACCTGTGCCCGCGGCACGCCGCGCGCCTTGGCGATGGCGGCCACCGCCTCGATGACCTTGCGGTCGGCTTCCTGCGTGGCGTCGTAGAGCGCCGTGCCGACATTGTCGCTTTCCTGGCGCTCGCTGCTTTCGTTCCAGTCTCGCGTCAGCCGGCCACGGGCGAGCGGGCTCCAGGGCAGCACGGCAATGCCCTGGTCGCGGCACAGCGGCAGCATCTCGCGCTCCTCTTCCCGATAGAGCAGGTTGAGATGGTCCTGCATGCTGACGAATTCGGTCCAGCCATGGAGGCGGGAGATGTAGAGCGCCTTGGTGAACTGCCAGGCATGCATGGAGGAGGCTCCGATATAGCGGGCCTTGCCGGCCTTCACCACATCATGCAGGGCCTCCAGCGTCTCCTCGATCGGGGTCTGTTCATCCCAGCGATGGATCTGGTAGAGATCGACATAGTCCGTGCCGAGGCGCCGGAGGCTGTTGTCGATCTCCGCAAGGATGGCGCGGCGCGACAGGCCTGCGCCATTGGGGCCGGGACGCTGGCGGAAGAAGACCTTGGTCGCCAGCACGATGTCCTCGCGCCGTGAAAATTCCTTGATGGCTCGGCCGACGATTTCCTCGGAGGTGCCGTCCGAATAGGAATTGGCGGTGTCGAGAAAGTTGATGCCGGCCTCGATGGCCTGGCGGATCAGGGGGCGGCTCTGGTCCTCGGGCAGGGTCCAGGCGTGGTTGCCGCGATCGGGAACGCCATAGGTCATGCAGCCAAGGCACAGGCGCGACACTTCAAGGCCCGTCGAGCCGAGCTTGATGTAATCCATGGATGAAACTCCTTGCTGAAAAATGGTTTCGGACACGGCGCCATCTGAAAGACGACGCGAGCCGACTAATCCCGCTATTCGATGGATTGGGTCGATTGTGAATCGGCCGGGGTCCGAAGTCCAGGCTTCAAGCGAGGCAGGATGGCTCGCCGGCGTTCACGGAGCTGTGAGATAGTTCGCGATGGCCCTTTACCTTACAACTCGAACTCGATGCCTTCCTTGCCCGCTGCGGGGAAGACGCAATCATAATGCCAGCGTGTCTTCAATTCCTCATCATCCCATTGCTCCGTATTGGGCTGACGAAAATTGAAGATCAGCGTCTTCTGGCGTTCGGGATCGTGCTTGAGGATGCGGGCGATGGTTTCCGCATCCGGATGATCATGGCGGCTGCCGTCCGTCGAGAAGGCAAAACGGGTGCAGTCGATCAGGCTGAGCAGCGCCGGCGAGGTATTGGCCTTGCTGCCGTGATGGGAGACTTTCAGGCAGTCGAGCTTCAACGGATTGGCCGCGCTATGGCCGAGCCGCTCGAGGGCGGCCTCGATGACGTCGGCGTGGGAGTCCGCAGCCATCAACACGCGCCTTTGGTCGAACTCTGCGATAAAGGCGATGCTGGTGCCATTGGGCCTGGTGCTGTCGCCGCTGTATTGGCGCGCAGCCAGCGCCTCGACATTGAGGCCGCCGAGTATCTCGCGCCCTTCGACCTCGGCCTGCTCTACCGGATCCATGTCTTCCTTGCGCAGATGAGCCTCGGCCAGTGCGCTCTCCCAGGTTGGCAGCAGCCAGGTGAGCTGGTGGTCCGTGGGGGAAAGCAGGGTGAGTTCCAGTCCACCGGCGAACGGCAAGGGCGCTGCCGCCTCCGGGCTGCCCGTGGAGACGATGCGGGAAGCGAATTGGCTGTTCCACGGCCAGTCGCTGGCCTCGATGCCGATCGTAACTTTCTCGGCCTGGTCGACGCCAAGCGTCTCGAAGTCGCGGAGCCGCTCCCTGGCGTCGACGAGTTGGGCGTAGGCGTTGAACCAGACATTGCAGGCCGTGAAGGGAAGCATCGTCTCCCCGAACAGTGGCACCGCTCCTTCGATGTGGTCGGCATCGATATGACTGATGGCGAAGAGCTCAAAGCTGCCGATCGCCTGCAGCAGCGGCTTCAGCGCCCGATAATTCTTGGTGCGCCCGAGATCGATCAAAGCGCGGTGAAGCGTGCCCTCCTCGCCCCAACTCAACATCAGCGCGTCGCCCTCGGAGGCCGGATGCATGGCGAGCTTGAAAACCGGCATGGCGTACTCCTCAATCGCCGAGGCGGATCACGGTGAAGGCCTGGGCGGAATCGACGCGGTTGGCGAAGGCGCGGGCTGTGCGGCGCGGGGCTTCGAGCACCTTTTCGTCCGGCAGGCTTTCGAGCCCGCGGGCCAGCCAGTCAGCCGACAACGAATAGAGCGGGGCGCCACGCGAAAAGCCTTCCAGCAGATGGGTCTTGGCCTGCTCGAACTGCCCGGCACTGCGTGCCCGCATCAGCAGACGGCGGCCGAGAATGATGGGCCCGTCGGGGATGAGCGGAAACCAGTTGACGAGATTGGCGAGCCAGGGATCCCAGCGCCGTTCGAGGTCCGGCGAGGAGGCCGAAACGGCAATCAGCGCCGCTGCCAGCGCCGCGATCGGATCGGCGAGCTTGTCCTGCATCGCATCGATCACGGCCTGCTGCAGCCCGCCGGCCAGGAGGCGGCCGCCGGCCTCGACGTCGCGCGCCGCCAGGAAACCGATCAGGCCGCTCCAGATGGGGTTTTCGGCGATGATGGTGGCCGCGCTTCTTTCGCGCGGCGCCAGCCTGTCGATGAGGACGTAGGGGTTCCACCGCCCTGCAATGCTTGGCACCACGGCGAGGTCGCGGCGAGGGCCGGTCTCGATCGCCACGAACACCGGACGATCATGGGCGCCCTTTTCGAAGGGCGCGAAGCGGTGGGCCTCGGCATCGGCCAGGCCGAGCTGCACGAACCGTCCGTCATCGTTCTCTATTGCTGCGGTGAGGCGCGGATCGGCAAGGGCATGCAGGCCGAGTGCACAATCGACATAGCCGGCGATGGTGGCGACCACCGGTATCACAGCCGGAGGGGCGGGCAGAGGAAAGTCGGCCTGCCAATGGGGCGGAGCCTGAAGGTTGATATCCGCCGGCGGACGAGGCCGCAGGCCTTCCAAGCCCGGCGCCGGGGCGGGAGGAGAAGGGGGCGGCACGGCACCGGTTGCGGTCGCCGTTCCCAGCCATTCATGCGGCGAAGCCGGCATGGCGAAGCGCACTTCCAGCACCTCGTCCTTGTCCACCGTGACGTTCTGGACCTCCACCCGGCCGTCGGGCGTGCGCAACGTGACGACATGCTCGCCAGGCCGGACATCCACCGGTGTGGCGCCGCCGATGGCGACGACGACCTGCTTGGGGTTCTTCTTCGGATCATCAGCCCTGACAATCTCGGCTATGGCACCGGCAGCGATCGCCACGGGCCCGGAAAGGCCGATGAGAAGCTGCGCGGCGGGGCCGAAGCTGCGCCCGGGATCGAGTTTTTCCACCACTGCCGTGGTCGGTGTGGCGCTGCGCTTGACTTCCAGGAAGACGGCAGGTGCCCGGGCCTTGCCCTTGGCCCCCCCGATATCTGCGCCGAAACGGCGGACGGAGACATTGATGGCGGTGGCTTCCGGGTATTTCAGGAGCTGGAAGGGGGGCCTTCCAACTGCGCCCTCGAAGGCCGTTTCGCCGCCGGGTATGGCGGTGACGATGAAATCGCTCTCGGGCCAATTTTCGGGCTGGGCCATCGAGATATAGACCGGGATTTCCGCCCGCTCGCCGGCGAAGGTGATCTCGAAGGTACCGGCGATGCGCCCGCCGGGCGTCTGCGGCTTCTCATCCGGCTGGCGGTGCAGCTCGAGCAGCCGGCTGATGCTGTCCACCATCGGGCCGGGACGCACCGGCCAGTCCTCGTCGGCCGGGTCGCCGGCGACGCCGCCGAGAGCGCTGAGCAGCGCGTCGGCAAACAAGGTGGTGTTGTTGACGCGCCCTCCTGCGGTTTCTCCGAGTGCGGTGGCGGCGATCACCCATTGCTTGCTCGGCTCGTCATGTCCCCTGTTCTCACGGGTCAGGGCAATCAGCTTGCTGCCGAAGGGCTCGTTCCAGGGCAGAGAGAGGTCCGTTGCCGAGCGGCAGCAATCGAACAGCAGAAGCTGGGAGACAGCCTTGGCGTTCTCCAGCGCGGACATGAACTGCTCGACCTCCGACATGCCGGCGGTCCGGTCGAGTTCGTCCATCCCGTAATCTTCGAAGAGGAAGGCGGTGCGGGAGAGGAGGCTCTCGCCATGGCTCGCGACATAGAGGATGGCGAGATTGTCCTTGTGGCTGTTGATGCGCCGGACCCAGGCGCGTACGGCTTCGCGCGCCAGAGCGAAGGTCGCGCGCGGCACCGGCCCGTCGGCATAGGTCGCCTGGGGCTGCGCCGTGGTGGCCGGCTCGGAAAGCAGGATGGCGAGGCTGCCGAGCGGGCAAGCCTCGTTGCGAAAGCCCGGCGCCTCGCCGACAAACCAATCCGCCAGGACGCGAGCCGAAATGGTGGTGGAGGTCAGCGGCTTCTTGAAACGCGGCGACTGGTAGGCGCCGACCCCGATGATCAGTGCATGGGTGGCGGGACCGGCCGCCAGCGTGTCGTCGCGGTAGACCAGTCCGGAGCCTCTGTCAGGATGATCGCCGGGCAGCATCATGGCGCTAGACCGGGAAGCCGGGCAGGGGATAGGCAGTCGGTGCCGGCTCGGTCGGCGTGACATAGCTGCGCAGGGCAACGTCCATCATCAGCCAGCCCCAATTGATGAGCCGGCTCTGCTCCTCTTCGTCGAAGGGATTGAGGCGGGTGCGCATTTGGGCCAACCGTGTCACCATCGCGGGATCGGGCTTAAGCTTCTGTGGCGCCGGATATTTCGAGGCGACACTGTCGATGGCGCTGAAGGCGACCACGCGCCCGGCCGCCTTGGCTTCGGCGAAGAGCAGGCGCTTGCGCAGGCCACGTGCCTGGTCGGTGGCGATGTCTAGGGCGCGCAGGGCCTGCTGGGGCCAGAAGGCGTGAGCGGATTCCTCGGTGCCGAAGGGGGCGCCGGCATCGCTGACGATCACGGTAGCGAAATCGTCCACCGTCTCCAGGCCGAGGTTGTCATAGGCGCCGCCATCGGTCAGGGAAAGCCTGCGGTTGTAGTCGGGGTCGCCGAAATGGCTCGTGCCGGTGGCGTTCACCCAGCGTGCGGGATCGACCTTGATCTCCACCGGCGAAAGCACGGGCGGAAAGGCGCTCGAGGCGGCGACGGCCACCGCCAGCCGGATGTCGGGTTTGGGGATGATGCCGACGGCATAATCGGCCAGCCTGACCTTTTGCAGGCGCACGAGCCGGCCGGTCTGCAGATTGGTGGCGTTGAAGACGAATTGCGGGCTGTCCGGCAGATCCTGCAGGCTGATGCCCTCGAAGAGATCGTCATAGGTGTCCGCGAGAACATCCCCGATGCTCTTGCCGGGCAGGAACGCTCCAAACCCCACTGCTTTGGTATCGACCGAGCGGGTGCAGAATTCGCGCAGCGGTGCGATCACCTTGGCGTCGAGATCGGTGGCGATGCCGTTCTGGAATTTCAGCTGCTTCCAGGCGGCCGCCAGCATGCCCGAGGTGATCGAGCCGCCCGACACGCTGGAGATGCGGCTGATCCTGGCGAGCAGGCCAAGCTGGTTGAGCCGGATCAGGGCGCCACAATGATAGAGCGTGGCGCGAAAGCCGCCGCCCGACAGGGCCAGCGCCGGCGTATTGCGGTCCACCGTGCGGTCTTCGATTCCGCCGTCCTGTGCCATCGCCAATCCCCCATGCCGGATCTGCGGGCGAAGTGTTCGACTGGAGGCGTGAGTCGGGCGTTATTCCTGGTTCCGAAGACGCCGAGCTACACGGAAAGTTCTGAGGTGCTTTCTGGGAGCGCGAGCATCCTGCTGGCGCTCCCAGAAAGGGGCACTGTCTATGCGGGGGCAGTATTCTTCCAGCGTCAAGGCAGGCGAATGATCAACGCGCCCGTTCGTCGAACATCACCAGTGCGGCCGCGCCGACCAGGCCGGCATTGTCGCCGAGGGCGGCCTTCACCACCGGCACGTCGCGGAAGGAGGGCAAGGCGGTGGTCCGGATGATCTGGTGGATCTTCTCCGTCATCAGGTCGAAGCCATGCGCGACGCCGCCGCCCATCACCACTTTTTCGGGGCTGTAGAGATGGATGAGGCTGGCGAAGCCCTCGCCGAGAAAAGCGGCTTCCTCGTCGAGGAGCGCGAGGGCGGTCGCATCGCCCTGGCGGGCGGCCTCGACCACGCTGCCGGCGGCCGGTGCCGGCACGCGGGCGAGCAGGCTGCCGGGATGGGCGACAGCCGCCTCGCGTGCCCGCCGATCGAGCGCCGTACCGGCCGCGAAGGCCTCGAAGCAGCCGACGGCGCCGCAACTGCAGCGCGGGCCATCCTTGGCCAGGCGGAAATGGCCGACATGGGCCGTCATGCCACGCCTGCCATGCAGCAGGCGGCCGTCGCTGACCACGCCGCCGCCGATGCCGGTGGAGACGGTGACATAGAGGAGGTGGTCGAGCCCGCGGCCGGCGCCGAAGCGCCACTCGCCGTAGCAGGCGGCGATGGCATCGCCTTCCACCACCACCGGCCGGCCCAGGGTGGCGGCAAGCTGGTCGCGCAGGGGAAAATCTTCCCAGCCGGGCAAGGTCGGGACATGGATGAAGGTGCCGGTGAGGCTGTCGAGCGGCCCGGGGGCGCAGACGCCGACACCGGAGAGCGAGGCGAGGCTCTCGTCGTCAGTCACTTCTTCGATGAGGCTGCGGAATTGCGCCATCACGGCGGCCGGACCGCCGGCTACATCCGTGCGGGTGGCGGCGCGCCGCAGCACGGTGCCGGTATCATCAACGAGGGCGGCGCGCACCTGCGTGCCGCCAAGGTCGATGCCGATGGCGCGCCGATACACGGTCAGGGCTCCCGCTGCAGGCCGTGGACCCAGGCGATGCGGGCGGCCAGATCCGGTGCGCCGAAGGCCAGCGACCCCATCACGATGGTCTCGGCGCCGGCAAGACGCAGATTGGGCACGGTGTGCTCGCGATTGCCACCATCGGAGGCGAGGATGATGCGGTGCCTGGCCTTCTGGGCGATCAGCTTGCGGGCTTCGCGCAGGCGCGCCAGGGCCGAATCGTCGAGGCCAACGCCCTTGATGCCGATCAGGGTGCCGAGCAGGGTCAGCATGTCCAGGCGGTCGAGGAAGGGCTCCGCCGCCGCCACCGGCGTGTGGAGCTGCAGCACCATGCCGGTGGCAAGGCCGAGATCGCGGATGCGGGCGAGGGCGGCATCGGCATTGGCGTTCTCGGCATGGATGCTGATCAGGTCGGCGCCGGCTTCGGCGAACTGGTCGATCTGGTCGAGAAGGATATCGTCCGTCGTCATCAGATGGACGTGAATGGGCTTGGCGGTCACCTTGCGTACGGCCGCAGTCAGGTCCGGAAAATAGAGCAGTGCCGGCGAGAAATGGCCGTCGGCGACATCGACATGGAAGATGTCGACATGCGGCTCGACCCGGGCGATATCGTCGGCGAGACGGCCGAGATTGGCGGACCACAGCGAAAATTCGGCGAGCAGGCGGTCGGCGGGCAGGGCCTGGAGCCAGCCGGAAGCGGGTTTCATGCGGGGTTCTCCGATAGGAATTGTGCCAGAGCAGCGCGGAAATCCTGGACGTAGCGCGGCTTGTCCAGCGCCTTGGGGGTGATGCGGGCGAGCCGGGCGCCGGGAATGAGGGCGGCGAGTGTCTCGGCATGGCCGAGAGGGTGGATGGCGTCGGCCTCGGTGCCGATGAGGAGCGCCGGAATCCTCAGGGCAGCGATATCGGCGCGGGAGACGCCGGGGCCGTCGGCCGAAATGCGGGCGAGCAGCGCCGCGGTGACGGCTTGGGGCTCCCGCGAGAAGAAGCCGCGCAGCGAGGCGAGATTGTCCGGAGCAGCGGCGGCAAGATCGCGCGCCGTACCGGAAGCCTCGAACCGGGCCCGCGCTTCCGCGGGGCCATAACCGGCGAGCAGCGCGCCGACCAGGGCATTGGGCTCCATGTTGGCGGGACCCGCTTCGGCAATCCAGGCTGGGCGCGCCAGCACCAGCGCCCGCACCAGGTCCGGCCTGACAATGGCAAGACGCAGCGCGATTGCCGCGCCCATCGAAATGCCCCCGAGGACGACGGGGCCGAGCGCGAGATTGTCGAGCCAGCTCGCCAGGTCGTCGGCGAAGGTCTGAAGCGAAAAACACTCGCTGTCGCCGGCCTCGGAGCCGCCATGGCCGCGGCATTCGAGCGTGAGGCAGCGGGCCGGCAGATCGAAGGGAAAGACTTCGGCCGGTTGGCCGGCATCCCCGCACAGGCCGTGCTGGAAGACCACCGGAAGGCCGCTGCCGCGATCATGCACGGCGAGGCTGAGGCCATGGCACGGGAAGACGCTCATGTCAGCTGCTCCGCGGTGCGGCTTTCCTTCTCCCCTTACGGGAGAAGGTGGCACGAAGTGCCGGATGAGGGGGGTCGCTACGCTGGCCGAGCAGGGCGAGACCCCTCATCCGCTTGCCGGGACCCGAGGCATTTCCATGGGAAGTGCCTAGTCGCGCAAGGGGAGAAGGAGATCTCGCGCGGTGTTCGGCGCTTGTTGTCATGCTACCTCCGCCAGCTTCCGGCCGAGGAATGCGGCGACTTCTGCCGCCTCCCCGGCAGCAAGTCCGTGGGTGACCAAAGGGCCGCCGAAGCCGATCCGAGCCAGTCCAGCGAGATAATGGTCGTAGTCGAGCACGCCCTTGCCGGCCGTGGTGAAACCGCCGGCGGCATCCCTGTCCTTGGCATGGGCCATGACGATGCGGTCGGCCAGGAGGTCGATGGCTTCGGAGACCAGGCGCTGCTGGTCGGCGAGCGAAGCGACCTCGAAGAGATTGGCCGGGTCGAGGATGATCTTCAGCCGGGGGCTGGCCATCTCGTCGATGATCACTCGGGCCTTGGCGGCCGAATCGATGACATTGGCCAATTCCGGCTCGATGCCGAGATCGACATCGTGTCGTTCGGCGATGTCGAGTGCCGTCTCCAGGCTGGCGGCGAGGTCGCGCCAGGCTTCCGGCGAGGCGTTGTCGGGATGGCCGCGCCACTGGTCGTCCGGATCGCGCGTGCCGGTGCAGAGCGTCAGGAGGCGGGCGCCCATGGCGTGGGCCGCGCCGGCGATGATTTCAAGGCTGTCATGGCCGCGCCAGCGCAGCGCCGGATCGGGGTGGATCATGTTGTAGGTGGCGGAGACGGCCGCGACGTCGAGATTCTGGTCGAGGGCAGCAGCACGCACCGCCTCGGCGACGCCGTCGGGGATGGCTGCCGGCATTGAGGGCAGGCCCGAACAGGCCATGTTGTATTGCGCCGCGCCGTAGCCTGCCGCGCGGGCGGCCGCCATCACCGTTCCCGGTTCGCTGCCGGGGAAGGTCTTGGCAAAGATGCCGAGCCGCATCACAACTCTCCCTTGACGTCATCGAGCCGCACGGCGCGGCTTTCACGGACGGATTGGGCGATGGCGATCATCGCCCGTACCGAAGCGACGCCATCCTGGATGTCGGCGCCGCGCATCGGCGCTCCCTTGAGGATGACGTCGGCGAAGCCCTCGAGCTGGCGACGGTAGAAATGGCCATCCGCGCCGAGGACGCGCGTGGTGGCGCCATCCTTTTCGCGGAAGATGTCGACGTCGCTGCTCTTGTAGTACCAGGGGTTATAGGTCTTGCCGAGCACGCTGCCGTGCTCGCCATAGATCTGGAAGCCCTCGTGCCAGTCCATGCGCACGGCCACGGTGAGGTCGAGATGGCCGAGCGTGCCATTGGCGAAAGCGAGGTCGACGAACCAGCAGCGCGCGCCGAAGCGCTCGGAGAAGCGGGCCTCGACCTCGACGATCTCCCCGCCGAAATAGCGGGCGGTGTCGACGAGATGGCTGCCATGGGCAAGCATGTAATAGCGCTGGAGGTTGGCCTTGGGATCGCCGGCCGGCCTGCGCGCCTGCTTGCTGGTGACGATCAGCGGCTGCACGGCATCCGTCATCGGGTAACGATGGGTTGAATCGCAATACCAGGCCTTCAGAGCCAGCATCTCACCCATTTCCGTGTCGATGAAGGCCTTGGCAGCTTCGAGCCCGGCATCGAAGCGCTTCATATGGCCGACTTGCAGCACCTTGCCGCTGGCTGCCACGGCGGTGCGCAAGGTCTCCACTTCCTCGATGCCGATGCCGACGGGCTTTTCGCTGAGCACGTGCTTGCCCGCTTCCAGAGCGGCGATCGAGGCCGGCACGTGGAAGGCGTCCGAGGTCGCCACGATAACCGCATCGAGCTCGGGATCGGCCAGCATGGCGGCGTAGTCCGAAAAGGTCTTCTCGGGCTTGTGTGTCCAGGACATGCGCTCCAGCAGGTCAGGCGCGATGTCGCAGATGGCGTAGAGATCGGCATTGCGCGCCTTGGTGCAGCTTTCGAAATGCGCGGCCTGCGCGATCGGGCCGCAGCCCAGCACACCGACCTTGAGGCGGCGATCTTCCTTCTTCGGCATGGCGGGATTCCTGCGGGGTTTCTATAATTTATTTATTATCTAAACAAATAGGATGTGCAAGGCCTTTGCTGCTATCATTGCCGTTGACTTGAGGTAGAAAGCGCTCCGATTTGTCATAGCCGGGTTTGCCCCCACCGGATGAGTTGTTCGCTGCAGATCCAGAAGCCGCTCAAATAACCGGGAGCGAAGCTGGGAAGACGCCTCTTCCCGGGATCGCAGGGTCAAGCCCGGCAGTGATAAAGGCCGTGCAAACTCGAAGACGCTTAACTCGACGGCCTTGGGACAAGGCGTGTTTCAGCGAATATCCTCTTTTTGCTCTAACTGTCTGTATCGGTGCGTCTTTGTGTATCCAGGTGATTCGGCCGAATCGCAAAGCCATTCCAGAGATTCGGGCAGAGGCGACATCATGGCTGACCAGACCTTCGCGCGTTATGTGAACGAGCGGCGCATCCTCACCCAATTGCGCCTGCAGGGGGCGATGCCCCGGGCCGAACTTGCCCGCCGCCTCGGCCTGACCCCCGCTACCATCACCAACCTGGTCGAGAACCTCACGGCCAGCTCCCTCCTGGTCGAGCGGCGGGCCTCCCGTGAGGAGAGCGCGCGCCGGGATGTCGGCCGGCCGGGCGTCGACATCGCCCTCAATCCGAGCGGTGGCTACTTTCTCGGGGCCGAGATCGGCGTCGGTGTGGTGCGCTTTGCCCTGATCGATCTGGCGCTCGGGGTGGTCGACAGCCGCACGGCGCGCCTGGCTCATCCTGTCGGCCCGGACGCGGCTGTTGATGCCATCGCCACTTATGCCCGCGGCCTGACGCAGCCGCTGCGCTCGATTGGCATCACCGTGCCCGGCCTGGTGCGTTCGGACGGCTATGTCGTGCATCTGCCCATGCTGGGCTGGAAGGACCTCAATCTGAAGGCATTGGCCGAGAAGGCGCTTAGTGCGCCTGTTTTCGTCGAGAACAATGCCCATGCCGCCGCCTTCGGGGAAGTCTATACCCAGCCCGGGCTGCAGGCCGATGCCATCGTCTATCTCAAGCTCGGAGCCGGGTGCGGCGGGGCGGCCATCGTCAACGGGCGCCTCGTCCGTGGGGCTGAGGGCACCGGCAACGAGTTCGGCCATATCCGCATCCGCGAAGCGGGGCCGCGCTGCTCCTGCGGGCAGCAGGGCTGCCTGGAGAGCTTCGTCAACATCGCTGCGCTCGATCGCTTCTATCGGCCGGGGCAGGGCTTCGGCGTCGATTCTCTTTCCGCCTTGCCGGCGATGGTGGCGGCCGCCGCCCATGCCGGCGACAGCGGCGCCGGCGCGGCCATGGACGAACTCGCCAGCCACCTCATCATCGGTCTGACCTCGCTCGCCAACATCTTCAATCCATCGACGATCGTACTCGGTGGCGCCATGCGTCCTGTGCTCGCCGCCCGCCTCGACCGGCTGTCGCAAGCCGTCGGTGCCGGCATCGTGCCGGGGATGACGAAGCCGCAGATCCGTCTTTCGACCCTGGGCGAGATGGAATGCGCCATCGGCGCCGCCACCATTGCCCACCATCAGGATTTCGACGTCTCCAACATCGAGATCGGCAATTGATGCCAGGACTCGTTGGCCAAGGGGCGTTGGCAATGACACCTGGCGTGAGATCCGAGGTCAGGACGCCTCCTCGTCGACCTGCACCTGTGCCACCTGCTGCGTGCCGTTGATCGCCGCCGCGCCATAGAAGCCGAGCGCCGAGGCGGCGACGCAGAGCACCACGGACACACCGACATTGATCAGGGCGCGCAGGGGCATGTTCATGTGCAGGAGTTCGAAGGTCTGCAGGCTGAAGGACGAGAAGGTGGTGAAGCCGCCGCAGATGCCGACCATGAAGAACAGCCGCCACAGATCCGGCAGGGGTGCGCGGCCATTGGCAAGGGTCAGCGTGCCGAAGAAGGTGATGGCAAAGGAGCCGGCGATGTTGATGAGGATGGTCGCCCAGGGCAGGTTTTCGCTATAGGGCGCCATCCACAAGCCGATCCAATAGCGCCCCACGGAGCCGATGGCTCCGCCGATGGCGATCATGACGGTGTTGGCGAGCACGGGTGACATGGATGCTCCGAAGACAAGTGGGAAGAGATGAAGGCCGCGGCTGCGAATGGGTTGTCCAGTCAGGATAGGCAGGGCTCAAGCCCCCACCAATCCGAAATCCCGGCAGTGCTTTAAGGCTCATGGAGGAATCAGCCCCAGACGCCAGGCGATGGCAAGCCCGATCAGGCCGAGAAGGGCCAGCATGAGCCAGATACGAAGCAGGAGAAAGGATATCGGCCGTCCCGGTCGCGAAGGGCGCATGGCATACCTCCAGAGAGATTGCAGCGGCACTTCGATGAAAGCGGGAGACGGGGACGACCTCCTACCGGCGCGAAGCACCTGGTAGGAGTCATCAGCCTTGCGGCGGTTTGGGGGGACTCCATCCCCATAGCGATAGCCCACATTACGGCCAGGGTTGCAGCGGGGTCAAGTCGCCGGCAACAGCTCCAGCCTGTGCGAGATGTCGATGGCGTCGAGGAAGCTCTCGTCGTGGCTGACCACCAGCAGGGCGCCATCATAGGCGCGCAGTCCCGCCTCCACCGCCTCGATAGCCTCGATGTCGAGATGGTTGGTGGGTTCGTCCAGGATCAGCAATGGCGGCGGCCTTTCTCCGCCCAGAACGCAGGCGAGCCCGGCCCGCAGCATCTGGCCGCCGCTGAGGCTGCCGACACTCTGCAGGGCCGCGTCTGCCCGGAACATGAAACGGGCCAGGGCGGAACGGCAGGCATTCTCGTCCGATTGCGGGTTGAGGCGCTTGAAATTGTCGCGGATCGTCTCCCTCGGCTCGAGCAGGCTCACCTCCTGGTCGAGCAGCGCGAAGCCGGGCAGGACCCAGACATGGCCGGCCTGGGGTTGCAGTCGCCCGGTGATCAGGCCGAGCAACGTCGTCTTGCCGCTGCCATTCGCGCCGGTCAGGGCGACGCGCTGCGGTCCGGCGAGGGTGAAGGAGAGGCCGTCCAGGACCGGTCGAAGCGGCTCGTAGCCAAAACGCAGTGCATCGAGGCGCAGGACCACCTTGTCGGCGGGCAGGCCCGTGGACGCGAGCTTCACCGACAAGGGTTGCAGGATTTCAAGACGCTTGCGTGCCTTGGCGAGCGTATCGCTGGCCGCTCGCTGCTGCCGTTCGGCCAGACGGGCTCCCGCGCCTCCACTCTTTTCGCTGCGCTCCTTCTTCGCGTCGAGCAGCAGCAGGGGCGCGTCGCCCCTGGCTCGTGCCTTGCGGCCTGCGCTGTCCTTACGCGCTTTGCGTTCTGCGGCGATCTGAGCCTTGCGCTCGGCTTCATCAAGCCGCTTCTCGGCCTCGCCCACATCATGGCGGGCGGCCGCCAGTTCCAGGGTCTTGCGTGCCCGGTATTGGCTCCAATTGCCGCCATAGACGCTGGCGCCGAGCGAGGTCAGCTCGACGATGGCATCCATGGCCTCGAGCAATTCGCGGTCGTGGCTGACCACCACCGCGCCGCCGCGCCAGCCGGCGAGGAGGTCGATGACGGCCTTCCGGCCCTCGCGGTCGAGACTGTTGGTCGGCTCGTCCAGCAGCAGGAAGTCCGGCTCGGCGAAGACTAGCGCCGCCAGGCCAACCCGGGTGCGCTGCCCACCCGACAATGTCGTCAGCGGCGTGTCGGTATCCACAGGCAAGCCGACCCGGGCGAAGGCCGTGGCGAGACGGGCCTCCAGGGTCCAGTCGGCGGTGACGAGATCTTCGGCGGAGGCAAGGCCGACTTCCGCCCGGGCAAGCAAGGCGAGCGCTTGCGTTACACCGAACCGGTCGGCGATGGTCTCGTCCGGCCCGAGCTGGACGGCCTGGCGTAGCCGTCCCAGGCTGCCATGCACGATGACGTGGCCGGAGCGGGGCGGGAGCTCCCCCGCTATCAGCTTGAGCAGGGTCGTCTTGCCGACACCGTTGCGGCCGACGAGGCCGGCACGTTCGGGGCCGAAGCTCAGATCGAGCCCAGAGAGCAGCGCGCGCCCGTCAGGCGTGGACCAGGAGAGATTGGAAAGCGTGATCGAAGAAGGCATGAGAATGGATGATCCCTGACACAAGGCAAAGCGGCGTTGCGTTCAGGTTCAGATCCATTGCTGCGAACTTTCGGTTGAAACGATACCGCGCCAATCTAGGAAGACAGGCGGCTTTGCGCAAGGTCTCCGAAGATCGGGTTTGCCCGCAGGCGTTCCACGGCGAAATCGACGAAGGAGCGCACCTTGGCGGAGGGAGCCCGGCCACCGGCATGGACGATATGTACAGGCACCGGTGCCTCCTCGAATTCCGTGAGCACGGTGCGGAGCGTGCCTTCGCGCAGGGCCGTGTCGACCTGGTAAGCAAAGACGCGCACCAGCCCCCAGCCGGAGATGGCCGCCGAGATCCCCGATTCGTTGAGATTGCACATCAGCCGTGGCTGGATGCCGACATGGGTCTTCTCGTCACGGCCGAAGCGCCATTCCAGCCGCGGCCAGGCGCCGATCCTGGCGATGACGCTGTGGCCGGCAAGGTCGGCGGGACTGCGCGGCTCGCCATGTTCGGCGAGATAGGTGGGAGAGGCGCAGACCACCCGCCGCATGCTGCCGACCCGGATCGCCGTCAGCTCCGAATCCGGCAAGTGGCTGATGCGGATGGCGACATCCATGCCCTCCTCCACAAGGTTGGTGATGCGGTCGAGGAATAGGGTTTGCGCACTCACGACCGGATGCTGGCCGAGATAGTCCATCACCACGGGCAGGATATGGAGCTGACCGAACATCACGGGCGCGGTGACGATCAGCGTGCCCGTCGGCGTGGTATAGGAACCGGCGGCGGCCGCCTCGGCGTCGGCGAGATCGGCCAGGATGCGCTGGCAGTCATGCAGATAGCGCTCGCCCGTTTCGGTGAGCTTGAGCGATCGGGTGGTGCGCACCAGCAACTGGGCGCCAATGGCATCTTCGAGAAAGGCGACGGCCCGGGTGACCGCGGGCGGGCTCATGAACAAACGGCGGGCGGCCTCGGCGAAACCGCCGCTCTCGGCCACCTTCACGAAGACCCGCATGGCCTGCCAGCGATCCATGATGCCCCCAAATTCCAATTATTCCAGTATCTGGAATGATGCCTTTCAATCAATCAATATTCTCTATCTGCATCGAAATGATGAAGATCCTCCGACAGTGCCGGTATCGGCGAGGAGATCATCCATGAAGCTCTATCATTTTCCCCTGTCGGGTCACTCCCATCGCGCTCACCTGTTTTTGTCGCTGGTGGGCGTGCCGCATGAACTGGTCGACGTGGACCTCAAGACCGGCCAGCACAAGACGCCGGATTTCCTCAAGCTCAATACGCTGGGCCAGGTGCCGGTTCTCGACGATGGCGGCGTGATCGTGCCCGATTCGCTCGCCATCATCGTCTATGTCGCCCGCAAGCTCGGCCTGGAGAACTGGCTGCCGACCCAACCGATCGCTGCGGCCGCCGTGCAGCGCTGGTTCTCGGTCGCAGCCGGCCAGCTTCGCATGGGCCCCGCGGCCGCTCGCCTGATCACGGTTTTCGGTGCCAAATACGATGTCGAGCAGACATTGGCGGCGGCTCACGCCATTCTCAAGCTGATTGACCAGGAATTGATCGGGCACGACTGGATCGTTCTCGATCGCCCGACCGCTGCCGATGTGGCGCTCTACAGCTATATCGCCTCCGCACCGGAGGGGAATGTAGATCTGTCTTCCTATGCGCAGATTGGCGCCTGGTTGCAACGGGTCGAGGCCCTGCCGGGCTTCGTGCCGTTCCAGAAGACGGCGGTCGGGCTGGCGGCCTAGAGCTTTCATCCTATCGGAGGGCAAATGTCATGGATGGCAATGTGCCTGTTGCGACGGATTCGCCGTGGCACGAAGGCGAACTCGCCCTGCAGCAGCGGGCGGGAGCGGCCGAGCGCATGGATGCGGTGGGCCGACGCGTACTGCGTGACTATCTGATCGAGCAGCATCGTGATTTCTACCCGCTGCTTCCCTTCATCGTCGTCGGCACTGCCGATCGCGCCGGCGATATTTGGGCAACGATCCTCGCCGGCCAGCCGGGCTTTCTCAATTCTCCCGAGCCTCACACGCTGCATGTCGCGGCTGCGGTTGATCCCGCCGACCCTGCGGCCTCAGGCCTGGAGGATGGTGCTGCGATCGGCCTGCTCGGCATCGAACTGCACACCAGGCGTCGCAACCGGCTGAACGGCACGGTGCGTCGCAGCGATCCGGCTAGCTTCGAGGTGGTTGTCGGGGAGAGCTTCGGCAATTGTCCGCGCTATATTCGCTTGCGCGACTTCAACTTCACACGCGATCCGGCCACCGCTTCCACGATACCGGTCCAGATCCTCGACCGCCTCGAGGGCCGGGCGGCTACCCTGATCGCCGAGGCGGAGACACTCTTCATCGCCTCCTCGGTCGAGCGTGCGAACGGGCATCGGCAGGTCGATGTCTCCCACCGCGGCGGCAGGCCCGGCTTCGTGGCAGTGCAGGCCGATGGCAGCCTGCTGATGCCGGATTTCGCCGGCAACCTGTTTTTCAATACGCTGGGCAATATCCTGGTGGATCCGCGCTGCGGATTCACCTTCGTCGATTTCGAGACGGGAGACCTGCTTCAGCTCACGGGAGACGGCGAGGTGATCCTGGAGGGACCGGAGATCGCGGCCTTCGAAGGCGCCCAGCAATTGCTGCGCTTTAGGCCAAAGCAGATCGTGCTGCGGCCGGGTGCCCTGCCACTGCGCTGGCTCTCGCCCGAAGATGGCGCCTCGCCGCATTCGCTGGCGACGGGGAATTGGGACGAGGCGCGCGCCTTGCTGAAAACTAAAGCGTCTTCCAGAAAAGTTGATAGACTTTTCGATTGAGAAAACGCGGCGGAACAGGGAGTTAGAGAAAAAGTGCGATTCAGAGAAATCGCACTTTTTCTCAAGGATCAGGCGACCTTGAGCAGCACGATCAGCGCGTAGCTGATCACGCCCAAAGCGAGCAAGGAGAGAATCACCGTCGAGGTCACCCGCGGGCCGGCCTTGGCGACGGCGCGGATGTCGACGGTGAGACCGAGCGCGGCCATCGAGATGATGGTGAGCGTATTGGCGGCCGATGAGATCGGCTGAAGCGAGCCCTGAGGCAGGAGGCCGAAGGAACGCAGCGCCATCATGGCCAGGAAGCCGATGATGAACCAAGGCACGATCTGGCCGAGGCGGGGACGTGCGCGGCTAGCCGCCCCGGCCTCGGTCGTGGCGGCCTTGCGCTGGCTTTCGCTGATCAAAGCGAGAACCACGATGACCGGGCCAAGCATCAGTACGCGGGCGAGCTTGACCAGGGTACCGATCTGCACGCTGAGAGCGGCGACGGGCGCGGTGGCGGCAAGGACCTGCGGCACGGCATAGACGGTCAGTCCGGCGAACACGCCATACTGGCCCGGGGTGAGATCGAGGGCAGGCACCAGGAGCGGCAGGCCGATCACGGCGACCACACCGAGCACGGCGGTGAAGGCGATCGAGGCGGCGACATCCTTGCCGTTGGCGCCGATCACGGGCGCGGTGGCGGCGATGGCCGAGTTGCCGCAGATCGAATTGCCGCAGGCGACCAGCAGGGCCATGTTGTGCGGCAAGCCGAGGGCGCGACCAATGCCGAAGCTCAGCATGATCGACACCATGACGACGCCGGCGATGCCAGCCATCAAGCCGAGGCCGGCATCGGCGATGGCGGCGGCGCTGACGGAAGCGCCGAGCAGGACAACGGCGACCTCCAGCAGCGTCTTGGCACCGAAGGTGATACCGCGGTCGAAACGGGCCTCAGGCTGGGCGAAGGTGCGGATCAGGGCGCCGATCAGGATGGCAAGGACCAGAGCCTCCAGCCAGGCCTTGCCGAACAGGCTGGCTTCGACGAGTTCGGCCCCCATGGCGAGGGCGGTGACGACGATGCACAGGCCCGCGCCGGGGAGAATCCCGCGAATTCCCGTCATATCGCCCAACCGGCTGCCGACCTTGCTGCTCATGATCCACCTGCAATTCACAGGTTTGTTCTGCCTTATTGGGTCTGTTCAATCCATTTCAAAATAGTGTAGAAATCATTCGATTGAATCGAATGATTGGATTGTGCGTAAGCAGATGACTGAAATTTGGGTCTTCTTCGGCGACGCTAACGGTTGGGATTTGTCATGTCCTGGCCTGACCCGAGCATCCAGACTGGATCGACACCGGACAATTTGTCTGGTGGAGGGCAAGCCCGGCGATGGCAAGGCCACGCTGCCATGACTTTGGAACAGTTGAGGATTTTCGTGGCCGTGGCGGAGCGTGAGCACCTGACGCAGGCCGCAGGCGAACTCCATCTGACGCCATCGGCCGTGAGTTCTGCCATCCGCGTTCTGGAGGATCGCTATGGCGCGGCACTGTTTCATCGTGTCGGCCGCCGCATCGAGATGACGCCCGGTGGGCGGGAATTCCTGCCGACGGCGCGGGCGACGCTCGCCTCCGCCAAGGCAGCGGAGCTCGCTCTGTCCGAGCTCGGCAGCGGCGCACGCGGCTCGCTTGTCGTGCATGCCAGTCAGACCATCGCGAGCTATTGGGTCGCGCCTTTCCTGGCGCGCTACCACGATGTCCATCCGCGTGTCGATCTGAGGTTGGAAATCGGTAATACCCAGAGCGTCACCCAGGCCGTGCTGGAAGGGGTGGCCGAGATCGGCTTCATCGAAGGTGCCGTCGATGAGCCGGCCCTGTCGGTGCAGACGGTGGCGCATGACCGGCTGATCGTGGTGGTGGCGCCGGGCCATCCCTGGGCCGATGGGCGCACGGTGCGGCCCTACGACATTGCCACAGCGCGCTGGATCATGCGCGAGGAGGGCTCCGGCACGCGATCGGTCTTCGAGGAGGCGTTACGGGGGCGGGGCGTCGATCCCGCCGCGCTTGAGATTGCCCTGGTGCTGCCCTCCAACGAGGCCGTGCGTTCGGCCGTGCGCTCGGGCCCCTTCGCGACGGTGATGTCCGAACTGGTGGCGGCGCCCGACCTGCAGGCGGGACGGCTGGTGCGAATCGCCTTCGACATGCCGCCTCGCGCTTTCCGCATGCTGCGCCATCGCGAGCGCTACCGCACCAAGGCTTCGCAAATGTTGGAGATGGTGATCACCCAGACCGGAGGGTGAATTCGCCTCTCAGCCCCCGCTGGTCGCGGGCAGCCTTGTCAACCAATAGCCTCCGGCGAGAATCAGCAGGCAGCCGATGCCGGCCTTGAGATCAGGAACCTCGCCGAAGGCGAGGAGGCCGAGCAGCGCGGCGAACACGATCCAGCTATAGCCGATCGGCCCGGCCACGGCGATGTCGGCAAGCCGATAGCCTCGGATGTTGCAATATTGGGCGAGGATCGCAACGGGGCCGAGCATCAGGCAGGCCAGGATCGGGCCCGGGCCGACGCTCTTCCAGCTCAGCCAGGCCGGTACCAGCATCAAGAGGAAGCTGAAGAGGTTCACATGGGCCAGCATGGAGAGCGGCGTGTCGCCCTTGGTTAGCCGTTTCACATAAATGATCTCGAAGGCCATCAGTACGGCGCCGAGCAGGGCCATCGCAGCGGGAATGCTGACGTCGCCGAAGGGAGCGGCCGCCGCGTGCTGGCCGAGTACCACCGCGAGCGCGCCGAGGCCACAGATGAGACCGGCGAGCCAGTGGCGCCAGCCTACCGCCTCGCCAAGCATGACCATGGCGAGGGCAACCACGAAGATGCCTTCGAGCAGGCCGATGGCGCTGGCGGCGGCGACCGGCATATGGGCGGCGGCATAGATCGCAGACAGGCCGCCGAAACAACCGAAGCAGGCGCGCAGAAAATGTTGGTCGGGCCGCGGGCTGTGCAGGGCGACGAAAGGTTGCCCGCCGGCCCTGGCCACGATGAGCACGGTCACGAAGCCGCTGGCGTAGCGCAGCAGCAGGATCTGGGGGATGGCGAGAAGCGGGCCGGCGAAGCGCCCCGAGGCGAAGATCAGGGTGAACAAGGCGGTGCCGACCAGGAGCCACAGGGCACCCCTGGCATTGGCGCTCATGCCGGTCGTTCCAGCCAGCGGCGTTGATTTTGCTGCAATCGTCATGCTTGATGCGTCACAGATTTCATACCCGCAAACAAATGCATTTTTTGATCGTTGCGTGAGAAAATCTAATGCAAACACCTCGTCGCCTTCCGTCCCTCAATGCCGTGCGCGTCTTCGAGGCAGCCGCCCGCCTCGGCAGCCTGAAGGCGGCGGGTGAGGAATTGGGCGTGACAGCCAGCGCCGTCAGCCATCAGGTCCGTCATCTGGAGGAAGGGCTCGGCGTGCGCCTGTTCGCGCGCAGCAACAATGCCATCGAGCTGACGGCGGAGGGCGCGCGTTTCGCGGCGGCTACCGCGCCGGCGCTCGACATCATCGCAGCGGCGGCCTCGGCCCTGCAGCGGGATGCCAACGAGGTCCTGGTGCGCGCCTCGGTGTCGTTGGCCCTGCGCTGGCTGATTCCGCGCCTCGGTAGCTTCCGCCAGGCCCATCCCTCCATCCGCGTCCGGCTGGAAACACCGGTCTCAGCAATGGCTGATCATGACGACATCGATCTCGTGATCGGCTATTCGCGCGCCGAAGGCCCCGCTCAAGGGGGAACGATCCTGTTCGACGATATCTGCGTCGTGGTGGCTGCGCCGGATGTGGCGGCACGCTATCGCGATGCCGACGCCACGGCGCTGGCGGCCTCTGGGGCTCTGATCTCGGCGACGCAGGACGACTGGGACTGGCGCCGCTGGGCCGAGGTCAATGGCGTCGACTGGCGCGATGTGCGCATGGCCAGCCGGTTCGAGATCGACGATGCGGCCTGGGAGGCGGCGAGCGCGGGGCTTGGCATGACGCTGGCTTCGCCGCGCCTGATCGAGCGGGAACTGCGCAATGGTTTGCTCACCATCGTCGGCTTGCAGGACGGGCTGCAGCTCGGCAACTATTGGGTACGCGCCCGGCCGCCCATCCGCCGGGGCGCCGAGCTCTTCCTGGCCTGGCTGCTGGAGGCCGCGGGCGAGGACGCATGAGGATCGTGCCGGGAAGCGGAAAGCCGTGCTTGTGAAGGAGAGGATTGGGGAGCAAGCTGCAGGCCGGTCGTCACCAGGCTCTGCTCCCGGAGCAGGCGGCTGGGGGATCGCACCATGTCGGAGATCATCAGCATCAAAGGCCTCGAACTCCGCTTCCTGCACAGCAAGGCGGATACGCAGGGCAGCCTCGACATGTTCGAGATGACCGTCCAGCCCTGCGCACGCATGCCGGTCGCCCATTATCATGAGAGCTGGGACGAAACGGTCTATGGCCTGGAGGGCGCGATGACCTTTCGGGTCGACGACCGCGAGGTTACTCTTGCGGCACGGCAGACGCTCTTCATTCCGCGCGGCATTGTCCATGCTTTCCGCAATGACGGGGAGGGCCCTGCGAGCTGTCTCGTCGTACTGACGCCCGGCGTGCTTGGCATCGACTATTTTCGCGAGGTGGCGGCGCTGCTGGCCGCCGACGCGCCCGATCTCGCCCAGATGGGCGCGATCATGCGGCGATACGGGCTGGTGCCCGCGCCCTCGAACTGAACCGTGCTTACTTCCCGATCCGTAGCAGTTCCAGGAAGGCTTGGCCGGCGGGGCTGAGGCCTTGCTTACGGACGGAAGCGTGAAGGTCGCGGCGCAGCGGCGGCGTCAGCCGGCGCACGGCAAGGCCGCTGGTATCGTCCGGCAGCGTGAGGTCGGGCATGACTGTGAGGCCGATGCCCTCGCGCACCATGCCGAAGATGGTGGCGTTGTCGCGGGCCAGGAACAGCACATTCGGCCTGCTGCCGGCCGCCAGCAGGGCCTCTTCGAACTGGCGGTTGCCGCCGCCGCCGGAAAAGATGGCGCGCTCGCCGTCGATCGCTTCCAGGCCGATCGAAGCGTTCTTGGCCAGAGGATGGGCAGCGGGCAGGATCAGCACGAAATCGTCATTGGCGACGATGGCACTGTCGAGTTCGGGGTGAGACTCGCCGCTGATGCCGACATCGACGGCGTCGGCAAGCACCCAGTCGTTCACCTCCTCGTCGGTGCCCAGGTGCAGGGTGATGCCGGCCCGTGGATAGAGCGCCCGGAACGGCTTGAGCCAGCCAGGCAGCAATTTGGCGGCGGCGCTCTGTACCGAGCCGATGCGCAGCGTCGTGCCGGCCAGCTTGTCGCTGGCCTGGGCGATGGTCGCCAGGCGCTGGGCGCCCGCCAGCAGGGCTTGCGCTTCCACGAGTGCGGCCTCGCCGAGGTCCGTGAGCTTGACGCCCACGCGCGTACGGGTCAGCAGCTTGGCGCCGAGGGCATCCTCCAGCCCGGCGATGGCCTGGCTCACGGCCGATTGGGTGAGATGGATGCGCTGGGCGGCGGCGGTGAAACCCCCGGTTTCTGCCGCGGCGACGAAACAGCGCAACTGGGTGAAGGTGATATTGGGATGCATGGTCGATGGGGCCTGGCGAAGCAGTGAATCTTAATATGGAGGTGACCCGTTCTCTTGCCCAGCGCGGACCTTCGGACCTCGATCCCTTGCGTCAGGATATTAACTCTTTCTTACGAGCCGGATGCGCTGGAAGACTCTTTGGGTTAAGAAAAGATCGAAACCAAAGCGTCTTGCAATTTGACGCTATCGGCGAGAATCACGAAGACGCGTCGAAACAAAATGCTAAAACAAAGCGCGTTTCCGCCAGGAACGCGCTTTGTTTCAGGAGATCGGGCAGGGGTGATGGCTGACGCGGCAGCGCCCGGAGACAGGCCGGAACTTGGGGTTGCGATGCCGGTCAGGAAAAGTTCGCGCACGCTATGGCGGCGCCTTGTCAAAGTCGCCATCGTGCTCGCTGCCCTGCCTGTGGTGCTCACCATCCTCTACACGGTGGTGCCGCCGATGTCGCTGCCCATGCTGGGGCGCTACCTCACCGGCCAATCCGTAGACCGGCGCTGGACGCCGATCGAGAATATCGCCCCGGTTGCCCGGTTTTCGGTGATGGCTTCCGAGGATGGCCAGTTCTGCCGCCACTGGGGCGTCGATTTCGGCGCGATCGCCGATGTCCTGGAACGGGGCGGGGAGAAGGGGCCTTCACGCGGAGCCTCCACCATCGCCATGCAGACCGTGAAGAACCTCTATCTGTGGCCGCTGCCGGCTTTCGCCCGCAAGCCGCTGGAGGTGCCGCTGGCCGTGTGGACCGATCTGGTCTGGTCGAAGAAGCGGGTGCTGGAGGTCTATCTCAACGTGGCCGAATGGGGGGACGGCATCTATGGCATCGAGGCGGCGGCCCAGCATTATTTCAAGAAACCGGCCTCCAGGCTCAATGCCCGAGAGGCGGCGCAACTCGCCGTGGTGCTGCCCAATCCGATCCGCCGCAGTGCCGGCGCGCCGACAAGGCGCCTGCGCAACCTTGCCGGGCTGATCGTCAATCGCGCCCGCAACTCTTCCGGCTATTTCGATTGCGTGAAATAAGGTATCGAGATCCCAGCTGCGGGGTTTCCGGTGCGAAAGAATCTCGCTCCAGCCTCTTTCTTCCTGAGTTCTCTTCCTGTATAGGCTGCGCCTTCAATCGATTTTGTCATCGGCCTGTCGTGACTGTCACGGCATCCGCACGCCACGAAGAAGATACCCCAATGGCTGTTCCGAAGCGAAAAACCTCCCGCATGAAGCGCGGCTTCCGCCGTTCCGCTGATGCCCTCAAGGCCCCGACCTATGTCGAGGACAAGGATTCGGGCGAACTGCGCCGTCCGCACCATGTCGATCTGAAGACCGGCATGTATCGCGGTCGCCAGATCCTGACCCAGAAGTCCGACGCCTGAGAGCCTGCGCGGTCTTCCGCGCGGCATCTCGTCCGGGCCGGCTGATTGCCGGCCCTTTTGTTTGTCTTGAGTACGGGTGCCGGGGGCGGGCCCGAAACTTTATCGTGCACTGAAACACGGTACGCAGTTCGCGCATATGCAGCCGAATCCTACCTCCTATTCGGGATGGCGGAAGGCGCGCTTGCCGCTCTCATTCGAGAACGGTGACAAACGGGGCGGGTTCTGCTGGAGGATTGGCATTTTTTCGCGACGTTTTGGGTGTTTCCCTCATGTTGCGTCGGCCAAGCCTGTGTGTTAGGTGAGCGCTCGTGTTGCGGGGCCGGAGCCAGCTCCTTCCTGCAACCGTGAGGAAATTCAACATATCCGCCAAGGGGTTGGGCGGTCAGGTGCGGGGAAACCCGGCTGGGCTGCTGTTCTCCCGAAGTGGTTTCAGCAGAGAGACACGCGGTGGCAGGGGAAGAACCGATCGTATCCGGCATGGCAGGCCGCTATGCCAATGCCTTGTTCGAGCTCGCCAGCGAGCAGAACGCCATCGATTCCGTTGTAGCCGATCTCGGCCGTTTCAATGGCCTCGTCGAGGAAAGCGCTGATCTCAAGCGCCTCGTCCGCAGCCCCGTCTTTTCCTCCGAAGAGCAGACCAAGGCGATCACGGCGTTGCTCGAGCGCGCCGGCATCGGTGGTCTTGCTGCCAATTTCATCAAGCTTGCCGCCCATAACCGCCGTCTGTTCGCGGTTGGCCAGATGATCCAGGCCTTCACCGTGCTGGTCGCCAAGGCGCGTGGGCAGGCCACGGCCGAAGTCACGGCGGCCCAGCCGCTTTCCGACGACAATCTCAACGTCCTCAAGGACTCGCTCAAGAGCGCGACCGGCAAGGACGTCTCCCTCAACGTCAAGGTCGACCCGAGCCTGATCGGTGGTCTGATCGTCAAGATCGGTAGCCGCATGATCGACGCCTCGCTCAAGACCAAACTCCAATCGATCAAGATCGCCATGAAAGAGGTCGGCTGATGGACATCCGCGCCGCAGAAATTTCCGCCATTCTGAAGGACCAGATCAAGAATTTCGGCCAGGAAGCCGAAGTTTCCGAAGTCGGTCAGGTTCTCTCCGTCGGTGACGGTATTGCCCGCGTCTATGGTCTCGACAACGTTCAGGCCGGTGAGATGGTCGAGTTCCCCGGCGGCGTGCGCGGCATGGCGCTGAACCTCGAAGCCGACAATGTCGGTATCGTGCTGTTCGGTTCCGACCGTGGCATCTCGGAAGGCGACACCGTCAAGCGGACCGGCGCCATCGTCGACGTCCCGGTCGGCAAGGGCCTGCTCGGCCGTGTGGTCGACGCCCTCGGCAATCCGATCGACGGCAAGGGCCCGATCGTCGCCGAGCAGCGCGCCCGCGTCGACGTCAAGGCACCCGGCATTATTCCGCGCAAGTCGGTGAACGAGCCGATGGCGACCGGCCTCAAGGCCATCGATGCCCTGATCCCGATCGGCCGTGGCCAGCGCGAGCTGATCATCGGCGACCGCCAGACCGGCAAGACCGCCGTGGCGCTCGACACCATCCTCAACCAGAAGCCGCTCAACCAGGGCGACGACGAGACCAAGAAGCTCTACTGCGTCTATGTCGCCGTCGGCCAGAAGCGTTCCACCGTCGCACAGTTCGTGAAGGTGCTGGAAGAGAACGGCGCGCTCGACTATTCGATCATCATCGCCGCCACCGCCTCCGATCCGGCCCCGATGCAGTTCCTGGCACCGTTCGCCGGCTGCGCCATGGGTGAATATTTCCGCGACAACGGCATGCATGCCGTGATCGTCTATGACGATCTGTCCAAGCAGGCTGTCGCCTACCGCCAGATGTCGCTGCTGCTGCGCCGCCCGCCGGGCCGCGAAGCCTATCCGGGCGACGTGTTCTATCTCCACTCCCGCCTGCTCGAACGCGCCGCCAAGATGGGCAAGGATGCCGGTCTCGGCTCGCTCACGGCGCTGCCGATCATCGAAACCCAGGCCAACGACGTGTCGGCCTACATTCCGACCAACGTGATCTCGATCACCGACGGCCAGATCTTCCTGGAGACCGACCTGTTCTACCAGGGCATTCGCCCCGCGGTGAACGTCGGCCTGTCGGTTTCGCGCGTCGGTTCGTCCGCCCAGACCAAGGCGATGAAGAAGGTCGCCGGCAAGATCAAGGGTGAGCTCGCCCAGTATCGCGAAATGGCGGCCTTCGCCCAGTTCGGTTCCGATCTGGACGCCTCGACGCAGCGCCTGCTCGCTCGCGGCGCCCGCCTGACCGAGCTCCTGAAGCAGGGCCAGTTCTCCCCGCTGAAGATGGAAGAGCAGGTCGTGGTGATCTATGCCGGCGTCAACGGCTATCTCGACAAGATCGAAGTCGGCAAGGTGCGGTCCTTCGAAACGGGCCTGCTCGCCAAGCTGCGTGCCGAGGGCTCGATCCTCGAGGCGATTCGCACTTCCAGCGATCTCAGCGACGATGTCGCCGCCAAGCTCAAGGACCAGGTCGAGGCGTTCGCCAAGACCTTCGGCTGATCGCGAGAGTATTATTCGATTATGTCGATCGAATAATACTCAGAATTTCAAGGAGATAGACGCGTCTTTCCGATCCGGTCAGATCGAAAAACGCTCTCGCTCTCGATAGGAAGGCGAAGCGATGGCATCGCTTAAGGACCTCAGAAACCGTATTGCCTCGGTCAAGGCGACGCAGAAGATCACCAAGGCCATGCAGATGGTCGCGGCCGCCAAGTTGCGCCGCGCCCAGTCGGCGGCCGAGGCTGCGCGCCCCTATGCCGAACGCATCGACGGTGTGCTCGCCAATCTCGCCGGCTCGATCGCCGATCCACGCCAGGCCCCGCCGCTGCTGGCGGGCAACGGCAAGGATCAAACCCATCTGCTGGTGGTCTGCACCGGCGAGCGTGGCCTGTGCGGGGCGTTCAACACCTCGATCGCCCGTCTGGCCCGCGAGCACGCCTTGGCCCTGCTCGGCCAAGGCAAGACCGTCAAGATCATCTGCGTCGGGCGCAAGGGCTACGATGTGCTCAAGCGTCAGCTCGAGAAGCACATCATCGAGCTCGTGGACTTCCGCTCCGTGCGCCAGCTCGGCTTCGAGCACGCCGATCAGGTTGGTGCGAAGGTCCGCAAGCTCTATGCAGAGGGCGGCTTCGACGTCTGCACCCTGTTCTACTCGACCTTCAAGTCTGTGATCTCGCAGATCCCGACCGCCAAGCGCCTGATCCCGGCCGAAGTGCCGGCCGTCAAGGAAGGCACGCAGAAGATCGCCTATGAGTATGAGCCGGATGAGGGCGCCATCCTCGCGGATCTCCTGCCCCGCAACATCTCGGTGCAGGTGCTGCGTGCTCTGCTCGAGAACAATGCGTCCTTCTACGGGTCGCAGATGAGCGCCATGGACAACGCCACGCGCAATGCCGGTGAGATGATCAAGAAGCAGACGATCACCTACAACCGCACGCGCCAGGCGATGATCACCAAGGAACTGATCGAAATCATCTCGGGTGCGGAAGCGCTCTGAGGTCAGCCATAGGGGTATCGTGATGTCTTACGCAACTTCTGCCTCGACCAAGGGTGGCCGCGAGGGCCGCGCGATCCTCGACAATGGCGGCCTGGCATTGGCGATGGCCTTTCCGAAGGAACTCGGCGGCAATGGCGAAGGCCATAACCCCGAGCAGCTCTTCGCGCTGGGCTATTCGGCCTGCTATGGCCAGGCCATCGTGGCGCTTGGCCGCAAGCATGGCATTGACGGCGCCACCGCCAAGATCACCTGCCAGGTGACGCTGGCCAAGGACGATATCAGCTTCGCCCTCTCGGTGGAGATGAAGGTGCATGTCCCCGGCGCCGACCTCGACAAGGTCAAGGCGCTGGTCGAGGAAGCTCACCAGATCTGCCCCTATTCCCGGGCGACCCGGAACAACGTGCCCGTCACGTTGACCGTCGTCTGATCGCAGCTCTCAAACAGACAAGAATTTGTCAAACAGACAAGAGACTTTGGAGAAACCCATGGCCAACCCGACCGGACGCGTTTCGCAGGTCATCGGCGCCGTTGTCGACGTACAGTTCGACGGCCATCTGCCCGAGATCCTGAACGCCCTCGAAACCACCAACAACGGCCAGCGTCTGGTGCTGGAAGTCGCACAGCATCTGGGCGAATCCACGGTCCGCTGCATCGCCATGGACATTTCCGAAGGCCTGGTGCGCGGCCAGCCCGTCACCGATACCGGCAAGCCGATCGCGGTGCCGGTGGGCGAGGCCACGCTCGGCCGCATCATGAACGTCATCGGCGAGCCGATCGATGAAGCCGGCCCGGTCAATGGCGAGGGCGTGCGCCCGATCCATGCGCCTGCTCCGAGCTATGCCGAGCAGTCCACGGAAGCCCAGATCCTCGTCACCGGCATCAAGGTGGTCGACCTGCTCGCCCCCTACGCCAAGGGCGGCAAGATCGGCCTGTTCGGCGGCGCCGGCGTCGGCAAGACCGTGCTCATTCAGGAACTGATCAACAACATCGCCAAGACCCATGGCGGCTACTCAGTGTTCGCCGGTGTCGGCGAGCGTACCCGCGAGGGCAACGACCTCTATCACGAGTTCATCGAATCGGGCGTCAATGCCGATCCGCATGACGCCAATTCGTCGGTCAAGTCGAAGTGCGCCCTGGTGTTCGGCCAGATGAACGAGCCGCCGGGCGCCCGCGCTCGCGTCGCTCTGACCGGCCTCACCGTCGCCGAGCATTTCCGTGACCAGGGCCAGGACGTGCTGTTCTTCGTGGACAACATCTTCCGCTTCACCCAGGCTGGTTCCGAGGTGTCCGCGCTTCTCGGCCGTATTCCTTCGGCCGTGGGCTATCAGCCGACGCTCGCCACCGACATGGGCGCGCTGCAAGAGCGCATCACCACCACCACCAAGGGTTCGATCACCTCGGTGCAGGCCATCTACGTGCCGGCCGACGACTTGACCGACCCGGCACCCGCCACCTCCTTCGCCCATCTTGACGCGACGACCGTGCTGTCGCGCTCGATCGCCGAAAAGGGCATCTACCCGGCCGTCGATCCGCTCGACTCGACCTCGCGCATGCTCACCCCGGCCGTGGTCGGTGAAGAGCATTACGCTGTCGCCCGCCAGGTGCAGCAGATCCTCCAGCGCTACAAGGCCCTGCAGGACATCATCGCCATTCTGGGCATGGACGAACTGTCTGAAGAGGACAAGCTGACCGTGGCGCGCGCCCGCAAGATCGAGCGCTTCCTGTCGCAGCCCTTCGACGTCGCCAAGGTGTTCACCGGTTCGGACGGCGTGCAGGTTGCCATCGAGGATACCGTCAAGGGCTTCAAGGGCATTGCCGAAGGCCAGTACGACTATCTGCCGGAAGCCGCCTTCTACATGGTCGGCACCATCGAGCAGGCCGTCGAGAAGGGCAAGCGCCTGGCCGCCGAGGCTGCGTAACAATGCTGACTGGGGCGCCGTCAGGCGCCCCTCTTCTGGAAATCAAGGACCGCATCGATGGCCAGCTTCCAATTCGAACTCGTCACGCCTGAGAAGCTGCTGTTCTCCGGCCCTGTCGAATCCGTCGTCGTGCCGGGCAGCGAAGGCGATTTCGAGGTGCTGTCCCAGCACGCTCCGGTGATGTCGACCATCCGGCCCGGCATCATTGTGGTCAAGGAAACCGCGGGCGGCTCGTCCCGTCATCTGTTCGTGCGGGGTGGTTTCGCGGACGTCAATCCGCAGGGGCTCACGATCCTGGCCGAACAAGCCGTTCCGATCGAGGAAATGACGCCAGACAAGGTCAGCTTGGAAATTGCAGCCGCCGAGGCAGCGGTCCAGGCGGCTGTCGACGACGCCGCCAAGGCCTTGGCCGATCTCAAGCTCGGCCAGATCAAGGAATTGCAGAAAGCCCTGAGCTGAATACGTTCACTCATTTCTTCTGAAAAGCGCGCTTCGGCGCGCTTTTTCTTTTTGAACACGGCAGCGCGACATGATGCGGTCTCGCCGTGAGGTTCGTGCTCCGATCAGCCGTTCAGCTGGATCGTGGTCAGCAAGGCCCTGGCGACTTCGGTCGTGACACGGCGTTTGTAGCGCTCGTGGACCACCTGCCCGTTATGGAAGACCTTGTGCTCGACATAGACCATATGGCCGTCCCAGCGCAGGATGTTGTCCGTCTCTGTCGTCTCGATGACATTAAGCCCTGGTACGAGCTGGCCTTCGGTCGACTTGTCGCGCATCCGGTTGTTCCTCCCGCCTGATTCTCTAGAGCAAAACGCGTTCATGACTGAATGCCTGTTCGCTCTAACTCCTTGTTTCGACGTGTTTTTGCGATTCCGGGTGGTCCCGGCAAGTCGCAAACGTTCGGGCTGATCGCAAGCCAGCATGCCCGACTTTGCAGGAAAATGGAAAGGGGATCGGCTGGGCTTCCTCCAGTTCTCCTCGCCGCCAAGAATCGTTGCGGGAATGCGATCCGCTCTTGACTGATTGAACGTTCAAAATATTGTAGAGGTCATGGCCGCTCAGCTCACCTCGTCCAATGAACGTCCGATACGTCTGCGCCGCGTCGACGCCGGAGACGTTCGGCGTCGGCAGTTGATCGACGCCACCATCGAGGCGATCGCCGAACTCGGCTTCAATGCCACGACGATCGCCGAGATCGCCCGCCGCGCTGACGTCTCCACCGGCCTGGTCTCCTTCTATTTCGGTGACAAGGACGGGCTGCTGGAAGCGACCCTGCGCCATCTCGCCCGGCAGTTGTCGCGGGGGGCGGCGGCCCGCCTGCGCGACGCCAGCACGCCGCGGGCTCGCGTCCAGGCGGTGATCGAGACTATGCTCGGTGTCAGCCAGTTCGAGCGGCGCATCGGTACGGTCTGGTTGGCTTTCTGGGGGCAGGTGCCACATTCGCCGCGCTTTGCCCGGGTGCAGCGCGCCTATCATCGCCGCATTGCCGGCAATCTCGCCCATGCGCTGCATCCCGTCCTGAGGCCGGAACCGGCCCGGGCGCTTGCCGAAACCATCTCGGCGATGATCGACGGGCTGTGGCTGCGTGCCACCCTCGCCAATGATCCTGATGGCCGGATGGCCAGAAGTGTGGCGACCGGCTTCGTCGACAGTCAGTTCATGCTGCTCGGCCTCAGTCGTTGAGGTCTTGGGCGGCGATCTCGCACTGAGGCTTTGGCCGGACGCAGGGGCGCCGGCTCGCATTTGGAAGTTGAGTTCATATCGAAAAGCGGAAACGGCGCCGATCAAGCGGCGGCCGTTCCAGGCGGGGAGTTTGAAGAATGCGCTACGGCGTTGTGAAGAACCATATCGGCGGCGCCTTCGTCGACGCGACCTCGGGCGAGACCTTTGCTTCGGTCGATCCGGCTACCGGCGAGACCATCGCTGAGGTGGAACAGGCCGGTGATGCCGACATCGAGCGGGCGGTCGAGGCCGCCAAGGCCGGCTTCAAGGTGTGGTCGCGCATGACGGGCGCCGAGCGCGGCCGCATCCTCAAGCGCACCGCCGACATCCTGCGCGAGAAGAACGCGGCCCTGGCCGAGATCGAGACGCGCGATACCGGCAAGCCGATCCAGGAGACCATCGCCGTCGACGTACTATCGGGCGCCGATTGCCTGGAATATTTCGCCGGCATCGCCGCCACCCTCACCGGCGAGCATGTCGACCTCGGCCCCGCCGCCTTCGGCTATACCAGGCGCGAGCCGCTTGGTGTTGTCGCCGGCATCGGCGCCTGGAACTATCCCCTCCAGATCGCCTGCTGGAAATCGGCTCCGGCGCTTGCCTGTGGCAATGCCATGATCTTCAAACCGTCCGAGGTGACGCCGCTGACCGCGCCCTACCTCGCCGAAGCCTTCAAGGAGGCCGGTCTGCCGGACGGCGTCTTCAACGTGGTGCAGGGCGATGCCCGCGTCGGCAAGGCGCTGGTCGCCCACCCTTCGATCAAGAAGATTTCGCTGACGGGCGAGGCCGGCACCGGCCGCATCATCATGGCCAATGCCGCCAAGACGCTGAAGCATGTCACGCTCGAGCTCGGCGGCAAGTCGCCCTTGATCGTGTTCGAGGACGCCAAACTCGACAATGCCGTCTCCGGCGCGCTGCTCGGCAATTTCTATTCGGCCGGCGAGGTCTGTTCGAATGGCACACGGGTGTTCGTGCATAGCAAGGTCAAGGACGCCTTCCTCGCCAAGCTCAAAGCAAGGGTTGAAAAGATGGTGATCGGCGATCCCCTCGATCCCAACACCCATGTCGGCGCTCTCGTCAACCAGGAGCATCTGGAAAAGGTGATGTCCTATGTCGAGAAGGGTAAGGCGGAAGGTGCCAAGCTGCTCACCGGGGGCTATCGCGTCACCACCGGCGCGCTCGCCAAGGGCGCCTTCGTTGCCCCCACCATCTTCGACGGCTGCCGGGACGACATGGCCATCGTGCGCGAGGAGATCTTCGGACCGGTGATGACGGTGCTGAGCTTCGACGACGAGGACGAGGTGGTGGCCCGCGCCAACGATACCGAATATGGCCTGGCGGCCGGCGTGTTCACCAACGATCTTTCGCGTGGCCATCGCGTCATCGCCAATCTCGAGGCCGGCACCTGCTGGATCAACCAGTACAACGTCACGCCGATCGAGCTGCCTTTCGGCGGGGTCAAGCTGTCCGGCCTCGGGCGCGAGAATTCGCGCGCCGCTGTCGAGCACTACACCCAGATCAAGAGCGTCTACGTCGCCCTCGGCGATATCGACGCACCGTACTGAGGTCTGGAAGCGCGGACATCGCAGCCCCATGAAGTCATGGGGGGATGTCCGCTCTTGGAAACGCGACATTCGAAGGGCGGGAAGAGGCGGACGGGACGTCCGCGCACCCGGAAAACCATGACCGAAACATTCGACTATGTGATCGTGGGCGCCGGTTCGGCGGGTTGCGTGATGGCGAGCCGCCTGACGGAGGACGGCACGCATCGCGTCAAGGTTCTGGAATTCGGCGGCAAGGACGGCTCGGTGTTCATCCAGATGCCGAGCGCCCTTTCCATCCCGATGAACTCGCCGCGCTATGATTGGCGCTATCATGCCGAGCCCGAGCCCGCGCTCGGCGGCCGCAGCCTCCATACACCGCGCGGCAAGGTGCTGGGTGGATCCTCCTCGATCAACGGCATGGTCTATATCCGCGGCCATGCCATGGACTACGAGGCCTGGCAGGAGGCGGGCGCGCGCGGCTGGAACTATGCGGGGGTGCTGCCCTATTTCCGCCGGGCGGAAGGTCGCGAGGAAGGCGGCGACGAATATCGCGGCGCCGATGGCCCGCTCAAGACGTCCTATGGCCGGCTCGCCAACCCGCTCTACCAGGCCTTCATCGATGCCGCCGTCGAGGCCGGCTATCCCGCCACGGCCGATGTGAACGGCTACCAGCAGGAAGGCTTCGGTCGCATGGACATGACTGTCCACAAAGGCCGCCGCTGGTCCGCCGCCAACGCCTATCTCAAGCCGGCGATGAAGCGGCCCAATCTGTCGGTGGAGACGCATGCGCTGGCAAGCCGCATCCTGTTCGAGGGCAGGCGAGCTGTCGGCGTCGAATATTGGCAGGGCTCGCAGCTCAAGCGCGTGATGGCGCGGCGCGAGGTGATCCTGGCAGCCGGGCCGATCAACGATCCACAGCTCCTGAAGGCGTCTGGCGTGGGGCCGGCCGCCGAACTCAAGGGCTTCGGCATCGAGGTCATCAACGATCTCCCAGGCGTCGGCGAGAACCTGCAGGACCATCTCGAATTCTATTTTCAGATGGCGAGCACGCAGCCGATCACCCTCTATTCAGTAACCAACCCGATCGCGAAGGGCATGGTCGGCCTGCAATGGCTGCTGCGCAAGGACGGGCTGGGCGCCACCAATCATTTCGAGAGCTGCGGCTTCATCCGCTCGCGCGCCGGTATCTCCTATCCCGACATCCAGTATCATTTCCTGCCGATGGCGGTGAGCTATAACGGCAATTCGCTTGCCACCGAACATGGTTTCCAGGCCCATGTCGGACCGATGCGCTCCAAGAGCCGCGGCCATATCCGCCTGAAGTCGCGCGATGTGCGGGAGGCACCGCTGATCCGCTTCAACTATATGAGCCACCCCGAGGACTGGGCGGAGATGCGGGCCTGCGTCAGGCTGACGCGCGAGATCTTCCAGCAGAAGGCGTTCGAACCTTTTGCCGGCCGCGAGATCTCGCCGGGTGCCGACGTCACCTCGGATGAGGCGATCGATGCCTTCATCGCCCAGCATGTCGAGAGTGCCTTCCACCCGTCCGGCACCTGCCGGATGGGCGATCCTTCCGATCCGATGACGGTGGTGGATCCCGAAACCCGGGTGGTGGGCCTCGAGAATCTGCGTATCGCCGACTCAGCCATCATCCCGCTGATCACCAACGGCAACCTCAACGCCCCCTCGATCATGATCGGCGAGAAGGCATCCGACCACATTCTCGGCAAGCCGCTGCTGCCGCCGTCCAACGCGCCCTTCTACCGGGCGAAGGATTGGGAGAGGAAGCAGAGGTAGGCTGGATGGGGTTCGGAGAATATTATTTGCAACTACTGCGGTAGGCTTGGTTGCAAAAGTCTTTGAGACGCGGGACAAACCTTATACTCATCTCTCGTGTCCTAGACTGTCATGCAGCTTGACCAGAACGACCGCATTGGTGGCCCCCCACGTAAACAATGGGTGGGTGGACCGATCGTCGGCTTGATCGCGAGCGTTCTTCTGGTTTGCGGCGGTCTTTATTTCTATCGCGATATCGAAGGCCTTGTGAATTACGGCAAGCAAACGGCCGCGAGTTCGTTCAACGGAGACCGCAGTACCGATTTCAATCCCGTCTATCAGCATCTTGGTATCGCGCCTCTGGAGGCCAACATTGCCTATCAAAGCGATGTTCAAACCGCTCTGAAGCGATTGCGTGCGGAAGATTGCGATAGGAATGGTATTTTTCAGCTTTCGCGGGCTCTTGAACAAGCCGGTAAGCTACGCGTTGCGGCTCAAGCCCTGGAAGGCTTTGCCGCGGCCTGCAGAAATACAGGCGGCGAGCTCTATCGGGCCGCAGATCTCTATTTCGCCCTTGGCGATTATGACAAGGCTGCTGTGCTTGGTGATCAGCTGGTCAAGGCCAGCCCCTATAACGGGCAGATCCAATATTTGCGGGGGCAGGCCTCAAACGCCAAGGAACAATGGGCCGAGGCGCTGCCTTTCTATATCAACGCGATCGAATTGCTCGGCAGCCCCAAAGACATCAACGCGACGGTCTTCACGCAGCTTGCCAATATCTATGATCATCTTGGGCGCGCTTGCGACGCGATCACCGCGATTCAGACCTGGGTATTGGCCGACCCGGCAAGTCGCGATAGTCCGCAAACCAGGAAGATGGTCAATGACTTCTCCAGAAAAGGGAAATGCGAGAGCGACACGGCCAAGGGCGTGGAGCATGTTCCCAAGGCTTCGGGTGGCGTCATGTTGGTCAAAGCTCAGATCAATGATACCGGGGGAACGTTCATCGTGGATACCGGGGCGACTTTTGTCAGCCTCACACGTGATTTTGCCAAACGAGCGAAAGTCGATATTACCGGGGCCGATGCCGTGTCCCTCCAGACCGCCAATGGCCAAATCATCGCGGATTTGGGTATTGCGAACAGCGTGAGACTTGGTCATGCTCAGGCCAAAAAGGTCGCCCTTGTGGTACAGGAGCCTTCGCTCGGCAAAGGCGTAGACGGTCTGTTGGGCATGTCGTTCCTAGCGCGCTTTAACGTGACCGTGACGGACAAAGAGCTTCAGCTCAAGGCGATGAACGCACCATAGCGGTCATCAAACTCGCATCTCCGTGTTTCTAAGGCGCCGGAATAGCGAGCGCCTACCTCAAGCGCTCGCTATTGCCGCTCAGGCTTCCTGAATCGCCGACAGCTTCCAGTCTTCACCCTTGCGCCGAACGAACGTCCAGATCTCGGTCGTTTCGCTGGGCTCGTCCTTACCTTCGACGATCGCGCCGGTGGTACGATCCCTGAGGACATCGACCGACTGGTAGCGGAAGGCGGCGCTGACGTAGTCCTCGTCACCTTCGCGCCAGGCCTCGGCAATATCGGCCTGGAGCAGGCGCGTATCGCGCACGTCATTGCGGACGCCGCGCTTGGCATTGTCGGCCAACTCCTCGGAGAAGTAGGACACGATTTCAGGCGTCGTCAGGCGGCGCAGGGCGGCGTGATCCTCCTTGGCGAAGGCATCCTGGACCTCGGTCAGCCGGTGCTCGAAGGTGTCGAGGTCGGCCTGGGTGGCCTCGATGGCTTCGCCACGGGCTGGGCTGGCTGCCGCCGGAGACGATAGGCCAAAGAAGCCGGTGCGGCCGTTCGTGGTCGGCTGCGCGTCGCGGTTCAGGCCCTGGTTGCCCAAGCCCTGGTTGCCGAAGTCGAAGCCACGCGACATTTGCGGGCCGCCTGCCGCTGCCGGTGTACGGCGCGAGCGCCACCAGGAGATCGCGAAGAAGGCGATCACGGCGATCAAGGCCGCCTGCAGCAGGAAACCGAGCATGCCAGCGAGGCCCCCGAAGCCGTAGCCCAGCAGCGCGCCGATGAGGCCACCCACCAGCAGGCCGCGCATCAGGCCGCCGGCGCCGCCGAACAGGCCGGGACGCTGCTGCGCGGCGCCCTGCGCCAGCGGTGAGGCGGGTTGTGTCGCGCTCGGACCGGGATTGGGCGTCATCGAACGCTGGACCGGCGCGGCCTGGTCTGGCGCGGTGCGGGTGGCCGGCACGGAATCATAGGTGCGCGCGCCGCGGCTGCCGATGCTGCCGCCACGGCGGGCCTCGGCGAAATCGGTCGATACCAGTGCCGCCGCCACAAACAGGCTGGCCACAACGGCGAATAGTCGGGTCTTGTTGAAGCGCATGATCGGCAACCTAATCTCCAGTCGCCCGCTTCGATGTCAGCTAGCGGGCCCTTTTTCAGCGGTCCGACATCACGTGCGCATCAAGCGCGACGTCAGAGGGGCCCGGCCCGCGTGAGGAATGTGGGGACATGCCGGGTTGGTTGCAAGTGTATTTCCGGTAATCATTGCCGTCTGGGCGATGGCAAGCGTGAAAGCAGGGGCATCGAGGCCGATCCGAAGCGGGCCGATTGCCCGGAGTGGAGCAAGGGAAGGCGGCGATATGAAATCCCTCGCTTTTTCCCCACAAACGCACTATGTCAGCGCCATCAGCGTGACAGCATCGACAGTGTGGGCGTGGGCCGTTCGGCTTGCGCGACGGGAGAATTGGCCGGGAGACCTCGTTTCGGATCTGGCTTGACCATCTTCCATTGGAAATAGAGCCGAGCCATGAAGTTTCTCGATCAAGCCAAGATCTATGTCAAAGCCGGTGACGGCGGCGCGGGAGCCGTATCCTTCCGGCGCGAAAAATTCATCGAGTTCGGCGGACCCGACGGCGGTGACGGCGGGCGGGGCGGCTCGGTCGTGGCCGAATGCGTCGACGGCCTCAATACGCTGATCGACTATCGCTACCAGCAGCATTTCAAGGCACGCGTCGGCACCCATGGTATGGGGCGCAATCGCACCGGCGCCAATTCAGCCGACGTGGTGCTGAAGGTGCCGGTCGGCACCCAGGTCTATGAGGAGGACGGCGAGACCATGATCGCCGACTTCACCGAGGTCGGCCAGCGCGCCTTGATCTGCAAGGGTGGCAATGGCGGCTTCGGCAACGCCTATTTCAAGACCTCGACCAACCAGGCGCCGCGCCGGGCCAATCCCGGCCTGCCCGGTGAGGAGAAGACGATCTGGCTGCGCCTGAAGCTGATCGCCGATGCCGGCCTCGTCGGCCTGCCCAATGCCGGCAAGTCGACCTTCCTGGCTACGGTGACCGCCGCCAAGCCCAAGATCGCCGACTATCCCTTCACCACCCTCTATCCCGGTCTCGGCGTCGTTCGGGTGGACGGGCGCGAATTTGTGCTCGCCGACATTCCCGGCCTGATCGAGGGCGCGCATGAGGGGCATGGCCTCGGCGATCGCTTCCTTGGCCATGTCGAGCGCTGCCGCGTGCTGCTGCATCTGGTCGATGGCACCTGCGAGCATGCCGGCAAGGCCTACAAGGTCATTCGCAACGAGCTCGCCGCCTATGGCGGTGATCTGGCCACCAAGCCGGAGATCGTGGCGCTGTCGAAGACCGATTCGCTCTCACCCGAACTGCTCAAGGAACAGGTGGCGCGGCTGAAGCGGGCCGCGAAGAAGACACCGATCGTGCTGTCCTCCATCGCCGGTTCGGGCGTGCAGGAGGCGCTACGCCAGCTTTTCGAGGTGATCGGCGCGGCCAAGGCGGCCGATGACATCATCGAAAAGCCGGTTTTGGAGAAGAACAATACCTGGCAGCCCTGAACCAGATAGTCGTGAACCTGGCAGCCCCGGTCGGCGTTGAGATGGTGGGAATGGGCACAGGAATCGAGGAGATGGCCTTGAACAAGACGACAGCGCTGCCGCGCCTGCTGGTCGGGGTCCTTCTGGTGCTTGTGCCCCTGGCCGCGGCCGTGCCGGCTCTTGCCGACACGCTGACGCCGAAAGCGGCGATGCGAGCAATGACGCAGGCCGGCTATTCCGGCGTCGGCGGCGTAACGCATGACCTCAATTTCTATTACGCAGCCGCTGTCGACGCCAAGCGCCGGCGCGTGCGCGTGACCGTCGACGACCAGACCGGCAAGATCGTCGCCGTGGTCCCGCTGCGGGGCAGCGGCGCGGCTCTGCCGGCCGGGACATCCCTGCGGCCGATGGCCCCGCTGCAGAAGGTGGAGATCAAGCCGGTGCCCCGCATCGTGCCGCTCAATCGGCCGCCTCCCGCGCTGCGAACGCCGGGGCGCTATGCCTATCCTCTCAATTCGAACGGACAGTTGACGCCGGGCTGGTGCCGTTACCGCCAGATCGCACCGGGCTGCTGACTTTTCCGGGATCGCGGGCATCTCTTCCCATAGGCGCTAACTTTGGGTGGCGGCGCCAGATTGGAGGGTCGATCTCCAGATCGACCATCTTGGAAATGTCGAGCGAGATAGAGGACAAAGCTGGTCGATCTCGCTCCATCAATTGATGGAGCTGTGGAGATCGACCCTCCACGCAATCCGCGCCTCTGGCCGCAAAGTTCAAGGCTCCGACCTCGGGTTAACAAGCATTGTTTTCAGAGGACGGGGCGGGATGTTTTACCCTCCCCTGGAGGGGGAGGGTCGGCCTGAAAGGCCGGGGTGGGGTGAAAATGCGCCAGTCATGATGCTTCGTGGCTTGCTTTATTGCGAGCAAGCCACCCCACCCCGATGCTTCGCATCGACCCTCCCCCTCCAGGGGAGGGTGAAGATGCGCGTCATTAACCTGAGTTCGGAGCCCTGCCGCAAAGTTAGCGCCTATGGACATCTCTTCCTGGGAAGAGGCGATCGCCAGGCGGCTTGGTTGCCGCCCATGCAAAAAGGCGCCCCGGTTTCCCGGAGCGCCCTCGACTTTCCGTCCTGTCCTGTTGGCTTAGGCAGCCTTGGCTTCGACCTGCCGGGGAGCCGAACCGTTGATCGGGATCAGCCGGGGCTTCTTGGCCTCCGGGATCTCTCTGATAAGGTCGACATGGAGCAGGCCGTTCTCGAGGCTGGCGCCGGTCACCTGGACATAGTCGGCGAGCTGGAAGCGGCGCTCGAAAGCGCGGGCGGCGATACCCTGATGCAGGACCTCACCCTTGCTGGCTTCCTTGCTATCGGCCTTCTCGCCACGAATGGTGAGGGCGTTTTCCTTCACTTCGATGGCAATGTCATTCTCGGCGAAGCCGGCGACGGCAACCGAGATGCGATAGGTGTTATCCGAGGTGCGCTCGATATTGTAGGGCGGGTAGGTGGTGGCCGAAGCATCGAAGCCGGCGACCTGATCGAGCGCCGAGAACAGGCGGTCGAAACCAACGGTGGAACGGTAAAGGGGCGAAAAATCAAACTGACGCATGGCTATCCTCCTTTGAAGCGACAAGCCGTGGAAAACGCTCCGCCATCGGGCCGGAGCTGACATGTGCATCCCGTCTGGGCCTGCACAGACCTTGATTTGGTGCGGGTTCCAGCCGTTTCAAGAGGACGCGTGTCGATTCTTGATCGGGCTTGCCTTGATCGCCCGGTCGCGCAAGATGATGCTGTTTCGTGCCGTTCCTTGAGGTGACCCATGCTGAAACTGCGCCCCAATTGCGAATGCTGCGACAGGGACCTGCCCCCCGACACGCGTGAGGCGATGATCTGCACCTTCGAGTGCACCTTCTGCGCCGGTTGCGCGGCGGATGTCTTCGGCGGCACCTGCCCCAATTGCGGTGGCGACCTCGTGCGCCGGCCGATCCGTCCCACTGCCCTGCTGGCCAAATATCCGCCCTCGACGGAGCGTGTGCTGCGCGAGGGCGACTGCCTGGCGAAGCGCGACGCGGCCTGAGCGACGATTTCCCGCCTGCATATCGGCACGAAGCAGTCTATATGAGGCAGTGAACATCCCTGCAGGAAACATCCATGCTTCACGCCCATTCCTTCGTGCCCGCCCCCGAGGTCGGAGCCCAGTCCATTGCCGACAGCGTCGTGCTGACCTTCGAGGACCGCTGCCAGCGACAGGGCCTGGTGCATACGGTGGGAGGCCTCGACATCCAGGTGGATCTCACCGAGGCGCCGGCGCTCGCCCATGGCGATGCCTACCGGCTGGAGGACGGGCGGCTGATCGAGATCGTGGCCGAGGCCGAGCCTCTGTTCGAGATCAAGGGTCGCGATCCCCTGCACCTGATGCGCCTCGCCTGGCATCTCGGCGACAGCCACCGCGAAACCGAGATCGGGACGAAATGGCTGCGCGTCCGTCAGGATGCCGAGATCGCCGACCTCCTGAAAGGGCTCGGCGCCAAGGTCGTGGCGATCGAGGGGCCGTTCCAGCCCGAGGGCGGCAATCACGGCCATGAAGCCCATGGGCACGATCATGGCCATCAGCATGATCACGGGCACAAGCACGATCATGAGCATGGCCACGACCATGATCATCATCATCACGATCATAGCCATGGCGAAGCTTGCGGCTGTGGGCACGACCATGAACATGGACACCACGGCAAGCACGGTCACGACTGAGTGGCAGGTGCCGTAGGTCCTTGTTGGCGCATCGTTTTTGCCGAAAACCGGCTTCCGGTTTTCGGCACGACTCTCTAAGTGATCAGGCTGCCGCCGCTGGATCTACCAGCGATGCCAGGCGTGCCCGTAATAGGGGCGATGCCAGCCCCCGCCCCAGCCATGATAGTAGACGGGACGGCTCCAGCCATAGCTGTAGACCGGATATTGGGGCACGCAGCGTCCCCAGATATTGGGGCGCCAGCCCGGACCGCAGCCCCAGGCCACCTGTTGCACCAAAGGTGTGGCGGCAGGGGCGGAGGCAGCCAGCGGCATGGCCGAGGCAGTCGTCGTAGCGGCGGCCAGGCCGGGCAGGCCGAGCGTGGCGATGGCGGCAACTTGAATGATACGCTTCATGATGGAACTCCACCGGATACTACTTGCGGAAGGCCGGCGCGGCCTCCTGCAAGCTTGAACGCAGGCCGCAATGAAATCCGTCGCTGGCGTAAAGTACGATTTCCTTGAATTGCACCTTGTTCTAACTCGTTGTTTTGGCGTGTTTTCTCAGCCAGTAAGCCTGCCGACTTCCTTGGAAAATGCTTTATTGGGCTGGTTTCTTCGGCGGGGGCGGCGCGTGGATATAGCGGCTCAGCCCTTCGGCCAGGATGGCGCGATCGGCGGGCGAACTCGCGGCCGCAAATTCCACGATGCTCTGTTCCAGCCCGGCCCTCATGGCGGCGTCGGCCGTGCGGGCGCGCTCCAGGGCCGCGAGCAGGGCCGCGGCATCCAGCGTCGGCTGCCGCAGCAAAGCGGCGGCGTCGCGCCGGGCCTGCTGTCCGTCGAGAATGGTCTGTCGGGCCTGATGGCGCGCCTCGCGCAGGGTCTTGTAGAAGGCATCGCGTTTTGGCGCCGGCAATTGGTTGCCCAGGGCTTGCAGCGAGGCGCGCGGCATGGATCTGCGGGCTTCGAACCAGACGATGCCGCCGGCGATCGCTCCGGCCAGGAAGATGTTGAGGGCGATCGAGGCGATCAGGGGGATGCGCGAGCCGGCCATGATCACGATCCTTCCTCGCTGATATCCGTCTCGGGTCCGGCATCACCGAAAGCCGTGATTGTCGCTCCCAGCCCGCCATGCTCGGCCCTCGTTGGCGTATCGAGCATGGCGATCGCCAGGGTTCCGGCCAGGGCGCCGGCAAGGCCGACACCCGCCAGACCGAGCCCGAGCCACCAGCGGCGGGCCCGCCGGCGGGGCGCGAGGCCGGCGGTCCCGGCCGCCACGATCCGTGCGTGGAGATCGGCGCTCGGAGGCGGTACCGCGTAACGATCGAGCATGCTGTCGAGCTGGGCGGCAGCCTGCAGGATGGCCTCCCCCTCCGGGCTTGATGCAAAAGCCGTGGCCGCGGCCCGTTCGGCTGCCGGCCAGTGCTGCAGGCGGCTGCCATAGTTGTCGGCAAGGGCGGCAAAACGCCCGGCATCCATTGGCACGAGCCTGTCAGGCATGGGAAACGCTCCCCGACAAGAGGGCTTCCAGCTTATCCGAACGGGAGCGGCGGACAGGCGCTGCGAGGCGATGAGGGAGGCTGGCAGCGGCTGATCCCGGGAGCGTGAGGACGGCGGCATTGCTGCGTCCTTCGGGCGAGACGCGTATGCAGCCATGTCCCTCGATGCTGCGCAATGCCAGGTCGAGGCGACCAGCCCTTGCGAGAATGTGCCGCCCCTGCGGGGTCTGCGCGAAGGAACGCCCGGCGCTGCGCCCGGGTGCGGGCCATGCTTCGATCACCGCGCCATAGGCGGCGGCAAGGGCAGCGAAAAGCTCTGCACTCATCGTGAAGGGAGCTTCAGTCATGATCGGCCTTCCTGATCAGGATCGACTGCAGAGAACGGCGTCCGCGGGCGAGCAGGCTCTCCAGAGCCTCGACGCTGACTTCCATCGCTGCCGCGGCCTCGATATTGGACATCGACTGATAATAGGTCAGGACGATCGCTTCCCGCTGCCGCGGCGCGATGGCCTGCAAGGCTTGCTCCACATGGTCGCTGGCCTCCTCCGTGCCGCCCGCCGCGGGGTGATCCGGGGGAGCGGCCAGTTCGGGCAGATCGAGGCCCGTCCATTCCCTGCGACGGCGCAGGCGATCATAGCAGAGGTTGAGCGCGACACGGTGGATCCAGGTGTCGAACCGGGCCGCCCCGGGCCGCCAGCGCGCGGCGTTGCGCCAGATCCGCAGGAAGGCCTCCTGCGCGACATCCTCAGCCTCCGCGGCATCGCCGAGCATACGGCGGGCCAGGGCGAGCAGCCGCGGCAACTTGCGTGAGACCAGGACCTGCATGGCAGCATCGTCGCCCGAACCGATCCGGCGCACCAACTCCTCGTCTGGATCGGACCCCATAACCAGGCGCGCTCCCGGGATTCATCGAGGGGCATGGTCCCGCATCATTGCGCCGGTTTGGCAGCCGATTTGTGGCCCGGCATTTCATCGCGGGCAAGGGCGCCGTCCTTGTTGGCATCGAGTTTGGCGAAGCGCTTGGCGAAGAAGGCGTCGAGCTCGGCCTTGTCGACGAAACCGTCCTTGTCGGCGTCGAGCCGGGCGAACGATTTGGCCGGGTCGGTCTTGGCGTTCCGCTTTGTTTGGAAGGCGCTCCATTCCGCCGAGCTGATCTTGCCGTCGCCGTCGGTATCGGCCTTCATGATTGCCTTCTCGCGGCGGGCCTGGAACTCGGCGAGGCTGAGGCCGGCCTTGGCCGGTGCCGCGGTTTGTGCCGGGGCTTGAGATATCGTTGCCTGGGGAGCCGGTGTCTGGGCCGGCTGGGCCGGCGCCGGCTCAGACGTCTGTGCCATAGCGGCGGCGGCCGGCAGGGCCAGCATCAAGGCAAGGATCGAACGGCCGATCATGGGCATCTCCTGGGACAGATCGCGCGGGCATTCGGCGCGAAGGGACTCTGCTTGAACGGCAGCGCCAGGAAAATCCGTCGGTCTGGTGGCAAAGAAGTTTGGGGGGCTAAAGCGTCTTGCTTTAGCCGACGAAGGCCGAACCCATATTCACGGAGGGCTTGTCAGTGCCGGCCGTCGAGATCGCGAATGGCTGCGGCCCGTGCTGCCGGGTTCCCCGCCAGGAGATGCACGTGAACTTCGCAGGCGCCGGCCTGGGCGGCGGCCGCGAGCGTGGCGGCAAGGTCATCGCCACCTTGACCGGCCTCGCCGATCCATACGCAGGCGCCGCCTGCACCGACCGCGATCAAGACGGCATCGACATAATCGGGGCATTGGGAGATCGGATAGACCGAGACCAGATAGGAACGGCCTGAAATACCGACCCAGCGACGGAAACGTGATGCCGCTGCCGGTGCGTCGCGGCCCAATGCGGCCAGCGTCGTACACAGGCGGTGATCGGGCTGAGAACGAGAACGAATCGCGATCTGTGTCATGGAACAAATCTAGAACATCGCGCATTGCGGCGTCAAGCGATTCGGGTTTGTTCCGCCTCACCTGGAGCATCGTGCCGAAAAGGGGATGCCGATTTTCGGCGAAAACGATGTGATAACAATAACCTACAGCGTCGGACACGATGCCGAAATCGGATCCGATGCTTAGAGCAACGGTGTCCGTGGCGAAACGCCCAATTGCTTCAGCTCCTTGTTTCCAAGCCAAAGCAACGGGTTGGCCAGAAACGTCTTTGCGACCCTAGCTGACTTCGTCAAATAGCAAAACGCTTTGGCCCTGGGCTTCAGCCAGGAGCCGGTCCGAGGCTGTCTCGATATCATCAACCAGGCGATCGAAGAAGGCGGCCTTGTCCAGGCCGGCCGGAATGGCGGGCAGGATCTCCATCACCAGCCTGCCCGGCTGGCGGATGAATTGGCGCCGCGGCCAGAAATGGCCGGAATTGAGCGCCACGGGGACGCAGGGCACATTGAACTCGCTGTAGAGATAGACCACGCCATATTTGTAGGCTGGCTCGGCGCCGGGCGCCCGGCGGGTGCCTTCGGGGAAGATGGCGATCTGGCGGCCTCGGGCGAGTTCGCGCTCGCCATCCGCCTTCATCTGCTTCATGGCCTTGGAGCGGGCCCCCCGGTTGACGGCGATCATCTGCGCCTTGGCGGCGAGCCAGCCGAAGATGGGCAGCCACATCAGTTCGCGCTTGAGCACGTAGCAGGGGTCCTCGCACACGAGGAACATGGCGAAGATGTCCCAAGTGGACTGGTGCTTGGCCGCGACCAGAACCGGCCCGGGCGGCAAATTCTCCCGCCCGCGAATCTCGCAGGTGATGCCGGCGATATGGCGCATCAGGAAGATGTTCACCCGCGCCCAGCTCTTCACGATCCAGAGCAGAGCAGGGCGCGGCATCAGTAGAGTCGGTAGCGCCAGAATCATCCACAGGACGATGTTGACATAGAAGGCCAGGTTGAACAGGAGCGAGCGCAGGACGAGCATGGAGTGGGGTCATTCGAGGGATGCTGCAGCGGCTATAGCAGAATTGTCGGCGCCTGCCTCCTTCTTCCACCGTGGTCCGACAGATAGCGCCACTGCCCGAATAGCGGATCGAGCGCCGACGACGATGCCGTCATAGCAGCCATTTGCAAGGGAGCGAAATCCGCCACTTCGCCCGCCGGGGATTGGCTGGATCCAACGAATTTTCCGCCTGGACTGGCAGCTATTCAACAGGTCGACGCATGGTGCTGCAAGCGTCAGTCATCGGGCCGGAGTTTCTGCCTGTCCTCGGGGGCGAGGGTGTTTTCGAGTATCTGATGCCACTCCGCCTTGACGTCCTTTTTTGAAATCACCGTGTCGTCTGTCCGTCGTTTGAAGACGAGCGTGTATTTATTGGTGATATTTCGGCTCGACGACGTCCAATCCACGATCGTGAATGAATTCAGGGCGGGGTCCACCGCCGCAGGCTTTGTGGCGACGTTGATTCCGGATGATCTCTTGGTGCCTTTTCGAATGGTCGCAAGGGCTGCGTCGATCCGCTTTTTGTCGCCCTGCAGGGTAAAGTGAACGATTTCGTCGGCTTCGTTCTTGGCTGAGCCTGCAAGATTATACTTGATCGCCTGCTTCATGACGGCCGCGCGGAAACCGACCTGCTGGTCGTTTCCGGTAACGGTTGCCTCGAGCGCACCCTCCTTGGCATCGGCCTGTGCCGCGACACCGAGGAACAACGGAAAAGTCGCCGCCAGCAAACGAATGCATATCGTTCTGGTGAAGCGCATGGCATGGCTCCCTGTTTCAAATGTCGGTGACACCAGCGGTTTTCTGGCATTGAAGAGCGCAAGATATTTCCTTCGAAACGCTCCTCATTCGGCTCGCGCCGTAACCCTGTCCGCCGTGGCCCGTTCCATCCGGAGCTGGAAGGTGGCGCTCGCATATTTCACATATTCCGACAGCAGCAGGCGGACGCTGACCGGATCCATCCACCAGGAATCGAGCTTGAGATTTTGCGAGATCACGGGATAGGCGATCAGGGTGGTATCCGGCAGCACCCGGCGCAGTTCCAAGAGCGAACGCGGCATGTGATAGTTCGAGGTCACCACGATGATCGATTTGAACTGCTTGTCGCGCACCCAGCGTGCCGTTTCCAGGGCATTGCCGAGGGTGTTGAGGGCATTGCGGTCGATATCCACGCAGCAATCGAGCACCTCGACACCGCCGGCCGTGTGCCCGGCCAGGGCCTGCTGGCTGGTTGCCTTGTTGACGCCGGTGATGAGAAGGCGCTTGGCGCGACCCTGATTGAGCAGGTCGAAAGCCTCGCTGATGCGGTCGGCGCCGCCGGTGAGAGCGATGATGCCATCGGCCCTCACGGCAGGGTTGGGCGTCTGGTTCTGCAGGCTGGAGACGAAATAGGCGAAATCCGTCACCACGGCCGCGGTAAAGAACAGCAGGCAGGCACCGGTGATCTCCAGGATCCAGCGCAGCCAGCGCCGTGGCCGCTTCGGCGGGTGCTCCGCCTGGGCCGGGGAAACCATGCCAGTGATCGCCGAGGCCTGCCGCATCGGACGCGCCCATACCAGTTTGTCAAACCTGGCCAATCTGCCGTAGCCGAAATTCTTGCGGATGGTTTGGGCAAAAATGGGGTCGGCGGCGCGGGTGTGTAGCGGAATAGGCGCGGAGCCCTGCCAGACGCTCATGGATAACCCCTATATGTGTCCTCGCAGCACACGGTGAACCGTCATGCGCGAGGTGACGCCGGTGATGATGGCAATGAGCGCGACTGCCGCGACGATGGCGGCATAGCCGCGCCAGTCCATGTTGAAGGAGCCGAACAGGGCCTCCATCTGGTCGCCCGCCGCGGTGGCGGTGAAGCGGGAGGCGAGCATATGGGCGACGAGGAAGGTCAGTGCCGCCCCACCGCCCCCGATCAGCCCGCCCTTGAGGCCGAGCCAGAGGAAATGGCGCTGGAATTCGTTGGCGATGAAGCTGTCATGGGCGCCGACGAAATGCAGCACCTCCACCACGTCCTTGTTCCCAGCCATGGCGCCGCGGGTGGCGAACACCACCGACAGGGCCGTGGCGATGACCATCAGCACGAGGATGGCGAGGCCTGCCAGCACCATGGCCCGGGCCATGGCCGCCAGGCGCGCGATCCAGAAGCGGTGATCGTCGAGGCTGGCGCCGGCCACGGTCTCGGTCAGCGTCTTCTTCAGCGTGGCGAAGTCCGGCAGGCTGCCCGGGGTGATCTTCACCACGATGAGGCGCGGGATCGGCAGGTCGCCCATGTCGAGGCCTTCGCCGAGCCAGGGCACCAGCATGCGCTCGGTTTCCTCGCGCGAATAGACCTGCACGTCGCTGATCCCTTCGGTGGCGCGGGCGGCGACGACGGCCTTGGCGATCTCGGCTTCGATGTCGCGGCCCTCCACGGGGCGAACCTGGATGGTGACCTCGCGGGAAATCTGCGAGCCCCAATCGGCGGCGGCGCCCGCGATCAGCAGCACGCCGCCGGCCGTGAGGGCGACCAGGAAGGTCATGATCGCCACCACGGCCATCAAAGAGCGCCCGGCGATCGAGCCCGACGGCACGATCGGAGCCGCGGGGCGGATCAGTGTCTCCGCGCGCCGGCCGGCAGGCTGCGCTCTGTCGTTCAAGACCATGACGCCGGCTCCTGCACCGTGACATGGCCGTCCTCGAGGCGCAGGCGGCGAGCGGGGAAGAGCTCCATCAGGCTCTCGTCATGGGTGGCGATCACCACCGAGGTGCCGGAACGGTTGAGTTCGATGAACAGGCGCAGCAGGCGACGTGCCAAAGCGGGATCGACATTGCCCGTCGGCTCGTCGGCGAGCAGCAGTTCGGGGCGCACGATCAAGGCGCGCGCGATGGCGGCGCGCTGCTTCTCGCCGCCCGACAGCACCGGGGGGAGCACATGCATGCGTTCGCCGAGGCCGACCCAATGCAGCAATTCGACCACTTCGGGCCGGTAGCGCGCCTCATCCTGGCCCTGAACGCGCAGGGGCAGGGCGATGTTCTCGTAGGTGGTGAGGTGATCGAGCAGGCGGAAATCCTGGAAGACGATGCCGATACGCCGCCGCGTCTCGGCAAGTGCGTGCTTGGAGAGGGTCGTCACTTCCTGATCGAAGGTGTGGATGAGGCCGCGGGTTGGCTTGAGCGTGAGGAAGAGCAGGCGCAGCAGCGTGGTCTTGCCGGCGCCGGAAGGACCGGTGAGAAACTGGAAGGAATTGGCGGGCAGGTCGAAACTGACGTCGCGCAGCACTTCCGGGCCCATCCCGTAGCGCAATCCCACATTCTCGAACCGAACCAAGACAGAATCTCCCCAAGACGGCCCCGACCGCCTCGGCTGCACTCTGCCGGGAGGGCGTTAACGAGGTGTTAACGTTAACGAAATGACAACGAATTTAACCTTCGCGAGATCCCCCTTATCCCATGCGCCTCCCGATGACGTTGGGCCGTTGCGATCGGGCGCCTGTGGGTGGCCGGTGGACGGGACTCCAACGCCATTGTCGCCCATGCCCTCCTGCGGTTATGGTGCCGGCAGAAATGAGGAGTTCGATGGCCACGTCGCGTAATATCAAAGTTTTGTTCGACGCCGAGACGATCGCCAAGCGCAATGCGTCGCTGGTGCAGGAGATCAAGGCACGCAATCTCGAGAATCTGCTCGTGGTGGCGGTGCTGAAAGGCTCCTTCGTGTTTGCGGCCGATCTCCTTCGGGCCATGCACGAAGCGGGCATGGCGCCCGAGGTGGAATTCGTGCATCTGTCGAGCTATCGCGAAGCGACCGTGTCGACCGGCACGGTGAACATTCTGCATGACGTCGAAAGCGACGTGCGCGGGCGCAACATCCTCCTGGTCGACGACATCCTCGAATCGGGCCGCACCCTGGCTTTCGCCAAGGACCTGCTCGCCGCGCGTGGCGCCAAGCAGGTGCTGAGCTGCGTGCTGCTCGACAAGCCAGGCAAGAGCGCCGTCAACATCAAGGCCGATTTCATCGGTTTCGAGTGCCCCGATCTGTTCGTGGTCGGCTACGGCATGGATGTCGCCCATTCCTATCGTCAGCTGCCTTTCGTCGGCGTGGTCGAATAGAGTGTTTTGCGATTTGGCGGCATCGCCAAGAACCGCAAAGACGCTCTGGCCAATCCATTGGATTGGCTTGGAACCACACAGCGAGAGTAAAGCAGCGTTTCCGTTTAAACGCGCTTTGCTCTAGAAGCCGGCGGGATGGCAGGCTGCGGAGGAGATATGGCTGGTCTATTGGGCGCTCACAGCGCCCGTTTCCTGTTTCGTGACGACAAGGGTAGCATCAACAGGCAGACTTGGTGGCGTGGCATGGCGGTGCTGGCCTTGATCCTGGTTGCGCTGGTGGCAGCAGCCTTTGGGCTGAACCATGTCCTGCCGCGCAATCCGGCGGCGGCCGAAGCCCTGGTCGACGAGGTCGCGCGCGAACATACCAGGCTGATGACGATCCCCTATTATTTGTCGCTGTTCGCGATCGACGTGCTCTATGTGGTGATGGTGCTGGTCTCGGTCTGTATCTATTTCGTCGGCGCCAAGCGCTACAACGATCTGGGGCGGCCGGCGCAGCTGGCGCTCATCCTGCCCGCCGCAGCCTATTTCCAGATCTTTTCGCCGATTCTCAGCGACCATCTGCTGCCGGTCTACGGCCGTTGGATCGTCACAGTCGCCATGCTGGCCGTGCTCGCCTGGCAGGTTTACGAACTGGGCTTCAAGAAGAGCCGGCTCTAGGCCCTCCGGGTGGGCCGGTCTTTAGACCGGCCGTCCCCTGCCGACTCAGTACGACAGCTGCTGATTAATTGCCGGCGCGTCATCAGAAATCGGCAAGGAGAGCATGAGAGCAGAGCGCCGGTTTCCCGCATAGCCCCCTCTGTTCACCTTGCATTCAGATCATGCTGCTAGACATTGAATATTGAAATTGAGGGAGGCAGCTATGAAACTATCCTTGAAGCTGTTTATGGCAGCTGGCCTGGCCGCCGGAAGCATGATGTTTGCTCCGCAGCTGGCCTCGGCAATGCCGATGGCACCAGCCGCGCAATCACAGGCTGACAACGGCCTCGTCCAGCAAGCTCGTCGTTTGTGCCCCTATGGAATGCACCGCTCCCCTTATGGCTGTGTTCGTGACCGCGGCTACGGCTACGGTTACCGGCGTGGTGGTGGTTGGCGTGGTGACGGCGGCTGGGGTTATCGTGAACGTCCCCGCCGGTATTATCGTGAATATTGAGGTGGGAACCACGCTGTGCCGAACGATCCTGGCACAGTCGGAAGCTTGAGCTTCCCAGGTAGTTCTTACGCCTGCAACGATTGAAAATACCAACCCCGCGGTTCACTGGACCGCGGGGTTTTTCATGGCTGGTGGGGTATGGCAGTACGGGAAGGCATCGCAGATGCTGATGCTTTCATCCGCTTGGCCACCTCTTGTTTTGCAACTGATCGATGCAACCTGCCAGACGCCGCCCATGGCCTGAACGAAGCCCGTGTCGGAGGCTGAGGGCACACGTGGAAACGTTGCTCGAGCCGGAGTTGCCATGCCGGTCGCACCAAACGACCGGCATGGCAAATGCTGGCTCAGAACAGGCCTTCGATCTGGCCCTTGGTGTCGAGGCGGATGAATTCCGCCGAGGGCACGCGTGGCAGGCCTGGCATGGTCATGATCTCGCCGCAGACCACCACCAGGAAGCCGGCGCCGGCGGACAGGCGCACTTCGCGGATCGGCACGACATGATCGACAGGCGCACCACGGTGGTTCGGATCGGTCGAGAAGGAGTATTGCGTCTTGGCCACGCAGATCGGCAGATGGCCGAAGCCGGCGGCCTCGATGTCCTTGAACTGGTCGCGCACCTTCTGGTCGGCGATGATGTCCGAGGCGCGATAGATCTCCTTGGCGATCATCTTCATCTTGTCCCAGAGGGGCATCTCGTCCGGGTAGAGGGTGCGGAAGCCGCGGCCGTCGAGCGGATGCGGTGCCTCGGCCAGCGCCACCACGCGGCGCGCGAGCTCCTCGGTGCCCTTCGAGCCCTCGGCCCAGTGGCTGCAGACCACCGCGTCGACGCCGAACTGTTCCTTGCAGACCTGGGCGATGAGCTCATGCTCGGCCGGCGTGTCGGCAATGAAGTGGTTGATGCCGACGATGGCCGATACGCCGAATTTGCGCACATTCTCGACATGGCGGCCGAGATTGGCCAGACCCTTGCGCAAGGCTTCCAGATTCTCCTTGCCGAGCTGGTCCTTCGGCACGCCGCCATGCATCTTGAGGGCGCGCACGGTGGCGACGATCACCACGGCAGCCGGGGTAAGGCCGGCCTTGCGGCACTTGATGTCGAAGAACTTTTCGGCACCGAGATCGGCGCCGAAGCCAGCTTCGGTCACCACATAGTCGGCGAGCTTGAGACCGGCCCGGGTCGCGGTCACCGAGTTGCAGCCATGGGCGATATTGGCGAAGGGGCCGCCATGCACGAAGGCGGGGTTGCCTTCCAGCGTCTGTACCAGATTGGGCTTCAGCGCGTCCTTGAGCAGCACCGTCATGGCGCTGGAGGCCTTGATGTCGGCGGCCGTGATCGCCTTCTTGTCGCGGGTATAGCCGACGATCATCTTGCCGAGGCGCGCCTCGAGATCGGCCAGATCCTTGGCGAGGCAGAACACGGCCATGACTTCGGAGGCCACGGTGATGTCGAAGCCGTCTTCGCGCGGGAAGCCGTTGGAAACGCCGCCGAGCGAGGAATTGATGGCGCGCAGCGAGCGGTCGTTCATGTCGAGCACGCGGCGCCAGGTGACGCGGCGGGTGTCGATGCCGAGCGCATTGCCCCAATAAATGTGGTTGTCGATCATCGCCGACAGCAGATTATGCGCCGAGGTGATGGCGTGGAAGTCGCCGGTGAAGTGCAGGTTGATCTGCTCCATCGGCACGATCTGGGCATATCCGCCGCCGGCCGCGCCGCCCTTCACGCCGAAGCAGGGGCCGAGCGAGGGCTCGCGCAGGCAGATCATGGTCTTCCGGCCGATGCGGGCGAGGCCGTCGCCGAGGCCGACAGTGGTGGTGGTCTTGCCTTCGCCGGCCGGGGTCGGGTTGATGGCGGTGACCAGGATCAGCTTGCCGTCGGGACGATCCTGCAGGCCGGGGATCTTGTCGAGATCGATCTTGGCGATATGCTTGCCATAGGGCTCGAAGGCTTCGTCGGGAATGCCGGCTTTCTCGGCAATCGCCTCGATGCGCTGCATCTTGGCTTGACGCGCGATTTCAATGTCGCTCAGTGGCTTTTTCGGGTCTTGGGCCATGCTGGTTCCCTCTGGGGCGGTTGTTCTGCTCAGTTGAGACATATTTTCACGGAAATGAAAATAACTTTCTTAGCAGTAGCTGCGTGGAATGCGGTGGTTGCGGAAAAATTAAGAGAGAAGCTGTTCCGAATGCGACGCGGCGTCGCATAAGAGATAGGTAGCCGATCGCAATCGAATCGGCTTGTCCGAAACCGTCACAGGATGTGTCGCCTTCGCGATGATGCACGCCGGAAGATTGTAGGTTGCGCCTTGTCTCAGACCGATTGACTGGGGAGTTGTTGGTCAAAGGGGTTGCAGCCCTCTATGCCCGTCCGGCAGAAGAGTGTATGAGGCCCAGCCCCCAGATAGCGTATCTTGGTGGATATCCTGCGTTCGATCGGCGTGTCGCCATTTGCCGTTCGGCCCTGATGTGATCGGCGGCCTCTGGAGTGGAACGCTCCGGAATGCCGCATTTTGGAGAGCGAAGATCGCATTTGTGGCGATCGACCGATCGAAACCATCCCAACAGGTCAAAACGGAGTTGCCCGCATGGGGCTCGCGAACGCCGTCGAGAATGGCGAAGACACCACGGAACACAAGCATAGCGGCGGCTTTGCGGCGTTGACGCTTGGCTCTATCGGCGTCGTCTATGGCGATATCGGTACGAGCCCCCTCTATGCCTTTCGCGAAGCCGCCCATGCTGCCACCGATGGCGGCAAGAACGTCACTTCCGCCGCCGTGCTCGGTGTGATCTCGCTGATTTTGTGGGCGCTGATCATCATCGTCACGCTCAAATATGTGCTGCTGCTGCTGCGCGCCGACAACAAGGGCGAGGGCGGCACGCTCACGCTGATGGCGCTGGCCCAGCGCGCCCTCGGCCGTACCGGCGCGCCCATCGTGCTGCTCGGCATCGTCGGCGCCTCGATGTTCTACGGCGACGCGATGATCACCCCGGCCGTCTCGGTGTTGTCGGCGGTGGAAGGCCTCAAGCTGGTGGCGCCTGGTTTCGATGTCTTCGTGGTACCGCTGACGCTCGTTATCATCGTCGCCCTCTTCCTGGTGCAGAGCCATGGCACCGCCCGGGTCGGCGCCCTTTTCGGTCCGATCATGGCTGTATGGTTCACGCTGATCGGCGTCATCGGCTTCATCAATTTCCTGCAGCATCCCAGCATCATCGCGGCGATCAATCCCTTTTACGCCGCCGAATTCCTGCTCACTCACGGCCATATCGGGTTCGTCACGCTGGGAGCCGTGTTCCTGGCCGTCACCGGTGGTGAGGCGCTTTATGCCGATCTCGGCCATTTCGGGCGCAAGCCGATCCAGACAGCCTGGCTCAGCCTGGTTCTGCCGGCGCTGACTTTCAACTATCTCGGCCAGGGCGCGCTGGTGCTCAACGATTTCAGTGCGCTCGAGAACCCGTTCTATCGCCTGGTGCCGGCCTCGCCCTATTTCGTCGTGCCGCTGGTGATCCTGGCAACGATCGCCACCAGCATCGCCAGCCAGGCGGTGATCACCGGCACCTTTTCGTTGACCCGGCAGGCCGTTCAGCTCGGCCTGGTGCCCCGCGTGCGCATCTCGCATACGTCGGAACACCAGTCGGGCCAGATCTTCATCGCGCAGGTCAACGGCATCCTGCTCGCCGGCGTCGTGCTGCTCGTACTGGTGTTCGAAAGCTCCTCGCGCCTCGCCTCGGCCTATGGCATCGCCGTGACCACGACCATGGTGGTGGATGCCATTCTCGCCTTCGTGGTGATCTGGCGGGTCTGGCTGTGGAAGCCCTGGGCAGCGGCAGCGATCATCGTGCCCTTCCTGTGTATCGATTTGATTTTCCTCGGGGCCAATCTGCTCAAATTGTTCGAAGGAGCCTGGCTGCCCATCCTGATCGCCCTTGGGCTGATCACCCTGATGGTGACCTGGCGACGCGGTACCCGGCTGGTGATGGAGAAGACGCGGCGCACCGAAGTGCCGCTGATGACCATCGTCAAGAGCCTGGAGAAGGGCTCGGTTGCCCGTGTGCCGGGCACGGCTATCTTCTTGACCAGCGATCCCGACTATGCCCCGACCGCCATGCTGCACAGCCTCAAACACTATAAGGCGCTGCACGAGAAGGTGGCGATCCTGACCATCGAGACCACGGACGATCCGATCGTGCCGGGGGGCGGGCGGGTTTCGATCGAGGAGATCTCGGCTTCCTTCACCAAGATGAAGGTACAGTTCGGCTATATGGAAAGCCCGAACGTGCCCAAGGCCCTGGCGCTGTGCCGCAAGGCCGGCTGGTCCTTCGACATCATGTCCACCTCCTTCTTCCTGTCGCGCCGGCATTTGCGCGGCGGCAAGCATCCGAGCATGTGGCGCTGGCAGCGCCGGCTCTACATGATCCTCGCCCGCAATGCCGACGATGCCAGCGACTATTTCTCCATTCCGTCCAACCGGGTGGTGGAGATCGGTACGCAGGTGCTGATCTGAGAGCCTTCAGGGTCTGAAGGCAGGGCGATGCATCGCGCACGCGCTATTTTCCTGCCTTCACGAGGACGGTGTATTGCCTGAGCAGCCAAGAAGCAGATCTGCTATGCGGCGCTGCAGGTCCCCTATGCCGCAAAGCCGGGAAAGTGTAAGAGAGCGCGTTTGTTGCACTGCACAAACGGGGGATGGGCTTGCCTGACGAGGGCATTCGCGCTCTTGATCGTCACTCTACCCAACTCCGACATTATCCAACGGAGGCCCGTATGGGGCTTACGCATAGCGCCGACACCGGCGAGGAAGCCAGCAGCCGTGGCAATGGCTTCTGGGCGCTGACGCTCGGCTCGATCGGCGTCGTTTATGGCGATATCGGCACCAGCCCGCTCTATGCCTTCCGCGAGGCGCTGCATGCGGCGACCGAGGGCGGCAGGCTGATGAGCCAGGAAGCGGTGCTCGGCGTGATTTCACTGATCCTGTGGGCGCTCATCGTCATCGTCACGCTCAAATATGTGCTGCTGCTGCTCAGGGCCGACAATAAGGGCGAGGGCGGCACACTCACGCTGATGGCGCTGGCCCAGCGCGCGCTCGGGCGCTCCGGCACCGTACTCTTGCTGCTCGGCACCATCGGGGCGGCCATGTTCTATGGCGACGCCATCCTGACGCCCGCTGTGTCCGTGCTTTCGGCGGTGGAGGGCATGAAGCTGGTGACGCCGGCCTTCGATCCCTTTGTGGTGCCGATTACCGTGGCGATCATCGTGGGGCTGTTTGCGGTGCAAAGCCATGGCACCGCCCGTGTCGGCGCCTTCTTCGGGCCGATCATGGCGCTGTGGTTCGTGGTGATGGGCCTGGCGGGCCTATGGCACATCAAGGATGCGCCGGTGATCCTCGCAGCCTTCAATCCCTGGCATGCCGTGGAATTCATGCTCAGCCACGGCCATATCGGTTTCGTGGCGCTTGGTGCGGTGTTCCTGGCGGTCACCGGGGCCGAGGCGCTCTATGCCGATCTCGGCCATTTCGGCCGCAAGCCGATCCAGATGGCCTGGATGACGCTGGTGCTGCCCTCGCTGGCGCTGAACTATCTCGGCCAGGGCGCGCTGGTGCTGAGCAATCCATCTCCGGAAATTCTCGCCAACCCCTTCTACATGCTGGTGCCGCAGAACCCGCTCTTCCTGGTGCCGATGGTGGTTCTGGCGACGATCGCCACCATCATCGCGAGCCAGGCGGTGATCACCGGGGCCTATTCGTTGACGCGCCAGGCCATCCAACTCGGCCTCCTGCCGCGCATGAAGGTGGCGCATACCTCCGAGCACCAGTCGGGCCAGATCTATATCGCCCAGGTCAACGGCATCCTGCTGGTCGGTGTGCTGATCCTGGTGCTGGCCTTCGAGAGTTCCTCGCGCCTGGCGTCGGCCTATGGCATCGCCGTGACGACGACCATGGTGGTGACGGCGATGATGGCCTTCCTGGTAATCTGGAAGGTCTGGCGCTGGTCGGCCTTGGCCGCGGCCCTGGTGATCGCGCCCTTCCTGTTGATCGATCTCGTCTTCCTCTCCGCCAATCTGCTCAAGGTGCATGATGGCGGCTGGGTGCCGCTGATGATCGCGGCGGCCCTGATGATCCTGATGATCACCTGGCGGCGCGGCACCCGGCTGGTGCTGGAGAAGACACGGCGCACCGAGGTGCCGCTGATGACCATCGTCAAGAGCCTGGAGAAGGGCTCGGTCGCCCGCGTGCCGGGTACGGCGATCTTCCTGACCAGCGATCCCGACTACGCCCCCACTGCGCTCCTGCACAGCCTCAAGCACTACAAGGCCCTGCATGAGAAGGTGGCGATCCTCACCATCCAGACCGTGGAGGAACCGGTGGTTGCGGGTGGCGGCCGCATCACCCTCGAAGAGATCTCGGCCTCCTTCACCAAGATGCATGTGCAGTTCGGCTATATGGAAAGCCCGAATGTGCCCAAGGCGTTGGCGCTCAGCCGCAGGGCCGGCTGGTCCTTCGACATCATGGATACCTCCTTCTTCCTGTCGCGCCGGCATTTGCGCGGCGGGGCGCAGCCGTTGATGTGGCGCTGGCAGCGCAGGCTCTACATGATCCTTGCCCGCAACGCCGACGATGCCAGTGACTATTTCTCCATCCCCTCCAACCGAGTGGTGGAGATCGGCACGCAGGTTCTGATCTGAGAGAAATGGAGCGCGGACTCCACAGCGACATGCGAGCATTTCGCGATGTCCGCGCTCCGACAAGAAGTCAGGCCGGTGTCGACAGTTTCATCATGGTCAGGCCGGTGACGATCAGGGCAGCGGCGACGATGCGCATGGCGTTGGCCTGTTCGCCGAGCACGAGCACGCCGACGATGAAGGCGCCGACGGCGCCGATACCGGTCCAGATCGTATAGGCGGTGCCGAGTGGCAGGCTGCGCATCGAGATCGACAGCAGGCCGAAGCTGATGGCCATTGTGACGAAGGTGATCACGGTCGGCACCAGCTTCGAAAAGCCTTCCGACTGTTTCATGTAGAAGGCCCACACCACTTCGAAGATGCCGGCGATAACAAGATAGACCCAGGCCATCAGGCCCTCCTCTTAAAAGGGCCCGGGCCGTCCCGGACATCAAACCCATCATGGGGGAGGGCGTGGCCTCCTCGGTCGCAGTGTTCAAGCCTGCGAATGGGCGGCATTGTGCCGGACTCCGTCCCAAAATCAAGGGGCGGGCCGGCATGTCAGGACTGCGTCCCGGGCAGGCGGCGTCGCCTCCGCTCAGCCCAGCATGGCTTCGAGATCGAGTGTCGCCGTCGTGCCGATGGCATCGAAATGTCGGGTGAGGAAGCTCTTCCCCGCCCTGCGGCCCTGGTCGCGCAGAAAGATCAGGAAATCCCATTCGGTGTTGAGCTTGGAGGTGGCATTCAGCCCTTCCTTCGGGCTCAGCGCGACGCGATGCAGGCGGATGTCGCCGAAACGGTCGGCGCCCCGGGCACGGCGCTGCATCATGGCGATGGCACGCAATTCGCCGACGAGGGAGGCGTTGAAGGTGATCTCGTTGAGACGATTGGCGATGGCGCCGGCCGTCTGCGGCACCTCGCGCACCAGCACCGGGTTGATCTGCACCAGGATGGTGTCATCGGGCGTACCGTCGTCGAGCAGCGGGAACAGGGCCGGGTTGCCGAGATAGCCGCCATCCCAATAGGCCTGTCCGCCGATCTCGACGGCCTGGAAGATCTGGGGCAGGCAGGCCGAAGCCATCACCACATCGGCGTTCAGCTCGGCATTCTCGAAGATGCGGATATGACCGCTGCGCACATTGGTTGCGGAGACGAACAGCTTGATCGCCTCGCTCGCCTTGAGCTTGTCGAAGGAGATCAACTCGGCGATGAAATCGCGCAGCGGATTGAGATTGAGCGGATTGGTGTCATAGGGGCTGAACAGCCGGCTCCAATTCTCGAACAGGGCCATGCCGGGCGAATCTTCCAGCGACCAGCCGGCCATGAAGCGCTCCAGCAGTGGGCGACGCAGCGGCGACAGCCGGCCCTTGCGGCTGATCTCGCGCCAGAAGGTCTCGAGTTGCTGGCGGGCGCCCGGCGCCCCGCCTTCGAGATAGCCTTCGGCGAAGACAACCGCATTCATGGCCCCGGCGCTGGTGCCGGTGATGGCCTTGATCTCGAGGCGGCCGTCCTCGAGCAACGCATCGAGCACGCCCCAGGTGAAGGCACCATGGGCTCCCCCGCCCTGCAGCGCCAGATTGACGGGTTTGGCGGCGGAGGTCTTGGGAGGCTGGCTCATGCCGCGGTCCAGCCGCCGTCCATCGACAGGTTGGCGCCAGTGATGCTCGCCGCGGCATCCGAGCACAGATAGACGGCAAGGGAGGCGACCTGGTCGATGGTGACGAATTCCTTGGTCGGCTGGCCTCCCAGCATCACGTCGTTCTTGACCTGTTCGGCCGTCATGTTGCGCGCCTTCATGGTGTCGGGGATCTGCGCCTCGACCAGCGGCGTCCAGACATAGCCGGGCGAGATGGCGTTGACGGTGATCTTCTGCTGCGCCACCTCCAGCGCCACCGTCTTGGTCAGGCCGGCAATGCCGTGCTTGGCAGCGACATAGGCCGATTTGAAGGGGGAGGCGACCAGTGAATGGGCCGAGGCGGTGTTGATGATGCGGCCCCAACCCTTCTTCTTCATGCCCGGCAAGGCGGCCTTGATGGCGTAGAAGGAGGCGAGCAGGTTGAGGCGGATGATCGCCTCCCATTTGTCGTCGGGGAATTCGTCGATCGGCGAGACGAACTGGATGCCGGCATTGTTGACCAGGATGTCGACCGCGCCGAAGGCGGCCTCGGCCGCGCCGACCAGCCCTTTCACCGCGGCCGGTTCCATCAGATTGGCCGGCGAGAACAGGGCCTTGACGCCGAACTCGGCCTCGATGCCAGCCCGGGTCTTCTCGATCTCGGCGGCGTCGCCCAGCCCGTTGAGCATGACGTTGGCGCCTTCGCGCGCCAGGGCGCGCGCGATGCCGAGGCCGATTCCCGACGTCGAGCCGGTGACGACGGCAGCTTTGTTCTTGAGCATGGGGTGAGTCCTTCACGAGGGCCGGGCAGGGAGCGGCAGCTGTGGGACTGCCGAATGAAAAAGCAAATCGCTTGAATATTGCATTGCATCACGGATCGGAAAAGTGGCGCTGGTGTGACACAGAATGTCGCTTGCGCGCATTCAAAATCCACGGGATGCAGATTTAATTGATTATATGTTCAATCAATAAAGTGCCCATATCATAGCGTTGCGGGATCGATGCAAATCGGCTTGGACGCGGGTGGGTAGCTTCGTGCCGTCGGTGTCATCCAGCGCCGTAAATTCACGGGACAAGCACTGTCTTTCGTGCTGAATTGCCATAGGGGAAGGCCTCCGTGGCAAGAGTTCGGTCCCCTTGGGGGCCGGGAGGGGTTAACAAAGACAAGACGAACTGGGTTAACCCAGATTCGGCCTTCGGTGTTTTCCGGGAGAAATGAAATGACGGGACTTGGTAGAATCATTGCGGGCGCCGCGCTGGCCATCGGCCTGGGCACTGGTGCTGCCTTCGCGGGCGATGCGGAAGCCTGCAAGACGGTGAAGTTCGCGGATGTGGGCTGGACCGACATCACCTCGACGACGGCTATCGCCTCCCGCATCCTCGAAGGCCTCGGCTATACCCCGACGACCACGGTCCTCAGCGTCCCCGTCACCTATGCTTCGATGAAGAGCAAGGATATCGACGTTTTCCTCGGCAATTGGCAGCCGAGCATGGAGAATGACCGCAAGGCCTATATCGCCGACAAATCGGTGGTCGAAACCGGTGCCAATCTGCCGGAAGGTGCCAAATACACGCTGGCGGTGCCGCAGGCGACCTATGACAAGGGCCTGAAGGATTTCGGCGACATCGCCAAGTTCAAGGAGCAGTTGCAGGGCAAGATCTACGGCATCGAGCCCGGCAATGATGGCAACCGGTTGGTGCAGAGCCTGATCGACGGCAACAAGAGCGGCCTGAAGGAGTTCCAGCTCGTCGAGTCCTCCGAACAGGGCATGCTCGCCCAAGTCCAGGGCTCCATCGCTCGCGGCGAGGACATCGTCTTCCTCGGCTGGGCGCCGCATCCGATGAACGTCAATTTCAAGATCCAGTATCTGACCGGCGGCGACGAGACCTTCGGCCCGAATTTCGGGGCAGCCAAGGTCTATACCAATGAGCGGGCGGGCTGGGCCGAGGAATGTCCCAACGCCGGCAAGTTCGTCTCCAACCTTAAATTCAACGTCGATCTCGAGAACAAGGTGATGCAGATGATCACCGGTGACGGCATGGAAGGTAAGGCTGCTGCCGAGAAATACCTCAAGGCCAATCCGGGTGTGCTCGATGCCTGGCTTGCCGGCGTGACCACCCTCGACGGCCAGCCCGGCATCGATGCCGTAAAGAAGAGCCTCGGCCTCTGAGGCCGGCCATCCCTTCCGACTTAAATCTGAGTGAAAGCCCGGCGGGGAATGCCCCGCCGGATCGCCGAGCCGAGCCGACGCAAGATCGGCCTTCGACAAAACCATGCTTTCTATGGGGCAATGGCGTTTTGCGATTTGGCGGCCTGGCCGGGAACCGCATAGACGCGCCCGAACAGGGGGGGTGGAGCAAAAGTGCGGTTCTGTTTGAACGCGCTTTGGCCTGGAGCGTTTTGCGTTTTGGCGGTTATGCCAAGAATCGTAAAGACGCGTCGAACCAAAGAGTTAGAGCAGGCAGGCGTTTCCGTCTAAACGCGCTTTGCTCTAGCAATGATGACGCAGGGGGCGGCCGGAACCTGTCGTGGTCGGGCCACGGCGGAGCCCGATGTCCCAGGGCATAGCGCGGGGGAAAGAATGTTCGATTGGGTGACTGATACGAAGCTGCCATTCGGCAAGTTCATGCAGCTCGTCATCGAGTTTCTGCAGAAATACTGCACGACCTGGCTGTTCGATCCGCTTCGTATCGGGATTGAAAAGACGGTCAGCGGCACATCCGTGCTCCTGACATATCCGCCGCCCATCGTCATTATCCTCCTCGTCCTCGCCTTTGCTTGGTGGCGGCACCGTTCCTGGGGCCTGTGCCTGTTCGTCTTCCTGGGCTGCCTGTTCATCTGGAACCAGGGCTATTGGGCCAACACGATGAAGACGGTCTCGCTGGTGCTGTGGTCGGCCGCCATCGCCATGGCCATCGGCATTCCCCTCGGCGTAATGGCGGCGCACCGGCCCAGGCTCTACGCCGTGCTGCATCCCATCCTCGACATGATGCAGACCCTGCCTACCCTGGTCTACCTCATCCCGATGGTCGCCCTGTTCCGCCTCGGCTTTGCTCCGGGCCTTATCGCGACGCTGATCTTCGCCCTGCCGGCGCCGGTGCGCCTGACCTATCTCGGCATCACCTCCACGCCGACAGCGCTCAAGGAGGCCGGCGAATCCTTCGGTTCCACCAAGAGCCAGCTCTTGTGGAAGGTGGAGCTACCGCATGCCATGCCCACCATCATGGCCGGCGTCACCCAATGCATCATGCTCAGCCTGTCGATGGTCGTCATTGCCGGCCTGGTCGGCGCCGAAGGCCTCGGGGTGGACGTCGTGCGCGCCATGGGCCAGTTCAACATTCCGCGCGGCTTCGAAGCGGGGGCCTGCATCGTTATCCTGGCGATCGTGCTGGATCGCCTGTGCCGTACGAAGGGAGCGCACTGATGAGCGTCGCCGTCGATTTCAAGAATGTCGATATCATCTTCGGATCGCGCCAGGCCGAAGCGATAAAGCTGCTCGATGCCGGCTCGACCCGGGCGGAGATCCTGGAGAAGACTGGTTCGGTGCTGGGCTGCGCCGATGGCAACCTCACCGTGCAGGAAGGCGAGATAAGCGTGCTGATGGGCCTGTCGGGCTCCGGCAAATCGACCCTGATGCGTGCGGTCAACGGCCTCAACAAGGTCACGCGCGGCAAGGTCCTGGTAAAATCCGACGACAAGATGGTCGACGTGGTCAGCTGCAACGAGCAGACCCTGCGCCATGTCCGCCAGCATTCCGTCGCCATGGTGTTCCAGCAGTTCGGCCTCCTGCCCTGGCGCACCGTGGCGGAGAATGTCGGCTTCGGCCTGGAGCTTGCCGGCGTGCCCGAGGCCGAGCGCAAGGCCAAGGTCGACAAGCAGTTGGAACTGGTCCATCTCAAGCAATGGGAGAAGAAGTTCGCCCATGAGCTGTCCGGCGGCATGCAGCAGCGCGTGGGCCTTGCCCGCGCCTTCGCCACCGAGGCGCCGATCCTTTTGATGGACGAGCCCTTCTCCGCGCTCGACCCCCTGATCCGCACCAAGCTGCAGGATGAATTGCTGCAGTTGCAGAAGGAGCTGAAGAAGACCATCATCTTCGTCAGTCACGATCTCGAGGAGGCGCTCAAGATCGGCAACACCATCACCATCCTGGAAAGCGGGCGCATCGTGCAGTCGGGGCCGCCCGAGGATATCGTGCTGCGTCCGGCCAACGAGTATGTCCAGGAATTCATCGCCAATGTGAATCCGCTCAGCGTGCTCACCGCCTGGCACGTGATGCAGGACGCCCGCGATCTTCATCGCGGTGAAGATGGCTGGATCTGGCTCGACACCCGTCAGACCACGCGTTTCCGTCTCGATGACGGCGGCCACGTCGTGGAAGCCGAGCGTGACGGTGTGCATGGCGCCTGGGTGCATTGCTCCGAATGCGAAAAGCCGGTGCCCGAAGAAGAGCGTCCCTGCTATTGGGCCAGCCCCGGCACCTCGCTCAAGACAGTGATGCTGGCGATGCACAAGGCGAACACGGCCCCTGTCGCTCTGTTCGACGACGAGAACCGCTTCGTCGGTGCCATCGGCGTCAAGGACGTGCTGCAGGCCGTGCTCCGGCGCCAGGACGCCTGAAACAAGAAGGTACCCCCGGAGCGCGGGTGTCACGGCGGCATGCTTGCATGTGAAGGCGCCTATCGTACTCATTTGTCTGATTTATAAAGATAAAGGCACTGGCTTTTGTCATGCCCGGGCCTGACCCGGGCATCCAGTTCTCGACCGGGTCCGGATTGCAGGGTCAAGCCCGGCAATCATAAAGCTCGCGCTTAATCGAGTGGAACGACACCAAATACGTCCTCGCATGCTGCGATGTCCGCGCCTGCGTATTACCGGTTCGAATTGGGTGTTTTGCAATCCTCTCCCGCCCGCATTGATCCATTAAGGCTTTGCCGCGATACTGGGCGCTCTGCCAATGCAGGCGCGCGAATGCTCCAGGTGGTCATTAAAATGCCCCCTTGAGGTGGATGTGTCGCCGCCGCTGAAGCCGAAAGAGGAACTGATGGGTATTACGAATCGCGCAATCGCCACCACGCTCGTGGTCGGCCTGGCCCTCGGACTCGCGGCAGGCGTTGCGCGTGCCAATCCCATGGCGAACCCCACCATCGTCGTCGATGCCGCCAGCGGCAGGGTGCTGCAGCAGCAGGATGCGACCAGGCCCTGGTATCCGGCCTCCCTCACCAAGCTGATGACGGCCTACACCGTATTCAGGGCCATCAAGGCAGGACGCGTCGACTTGGGCACGCCGATCGCGATCTCGCCACTCGCCGCCAGGCAGGCGCCCTCCAAGATGGGCTATCCGGTCGGCACGATGGTTACCATCGACGATGCCCTCAAGATGCTGGTTGTGCATTCGGCCAATGACATCGCCGTGGCCCTGGCCGAGGGCGTGTCCGGTTCGGTGGATGCCTTCGCCGCCGAGATGAACGCCAATTCGCGGGCGCTGGGTATGGCCCAGAGCCAGTGGGTCAATCCCAACGGCCTGCCCGATCCGCGCCAGATTACCTCGGCACGCGACATGGCGGTGATGGCGGATGCCATCATCACGCAATTCCCGCAATATGCCTCGCTGTTCCAGATCCAGACCATCCAGTCCGGCAACCGGGTCATGCGCACCCACAATGCCTTGGTCTACCGCTATCCCGGTACCGATGGCATGAAGACGGGCTTCATCTGCGCGGCCGGCTTCAATGTGGTGGCGACGGCCACCCGCAACGGTCGCAAGCTGATCACGGTCGTCATGGGGGCGCCTACACCGAAGGTACGTACCAACCAGGCCGTGGCGCTGTTTGAGGCCAATTACACCAATTCGGGTGGCGGCTTCTTCAGCAAGGCGCCGCTCGCCACCCAGCTTCCGGCCTCGGCCTATCCAGGTCCGGCCGATATTCGTGAGATCGCCTGCTCGCCCAGGAAGGGCGGTCCGGGTGCGGCGGAGAGCGCCGATACGGCCGAGGTGCTGCCCGGCAGCCCCGGAGCGCCTGCACCCGCGCCTGAGCCCAGTCCGTTGCTGGCGAGCTGGGTGACGGCGCCGCCGATTGCGGTCGGTCCCTATCTCGGGCCCCGGCGCCCGGTCTACAGCCTGCCCAACACGCCCATTCTCGCCGATCTGCCGCCCAAGCCTGCGAAAGAACTGCCGGCGAAAGGCAAGCCGGCAACCAAGCTCGCCGGCAAGAAGGGCGTGACGGCTGCCGGTTACGCTGATCCCGGCAAGCCCTTGGCGGTGCCCGATCAGCTCACCGACCCCAAGCTCAACAAGGGGCGCAAGAACCTGAAGAAGGCGGCCGAGAGCAAGCCGAAGACGCCGCCCAAACCGCCCAAGCGCAAGGTGCATCACGAGGGGTAGGGGCAGCTTCTGGATAGCCGGTCAAGATCGGCTATGACAAACCGGAGCGTTTTCTGCCTGGGCAGGCCGCATTGGGGTGAGACCGCTCTTGCTTTCGGTCCGGTCCACCTTAGAGGTTGACCGCGACCCGCATTGGCGGGAGCCTCCGCTGGATCGCCTCGCAATGTCGAACAATACCATCCTGACCGGATTGAGCCTCGGGCTGCTGGCGGCCCTGTGCTATGGCGCCAACGTGCCCTATGCCAAGCTCGCTGCGGAAGCCGGCGCCAGTGGGCCGACGGTGGTGTTCTACCGGGCTTTTCTGCTTGTGGCGCTGCTCGGCGGTCTGGGCCTTGCCCAGGGTGGCACGCTGGCCGTTGCCCGGCCGTGGCGCCTGCCGGTCTTCGGCTTGGGCATCGCCACCAGTTTCGTCGGCCTTTGTTACATTTCCTCGGTCGCCTTCATCCCGGTGGGGATTGCCACCATCCTCTATTACACCTACCCGCTGCTCATCCTGGTCATCAGCCCGCTGGTGGACGGCGAGCGATTGACGCTGGCGCGCCTCGCCATCTTCGCCCTTGCCTTCGTCGGTCTCGTGATCGCGCTCGGCGCCGATTTCGGCGCGCTGGATTGGCGGGGCGTGGCGCTGGCCCTGATTGCGGCGGCAGCCGCCGCCCTGCAGTTCTTCTGCGCCGCGCGGGCAACGCGCGGCGTCAATCCCGCAGTTGCCGGATTCTGGACGCAGCTGATCCTGATTCCGGTCGCGTTGGCGGCCTGTCTCGCCAGCGGCAGGCTCGCCTCGCCGGCCGTGCTATTGGAAGCGGGAGTACCGGTCGGCCTGCATATCGGCCTGTTCGTCCTGGCCTTCCTGTGCCATTTGACGGCGGCCCGGTTGACGCCGCCGGCCGCGCTGGGCCTGGTGTTTTGCGCGGAGCCCGTCGCCTCGATCCTGCTGGCGACACAGGTGCTCGACGAGCATCTGACGGCCCGGCAGGTCAGCGGCGGCACGCTGGTGCTCATCGCCGTGGTGGCGTCGGTACTGATGGAAAGCCGCAGAAAGGTCGTATCGGCATGACGCCGCCCCGCATCCCCGCCTTCGTGCTCACGGGTTTTCTCGGCGCCGGCAAGACGACGCTGCTCAATCGCCTTTTGAAGGATCCTGCCTTGGCCGACACGGCCGTGGTGATCAACGAATATGGCGAGGCCGGCCTCGACCACCTGCTGGTCGAGAAATCGGGCGATGGCGTGGTGCTGCTATCCTCGGGCTGCCTGTGCTGCAGCCTGCGCGGCGATCTCCTCGACACGCTGGCAGATCTCGCGGCGCGGCGCGCATCGGGCGAGTTGCCGCCTTTCGCCCGCGTGGTGATCGAGACGACCGGCCTCGCCCACCCCACTCCCGTGCTGCAGACCTTGATGGCGCCGCAACTGGCGGCGGCGGGCTATGTCCTCGCCGGCGTCATCGCGGTCGCCGATGCCTTGAGGGGAGAAGCGCTGCTCGACGAGCATGCCGAGGCCGTCGCCCAACTCGCCGTGGCGGACCGCATCCTGGTCAGCAAGACCGACCTTGCCGGCGACGTCGCGACCTTCACGGGAAGGCTGCAGGCTCTCAATCCGCGTGCTGCCATCAGCCTCATGCCGGATGCCGAAGCTGCTGCTGCACTGCTCGAGGTGCCCTTTCCAAGCGTGGGATCTGCCGTCGTCACGCGCCCCTTCTTTTCAGCCCACGACGCTTCAATCGCTTCCTTCACGCTGGAGACCGACAAGACCCTGACGCCTGGCCGCTTCATTGCCTTCATCGATGAATTGCGTGAACGTTTCGGCGAAGGCCTGTTGCGCTTCAAGGCACTGGTGAGGCTTGCCGACGATCCCGAGCGGCCGGTGGTCCTGCATGGCGTCCAGCATTGGTTCGCGCCGCCGGAACGTCTCGATGCCTGGCCGAGCCCTGACTGGCGCACCCGTATCGTGGTGATCGGCCGTGATCTCGACCGGCGCGGCATCGAGGATCTGTTCGCGGCCTTTTGCGACGAGCCACGCCTGGATGCTCCCGACCGCGCAGCCCTGACCGATAATCCCCTGGCTTTCTGAACGCGGGAAAAGAGGCGGGGACCCTAGAGCAAAGCGCGTTTAGCCGGAAACGCTTGTTGCTCTCACTCTTTGGTTCCAAGCCAATCCTACGGATTGGCTGGAGCGTCTTTTCGATTCTTGGCGATTCCGCCAAATCGTAAAACGCTTCAGCCTTCTTGCCGCGACAGGTCGGGCATGCGTACCGTGCCGCGCCAGATCAAGGGCACGTCGAGGCAGGTTCGCGTGCCCCGGCCGATCGTGCCGTCGGAGCGGCTGATCATGCCGCCGTCGCGCACCAGTTCGGCGACCTTGTCGGCGATATGGTCGATGGGTTGGGCGAAGGTGGTGAGGTCATAGGCCCGCCAGCCGGCCTGCTCGATGTCGTCGAAGCCGATGACGCACAGATCCTCCGGCACGCGCAGGCCGAACTCCTTGCGGGCGGCATCGACGAAGCCGCAGGCCATGAGATCGTTGATGCAGAAGGCCGCGTCGGGCGTGACCTGCCGGGTGAACAAGGCGCGCGCAGCCTCGGCGCCGGCCTCATAGCTGGTGCGGCCCTGGTGCCAATGGATCGGTTCGAAACCGGCTTCGCGGGCTGCATCGAGAAAGGCCTTCTCGCGTTCGGTAAGGCTGGGCGTGCCGGCTTGCGAGGTGACGCAGGCCAGCCGCCGGCAGCCGGCGCGCTGGAAGGCCAGCACGGCTTGATGGGCTGCATCCTTGTTGGCGACCGTGATGGTGTGCGCCTCGTCGAAATCCTGGTCCCGGTTGATCAGGATCAGCTCCTGGCCGTGGTCGAGGCAGGTGCGGGCGATGGCTCTGTCCGGCGTACCCGAAAGCACCACCGTGGCGTCGGCCCGGTAGTTCAGGGTCTGGCGCACCGCGCCGGCCACGGCCTCGGGCGAGCCGGAGGAATTGATCACCATGGCGACCTTGCCCGTCTGTTGCAGCCGGCCGATCAGGTTCCGGGCGAGGCGCGACTGGAAGGGCGTGTCGACGTCGGAGACGATCAGGCAGACGATGCCGCTCTGCTGGCGCATCAGGCCGCGGGCGAGATGATTGACGTGGTAGCCCAGATTCTGGGCCGCCTCCATCACGCGTTTACGCGTCTCCTCGGAAACGCTGGCCCCTGGCGTGAAGGCGCGGGACACGGCGGAACGGGAGACGCCGGCCAGCCTGGCGACTTCCTCGGCGCTGACGAAGGAGCGGGCTGGTTTCATGACGGGAGCCAGTCGAACATTGACAGGGAGGTTGCACGCCCTTGCAGTCATGTGCAAGCGCTGCTGTTGGTTTTACCCAGTTCGGGTGGATCGCTCAGTGAATTCTCGCATGGAATTCTTGATTGACAGCATGATCTCGCTGATGCAGCTTTTGCACACGTGTGCAATACAAGTAAAACAGCATGCCGCCCGGAGGAAACCCATGAAGAAAACACTCGCTGCCGCCGTGGTCATGGCGGCCATGCTGCCCGCCGCCGCCCAGGCCGAAGGATCGCTCAACCTGATCTGTGCGGCGGATGTCGCCGTCTGCGAACTGTTGAAGAACAAGTTCGAGAAGGATAGCGGCGTCGGCGTCAACATGGTGCGCCTGTCCTCGGGCGAGACCTATGCCAAGATCCGGGCCGAGGCCGCCAATCCCAAGACGGATATCTGGTGGGCCGGCACCGGCGACCCGCATCTTCAGGCCGCCCAGGAAGGCCTCACCCTCGAATACAAATCTCCGCTGCTCGATCAGCTTCAGGATTGGGCCAAGCGCCAGGCCGAGCAGTCGGGCTACCGCACCGTGGGCGTCTATGCCGGGGCGCTCGGCTGGGGCTATAACACCGATCTCCTCGCCCAGAAGAAGCTGAAGGCGCCGGGCTGCTGGGCCGATCTCGCCGATGCCTCCTACAAGGGCGAGATCCAGATGGCCAACCCCAACTCCTCGGGCACGGCCTATACGGCGCTGGCCTCGCTGGTGCAGATCATGGGCGAGGACAAGGCCTTCGACTATCTCGCCAAGCTCAATGCCAATGTCTCGCAATATACCAAGTCAGGCTCGGCCCCGGTGAAGGCGGCGGCGCGCGGCGAGACCACAGTCGGCATCGTCTTCATGCATGACGCGGTGACGATGACGGCCGAAGGCTTCCCGGTCAAGGCGGTGGCGCCTTGCGAGGGCACCGGCTACGAGATCGGCTCGATGAGCATCATCAAGGGCGCGCGTAATCTCGACAATGCCAAGAAATTCTATGACTGGGCCCTGAAGCCGGAGATCCAGTCGCTGATGAAGGATGCCAAGTCCTTCCAGATTCCCTCCAACAAGAACGCCGAGCTGCCGCCCCAGGCCCCGCGTTTCGAGGACATCAAGCTGATCGACTACGATTTCAAGAAATTCGGCGATCCCGCGACCCGAAAGGCCTTGCTGGAGCGCTGGGACCACGAGATCGGCGCCAACGCCAACTGAATTCGGCTCGCTCCTTAAGCGGAGCAATCGCTCCGTCGTCCCGGCGCCAGCCGCAGTGGCGCTGCCGCCGCGACCTGCATCGCAAGTCGTGGCCGGGGGATGACGACCACCATCCACCATTTCCAAGAGGCCTGCCATGAACAGGCGCAATCGCCGCCTCGACTGGGGGCTCGCCTTGGCCGTTCTCGGCCTGGCGATCCTGCCCTGGTATAGGCTCGAATCAGGCCTGCTTTCGACCGGCTGGCTCAGTGACTATCCGCTGGGCGCCAAGGCGGGTCCAGGTCTGGTCCAGCTCGCTCTGCAGGGGCGCTGGTGGCTGTGCCTGCCCCTGCTGGCGCTGCTGCCGGCGGTGTGGGCACGCTTTGCCGCGAACCCGGTGCTCCGCGCTCGGCTGCTGGTCGCCTCGGGTCTCGCCGGCGCGGCCATCATGGTCCTCCAGGGCTTCGCCATCGCCTATTCGGGCTGGCGCTGGCCGGTGTTCGAGGCCTGGTTCGGTGCGCTCGGAACGGGGCAGGAGGCTTTCGGCGCCGGTGCGGCCGCGCTGCTGACCGCGTTCCTCCTGCTGTTCAGCTTCGGCCTCGCCGAGCGCGGCGTGCTGCGCGGCGACGCCTTCGTGGTATCGGCGATTACCATCCTGATCGCCATGGTCGCCACCTTCGTGTTCTATCCGGTCGGCATGGTGCTGGTCGGCGCCTTTCAAGGCATCGACGGCGGCTTCGATCCCGCCGGCTTTCTCAAGACGCTGACCGATCCCTCGATCTGGACCCTGCGCTGCCTGTCCGGCAGCGGGCGCTGCGGCGTCGCCTGGTCCACTTTGACGCTGGCCATCGCCACCGGCATCGGCTCGACCTTGCTGGGCCTCGCTTTCGCCCTGGTGGCGACCCGCACCCGCTTTCCCTTCAAGCGGGCCCTGCGGCTGCTCACCATTCTCCCGATCATCACACCGCCCTTCGTGGTAGGCCTCGCCTTGATCCTGCTGTTCGGGCGCTCCGGCGTGGTCACCCAAGGCCTCGCTTTTCTCTTCGACATTCCGCCCGGCCGCTGGCTCTACGGCCTCACCGGCATCTGGATCGCGCAGGTGCTCTCCTTCACGCCGATCGCCTTCCTGGTGCTGATCGGCGTGGTGCAGGGCGTCAGCCCCGCCATGGAGGAGGCAGCCCAGACACTCAAGGCCGATCGCTGGCGCACTTTCGTTACGGTGTCACTGCCGCTGATGCGGCCGGGTCTCGCCAATGCCTTCCTGGTCGGCTTCATCGAGAGCCTGGCCGATTTCGGCAACCCGATGGTGCTGGGCGGCAGCCATGGCGTGCTCTCCACCGAGATCTTCTTCGCCGTGGTTGGCGCGCAGACGGATCCGGCGCGCGCGGCCGTGCTGGCCCTGATTCTGCTCTCCTTCACCCTCACCGCCTTCGTCGCCCAGCGGCTCTGGCTCGGCGGCAAGAATTTCACCACTGTTACCGGCAAGGGCGATTCCGGCCAGCATGTCGGGCTCAGCCGGGGTGTCGCCGCGCTTTCCATCGGCGTGGTCTCCGTGTGGTCGGCCTTCACGCTGGTGGTCTATGCCATGATCCTGTTCGGCGGCTTCGTGAAGACCTGGGGGCTCGACCACAGCCTCACGCTGGAGCACTACACCCGGGCCTTCGCCGTGACCTTCGACCAGGGCACGTTGCTATGGAGCGGCGTCGCCTGGGGCTCGTTCTGGACGACGATAGAGATCGCCCTGATCTCGGCGCCGCTGACGGCGGTGGTCGGCCTCATCACCGCCTATCTGATCGTGCGCCAGAATTTTGCCGGGCGCTCGGTGTTCGAATTCGCCCTGATGATGAGCTTCGCCATCCCCGGCACCATCATCGGCGTTTCCTATGTCTTCGCCTTCAACCTGCCGCCGGTGGAGATGACGGGAACGGCACTGATCCTGATCGTCTGCTTCGTCTTCCGCAACATGCCGGTGGGCGTGCGCGGCGGCGTGGCGGCGATGAGCCAGATCGACCGCAGCCTGGACGAGGCCTCGCTGACGCTGGGGGCGAACTCCTTCACCACGGCACGGCGCGTGATCCTGCCGCTGCTCCGGCCGGCGATCGTCGCCGCCCTGGTCTACAGCTTCGTGCGCTCGATCACCTCGATCAGCGCGGTGATCTTCCTGGTGAGTGCCCAGTACAACATGGCGACCGCCTATATCGTCGGCCTGGTCGAGAATGGCTCCTATGGCGTGGCCATCGCCTATTCCAGCGTACTGATCGTGGTGATGATTGCCGTGATCGGCGGCTTCCAGGCCTTGGTCGGCGAGCGAAGGCTCCGCCGCGAGGACCGCGTCGCTGGCCTGTCGGCCAAATCCGCAACCAGACCCCAAGACAATATCCAGCCTCAGGAGAAGGCGGCATGAGTATCGATATCAGGCCGGGCTCGGTCACCTTCCAGAATGTCCGCAAGGATTTCGGCGCGGTGACCGCCATCGCCGATCTGTCGCTCACGATCGAACCGGGAACGCTGGTGACCCTGCTCGGCCCTTCGGGTTGCGGCAAGACCACGACCCTGCGCATGATCGCCGGGCTGGAGCATCCCAGCGCCGGCCGCATCAGCATTGGCGGCAAGGATGTTACAGCCCTGCCGGCCAATGAGCGCGACGTCTCGATGGTGTTCCAGTCCTACGCCTTGTTCCCGCATATGAGCGTAGCCGATAATGTCGCGTACGGCCTGATATCATCAGGCCTGCGCAAGGCGCAGGCGCGCGGGAAGGCGGCCGATGGCCTCGCTCTGGTGGGACTGGCCGGCTATGGCGAGCGCCTGCCGAGCGAATTGTCGGGCGGCCAGCAGCAGCGCGTCGCCGTGGCGCGCGCCCTGGTGGTCGAGCCGCAGGTGTTGCTGCTCGACGAGCCACTCTCCAATCTCGATGCACGGTTGCGCCGGCGGGTCCGCACCGAGATCCGCGAATTGCAGCAGCGCCTGGGCTTCACGGCTGTCTATGTCACCCATGACCAGGAGGAGGCGCTGGCCGTCTCCGATACGGTGATCGTCATGCATCAGGGCCGGATCGCCCAAGCCGGTACGCCGCGCGAGCTTTATGAAGCGCCTGCCTCCGCCTTCATCGCCGATTTCATCGGCGAGGCCAATGTGGTGCCCTGCGAGGTGACACGCGTGGCCGACGGCCGGGCCGAGATCCGGGTCGGCGAGGGCGGGCATGCGCTGGCGGCGCGGGGCTTGGCCGTAGGCCCCGCGAAACTCGCCATCCGCCCCAACGCCATGACTCTGCGCGAGGCCGCGGGGGCAATGCTGTCGGGCAAGGTATTGCACGCCGCCTATCTCGGCGACCATGTCGAATATGAGATCGAGACCAAGGCCGGCCCCATCTTCCTGATCGATTCCGGCACCGACCGCATGCTGGAGCCGGGCAGCCCGATCGGTGTCGACCTGCATGACCGGGGCCTCGCCTTGGTGCCGGAATGAGCCGCCGTTCCGCTCCCCTCCCTATTTTCGAATGTTGATACCGGATTGCCCATGACATCGCCTGCCACCGCCGACATCGCCGCCCGCCTCGACCTTGCCCGGGACGTCATCCGGGAGGCAGGTCTCCTGGCGCTGTCCTTCTTCAACGATCGCGATACGCTGGCGGTCGAGACCAAGGCCAATGCGCAGGATGTGGTCTCCGCTGCGGACAAGGCCAGCGAAAGGCTGCTGCGCGAGCGCATCCATGCGGTTTTCCCGGACGACAGCCTGCTTGGGGAGGAATATGGCTTGAGCGAAGGCACCTCAGGTTATTGCTGGGTGATGGACCCGGTCGACGGCACCAGCCCCTTCGTCTTCGGCCTGCCGTCCTGGTGCGTCTCGGTCGCGGTCATCCACGGCAGCGAAACGGTTGTCGGGGTGATCTATGCGCCCGTACGCGACGAGCTCTATGCCGCCGCCCTCGGCCAGGGTGCCAGCCTGAACGGCACCACCCTGCGGCTTTCCGACAAGAGAAGCCTGGTCGACGGCGTGCTCGGGGTGGGTGCCAATCACCGCGTGGCGCCCGAGATCATCACCGGCTTCCTCAATGCCCTCCTGCACGAGGGCGGCATGTTCATCCGCAACGGATCGGGCGCGCTGATGCTGGCCTATGTCGCCGCGGGCCGCCTGGTCGGCTATTACGAGCCGCATATGAACGCCTGGGACTGCCTGGCGGGCCTGTGCCTGATCAGCGAGGCGGGCGGCACGGTCGAGAATTTCCTCGCCCATGCTGACCTCGCCCGGGGCGGCCGGGTGATCGGCGCGGCTCCGGGGGCCTGGGAAGGCCTGATGCGACTGGTGGGGGAGGCCGAGGCTGTGGCGGCGTGACGGGAAGAGGCGGACGGGACGTCCGCTTTTTCTATGCTCCTGACAAAAACTGGCAGGGCGAGGCGCTAGTCTTTCCTCATCGCAACCGAGGAACATGACGATGCCCGATCCCGCCTTCAAAGCCAGTTTTGCCCTGCTGATGGTCGACAGCCCGCGGCGCAGCGCTGCCTTCTATCGTGAATTGCTGGGCCTCGAGCCCGTCGAGGAGCAGGTCACCTTTGCCATGTTCGCGCTGCCGACCGGCCTGATGCTGGGTCTGTGGTCCAAGCATACGGCCGAACCCGCGCCCAGCGCCCCGGCCGGCGGTGTCGAGATCGGTTTCGAGGCCGTGGATGCTGCCGCCGTCGATGCGACCTATGACAAATGGATCGAAACGCGCGATGTGCGCGTATTGCAAAAGCCCGTCGATCTCGATTTCGGCCGTACCTTCGTGGTGCTCGATCCAGACGGCCACCGGCTGCGGGTGTTCGCGGCGGCGGGGTAACAGCGTCTCCCGGGTGCACGGGCATCCTGCCCGTTCTTCCTTTCTGCAAGCGCTGAGCTTCCAGGAACGGGCATCGTGACATGCCAGCATGTCACGGGATGCCCGTACAATCTGAAATGGTGCTACTGCGCCCCCACCATCTCCTCATGCGGCATCGGGCTCGGGGCCATGTCGCGGCGCCAGGGCGTGCGGCCGGCCAGCACGCCGGATTCATGCACGATCTCGGCGACATATTCTTCCTGCCGATAGGCCATCACATGCACGCCGGCGACGCCCTTGATCTCGCGGACCTGCTGGATGATGTCGATGCACAGCCGCTTGCCTTCCTCCTTCTGATCCTGCGCACCTTCCAGGCGCTTGATCACCTCGTCGGGCACATGCACGCCGGGCACATTGGAGCGCATCCATTTGGCGGTGCGGGCGGAGGCGAGCGGGCCGACGCCGACCATGATGAAGCATTTCTCGTGCAGGCCCATGTCGCGGATGCGGGCCATGAAACGCTCGAGCAGCGGCACGTCGAAGCAATATTGGGTCTGGATGAATTGCGCCCCGGCCTGGATCTTCTTGGCCAGGTTGATCGGGCGGAAATCATAGGGCGGCACGAAGGGATTGGCGGCCGCGCCCAGGAACATGGCGGGTGGCGTGGTGATCTTGCGCCCCGATAGGAAGCGCTGCTCGTCGCGCATGGTGCGGATGGTGGAAAGCAGGGCTGTCGAATCGAGGTCGAAGACCGGCTTGGCCTCGGGATGGTCGCCGCTCTGCACGCCGTCGCCGGACAGGCACAGCACATTGCATACGCCGAGCGCGGCGGCGCCCAGTACATTGCCCTGGATGGCGATGCGGTTGTAGTCGCGGCAGGAGATCTGGAACACCGGCGAATAGCCGACACGGGTCAGCAGGGCGCAGATCGCCACCGAGGACATGTGGCAATTGGCGCCGGAGCCGTCGGTGGCGTTGACGGCGTCGACCCAGCCCTCGAACGGCTTCACCCGTTCGAGCACGTCGTCGGGATTGGCCGAATCGGGCGGGTTGAGCTCGGCCGTGACGGCAAACTCTCCGCGGCGCAGCACGCGTTCGAGACGCCCGCGCGAGGTGTGGCCCGGCAATTCGGGCAGGGGGGCTGCCGGGTGAGGCCCGAAATCGTCGGGATGCGGCAGCCTGTTATCGATGCTCATGGCTTGCCTCCGCTGGCCGCGGTTGCATTGGATTTGGCTGCTGCTGCCTTGGCCTTGGCGGCGGCCGCCGCTGCTGCCTTCTCGGCCGCGATCCTGGCATTGTAGCCCGACTTCTCGCGAGCGACGGAAAGCCAGGAGGACTGCCCTTTCAGGCGGTGATCGACCGGCCCCTGCGGCGCCTCGATCGCACTGCCAGCAGCCATGTTGCGCGAGCCCTCATAGGCCTTGACCCAGACGCAGGGCATGTCGGCATAAACCTCGCAATTGCCATTGGCCCGCACACCGCCGCAGGGGCCATTGCGCAGGCCCTTGGGGCAATTCATCGGGCAGGACATGCCGGTGGAGGACAGCGCGCATTGGCCGCACATCTTGCAGTCGAACAGGGTCGACTTGACCAGCTTCTCGACCTTGGCCACCGGCTTTTCCAGCCTCTCCCAGCCGATCGCCGTGAACAGAGGCGAGAGCTTGACCAGCGTCCACTCGACACCGTCATAGACCCGCTCCATCGCGGCGGAATGGCGGATGGCCCAGAAGCGCAGGGCGAATTTCTTCGCGTCGCGCGGTGGCTTTCCGGTGGCTTCGAAGGCAGCGGGCGTGCGCATGGCTCGTGAGCTCGCATTGAACGGATCAGGAAATTTCCTTGCCGCCATTCTTGGCAAGAGCCGCCAACCGTTCCTTGTCGTATTCCGTCTCGATCTTGGCCGCCGCCGCCGAAACTTCCGCTTCGAGGTCGTCGCCGCACTCGATCGGGGGGCTGCGATGGAATTCGGCGAGATAATCGTCGGTGCCGGCGGCGCCGCCACGCATCGCCGCCATGTCGACGGCCTCGCCGAAGCGGGAGCTCAGTTCGCGCTTGGCGCTGGTGCGGCCCTGCTTGGCCACCACCATGGTGGGAATGTCGCGCCAATAGGTGATGATGAGCTGGGGCATGGTGGCTCCTTGGAGCGCGGACATCCTGTCCGCTCTTGGAAACATTGCATTTCTGGTAAGAAAAGAGCGGACACCGCGGCATGCAAGCATGTCGCTGAGATGTCCGCGCTCCTACCTCAAAACGGCGTCCGGCTGCGGATCGCGGCGGCCAAGGTGCCCTCGTCGAGATAGTCAAGCTCGCCTCCAACCGGCACGCCATGCGCCAGTTTCGTCACCTTGACGCCCGTGGGTGCCAGAAGATCGGTGACGTAATGGGCGGTGGTCTGGCCGTCGACCGTGGCGTTGAGGGCGAGAATTACCTCGGAAACCCCATCCTCAGTGACGCGCGCGACCAGCCTGTCGATGGTGAGGTCCTCAGGACCTATGCCGTCGAGCGGCGAAAGCGTGCCGCCGAGCACATGGTATCGGGCATTGACGACACCGGCCCGCTCCAGGGCCCAGAGATCGGCGACATCCTCGACCACCACCAGCAGCGTGTTCTCCCGCCGGGGATCGCTGCACAAAGTACAGGGGTCGGAGGTGTCGATATTGCCACAGTTCGAGCAGACCACCACGCGCTCGCAGGCGATTTGCAGAGCCGATGCCAGCGGTACCATCAACTGCTCGCGCTTCTTGATCAGCGTCAGCGCAGCCCGGCGTGCCGAACGCGGCCCGAGCCCGGGCAGGCGGGCGAGCAACTGGATCAGGCGTTCGATTTCAGGGCCGGTAACGGATGCCATGAAGCTCAGATAGGTGATTTGCGGCTGAGGCGCGAGGGGAGAGTGCGGGAGTGGTCGTTTTGTACATGGCTTCCTGGGAGCGCGGACATCCTGTCCGCCTCTTATCATCCTGCAAGCACCATGTTTCCAAGATGCGGGCAGGATGTCCGCGCTCCCAGGGGCACTGCGTCCTTTCGTACCTTGAATGCCGACTGCCTAAGCTTTAAGCACCTATCGCTTCGCGATATATCGCGGCGGGCGGAATCGCCCTCTTTGTCTGCCGGGTGGGCCCATGGCGCTTCTTCCCTTCAAACTGTTCTCGCCGGTCCTGGCCGGGGCTACCTTGCGCGACCGGCTGTTCGCCAGCCTGGGCGCCATCGTGGGCATCGGCTTGACCGGCCTGGTCTGCACACTCGTCTTTGGCCGCGATCCACATCTTCCTTTCATCGTGGCACCTGTCGGCGCTTCGGCCGTGCTTCTTTTTGCCGTGCCGGCCAGTCCGCTGGCCCAGCCCTGGTCGATCATCGGCGGCAATACGCTCTCGGCACTGTGCGGAATCACAGTCACCCAGTTCGTGCATGAGCCGATGCTGGCCATCGGTCTGGCGGTTGGTCTTGCCATCGCGGTGATGTCGCTGACGCGCTGCCTGCATCCGCCCGGCGGGGCCGCTGCCCTGACGGCAGTGATCGGGGGCCCCGCAGTGGCCGCCGCCGGCTTCGGCTTTGCCCTGGTGCCTGTTTGCCTCAACTCGGCGTTGCTGGTGGCTCTAGGCTGGCTGTTCCACCGCTTCTCCCGCCACCCTTATCCGCACGTGCCGGCTTCCGTCCCGGTCAGCACGCATGGTACCAGCGACCCCGTACCCTCTCTGCGGGTCGGCTTTCGCGACGAGGATATCGAGGGGGCGCTGACCGATCTCGGCGAGACTTTCGACATCGACCGGCAGGATATCGACCGCCTGCTGCGGCGGGTCGAACAGCGGGCGCTGTCGCGCTCCCATGCCGATCTCACCTGCGCCGACATCATGTCGCGCGACATCGTCACCATCGAGCCCGAAGCCAGCGCCGAGACGGCGATCAAGCTCCTGCTGGAGCATAATGTCCGCACCCTGCCGGTGATCGACTTCCACGACCGCGTGGTCGGAACGGTGGGCCTGCGCGACCTTGCCGGCCCGGTGAAGCAGGTAGGGGACGTCATGACCCTGCCCACTCTCTCCACGCCGGGAGCCCCCGCGCTCGGACTCGTTCCCGCCCTCACCGACGGCACTGCCCATGCCGTGGTCATCGTCGACGACGACAAGCACATTGCCGGGCTCGTCACCCAGACCGATCTGCTGGCCGCTCTGTCGAGCCTGTCGGCCCGCGAGGGATGGGGACAGTAGAGGCCCTATGAAAAAAGGGGGCGGCTTGTGGCCGCCCCTGATGTTCCATCACTTATCGTGACAGTACGATACCGTCTCAGGACAGATGATGCCGTTCCTGGATCTTGTAGACCGGTGTCGGGATCGCCTCCTTGCGAGCCTTGAGCTGCAGGGACAGGTAGAGCGAGTAATGGCGGGACTGGTGCAAATTGCCGCCGTGGAACCATAGAGCTTCCTGCTGCGTGGGCTTCCACATATTGCGCTGCTCACCTTCCCAGGGTCCGGGGTCCTTGGTGGTGGCAGAGCCCAGTCCCCAGCACTTGCCGACCTTGTCGGCCACTTCCTTCGAAATCAGATCGGCAGCCCAGCCATTCATCGAGCCATAGCCAGTGGCATAGACGATGAGATCGGCCGGCAGTTCGCGGCCATCCTCCAACACCACGCCGCCTTCGCTCAATTCGCGGATGCCGACGCCGCTGACCAATTTGATCCGGCCATCCGCCACCAGGTCGCAGGCGCCCACATCGATGTAGTAGCCCGAACCGCGGCGCAGATATTTCATGAACAGGCCGGAATCGTCGTCGCCGAAATCGAGCATGAAGCCGGCCTTCTCCAGCCTCTTGTAGAACTCGGCATCCTTCTTGCGGATCTTGTCGTACACCGGCACCTGGAACTCGTGCAGGATGCGATAGGGCAGCGAGGCGAAGATCAGATCGGCCTTGCGGGTGGTCATGCCGGCGGCCACTGCGCGCTCCGAATAGAGGTCGCCGAGCCCGATCTCCATCAGCGAGTCCGATTTCACGATATGGGTGGAGGAGCGCTGCAGCATGGTGACGTCGGCGCCGCCCTCCCACAGGGCCGCGCAGATGTCGTGGGCCGAGTTGTTGGAGCCGACCACCACCACTTTCTTGCCGCGATAGGCGTCCGGGCCGGGGTGGCGGGAGGAATGCTGCTGCTCGCCCTTGAAGACGTCCTGGCCCTTGATCTTCGGTATGTTGGCCTTGCCCGACATGCCGGTGGCCAGCACCAGTTGCTTGGGCTTCAGCGTGATCTCGCGGCCGTCCCGCTCGACGATCACGGTCCATTCCTTGGTTGTTTCGTCGAAGCTTGCGGATTTGCAGGTGGTGGAGCTCCAATAGTTCAGCTCCATCACCTTGGTATACATCTCCAGCCAGTCGCCGATCTTGTCCTTGGGTGCGAAAACCGGCCAATTGTCGGGGAAGGGGATGTAGGGCAAGTGGTCGTACCAAACCGGGTCGTGCAGGCAGAGCGACTTGTAGCGCTTGCGCCAGCTGTCGCCGGGACGCTCGTTCTTCTCGATGATGATGGTCGGCACGCCGAGCTGCCGCAGCCGGGCGCCGAGTGCGATGCCGCCCTGGCCGCCGCCGATGATGACGACATAGGGCTGTTCGCTGAAACCGAGTTCCGTGGCCTCGGATTCACGCTTCTCCTTCCAGGTCTTGCGCGTGGGATCGCTCCCGTGTTCGGCTCCCATCGGCCGGCGGAAACCTTTGGGTTCCTCATGGCCCTTCAACTCGCTCATGGTGGTGAGCAGGGTCCAGATCAGGCCATTTTTCAGGCGGATATGGCCATAGCCGCGCGCTGCCTCCGTTTCGAACTCGAACCAGCCCTCGGTCACGCCATTGCCGTCACTGGCGGCTTCTTTGGCGTCCTGGCGGAAATGGCCCGGCTTGATGGCGGCCAACTGCGCCTCCAGCATCTCGCCGATGGCCTCGCGCCCTTCCAGGGTGCGCAGGTTCCAGGTGAAGGTCACCAGGTCGCGCCAATAGCAATCTTCCTGGAACAGGTTGACTGCAGCCTCGATGTCGCCGCTGGCGAGCGCCTGTTCGAGCTTGGCCAGGACCATATCCACCCTGGCCTGCGGACTTTGATCGAGCATGGAATTTCCTCCGTTTTATCTTGTTGTTCGAGACTATTGCTTCGGACAGAGAACGAACGCTTGCGTGCTCCAACTCCTTATTTTCGAATCGGGCTTGGTTTTCGAACCGGACTTGTCGCGATCCGGCGTTATCGAGCCAGGTCGATCAGGATCTTGAGCTGTTCGCCGGCCGGATCGAGCAGGGCGTCGAAACCATCGGCGACGGCCTTGTCGAGCGTGATCTTGCGGGTCACGACCTTGTTCGCCGGCAGCAGGCCGGAACTGATCAGGCGGATGACGCGCGGCCAGTAATGGGTGGGATAGGCCCAGGAACCGCGAATATCGACATCCTTGAAGGTGACCTGGAACCAGTCGAGCGGATTCTCGTGCGGATGCAGGCCGGTCTGGACCACCACGCCCTGTTTGCGCACGGCGTCGAGGCAGGCCTTGAGGGCGTGCTCGTTGCCCACGCATTCGATCGCCACGTCGCAGCCGACCTGTCCCTCGCTGAGCGCACGCACGACCTCGCCGGGATTGTCGTGCTTGGGGTTGATGGTGATGAGATCGGGCAGGGCCGCCTTGGCGAAGGCGAGGCGCTTGTCGTTGATGTCGGAGACGAAGAGCTGGGCTGCACCGGCAGCGCGGGCCGCCAGCAGCGTGAGCAGGCCGATCGGGCCGGCGCCCGTCACCAGCACGCTCGAACCGGCGGTGACGCCACCGCGGTCGCAGGCATAGACGGCCACCGCGCTCGGCTCGACCAGGGCCGCTTCCTCGTCGCTGAGCGTATCGGGGATCTTCTGCACATTGTAGTCGTTGAGCAGGGCATAATCGGCCATGCCGCCCGAAACCCAGCTCAATCCGGCCAGCGCGAGCTGGGGGCTGAGGTGGAAGAGGCCGCGATCGGCGAAATAATCGCCCGAACGCGGCATGATCAACGGCTGCACCGAGACCCGATCGCCCGGCTTCACCGCTTCGACCCCCTCGCCGACCGCCTCGACCACCCCGCCGAATTCATGGCCGAGGATCTGGGGGCCGCTGGTTCCGCTGAAGGGATGCGGTTCGACCGGGATGAAGATGGGGCCATAGGCGTATTCGTGCAGATCCGTGCCGCAGATGCCGACGAAGCGATTGCGGATCAGAACCTGTCCCGGTGCCGGTTGGTCCGGCTTGGGCAGTTCTTCGAGCCGCAGATCCTTGGCGGCGTGAAATCGCAGGGCCTTCATCCTTGTCTTCCTCCCGTGTTGCATGTTGTTGGGCAGGAAGAGCAATCGCCGTGCCAATCGGCGGGACGCCGTGGCCTGGGGCGGTTTCAGCCCTCTTGGGCGTAGGCAACCGTTGCATGGCGCGCAACAGATGCCACACCTGTGGCGGGGGTGCTGCAACAGGTCAGTTGCGTTGACTCAGGCCGTGGCGTTTCATCTGGCGATGCACTGTGGAACGATCGACGCCCAGGTTGCGTGCTGCCTGCGACACGTTCCAGTTGCAGCTGGCGAGCACGGCTTCGAGAGCCGACCTTTGCGTGTGCGGCTCCTCGGTTCTCGGCGGCAGCGCCCGCCTCAGCAGGGCTTCGGGCAGGTCGCACAATTCGATGACGCCGTTCTGGCACAAGACGGCAGCGACCGAGACGATATTGTCGAGCTCGCGGATGTTGCCGGGCCAATGATGGGCCTTGAGCGCGAGCAGAGCTGCCGGCGCGACCGCCAGCGCCTCGCCGTTCACGCGATGCTTGGCAAGGATCTTGTCGAGCAGCCAGACGAAGTCGGATCGCTCGCGCAAGGCCGGCACCACGAGCGTCGCGGCATTGAGCCGGTAGAGCAGATCCTCGCGAAAGCCGCCATCCCTGGCGAGCGCCTCGAGTGGCCGGTTGGAGGCGGAGACCACCCGGATGTCCAGCGGCTTGGACCGCGAAGCGCCCACTGGCGTCAGCTCCCGCTCCGACAAGACCCGCAGGAACCGGCTCTGGAGCGCCAGCGGCATGTCGCCGATCTCGTCGAGGAAGAGCGTGCCGCCATTGGCCTCCTCGATCAGCCCGATCCGCCCCCTTGGCGCCGCGCCGGTGAAGGCCCCCGGCAGATGGCCGAACAATTCGCTTTCGATCAGCGGTTCGGGGATAGCCGCGCAGTTCACGGCTACGAACTTGCCGGTCCGGCCGCTTGCCTCATGGATGGCGCGGGCCAGGTATTCCTTGCCCGTGCCGGTTTCGCCCTGGATGAGGATCGAGACCGGCCTGGGGGCGAGCTTGGCGACCTTGGCCTGCAAGGCGGCGAGCTGGCCGTCGCCGCCGCTGAGATTGCGCAGCGAGGCGGGAATGTCGTGGCGCGTCCCTGCCGGCGAACGCACGGCGATATCGGGTTCGATGGCATGGGCAAACAGGGCGTTGCCGTCCCGTGCGAAGACCAGACGATCCTGCGGGCGATGCTGGCGCGTCAGGTCGGGCAGGTCGTCGATGTCCATGTCGAAGAAGCGCGACAGGGGCTGGCCGATCAGGGCCTGCGGATCGCGCCAATCGAGATTGCCTGAACGCGCCAGGACCTTGGCGCCACCATTGGTCATGCCGATGATGCGGCCGGAGCCGTCGATGGCAATGCCGGCTTCGGGGTCGACATCGAGAAATTCCGGGGAACGCGAGAAGCGCAGCACCCATTCACGGCTCGATTGCGCCATCAGGTTGGCGAGCTCGATCCGCCGCACCGTGGCCGAGACGAGATGCAGCGCCAGGTTCTGGCTGGCCTTCTTGATCGGCGAGCTGAGCAGGGAAATGTCGAGCACCGCCGAGAGGCCGCCCTGGATATCGTAGATCGGGGCAGCGGTGCAGGAGAGGGGCGTGTGGGTATTGTCGAAATGGTCGGTCTGATGGATGGTCAGGGCCTCGCCGGCCTCGATACAGGCGCCGACGGCGCAGGTGCCGGCCCGCGATTCCGACCATTCCGAGCCCAGATAAAGGCCGGCCTTGCGCAGATTGTTGTTGAACAGCGGGTCACCGTAGAAATCCACGGTCACGCCGGCCCTGTCCGAGAGCAGCAGCACGTAGTTCTGCCCCGCCACCTGGCGGAACAGGTTTTCAAGGCCCGAGCGGGCGATCGCGATCAGTTCTTCCGATTGCTGGCGATGCTCGCGCAATTGGGTATCCGGCACGATATAGGCCTCGCAGGCCTGGGCCGGATCCAATCGGTGCTTGTTGATGCAGCGCAGCCAGCTCTGCACCACCGTGACGTCGCGGATGGTTGCCGCGCCCAGGCCGACGCTTTCGATCTCGCGGATATGATCGACATGCGAAGCCATGAGAAGGTGCAGCCAGCCTCCCTAGAGCATTTTGCGATTTCACCGGATCACTTCAAATCGCAAAGATGCGGCGAAACAAAGAGTTGGAGCGATGTGCGGTTCGGAGGATCGCACTTTGCTCCAGGAAATGTATTTCTTGATCCGTCCGGATCAGAAACCACGTCGTCTTGCTTGGATCTCGCGTGGAAAGCGCCAGCTCGATCAAATTCTACCCCGCAGCCTCCAAGGCGCGGATGCTGCAGTGTGCACTAGTGCCCGCGAATGTAAACCGTCTTGGCGCATCGGCTGCTCAGCCATGGGCTGCGACCAGGGCCAGCAGGCGGTCGCAGTCACTGGCGATACGCCTGGGGTCGACATTGGTGACGCCCAGCAGCAGTCCGGCTCGCCGCGCACCGCTGTACCAGGGCGAGAGCGGCACGGGCGCGATCCCGAAGGGCAGGGCCTGACGGGAGACGGCAACATCGTCGATCGTATCGGGCAGGTCGAGCAGGACGGCGAGACCTCCATTGGCATGTATCTTCATACCCGAGCCGATGCGCGTGGTAAGGCAGGAGGCGAGAGCGTCGCGCCGGGCGGCGTAGAGGCGTTTCATCCGGCGCAGATGCCGTAGATAATGCCCCTCCGCCAGGAAGCTCGCCACGGCTCGCTGGATCGAGACCGCTGACGCCGGCGCGAGGGCGGCGGCCACGTCACCGAAACGGGCCGCCAGTTGTGGCGGGACGACCAGGAAGCCCAGGCGCAGTGCTGGGGTGATGGTCTTGCTGAAGGTGCCGGCATGCAGAACCCGCCCCCGCCGGTCGAGCGAGGCAAGGGCAGGTGCGGCCCGCCCCCTGAGCTGCAATTCGCTGAGATAGTCATCCTCGATGATCCAGGCCTGGCGGGCCTGGGCCCAATCGAGCAAGGCAAGGCGCCGTTCGAGCGACAAAGTGAGGCCGAGAGGCGCCTGCTGGCCCGGGGTGACCACCGCAAAGGCGGCATCCGGCGCGAGCCTGAGACCGGCAGCGACATCGATGCCGTCCTGGTCGACCGGAACCGGCGTGATCGTCACCCGGGCCTGCTCGAGGGCGACGCGGGTCAGGACGAAGGCGGGATCCTCGAGCCAGGCCTTGCGGCCGTCGAGCCCGAGGGCGCGCAGGATGAGGCCGAGGGCGCCGGAATAGCCCGACGTCACCAGGACCTGGTCCGGCTCGCATTGGATGCCGCGGGCCAAGGCGAGATAGGCGGCGATCTCGCGCCGGAGCTCGATATGGCCGCGCGGATCGGGATAGCTCACCGGCGCCGCGGCAGCAGCGCGGGCGCTGCGCGCCATGATGCGCGACCACAGCGAAAAGGGAAAGGCGTCCTGCGCCGGTACGCCCATCTGGAAGGTGGCGGGCGGGCGCTCGAAATCGGGAAACAGGGTAGGCAGGGGCGTGGCTACCGGCAGGCGTGCCGTTGTTTTCGGCAGAGCTCCCTCGTGGATCACCCGCGTACCGGCGGCTCCCATGCCGGCTATCAACTGTTCGTCGGCGAGCTTTTCATAGGCAACGCGCACGGTGCCGCGGGCGACGCCGAGCTGCGCCGCCAGATCGCGCCAGGATGGCAACCTTGCGCCGTCGGCCAGCCGGCCGTCGCGGATGGCGGCAGCGATGCCCCGATGGATCTGAACTGCCAGCGGAGCCTGGGCGGTGCGATCGATACTGATCCGGAAGGGGGCGCTCATGCCAGGATGGTACAATATTTGATGCAATTCTTGGTGCTTTTTTGTGAGCCGAAGGTGGACCATGTTGCGGTCATCGCAAGACAGGAACCAAGATGATGATTTCCAGAGCCCTTTTGCGCGGTATGGCCATTGCCCTTGCAGCCACCCCAGCCGTGGCCCATTCGCCGCAATCGAAGGCTGGTGGGGCCAGCGCGGCGCCGGTGTTCGAGCAGGCGCTGCCCAATGTGCCCGGCAAGACCATGACCAGCGTTCTCGTGCGCTACGCCCCCGGCGGCAAGTCGCCCTCGCACACCCATTCCAAATCGGCTTTCGTCTGGGCCTATGTGTTGTCGGGCTCGATCCGCAGCCAGGTGAATGGTGGCCCGGTCAAGGTCTATCGCGCCGGCGAGGGCTGGTTCGAAGAGCCGGGTGCCCACCATCAGATCAGCGAGAACGCCAGCAAGACGAGGCCCGCTTCATTGCTTGCCGTCTTCGTCGCCGATTCCGGCGACCGCAACCTTACCGTCTATGAACAGGAGAAATGAAATGGCCCCGCGCCTCGACTACAACGCCTCCGCTCCCGCCGGCATGAAAGCCCTCGGCGGTGTCTATGGCTATGTCAGCCAGAGCCTGCCCAGGATGCTGGTCAACCTGGTCTATCTGAAGATCTCGCTGATCAATGGCTGCGCCTATTGCATCGACATGCATTCGCGCGACCTCACCAAGGACGGCTTGCCCCAGGAGAAGTTGGTGCTGGTGCCGGTCTGGCACGAGGCCGGCGACTTGTTCAGCCAACAGGAGAAGGCAGCGCTGCGCTGGGCGGAGACAGTGACCAGTGTCGCCGAGACCGCCGTGCCCGAAGCCGAATTCGAGGCTGTGCGGGCGGTGTTTTCAGAGAAGGAGGTGGCTGACCTCACCATCGCGATCGGCCTGATGAATACCTATAACCGCCTGGCGATCAGCTTCCGCAACACGCCGGCCGCAGTGAAGGCGATAGCATAAATTGCGCCAAATATGTTATCATGGCGGCAAAGGAGAACCGCCATGAACGTATCACTCGGCTCGCGGTGGGAAGAGTTCGTCAGTGCGATCGTTCGGAAAGGCCGCTATGGCTCAGCCAGCGAAGTGGTCCGAGAAGGACTCCGTCTCGTCGAGGAGCGTGAAGCCAAGCTGCAAGCGCTCCGCGACATGGTGAATGCCTCCATCGATGAGGGAGGCGATCTTTCCGATGATGAGATCGGTAAGGCTCTCGACACCGCGGCCACTCGACTGGCAGCCGAAGGGCATTGAGTGAGGCGGCTGGTCTATACACACGCTGCCGCCAGGGATTTGATTGCAATCCAAGCCTATATTAGCCGTGAGAGCGGAAGTCTGGCGCTAGGGCGCCGGTTCAGCGAGCACTTGCGGCAGCAGTGCCGCAAGCTTGCGAGCTTGCCTGGTATCCTTGGCCGGGCTCGACCCGAATTACGCCCCGATCTGCGAAGCTTCGTTTTCCGGGGCTACGTGATCTTTCTACGCTACCACGGCGATCGACTGGAGATCGTCAATATCATCGAAGGCCACCGTGATATCGAGGCGCTTTTCGACAAGGGAGGCGGCGCGCCGTAATGCGACGGCACGATAGCGGCGACCGTACTCGCCTCAGAACGGCAGCTTCATGCCGGGCGGCAGGGGCAGGCCGGCGGTGATCGAGCCCATCTTTTCCTGCGTCAGGCGATCTGCCTTGCCGCGCGCGTCGTTATGGGCGGCGAGGACGAGGTCCTCGACGATCTCTTTTTCGTCAGCCTTCAAGAGCGATGCGTCGATGTCGACACCCTTCATCTCGCCCTTGGCGGTGAGGCGCACCTTGACGAGGCCACCGCCGGCCACGCCTTCGACCTCGGCCTGTTCCAACTCGGCCTGCAGGGTCTGCATCTTGGCCTGCATGGCCTGCACCTGCTTCATCATGCCCATCACGTCTTTCATGGGAATTTCTCCAAATCCAATCAAATATCGTCGGCCGAATAGGATGCGGCCTCGTCGGCATCATCGGGATCGCCGCCGTCATCGGGCGCCGGCGCCAGGGATTGCGTCTCGACCGGGGCGTTGTCCCGGATGTCGACGATCTCGGCGCCGGGAAAGCGTTCCATCACGGCGCGCACGAAGGGATCGGCCCTGATCCCCGAGAGCACGGCGGCCTGCCGGGCCTCGGCCAGCTCGCGCAGGGTCGCCTCGCCCTTTTCCGAGGACAGCACCACCAGCCAGCGCTTGCTGGTCCAGTCCGACAATTTGCGCGAGAGGTCATTGACCAGGCCTTGGGGCGAACCTGGTTCGAGGGCGATGTCGAGGCGGCCATCGGCAAAGGCGACCAGGCGCACGAAGCGCTCCAGAGCGAGCTTCAGCGGCAGGTCGCGCTTTTCCATGGCGAGGCTGACGATCTCGGCAAAGCTGGCGAGCGCGCGGCTCGGCTGTGCGGCCGAGGCCGGTCCCGGCATCGGGGTATGCTGGGGCTGCGGCTGGAACTGCGCCTGGGTAGCGGCGGTGATCAACTGGGCCCGCGGGGTGGCAGGTGGGGGCCCAGGCGGCGGTGCGGCAGGTCCGCGTGCCGGTAGGGAGCCGCCATTCTCGCCGAGCTGGCGGATGAGGTCGTCGGGCGAGGGAAGATCAGCCGCATAGCACAGGCGCGCCAGCACCATATCGGCGGCAGCGAGCGGCTTGGCGGCGGTCTGGGTCTCGGGAATACCCTTGAGCAGCATCTGCCACTGGCGCGTCAGCGCCTTGATCGAAAGCGTCTGGGCAAGCTCGGAGCCGCGCAACTTCTCGATCTCGGTGGCCGAAGGATCGTTGGCCGCGGCAGGCGAGATCTTCACGCGCGTGACGAAATGGGTGAATTCGGCCAGTTCCGACAGCACCACCGCCGGATCGGCACCCTGGTCGTATTGGGCACGCAGTTCATCGAGGGCGGAGGCGGCGTCGCCACGCATCACGGCCTCGAACAGGTCGATCACGCGCGAACGGTCGGCGAGGCCGAGCATGGCGCGCACGCTCTCGCCGTCGATCGTGCCGCCACCAAGACTTCCTGACCCGGAATGGGCGATGGCCTGATCGAGGAGGGAAAGGGAATCGCGGACCGAGCCCTCCGCGGCTCGCGCGATCATCGCCAGCGCTGCCGCGTCGATCGAGACGTTTTCCTTCTCGCAGATCATGCCGAGATGGCGTGCGAGCAGGCCACTGTCGACACGGCGCAGGTCGAAGCGCTGGCAGCGTGACAGGATGGTGATCGGGACCTTGCGGATCTCGGTGGTGGCGAAGATGAATTTCACATGCGGCGGCGGCTCTTCCAGCGTCTTCAGCAAGGCGTTGAAGGCCTGGGTGGTCACCATATGGACTTCGTCCATGATGAGGACCTTGAAGCGCGCCGAGACCGGGGCATAGCGCACGCCGTCGGTAATCTCGCGGATATTCTCGATGCCGTTATGCGACGCGGCGTCGAGTTCCATGACGTCGATGTGGCGGCTGTCGATGATGGCTTGGCAGTGCCGGCCGAGGCCTGGCATGTTGATGGTCGACTTGCCGCCGCCTTCCGGCGGCTCGTAGTTGAGCCCGCGTGCCAGGATGCGCGCCGTCGTGGTCTTGCCGACACCGCGCACGCCGGTGAGCATATAGGCCTGGTGGATGCGGCCCGTCTCGAAGGCGTTGGAAAGGGTACGCACCATCGCGTCCTGGCCGATCAGGTCGTCGAAGGTCTGCGGGCGGTATTTGCGGGCGAGAACGCGGTAGGGCTGGTTATCGGGCGGCGTCGTGTTCGCGTCTTCCATCAATTCCCCCGAATCCCTCGAAGCAGAATTGACCTGCTCCATCCCTGAATGAAGCAGGTCAATTCTGCAAGCATCTGGACTCCAGCAGATTGCGATGGATCGGATCCACGGTCCGATCCATCGCAATCTGCCTGGGGCATCTGCGATCCGCCGTTCCATGAGGTAGGAGGTTGGACGAAGACCCGCATCGGTCTCGTTGGGGCTGCTTCCTTCCGGATCTGACCCGGTTGGCGAGTGTTGCGTCCACCGCCAACCTCCCGCCGCGTATATGGGCCATCGGCGCGCGAATGACAAGCCGAGGTGCCAAAAAACCTCATATGCCGCAAAATCTCGATTGAGCTGCATATTTCCTGCACAAAGCGCCGGGGCCTTTTAAAAAAGGGCTTGGACTTTGCTGCGCGAGCGACTATCTAGAGATACACAAATCGTTCGGGGCTGGCGTCGATAGTACGAGCCGGCTCTAGTGCAGATGCACTTTTAGTCGAACATCGAGCGAAGCGCTCGTTCGCCCCAACGGTGAAAATGCCTATTCCGGTACCAAGAGCCGAGGTGGCGATCTGCCGGAGTGTGCTGCTGCGCCCGACGCAGGCGGAACCATGGTTTTCCTGACCCGTGCATTGACCAATGTGATGCAATGGCCATGACGAAGGTTCGCCGTCGCCTCGCGGGGTTGCGCAAGTTTATAGCGGAGAATGAGATCAATCTATGAGGCAGGGACAGCAAAAGCGTATGCGTGGTCGTTCACGCGGCGGCAAGGGTCCGAACCCGCTGAGCCGGAGCTATGAGTCGAACGGCCCGGACGTGAAGGTTCGTGGAACCGCCGCCCACATCGCTGAAAAATATGTTCAGCTGGCGCGCGATGCCCAATCCTCCGGCGACCCGATCCTGGCCGAATCCTATCTGCAGCACGCCGAGCACTATTTCCGCATCATCGCGGCGGCGCAGCCCCAGTTCACCAGCGACCAGAATTTCGGCCATGGTGCCGAGGATGAGGAAGAGGGTGACGATTCCGATTTCGAGGGGCCGATCCCCTCGATGCCGCAAGGCTTCGGCTCGCCGGCGAATCAGTTTGGCGCACCGCAGGGATTCGACGAGCAGCCGCGGCTGGTGCAGCCGGGACGCGACCGCAATTACGGTGAGCGTGGCGAAGGCGGCCAGCCTTATCGCGAGCGTGAAAACCGTTTCCGTGACCGCAATGACCGCTTCAATGGCGAACGCAGCCCGCGCGAGGAACGCCAGCCTCGCGAGGACAGGCAGCCGCGCGAAGACCGGCAGCCTCGCGAGGACCGGCCTTATCGGGAGGACCGTCAGCGTGATCGTCCGTTCGACGGACAGGCCAATGGCCCGGTTGCCGAAGGCGAAAGCGGCGGCGAACCGCGCTTCAATCAGCGTCATGGCCGGCGTGACCGCCGTTTCGGCGATCGTGGCGATCGTCCCTTCCGGGATCGCGCCAATACCAGTGATGGGCCGCTGTTCAACGAGCGTGGGCAGGGCGAGCGCGGCACGTTCCAGCCGGCGCCTGTGGTGCCGGTCGATCAGCCCCAACCGGATCTGCATGACGATCACGCCCTTTCCACCTTGCCCTCCTTCATCACCGGCACGCCGGCGGTGGCTCCAGTTGCTCCGGCACCAGCCCCCGCTCCCGCGGCACCGGTAGAAGCAGCGCCGACTGCCGCTCCGGTGGAAGCAGAGGCCGCGGCTACTCCACGTCCGCGCAAGCGCCGGGTCTCGAAGAAGGCTGCCGCCGCAGGTGAAGCAGCCGAGGCGAGCGCGGAAACGGCCAGCGAATAGGCGCTAAGCAAATCGGCTTTACATGAACAGCCGGCGGTCCTGCGGGACCGCCGGCTTTTTTAATTGCCGATGGGTTGAACTTGCGGAGGGGCTCCGCATATTGAATTCAAGTTCTATTTGTCGCCTGCTACAGCGTTTTGCGATTTGACGGAATCACCCAGAATCGCAAAGAAGCGTCGGAACATGGAGTTAGAGCAAAGTGCGCTTCGGAGAAACCGCGCCTTGCTTTAGGTAATGCCGGCCGGGTGTGGTTGGAGCCCGCGCAGGAAACGGTCTTTGCCGTTTGACGGAATTGCCAAGAACCGCAAAGACGCCTTAGCCAATCACCTGGATTGGCTGGAACACGGAGAGTTGGAGCAAGGCGCATTCACGCGTGAACACGCCTTCTCCGGGGTTTTGGTTCTGAGTCGGGATGTTGCAATGTTGGCTCGCTTGCAAAAGCTGATACGCGGTTTCGCGCTGGGCGAGCCGGCCAGGCCGCGCTATGTCTTCGACGAGACGGATCATCGCGTCGCGGCCGCGGGGCTGCTCGTCCATGCCATGAATGTGGACGGGGTCGAGAGCCCGGCCGAGAAGGCGCGCGTGACCGCGCTGCTGCAGGAGCGCTTTTCGCTCGACGAGGACGAGACCCGCGCTCTGCTGGCGGCAGCAGGTGAGCGCAATCGCGATGCCCTCGATTTCAATGATTTCACCGGCGTGGTGAAGCGCGCCTACAATGTCGAGGGCCGTCAGCGCATCATCGAGATGATGTGGGAGATCGTGTTCGCCGACGGCCTCCTGCACGAATTCGAGGATAATCTCGTCTGGCGTGTTGCCGAAGCCCTCGACGTGCCGGGGCCGGCGCGCACCACGATCCGCAGCAAGGTGGCCGCCCAGAACAACGTGCTCCTGCCGGAAGCCAGCGAGTGAGCCGTCCGGTCGCGCTGGTCACGGGAGCCTCGAGCGGCATAGGCGAAGCATTGGCTCATGCCCTGGCCGAGCAGGGCGAGGATCTCCTGCTGATCGCCCGGACACACGGCCAATTGCTGCGCGTCCAGAGCGAGATTGCTGCCGCCACGGGGCGCTTCGTGGCGGTCGCGGCGCTGGATCTTGAACGTGCCGATGCGGCCGAGGCCGTCAGAACCGTGCTGCGGGAACAGGACCTCAGCGTACGGCATCTCGTCAACAATGCCGGCTTCGGCCTGGCGGGCGATATGGCGGATCTGCCGGTATCAGGCCAGGTCGGCATGGTTGACCTCAATTGCCGGGCGCTCCTGGCGCTGACGCTCGCCTTCCTGCCCGAGATCCGAGAAAACGAGGGCGGCGTGCTCAATGTCGCCTCGGTCGCAGGTTTCACGCCGGGGCCGGGCCTTGCCGTCTACTATGCCAGCAAGGCCTTCGTGCTGTCGTTGACGCGGGCGCTGGCCTTCGAGGAGCGTGAGAGCGGCATCAGGGTCTGCGCCCTCTGCCCCGGCCCGGTGCCGACCGGGTTCGGCGCCCGGGCGGGCTTCGGCAAGTCCGGCGTCATCGCCGTCACGCGCCCGCTTTCGGCAAAGGATGTTGCCCATATCGGCCTTGCGGGCTATTTCGGACGTCGTACCGTGGTGGTGCCGGGTATGATCCCCAGGCTGATGGTTGCCATCCTGTCGGTCCTGCCGACGCGGATGGTGCTTCCGGTTCTCGCCCGCGCCCAACGCCAGAGACGACAGAAATAGCACCGTTCGCCGGACCGCCCCTTTCGTCATGAAGTGGTGAACGGTCTGTGCGAAGGGGAGATATACGAAACCCTTCCTTGACTTCCCTGGCGTGAGACGCCAGTTTCCGGCTCCTTTCGTCGTCATTTGGACACCCATGCGCAGCTATCTCGATTTTGAAAAACCCGTGGCCGAACTCGAGGCCAAAGTCGAGGAACTGCGCGCGATGGCGGAGTCGGGTGACGCGGTGGCGATCGGGGACGAGATCCAGCGGCTCGAGGCCAAGGCGAACCAGGCGCTGCGGGATCTCTACGCCCAGCTCACGCCCTGGCAGAAGACCCTGGTGGCTCGCCACCCCGAGCGTCCGCATGCCAATGACTATATCGCCGCCCTGATCGAGGATTTCACGCCGCTTTCCGGCGACCGCAAGTTCGGCGACGACGAAGCCATCATCGGCGGCTTCGGGCGCTTCCGTGGCGAGGCCGTCTGCATCCTCGGTCATGAGAAGGGCTCCGATACCGAAAGCCGTATCCGGCATAATTTCGGCATGGCGCGGCCGGAAGGCTATCGCAAGGCCGTGCGCCTGATGGAACTGGCCGATCGCTTCGAGTTGCCGGTGATTTCCTTTGTGGATACGGCCGGCGCCTATCCGGGAATCGATGCCGAGGAGCGCGGCCAGGCCGAGGCGATCGCCCGCTCGACCGATGCCTGCCTGGGGCTGGGTTCGCCCAGCGTCGCCGTGGTGATCGGCGAAGGCGGCTCGGGTGGCGCCATCGCGGTGGCGGCGGCGAGCCGGGTCCTGATGCTGGAGCATTCCATCTATTCGGTGATCTCGCCGGAAGGCGCGGCCTCCATCCTCTGGCGCGAGGCCAGCAAGGCGCAGGATGCCGCCAACAACATGAAGATCACGGCGCAGGACCTGCTCAAATTCGGCGTGATCGACGCCATCATTCCCGAGCCGACCGGCGGCGCGCATCGCCTGCCCGAGAAGGCAATCGAGACCACCGGCGATTTCATCCAGAATTCGATGCGTGATTTGTTCAACCAGTCCCGCGAAGCCCTGATCCGGGCGCGCCAGGACAAATATCTGATGATCGGCCGCAGCCTGTAAGGCTGGTGCTTGGGGCGGACGCGAACCTTGCCAAGTTCGCATGGGAAACGCCGCGGCTGGGACCGCGGACGTCTCGTCCCCTTTCGCTATCCGTAAGGCTCCGGTGTTTCCAGAAGGCGGACGAGACGTCCGCGGTCCCAGCCGGCGTGCTCTGCAAACCTGACCTCACCCTCGCAAGGCCGCTGCAGGCGATTGCCGGTAGGCGAGCAAAGCGGGTGCGAGGCCGAGGATGGCGGCGAAGCCTGCCAGCAGGGCGGCAAGGCCGAGATCACCCCGCGTGAACGCCACCGGCAGGATCATGCCGCTCCAGCTCGTCACCCAGCCCGATATCGAGAGGGCTCCGAGATAGCCGAGCGCGAAGCCAGCCCCGATGCCGAGCGCCAGCAGGACGAAAAGCTCGGACCACACGATGGCGAGAACGATATGGCGCGGCGTGCCGAGGGCTCGGAGCGCTCCGATCTGGCGCCGGCGCTGGCCGATATGGATCACCGTCACGAAGATCAGGGCAGCCGCGACCAGGAGCTGGGCGCCGGCCGCCACCGCCACCAGCACGGTGCTGGCATCGCCGAGCGTGGCATAGAGCCGCGTCAGCACTTCGGCCGGAAAGACGGCGAGTGTGCCCTCGCCGCGATAGGCCTGGCGCAGCTTGTAAGCGTCGGCGATGGTCTTGGGCTTGACCAGCAGGGCTGGAACGCCTGCGATGGTATTGGCGAAGCTCTCGTCGAGCGGCGCGGTCGCATCGATCGCGCCTTTATGCTCATGCTCCTCATGCCCGGCTTCTTCAGGGTTGGTTTCCTCGTGCTGGGGGTGGGCATCGTGATCAGCCGCTTCCTCGGCATGACCGAGCCCGTGCAGATGCCAGACGGCCTGAACAGGCACCAAGACCGCCTTGTCCCAGGCCGTATGGCTCGGCTTGAGGCGCCCCACCACGGTATAGGCGAGCTCGGTATGGGCATGGCCCCCTTCCTCGGCCATGCCATGCGAGGGCTTAATGCGGGTGCCGAGCGGAATCCCGGCTGCGGCGCCGACCACTGCCTCGCCCTCGGCAGTGAAGGCGCGGCCTTCGGCCAGGCCATCCGATAGAGCGTTCACCAGGGCCGTCGTGGTGCCGACGATCGGCCGGCCCTGATAGGAATCGCCGAAGCCGATCGGCGCGGCCCAGGCAACGCGGGGATCGGCGCTGAGTTTGCGCACGGTTTCCGCCGGCATTAGCGGCAGGGGCGAGGGTTGCAGGAACACGGACGAGAGGACGAGCTGGGTCTCGCTGCCGGCGGCGCCGACGACCAGATCGAACCTGTCGGCGGCCCGGGCGCTGCCGAGGCGCATCGCCCGTTCCTGCAGCACCACGCCGACGCCGAGCGCGGTCGCCAGAGCCACCAGCAGCACCACGGCCAGCGCTCCCGGCCAGATCCGGCGCAGATCAGCGAGGACGAAGCGGATCATGCGGCCTGTGCCCTTACCTGCTCGTCGGACACGATATGGCCGGCAGCGAACGTGAGCCGCCTTGCCAGCCGGCCCGTCAGTGCGGTGTCGTGCGAGACGATGATGAGCGTGCTGCCTTCCGCGCCGGCGAGCTCGATGAGGAGGTCGCCCACGGCGGCACCGCTCTCGGCATCGAGGCTCGCGGTCGGCTCGTCGGCCACCAGCACGGCCGGCCGGCGCAGCAGGGCCCTGGCGAGGGCGACACGTTGCATCTCGCCGCGGGACATGCCGTCGATCGCCTGATCCGGCCTCAGCAGGCCGACCCGTCCGAGCAGGGTTCGGCCACGCTCGATAGCGGTCTTGCCGGCCCGCCCGGACAGGCGCAGCGGCAACAACACGTTCTCCAGGGCCGACAGGCCGGGAAAGAGATGAAAATCCTGCATGACCAGGCCGATTGTGCTGCCGCGCCAGCGGTCCCTGGCACCTTCCGGCAGCTTGGCGATGTCGGTATCGCCCCAGCGTATCCGGCCCTGCCCGACGCGTTCGAGGCCGGTAACGACGTTGACGAAGGTGCTCTTGCCGGAGCCCGATGGGCCGGTCACGGCAAGCTGGCTGCCTGCCGCGAGGACGAGCCTGCCGATGTGCAGCACCGGTGCGGCGAGGCCGGGAAAGGAGACGGCGATGTCTTCGAGATCGAGCGCCAGCACCGGATCAGACCGCCCAATAGCGCGCGTCGCGCAGGCGCAGACGGCTGAGAAAGCCGGTTTCCGGATCGGTCCAGGACCCCACTTCCAGGCGTCCCGACACTTCGATCCTGGTGCCGGGCTGCACGAAGGTCTGCTTCTCGTCGAGATAAACAACAACGATGTTGTCGGGCCAGTCCGAGTCGGAGGAGCAGAAGGGGCAGATCGACATCGGGATTTCGGTGAGCACGAAGAAGGTGGCTTCCGCCTTGAGGGGCGGGGCCATGAAGCCGCTCATCACCACGTCCTTGCCGTCGAGCTCCCTGACCTTGGCCGAGAACTCCAGGCCCAGCACGCTGATCTTGCCATAGAGTTCGGGAAAGCCGAGCGTTGCCGCCGAGGTAGCCAGGGCCGGCTGCGCCAGAAGGAGCGGCGACAGCCCGAGCAAAGTGAGGACGTGGCGGCGGGGCAGGAAAGGGATTGACGTCATGGTGAGCTCTTACGCCGGCCGAGGTCGGCGCTCCCAGGAAACATCGCCTTCGGGCGGCCAACCGCCCGAGGCCGTCGTCCGATCATTAGGCGTTGTCGGCAACAACTGAAACGCTGCCTTTGTCATGCCCGGGCTTGACCCGGGCATCCAGCCGCCTCGTCTTCAATGCCGGGAGGAGGGCTGGATTGCCGGGTCAAGCCCGGCAATGACAAAGGTTGAGCCAATTCGACCTGTTTATTTCCGGGCAAAGCCTTATTGCATCTGGGCCTTCTGGGCGCTGGAAGCGCCGAGTGCGAAGGCGTCGGCCAGGACGCGATAGACATCGCTCTCTTCCAGATAGCCCTTGAAGCCCTCGGCGCCCGGGCCTGTGGCCTGCAGCACGATGTCGTCGACGGCATGGGCGGTGCTGTCATTGTTGCGCGGGATGTTGCCCTGGACGAAGACCGCGCCGGGCACGTCCTTATAGGCCGGATTGGCGACATATTCCTTCTTCTCGTTCTGGATGGCGGGCTCATAGGGGCCACCAAGCTTCGGGCTGAAGGTCTCGTAGTGATCGGGATAGTTTCCGTAGACGACGGCCAGGCGCTTGCTGGGATCGATCTTGTCGGGATAGCCGTCGCCGTCCTTGTCTTCGTAATTGGTGAAGCCGGCGTCGGCATAGATGCCGACCTTTTCGCGCATGTCGGTGCCGGGCTTGCTGTCGTCGACGGTGCCGATCACCGACATGGAATGCGTATGGTCGCCGGTGGCGACGATCAACGTGTCGGGATGGGTCTTGGCGAATTCGCGGGCGATGCCGACGGCCTTGTCGAACTCGATGGTCTCATAGAGCGAGCGCTCGGCATCCTGCGCATGCGACATCTTGTCGATGGAGGCGCCTTCCACCATCAGGAAGAAACCTTCCGGATTCTTGGAAAGCTGGTCGAGCGCCGCCTTGGTCATGTCGACCAGGCCGGGCTGGTTCGGGAACTTCTCGACCGTGCCCTTCTTGAGGAGGAAACGGTCGAGCGCGACGTCCATGTTGCCGGTGTGGAACAGGCCGAGGATCTTGCCGGTATTGGTGCCGGAGGCCGCGGCGAGACTGTCCTTGTCGGTGGCCAGCGCATAGCCGGCGTCCTTGAAGAGCTGGATGTAGTCCTTGTCGTCCTTGCGCTTGGAGCCGGTGGTCGACTTGGGCAGGAAGTAGGCCGAGCCGCCGCCCAGGATGACGTCCGGCTTCACATCGTAGAACATGCCCACGATCTCGGCCTTGTCGGCGCGCTTGCGGGTATGGGAAACCACGGCAGCCGGGGTGGCGTCCTCGATCTCGGCGGTGGAGACCACACCGATCGACTTCTTCGAGGTGCGGCGCACCGCTTCGGCGATGGTTTCGACGCGCGGATCGTCCAGGCTGGCGGGCGTGCGGTCGGCATAGACGCCGAGAGCGTTCACAGCCGTCTTGTGCCCGGTCATGTAAGCCGACATCGTGTTGGCACTGTCGGTGGCGATGGCGTCCGTCGACGAGGTGCCGATGAAGGCCATGTGGTCGAGGTCGTCCATGGCGAGGCGGCCATTGGCCTTGCCCTCGGTCATGCCCTTGGACATGATGCGCGCGCCGGTGCGGTTGGCGACCGTCAGGCCGTCGCCGAGCAGGAAGATGATGTTTTTGGCCTTGGGCGTGGCGGCGGTGCCGAAGACGTCCCAGGTCACGCTGCGGCTCTGCCCGCCGGCCGAGACCTCGATCTTGTAGCTGCCCGGCACCGCGAGGGTCAGGCCGCGCAGCAGTACCGCCGAGCCTAGATCCTTGTCGTCCTTGCCCTTCTCGGAGGCGACGAACTCGACGTCCTTGCCGAACACACCCTTGTAGTCCTGCCCGTTGACGGTGACGCGTACATCCTCCGGCTTCACCGTGCCGGCGAACTCGGCCTTGAAGTCGAAGGGCGAGCCGGCCAGGATGGTGGCGCGGTCGAGCGGATAGATGCCCGCGGCCTGGCTGGGACCGATCAGCATGGTGGTGACCGCAAGGGCGGCGAGGAGCGTGCGCATGGCAATCCTTTCGCGGATGCGAACAGACTTTGTCACCGAAGCGTCTTGCGGTTTGGCGAGCGTGCCGAGAGTTGCAAAGACGCGTGGAAACAAAGAACTGGAAGAGGGCGCGTTCCCCCTGAACGCGCTTCGCGCTAGGGATAGCCAGCGCGTGCGACAGGTCCATGACAGCGGGCGGGACCAGGATCAGGCCGTATCACAAGCAGTATAGAGGGGGCATCCGTCAGATCCGGGGCGGCAAAGACTCCATGTCGTATCCTCGCATCCTGTTCGAAATGAAGTTTTGTTGTGGCCGATGCTTGTCTGGTCGTGAGGAAGTCTATAGGGTCCCGGCCGAGTTTCCGGTGGAAGGCCCCTATCGGCGGGGCGTGGAATCAGGCATTGTGCCGTTAAGGTTCCGTTCACGCTGTTGCGTAACCACGACCGGCCCATGGCTTGCGGCGAGCGGTCGTTGATTGTAAATGTCCCTTAGTCCGTATTACTGACTTTGCACGGGTTCACTGGTTCATGACCGCTCACTTCAAGTTGATGCGCAAGATTGCAATGGCCGTGCCGGTCCTTTTGCTGGCGGCGGCCTGTTCCAATCAGAATGGCGCAAGTGTTCGTTCGACTAGCCCGGTGCCGCAGGCCTTGATTGCCGAAATGCAGGCCAAGGGCATGGCGCGTTCCGCGCCCATCCTGGTGCGCATCTACAAGAAAGAGTCCGAACTCGAGCTCTGGAAGCAGACCTCGAGCGGGCGTTATGCTCTGCTCAAGAGCTATCCGGTCTGCCGCTGGTCGGGACAGCTCGGTCCGAAGAAGAGCGAGGGCGACCGCCAAGTGCCCGAAGGCTTCTATGCGGTGGGCATGAGCAGTCTCAATCCGAATTCGCAATATTATCTGTCCTTCGACATCGGCTACCCCAACAACTTCGATCGCCAGCTCGGCCGGGCCGGCGGCAACATCATGGTGCATGGCTCCTGCTCCTCGCGCGGCTGCTTTGCCATGACCGACAAGCAGGTGGCCGAGATCTATGCCGTGGCGCGTGAGGCGTTGCAGGGCGGGCAGGCTTCGTTCCAGGTGCAGTCGCTGCCCTTCCGCATGACGCCCGAGAACATGGCCAGGAATCGCCGCAACCCGAATATCGGCTTCTGGCAGAACCTGAAGGAAGGCACCGACAATTTCGAGGTCACCAAGCAGACGGTCAAGGTCGATGTCTGCAAGGGCCGCTATGTCTTCAACGGCAATGGCGGGACTGACTGTGCTATCGCGCCCGCCAGCCAGAATGTGGCTGCCGCCGTTTACGAGAAGCGGCGCGGCGACGATGCCAAGATCACCTCGCTGGTTGCCTCCGGCACCAAGGCCGTCAACTATATCTACCAGGATGGTGGCTCCAATCCGGTGTTCGCCGCGCGCGCCGTCGACCAGTCGGCTGTCCCCGGCAAGGATCGTCCCTTCACCTATTCGCGTGTCGACGTGACCGAAGTCGCCCTCAACGATGCGGGCGCGCCGGCCACGGAAGCAGACGCGAATGCCGCCCATCGCGTGACCTATGCCGCAGCCGAAAGCCTGCTCTATTCGGAAGCGGCAGTGGCCCGCAAGCCGATCAAGGGCGTGGCGGATCCGAAGGCCGTCGCCAAGCGTCAGGAGGCCGTCTATGCCCGCCTGATGGGCAACAAGCTTCCGGCTCCCATGCCGCAGAAGCCGGTTGCCGTGGCTATGGCTGCTCCCGCTGCCAACGCTCCGCCAAGCCAATTGGTGGCGGCCGCCGCGCCGGAGGGACAGCCCTTCTATGCGCGCTGGCTCGGCTATGCGCCGGCCGAACAACCGGCCTCGCCGGCGGCGATCAATGTCGACCCGATCCAGACCGGCACTGTGCCCGATACCAAGCCGAAGCATGGCAAGGCAAAGACGCTGACGCCCGGCAAGCCGATGATGGCTGGAGCCGCGCTTCCGGCCGCCCAGATGGCCGAGCTGCCGCCGGCGATCACCAATCCGCCGACGGAGCAGCCTTTCTACAAGCGCTGGCTCGGCCTGGGCGGCGACCAGGGCGCCACGGCGACCAACTGAGCTTCGGCCGTTTTCTTGATCGATTGATCCGTGAGCCCTTTCCCGGCATGGGAGAGGGCTCATGCATTCTATCGCGGTTGCGCTTGCCGGTTGAGCGATTTCAGCGCGCATTGCAGCCCTGATCGGTGCCGGGGATCGATGGACACGGAATTGCTTCGTTTGGGCTGCTCTCTTCGGATTGGCCAATTCTCTTGTTCTCGCCAGTTTTTGCGGATTAGCTTGGCGCGCAATGGCGTCGTCCCGGCCTGCAAGATCGAATTGTCGCTGTCGTAACTAGGTGTTGGTTCCAATGTCGCTCGATGTCGTCGATCTCCGCGACTTCTACAGCACCAATCTGGGCATCGTGGCCGGCCGCCTGATTGCCACCAAGATCCGGGCGCGCTGGAGCGATCTCAGCAGCCAGCGTGTCGCCGGCATCGGTTTTGCCGCGCCCTATCTCACTATGTTCCGCGACGAGGCCGAACGCGTGGTCTCGTTCAATCCATCGACGCAGGGCGTGCTGGAATGGCCGGAGAACGGCCCGCTCGCCGCCGCGCTGGTCGAGGAGACCGAACTGCCCCTGGCGGATGGCTGCCTCGACCGGGTGCTGGCCATACATCTGCTCGAGGAGGCCGATTCTGCCCTCGACACGCTGCGTGAGATCTGGCGCGTGCTGGCGCCCGGCGGCACGGTGATGCTGGTGGCGCCGAACCGGCGAGGGGTCTGGGCGCGCTCCGATGCCACGCCCTTTGGTAATGGCCGGCCCTTTTCCCGCCCGCAATTGACCCGCCTGCTGCGCGATGCGCTGTTCTCGCCGGTGAACTGGACGGAAGCGCTCTATCTGCCGCCGATGTTTCATGGTTGGGCGCTGCGCTCCGCTCCCGCCTATGAGCGCTTTGCCGCCCGCTTCGCCTCCCCCTTTGCCGGCGTGCACATCGTGGAGGCCTCCAAGCAGGTGTTCCGGCCGATCACGGTGCGTGCCAAGCGGGCGGTGTCGCCGAAATTCACGCCGGTGCTGCTGCCCAGCCCTGCGGGCCGTCTCGCCGATGGGGCGTGACTCCCGGCGTCATTGAAAGGGCTGTCGTCCCCGGCGAGCGAAGCGAGGAAAGGGGATCCAGAGGCAAGAAGCCTGCGTCTCATTGGCCCCTGGATCCCAGTCACAAGCAAAGCTTGTGACGATACCCTCGTCCTCTCTCGCTGTGCTCGCGAGGAACTTGGCCGGGGATGACAGGACGCTTGTCGGTGGGGCGGCAGCCTACCGCCTTCTGAGCAGGAACACCGCCTGCTCGCCGAACAGGTTCCAGAACCACCATGGCGCCTGGACCTGGACCGGCTGGCCCGATAGCGTCAGCGCTTCGGCCCGTTCGATCACCGCATCGAGGCTGCGCGCCATCTCGACGAAGTCGCGGATCGAGCAGAAATGGATGTTGGGGGTATCGTACCAGGCATAGGGCAGGTTGTCGGTCACCGGCATGCGGCCGCGGAACATGATCTGGCCACGGATGCGCCAATGGCCGAAATTCGGGAAGGAGACGATGGCACGCCGGCCGATGCGCAGCATGTCCTCCACCACTTGGCGCGGCTTGCGGGTGGCCTGCAGGGTCTGCGACAGGATCACATAATCGAAGCTGTCGTCGGGATAGTCGCTCAGGTCGGAATCGGCGTCGCCTTGGATCACCGCGAGGCCGCGGCCGACGGCGGCGTTGACGCCGAGCTGGCTGATCTCGATGCCGCGGCCATCGACATTGCGTGTCGCCTCCAGCAGGGACAGCAATTCGCCGTCGCCGCAACCGACGTCGAGCACGCGGGCGCCGGGGATCACCATGTCGCGGATCTGCAGGAAATCGAGGCGGGTGCCCGGCGTTGATGCCGGGCTACGCTGGGCCGTCATCGTCCTGGTGTCGCGCGGGCGGAACCTGTTCATGCCACCCCTCGCTCGCGGGCCGCGGCGCCGACGAAGCCGCGCACCATGTCGAACAGCTCGGGGATGTCGAGCAGGAAGGCGTCGTGGCCTTTGTCGGTCTCGATCTCGACGAAGGAGACGCGGGCGCCGGCCGCGTTGAGCGCATGCATGATCTGGCGCGAAGCGCTGGTGGGAAACAGCCAGTCGGAGGTGAAGGACGCCACGCAAAAGCGGGTATGCGTGCCCCTGAAGGCGGCGGCGAGGGAACCGTCATACTCGGCGGCGAGGTCGAAATAATCCATCGCGCGGGTGACATAGAGATAGGAGTTGGCGTCGAAGCGCTCGACGAAGCTCAGGCCCTGGTAGCGCAGATAGCTTTCGATCTGGAAGTCAGCATCGAAGGTGAAGGTGCGCGCCGCGCGGTCCTGCAGGTTGCGGCCGAATTTGCGTTGCAGGGCGTCCTCGGAGAGATAGGTGATGTGGGCAGCCATGCGGGCAACGCCCAGACCCTTGGCGGGCCGGATGCCGGCCTCGATATAGTGGCCGCCGCGCCAGTCGGGATCTGCCATGATCGCCTGGCGGCCGACCTCGTTGAAGGCAATGTTCTGGGCGGTATGGCGGGCGGCGCTGGCGATACACAGCGCCGAGAACACCCGTTCGGGATAGGAAGCGGCCCATTGCAGCACGAGCATGCCGCCCATCGAGCCGCCGAGCACCGCGAACAGGCTCTCGATGCCGAGATGGTCGAGCAGCATGGCCTGTGCCCGCACCATGTCGGCGATGGTCACCACCGGAAAGTCGAGGCCATAGGGCCGGCCTGTCGCCGGATTGGTCGAGGCTGGGCCGGAGGAGCCCATGCAACTGCCGATCACATTGGGGCAGATCACGAAGAAGCGCTCGGTGTCGATCGGCTTGCCCGGGCCGACCAAGGTATCCCACCAGCCCGCGCGCCCGGTGACGGGATGGACGCTGGCGACATGCTGGTCGCCGGTGAGCGCATGGCAGACCAGCACGGCGTTGGACTTTGCCGCATTCAGCTTGCCTGCCGTGGTGTAGGCGATGCGCAGCGGTGCGAAGTCGACGCCGCTGTCGAGACGGAGCGGCCGTTCCAGGCCGAAATCGACGACCAGGCTGTCATCGGGCTGGTCCGCCTGCTTGCGGGCCAGTTCCGGGAAGCTCGCCCGTAGCTGCTCACCTTCCGACATGCGCCTGTATTTCCCCGCCGCCCAAATCGTACGTCGCCTAAGCCGTTCGGTTTGCCGAACGTTTCGTTCGATACATCCTAATATCACGCGGTATTGCAAGTGCAATGGCGTTGCTGGCGGCATCACTCGTGCGTTTTCGCATCTTCCGGTTGCAGGAGCTTGCGAGAGCGCTTTCCAGCGCTCGCGGCCACAGCTAGACAGGATGAAATCTCGCTCGATCTGGAGCCCGCAATGCCCAATATTCCACTCACCGCGACGACAGCCGTCATTGTCCTGGCCATTGCGCTGCTGTTCTTCCTGATGAAGATGGTGAAGACCGTGCCACAAGGCTATAATTACACGGTCGAGCGTTTTCGTCGCTACGCCTATACCATTCAGCCTGGCCTCAACATCGTGCCGCCGATCTTTCATCGTATCGGTGCACGCATGAACATGATGGAGCAGGTGCTGGATGTGCCGACGCAGGAGATCATCACCAAGGACAACGCCACCGTTGCCGTCGATGGTGTCGCCTTCTTCCAGGTGATCGATGCCGCCAAGGCCGCCTACGAGGTCGCCAATCTCAACAGCGCCATCCTCAACCTGCTGATGACCAATATCCGCACGGTCATGGGGTCGATGGATCTGGACCAGCTTCTCTCCCATCGCGACGAGATCAACAACCGCTTGCTCATCGTGGTTGACGCCGCCGCGACGAGCTGGGGCATCAAGATCACCCGCGTCGAGATCAAGGACATCGTACCGCCGGCCGATCTGATCGCCTCGATGGGGCGCCAGATGAAGGCCGAGCGCGAGAAGCGTGCCGTCATTCTCGAGGCCGAGGGCCAGCGCCAGTCGGAGATCCTCAAAGCCGAGGGCCAGAAGCAGGCCCAGGTCCTGGAGGCCGAGGGCCGCAAGGAAGCCGCCTTCCGCGACGCCGAGGCGCGTGAGCGTTCGGCCCAGGCCGAGGCCGCCGCCACCATGGTGGTGTCCGAGGCGCTGGCGCAAGGCAATGTCGCTGCGCTCAACTATTTCATCGCCGACAAATATGTGAAGGCGATGCAGGCGATGGCGACGGCGCCGAACCAGAAGGTGCTCGTTCTGCCGATGGAGGCGACCGCCCTGATCGGTTCGCTCGCGGGCATTGGCGAGATCGCCAAGGCAACCTTCGGGGAGGCCGCGGTGCAAGGCAGGCGCCCTGGTTCCGGCGTGCCGCGTACCGGCCAGGATTGAGACCATAGCGTTTTGCGGTTTGACGGAGTCACCAAGAATCGCAAAGACGCGTCGAAACAAAGAGCGAGAGCAAAGTGCGATTCGGAGAAATCGCACTTTGCTCTAGGAGCCGCCCATGAACGAATTTGTGTCCATCAATGTCTGGGGATGGTTCGTGTTGGCCGCCGTGCTGATCGGCCTGGAAGTGCTGCTGCCCGGTGCTTTCCTGATCTGGCTCGGCCTTGCTGCCGCGGCGACCGGGGCCATCAGCTTCTTCTGGCCGTTGAGCTGGCCGCTGGCGCTCCTGCTGTTCGCGGCTCTCGGTGTGGTCTTCGCCTGGATCGGCCGGCATTTCGCCCACAAGGTCGACGCGTCCGACAAGGAGCAGCCCTTTCTCAATCGCCGGGCCGATGCGCTCATCGGCCAGAGTTTCACCCTGGCCGAGCCGATCGTGAACGGCGTGGGGCGAATAAGGGTCGGCGACACGGTGTGGCAGGTCAAGGGGGCTGACGCAGGCGCTGGCGCGCGCATCAAGGTGGTGCGTATCGAGGGAGGATGGCTGGCTGTCGAGGACGTATCGAAACAGGCGTGATGTCCGTTTTCAAAGAGCGGGTATTTTTGAAACTTGCTATGGCTTTGCGGGATAAGGCGCTCGAAACTCGGTGTGCCGATCTCCAGATCGGCATCTTCTTTCCTCGCAAGCGTTACGTTTCCAAGATGGTCGATCTCGCTCCATTAATTGATGGAGCTGTGGAGATCGACCCTCCTTTCTCGTGCTCATGCCTACAAAATAAGCGCATTTGGGTAGGGAAGCCTGCGATTGGAAGAGCCAGGGCCAATGCGTGCTGTCCTCACACGATCCCCGCCATTCCCCGTATCTGCGCCGGCGTGACGCCATCCGCTCGCAGGACGCGCAGGCTGGTGGAACGGGCGGATTTCGACAGTTTCTCACCATCGGGGCCGAGGATCAGGCCGTGATGATGGTAGATCGGTTCCGGCAGGCCGAGCAGGGTTTGCAGCAGGCGATGCAGACCGGTGGCATGGTAGAGATCCCGGCCGCGCACGACATGCGTGATGCCCTGCAGTGCATCGTCGACCACCACGGCCAGATGATAGCTGGCTGGGAATTCCTTGCGCGCCAGCACCACGTCGCCCCAGCGTTCCGGTGCGGCTGGAATTGCTTCGAAGCCCGCCTCTTGGGGTGACGCCTGCTCCCGCCAGAACAGGGGGGGTACCAGGACGGCGGCCTTGGCTAAGGCCGCCGTCATGTCGAGCCTGAGCGCAAAGGGCTCTGTCGGGCCCCGTTCGGCTGGGTCGTCCGCCGCGGCGAGTGCGGCGCGGGGATAAAGCGGGGTACCATCGGGATCACGGGTGATCCCGGGATCACGCGGATGATCCGGCCGGTCGATGGCGGCAGCAATCTCCGTACGCGATGCATAGGAGCGGTAGAGCAATCCCATTCCGGCAAGACGGTCGAGGGCCTCGCGATACAGGTCAAAGTGCTCGGATTGGCGCCTCGGCCATGGTTCAAAGGGCAGGTCCAGCCAGGCAAGATCCTCCAGTAGTGCGGCGACGAATTCCGGGCGGCAGCGCGTGGTGTCGATGTCCTCGATGCGCAGCAGCAGGCGCCCGCCGGTCGCCGCAACCCAGCGCTCGTTCTCGAAGGCCGAGAGCGCATGGCCAAGATGGAGATGACCGGTCGGGCTGGGCGCGAAGCGCAGGACGGGGCGGTTGTTCGATTGATTTGCCACGGGCAGGATGTAACACAGAGGCATGACCGTGATCATCCATTCGCGTGCCGAAATCCTTGCCGGCGTCGAGGCCCTGCGCGCGCTCGATCCCAGGCTGGCAGCGATTCACGATCTGTGCGGCGAGCCGCCCTTGCGCCGCAACGAAGGCGGGCTGGAGGCGCTCGCCTGGATCATCGTGTCCCAACAGGTCTCCGTCGCCAGCGCCCGGGCGATCTGGGCACGCACCAAGGCAGTGTTCGATCCCTTCACGGCTGAGAGGCTGGTCAGCGCCCCCGAGGCGGATTTCCGCACCGGCGGCCTGTCGATGCCGAAGATCCGTACCCTCAGGGCGCTCGGCCAGGCGGTGCTGGACGGGCTCGATCTCCATGCCCTGGCCGTATTGAGCGCCGATGCTGCCCGCGCGGAGTTGACCAAGGTCAAGGGCATCGGTCCCTGGACCGCCGATATCTATCTGATGTTCTGTCTCGGCCATGGCGATGCCTTTGCCTCGGGCGACCTCGCCTTGCAGGAAGCCGCGCGCATGCTGCTCGAACTCGAAGAGCGCCCGAATGCTGTCGCCCTTTCAGAGATCGCCGAAGCCTGGCGCCCCTGGCGCGGTGTTGCCGCCCGGCTGCTCTTTGCCTATTACGCCAAGATGAAGAATCGGTCGGGTGTACCGATCGACTGATCGCGGGACGCATTTTCGTCACGCGAATCGGTGCTCTGTGCATGCGAGACAAAATGAGGAGACGCGGATGACGACGCTCGACGGACCCCGCCTGCCCGCCCGATCGGGCAAAGCCCGCCAGCTCGTCGTCTTCCTGCATGGCTATGGCGCCGACGGCAACGATCTGATCGACATCGGCCGAGCCTGGCAGGAACTCCTGCCCGACACTGCCTTCGTATCGCCCCATGCGCCCGAGCCCTGTGCGGGAGGTCCCTTCGGCCGTCAATGGTTCCCGCTGACCTTTCAGATTCCCAATGAGCGCTGGCATGGCGTCGAGAAGGCTCGGCCCGTGCTCGATGCCTTCCTGGACGAGGAACTCGAGCGCGAAGGGCTGGACGAGACCGCGCTCGCTTTGGTCGGTTTCAGCCAGGGCACCATGATGGCGCTGCATGTCGGGCTTCGTCGCCCCAAGGCGATGGGGGCCATCGTCGGCTGTTCCGGCGTTCTGGTTTGTCCGGAAGGGCAGTTGCCCGCGGTGATGGCGCCGGAGATCACCGCGAGGCCACCGGTTCTGCTGATGCATGGCGACCAGGACCAGGTCATTCCGCCCTTCGCGCTGCAGTTCTCGCAGGAAGGGCTCAAAGCCCTTTCAGTGCCGGTCGAAGCCCATATGAGCCGTGGGCTCGGCCATGGCATCGACAATCGGGGCCTGCAACTCGGCGGCACCTTCCTTGCGCAGGCGCTGGCCCGGGCCGAATAGGGGGAAAGACCGGTTTGAGGAAAGTGCCACGACCGGAGCATTTTTCCCTCTCCCCCAACGGGAGAAGGGAACTTATAAAGCCCGAACGACGCGCCTTCCTGCGTGGGATGGCAGCGCTTGGCCTGGGCGGGCTGGCTTCACCCGCCATCGTCAGCCAGGCGCTCTCCTCCTCCGGGGAGCTGAACTATCTCGGCTGGTCGGGTTATGATTTCGGTGCCCTGTTCCGCACATTCACCGAAAAGACCGGCATTACCGTCAATTTCAGCGAGCAGCCCGACCAGGAGGCGATGCTGGCGCAGGCGCGCATCGCCGCCCAGGGTGTGGGCGCCGACATCGTCGAACCCTCCATCGACCGCCTGCCGGAATGGCTGCAGGCGGACCTGCTGCAGCCCTGGAACGATGGCAATGTCAGCCTCGATCTCTATGACAAGGCGTTCCTGACCGGTTCTGCCATGCATAAGGGCCGGCGCTACTTCCTGCCGGTGGTCTGGGGCGCGGAGGCCCTGGCCTATGCGCGCCCAGCCGCGCCGCAGACCTATGGCACTGCATCCCTCACCGCGCTTTTCGATGAAAAATATCGCGGCAAGGTCGCGATCAGGCCGTCGACCGGGCTGGCTGCGATGGGCCGGGTGCTGGAGGCCGAGGGAAAGCTGCCGAGGCCTTGGCTTGACGGCTACAAGGACGAGGCTGCCATGCGCCAGCTCTGGGACCTCGCACTGGCCGAGGCGACCAGGCGCAAGGCCGTGATCGGCCAGTTCTGGAGCAGCGAAAACGAAGCGCTGGCGGCCTTCCGCAGCAAGGGCTGCACGCTGGGGCTGACCTGGGACACCACGGCGCAGGTGCTCACCGCTGACGATGTCGGCTTCGTAGCACCCAGGGAAGGGGCCTTTGGCTGGCTGCAGGGCTATGGCCTGCTCAAGAATGCGCGGAATGCCGAGCAGGCCCATGAATGGGCCCGCTTCATCGTCACGCCCGAAGCCTCGGCCGCCTACGCCACGGCTTTTTCCGCCAATCCGGCGGCGCGGGGCGCCATCGACCGGCTCGATGGCAAGCTGCGGGATTTCCTCCGGGCTGCCTATCCCGACGATGCTCTCTCGAAGGTCTGGTGGTCGCCGGCGCAGCCGCCCTGGTTCGTCACGCTGCGCAGCGAATACGCGCAGAAATGGCAGGCGGCCTGAGAGGCGACCGGGCACTGGCTTGGAACCGGACAAGCATCGTCATAATGTGAGGACATGCCAGTCGATCATGATATCCGTCGTGCCAGCCCGGATGATGCGCCGGCGATCAGTGAGATCATCCTCGCGGCTTTACGAGAAACCAATGCCCGCGACTATGCACCTCAGATCATTGCCAGGGTGGAGGAGAGCTTCACGCCCTCGCGGGTGGAAGAGCTGATACGGACACGTAAAGTCCTTGTCGCTCTTGCCGGCGAGCGGATCATCGGGACTGCGAGCCTGGAGGGAGAGTGGATTCGAACGGTGTTCGTCGCTCCCGATGCTCAGGGCAAGGGCGTGGGGCGACGCCTTATGGCCAGGATCGAAGATTTGGCGCGGCATGCGGGTCTTGCAACATTGCAGGTTCCCGCCACCGTGACGGCTGAACGATTCTACAGCAAGCTGGGATTTAAGGTCGTGCGCGATAGTTATCACGGCGATGAACGCACGATCATCATGGAGCGCCGTCTGGTCTCGTTGTGAACCAGGCTTGGCCGCGAGGATCACACCCCCATCGTCGCGGCGATCTTGTCCATGTTCCTGGCGAGCTTGAGGTCGAGTTCGGTCAGCCCGTCGGCGTCATGCGTGGAGAGTGTGACGTCGACGGTCTTGTAGACATTGGACCATTCGGGATGATGGTTGAGCTTTTCGGCGGTGAGGGCGGCCCGCGCCATGAAGCCGAAGGCCTCGTTGAAATTGCGGAAAACGAAGACACGGCGAATCGCGTCGCGGCCCGGTGTCGCGGCCCAGTTGGCAAGCTCGGCCAGCGCGGAGCGGCGTTCGTCATCGTTCAGTTTCGCTTGGGGCATGTCGGCCTCCCTTGATGCGTTATAGCCATGACGGCCATGTCAAGGCTTGGCGGGCAGCAATGACGATGTCAGCGCAGCGCAACCTCTTCGCGCCGCTGCAACTCATAGGCCTCTTCGACGATATAGGGGCCACCGCCCACCGAATCGCGCGAGGAGTAGAGCACGAAGCGCTCGGCCGTGAAGCTTAGACGGCCGCCGCCGCGCAAGGCCAGCCAGTCGGCGGTGAGACGCGCCGTGGCTTCGCTGCGCAGCCGAGCCAGCGTGATGTGCGGGGTATATTGCCGGTTCTCGATCGGCACGCCGAGGCGGCGAAGCAGGCGCTCCTGCACGGCCTGCAGCTCCATCAAGGGCGGCGTGGGCAATACCCTGGCATAGACCGATTTCGGCCTGCTGCCGCCGAAGGCATCCAGCCCGTCGACGGCGATGTCGACAATGGGCCGGCGAATGCCATCGAGGGCTTCAGCGACATCGCGCGCCAGCCTGTCATCGATGTCGCCGATGAAGGACAGGGTGATGTGATAGTTCTCGACGTCGATCCAGCGGGCACCGGGCAGGCCACCGCGGAGCGTCGACAACTTCATGCCGATGATGGGAGGGACTTCCAGAGCGGTAAACAGACGCGGCATGGCACTAACGCCGTATGGTTATCGTCGGACACCCAATCCTAATGAGATTTGCCGGCAGGGGGAAAGCGCAAAGCGTCGCGGCCCCCTCCCTTTGGTGGTTTTTTCTGCGGAAAACGAGATGAGGCCCTTTGGAGCAAAGCGAATCTAGGCGGAAACGCTTGTTTGCTCCCCCTCTTTGGTTCCATGCCAATCCAACGGATTGGCAAGAGCGTCTTTGCGGTTCCTGGCGTGACCGCCAAGTCGCAAGACGCTCTTGGGGGCTCCGGCGGCTTTTACGGCGCTGGGTTCATGTGCAGCTGGTGGATGGCATCGATGCGCGCCTCCAGGTCGGCCGGGATGGCGACGTCGATCGAGCCGATGGCCGTCCTGAGCTGCACCATGGTGGTCGCACCGATGATGGTCGCGGTGGTGAAGGGCCTGGTGTTGGCGAAGGCGAGCGCCATCTGCGCCGGATCGAGGCCATGCTCGCGGGCGAGGTCGAGATAGGCGTCGACGGCGATGTCGGCCCCGGGCTTCTCATAGCGCTGCAGCCGGTTGAAAAGGGCCTTGCGCGAACCGGTAGGCAGGGCTCCGTCTCGGTATTTGCCGGTGAGATAGCCCTGGGCCAGGGCGGAATAGGCGAGCAGGCCGAGCTGCTCGCGCATGGCAATCTCGGCTAGGGCGGTTTCGAAGGTGCGATTGACCAACGAATAGGCGTTCTGGATTGACTGCATGCGCGCCAGGCCATGCGTCTCGCTTTCCGCGAGGAAGCGCATCGCCCCCCAGGCGCTCTCGTTGGAGAGGCCGATCCAGCGAACCTTGCCTGCCTTCACGAAGCCGTCGAGCACGTCGAGCTGTTCGGCGATCGTGGTTGTTTCGTCGGGATCGCTGGCACGGAAGGCGGTGGGATTGGAACCCCAGGGCATCGAGCGTTCGGGCCAATGGAGCTGGTAGAGATCGATATAGTCGGTCTGGAGCCGGTTGAGGCTCTTGTCGAGCGCCTCCGTCATCTGGGCGCGATTGAGGTGGGTCGGCTCCTGGGCGTCGCGCAGCCAGATCGAGGTGCCCGAGCCGGCAACCTTGGTGGCGAGGATCACCTTGTCGCGCATGCCGCGCGCCTTGAACCAGTTGCCGATGATGCGCTCCGTCGAACCTGCGGTCTCGGCCCGCGGTGGAACCGCATACATTTCGGCGGTGTCGAAGAAATTGACGCCCTGTTCGAGGGCATAATCCATCTGGGCGAAGCCATCGGCCTCGCTGTTCTGCTCGCCCCAGGTCATGGTGCCCAGGCAGATCACGGAAACGTCCTGGCCGGTACGGCCGAGCTTATGGAATTTCATGAAAAAGGATCCGGGAAACGGGAAGACCCTGTTTGAAGCAAGCGCGACGGGCTTGGCAAGCCCTGGCGGGCATTTGCGGCGGTGGCGTCAGCGGTAGAAATCGCTGGGTGGCAGGCCGAAATGCCGGCGAAACATCGCGGTGAAGGCGCTCTGGCTGGCATAGCCGCTGTCATAGGCGACATCGATGATACGGGCGCCGCTGGCCAGGCGTTCCAGGGCAAAGAGCAGCCTTGCCTGCTGGCGCCATTGGCCGAAAGTGAGCCCGGTCTGGCTGGCGAACAGGCGATGCACGGTCTTGGGCGTGATGCCGAGCCGCCGCGCCCAGCCCTGCGCCGTCTCCTCGCTTTCGGGGTGTGCGATCAGGTGCCGGCAGATGCTGCGCAGGCGGACGTCCGTCGGCATCGGTAGATGCAGCGGCAGGACGTCGAGAAGCTTGAGCTCGTCGAGCAGCAATTGCATCAGCCTTTCGTCGCGGCCGCCCGGAAGATAGTCGAGCGGGATGGCAACGGCGGCGACGATCAGCTCGCGCAGGAGGGGGGGGACGGCGATCACGCAATTGTCGGCGGGCAGGGTGGCGGAGACGGTGGGATCGATGAAGACGGTGCGGATCTTCACGTCGCCGCACATGCGCACTTCATGCTCGATACCGCCGACCAGCCAGACGGCCCGGTTGGGTGGCACCACCCAGCTGCCGGCCTGCGAGCGGACGATCATCACGCCCTGGATGGCATGGAGCAACTGCGCGCGCGGATGAGCGTGCCATCCAGTCGAGGACCCATCGGGATAGTCGATCTCCATCGCCACGACCGCGCGTTCGGTGTCGTGGAAGGCGAGGTGGCGGGTGGTACGGTCGTCACTCATGTCTCAATCGCAATAGTCAATGTTAGATTAGCGTGAGACGGACTCGGTGAAAAGCGGCAATGTCCGCCCGTTCACGTCACGGGTATGCCATGTCCTTCAAACCCTCCTCCGCCACTCCCCTGTCCTTGCTCTATCCCTTCTTCGCCATCGTCCTGTGGGCCGGCAACGTCATCGTCTCCAGGCTGTCGGCCCACGCCATCGGGCCCCAGGCCATCACGTTCTACCGCCTCGTGCTGGCGGTCGGCCTGATGACCCTCTTCGTCGGCGTGCCGGCCTGGCGCAACCGGGCGATACTCTGGCGCCATCTCGGTCAATTCGCCGTGCTCGGCTTCCTGGCCATGTGCCTGTTCCAGAGCCTGTCCTACCTCGCCGCCGGCTCGACCACGGCGACCAACATGGCGGTGTTCACGGCGCTTTCGCCCTTGCTGACGGTGGCGCTGAGCGCAATGATGTTGGGTGAGCGGCCGACCATCGGTATGGTCGGCGGCGGCGTCCTCTCGATCGTCGGCATCGTCTATCTGGTCAGCGCCGGCGAACTCGGCGGCCTCGTGCGGGACGGCGTGCATCCCGGCGATGCGCTGATGCTGCTGGCGGGTCTGGTCTACGCGCTCTATTCGGTGCTGCTCAAGCGCTGGAACCTGCCGGTCTCGGGCTGGCAATCGACCTATATGCAGGCGTTGTGCTCGCTGGCCGTGATGTTCCCGGCGCTTTTGGCGACGCCGGCACCGCTCAGGGCTCTCAACACGGAGACGCTGCCGCTGATCGCCTATGCCGGCTGTGCTGCCTCGGTGGTGCTGCCGGTCTTGTGGATCCGCGGGGTCGAGCATCTCGGCCCCAGCCGCTGTGCCATCTTCCTCAATCTGCTGCCGGTGTTCACTGCCCTCGCAGCCATCGTCATGCTGGGTGAGCCCATCCGCTCCTACCACGTCATCGGCGGCGGCCTGGTGCTGGCGGGCGTGATCGCGGCGCAACTGCTGAAGCGGCCGCTGGGTGGGCGAGCCGTGGCTGAGGTGGCGGAGGGAGTTAGTCGAGGTAGACGATCAACATAGCGGCGAAGTGCTTGGTGACCTCGTCCTTCGGGACGAAGTCGCCACGATCCGCAGCCTCGATGCCTTGCCGGGCCATGGCGTGGAACCAGCTCTCATAGGCGCCGACCTTGTGCCCTACACACCGGAGCTGAGGACCGTCCGGAAGCTTGTCTTCCAGAGAAGGTGGATCAGCCTGAACACCACAGTCATCTCTTTATTAAAACGGCTGTTGGCTTCTCTCAGTAGTCGACGACCGTGCCAAAGCGGAAGGGGTGTTCATCGGACGAGGCTTTCGGTTGGAGATCGATGCGAGGTTTGGATGCGTTGTAATATAATTCCGAGGTTACTTGAAAATTTCCAAATAGAAATATCGATCGGCACATGTATCTATCGATATTACAAGGATATATGATTTTATCTGTTGGTTTCTTTGGTAGAAGAGTAGAATCAAGCTCCTTGATCGGTGCGAATTGCTTGAGTTCTGTTTTATAGAGCGCGGTCCAGTCGGGGCTATTGACCACGACGGCATTAAATTCAGGGATGTCTGTTTGTGCTTGCCAGAATCGATAACGCTCTTCTCTCGCCACTGTTCTGAAAGGCCCTTCCCATGGAAGGGAGGCAACCGTGGGATTCATCCGGATCGTCACGTAACCCGCACGGCCCGTGTATGAGTCCAGATGAAACTGCGTCAGCAACTCTTTCATGACCGTTTCGAAGGTCCGAAAGCGAACCGGTTGTTCTTCTGCCCCGGCAGAGTACGTTCCGATGCACCAAATGCCGACGGTAAGCCAATAAAGTGTGAGTCTTCTCATACACTCACCACCTGCACGCCGCGCCCTTCCTCGCCAAAGACTTTCAGGTAGCGATCGATCGCCTCCTTGCCGCCCGTGGCCTTGGCGAGGTTGTCGGAGAGCTTCACCGCCGGCTTGCCGTTGACCGAGGTGATCTTGCACACCAGCGAGATCGGATCGAGCAGCGGGATGGGATGCGAGCCGCAGCCGCGGAAATCGTTGGTGAGATTGGTGCCCCAGCCATAGGAGGGGCGCATGCGGCCGTTGAAGCTCTTATGAGCGGTCTCGATGGAATCGATGTCGAGGCCGTCGGAGAAGATGATCAGTTTCTTGGCAGGGTCGCGGCCCCGCGCCCTGTACCAGGCGATGATCTCCTCGCCGGCCTCCTGGATCGGCTTGGAATCGGGGCGCATGCCCGTCCAGTCGGCCACCCAGTCGGGCGCGCGCTCCAGGAAGGCGGCGGTGCCGAAGGTGTCGGGCAGCACGATCAGCAAATTGCCGTCATAGAAATCGCGCCACATCTCCAGCACCTTGTAGGGCGACTCGCGCAGGCAGCCGTCCTCCTCGCACAGCGCCGCATAGACCATGGGCAGCTCATGGGCGTTGGTGCCGATCGATTCCAGGTCGTTGTTCATGGCGAGCAGCACGTTGGAGGTGCCGACGAAGGCGCTGCCCAGCCCCTCCTTCATCGCCTCCACGCACCAGCTCTGCCACAGGAAGGAATGGCGCCGCCTGGTGCCGAAATCGGAGATACGCAAGCCTTCCAGCTTCTTCAGCCGCTCGATCTTGTCCCACAGCTTGGCCTTGGCGCGAGCATAGAGGATGTCGAGCTCGAAGCGGCCCATGGAGCGGGTGGCGGCCCTGGATTTCAGCTCGTTGATGATGGCGAGCGCCGGCACTTCCCACATGGTGGCCTGGCTCCAGGGCGCGTCGAATTCGAGCACATAATCGCCGTTCTCGATGCGCAGATCGTAGTCCGGCAGGCTGAAATCGGCGAGCCAGTCGAGGAATTCGGGCCGGAAGATCTGCTGCTTGCCATAGAAGGTGTTGCCGCGCAGCCAGATCAGCTCGCGCTTGCCGAAGCGCAAAGTGCGGGCGTGGTCGAGTTGGTCACGCAGTTCCTTCTCGTCGATCACCGCGGCGAGGTTGATCGATTTGGTGCGGTTGATCACGGTGAAGGTGGTGCGCACATTCTCATGCCGGGCATGGATGGGCTGCAGCATCAGGAGCTTGTAGAAGTCCGTGTCCAGGAGGCTGCGGACGATCGGGTCGAGCTTCCAGGTCCGATCGTACACCCTCTTGGCAATATCGATATTCATGAAAAGTGCCCCAAAGCCACCATAGCCGGCGAAAGAGCGGACCATGCGTGGATTGAAGGGCAAGATCAAGTAGCGCTGGGAGCGCGGACTTCTCAACGACATGCAGGCACATCGCGACATCCGCTCTTCTTACGCAAGCTGGTCGTGGCCAAGAGTGGACTGCCGGAGCGAACTGGAAGTCCGCGCTCCGAAGAGGCCCTGCGGCTTTGCTGCGCTTGACGCCCACAGACACCGCCTTCCATAAGTCCTACAAAACAGGGCGCCGAAACGATATCGGCGCGCGGCTTTTCGGGCATGGAGACGGGAATGGTGGGCGACGTCGCGGAATCGACCTCGGTGGCGGGGGCAGGCTTGCCCAAGATCGCCTGGGGCAAGGGCCTCGTGCTTACCGATGTCGACGGCAAGCAATATCTCGACGGTTCGGGCGGACCCGCCGTCTATTGCCTCGGCCACGGCAATGAGGAGGTCAACCAGGCGATCAAGGACCAGCTCGATCGCATCGCCCATGGTTATCGCTACAATTTCACCTCCGATCCGCTGGAGGAGTTGACCGAGCGCGTCGGCCGGCTCTGCGGAGGCACGCTCCGGCATATGGTGTTCGTATCCGGCGGTTCGGAGGCGGTGGAATCGGCCCTGAAGCTGGCCCTGCAATACTTCGCGGCGCGGGGCGAAATGAGCCGGCGGCGCTTCATTTCGCGCGAGCGCTCCTGGCACGGCAACACGCTAGGGGCGCTGGCGCTCTCGGGCTTCCGCGAACGCCGCATTTCCTTTGAGGGCGCGCTCGTCGACGTGCCGCGCCTCTCGCCCGCCAATGTCTACCGGCCGCCGGCCGGCGTGGTGCCGGCGGATGTTGGCGCGGCTTGCGCCCAGGAACTCGAAGACAAGATCCTGGAACTCGGTCCCGACAAGGTCGCGGCCTTCGTGTTCGAGCCGGTGGTGGGCGCTGCCGGCGGTGTGGTGCCGGCGCCGCCGGGCTATGCCAGGAAAGTGCGAGAGATCTGCGACCGCTATGGCGTGCTGATGATTGCCGACGAGGTGATGTGCGGCGCCGGGCGCTGCGGCACCTGGCGCGCGCTCGAACATGACGGTGTCCTCCCCGACATCATGACGGTGGCCAAGGGTCTGGGCGGGGGCTATCTGCCGCTTGGTGCGGCTGTATATTCCGACAGGGTCGCCGAACCGATCAATGCCGTCGACGGCGGCCCGCAGACCGGGCATACCTTCACCGGCCATACCGCCGCCTGCGCCGCCGGCGTCGCCGTGCAGCGCATCGTCGAGCGCGACGGGCTGGTGCAGCACGTCGCCGTGAAGGGCGAGGAATTCAAGCGCACCCTGGCCGATGCCCTCCACGGCATTGCCCAGATCGGCGATATCAGGGGCCGCGGCTTCTTCACCGGCATCGAGATCGTTGCCGACCGCGACAGCAAGGAGCCCTTCCCGGCGGACAAGGCGCTGTTCCTCAAGATCCGCGCACGTGCGTTCGCCAACGGGCTGATCTGCTACCCTTCGGGCGGCAATGTCGACGGCATCAGGGGCGACACAGTGATCCTGGCGCCGCCCTACAACGCCACCGACGGCGAGTTGAGTGAAATTGCCGGGCGCTTCGCGATATCGCTGCGCCAGGCCCTCAAGGACATTGGAGCATAGAGGCTGTCATGGCGAACAAGGTCATCATTTCCTGCGCGATCACCGGCTCGATCCATACGCCATCGATGTCGCCGCATCTGCCGGTGACGCCGGAGGAAATCGCCGCCTCTGCCATCGAGGCGGCGCAAGCCGGAGCTGCGGTGCTGCATCTGCATGCGCGTGATCCCAAGACGGGCGCGCCGACGCCCGATGTGACCGTTTTCGAGCAATTCGTGCCGCGCATCCGCGAGGCTGTTGACGCCATCGTCAACATCACCACCGGCGGCTCGGCCCGCATGAGCATCGAGGAACGCCTGAAGGGGCCAGCGAGCCTTCAGCCCGAAATGTGCTCACTCAATCTCGGCACCATGAATTTCGGGCTTTATCCGATGCTGGACCGGCCGCGCGAGTGGAAGCACGATTGGGAGGTGCCCTTCCTGGAGGCGACGCGCGGCGGCATGTTCAAGAACACGCTGGCCGATATCGAGCACATTCTCACCACCATGGGCCCGCTCGGCACGCGGTTCGAGTTCGAATGCTACGATGTCGGCCACCTTTATACGCTCGCCCATTTCCTCGACCGCAAGCTGGTGAAGCCGCCGTTGTTCGTGCAGACCGTGCTTGGCATCCTCGGCGGCATCGGCGCCAATCCCGACAGCGTGGTCGACATGCGCCGCACGGCCGACAAGCTGTTTGGCAATGATTACGAGTGGTCGATGCTGGCTGCCGGCCGCAACCAGATGGCGCTCGGCACCATGGCGGCAGTGATGGGCGGCCATGTCCGCGTCGGGCTCGAGGACAATCTGTGGATCGGCAAGGGTCAGCTCGCCAGCTCCAATGCCCAGCAGGTCACCAAGATCCGCACCATTCTCGAGGAACTGGGCCTGGCCATCGCTACACCGGACGAGGCCCGCGCCATCATCGGCATCCGGTCGCGCTGATGCGGATCCGTCCCGCCACGCCGGAGGACTGCGATGCCGTCGCGGCGATGGTGGGCGAGCTTGCGGCCTTGTTCGGGGTCAAGGTCGGCACGACGGGTGATATTCTGCGTGCCGAGGCTTTCGGGGCCATTCCCAGCATCGGTATTGTCGTTGCGGAGCCACCGGAGGGTGGCCTCGCCGGCTATCTCGTGCACCAGGACAGTTTTTCGACCTGGCGCGGCGCCAATGGTGTCTTCGTGGTCGACCTCTATGTCGCGCCGCTGCGGCGCAACGAGCATATCGGCATCCGCCTGCTGGCCGAGGCGGCCCGGCGCGGCCGCCAGCGTGGCGCGCGCTTCATGCGCCTCGACCTCGATGCCGGCAATGAGGCGGGGCTACGTTTCTACCGGCGGCACGGCTTCCGCACGCTCGACCATGATCGCTTCCTGGTGCTGGACGAGCCGGGTTTCATCGATCTGATTGAGAAGAGTTGATTATGAGTGCCATCGAGATTTCCGATCTGCGTGACCAGCCCCATTTCCTCGACGTGGTCGCCGACCGGGTCTGGCGCGCCTGGTGGCAGGAACAAGGGGAGTCTCTCGAAACCGTGTCGAGCCTGTTTGCCGAGAATCTGACGGCTACGGGCACATTGCCGGCCTGCCTGGTGGCACATCGAGGCAATGATTTCGTCGGTACTGCGTCGCTGATCGCCAGCGATCTCGAGGAACGCCCGGCGCTCACGCCCTGGGTTGCCGCCGTGTGGATCGAGCCGGAATTCCGTCGCCAGGGGCACGGTGCCGCCGCCGTGGCGGCGGTGGCGGAACTCGCCTTCCGCCGTGGGTTCGGCCAGGCCTATCTCTGCGCCGAGGTCGACAAGCGCAGCTTCTATGCCGGGCTGGGATGGCGCCTGATGGAAGAGAATATCGGCCCCTTTGCCCTCGATGTCTTCGAGAAGAGGGCACCCGCACGCTGATTTAGGCATCAAACCAGGCTGTTATGCCATAATGCCGCCTGCAAATTCCGCCATCAGGCCGTAACAGCCTCCAGAGCAGGGCGTTTTCAGTGGAAATGCGATTTTGCTTTGGTTCTCCCGTTTTGACGCGTGTTTTGCGCGTCTTGGTGATTCCACCAAAGCGCAAAACACTCTAGTTTCCCGGCATGTTTCGTTCGCTTTCCCGTTTCCTACTGCTGTGCAGCCTGCTCCTCACGCTTGTCGCCGCCCCCATGGCGGCGAGGGCGCAGGACGCCGAGGCACTGACCGGTTTCCAGACGGGGCTGGCCCTCGACAAGAAGTCGCTGGACGACATCGCCACCCAGCTCGCCACCATTACCGACAATGGCGATGAGGCGCAGAAATCCCTGCAGGATCTGCGCGAGACGGTCAGCAAGAGACGCACCGATCTTGCCGCCTTGCTGGGCACCATCGTTCCGGTCCGCGACAAGGCCAAGGCGGCGCTCGACGCCTTTCCGCCGCAGCCCAAACCGGTCGATCCGCCCGAGGCCAAGGCCACGACCGAGGCCCGCAAGGCGGCCTCCGATCTGCTCGCCAAGCTGAACGATGTCGCCGCCGAGACGCAAAAGCAGATCTCGCGCGCCGACCAGATCGTCAATACCATCACGGTCCGCCCCTTCAACAATGCGCTGGCCAAGGAGCAGAAGTCGCTTGATGGGGTGGAGGCGGCTCTGACCAGCCTCCCCACCGATCAGGAGAACGCGTCGAAGATCCTGGATGAGCTGCGCAGCACGGTGGATACGGCCATCATCAATCTGTCTGACGTGCAGACGAAGGTCACGCCCATGCGGGACCAGTCCGCGGACAGGCTCAAGAAACTGGGAGAGCCCGATCCGTCCGAAAGTGCCGATATCGCCGAGACGCGCGGTACACAAAAGGATCTGCAAAGCCTGCTTACTGGTGTGCTCAAGGTGGCGGGAGACCAGTCCACGCGAGCGGCGAACCTCTCCAATACGATCACGGAGCGGCAGCGAGAGCAACTCACCGGCCGTCTGCTAAAGAGCGGCAACAGCCCCTTCTCGGGCGAATTCTGGGTTCCGGTGCTGGAAAACCTGCCCAGGGCCGGGGAGACCGCAGGGCGCGAGTTTTCGCGCCACAGCAACTATCTGGTGTCGAAGGTCAATTCCACCACCATCGCCATCTTCCTGCTGACCATCGCCATCGGCTATGCCGTCACGCAGTTCCTGCGCCTGCGCATCCAGCGCTGGCGTGCCCGCCTGCCGCGCAGCAAGCGAGCCTCGCGGCGCTATGTCGCCTCGCTCGATGCGGTGCTCGGCATCGTCCACATCATGCTCGGGGTGCCGGTCGGCATCTTCGTGGCGGTGCTGGCCTTCGATCTTTCAGGGCTGGTGCCGGAAGACGTGATCACCAATTACGGCTCGCGCCTGATTGCTGCCTCTTCGATCGGCTTTGGCCTATGGGCTCTGGCGCAGGCGGTCCTGGCCGAGGGCCATGCCGAACTGCGCCTGCTGCCCCTGAGCGACTGGGCCGTCCGCCGTATCGGGCGGCGCATGGGCTGGCTCGCGGTGGTGCTCGGCCTCTCCATCCTCCTGGACGGCCTTATCCGGTCTCTCCACGCCGATCCTTCCCTTAGCGTCGCCCGCGAAACGATTTCGGCTATCTTCTATCTCGCCATTATCGTCTCCCTGCTCATCCGCATCCGCAACGCTCCGCCGACGGTGGTGGACGGGCGTACGCTGGCGCCTGACGAAGACCTGACAGGGCTCGACATTCTCAGGCCGATCGGATGGCTCTCCGTGGTGGTGATGGCCGTGTGCCTTGCCATCGGCTACAGCACGCTCGCGGTCGCGGCGGCGGTCTTCCCGCTGCTGGTCCTGTGCGTGGTGGCAGCGAGCTACCTGCTCACCACTTTGGTCGATTCGGCCCTGACCGAGCGGCTGATCTCGGACGTCGACCGCCGCCGCGCGGTGGCGAGCACCATCGGCGTGACCTCCAAGCAGGTCACGTTTGGGGCGACCCTGCTGTCCGGTGTCCTGCGCTTTTTGATCATCTCCTTTGCCGTCGGCAGCCTCGGACTGCCCTTCGGCCTCTATTCGACCGACATGGCGCCGGCGATCCAGCGGGCCTATTTCGGCTTCAAGATCGGTGAGCTGACGATTTCACCCTCGTCGATCATCAGCGGCATCGTGCTGTTCATCATCATCTGGGCGGTGATGCGCCTGATCAAGGGCTGGCTCGGCAATACGCTGCTACCGCGCACCTCCCTCGATTCGGGCGTGCAGAATTCGATCGCCACCATCATCGGCTATCTCGGCTTCATCCTCGCCATTTCGGCCGGTCTGTCCGAGGTCGGTGTGAGCTGGCAGAATATCGGCATCGTCGCTGGCGGCTTGTCGGTCGGTCTCGGTCTCGGCCTGCAGGGTATTGCCGGTAATTTCGTTTCCGGCCTGATCCTGCTGGCCGAACGCCCGATCCGGGTCGGCGACATCATCGCCGCTGCCGGTGAGGAAGGCTATGTCCGCCGCATCTCCGTGCGTTCGACCACGCTGGAGACCTATGACCGCGCCACGCTGATCATCCCCAACTCGACCCTGATCACCGGCTCGGTGAAGAACTGGGTCTATGGCAATACCTGGAGCCGGCTGCGCATCGCCCTGACCGTGCTTTATGACAGCGATATCGATGCGGTGAAGGCGGCCATGCTGGCAGCACCGGAGGACGATCCACGCATCCTGCCGACGCCGCGGCCCCAGGTCTACATGACCTCGATGGATGTAGGGCTCGAATTCGAACTCATCGTGATGGTTGCCAGCATGGAGACGCAGGTTGCGGTCAAGAGCGACCTGCTGGCCCGCATCTTCAAGAATTTCCGGGCCAAGGGCATCCGCCTGCATGGGCAGGGCGCTGCGGCGCCACCACAGAGGGTCATTCTGTTCGAACCCGAACTGCAGGCGGCGCTCACCGCCAAGCTCAAGGGCGACAAGCCCGAGGCGGAGGCTCCTGTCGCAGAGCCCACCGCTGCCAAGCCTTCAACCCCGCCGGCTCCGGCGGGATCTTGACCGTGGAGAACTCGATGTCGCGCATGAGGGTGGCTGCGGCCACTTTTCTTGTCTTGGGTGTTGCCTTGGGATTGGGCGGTTGCGCCCTCACGCAAAAGCCCGAAACCGTTTCCTATCAACGCCGCCCCGTATCCTTCAATCCGGCGCAGGCACGCGACTGGCTGACCCGATATCGCCAGAGCAAGGGCCTCACCGCTGTGGCGCTGGATTCGCGCCTGACGGCCTTCGCCCAGAGCCAGGCCAATGCCATGGCCTCGGCCAACCAGCTCTCCCATTCGATCGGCGGCAGCTTCTCCACCCGCGTCAAATCGGCCGGGCTCGACGATTCCAAGATCGGTGAGAACGTCTCCTACGGCACCTATACCGATCTCGACGCCATGAAGCAGTGGAAGAACTCGCCTGAGCATGACGAGAATCTATTGATGCCAGGTGCCACCCGCTTCGGTATCGCCATTGCCAGGGCTGGCGAGCGGGTCTATTGGGCCATGGCGGTTGCCGGCGACCCCTCAAGGCCCGAGGAGGCGCAGGCCTTCGGGGCCGGCCCAGTGGTGCGCGTGGTGCGCAGGCCCACGCGTGTGAGAAGCTCCGGGGGTCTCTTCGGCGGCCTGTTCGGGAGTTGAGTGCGGCATGAGCGGGCCTGACAAGCAGAACTACGACGACACCAGGCGCGACTTCCGCTGGGATCTGCCGGCGCGCTACAATATCGGCGTGGATGTCTGCGATGTCTGGGCCAAGCGCGATCCCGACAAGCTGGCCATCCTGCGCCTGCTGCCCGGCGGCGGCAGCGAGCGCATCAGCTATGGTGCCTTGCGCGAGGCCTCCGACCGCTTCGCGTTGGCGTTGAAGCGTCTGGGTATCCGCGAAGGCGACCGCGTCGCGATCCTGCTGCCGCAATCGCCGGCGGTGGTGATCGCTCATCTCGCTGTGGCCAAGCTCGGTGCCATCTCCCTGCCACTCGCGGTGCTGTTCGGCCCGGATGCGCTGAGCTTCCGCCTGCGTGATTCCGGCGCCAAGGCCGTGCTGCTCGATGAGAATGGACTCGCCAAGCTGGGCGAGATCGAGGCCAGGCTGCCGGATCTGGAGACGGTAATCAGCGTTGACGGGGCCGGCGGCGGCGCGCTCGACTTCCACCGTCTGATCGCCGGGGCCAAGGGCGAGTTGACGCCGGTCGCCTCCAGTCCCGACGATCCGGCGATGATGATCTACACCTCCGGCACCACGGGCCAGCCGAAGGGTGCGCTGCATGGGCATCGCGTGGTGTCAGGCCATATTCCGGGCTTGCGCTTCGCCCATCCCGGCCTCGGCCAGCCCGACGATGTGATGTGGACGCCGGCCGACTGGGCCTGGGCTGGCGGCCTGCTCAACGTGCTGCTGCCCAGTCTGGCTCTGGGCGTACCGGTGGTGGCTGGCCTTCATGCCAAGTTCTCGGTGGACGAGGTGCTGGGACTGCTCTGGGACTTCAAGGTCCGCAATGCCTTCCTGCCGCCCACGGCCCTGCGCATGCTCCAGGCGGCGCATCAACCCGGCCAGGTCTATCGCACCCACCTGCGCTCGATCATGTCGGCCGGCGAGACGCTGGGGCCGGGCACCTTTGCCTGGGCCGAGGCGGTCTTCGGCTTTCCGGTCAACGAGCTCTATGGCCAGACCGAATGCAACCTCGTGCTCGGTTCCTGCCATGAGTTGGGCGTTAGCCGGCCTGGCGCCATCGGCAAGGCCGTGCCGGGCCATCGCGTGGCAGTGATCGATGAAGAGGGGCAGGAAAGCCCCACGGACGAGATCGGCGAGATCGCCATACGCGCGCCCGATCCGGTGATGTTCCTGGGCTATTGGGGCAATGCCACCGCCACCACGGCGAAATACCGCGATGGTTGGCTGATGACCGGCGACAAGGCGCGGCGCGACATTGACGGCTATGTGCACTTTGTCGGGCGCGGCGACGACATCATCACCTCGGCCGGCTATCGCATCGGCCCGGGTGAGATTGAGGACTGTCTGATGCGCCATGCCGCTGTCGCCATGGCGGCCGTGGTCGGCATGCCCGACAGCCTGCGCACCGAGATCGTCAAGGCCTTCGTGGTGCTCAAGCCAGGCTTCACGGCGTCCGAGGCCATGTCCGCCGATCTGCAGCTTTTCGTGCGCGAGCGCCTGTCCGCCCACGAATATCCGCGCGTGATCGCCTATGTCGATTCCGTGCCGCTGACCTCGTCGGGAAAGATCATCCGCCGGGCCTTGCGCGAACTCGACTGAGGGCGAGAAGCTCGATGTGCTTTGCCCTGTCGCTGCAATTGCATGCAATGCCATAGCGGTCATTGCGAGCACAGCGAAGCAGTCCAGGTTTGCCGCACAACGATGGCCGGATTGCCTCGCCTCGCTCGCAATGACGAAATTATTGAATTCATTCGATCCTTTGCGAGGCTTGGTGAAGCCGCTCAGTCGACCTGGAACATGGCGTCGACTTCGACGGCAACGCCGAGCGGCAGTTGCGCCACGCCCACCGCGGAGCGGGTATGGCGGCCGGCTTCGCCGAAGACCTCGACCATCAGATCGGAAGCGCCGTTGGCGACCTTGGGTTGCTCTGTGAAGCTCTCGGCCGAATTGACGAAGACGTTGAGGCGCAGCACGCGCTTGACCCTGTCGAGATCGCCGAGGGCGTTCTGGAGCTGGGCAACGATGTTGAGGCCGGCCATTCGCGCGGCCTGCCGGCCTTCCTCGGCGCTGAAATCGCCGCCGACGCGACCGATGAACTTGAATTCACCGTTCCAGGAGCAGACCTGGCCCGAGACGAAAGCGGTGCCATTGGCGATGACCACCGGCGTATAATTGGCGACCGGTGCGGCGGCGTTGGGCAGTTCAATATGCTTTGCTGCGAGCTGGCGGGCGATGGTTCCGGACATGAGAGCCTCCTTAAGGCCTTGAGATTTGGGCGCGGTGCTGCGATGGGCGAATGCCGTGGCCGGGCTCATGTCGCCGACAACACTTGCGCGAGCAGCGGACGGGAGATGTTGGCGCCCGTCATCACCAGTCCGACGCGCTGTCCTCCCATCCGCGCGCGCTCCTGCAGCAGCGCAGCGAGTGGCGTTGCGGCAGCGCCTTCGGCGAGATTATGCGTATCCTCGTGATAGGCCCGCATGGCCAGGCGGACCTCGTCGTCGCTCACCGTCACGATGCGATCGGCGCCGCGGCGGATGATCTCGAGAGCATCGGCCCTGGGAACGCGAACCGCTACGCCATCGGCGATGGTCTGCGCCGTCTGCGTGCTAACCACCTTGCCGGCCTCGAAGGAGAGGGCGTAGGCCGCGGCATGGCTGGAGACGACACCGACGATCCTGGTCTTCAGGCCGAAGAGGTCGCGCGTACGGATCAGGCCGCATATACCCGAACCAAGGCCGATCGGCACATAGACGGTGTCGACCTCCTGCACGGCCTCGAAGAATTCATAGGCCCAGGTGGCGACGCCGCGGACGAGATCGGGATGGAAGGGCTCGATCAGATGGAGCCTGCGTTCGCGGGCAAGACCCTGGGCGATCTCATAGGCGGCGCTGAAGTCGTGGCCGGCTTCGATCAGCTCGGCGCCGAGAGCCTTGATCGCGGCATTCTTCTCCGGATTGTTGTTCTCGGGCACCACGATCGTCACCTGGAGCCCGGCACGCCGGCCGGCAAAAGCCTGGCTCAGCCCGTGATTGCCGACGGTTGCAGTGATCACGCCTGATGGCACCGGGCCATGGCGTCCCGCCAGGAGCGCATGAGCCAGCACCAGGCCACCGCGCATCTTGAAGGCGCCGGTCGGCAGGTGGTTCTCGTGCTTGACCCATACTTGCGCGCCCGTGCGCTGGGCGAGCAGGGGCCATTCGATCTGCGGTGTCGGCTGCACCACCCGCCGCACGATGTCGCGTGCCTCGGCCAGTGCATTGAAGCCAAATCTATAGGCGTCGACATTCGGGCCGATCTCTACATTGGAGGTGATCATCATTTCCTCATTTGGTGACGAATACTGAAATTTTATCTATTCTTGAATGTCGAATATTAGGTATCGTTGCCTGGAAATCTCTTGTCGCCAAGTGCCGATTGCTCAACAATCTATTCTGAAATGGAATACGTGCATGATTCCCCGCCGCCTGCTGCCGTCGATAGCGCTGCTGACCTCCTTCGATGCGGTCGCCCGTACCGGCAGCGTCACCGCCGCTGCGCGAGAGCTGAACCTGACGCAGGGCGCGGTCAGCCGGCACGTCAAGGCGCTGGAGGAACAGCTCGGTGGGGACCTCTTCGTGCGAGAGCGGCTGACGATGCGCCTGACCCTGGCAGGCGACAGCTATGTGCGCGAAGTGCGCGATGCCCTGCGGCGGATCAGCATCGCCTCGCTGAACTTTCGGGCCAATCCCAATGGCGGCACGCTCAATCTGGCTGTGTTGCCCTTGTTCGCCATGCGCTGGCTCGCACCGCGCTTGCCGGCCTTCCGGCAGGCTCATCCCGAGATCATCCTCAACCTGGTCACTCGCCTCGACCAGTTCGATTTTCGCGCTGAACCGCTGGATGCGGCCATTCATTTCGGCAAGGCGCAGTGGCAGGGGGCCGAATGCGCCTTCTTGCGCAAGGAGGAGGTGATGCCGGTCTGCAGCCCCGATCTGCTGGCCCGGTTCGGCTTTTCCTCGGCGCAGGATCTGCGGGCAGCTCCGCTCCTCATCCTGGTCTCACGTCCCGACGCTTGGGAAAAATGGCTGAGCGCTGAGGGCGCCCCCGCCGAGGGCGTCCACGGCATGATGTTCGACCAGTTTGGCCCCCTTGCCAGTGCTGCCACCGCCGGTCTCGGCATTGCCCTGCTGCCGACCTTCCTGATCGAGGAGGAATTGCGCCGCGGCGAGTTGGTGCCGGCCCTGGACCGGACAAGCCCCAGCGAGGACAGCTATTATCTGGTCTGGCCGCCGGAGAGGGGACTCCATCCGCCGCTCGCCCGGTTCAAGGCCTGGCTGATCGCCGAATGCGCCAGAACCTGAAGCGGGCGGCGGGTGAGGGTGCAACGCTCGTATTCTGAAACGGAATGGATCCTTGAAAATCCATGACTAGGAATGGCTCCGGTCTTGAATAAAGATCGAACGTCTTGATGGTGTATTCCAATGAAAGTCAGTCCATTTTGAATTGAACTGACGCGTGGAGCCATCCGAACAAGTAAGACCTCAAATCTCGTTTTCGAACCGGGTGGAGTACCTGCATGGCCGATACGCATGGGCTATGGAAGACGACGGCTGCGCCCATCCGCCCGTTCCCTTCGCTGTCCAGCGCGGTGAAGGCGGAGGTCGCGATCATCGGCGGCGGCTATGGCGGCCTATCGGCTGCATTGCGATTGGCCGAGATCGGCGTGGATGTCGTCCTGATCGAGGCCGAACAGATCGGGTTCGGAGGAGCCGGGCGGAATTCGGGCCTGGTGAATGCGGGGCTATGGGTCATGCCAGACGAGATCGTTCGGCGTCTCGGTCCCAGTCACGGCGAGCGCCTGATCGACTGCCTGGGACAAGCTCCGGCCCGTGTCTTCGATCTGATCGCGCGGCATGGCATCGCCTGCGAGGCCGAGCGCAACGGCACGCTGCATTGTGCCGTCGGAGCCGCCGGCCTGGCCGAGATCGAGGAGCGCGCACGGCAATGGGCTGTTCGCGGCATCACGATCAACCGCCTGGCAGCCCTGGAAACGGTAGCCCGCACGGGCAGTCCGTGCTTCGCCGGCGCGTTGGAAGACCGACGGGCCGGAACCATCCAGCCCCTGTCCTATGCGAGGGGGCTGGCCACCGCTGCCTCCCATGCCGGCGCCCGCATTTTCACCGCCAGTGCTGCGCGGCGGCTGGTGCGCCGCGACCGGGCCTGGTGTATCGCCACCGACTGGGGCTCCGTATCCGCATCATGGGTACTGGTGGCCGGCGAAAGCTACAGCATCGGCGCCTTGGCGCCGCAGCGCGAGGCTCAGCTCCGCCTGCCCTTCTTCAATGCCGCGACGATGCCGCTGGGCTCGGAGCAGAGACGGACGATACTGCCCTCGCAACAGGCCCTGATCGATACGCGCAGGCTGATCTCCGCCATCCGGCTCGACCGGGCGGGACGGCTGATCATCGGCTCGGTCGGGGCGCTGAGGGGCCCAGGAGGCCCGATTCATCGGGCTTGGGCGAGGCGGATGCTGGCGAAAGTCTTCCCTCACATCGGGCCTCTCCAGCTGGAGACGGCCTGGCAGGGCGTCATCGGCATGACAGGGGACCATTTGCCCCGAATCGAATGGCTCGGCGAGAACATGCTGGCGATCGGCGGCTATAATGGTCGTGGCATCGCACCCGGTACGGCCTTCGGCATGCTGGCGGCCGATTTCATTGCCGGCGCGGTCGGTGAAGCGGATCTGCCGCTCCCGATCGGCCAACCGGAAAGACGGCGGTTCAGGCGATGGCGGGAAGCCGGCCTCGAATTCGGGGCGGCGGCAGCACATCTGGCCGATCAACGGTTCTGATCGCCAAAACAAAACCGGCCGGGGAGGACCCCGGCCGGCGCAATCGGTACCAAACTCTTCAGAGATCAGCGGCGGTCGCCGAGCAGGCGCAGCAGCATGATGAAGAGGTTGATGAAGTCGAGATAGAGCGTCAGCGCGCCATGGACGGCGAGCTTCTCGCCCTCGTCACGGCTGAAGCTGTGCGCGTTGTCCACATAGAGCGACTTCAGCATCTGGGTGTCGTAGGCAGTCAGGCCTGCGAAGATGCCGACGCCGGCGACACTGATCGCGAAGGTCAGCATGCCCGAGGGGAAGAACAGGTTGACCAGGCTGGCGAGCAGCAGGCCGATCAGGCCCATCATCAGGAAGGCGCCGAAGGCCGACAGATTACGCTTGGTGGTGTAGCCGTAGAGGCTTAGGGCACCGAAGCTGGCAGCCGAGATGAAGAAGACGCGGGCGATCGAGCCATGCGTGTAGACGAGGAAGATCGTCGACAGCGACAGACCCATCAGTGCCGAGAAGACATAGAACAGAACGCGCGTGGTCTGAACCGAGCGACCTTCCGTTCCCATGTTCATCCAGAACACCATGCCAAGGGGAGCGAACGCGACCACCCACTTGAAGGGGGAGTTGAACAGGAACATCCCGAACGAGTTCAGCTCGACGATCTTGCCCGCCTCGTTGACCACGATCCCCGAAGCCATGTAGGCGCCGAGCGCCACCAGGCCGGTGATGGCCACGCCGAGGGTCATGTGGTTGTAGACCGCGAGCATGAACGCGCGCAGGCCCTGATCGATCGCCGGTGCTCCGGCGCGGACGTCGGAGACGGTGCCGGCCGAGAAACGAGGATCATTGAAAGCCATGTGTCTCTCCAAAAGCGGCACTTGCCGCAGAAGCTACCATCTATGTAGTGCTTCCGATTGAAACAGTTAAGTGAATTGCTTGCAATGTTGCCGGCATGCAGCCCTGGGGCGATCGACCTTCGCTCCCTGAACTTCAGCCTCAACGCCTGCTTTTCCAAACACCTGCCGTTCCAGCCTAGAGGCTGCGCAGGTGCGAGGCCGGTTTCTGGCGCAGGATGCGCCAGGTGCCGGCCAGTCCGAACAGGATGGTCAGCGCCAGGGCCCCGAAAGCGGCGCCGAAGGCCGGTCCGGCCAGGAAGGTGAAGCTGAAATTCATCAGATAGGTGACGATCAGCCAAGCGCAAGCCGTGCCGGCAACCACGCCGAACAGGGCGGTGGCGAGGCCCAGCAGGCCATATTCGAGAATGAAGGCGAACAGGATGCGCCCGCGCGTGGCGCCGAGCACCTTGAGGATGACGGCATCGTAGAGCCGGCTGCTCTGCCCAGCGGCCAGAGCCCCGGCCAGCACCAGGATCGAGGCGACCAGGGCGATGGCGGCGGCGGCCCGGATCGCCATGGCGAGCTGGCCGGCGAGATCCGCGAAGCTCTGCAGCGCGTCCTTGATACGCACGGCCGTCACCATCGGGAAGGCGTCGGCGACTTGCTTGAGCAGGCCGAGTTCGACGGCATCACCCGCCCCATGGGGGAAGGTCAGGGTGGCGATGTCGGTCACCGGCGCGCCCTTGAAGGTGTTTGGCGAATAGACCAGCACGAAATTGATGCCGAAATTCTGCCATTCCAGCTTGCGCAGCGCCCCGACCTTGGCGGTGATGTTGCGGCCGAGCACATTGACGGTGATGGGATCCCCGACGCCGAGGCCGAGGCCGTGCGCGACCTCCTGCTCCAGGGAGACCAAGGGCGGACCGGTATAATCGGGACCCCACCATTGCCCCTCGACCACGCGTGAGCCTGGAGGCACCGCATCGGTGAAGGTGACGCCGCGATCGCCGCTCAGTACCCAGGCGATGTTCGGCGGCGGCTTGATCTTCTCCGCCGGCACGTCCTTCACGCTGACGATACGCCCGCGCAGCATGGGAACGCGCTCGCTGGTCGCCTGCGGAGCGGCCTGCTTGAGGAAGGCGTCGAAGCGGGGCGCATCGGTGCGGCGGATGTCGACGAAGAAGAAGCTCGGCGCCTTGTCTGGAATGGCGGCGGAGAGCTGGTGGCGGATATTGCCGTCGACCAGGGTCAGCGCCACCAGCAGGCACAGGCCCAGGCCGAGCGACAGCACCACGGAAGGCGTGGCTGCACCGGGGCGGTGGATGTTGGTGACAGCCAGGCGCAGCGGCGTGTTGTGCGGACGGGGCAGCCGGCGGGCCAAAGCCATCAGGAGGCTCGCCACCACGCGCAGCAGGATGAAGGCGCCGAGCGCGGAGCCGACATAGACCAGGGCGACCCTGCGGTCGGCAGCGAAGAATACGGCCAGGGCGATCAGGGCTGCGACGGCCAGCCCGGCCGGGATCAGCACAGTCGGCGCGGGCCAGCGTCGTGTCGGGGCGATGGCATCGCGGAACAGCGCTGATACGGAGATGTCCCTGGCCCGTCCCAGCGGCAGCAGCGAGAAGGCGAGGGCGGTGAGCAGGCCATAGAGGGCAGCGAGCGCCAGTCCCGCCGGGTTGAGCACCGGCGTGATCGGCAGTGGCAGATAGTCGGCAAAGCCATAGGCCAGGATGAAGGGCAGGGCGGCGCCGGCGGCAAGGCCAATGGCGATGCCGAGGGCGGCCAGGAGCAAGGTCTGGGTGAGATAGATGCCGGTGACCAGATTGGCGCCGGCCCCCAGCGTCTTCAGCGTGGCGATGCTGTCACGCTGGCGCTCGACGAAGGCCCGCACCGCGTTGGCGACGCCGACGCCGCCCACCAGCAGGGCCGTCAGCCCGACGAGGGTGATGAACATGGTGAAGCGCTCGATGCCGCGGCGGAGTTCCGGTGAGGCATCGTCACGGGTTCTCACCTCCCATCCGGCCTGGGGAAAGGCTTCATTGGCCTTCTGCCTGATGGCATCCGGCGAGACATTCGGCGGCAGGACCAGGCGATAGCGCCAGCGGATCAGCGATCCCGGCTGGATCAGGCCGCTTTCACGCAGGGCGTCCAGGGTGATCATCAGCCGCGGCCCGAAGGAAATGCCGCCGGCGATCTTGTCTGGCTCGCCGATGAGGCGATCGGCCAGGGTGACGCTCAGATTGCCGACGGTGACGCCGGCGCCCGGCTGCAGGCCGAGCCGGACGAACAAAGCGGCGTCCGCGGCCGCCTCGACCCGGCTGCCCTGGCCTCCGATGGTTGATGACAGCGCCTTGCCCTGGCCGAACTCGACCGCGCCGAGCAGGGGATAGGCCTGGTCGACCGCCTTGATCTCGACCAGGGCGGTTTGTCCGTCCGGCGTCCGCGCCATGGCCCGCGTACTCGCCGCGATCGAGAGGCGGCCCTGCTGACCGATGAAGGCGAGTTCCTCGGGACTGGCTTCGCGGCCCACCAGGGTGAACTCGATGTCTCCGCCATTGATCACCCGGCCCTGGCTGCGCAGCCCGTCCGACAGGGCGCTGGAGATGGCGTCGACCCCGGCGATCGCCATGACGCCGAGGGCGAGGCAGGCCAGGAAGATACCGAAACCGCGGATACCGGCGCGCAATTCGCGCAGGGCAAAGCGCAGGGGAAGGGGAAGCGAAGACAGGGACATCGGTGATGTTGAGCGGAAGGACAAGGCCGAATCAAGGCAAAGTGGGGGCGCGCTCCGTTTACCGCAAGCCGTGCGCACCGTGATATTGCGCGAGGTCGTGGCAGGCATGATATAGGCTTCATCATGACCATGACCGCGCCAGTCGCGCTGACGGAGCGCCAATGCACCCTGATCGCCAGGGCGCTGGCCGAGCCGCGCCGCTTTCAGATGCTCAAGGAAATCGCCGGGCAGGGCGGCTCGATGGCCTGCGCCTGCATGCTGCAGAAGCATGAGATCACGCCGGCGACCTTCTCCCATCACATGAAGGAACTCGAGAACGCCGGTCTCATCGAGATCGTGCGCGAGGGCAAATTCGCCACTCTCGTGCTCAAGCGCGAGATGCTGGATGCCTATCTGCGCGAGCTGGCCAGCCTTTAAGCCTGCGGACGCCTGCCCATCGATGACCGAAAGGGACCCGTGGCAATCGTCCAGCAGAATTTCGCATCCCCTCGCTCTTGTTTCACTTCGATGATTATCTAAATATCGAAACATCGTCATTCGAACCAAGAGACATTCAATGAGCAGATTGGCAGGTAAGGTGGCCGTGGTGACCGGTGCCTCGAAGGGTATCGGCGCGGGTATCGCAAAGAGCCTGGCGGCCGAGGGCGCCGCCGTCGTGGTGAACTATGCCTCGAGCCGGGACGGAGCCGAGAAGGTCGTCGCCGAGATCACCGCCAAGGGCGGCAAGGCGATCGCCGTCAAGGGCGACGTCTCCAAGGCGGAGGAGGTGAAGAAGATCTTCGCGGAGGCCAGGCAGGCCTATGGCCAGCTCGACGTGCTGGTGAACAATGCCGGTGTCTACGCTTTTGCACCGCTTGAAGAGGTGACGGAAGCCGAGTTCCATCGCCAGTTCAACACCAATGTGCTTGGGCTGCTGCTCGCCAGCCAGGAGGCCGAGAAGCATTTCGGCCCCGAAGGCGGCAGCATCATCAATATCGGCTCGGTTGCGACCGACGTCAATTTCCCGGCCACGTCGGTCTACACCGCCACCAAGGGGGCGGTGACCTCGATCACGCGGGTGTTGGCCAAGGAACTCGGCCCCAAGAAGATCAGGGTGAATTCGATCAACCCCGGCATGGTGGAGACGGAGGGCGTGCATGCCGCCGGCTTCATCGGCGGCGATCTGGAGAACCAGACCGTGGCCCAGACGCCGCTGGGACGCATCGGCCAGCCCGGCGACATCGCGCCTGTCGCGGTCTTCCTGGCCTCGGGCGAATCCGGCTGGCTGACCGGTGAGGTGCTGGCCGTCTCCGGCGGTGTCCGATAAGCATCGAGACAGGGAAGGGCGGAACGCCGGCTAGAGTGTTCCGCCCTCGATGCATCCAATTCCGTGATCGGGACCGGTGCTCTAGGGGGCGGTTCGCAATGCCCGGCTGAATCCGGCCACCACCCTTTCGATCAAGTCGACGTGGACAGCCTGTCGTGACCGGCCCCCGCCGTCCGAGCAGATCGGATCCCCCACATTCTCCGCCTCGGCGATCTGTGCCGCGCCCGGCTTGCAAAGCGCGAACATGCTGTAATGGCTGGCATCCGCGATCGTCGCATAGGTCGAGACGGGGATGGCTTTTGCGACCCTTGCGGCCTGTGCCGTCAGCGGAATGCTTTCGGCCCGGCCGAGATTGACGAGGGCAACCGGGATGTCGATGCTCGAAAAGCTTGCGAAGTCGAAGACATCGATAGGAGCCGGGTCGATCGCCATGGCAAAGCGGATGCGCCTGTCCCGACCATTCCGGCCAGCCGATTGCAGATCCAGGGCGTGAAGGTCGACGCCGCTTTGCCGGACCCAATCGCAGAGGGACGGATTCAGCCGATCGGTGTCGCAATAAGCAGCCAGGAGCTTGGGATCGATACGGGCGCCGGCCAGGGCCAGCGCCGTATTGCCGCCCATGGAGAGGCCGAGAACGCCGATGTCGCCGGCTTTCAAATGATCCTTGAAGAAAGGCTCCGCCTCCATCGCATCCAGGCTGTCGCTGATATCGGCGGGCCTGAGCCAGAGCTTCATCGTTTCCGCGGCGGATCTGTTCGCCCCGGTATTGCCGGGATGGGTGGGAGCCGCCACCACGAAGCCTTGCTCCGCCAAAGGGGCCGCAATCCAGCTCAGGGCTTGGGCATTGCCGGCCAGGCCGGCCCCATGGGAGAGCAGTATCAGCGGAAATTTCCCCGGCGCGATGGGGGCGTTGCGCCGTGCGGGCGTTCCCGTGAAGAACACGCCGTCACCGAGCACGACAGGCTCGCCGCCAGGCTGCGCAGGATACCATACCGTTACCTCGAGATCGGTGCCGCGCTCCCTGGAAGGAGCGGCAATCCGGCGGACCCCGGCACCGCCATCGGCGGCCGGCGCCTGCTGCGCCATCATCGTGGCGCAAAGGGCGACAGCCCAAACCATGATCCATGCCTTCATCGAAATTCTGGCCCCGTAGTCGCATGCCTGCAAATGCATCGAGATACGGCTAGGGGCATGTTTCGCCGCCAAGCGCGACCTCGATCGCGTTCAGCTACGCCCGGAATGCGTTTCAGGAAACGCGGCCGGGCCAACTTACTGGCGGGATTGCCTTGGTCGATGCGGCGCAGGGGACTGCCTTCTGCAGCGATGCGAGGGTCTTGCGGCGTGTGCTGACCACCGTCAGCGAGATCAAGAGCGCTTAGAGGATGAGACGTTTGAGAAAATGCGCGGCTATTGTCATATCCCGGCGCCGAGGCGCCCTCAATCCTCGCTGGTCAGCCGTCTCAGGCCGGCCTGGCTTTCGGCTATCGTCGGATCCTGGCTCAAGGCGGCCCTATAGTCGGCGATCGCCTCTTCGCGCCGGCCCAGGGCTTCGTAGATATGGGCGCGGGTGTCGAGAATGGCGGCGTCATTCGGTTCGGCCTTGAGAGCGGCATCGGCATCCGGCAGGCCTTCTTCGGCGCGCCCGAGCTCGAACAGGGACCAGGCCCTCAGATTCCGCACCGCGGCGTTGTCGCGCCCGCCCTTGATGGCGATATCGACATCGCGCAATGCGGCGACATAGTCGTCGCGCTGGGCGAGGATACTGGCACGCAGGAGAAGGGCATCCAAATTGCTTGGGTCAGCGGCGAGCGCCTGGTTGGCCCGATCCTGCAGATCGTCGAGGCGACGCGTTGTCAGCCCCTGGCGATCGGCACCGAATTGCCAGGCCAGCGAGGCTGTGTTGCCGAGCCCGAAGGTCAGAGACAGGAAAGCGAGGCTCGCCAGCGTAAAGGCAAGGCGACGAGGCTCCTGGAAGGGACCGATGCGCCGGGTGATGAGCATGGCCGCAGCCAGGCCGCCGAGAAAGCCGCCGAAATGGCCGGCATTGCTGATGCCGGGATTGAGCAGCCCATAGAGGAAATTGAGGGCCGCCCAGAAGGCGGCGTTGGTCATCAGGGCCCGGCCGAAGGCGTCGCCGCGTCGGGCGCCATAGAATAGGATGGCACCGAGCAGGCCGAACACGGCCCCGGAAGCACCGAGGGAAGAGGGTTCGCCCCACAGCACCGAGGCGGCTGCTCCGGCAATTCCACCGATGGCATAGATCACGAAGGCCTGCAGCCGCCCATAGCTCCGCTCCACCATCGGCATGACCTGCAGCAGCGAGAACAGGTTCAGCGCCAGATGGGGCAGGCTGGCATGCAGGTAGGGCGCGGTGAACAGTGTCCATAGTCGCCCCTGCATGAAGGGGACTTGGCCGCCGGTACCGAGCGTGTAGAGGATCTCCTGGGATGGCTGCCAGAGTATCCGCCCCAGATTTTCGGGCGAGCCCGCGAACCAGGCCGTCGCCAGCACCGCAACGAGATAGAGCCCGCCGCAGATCGCGCCCAAGAGATAGGCCAGGGGCATCGGCCCGAACAGGGCCCGATGCCAGAGGGATTGCTGTCCGGAGCTCACGCCGCCGCTCGGCGCGAGCCCGACGACCCGGTCTCCTCGAAGAGTTCGGCGAGCTTGTCGGTCATGACGCCGCCGAGCTCCTCGGCGTCGACGATGGTAACGGCGCGCTTGTAGTAGCGCGTGACGTCATGGCCGATGCCGATGGCGATCAGCTCCACCGGCGAGCGGGTCTCGATATCCTCGATCACCCAGCGCAAATGGCGCTCCAGATAGTTGCCGGTGTTGACCGACAAGGTGGAATCGTCGACCGGGGCGCCGTCTGAGATCACCATCAGGATGCGCCGGCTTTCGAAGCGCCCGAGCAGGCGCTGATGGGCCCAGGCGAGCGCCTCACCGTCGATGTTCTCCTTGAGCAGGCCCTCGCGCATCATCAGGCCGAGATTCTTGCGGGCGCGGCGCCAGGGCGCATCGGCCGATTTGTAGACGATGTGCCGGAGATCGTTGAGACGGCCCGGGGAGGCCGGCTTGCCTGCTTGCAGCCAGCTCTCGCGGGACTGCCCGCCCTTCCAGGCCCTGGTGGTGAAGCCGAGAATCTCCACGCGCACGCCGCAGCGCTCCAGCGTGCGCGCAAGGATGTCGGCACAGGTCGCCGCCACCGTGATCGGGCGTCCGCGCATCGAGCCAGAATTGTCGATCAGCAGCGAGACCACCGTGTCGCGGAAATCGGTGTCGCGCTCGTGCATGAAGGAGAGGGCGGAGGTCGGATCGATGATGACGCGCGACAGTCGCGCCGGGTCGAGCATGCCTTCCTCGAGATCGAAATCCCAGGAGCGATTCTGCTGGGCCATCAGGCGGCGCTGCAGCCGGTTGGCCAGGCGTGCCACCACGCCCGACAGGCTGGAAAGCTGCTTGTCGAGATAGGCGCGCAGGCGATCGAGCTCCTCGGGGTCGCACAGATCGGGCGCCTCGACGATCTCGTCGAAACGGGTGGTGAAGGCGCGATAGTCGCTGGCCCGCCGCTCGTTGTCGCGATGCTCGGGCGGCCGCCAGGGCTGGGCAGCCTCTTCGGCGTCGCCGGTCTCGGTGTCGTCGGGCATGTCGGAGGAGGGCGACTCCGCATCCTGCGTCTCGCCGTCCTGGGAATCCTCGTCCTCGGTCTCGGTTTCCTCGAGCTTCATGGAGTCGGAATCGTCCTGGACCTCGCCCTGGTTCTCCTGGTTCTCGCCCTCCTGCTCGCTCTCGGCGTCATTGTCGCGATCGTCGGAGTCATCCGTGTCGGCCTGCGCCTCTTCGGACAGGCCCATATGGGTCAGGAGGTCGTTCATGGCGCGGGCGAAGGCGCGCTGGTTCTCGATCACGCTGTCGAGGCGCGCCAGATCCTTGCCGGCCTTTTCCTCGATGAGCGGGCGCCACAGATCCACCAGCTTGCGGGCCGGCTCCGGCGGAGCGAGGCCGGTCAGCTTCTCGCGCACCATCAAAGCGAGGGCATCCTCGACCGGAGCCTCCTCGCGGGCGCGGATGTCCTCATATTTGCCGCCGCGGAAATAGCGGTCCTCCAGCATGGCGGTGAGGTTGTTGGCCACGCCCGTCATGCGGCGCGAGCCGATCGCCTCGCAACGGGCCTGCTCGACCGCATCGAACACGCTGCGCGCCTGCTCGTTCTGGGGAGCATGCCGGCGATGGACGGCCGGATCGTGACAGGCGAGCCGCAGGGCCATCGCATCGGCCTGGCCGCGCACGATCGCCGCGACATGGGCGTCGAGCTTGCGCGGCGGCTCGGCAAGGCGCGCCTTGTCCGCCATCAGCATCGGCTTTTCCGAAGCGAAGGTCACTTCGAGATCCGGCTTGCGGGCGATGGCGCGCAGGGCCCCGGCCACCGAACGCTTGAAGGCGTCGTTGGGAACATCCTTGGGCTTTTCGCCGGGCTTGCGGTTTGTCGTCATGATCCCTGTCGATCCTGGGAGCGCGGGCGTCGGCGCTGTTGGTGTGCCGGTCTTCAGACCGGCATTTCTTGCCCGCGCCGCTGCAATGCCGGTCCAGCTCCATCACTTGATGGGGCTGGGCAGACCGGCACACCCGATGTTACGTCAGCGCGACGTTCACCGAGCTCTCGGCCAGCTCCGCGCCGAAAGCGCGCTGGTAGAACTCGGCTACGAGGCTGCGTTCGAGCTCGTCGCACTTGTTGAGGAAGGTGACCCGGAAGGCAAAGCCGATATCGTGGAAGATATTGGCGTTCTCGGCCCAGGTCAGCACCGTACGCGGCGACATCACGGTGGAGAGGTCTCCATTCATGAAGGCATTGCGGGTGAGATCGGCCACGCGCACCATCTTGTTGACGATGTCGCGGCCGTTCGGGCTCTTCTGGTAGTGCTTGGCCTTGGCCAGCACGATGTCGACTTCCTTGTCATGCGGCAGATAGTTCAGCGTGGTGACGATCGACCAGCGGTCCATCTGGCCCTGGTTGATCTGCTGGGTGCCGTGATAGAGACCGGACGTGTCGCCGAGGCCCACCGTATTGGTGGTGGCGAACAGGCGGAAGGCCGGATGAGGGCGAATCACGCGCTTCTGGTCGAGCAAAGTGAGCTTGCCGGAGATTTCCAGCACGCGCTGGATCACGAACATCACGTCGGGGCGGCCGGCATCATATTCGTCGAACACTAGGGCGATGTTGTTCTGCAGGGCCCAGGGCAACATGCCGTCGCGGAATTCGGTGACCTGCTTGCCGTCTTTGAGAACGATGGCGTCCTTGCCGACGAGGTCGATACGCGAGACGTGGCTGTCGAGGTTGATGCGAACGCAAGGCCAATTGAGCCGGGCGGCGACCTGCTCGATATGGGTCGACTTGCCGGTGCCGTGATAGCCCGTCACCATCACGCGGCGATTATGGGCAAAGCCCGCCAGAATCGCCAGGGTCGTCGGCTTGTCGAAAAGATAATCGGTATCGAGGTCCGGAACGTGGTCGGAGGACTGGGAATAGGCCGGTACTTCGAGATCCGTGTCGAAACCAAACAGCTTTTTGGCCGAAACCATGATGTCCGGCAGATTGGCCGGTGTCGTTGCGTCAGTCATTATGCCTTCCTTGGCTGGCGCCAGGACGGCGCAGCCGACAATCAGTTCCAGCGGGCCGGCGGTACTGGCCCCACCGAATTTCCCAGTCTCGCCAGGCGGGCATGGAAAATTCCGCGTCGTCTCCATAGCGTTTTGTGATTTGGTGGAATCACCAAGAATCGCAAAGACGCGTCGAACCAAAGAGCTAGAGCAAAAAGGCGTTTCCGTCTAAACGCGCTTTGCTCGAGGTCGGGCGGGGATCCCCGGGATTGGAACGCGCTCCAAACCTGGAAGCCTCGCCGGTGGTGCGGGCGCTCAGCAGAGCCCAGCGCTACGCAGCGTATTATAGGCCTGGATGATCCCGCGCAATTTATCTTCGCTGGATCGGTCCCCGCCATTGGCATCGGGATGGAGGCGTTTGACCAATGTTTTGTAGCGTGCCTTGATCTCGGGGCCGCTGGCCGTTTCCGGCAGATCGAGCGCCTCGAGGGCCTTGCGTTCCAGCAATTTCAGGCGTCGCCTTTCCGGTTCCGGCGCACTCTGCGTGCGTCCGAAGCCGTGCTCGCCCTCGAAGAAGCCGAAGCCGTCATGGATCTCCGGGCCAGGTTGCGGCCCTTCGCCGCGCTTCTTGGCCCAGGGATTGACGCCCATCGTCCAGGTCGGGCGATGGCCTGTGGCGGCATCGCGCTGATAGGCGCTCACCGAGTCGTCCGGCAGGCCTGCGAAATAATTGTAGGTCTTGTTGTATTCGCGAACGTGCCCCAGGCAGAAATGCCAGAACTGGCCTTCGCGGTTGCGCCCCTTGGGCGCGCGAAATTCACCGGCGTTTCGGCAGCCGGCATGTTCGCATAGCTGTACGCTCGCCGGCTGGACCTCTTCGGCCCTTGGGCGCACCCGGATGCGATCAAACAAGGGCGAGTCCAGATCCATAATGACACACTATGCGAGGGTGAACACAAATGGGCAAGCATGAGCTTGGACGCAAGAGCGTTTTGTAATTTGAGTGAAGCATGTCAAATCGCAAGGACGCTCCAGTCGATCCAAAGGACTGGCTTGGAACCAAACAGTGAGAGCAAACAAGCGTTCATACCTGAACGCGCTTTGCTCTGGGGTTAATTGAGGCGGAATGCCGCTGCAGATTTTGAAATATGGGGTCTGCCGACCCGAAAAAGAAAGAGGCCGCCGAATGGCGGCCCAAGTCTTAGGGAGGAAACGCCCAAGGAGGGCAGTGGGGGAGCGCAAACGCGCATCCACCACGTCCGTAGAGTGATCCTGATGCGTTCATTTCGCAAGTGCGAAATGAACGAAATTTTGAAAACCGGCCCAAAACCGGGCCGGTGTTGTAAAAATGCGACGTTTGACGTGGTCGGTTGGCCTTTTTCAGCGGCTGGCGGAGGTTTGCAGCAGCTTCTGTGCTGCAACGCCGAAAGCGATCCCGAGCGTTGCCCATAGCACGGCATGGATGCCGAGCGAGGCAACGCGGAACTTCCATAGCACCGTGGCCGAGAAATCCGCCGGGATGTCGTTGACGGCCGGCAGAATCTGCATGGCGACCACCATCACCACCAGATAGGCGGCAGCCCCCACCAAGTTGGCGTTCCAGCGGCCGAGGCTGGCGGCGAGCCGGTTCGCCGTGCCCAGGGCGGCCGCCATCGTCAGCAGGGAGAGCAGGATCATGCCGAAATAAAAGGCGGTCCGCAGGCCGATCGTGTCGGGATTGCCAACGGCCGGCGGCGTCGCCGGATATTTGATCTGCGGTACCAGCATGATGGCGGCAAAACCGACGAGCGCGATCACCCCTGCTGTCGCGCGCGGGCTGAGCGTGCCGATCCGTCCCTGCGCGAAGGCGAAGACCAAAGCGAAGATGCCGCCGAGGGCTGCGCCATAGACGACCATGCCGGTCATGAGGCCGTAGCTGGACTGCACCGGCCGGCTGACCGGGTCTTCCTCATGTTCATGTGCTGCGGCCGGCTGGGAGGTTGCCGGCGTTGCGGATGGCGCCGGTGCGGCGGCGACCGCGTGGCTTTCCTCATAGGCGATAGCGGCATCGACCTGTGGTTCACCGAAGACCCAGGCGAAGCCAGACGCCAACAGTCCGGCCAGGATGCCGATCAGCATCCCCCGGATCAAAAGCGATCTAACCATGTCGTTTGCCTATGCGCCCTAGTGGCAGGGGAAGCCGAGCAGATGGCGAGCGTCGTGCACGAATTCGTGGATGTAGACGCCGGGAATCAGCGAGGTCGCGCCTTGCTCGGCGCCGACGAAATAAATGGCGAGTACGGCCAGGAGCACGGTGAAGAGCGCCCAGGGCAAGATCTCGCGGACCGGGATGGCGATCGGCTGCTGGGCGACGGGTGCCAGAGTTGCGGTGGTCATGAAAAGCTCCTTGGGATTACGCGTCCCGCTACGAGTCATGCTGCCTTGGAAGAGGTCTGACTTCCGGACGGCGCCCAAGCGCCGCCGTTCACAGTGGCGCGACCGTGCCGGATTCACACCGGCTTCCCACCCTTGGCAAAGCCCTTCCATAAGAGCCCAAGTCACGAACATGTCAATATTCCGGAAGCGACTTAGAGCATAAGTTGCGCGACTTTTTGGACGATACCATGCGTTGAAACAAAAACTTAGGGAGCATGATCCGATTGGTTCGGTCGAATCATGCACTCTAAGTCTTGGGAACTGCCGTCATGACACCACGCCTGATCCTGCTATGCCATGGGGCTACGCCTGCGGTGCGCGCAGCGGGTTTTCCCCTCGATGAGGCGCTCGATGCAAGAGGGCTGGCTGCGGCGCGGAAGCTGGAAGGGCATTTCGGCAGGCCGGCCCGCATCCTGAGCAGCCCGGCGCTCAGGGCTCGCCAGACCGCGCAGGCCCTCGGCCATGATCCTGAGGTCGATGAAGCCCTGCGCGAATGCGATCATGGCCGCTGGGCAGGGCTTGCCCTGGACGCGGTAGCGGCCGCCGAACCCGAGGCGCTCCGGGCATGGCTGACCGATCCGGATGCCTGCCCGCATGGCGGAGAGAGTGTTGCAACCCTGATTGCGCGGGTCGGCGCCTGGCTCGATGGCAGGCGGTTCGAGGGGTATACGCTCGCCGTTACCCACGCTTCGGTGCTGCGCGCCGCGGTCGTTCACGCCCTCGGGGCCGAGGCTCGTTCCTTCTGGCGTATCGATGCCGCCCCATTGGCGACAGCCGATCTCAGGCCATCCGGCCGGGGCTGGTCGCTGCGGTTGAAGGCATAGAGGCGTTGAGCAGGGCCCTCCAACGGAGTTCCTCTCTTTTTTCGTCATTGGCATGTCGCCGGGCCTTTTGTAGACACGCGTCTGACGGATTGGTCGTCCAAACAGGATTGATGTCATGCGCGTTGCAATGATCGGTACGGGTTATGTCGGCCTGGTGACGGGGGCCTGCCTCGCCGATTTCGGCCATGTCGTCACCTGCGTCGACAAGGATCCAGCCAAGATCGAGGGCCTGCTGGCCGGCCGCATGCCGATCTACGAGCCGGGCCTCGAGGATCTGGTGGCCCGCAATGTGCGTGAGAAGCGCCTGTCCTTCACCACCGAGCTTGCGCCCGCCGTCCGCGATGCCGCCGTGGTGTTCCTGGCCGTCGGCACACCCTCGCGCCGCGGCGACGGGCATGCGGATCTATCCTATGTCTATGGCGCGGTGCGGGAGATCGCGGCGGCGGTCGAAGGCTTCACCGTGGTGGTTACCAAGTCGACCGTACCGGTCGGCACCGGCGACGAAGTCGAGAGGCTGATCCGCGAAGTCCGTCAGGACGCCGATGTAAGCGTGGTGTCAAACCCTGAATTCCTGCGCGAGGGCGCGGCGATCGAGGATTTCAAGCGTCCGGACCGCATCGTGGTCGGCACGGAGGAAGAGCGGGCCAAGGAGGCGATGGCCGAGGTCTATCGCCCGCTCCATCTCAATCAGGGGCCGTTGCTGTTTACGGACCGACGCACCTCCGAACTGATCAAATATGCCGCCAACGCCTTCCTGGCGACCAAGGTCACCTTCATCAACGAAATCGCCGATCTGTGCGAGAAGGCCGGCGCCAATGTGCAGGAAGTGGCGCGCGGCATCGGCCTCGACAACCGCATCGGCTCCAAATTCCTGCATGCGGGTCCGGGGTTCGGTGGCTCGTGCTTTCCCAAGGATACGCTGGCGCTGCTGCGCACCGGCCAGGAACATGGCGTGCCCTTGCGCATCGTCGAAGCGGTGGTTGGCGTCAACGATGCCCGCAAGGCGGCGATGGCACGCCGCGTCATCGCGGCCCTCGACGGCAACATCGCCGGCAAGACGGTGGCCCTGCTCGGCCTCGCCTTCAAGCCGAACACCGACGACATGCGCGACAGCCCCTCGGTCCCGATCGTGCTCGCCCTGCAGGACAAGGGCGCCCGGGTGCGCGCCTACGATCCCCAGGCGATGGAGGAGGCGCACAAGACCCTCAGCGATGTCGATTATCGCTCCAGCGCTTATGATTGCCTCGACGGGGCCGATGTTGCCGTGATCGTCACCGAATGGGACGAGTTTCGGGCGCTTGACCTCGAACGGGTCAAAAGCCTGCTCACGCGGCCGGTGATCGTCGACCTGCGCAACATCTACCGGCTCGACGACATGAAGCGGCACGGCTTTCGCTATGAGAGCATCGGGCGCGAGGGGACGACACCCTGACCTTTTTGCGGGCGAGCTTGGCTCAGGCCCGGTGCGGCTCCCAGGACAGGGTTAAACCCCGCCCGTTTCGGGAAGGGATTGATGCGCCTGGCTTGTAAATGGCCGGAATGTGGGTCCGCCGGCGTCAGGTACCGGCGCGAGAAGCGGCGGGCCTGTTGCGGATTTGCATCAAGTCCCAACTCACGGTTGCAGGGCGGCGATCTTGATTGGATCAAAGCGGTGAGAATTATCATACTATAAGGCCCACACGGCGATTCTGCCCCGATTCCGGCCGGCCGAGCGCTGAACAGGATCTCCGAACCTGCCCTGATGGGTGCAGGCTGGGAAATCCTGCAGGATTTTCAGACGCCAGCTCCAGTGCCCGCGACAAGGCCATTAGCCATGTGGGCGGTTTGGCTGAGGCGCTTGCTTGCGAGGATGTTCATGTCGAGGTTGCGTCGCAAAATAGGTCGGCTGGCCGCCGGCGTACTGGCTTTGGCGGCCCTCGAGGGGGTGGGCACCGCGCTCGCCCAGCAAATGCCGGCCATGCCGGTGACGGTGGCCAATCCGGTCAGTCGCAAGATCACAGAATCGGTCGAGTTCACCGGTCGTTTCCAGGCCTGGCCGCAGGTGAACATCACCTCGCGTGTCACCGGCTATCTCGACAAGTCGAGCTTCGTGGAAGGGTCCCTCGTCAAGGAGGGCGACGTGTTGTTCTCGATCGATCCGCGCCCGTTCCAGGCCGCGGTCGACCAGGCGGCCGCCCAGGTGAAGATCACGCAGACCAGGATCGACCTGACCAAGGCCAATCTGGCGCGCGCCGAGGCGTTGAGGAAGACCGGCAACGTTACCGATGCCACCTACCAGGCCAACCTCCAGGCCTATCAGGAAGCGGCGGCCTCGATCGATTCGGCCAACGCGGCACTGGCAACGGCCAAGCTCGACCTCAACTATGCCACCATCGCCGCACCGATCTCGGGCAGGATCGCCCGTCAGCTGGTATCGCGCGGCAATCTGGTGGTAGCCAACTCGACCTCGCCCCTGGTGTCGATCGTCGCTGTCGACCCGATCTATTTCTACTTCGACTTCGACGAGGCGAGCTACCTTGCCTATCAGCGGGCCTCCAAGCACAAGATGGATGCTGGTGGCACCGAGCCCGCGCTGACGGCCGAGATCGGTCTGTCGGACGAGAAGACCTTCTCCCACAAGGGTACGCTCGACTATCTCGCACCGCAGGTCGACGCCCAGACCGGCACCGTCACGGCGCGTGCCAAGATCGCCAATGCCGACGGCTTCCTCACCTCCGGCCTGTTCGGGCGCGTTCGCATCACCATCGGCGAGCCCTATGAGGCGCTGGTCGTGCCCGATGTGGCGGTGGGCCAGTCGGCACAAGGGCGCTATGTCATCGTTGTCGGCACCGACAAGATCGCCAATATCCGCCCGGTAGAACTGGGCCCGAAATTCGGCAGCTTCCGCGTGATCAAGTCGGGCCTCAAGCCCGAGGACCAGGTGCTGATCAATGGCCAGATGCGAGCCCGCCCGGGCGGCGAGGTCGTGCCGCAACCCACCAAGCTGGACGTGCCTGAGACGCTCGTTCCCGACGCGAACTGATCGGGAGCGCAGCTCATGAAATTCGGCCATTTCTTCGTCGACCGCCCGATCTTTGCCGCCGTCGTTTCGATCGTCACGGTGGTGATCGGGCTCGTCTCCTATGTCGGACTGCCGATCGCGCAGTTCCCGCAGATCGCCCCACCGACCGTGGTGATCAACGCCACCTATCCCGGCGCCAATGCCCAGACCATCGCCGAAACGGTGGCCGCACCCCTGGAGCAGTCGATCAACGGCGTGGAGGGGATGATCTACCAGACATCCCAGGCCACCAACGACGGCTCGCTGCAGATCACAGTCACCTTCGCTACCGGCACCGATCTCGACATCGCCCAGGTGCAGGTGCAGAACCGTGTCTCCTCTGCCGAGCCGCGCCTCCCGGCCGAGGTGCGGGCGCTGGGCATCACGGTCAACAAGTCCTCCTCAGACTTCCTGCTGATCGTCACGCTCTATTCGCCGGATAATTCGCTCAGCGACTATGGCATCTCCGATTATGCCATCCTCAACGTCAACGACATCCTCGCCCGCGTCGACGGCGTCGGCTCGACCTTCGCCTTCGGCCTGCGCGAGCCGTCGCTGCGCGTCTGGCTCGATCCGAACCGCCTGGCCAGTTTCGACCTGACCGCCGGCGATGTCGTGCAGGCCCTGCGCGAGCAGAACGTCCAGGTCTCGGGGGGCACGCTCGGCGCCCAGCCTTCGCCCAACAACACCACCAGCGAGATCACGGTCACCACCCTGGGCCGCTTCCAGGACGCCGAGCAATTCCGGAACGTGATCATCAAATCGACGCCGGACGGCCGCCTGCTGAAGCTGAGGGATGTCGCCCGCGTCGAGGTTGGCGCCAAGCAATACAGTTCCAACCTCTATCTCGACGGCCAGTCCACCGTCGGCATCGCCGTGCTGCAGCGGCCTGGCTCCAACGCGCTGGCCACCGCCGATCGCGTCAAGGCTAAGATGGACGATCTCGCCAAGGCGTTTCCGCCGGGACTGAAATATTCCATCGTCTACAACCCCACCGAATTCGTCTCGGCCTCCATCGAGGCCGTCTACGAGACTTTCTTTGAGGCGATTGTGCTGGTGGTGATCGTCGTCTTCGTCTTCCTGCAGTCCTGGCGGGCGGCGATCATCCCGATCATCGCCATTCCCGTCTCGATCATCGGCACCTTTGCGGTGATGGCGGGGCTCGGCTTCTCGCTCAACATGCTCACTCTGTTCGGGCTGATCCTGGCGGTGGGCATCGTGGTCGACGACGCCATCGTGGTGGTGGAGAATGTCGAGCGCAACATTCATGATGGCATGACGCCCAATCGGGCTGCCCATGTCACCATGGACGAGGTCGGCCGCGCCGTGATCGCCATCGCCCTGGTGCTGTGTGCGGTGTTCGTGCCCACGGCCTTCATTCCTGGCATCTCTGGTCTGTTCTATCAGCAGTTCGCGGTGACCATCGCGGCGGCCACGGTGATCTCGGCCTTCAACTCACTGACCCTGTCGCCTGCGCTCGCCGCCCTCCTGCTCAAGCCGCACGATGCCGATCACAAGAGCCGGTTCTTCCTGCTGCGCTGGCTGCGGGGAGCGGGAGATGCCTTCAACCGTGGCTTCGACAGGCTGTCGCGTGGCTATGGCGGCACGGTGGGCTTTGCCGCCCGCCATAAGCTGGTATTCCTTCTCATCTATGGCGGCCTGCTCTTTGCCACCTGGCACGTCTATACCCGGGTGCCGACCGGCTTCGTGCCGGACTCGGACCAGGGCTATGCCATCGTGGTGGTGCAATTGCCTGACGGCGCCTCGCTGGAGCGCACCGACGCGGTGGTGCGCAAGGCCCAGCAGATTGCGGCGGGCAGCCCGGGCGTCGCCCATGTCATCGGCGTGGCCGGCTTTTCGGGCGCGACCTTCACCGCCGCCTCCAATGCCGCCACCATCTTCGTGCCGTTCAAGCCGTTCGACGAACGCCTGAAGGAAGGCTTGTCGGCGCAGGCCATCGTGGGCGAATTGCAAAAGCGCGTCTTCGCCATCGAGGAGGGCTTCGTCTTCGTGATTCCGCCGCCCACCATCCAGGGCCTCGGCACCGGCGCCGGCTTCAAGATGCAGGTACAGGATCGCGGCGGCGTCGGGCCGGAAGCCTTGATGCAGGCCGCCAATGCCCTGATCGGCAAGGCCAACCAGACGCCGGGCCTCACGCAGGTCTACACCACGCTGTCCAACAACGGGCCGCAGCTCTTCGTCAATGTCGACCGCGTCAAGGCGCGCATGCTCAACGTGCCGATCGGCAACATCTTCGAGGCCATGCAGGTCTATGTCGGTTCGGCCTATGTCAACGATTTCACGCGGCTGGGCCGGGCCTTCCAGGTGAATGCCCAAGCCGAAGGGCGTGACCGCCTCAACAAGGAAGACCTCGCCCGCCTGAAGGTGCGCAGCACCACCGGCGCCCTGGTGCCGCTGGGTTCGCTGATCTCCTTCGAGGAACGCACCGGCCCTGATACGGTGATGCGCCACAATCTTTACCCGGCCATCTATATCAGCGGCTCGGGCATGCCCGGCGTATCCTCCACCACGGCGCTCGACCTGATGGAAAAAGCAGCCGCCGAGGTACTACCGCCAGGGGTCGGCTATGAGTGGACCGAGATCGCTTTCCAGGAGCGCTCGGTGGGCAACACGATCTATTTCGTGTTCGGCATCGCCGTGCTGTTCGTCTTCCTGTTCCTGGCTGCCCAATATGAAAGCTGGTCGCTGCCGCTCGCCATCATCCTGATCGTGCCGCTTTCCATCCTGGCGGCGCTGCTCGGCGGCATGGCTCGCGGTTTGCCTCTGTTCGGCGGCTGGTGGTTCAAGGTGATGGACAACAACATCATGACGCAGATTTCCTTCGTCATGCTGATCGGCCTCGCCGCCAAGAACGCCATCCTGATCGTGGAGTTCGCGCGCCAGCGCGAAGACCATGGCGATACGCCCTGGCAGGCGGTGGTCGAGGCCTGCCGGCTGCGCCTGCGGCCGATCCTGATGACCTCCTTCGCCTTCATCCTCGGCGCCGTGCCGCTGATGATCGCCACCGGTCCGGGCTCGGAACTGCGCCAGGCCATCGGCACGGCGGTCGTCTTCGGCATGAGTGGAGTGACCTTCCTCGGCCTCTTCCTCACGCCGGTGTTCTACGTCACCATTCGCCTGATCGTGCGCATGCTCTTCCGTGAGAAGCCCAAGCCCTCGACAGTGATTCCGGCGACGATGAACGAGCCGGAAGGCAGTTGAGGCCTGCTCCGATCCAATGGCTCCGGCATTGGCGGGCCGACATGTCGGCCCGTCGCGTGGCAGAACAAAGCTGTCAAATCGCTTTTGAGGTAATATGGTAGTAAGAGTTGGTCGATCGAAGGGGCTTTTCTCTCCGTTTGATTGACTCGCCACACGATGTTGCCCATTCTCAGCCTCGCAGTGCGGTTTCGCGGCATGACGCGGCTCGCCCTGACGATACTCAGATGTACGTGGGCCTCGGCAGCTTTGTCGGCCTGGGGCAGTTCATCCGGCCTGGGTCTCGATGACGGGAAGATTGGCGCCAGCGTCATCTTGACGTGTGGTTGCGTATGGCATTTTGCGCATGATCCCCGGCATCGAGACTTCGTAACGCTGCGCTTCGCGAGAGGCGCCGAGGTCGTGGTGAACTGGATGGATGACAAGCCCTTCATAGCCCTTCGCCTGGTCGGTATTCCCCATCTCACGGTGACGGGGGAGGGGGTGTTTCCCGCCAAGGGCTATGTGCTTGTCGCCATGCTGCTGCTGGCCAGCAACCTGCGCATGAGCCGCCAGGCTGTCGCCGCCCTGCTTTGGGACGATGCACCCGAGGAAAAGGCGCTTACCAACCTGCGTCAGCTTCTCGTCCGTATCCATCGGATGTGGCCCTATGCCGATCCGCTGGTGGAAACCAGCGGCCCCCATCTCGCGGCCGGGCCGGGCGCGGACCGTAGCGATCTTGCCGCGATCCTGCGGCTGTCGAAATCGGGTGTGCTGGCCGAGAAGATGCAGGCCGTCCTGCTCGCCAAGGGCGATTTTCTCGATAGCATCGATTCGGGCGGTCCCGAACTTTCCCAATGGTTCCGCAGCGAGCGTGAACGCTTCCGTCGCGTCGTGTTGGCTTTGGCCACCGAAGTCCTGGTGGAGATGACGCGCTATGGTCGCGCGCCCGATCGAGAAATCGACCTGATCGGCGAGGTCATGCTCGCGCTCGAGCCGGAGCGGGAGGAGAGCTATCGCGTCCTGATCGAAGCCTATGGCCGGAACGGCAATATTCCGGCGGTGAATCGGGTTCATGCCGCCTTGACCGACATGCTTCACCGCGAATTCGGGGCGGAGCCCCGGCCCCAGACCGTCGCCACTTTGCGTCGTATCCTCGCCAGTGCGCCGCAGCCGCGGGTGCAGGTGGTCGGTGAGGCGCGCAATGCGCCCGACGAGCGTCTGGTCTTGGCGAGCACGGCTGCACCTCGCCTCCCGGGCTTGCCGCGCGTGGCGCTGTTTCCGCCGCGCCCGATACCGGGCCGCATGCTGGATCCCCTGCATAGGGCCCTGATCGAGGACGTCGCCAACGATCTGTCGCGTCACCGTACCTTCGCCGTGTTGGCGCCGCACAGCAGCTTCCGTGTCGCGGACGCGGGCGATGCAGGGCGTTGGGCCGCCTTGCGCAGCGCCTATCTGATTACCGGCTTCATGGTGCCGGGCAGCGAGCGCATGGCGCTCCGGCTGACGCGCCAGCCGGACGAGGAGATCGTCTGGGCTGCCGAATATCTGGTTTCGCCCGAGCGGCTGGCGCTTTCCTTCCGGCTGATCACCCGGCAGATCGCCGCCACCCTTGCCAACGAGATCGAACGCGACCAGCTCGATCGCTCCCGCGCCGATCCCAAGCCGGCTGCCTATTGCCATTATCTCGAAGGCCAGGCCCGGCTGCACAGTTTCGATCTCGCCCGGCTGCGCCGCGCGCGTGCCGAGTTCAAGCTGGCGACCGAGGAGGACGGGGATTTCGCGCCCTCGCGTGCCCGCATCGCCCAGACCTTGCAGCTCGAATGGCTGATGCTGGGTGGGACAGATCCATCCCTGCTCAACCAGGCCCGCGCGGAAGCCAATCTGGCGATGACGATCGATCCCGGCCACGGCACCGGGCACTGGATGTCGGCCGTGGTGGCGCTCTACCAGCATGATTTCGACTATACCGCCGAGAAATTCATGGAGGCGGAGGCGCTCAATCCGCATTCAGCCGATCTCCTGGTTCATCATGCCGATGCGCTTTCCCACCTTGGCGAGCCGGAACTGGGTTGGGAACGCTTCCAGCGGTCCCTGGAGCTCAATCCTTTCCCGCCGGACTATTACTGGTGGTTCGGCGCAACCATCGCCATCCGCCGCCGCCGCTTCGAGGAGGCGATCGAGCTGTGCGCCCGGATGGAGAATGATGAATCGGCCATGCGGGTGCTGGCGATGTGCCATGGCTTCGTCGGTGACTCCGTGATGGCCCGCCACTATGGGCGGCGTGTCATGGATACTTATCCGGGCATGTCCGCCCTGGACCTCGCCAGGCTGGCGCCGGATCGCCGCCAGGAGGATATTGAGTTCTGCGCTCAGGGCCTGCGCCTCGCCGGGCTTTCCTGAGGAACGAACTGGCCGACGGCTTGGATTCAAGAAGAGATCAGCGGGGCTGACGCGCGCGCGAAGTTTCGGACCGTCACCTTCCTTAAATGTATTGTCATCGCATGAAGCTCGATATTTTCCTGTTTCGAGCTTTGTTCGATTATTTTATTTTTAGATGTGATTTGAGTTTGACTTTTGATTTTTGAGATTAGTCACATAATTGAGGAGATTCGTATGATGGAGGCGGTCCGTCGTCATTTTCCAAATGAACTTCCTGATCGAATGCGATGTGATATTTATGATGCCGTTTCTCTGTGACTCGGACGTGAAGTCTGACACGGAAATAAGTTGAGCTTGTTGACTTCGATGTGTTTGACGAACAAGTAGTATATACAACGCATATGTCGGGCATGGCCCGAAGGTTCTCATCCCGAGCCATGAGATCTGTGATGGGAACGGCGGGGATCTGGCAAGTGGTGGCGGCATGCACAGGATGCCGGGCCGGACTCCCGGGGCGAGGATAGTCGAATGGACTCTGAGGACGACATTGTTCTTCATCTGGTGGGCGTGCCGCATGTGGCCAAACCGATGGAGGGCGTGTTTCCGGGCAAGGGCTATGTTCTCATCGCCATATTGTTGCTCGGCGGCAGTCGGCGGATGAGCCGGCAGACGATTGCCGCGCTGCTGTGGGACGATGCACCCGAGGAAAAGGCCCTCACCAATCTCCGGCAATTGCTGGCCCGCATCAACAGGTTCTGGCCGCTGGACGAGCCGCTGATCGAAGTGGAAGGCTCCAATCTGATGGCCGGGCCTGGTGTCAGGTACTGCGACCTCGCCCAGATCATGGCACGCCGCAAATCTCAGGTCCTGGCCGAGCGCGTCGCCGTCGTCCGGCTGGTAAGGGGAGACCTGCTCGATACGCTCGATAGTGGCGGTCCCGACCTGTCGCAATGGTTCCGGAGCGAGCGCGAACGCTTTCGCCGCCAAGTCCTGGCACTGGCTGGCGACGTGCTCATGGAGATGACACAGTTCGCCCGCGCCAAGAAGAGCGACATCGACGAGATCGGTGAGCGCATGCTGGTGCTGGAGCCGGAGCGGGAGGAAAGTTTCCGCGCGCTGATGGAAGCCTATGGGCGGATCGGGGATGTCGAGGAGGCCAGCCGTGTCTTCGACGATCTGAAAAAGACGTTGCGCAAGGAACTGGGCACCGAACCCAGACCGGAAACGGTGGCCACGATGCGGCGTATCCTGGCAAACGCGCCTCGTCCCCGGCTGCAGTTCATTGCTGAACCCGAGGTGTTGGGGACGATCGGCCAGATCGCGCCGACGCCACCGGCGTTGCGCAATCTACTGGGCCTGCCGCGTGTTTCCCTGTTTCCGCCGCAGCCGCGGCCGGGCGAAGTCCTGCATCCCCTCTATCGCATGCTGATCGAGGACATCGCCAATGATCTGTCTCGTCACGCCACCTTTGCGGTGACCGCGCCTCACAGCAGTTTCGGTGTAGCCGATACCGGGGACCGTGAAAGGCTGGCCGCCCTGCGCTCGGGCTATCTCGTCACCGGCTTTCTGGTGCCCGGGAGCCAGAAGATGGCCCTGCGGCTGACCCGCAATCCCGGCGACGAGATCATCTGGGCGGCGGAATATCAGGTGGGACTGGAGGACTTGGTCGTCGCCTTCCGCATGATTTCGCATCGGATCGCGAAGACACTGGCGAGTGAAATCGAGCGGGACCAACTGGATCGCCTGCGGGCGGATCCCAAGCCGCTTGCCTATCGGCACTATCTCGAAGGGCATCTCCTGTTCAAGAATTGCGACCTGCCGGGTCTGCGGCGCGCGCGAGTGGAGTTTCAGAAGGCGGCGGCCGCAGATATGGATTTCGCTGCCGCACGGGGCGCGGTCTCCAATGCGCTGCAGCTGGAGTGGCTAATGCTGGGAGCGAACGATCCTTCACTCTTGATGCAGGCCCGTCGCGAAGCCGAAGCGGCAATCAGCATCGATGCAGGCAACAGCGTCGGTCATTGGATGTCGGCGGTGATTGCGCTGCACCAGCGCGACTATGACAAGGCGGCGGAGCAATTCCTGGAGGCTGAAACACTCAATCCGAATTCGGCCGACCTGTTGGAATCGCATGGTGATACCCTGGCGCATCTGGGTGATCCGGATGCGGGCTGGCAGAGGTTTCAGCGCGCAATCGAGCTCAACCCGTTCCCGCCCGACCGCTATTGGTGGGGCGGAGCCACGATCGCTTATTTTCGCGAGGACTTCGATGGAGCGATCGACATGTGCGGCAAAATGGAGAACGATCAGTCCGTCTTGAGGATACTTGCAATATGTCATGGTAATCTCGGCAATAAGGCAATCGCCAGGAGCTATGGAGCGCGTTTGAAGGACATGTATCCTGGGATAGTCGCATCAGATGTTGTAAATCTTACACCAGACAAGAAAGGAAACATGAAAGATATCATTGTTCGTGGACTTAGAGTGGCTGGAATAACCTAGTTTGCAAGATGCTTCTTCTTAATTTTAGAATAAGATAAATTGAAAACTATAACCTTGTTCGAGAGGGGATGGCATGGCTGGAATAAAGAGAGATCGAGATCACATATATATTCTTGGCGATAGGGGCGTCGGAATCTTCCTTATCAAAATGAGTCCCATCCGTATCGTGAGGATTCCAGACAAGGAAGTCCGCCGTTACGGGAAGGAAAACAAGTGTGACGGCTATGCCGCCGTTGCCGCATTGTGCTGGCGGGTTGTGGCGGATCATCGAGCCGCCCATGGCGTCGGTACGAGCTTGGACCCCGAGAATATCGTCGGTATCGCTTCGCTCGCCGAGGCTGGCGCGAGTTTGACCAATCTGGAATTTGCATTCGGTACGAATATGTCGTCGACGGCAATCGAAGCCGTCAGGGGTAAAAACCTCACCTTGAAAATGGCCCTATGCTATCTCACGCAAAGGAATGGCCATAATCTTCAAGATGCCGTTCTGCTGGACGATAGAAATTCCGACGATTTTGTTTGCTGATCCTACGGAATAACGTTTTTGGTTCGGCTCTGTGGAGATATGAGGCTTTAGCCATGTATAATCCTCGATATTTCCGGGAAGAGCGCCTGGAGGTGCTCCATGCCTTGATACGCGATCATCCGTTTGCGATGGTCGTCACCAATGAGCATGGGCGCCTGGCAGCCAATCATCTTCCCTTGTTCCTTGTGGCAGACAAGGGGCGCAAGGGGGTGTTGCGGGCCCATATCAATCGCAACAACAACATGGCCGTCGATCACGACCCCGCCTATGAAGTGCTGGCGGTCTTCCAGGGGCCGATGCACTACATCACGCCGAGCTGGTACACCGCCAAGGTGGAGGGCGGTAAGGCGGTGCCGACCTGGAATTATGTCACGGTGCATGTGCATGGCCGGCTAAGGACGACGGAAAATTCGAGATGGCTGCGCGAGCACGTCACCGCTTTGACCAATCTGGTCGAAACCAGGCGGCCGCAACCCTGGCAGGCCGAGAGTGCGCCTGCCTCCTTCATGAAGGGGCAAATCAAGGGTATTATCGGGCTGGAAATCGCCATTACCCGCATCGAAGGGAAATGGAAACTCAGCCAGAACCGACCGGAAGCCTATCGCAACAGCGTCATCGAGGGCCTGACGGCCGAGAGCGAGACGGTCATGGCGGAGCTGATGATGAAGGCAGTCGAATAGCCAGCACAACGATCGATGCCCACATCAACCATGAAGCCTGCGATGCATTCCCAGAGCCCTCCTCTTGCCCCCTTCGGCATTACGCGGGCGAGCGATCTTACCGATCTCGACATCATCGGCATTCCCGTCTGGTCCGCCACCAGGCCCAATGCCCGTTCCGTGGCCGTCAGCCAGGGCAAGGGATTGAGCCATGAACAGGCGCGCATCTCCGCCATCATGGAGGCGGTGGAGGGGGCCGTCGCCGAGCAGACCAAGCTCTTGATCGCCGAATTCGGCACGCCGGAGGAGATGACGGCCCGGGGCCGGCGCCTGGTGCCGCTGGAGGGCCTCGCACGCTTCCGGGCCGATGCCTATGATGAGGGGATGCAGCGCGCCTGGGTGCGCGGTGCTGTCCATGGCGGCGGGGAGGTTGTCTTCGCGCCCTATGAACTCATCGGGCTCGACATGCGCGAGGAACTTCCCTGGGATCGCGATGCCTTCCATATCAGCTCGGTGGGACTTGCCGCCGGACCGGATTTCGCGTTTGCCGCCTTGGCCGCCCTGCTGGAATTGGTGGAGCATGATGCGACCACCTTGTCCGATGCTTTCGGCCATCTCGAAGGCACGTCACGCCAATTGTGCATGCACGCCGGCGTACACCCGGGGCTGGACGAGGCTGTCGACAGGGTGCGCGCCGCCGGGCTGGAGCCGCGCTTCTTCGACAAGTCCAACCGCATCGGCCTGCCGGTGGTCAGTGCCGTGATCACGCGGCCGGTGCTGGAGGAGGAAGGCGGTGGTGAGCGCTTTTCCGGCGGAGAGGCTTGCCGGCTCGATGCCGGGGCCGCCGCCTTGGCGGCATTGCTGGAGGCGGTGCAATCGCGGCTCACCAATATTGCCGGAGCCCGTGATGATCTGGAGCCGGATTTCTATGAAACGCGGGATGGTGCGCTGCCGCTGCCGGATCCTCGAGCGCCCTCCCTGGCCGAATTTGCCGCGCGCCATCGCCAGGCCCCCCCGTTAAAGGCAGAGGAACTGCCTCATACCGCGCAGCTCGACATCGTCGCCGGCAAGCTCGGCACGGCCGGTCATGCGGAAATCTATCTTTTCGACCTCCCTGGCCCGGTCGAAGGCGTGCATGTCGTGCGTGCTTTGGTGCCTGGGTTGAAGACCTTCGTGGAAGACGGGGTGTCCGACATCAGCTTGGAAGACCTGATCGGAGCGGTTGCGTGATCGTAAGGGCGATGTGCCATGGCAGACGCAGTGATCCGGGCTGCAGAAGAAAATGGGTGTTTTTCGTAGAATGGTTCCCGAATTTGGCGGATACCATCAAAATCGTGGATTTCTACAGTTCATTGAAAAATTGGCAATATGTCTCCAGAAAACCTCGGGTGACAACTCCTCGGGTCATTGTAATGTTAAAGTATTTATTTCATTATTTTGCAGATAATTTTTGTATATCTTAACAACTGATTTATATAACTATGTATAATTAAAGAATTATCTGAATTAGTTTATAGTTTACGTAAAGATTTTTATATTATTTCCTAAATTTGTACTTTTAAATCGCGATGGGCGCTGTGACGCCGGTGTGACTTGAGTCACCGATCTCCGGCCAATTCATTGACTTGAATAGATTTTGTAACACAGTGTCGCCACGGTTCACGAACTTGGCGGTGCTCGCGCGAGTTTCCCTCGATCGCGAGCCGGCGTTGTTCGGATCGATAGTGCCAGGCCTTGTTGGAATGCGGGCGCGGTTCTCGTCCGTCGACCATGCGAAGGGAACTGGGGATCGACGAATGGATGCTGAGCGGGACATGATCGTTCGTCTGGTTGGCGTGCCTCATATGGCCAAGCCGACCGAGGGGGTGTTTCCGGCCAAGGGCTACATTCTCATCACCATGCTGCTGCTTGCCGGCAGCGGCCGAATGAGCCGCCAGGCCGTGGCTGCCTTGCTCTGGGACGATGCGCCCGAAGAAAAGGCGCTGACCAATCTGCGGCAGCTATTGGTGCGCATTCACAGGTGCTGGCCCTATGATGAGCCCCTGATCGAGACCAGTGGTTCCCATCTGGTGGCGGGTCCCAGCGCGCAGGGCTCCGATCTGGCGAGCATCCTCACCTTGCAGAAATCCGCCGTGCTCGCCGAACGGGTGCGGGCTGTCCTGCTGGCAAGAGGGGACCTGCTCGATACCATCGACACCGGTGGTGGGGAACTGGCGCAATGGTTCCGCAGTGAGCGCGAGCGCTTTCGCCGCCTCGTGCTCAGCCTCGCGGCCGATGTCTTGTTCGAAATGACCCGTTTCGGCCGAGCCCCGGAACGCGAGATCGATGCCATCGGGGAGCGCATGCTGGCCCTGGAGCCCGAGCGTGAGGAAAGTTTCCGGGCGCTGATCGAGGCCTATGGACGAAACGGCAATTTCGACGCGGTGAACCGTACTTATGCGGCGCTCGTTTCTGTTTTGAAGGAGGAACTGGACAGCGAACCACGTGCCGAGACCGTGGCGGCGATGCGCCGTATTCTGGCGAACGCGCCGCGAGCGCGGCTGCAAGTGGTGTCGGACCGGTCCAGCGAGATACTCGGTGACGCAGGCCGGGAGATTTCGGCAACGCGCAGCTTGGTTGGTCTGCCGAGGGTTGCCTTGTTTCCTCCGAAGGCGTTGGCAGGAGATCAGCTCCATTATCTGCACCGTGCCCTTATCGAAGATGTGGCCAATGATCTGTCGCGTCATCGAACCTTCGCGGTGATTGCGCCCCATAGCAGTTTCGAGGTTGCGGATTCACCGGACGTAGAGCGGCTGGCAGCGCTGAGGAGCGGCTATCTCATTTCAGGCTTCATACTCCCGGATGGCGAGCATATGGCCTTGAGGTTGACGCGGCAGCCCGGTGACGAGATCATCTGGGCAGCGGAATACCCGGTCGGTCTGGACAAGCTGCCTTCCACTTTCAGGCGCATTACGCGGCAAATCTCGTCCACGCTTGCCAGCGAGATCGAGCGAGATCAGCTCGACCGGATGAGGGCCGACCCGAAGCCGAACGCCTATCGGCATTATCTGGAGGGCCAGACTCGCCTGAAGAATTGCGACCTGCCGAAGCTGCGCCGGGCCCGGTCGGAGTTCAAGCAAGCCATTGCCGAAGATCGCTCTTTTGCGCCGGCCCATGCCCGTATCGCTCAGACTCTGCAGCTCGAATGGCTGATGCTGGGAGGAAACGACCCCTATCTCCTGCATCAGGCTCGCCATGAGGCCGAAACGGCGCTCGCCATTGATGGTGGCATCGGCGAGGGCCATTGGATGGCGGCGGTCGTCGCCCTCTATCAGCGCGATTTCGACTTTGCGGCCGAGAAATTCCTGGTCGCGGAGGCGCTGAATCCGCATTCAGCAGATCTCCTGTCCCACCATGCCGACGCCTTGTCGCATCTCGGCTTTGCCGACACCGGATGGGAGCGGTTCCAGCGGGCGTTGGAGCTCAACCCGTTTCCACCGGACTACTACTGGTGGTTCGGCTGCACCATCGCGATCCGACGCAGGGACTTCGCCACAGGGATCGAACTTTGCAAGAACATGAGCAGCGAAGATGCCGTGTTGCGTGTTCTGGCGATGTGTCACGGCCTCATGGGCAATGTGGACGTGGCGCGCCAATATGGAAGAAAGCTGAGTGAAATGTATCCCGGCGCTACAGCGCTCGAGATGGCTCGTCTCGCGCCTGATCGGCGCAATGAAGATATCAATCTATGCGCTGAAGGATTAAGAATAGCTGGCTTGGATTGATTTTTGTATATCAAAAATCGTCTAAATTTTATTTCAAATATTAAGATATAAATGATTCCTTCGTTCATTGTATTTTCAACGGGTAGAGATTGTCGATTATTGTGAAATAAAATCCCATAAATTGAATCGCAGTCGAGAGTCTCTGTCTATTGGAAAGGAACAGGAGGGGATATGTCTACTGAGCGGATGTTTGTCATCGGAAATCGAGGCGCCGGTATTGTACTCATCAAGATGAGTCCGTTGCGCGTGGTCGAGATTACTCACGATGAGATTGTGAAATATAGCCAGGCTACGTCGAGCGACGGTTATGCGAAAGTCGTTGCGGCCCTGTGGCGGTTGATGGCGGACTGCCGTGCGCCGACCGGATCGGGAAGTGGGATCGATCCGAGCAGCGCGCAGGGTATCGAGGCTCTCGTGGCCGCCGGCGTGCGGCTGTCCGAAGTCGATTTTGCGTTCGGAACCGATATTTTCACGGATGCCAACGGCCAGTTGCATGCGGGAATCCAGAGCCAGGCAGGCATTCAAACCCAAGCCGGCGTTCAAACCCAGGCCGGAGTACAATCCCAAGCTGGCGTGCAGTCCCAGGCTGGTATCGCCAGCCAAGCGGGAATTACCAACCAGGCCGGCATACAGCCCCATGCTGGCATACAGACGACCATTCAGTCGAATGCGGGCATCTATTCCCCGGTCGAGGCGGCGCTGCGGCAGTTGATCGGCTCGGACGGTGATGCGCTACAGAATGCAGTCTTGTCGGATGATGCCGGTCCGTAATGCCCGATCAACTGCACCATCCCCTCGAACGAGGGGAGTTGCTCCCAGCGGATCCAGGGAAAACAGCTGATCGCGCTTCCCTGTTTCCCCTGTCCTTGCTGGCGCCCTTCCGAATAACACGCTGCGGTGACATCACCGGGTTGGATATCGTCGGCATTCCCGTCTGGTTTGCGACGCGGCCCAATTCCCGGGCCCTGTCGGTCAGCCAGGGCAAGGGCCTGACGCATGAGCAGGCACGGATCGGTGCCATCATGGAGTCGATCGAGGGGGCTGTTGCCGAGCAGACGCGGGAGCTGGTCTCCGAATTTGCAACGGCGATGGAGATGGTATCACGTGGGCGCAACCTCGTCCCGCTCGAGAAATTGTCGCGCTGCAAATACGCCCTTTTCGATCCTGGGCGCCAACGTGCCTGGGTTCGAGGAATCCATCAGCGATCCGGGACCGACATCTATGCGCCCTATGAACTGATCGGGCTTGACACCCGTGTGGGATTTCCCTGGGACTACCGGGCTTTTACCGTAGCCTCCACTGGCCTTGCCGCGGGACGGACATTCGAGTTCGCCGCTACCCGAGCCCTGTTCGAAGCCATCGAAAGGGATGCCACACTATCGGTGGAACTCTTCGGCCTTTCCAGCGTCTTCGCACGGCAGTTGTTGTGGCAGCCCGGCGTGCATGCCGGGCTCGACGAGGCCATCGGCAAGGTGTCCGCCGCAGGCCTGGTTCCTCATTTCTATTGTGTCAGGGGCAAGGTGGACCTTCCCGTCGTCGGTGCCGTGATAAGCAGGCCTGTCCTGGACGAACAGGGAGCAGGCGAGCGATTGTCGGGCGGCTATGCCTGCCGTCTTGACGCCGGGGAGGCCATGCTGGCGGCGCTGCTGGAGGCCGTGCAGTCGCGCCTGACCAACATAGCCGGCGCTCGCGATGACATGGATCCATCGCAGTATTGCGGCGGGAGCAGCATCGTGCCCTTGCCAAGGGAAGAGGCAGTGACGCTGTCGCTCCTGGCCGAACGATATCCCGCTCGGAGCGACCTTTCCGATGCCGAGCGACTCAGCCTGACGCTGGAGGCAATGGCGCAGGCCGGGTGCGAGGATGTCTTTCTGTTCGACCTGCCCTCTCCCTCTCCCCTTGCCCATGTGGTGAGAATCCTGGCACCGGGATTGGGTGCCCATATGGAGGGGGAGGTCGCATCCGTCGGCGTCAACGACCTGATTCCCAGATGGGCGGAAACCGGCCTATCCTCAGGCGCCGCCAAAAAGGTCCGTCCATGACCACCATCCTCTTCACTGGCCCCAGTCTTCACGGCATCGATCCCGCTTTGCTCGCTGGTTTCACGGTGCGCCCGCCTGCGGGCTGCGGCGACGTGCTGGCGGCGGCGATGACGGGCGCCGATGCCATCGGCCTGGTCGATGGCGTGTTCGATCACGCGCCTTCGGTCTGGCACAAGGAGATCCTCTACGCCCTCAGCGAGGGCATCCCGGTCTATGGCGCCGCCTCGATGGGCGCGTTGCGGGGCGCCGAATGCGCTGCTTTCGGCATGATCGGCATCGGTCGTATCTTCGAGGATTATGCGAGCGCGCGACGGGTGGCGGATGCCGATGTCGGTGTGGCGCATGCGCCGGCCGAGTTCGGCTATGCGCCGCTCAGCATAGCCTTGGTCGATGTCGAGGCGACGCTGGAGGTCGCCGTCGAGGCTGGTGCGCTGCCAGCTGCGAGCTCCGAGGCATTGTTGGCCGCGGCGCGGCGCATCCATTTCAAGGAACGCACCTGGCCGGATGTGGTAGCCCTGTCGGGGCTTCCCGATGCCGCCACAATGGAGGCGGTGCTGGAGCACCACGCCGTCAGCCAGAAACAGGCCGATGCCCTCGCTCTGCTTGCCCGCATGCGGGCCGATGCCGGTAAGCCGTTCGCCAAGCCGAATTTCACCCTGGCGCAATCGGGCTTCTTCGCCGTGCTGCGCCAGCGGGTGGAGGACAGGCTGGAGGAAGAGGCGGGCTGAGCACCCGGGAACATCCCCTCATCCGGCTGCCGCCACCTTCTCCCGCAAGGGGAGAAGGGAATTCATTCGGCTTGGCCCGATGCCCAGGAGATCGCTTTCACCGCTTCCACATATCCGATTTTAATCCCTTCTCCCCTTGCGGGAGAAGGTCCCGGCAGGGGGATGAGGGGTTTCAACGCGTGCCTACGCGAGCTGCCCGTGGCAGTGCTTGTACTTCTTGCCCGAGCCGCAGGGGCAGGCCTCGTTGCGGCCGACTCGGCCCCAGGTCGAGGGATCGTCGGGGTTGCGATCCTCCGGCGCCACGATGCGTTGCGCCGGACTGTCCGCTACAGGGAAAGGCGAACTCAGCTGGGCCGGCGGGAAGCCGGAGCCGGCCATGGCGAACTCGTCCTCGCCGGTGAGCGGGTCGATATGCTGGCCGAACATCTGCGGCAGGGTCGGTTCTTCCGGCTGCTGCATCACCTGCAGGCGGAACATGGTGCGGGTAACGTCCTCGCGCCAGCGGTTCATCAGATCGGAGAAGAGCTGGTAGCCTTCCGACTTGTACTCGATCAGAGGGTCGCGCTGAGCCATCGCACGGAAGCCGATGACCTGGCGCAGATGGTCGAGCGTGACGATGTGGTCGCGCCACAGATTGTCCAGGGTCTGCAGGAGCACGGCCTTTTCGACCTGGCGCGTTACCTCGTCGCCGAAGCCGGCGGCCCGCTCGGCGGCGTGCTTGTCGGCCGCCTCGGTGATGCGATGGGTCAGCTCCTCGTCGGCGATGCCCTCTTCCTTGGCCCAGTCGGAGATCGGCAGGTCGAGGTTGAGCACATCGTTCACCGCCTTGTGCAGGCCTTCGGTATCCCACTGCTCGGGATAGGCGTTCTCGGGCACATGGGCCCGCACCAGCTCGTCGATGACGAGATGGCGGAAATCGGCGATGGTCTCGCCGACGGAGTCCTGCGCCATCAGCTCGCGACGATGCTCGAAGATCTCCTTGCGCTGATCGTTGAGCACGTTGTCGTATTTCAGGATGTTCTTGCGGATGTCGAAATTGCGCGCCTCGACCTTCTGCTGCGCCTTTTCGAGCGCGCGGTTGATCCAGGGATGCACGATCGCCTCGTCCTCCTTGAGGCCGAGCTTCTGCAGCATGCCGTCCATGCGCTCCGAACCGAAGATGCGCATCAAATCGTCCTGCAGTGACAGGAAGAAGCGCGAATGGCCGGGGTCGCCCTGGCGGCCGGAGCGGCCGCGCAACTGGTTGTCGATGCGACGACTCTCATGGCGCTCGGTGCCGATGATGTAGAGGCCGCCGGCGGCGAGGGCCTTCTCCTTCAGCCGGGCGACCTGATCCTTGATCCGCACCTCCGCCGCTTCGCGTTCGGCTCCCTCGGCCAGGTCGGCGAGCTCGACCTTGATGCGCATGTCGGCATTGCCGCCGAGCTGGATGTCGGTGCCGCGGCCGGCCATGTTAGTGGCGATGGTGATGGCGCCGGGCACGCCGGCCTGGCTGACGATGAACGCTTCCTGCTCGTGGTAGCGGGCGTTCAGTACAGCGAAGACCTTCTCCTCGGCCGTGCCCTGGTCGCCATCATAGAGCGAGGCGAAGGCGTTCGGATCGGAGAAGTCGCGCTGCTTGTAGCCTTGCCCGACGAGATAGGCAGCCAGCGTCTCGGACTTTTCGATCGAGGTGGTACCGACCAGGAGGGGCTGGCCGCGCTGGCGGCATTCCTCGATCAGGCGCACGATCGCCTTGTATTTCTCGTCAACCGTCCGGTAGACCTCGTCATCGTCGTCGATGCGCTGCACCGGCCGGTTGGTCGGAATCTCGATCACTTCGAGATTGTAGATGTCCATGAACTCGTCCGCCTCGGTGGCGGCGGTGCCGGTCATGCCGGCGAGCTTGGCATAGAGGCGGAAATAGTTCTGGAAGGTGATCGAGGCCAGGGTCTGGTTCTCGGGCTGGATCTGCACCCGCTCCTTGGCTTCGAGCGCCTGGTGCAGGCCTTCCGAATAGCGCCGGCCCGGCATCATGCGGCCGGTGAATTCGTCGATGATCACCACTTCGTTGTTGCGGACGATATAGTCCTTGTCGCGGGTGAACAGCTTGTGGGCGCGCAGGGCCTGGTTGACGTGATGGACGATGGTGACGTTGGCCGCGTCATACAACGAACCCTCGCGCAGCATGCCGGAACCTGTCAGCATCTGCTCGACGCGTTCATTGCCCTTCTCGGTGAGGCTGACGGTGCGCTGCTTCTCGTCGAGCTCGTAGTCGTCCTTGTCGAGCTCAGGCATCAGCGCGTCGATGGTCTGGTAGAGCTCGGGGCGATCCTCCAGCGGGCCGGAGATGATCAGCGGCGTGCGGGCCTCGTCCACCAGGATGGAGTCGACTTCGTCGACGATGGCATAGGCATGGCCGCGCTGCACCATCTGCGCCATGTCGTATTTCATGTTGTCGCGCAGATAGTCGAAGCCGAACTCGTTGTTGGTGCCGTAGGTGATGTCGCAGGCATAGGCCGCGTGGCGTTCCTCGTCGGTGAGGCCGTGTACGATCACGCCGGTGGTCAGGCCCAGGAAATTATAGACCCGGCCCATCCATTCGGAGTCACGGCTGGCGAGATAGTCGTTGACGGTAACGACATGCACGCCCTTGCCCGCGAGGGCGTTGAGGTAGACCGGGGCGGTTGCCACCAGGGTCTTGCCTTCGCCCGTCTTCATTTCGGCGATGGCACCCTCATGCAGCACCATGCCGCCGATGAGCTGGGTGTCGAAATGTCGCTGGCCGAGCACGCGCTTGGCCGCCTCGCGCACGGTGGCGAAGGCGGGCACCAGGATGTCGTCGAGCGTCTTGCCGGCGGCGAGTTGAGCCTTGAATTCGTCGGTGCGGGCGCGCAGGGCTTCGTCGGACAGCGCAGCGACTTCCGGTTCGAGCGCCGCAATGGCGGCTACTTTCGGATTGTAGGCTTTCAGCCGACGGTCATTGGAGGAACCGAACAATTTCTTGGCGAGCGAGCCGAACATAGAGGGCCTTCAAATCTTCGCGCCTCGCGGCGGCATGATACCCGACCGAAGAGGGGGCTTCGGCCATTGTGTCAACCCCGGCCGCGAAAGCCGGGGAACGGAAGCCGGACACCGCCCGGGCGATGTTCGGTGTGAGGCAACCCGCCTCCATCAGCCGTGCGCGATGGCACCAGCATGACGGCATGCCCCCGATACGGCAACTTGGGGCAAACCGGTACAGCGGGAATCAGGCTGCCTTATGAATTCTGTGAACCGATGGTCCTAATGCCGAGCCGTGGTTCGAGAGCCCGTCAGCCGGACTCACTTAAGTATTGGGGTTTGGGGTGTCAATCGACCATAGGGTCTACGACACCCCTTGATACGGACATTCGGCTGAAAAATCCGTAATAATGCGGCAGGATGCCTCCGCGGGGAGGCATTCGTGACATACGAGGCTCCGCCGTCACAGTTTTGACGACAGCCCTTCCTAAAAGGCGAGCGAAGCGCTGGCCATTCGGCGACATTGACCTTGCTTTTCTCCTGTCCTATCAGCGCTGCGAAGGCGTTCGTCCCGGGATCAGGAGCAATGCGGGCCTGTTGCCGAAACAGCGTCCGTCCGGAGCCTGACGGTTTCCGGGTCAGCCCCCGCTCTCGAGGAACCTGCCCATGATGTCACTTCGCCGCGCGCGTCCAGCCGCGACCCTGCTCGCCAGCGTTGCCTTCCTGGCCTTCGCTGCCGCGCCTTCCTACGCTGAAGACGCGGCGAAGCCTGCCGCCGCCCCGGCTCCGGCAGCCCAACCCAATCCTGCGACTCCCGCGGTGCAGGCGACCCCGACCATCAGCGTGGACGGCCAGCCCATCACCCAGGACGACCTCAACGCCGTGGAGCAGGAGATCGGGCCGAGCCTGTCTCCCCAGCTCTCGCCGGCCAAGCGTCAGGACATCATCATCAATGCCGCCATCAATCTGCGCGTGGCCGCCAATGCGGCTGAACAGCAGAAGGTGCTTGATGAAGCCGAGGTGCAGAAGAAGCTTGCCTTCTACCGCCAGCGCATCCTGATCGACGCCCTGGTCGCCAAGGCCGTCAAGGAAGGCGTGACCGAGGACGCGATCAAGAAGGCCTATGACGAGCAGGTCAAACTGATCCCGGCCCAGGACGAAGTGCATGCCCGCCACATCCTTGTGGCAAACGAGGACGATGCCAAGAAGGTCGAGGCGCGGCTGAAGGCAGGCGAGGATTTTGCCAAGGTCGCCAAGGAAGTCTCCAAGGATCCGGGCTCGGCCGAGCAGGGTGGGGATCTCGGCTGGTTCACCAAGGACCGCATGGTCAAGGAATTCGCCGAGGCCGCCTTCGGCATGAAGCCTGGCGAGGTCTCCCAGCCTGTGAAGAGCCAGTTCGGCTATCACATCATCAAGCTCGAGGAGCGCCGCCCGCAGGCCCCGCCGGCTCTCGATCGCGTCAAGCAGCAGATCACTGACTATTTGACCCAGAAGACGCAGCAGGAAGTCTTCGCCAAGCTGCGCGCCGCCGCCAAGATCGTGCAGCCGCCTGCGGCACCGGCTGATCCCGCGGACGGGAGCATGCAGCTCCCCGGTGCGGATGACCCAGCGCAAGCTCCCGCTCCGGCCACGCCGGCCCCGGCTGCTCCGGCTCAGTAAGTCGGTCCTGCGGTACCGGACCGATAATGAAAAGGCGCCAGCTTTTGTCATGCCCGGGCTTGATCCGGGCATCCACCCTTCCGGCGTTTTCGCCTTGAGAGGATTGGATTGCCGGGTCAAGCCCGACAATGACAAAGGCTGAGCCAATCGCAGCATCAGCTCTATCGATGCCGATCTGACAACCGGCACACCTTCTTTCGAGGAACACCATGGCCAAGGCCGCGCCGCTGTCCCCGCTTGCTCCCGCTCGTTTTCCCGACCTTCCGCCGGTAGCGGGGGTCCGGATGGCCACGGCCGAAGCCGGTATCCGCTATAAGGGCCGCACCGACGTGCTGCTTGTCCTGATGGACGAGGGCACGCAGGCCGCCGGTGTGTTCACCCGCTCCAAATGCCCCTCGGCGCCGGTCGACTGGTGCCGCGCCGCGCTCGGGGATGGCAGCGCCCGGGCCTTGGTGGTCAATTCCGGCAATGCCAACGCCTTCACCGGCAAGAAGGGCGCCGAAGCGGTGGCGCTCACGGCAGAACTCGCCGCCGAGGCGGCTGGCTGCCGGCCGAGCGAAGTCTACCTCGCCTCCACCGGCGTGATCGGCGAACCGCTCGATGCCGGTAAGTTCAGGGGCGTGCTGGTCGAGACCGCCGACCGCGTCTCGCCCGGTGCCTTCGAGGATGCCGGCCGCGCCATCATGACCACCGACACCTTTCCCAAGGGGGCGACAGCCAGCGTCGATTTCGGCGACACCACGGTGACGATCAACGGCATCGCCAAGGGCGCCGGCATGATCGCGCCCGACATGGCAACCATGCTCTCCTTCGTCTTCACCGACGCGCCGATCGCCAGGAACGTGCTGCAGGGCCTTCTGTCCAAGGGCGTCGTCGACAGCTTCAACGCGGTCACCGTCGACAGCGATACCTCCACCTCCGACACGCTCCTGCTGTTCGCCACCGGCAAGGCCGGCGGCGCGCCCGTGACCGATGCCGCCGACCCGCGCCTGGCTGGTTTCGCCAAGGCGCTCGACGGCGTGCTGCTCGACTTGGCACAGCAGGTGGCGCGGGACGGCGAGGGCGCACGCAAATTCGTCACCGTCGAAGTGCGCGGCGCCACCAGCAAGCAGGCGGCAAGGCGCATCGGAATGTCGATCGCCAATTCACCCCTGGTCAAGACGGCGGTAGCCGGTGAAGACGCTAATTGGGGCCGCGTGGTGATGGCGGTGGGCAAGGCGGGCGAGGAAGCCGATCGCGACCGGCTCGCCATCTGGTTCGGCGACATCCGCGTCGCCGCCGACGGCGAGCGCGACCCGTCCTATGACGAGGAAGCGGTCTCCGCCTATATGAAGGGGCAGGCGATCACCATCAGAGTCGATATCGGCCTCGGCGAGGCCAGTGACCGGGTCTATACCTGCGACCTTACCAAGGAATATGTCGCCATCAATGGCGATTACCGCTCGTGACCAATTCTCCCGTGCCCAATCCTCTCGTATCTCGGCGCCTTCTGCTCGTCGCCGCCTGCGCCCTCGTCGATGCCGACGGGCGCGTGCTGATCTCGCAGCGCCCCGAAGGCAAGGCCTTGGCGGGCCTGTGGGAGTTCCCGGGTGGCAAGCTCGAGCCCGGCGAGCGGCCCGAGGAAAGCCTCATCCGCGAGCTCCACGAGGAACTCGGCATCGAGGTGGAGGAGCCGTGCCTGGCTCCGCTCACCTTTGCCAGCCATAGCTATGAGGATTTCACCCTGCTGATGCCGCTGTGGATCTGCCGGCGCTGGAAGGGCACGCCGCATGGACGCGAGGGCCAGGCGGTGAAATGGGTGCTGCCGAGGAAGCTGCGCGACTATCCCATGCCGCCCGCCGACGAGCCGCTGATCCCGATGCTGATCGACATGATCCCGGCGAGGTAGGTTCGATCTCGCGAGGCCAAGATTCTCAGACGTCCTTTTCGCCGAATTCCTTCACGCCCAGGGCGTCGGCGAGGCGGGTCTTGGCTGAACCCGGCTTTAGCGGTTTTTGCTGGCCTGCATGGGGCGCCCAGCCGGAGATCCAGATGATCTCGAAGGTCGCGCGGATGCGCCCGTCCGAATCGGAGAAGCGCTCACCGTAGATCTCAGCCATGCGCAGCATGGTGGCGCGGCGGGTGAAGGCCTTGCGGCGCTGGGCCAGCATATTCGTCGCACCCATCGCCCTGAGATCGGCCATCAAGGCGAAGGCATTGTCGTAGCGCACGGTGAGTGTCTCGCTGTCGGTGACAGGAAGCGCGAAGCCCGCGCGCTGCAGGAGGCCGCCCATGTCGCGCACGTCGGCAAAGGGGGCGACGCGGGGCGAGATGCCTCCCTCCGTCTCCAGTTCGGCTTCCGAAAAGGCGGCCCTTAATTCGTTGAGCGTGGAGCCGCCGATGAGCGCGGCCAGCAGAAGCCCGTCCGGGCGGAGGGCGCGCCGGATCTGGCTCAGCATCCCCGGCAGATCGTTAACGAATTGCAGGGCGAGCGCCGACAGGGCGAGATCGATGCTTTCGGGCGGAAGGGGCAGCACCTCGTCTCCGATGGCGACCTCCTGCCAATTGGCGGCGAGCCGCGGACGCAGCGCCTGAGCCAGCGCGGGCGAATGCGGGCCGATCTCTGCCGCCTGTTCGAACGGCCTGAGCACTACGGCAAGGCGATCGGCCATATCGTCGGCGACATGGCGCAGCAGGAAGTCGGCCGGGGCGGTCGCGGCGCGGCGTCGATGCAGGGCCAGCGCGTGGGGGTCGAACAGGAGAGGCGTGGTCATGCCCGCTATGTAGGACATTCGAGCTTGCTTTTCATCAGTCGCATGCGTCTATCCGGATAAGACGCCATGGCTGGGACGGCGGACGTCCCGTCCGGTCCCAGCCATACTGTTTCTTCGGATGCCAGCCTATGCTTCTTGCCATCGACGATCCCTCCGATTCCCGCATCGAGGCCTATCGCGACATTCGCGAGCGCGACCTCAAGGGCCGGGGCGGGCGTTTCGTCATCGAAGGTGAAGTGGTGCTGCACACCGCGCTTACCCTGGGACGCTTTGCCATCGAATCCATCCTGATCGCGGAGAATCGAGCCGAGCCGCTGGCCGGCCTTCTTGCGCAGGTGCCGGTGGGCATCCCCGTCTACATCGCCTCACGCGCTGTTCTCGACAGCATTGCCGGCTTTCCCATGCATCGCGGCATCCTGGCGATAGGATTGAGGGGCGAGGGGCTCGCGGTCGACACACTGCTGTCTTTGGCGCCGGAGACGGCCCTGTTCGTCGGTCTTTCCGCCATCGCCAATCATGACAACATGGGCGGCATCTTCCGCAATGCCGCTGCTTTCGGTCTCGATGGCGTGTTGATCGACGGTGCCTCCTGCGACCCGCTCTATCGCAAGGCCATCCGGGTTTCGGCCGGTGCGGCGCTGCTCACGCCCTTCGCCCAGGCGGGTGATATCGGTGATCTCTGCAACGCCCTGCTGGCGGCTGGCTTCGAGGTGCTGGCCACCAGCCCCGCCGGCAGGGAGCGCCTCGCTGACATCGAGCCCGCCGGGCGGCAGGCCGTGCTGTTCGGCGCGGAAGGGCCGGGCCTGCCGGAACGTGTTCTCAGCCGGCTGCGAACCATCCGCATCGAGATGAGGGGTGGCTTCGACTCCCTCAATGTCGCCACCACCAGCGGCATCGTGCTGCATCACCTGGCGCGATGAGAGAACGCGTCGGTGAGGCAGGAAAGAGACGGAGGGGATATCCGTTCTTCGAAACGCGGCGCCTCATCTCGAGGCGGGTTCGAAAGCGATTGCATTTCGTATGCCTCTCCGATCCTATATTTGCCAAGCACGAGGTGGGTTAGCACAATCCCCTCGTCTCCTCGCCTGGCTCTCTGCACGGCGCGTTGTTGAAAGACTTGATTCCAGGAGCCGCCGTGACGTCCACTCCCTCCTCCGAGTTTCGTCACTCCCTCATTGCCCTGTCGATCTTGAACTTTTTCCTCGCCGATGCTCGCGATGGCTTGGGCCCCTTTCTCGACGGATTTCTCGCAACGCGCGGGTGGGAGCCATTCACGCTCGGTGTGATCGCGACGATCGGCGGCGTGTTGGGAATGATGACAACGCCTCTGTTCGGTGCGCTTGTCGATGCATCGGCCTACAAGCGTACATTGATCATCCTGCCCGTTATCCTCGTGACGATGATGGCTCTATGGACGCTGGCCACCCCCAATGGCTTTTCGGTCTTCGGGGGACAATCCGCGACGGCCGTCGTCGGCGCGATCATTGGCCCCGCGCTCATGGGCCTGACGCTTGGGCTTGTCGGGGAAGAACGATTTCCCCGTCAGGTGTCCCGAAACGAGTTCTGGAACCACACGGGGAACGTTGCCTCCCTGGCGGCGATTTATGCGGGAACGCTTCTGTTCGGCCTCCAAGGCGTCATCGGGCTCATGCTGTTTGCCGCCTTTGCCACGATTGCCGCGACCCTGGCCATCGATCCGAAGCTGATCGACCATCAGGTCGCGCGCGGGCTGGCGCATCACGAGGGATCGGAGGCACCTTCCGGATTTTCAGTGCTGGCCAGCAGCAAGGGCCTGATCTTGCTCAGCCTGGTGTTGATGATCTTTCATTTTGGGAACGCACCCATCAGCCGCCTGATTGCCCAGGCTTTCTCCATTCAACTCGGCACACCGTTCAGGACCACCGCAATCACGACGGGTGTTTCCCAACTATCGATGATCGGCATGGCGTTGATGGCACCCTGGCTGATTAGACGGTTCGGCTTGGCCACCGTATTCATCGTTGCCTTAGCAGCCTTGCCGATCCGCGGTGCGATTGCGGGAACTTTCCCATCCTTTGCTTTCGTCTTTCCCGTACAGTTTCTCGACGGCGTGGGGGCCGGCCTGATCGGTATTGCCACGCCCATCGCCGCAGAACGCATTCTCTCTGGTACCGGCCGCTTCAATGTCGGTCTTGCTGCCGTCATGACCGTGCAGGGCATCGGGGCTTCGCTTAGCAACGTCGTTGCCGGTTGGCTCACCGATTTGGGCGGCTATGGTTTAGCCTATTGGGTTCATGGCTGCGTGGCGTTGGTGGCGTTGGCGTTGTTTGTCTTGAGGCGCCATGACATTGCGCCGCGCTTGGCGGAATCCTAAACAAATCCAAGCATCCGCCGCGCTTTACCCGGACGCTGCGGACGGGCTGAGGGATATCGGCTCGAAAGCCAAGCCGACCGAGATCCGGTAGACGAAACCCGGATCGGGCAGAAACGGCATCGTCCGCCAATAGGCTCTGCGCGGGTCTGGCCATGTCTATGCCGCCACCTGGAGGATATCAGCCGGCACGTCACAAGCGGCGTATATGCCACGGTTGCCCTCTACCGCGCCGGCTGACCGTCAGGCTCGAGGCGCCGAAAAACACCTCCGTGATCCTGCTGCTCTAGGAAGGCCCGAACTAAACTCGGTGGAGAGCAGTCGGCAATATCCAAGTGCCAACTGGCTCTCAAACCGTGCCTTCGTCACTCCCTGACGAGATCGCCCAGCATATTGGCGGCCACGGTGAGCTTGGCCAGGGTCAGGCCACCAGCCGCGATTTCTTCCACCGATTTGCGGATGCGTGCAGCTTCCGGATGGGCCTCAAGCCAGGCCTGCGTGGCCGCCTGGCCGGACTGGCCGGTCGCCAGCATGTCGGCGACCAGGCGCCGCTCGGCCGCCGCGATCTGTTCGATCGCCCGGTCGATGGCCAGGCGCTCGAAATAATCGTTGGCGGGCACGGCGCGCGCGGCTGCGACGATGCGGTCGAGCTGGAAATTGGCCTCCGCCGCATAGAAGGTGGCCGCGGTTTCGCCGATGGCCCGGCCGGTGCGGCCCGCCACCAGGACGATGTCGGGCGCCGAGACCAGGGGATCGAGATTGGCCATCCGGCCGGCGAGGTCCTCGGGCACGCCGCCCTCGACCAACTCGCGGGCGCGCTTGACGCGGGCCGCCTGCATTGCTTCGGGCAGGGAGCTGTCGAGCCCGACGGCGATCTCGTAGACACCGGCGCCGAAACGAGCGATCACGGCTTCCAGCCCCGGCGTGAAATCGACGTTGCGCACGAACCACACCACGCGCGAGAGCAGGAGATCCTGCAGGAAGGCGTAGAGGCTGAGCTGGAGCTGCCCGTCGATGCGGTTATCCAGGGCATCGATGGCATCGTAGAGATAGCGCAGGCCATAGGATTCATCCACGGCGGCGAAGGCCATGGCGATGGCGGTGACGTCGGCATCGGTCTCGTCGCTCAGACGCACCACGCTGGCGGGACCGCCGCGATTGATGATGCCATTGGCAAGATTGGTGGCGATGATCTCCCGCCGCAGCCGATGGTTTTCGACGGCGTCGGGGAACTTGTTCTGTATCTCGGGCGGGAAATAGACCGTCAGTTCGCGGGCGAGATAAGGGTCATCAGGCACGCTTGTGGCGAGCAGGTCATCATAGAGCGTCAGCTTGGCATAGGCGAGCAGCACGGCGAGTTCCGGCCGCGTCAGCGCCTGGCCGCGGCGGGTGCGCTCGGCGATGGCGACGTCGTCGGGCAGGAATTCCACCGCGCGGTCGAGCAGGCCGCGCTGTTCAAGCGACTGCATCAGGCGGGTGAGGAAGCCGGTCTCGGTCACGCCCTTGCGTTCGGAGAGCGAAAGCGTGAGCGTCTGCAGATAGTTGTTGCGCAGCACCAGCGTGCCGACCTCGTCGGTCATGGCAGCGAGCAGGATGTTGCGATCGGCCTGCGTCAGGCGCTGGTCGCGCTCGGGCCGGGCCAGGGCGATCTTGATGTTCACCTCGACGTCCGAGGTGTTCACGCCGGCGGAATTGTCGATCGCGTCGGTGTTGAGCTTGATGCCCTTCTGTGCCGCCTCGATGCGGCCGCGCTGGGTGGCGCCAAGATTGGCGCCCTCGCCGATCACCCGAGCCCTGACATCGGCGCCGGTGATGCGGATGGGATCGTTGGCGCGATCGCCGACCTGGTCGTCGGTCTCGCTGGCAGCGCGGATATAGGTGCCGATGCCGCCGAACCAGAGCAGGTCGGCGCGGGCCTTGAGGATCGCCGTCATCACCTCGGTGGGCGTCGCCTCGGCCTTGTCGAGATCCAGCAGAGCGCGCATTTCGGCGGAAAGCGGGATGGCCTTGAGCGAACGCGAGAACACGCCGCCGCCCTTGGAGATCAGCGACTTGTCGTAATCCTGCCAGCTCGAGCGCGGCAGGTTGAACATGCGAAGCCGCTCGGCATGGCTGGTGACCGGATCGGGCGAGGGATCGATGAAGATGTCGCGATGGTCGAAGGCGGCGACCACCTTGGTGGCTGGCGACAGCAGCATGCCGTTGCCGAAGACGTCGCCCGACATGTCGCCGACGCCGACGGCCGTGAAGGGCTCCACCTGGATATCGGTACCGAGCTCGCGGAAATGCCGCTTCACGGCCTCCCAGGCGCCGCGGGCGGTGATGCCCATCTTCTTGTGGTCATAGCCCTGGCTGCCGCCCGAAGCGAAGGCGTCGCCCAGCCAATGGTGCTTCTCGATGGAGATGGCGTTGGCCGTGTCCGAGAAGGTGGCGGTGCCCTTGTCGGCCGCGACCACCAGATAGGGGTCGTCGCCGTCATGGCGCACGGTGTTGTCGGGCGGCACGATATTGTCGCCGTCCAGATTGTCCGTGAGTTCGAGCAGCGAGCGGATGAAGATGCGGTAGGCTTCCGTGCCTTCGGCCAGCCAGGCATCGCGATTTGCCGGCGGCGGCAGGCGCTTGGGCACGAAGCCGCCCTTGGCGCCGACGGGCACGATCACCGCATTCTTGACCTGCTGTGCCTTGACCAGCCCGAGGATCTCGGTGCGGAAATCCTGGGGGCGGTCCGACCAGCGCAGGCCGCCGCGCGCCACCTTGCCGAAGCGCAGATGGATGCCCTCCACCCGCGGCGAATAAACGAAGATCTCGTAAAGGGGCCTGGGAGCGGGCAGGCCCTCGACCTTGCGGCATTCGAACTTGAAGCTGATCACCGGCCGGGGCTGGCCGTCAGGGCCGACCTGCCAGAGATTGGTGCGCATGATCGCCTGCACCAGATTGGTGAAGCGACGCAGGATGCGATCCTCGTCGAGCGAGGAGACAGACTGCAGTTGCTCCTCGATTTCGCCGACGATCTCGGTTTCGTGTGCGGCGCGTTCGGCATCGGTGGCCGTCAGCCGCGGGTCGTGGCGGGCGCGGAACAGGGCGACGATGCTGGCGGTGATCCGCGGGTTCTTGCGCGCCGTCTCCCACATATAGTCCTGGCTGAAGGGCGCGCGGATCTGGCGCAGATAGCGCGACAGGGCCCGGATGGCCGAGATCTCGCGCCAGCCCAGCGATGTACGCAGGATCAGGGCGTTGTAGCCGTCGGATTCGGCGTAGTCGCCGACCACCGCCATGATCGAGGCCTCAAGGCGGTGCTGGAAGTCGATGCCGGGCGGGATCGGCTCGCCGTCATTGGTCTCCACCGTCATGTCGTGGAGCCAGACCGGAGCCGGGGCCGGCTTGGCTGATGGCGTGATCTCGTAGGTACGCTCGTCGACCACGCGCAGGCCGTGATTCTCGATCACTGGCACGCGATAGGACAGCGACATTGGCGCGCCCTGCGAGAAGACCTTGAGGCCGCAGCGCGTGGGCGTGTCGTCCTCCTCCAGGCGATAGACCAGGATCGCCACGGGACGGGCGGGCGTCAGTTTCTCGATCACGCCGATATCGGCGATCGCCTGGGCGGTGGAGAATGTCTCGGGATAGCCGCCGGTGAAGGCATTGGCATAGCGGTTGCCGAGCAAGCGGGCGCGCATGCCGTCGGTGGTGCCGGTCAGGGCCGCTTTGAGCTTGTCTCCCCAATTGGTAGCGATGGCATTGATATCGGCTTCCAGCGCCGAGCGTTCGATGAGGGGCGTGTCGCCCTCGTAGCGGCCGATGATGTAGTGCACGCGTGCCAACGGACCTTCAGGGAAGGCGGCATAGGACGCGGAAAGGCGGCCCTTATAGGCGTTGGCCAGATAATTGCCGATGCCGATGCGCACGTCGGTGTCGTATTTCTCGCGCGGAATGAAAACGAGGATGGAGACGAAGCGGTCGAATTTGTCGGCCCTCACCAGCGCGCGCAGGCGCGGGCGCTCATAGAGCAGCAGGATCTCCATGGCGAAATTGTAGAGCGTCTCGGAATCGACCTGAACGAGCTCGTCGCGCGGATATTCCTCGAGGATATGCAGGATTGCCTTGCCCGAGTGGCTTTGCGGGTCGAGCCCGGCGCGCTGCAGCACCTGGGCGACCTTGTGGCGGACATAGGGGATCTGGCGCACGGAGCGCGTATAGGCCGCCGAGGTGAACAGGCCGACGACACGCAATTCGCCCTCGACCCGTCCGTCCGGCGTGTAGAGCTTGACGCCGATATAGTCCATGCGCACGCGGCGGTGGACGCGGCTGTTCACATTCGCCTTGGTGACGATCAGGATCGTCGGCTCGCGCATGAATTCGCGGATTTCCGGCGTCATCACCACCAGTTCGGTGCCGCGGCGCAGGATCTTGACCTCGGGGTCCCTGAGGATGCCGAGGCCTTCGCCCTCGCTGACCTCGTCGGAAGCGTCGCTGTCGGTGGAGAAACGGTATTCGCGCAGGCCCAGGAAGGTGAAGTTGTCGGAGCAGATCCATTGCAGGAGCTGGTTTGCCTCGGCGATCTCGTCGACCGGCAGAGGCGGCGGGTTGGTGCGGAAGGATTCGATCGCCTGCTCCACCCGGTCACGCATGGCGCGCCAGTCTCTCACGCAGGCCCCGACGTCGTTGAACACCAGCGTCAGTCCGTCGATCAGGTTCTGCCGGTCGGCATCCGAATCGATGCGGGCGATATGGATGTGGATGAGACTCTCGCGCACGCCCTTGCTGCCCTCCGGCAGGGCGTCGCCGAAGAACTGCAGGAGCTTGCCCTGGGCATCGCGCTCCAGCGCGATGATGGGATGGGCAACCAATTGTGCCTCGATTCCCCGTTCCGAAAGCTCGGCCATGGTGGAATCGAACAAGAAGGGCATGTTGTCGTTGAGGATCTCGATGACCGAAATTTCGCGGCCGTCGGGCATGTCGGGATTGACGACGCGGATATCGGCTTGGCCGGGCGTGCGGCGCTGCACATGGTCCCAGGCCTGCTCAGCCAGGAAGGCGAGCGAGGCGGCGTCATGCGTGGCGAGATCCTCGAGGGTGGTTCGGCCGAAGAGCACCTCGGCGAAAGTGGGGGGTGTCTTGCCTGGCTGAAGGCTCCTTGCTGCCTTGTGGATCAGGGCCGCCCGGGCTTCATCATCGCGCCACGCCATCTCGTTCATCCCTTCTTGCTACGCCGCTTGCTTGCGGCGCTCTGTGGAATTTCCGAACCCGCCCGTCGACGGGCTCGGAAATTCCACATCAGCCGAACACCGTGCCGGCCTTCCCAGGACGAGAAATCCTCGTCCTGGGAAGGCCGGCTTTGCCCGGTCGATGCGGCCTTGGTGACCATAGCTGAAATTAAGGCCGCTCAAAGTCCAGGCACGACGGAAATTGCCAAATTGCGATGACAATATCGAGAAAGAGAACGGCGCATTGTTAATGAGGTTGCCTTAGGGGCAGATCGGGGCCACAGAGGCAGGCGCGGAGCCTCGATTTAGGTGTTTCCGCACCATCGCGATAACGGCCTCTTGCGAATTGACGGAATCGGTAGGAATCGCAGGACGCTCTAGCCGATCCATTGGATTGGCTTGGAAACAAGGAGCTGGAGCAAACGAGCGTTTCCGTCCAAACGCGCTTTACTCCGGGAAACAGGCAATGAGCGCAACAGGCACGGGTTCTTCGGTCGATCCCAAGGAGATCGAACGTTTCGAGGCGATGGCGGCCGATTGGTGGAATCCGCGCGGTACCATGCGGGCGCTGCACCGATTGAATCCGGTGCGCCTGCGCTATGTGCGGGATCAGATCGCTGGGCATTTCGGCCGTTCCGCCGTCGCCCTGGACGGTCTGAAGGGCCTCAAGCTCGCCGATATCGGCTGCGGTGCCGGCCTGCTCAGCGAGCCGCTGGCCAAGCTCGGGGGCGAGGTCGTCGGCGTCGACATGGCCGCGACCAATGTCGAGATGGCCAGGGTCCATGCCGCGCGATCGGGCCTCGCCATCGATTATCGCATCCTGGCGGCGGAGGATCTCGAAGCGGCCGGTGAGCGCTTCGACGTGGTATTGGCGATGGAGATCGTCGAGCATGTCACCGACCCCGCCGCCTTCCTGAAGACATGCGCAGGCCTGGTGAAACCCGGAGGCCTCCTCTTCATCGCCACTCTCAATCGCACCATGAAGGCCTATGCGCTGGCCATCGTCGCAGCGGAGAAGGTGCTGGGCTGGGTGCCGCGTGGCACGCATGACTGGAACAAGTTCGTCACGCCGGCGGAGATCGAGGACGCGGTGACGCCGGAAGGTCTGGCCGAACTCGACCGCTGCGGCGTGATCTACAATCCGCTGCTGGACGAATGGCGGCTCAGCCGCGACACCGACGTCAACTTCATGATGGTGTTTTCGCGAGCGGCGTGACGGGCCTCAGGGCAGGTTGTCCCTGAGATAGATGTCGATGCGGATGCGCTCCTGGCCTTGGTCGATGGGCTGGCCGTCGGTGAGGGCGCGCAGCACGCGCATGGCGCTGCGCGCTTCATGGCCGGGGTCCTGGTTGAGGATGGCGTCGAAAGTGCCGTCGATCAGGGCCTCGCGGCAATGGGTCGTCAGTTCATGGGCGATCACGCAGATGCGAGCGCCGGCATGGCGCTTGTTCAAGGCTGCGATCACACCGCGATTGCCGCCGCCGAGGCTGTAGAGGCCGATGACGTCGGGATGGCGGTCGAGCAGGGCGCCGAGCACCTCCTCGACGATGGCGCCATTGTCGAGGCCTTCGATCACCGGCAGGGTGACGAGATCGGGATATTCGGTGCGCAGCACGCGCTCGAAGCCGAAATGGCGCTCGACATGGTCGCGCAGCAGCATCGAGCCGGCAAGCACGGCGATCCGTCCCGAGCGGCCGCGCAGGAAACGGCCCATCAGGGAGCCGGCGGTGCGCCCGGCTGCGCTGTTGTCGATGCCGACGAAGTGGGAGCGACGCGAGGCCGGCACGTCGGACACCAGCGTCACCACCGGAATGCCGCGCTCGGCCAGGCGGTCGATGGCCTGGCGCACCTGGGCGTTTTCGGTGGCCACCACGGCCACGCCAGAGGTATCGGCGCTGTCGAGCCCGTTGAGGATTTCGGCGAGCTTGCCATCGTCGAAGGGCGGGATCTCGATGATGCGGATGTTGATGCGATCGGCGGCGTTGAGTTCGGACAAGCGCGTGGCCTCGTTTGCCAGGTTGCGCATGAAGGTGTTTACGCCGACGGGAACGAGAAAGACGAAGCGATATTCCTGCTGCTTGGCCAGCATGGCCGCCGCCATGTCGCGGCGATAGTTCAGCCGGGCCATGGCTTGCTCGACCTTCTCGATCGTCGCCGGCCGTACGCCGCCGCGGCGATTGAGCACGCGGTCGATGGTGGCGAGGCTCACGCCTGCCGCACTTGCCAGATCGTGCACCGTTGCCCGCGCCATGGTTCTACCTGTCCCGATCTTTCGGGAACGTACCTCAGAAGAAATGGGGACGCAAACGGTTCAAGGCCGAGATCAATTTTGATATTTTTCTCAATATCCTTTATATTTCAATAGGATATGAAAGTGGCTCCAACACTCAACCGGGAATGGGAATTGAGTGTTGGAGCCTGATTTCTTGATGAGGGGCGCTCATCATCGCCCAGGTTCCGGGGCGTGATTGGCCACAAAAAGCCGGCATTGCTGCCGGCCTTTGGCGTCCGATCGTAGATCGTTCGTGCTTGCCAGTCTTATTGCATCAGGGGTGCAACTTTGGGCCAGACTTCCTGGACGCCGCGATAGATCATGTCGCCGGCGACGTAGAGGATGGCGATCAGGCCGATATAGGCGATCCAGCGATAACGATGGAGCAGGCGGGCGATCAGGCTGGCGGCAATGCCCATCAGCGCGATCGAGACGATTAGGCCGAAGATCAGCACCCACAGATGGTCGCGCGCCGCGCCGGCAACGGCCAGCACGTTGTCGAGCGACATCGAGACGTCGGCGATCACGATCTGCCATGCAGCCTGGGCGAAGCTCTTGCGTGGGGTGCCATTGGTCTCGCCATTGCCGTTCTCACCGTCGAGGGCATGCTGGGCGGCAGCCTCCTCGCTGTGGCTGGTGCGCAGTTCGCGCCACATTTTCCAGCACACCCACAGGAGCAGGATGCCGCCGGCGAGAAGCAGGCCGACGATGGCGAGAAGCTGGGTCGTGATGGCGGCAAAGAACACGCGCAGCACGGTGGCGGCGGCGATGCCGATCAGGATGGCGCGGGTGCGCTGTTCCTTGGGAAGGCCGGCGGCGGCAAGGCCGATGACGATTGCGTTGTCGCCGGCCAGGACCAGGTCGATCAGGATGACCTGGCCGAGGGCAACCATGGAGGAGACCGAAACGGCTTCCGACAGGATGGCAAAAATATCAGGCATGGAGGAGGGCTCTCTCGTTCCGGTGCGGGAGAGCGGTGCCGATTCGAGCCAGGAGGGAAGCCTGGGGCGCTAGGGGGACGCCGACGCGCCGGGACCGCTCTGTTTGCTCCAGTCCGACATCACAGTTCCCAGAACTCAACGCATTGGGAACTGCCAGAGGGGCCCGGCCTGGTGCGGGTGGTGTACTGCAAGTCGAGATGAAAGAAAAGTAACGTTCCGGCATGGCTGCCGGAACGTGATTTCAATCCTCGGAAGCGGCGAGCTGGGTGAGGACCTTGCCGCGTCCGCGCCAGCGCATATAGGCGGGAACGACCAAAGCGAGGGCCGCGATGCTGAAGAGGATCACTGCCGGTGCCGAACTGAAGAAACCCTGATGAAGCTGGAGCGCCTTGCGAAGCTGTTCTTCGGCCAGCGGCCCGAGGATCAGCCCCACCACCACGGGCGCGATCGGATAGTCGTAGAGCCTGAGGCCGTAGCCCATCAGGCCGAAGGCGAGCAGCATGGCAAGCTGGGCCGGCGAGGGATTGGACGCCAGCGTGCCGAGCGTGGCGAACAGCAGGATGCCGGCATAGAGCCAGGGGCGCGGGATGGACAGCAGCTTCACCCACAGGCCGACCAGCGGCAGGTTCAGCGCCAGCAGCATGAAATTGGCGACCAGCAGGCTGGCGATCAGACCCCAGACCAGCTGCGGATTGGAAGTGAAGAGCTGGGCTCCCGGCTGCAGGCCGAATTGTTGGAAGCCGGCGAGCATGACGGCGGCGGTCGCCGAGGTCGGTAGGCCGAGCGTCAGCAACGGCACCAGCGTGCCCGCGGCCGAGGCGTTGTTGGCAGCCTCCGGTCCAGCGACACCCTCGATGGCGCCATGGCCGAACTCCTCGGGCTTTTCCGCCAGGCGCTTCTCGGCGGCATAGGAGAGGAAGGTGCCGATCTCCGCGCCGCCCGCCGGCATCGCTCCGATCGGAAAGCCGAACAAGGTGCCGCGCAGCCAGGGCTTCCAGGAACGCCGCCAGTCCTCTTTGCTCATCCAGAGCGAGCCTTTGATCGCCTCGACCGTGCCGGTGCTGAGCTGGTGGGTGGCCGCCACTGCCAGCGCCTCGCCGATGGCGAACAGGGCGACGGCGAGGATGGTGACCTCGACGCCGCCGCGCAGATCGGCAAGGCCCATGGTCAGGCGCCCGTTCTGGCCGCTGACGATATCCTTGCCGATCAGGCCGATGACGAGGCCGATGAACAGCGAGGTCAGGCCCCTGAGCGCCGAATTGCCGAACGCCGCCGACACCGTGACGAAAGCGAGCACCATCAGGGCGAATTTGTCGATGAACTTGAAGGCCAGGGCGAACTTGACCACCCAGGGCGCGATGAAGGCCAAGGCCAGCGTCGCCAGCAGGCCGGCGACGAAGGAGCCGATGGCAGCCGTCGCCAGAGCGGGGCCACCCCGCCCGGCCTTAGCCATCTTGTTGCCTTCGACGGCGGTGACCATCGAGGAACTCTCGCCCGGCGTGTTGAGCAGGATCGAGGTGGTCGAGCCGCCATACATGCCGCCATAGTAGATGCCGGCGAACATGATGAGCGCGCCGGTGCCCGAAGGGTCGAGCTGGAAGGTCACTGGCAGCAGCAGGGCGATAGTCAGCGCCGGGCCGATGCCGGGCAGCACGCCGATCAGCGTGCCCAGCGTGACGCCGATGAAGGCGCAGATGAGGTTGAACGGTTGCAGGGCGACCGCCAATCCGTCGACCAGATGACCGAATGTCTGCATCGAAGGGTCCTAGCCTGAAGTGTCGTGCGAGCCGGCGAGATCGCCGGGAACCGCAAAGCCACGTCGAAACAACAAGAATTCCGGAACAATGAGAGGTGGAGCTATGGCGCCTACGCGTTGAAACGGGCTTTGCTCCGGGAGGCCGATCCTGGAATCAATTGTTCAGGAGCGCGGAGACGGCGTGTTCCAGCGGTCCCTGCGGCAGTGACAATTGCAGGAGCTGCGAGAAAGCCAGCCAGGTCAGGAAGGACAGCACCACGCCGACCAGGCAGGCCAGCCAGAGCGGCTTGCCGAAGCCGCGGGCGGCCAGCCCGAACAACAGGCCGCTGGCCAGCGAGAAGCCGGCACTGACCGCGATCAGCAGGATCTGCGCCAGCAGGCCGGCAATCACCCAGGCGACCGCCGTGAAATCCTGGCTTTCCTCCGGCGCCGGCGTCTTGCCGCGCAGGGCCGATACCAGCGTGGCGACGGCGAGGACGAGCAATCCCGCCGCGACGGCGTAGGGGAAGGCAGCCGGCCCGAGCGGGTCGCTGGCGACCTTGGTGTTGAGCATGGCCGCGTCCGTGCCGATGACGACGGCTGATATCACCAGGCTGGCTGCGATCACCAGCCCGGCGACGGTGGAGCCGGGCGGACGCCCGCGCTCCGTCTTGCTCCCGGCGCTGCTCATTTGACCAGGCCGATGTCTTTGAGCACCGTGCCGGTGGCGGCGATGTCGCTCTTCAGCGCGGCGTCGAAGGCATCACCGGACAGATAGGTGTCGGTCCAGCCGCGGGTCTTGAGCGTGTCCTGCCAGGTCTTCGACTTCACCATCTTCTCGATATCGGCCGTGATGGCGGCCTTCTGCTCGGGCGTGATGCCGGGCGCGGCCGCGACCATGCGCCAATTCTCCAGGGCAACGTCGACGCCGGCTTCCTTGAAGGTGGGGGCATCGACGCCGTCGATGCGCTTGGTGCCGGAGACGGCGAGGAGGCGCAGCGCACCGCCCTTGATCTGGCTTTCGAACTCGCCATAGCCGGAAATGCCGGCCGTCACCTGCTCGCTGAGCACGGCCGCGACGGCTTCGCCGCCGCCGGCGAAGGCGACATAATTGATCTTGGAGGGATCGACGCCCACGGCCTTGGCGAACAGGCCCGCAGTGATGTGGTCGGTGCCGCCTGCCGAGCCGCCGGCCCAGGATACCGCGCCGGGATCCTTCTTCAGGGCCTCGACCAGGTCACCCAGTGTCTTGATCGGCGAGGAGGCCGGCACGACGATGGCTTCGCTCTCGCCGGTGAGGCGGGCGATCGGCGTGACGTCGGCGAGGCTGACGGCGGAATTGTTGGTCAGGATGGCGCCGACCATGACATAGCCGCCGACGATCAGTGCGGAGGGGCTGCCCTTGGACTGGTTGACGAACTGGGACAGGCCGATGGTGCCGCCGGCGCCGGCGACATTGTTGACCTGCACGTTGCGGGCGATCTTTTCGGTGCGCAGCGCTATCTGCATGGTGCGGGCGGTCTGGTCCCAGCCGCCGCCCGGCGCTGCCGGAGCCATGATCTCATATCCCGCCGTCTGGGCAAGAGCTGTGAGGCTGGAAAAAGCCAGGGCGCCCGCGGTGGCGCAGGCAAGCAAGAGTTTCTTCATCATTTCCTCCTTGAGCAAGCGCGTTCATGGCTGAACGCTTGTTTGCTCCAACGCTTTTTTTCGACGCGTCTTTGCGATTTGAAGCACGGCGGCAAATCGCAGAACGCTTTGGCGGGCCAGCCGCCTTGTCATGATCGTGTCGGTAGGAAAGGAGGAATGGATACATGCCCACGGGCCGCTCGATGAGCAGCCGTCCCCCCTGGTCCCACGTCTCGCTCCGGGCCTTGCAAGGTCCGGTTGCAGAGACGATAGCAATTATTCCTGTCAGCGACCTGTCAGCGCGAGCCGTCGGTGACGAGTTGGCGCCAGGTCGCCAGGAAACGGGCCTTGCGCTCCTGATCGAGCGCCACCAGCAGGGCCGGGCCGAGCGTGATCGGCTGCAGCACGCCGCGCGATGCGGCGCTGATGCGTTCCGCCGTCCAGCCGCCCGGCGTGCCGGGCACGATCGAGCCGAGGGCGGCCTGGCCGGCCACCACCGCCTGGCCCCGGGGGGAGAGGACATAGTCGATGAAGGCACGCCCGAGATCGGGCTGGTTGGCCCAGCGCGGCACCAGCATCACCCGGGTGAGGATGAGGGCGTAATCGTCGGGAATGATGATGCCGATGCGCTTGTCTAAGCGCTGGCGTGCGTAGGCGTAGGAGCCCAGCACATTGTAGCCCAGCGCCAGGGAACCCGAGGCGATACCCTCGAGGATGGCCGGGCTGGAGCCGGAGAGCTTGACATCGGCCCGGCCGAGCGCGCGGGTCAGGCGCCAGAAATTCGAGGAGATCTGGGCATCCTGCGCCGCCAGTAGATGGCCGACCCCGCTCTGGCCGATGTCGTAGGTCGCGACCTTGCCGCGGAAGCGCTCTGTCTCCTTCTCCAGGAGCTCGGTGAGAGCCAGATGGGAGTGCGGGGCCTGGCCGTCGGGCACCTGGGTGCGGTTGTAGACGATGACGATTGGCTCGAAGGTGAAGCCGAAGATTTCGGAACGCCAACTGGCCCAGGCCGGTAGGGCCGGCAGCAAGGGCGAGGCATGGGCAAGGGCGTGGCCGTCATTGGCGAGCTTGACCTGCAAATCGGCCGCCGAGGAAACCAATAGATCGACATCGATATCCAGCCGGCTCTCCAGCGTGCGCTGATAGAGCGGCAGCGTGTCGGTCTCCTCATAGCGCACGCTGACGTCGGGGCGCAGTTCCTGGAAGTCGTGGATCAGCAATTCGAACTGCGGCGTGTCGGTGGTGCCGAGGATCGAGAGTGTTGGCCCGCCGGGCACCGGCGCCGGATAGAGCTTGGCCGCGGCCTGGGCCGTGTCGTTCCAGCCGCCGCCGATGGCGATGCCGAGGGCCAGAGCGAGCGCCGCCATGCCGCGTCTGAGGACGGCGCGCCCTCTCGCCTGTACCGGCACCAGCGGCAATTCGAGACGGACCTCCAGCCCGCCGCCGGGCCGGTCATGCAATGACAGGCTGCCGCCATGGGCCTGCACCACGGTGCGGGCGATCGGCAGACCGAGCCCCGAGCCCACGGTGCCGGCACCGCTCTTCCCTCGCTGAAAACGCTGGAGCACGATGTCCTTCTCGGTATCGGGAATGCCCGGGCCGTGGTCGCGGACCATGATGAGCAAGCGTTCGCCCGGCGCCGTATCAGCCACGATCTCCACCACGCTATCAGGAGCATAGAGCAGGGCATTGCCGGCGAGGTTGCGCAGCATTTCCTGCAAGGCGAGGCGGTCGCCCATGAGACGGGCGCCGGCCAGGGCGGGCGCGACGGTCACGGTGAGCCGCCCGGTCTCGTCCGGATCGAAGCGGCGTGCGACGTCCTCGACGATGTCGGCGATGGGGATGAGGGCGGATTCGCGGCTCTCGAGCCGGTGGGTCAGCGTCGCCTCCATCAGGAGTTGGCTGACGAGCTCGCTGGCATGCACGGCGTTGCGATGGATCTTGGACACACGTTCGTGCAGGGCCTGGTAGTCGCTTTCGTCCAGCGCCACTTCGGCCTGGGCGCGCAGGGAGGCGAGGGGGGTGCGCACCTGATGGGCGGCGTCGGCGACCACGCCCGACAGCGCGTTCATCACGCTGGCGAGGCGGCGCATGAAATCGTTGAGGGCGGCGACGAGCTGGCTGACTTCTATCGGTACCGGCACGGTGAGAGGGGAAAGATCCTGCGGCGCGCGATCGCGCAGCGCCGCCTCCACCGTGGTGAGCGGGGCGAAGGCCCGCTGCACGCCGAACCAGACCAGGGCCAAGGCGAGCACGAGGATGCCGATCAGCGGCAGCACCGCCCGCGAGACGATTTCCGAGGCGAGAGCGGTACGTGCCCCGCGGGTTTCGGCGACCCGGATGGTCACCCAGCCGGCGGCGCTGCTAGCCGAGATCAGGCGGCCGATGCTGGCGACGCGCACGGGTTCGCCGTGATAGCGCGAATCGGCGAAGGCGGTTTCAGCCGAGCGCACGGCCGGCAATTCCTCGGCGAGATCGCCATAGCCGGTGACCAGGGCACCATCGGGAGCCTCGACCTGGTAATAGATGCGGTCGCCCCCCGAGCCGAGCATGGCGAGGGCCGCATAGGGCAGTTCGACGGTGACACGGCCTTCCTCGACCAGCACGGCGCCGGCGATGGTGAGCGCGGAGGCGGTGAGGAGGCGGTCATAGGCCTGGTCGGCGGCACGGCGGGCATAGGAATGGATGAAGACGATGAAGGCGAGCGCGGCGATGGCGAGCACCAGCAGGGCCGCGGCCAGCACGCGGCGGCGGATCGAGGCGGTTGCGCGCGCGGGGGTCGCCAGGGAGACGGGTGCGGATGCGACGGTCACGGGCGTGACGGGATCAGGGACCGTCATGCCGCCGCGCCATATAACCCGCGCCGCGCATCGTCACGATCTCGATGCCGGCACCCTGCAGCTTGCGGCGTAGCCGCGAGACCAGCAGTTCCAGGGCGTTGACCGTGACCTCGTCGTCCAGGCTGAACACCTGGTCCATCAGCCGTTCCTTCGGCGCCACCTGGCCGAGCTTGGCGACGAGAATTTCGAGCAGGCGGAATTCGCGTCGCCCGCAATCGATGGGCTTGCCCTGGATCGCGACCGTGCGCGCCGCGAGGTCGATCGTCAGGGCCTCGACCTCGATGGTGCTCGCGCGCATGCCGGCCGGCCGCCGCATCACCGCACGGAGCCTCGCCTCGAATTCGCGCAGATCGAAGGGTTTGACCAGATAGTCGTCGGCGCCGAGGTCGAGCAGGCTGATCTTGTCGTCGACCTCCGAGCGGGCGGTGACCACCAGCACCGGGGTGCCGTGGCCGGCCCGGCGCAGATCGGACAGGATGGCGAAGCCATCGCGGCCCGGCAGCATCACGTCGAGCACCACCGCGTCGAAGGTTTCCTCGCGCAGGCGCTCGGAGGCGAGCGTGCCGTCGCGCAGCCATTCCACGGCATGGCCGGAGCTGCGCAGCCTCGCCACCATGGCATCGCCCAGATCCTCGGCGTCCTCGACCAGCAGGATGCGCAATCGACCTCCCTTTTCGTTGGGGAGACTGTAGGGCCGAGCGGGCGCATAGGGAAGGCGGGATTGGGCGGCGGACCCAAGGAACGCCGGACCCACGATGATTGAGGCGCGACCTGCCTTCTCCACGCAGTGGGGAAGGTGGCCCGACGAAGTCGGGTCGGATGGGGTGTGGAGGGCAATGTGCCGAGCGGACGTGGATGGCAGGACGGTTGTGCCGTTGTTGGTTGGCAGAGCGCACTACCCGCACACCCCATCCGTCATTTCTTCGAAATGACACCTTCCCCACTGCGTGGAGAAGGCTTGCCGTGCTTGATTGGGAGCGGTCCGGTGCTGCGATCCGCGTCTAGTTTCGATCGTCCGGCAGCATGGGCAGAGGCAGGATGTCGATGCCATCCTCGAGCAGGCTGCGGACATCCTCGCCGGTCGCCTCGCCATGGATGGTGCGATGCTCGCTCTCGCCGTCATGCATCTTGCGCGCTTCGGCGGCGAACTTGTCGCCGACATAGTCGGATTTCGCCGTCAGCATGGCATGCAATTCGCGCACCTTGGCACGCAAAGCCTGTTCCTCCGGAGAGGTCAGAGCCACCGGCTGTGGCAAGGCCGGCAGGTTTTCGCGAATTTTGGTGTCGGGGTTCCCGCTTTCGCGGTCCTTGCGGGCCACCTGCGGTGCCATAATGGCCTTGCCGACCTTGGTGGAGGCGCAATGGGCACAGCTCAGCAGTCCGTGCTCGGCCTGGTCGTCATAGGCGGCACTGTCGCGAAACCAGCTTTCGAACTCGTGACCCTGGTCGCAGACGAGCGAAAAACGAATCACTCTGCAGCCCTCAGCGCCGGTTCCGTCTTCACCGTGAAGGAGCGCGCATTCTTGAGATTGGGGATCTTGCCGCGCGTCGCCGCCACGGCGTGCACGTCGATCTCGCCATAAACAAGCCCGAGCGTGTCGCCGGCATCGGCGACCACGCGTCCCCAGGGATCGATGATGACGGAATGGCCATAGGTGTCGCGGCCGTCGTCATGATGGCCGACCTGGGCGGCGGAGATCATCCAGGCGCCGTTTTCGATGGCGCGGGCGCGCTGCAGCACATGCCAATGGGCTTCGCCCGTCTGCTTGGTGAAGCAGGCCGGTGCGCTGATCACGTCGGCGCTGGCATCGCCATAGGCGCGGAAGAGCTGGGGAAAGCGTACGTCGTAGCAGATGCCCAGGCCCAGCCGCGCGAAGGGCAGGTCGACCGTAACCGCATGATCGCCGCCGACATAGGCATTGGATTCACGCCAGGATTCGCCGCCGGCAAGATCGACGTCGAACAGATGGATCTTGTCGTAGGAGGCGAGCACTTCGCCCTTGGGATCGATGACGAAGGCGCGGTTGGCAGCCTTGTCGCCGACACGCACGGCCATGGAGCCGATATGGAGATGCAGGCCGTTATCGCGCGCGATCGCACGAAAGGCGTCGAGCTCAGGATTGCTCTGCTCGTCGCCGATGGCGGCCATCATGGCCGCCCGGTCGCGGTTGACCACGGTGGTCATCTCGGGTGTCTGCAGATATTCGGCTCCGGCGGCCTTGGCCTCGCGGGCGGCGGCGGCGACGGTTGCGACATTGTCCGATGGCACCAAGCCCGAGCGCATCTGCAGAACGGCGGCTTTGAAACGCATGGATCCGTCTCCCCATAGTGTTTTGCGATTTGGCGGAATCACCAAGAATCGCAAAGATGCGTCGAAACAAAGAGTTAGAGCAAACAAGCGTTCAGTCGTGAACGCGCTTTGCTCTGGTGCTCTCAGGCGGCGATAAGTTTGTCGAGGCCACCGGCTGCTTCGAGATCATGAAGATCGTCGCTGCCGCCGACATGGGTCTCCCCGATGAAGATCTGGGGCACGGTACGGCGCCCATTGGCGCGCAGGCTCATGGCTTCCTGCAGTTCAGGCTTGCCGTCAACGTCGATCTCCTCGAAGGGAATGCCCCTGCGGGTGAGCAGGGCCTTGGCCGCCTTGCAATAGGGACACCAGGATTTCGAATACACGACGACGGGCGGCATTGCCTTCATTCCATCCACAAACAACCTCGCCCACAGATGGGAAGGCACGGAGCCAAAATCAATCGGCATTATAAGCAGTTGCGGCAGGCCGACAAGCAGGGGCGCGGCGGCCTGCATGGCTGTGTTCCTGCTTATTGCTTCTGGAACACCATCCAGGCCCGGTCGAAGGCGCGTATGCGCATGTCGTGCTCGCGCATGAGGATGTAGAGCGCGCCTGAGGGCAGCAGGCCGAGGGCATCGTCCCGGCCGATCTGCAGCAGCAGGCGCCAGCGATCCGCCGCGCGCAGCAGCCTGCGAGCCTCGGCGCTGGCAAAGGCTTCGCCCGTGCCGCAGAAAATACCGTGCGAGGCCAGTTGGGCTTGAGCCTGCATGCCGTTCTGCAGGGGGCGCGGCCAGCCGCCGAGCTGGTGATTGGCGCCCTCCCTGCTATCAGGCATGCCATAGCGGCCGAGCCAGGTCTCGTAGCGGATCTCCTCGCTGTCCTCGTCCCAGAAAGTCGAAGCCTCCTCGCCATGTGGGAAGGCGTCGAAACCCTTGTCGCTCGGCGGGATGGCGGTGACGACCGGGCGCGCCGCCACGGCGGCCGGCTTGAAGCGGCTGCTCCATCGCTCCTGCGCCAGAGCCGCCAGGGCGGCGGGTTCGGCCTTGCGTTCCAGACGCTCGAGCGGTGTCTTGTCCCAGATCAGGCGCAGCCCGGCCGCGGCATGGGGGTCATAGGATTTCGGCTTGGCCCAATAGTCGCAGAACAGCAGCAGGCGACCATGATGTGGCAGTGCCGCGGGAAAACCGGGGGTCAGCGACAGGGAAGCCAGATCGAGCTGGGCGATGAAAGCCAGGGGAAAGGCCGATGTGACCGCCGCTGCAAGATCGCTCTGCTCGCGACTGGCCTCGCGGGCGTGCTCGGCCGTCAGCGACGAGCCCGGCCGCGTGGCCTCGCTGGCCAGACGATCGGCCTCGGTGAGATGGATCTGGGCACGTTCGACAGCATCGCCATAGGGCGGGCGTTCTGGCCAGGCCATGCCGTCAGGCAGGTCGGGCAGACCGCCGATCTTGCTGGCGCCGAGCGGAATCCGGCTTTCGTCGCAAGGCGTGGTCTCCAGCACCAGCGCCGGCCGGGCCTGTTCGGCGAGCCGGGCGATACTCGCTGGAGCGAGGCCGGCTTCGAGCAGGGAACTCTGCAGGGTCTCGCGGCTGTCGGGCCAGGCGAGAGGGGGCGATTGCGGTATCGGATTCAAGACAGGTAGTCCCGTTCGGTTACTCGATCGGCGTCGCCACCCGGGCGAACACCAGCATGTCGACAGTGGCAGCGCCGGCCCGCAGCAAGGTGCGCGCCGCCGCCTCGCCCGTGGCGCCCGAGGTGAGCACATCGTCGATCAGCACGATGCGCTTGCCCTTTATCGCCGGCCGGGCGCCCGGCGAGACCGTAAAGGCACCCTGCACGTTGCGGGCCCGTTCCTTGCGGCTGAGGCCGACCTGATGGGCTGTGCGCCTGGAACGGCCGAGCAGCAGGGGCTCATAGGCCACGCTGCTGCGGGTGCTGATCTCGCGCGCCAGCAAGGCGGCCTGGTTGAAGCGCCGGCGCCACAGGCGCAGGCGATGCAGCGGTATCGGCACCAGCATGTCGGCGCCGGCGAGCACATCCTGCCCGGCCTGGACCATCAGCCGGCCCATGAAAGGCGCGATCTCGACGCGGTCGCCATATTTGAGCCGGTGCACCAGCTCGATGGCGGCGCCATCATAGCGGGCCGCGGCCCTGGCCCGGCCATAGGCGGGCGGGTCGGCGATCGCCTGAGCCGAAACCATGCCCTCGCCGTGATCATAGACGAAGGGAATGCCGAGTCTCTCGCAATAAGGGCGTTCGATCAGGGACAATTGCTGCCAGCAGGCCACGCACAGATTGGCGTGGCTGGCGGTGGTCTCCCGGCAGCTCAGGCAGCGCGGCGGCAGGATGATGTCCGCCAGCCGGCCTCCCGCCCGCAGGAGCAGGCGCGACAGGGAAGAGGAGGCGGTGGCGGAAGCGGACATGCCGGCAAAGTGACAAAGATTGCCGAGCCTGTCATCAGGACATTACGGTTGAAGTCCAGCTGATATTATGGAAGTCGTGGCGGTATTATGAGAACGCCAAGCAACCAGATTTGCCGAGCGGGCTCGACATCGCCATTATACCCGCCATATTTATGCCCCAGATCGGAATAGTTGCGTCAATGTCCGTCCCGCTCCGTAACGCTATTTCCCGCCTTGACCTGTTTGCCGGCGCCAGCCCGGAGGACATCGACGCGGTCGCAAATCTCGCCGTCGAACAGCGTTTTCGCGACGGCGAATCGATCTTCTCGCGGGGGGCGCCGGGCGAGGGCATGCTGATCGTGCTGCAAGGCACCATCCGCCTTTCCATCGTTTCGGTCGAGGGACGCGAGCTGATCCTGCGTGAAGCGGCTCCCGGCGACGTGATCGGCGAGATCGCGGTGCTGGACAGCGGCCGGCGCACGGCGGACGCCACCGCGGTCGGGCCGGTGGTGGCAGGCTTCATTGCGCAGGCTTCTTTCGTGCGGCTGCTGGCCACGCGTCCGGCGCTGCAGATGCCGATTTTGCAGGTGCTGTGCGCCCGGCTGCGCGACACCACCGACCAGCTCGAATCGATCGCGCTCTATCCGCTCGAGGCCCGCCTGGCGCGCTTCCTGCTCTGGCATGTCAAGCGGTACGGGCGCACCCGCGCCGATGGTGCCCGCAGCGCACCTTTGACGATCTCGCAAAGTGCCATCGCCAGCTTCGTCGGCGCCAGCCGTCCCAAGGTCAACCGGCTGCTCGCAGCCTTCGAGGAGCGCGGTGCGATCGAGCGGCGCGGTGCCATCGTGCATTGCCACGTCGCCGCGCTCACCCAACTGGCTCAGGCCGAGACGGCGCCCGGGGAGGCGCATGGCAGCGCCGGCCTGGATGGTGCGCGTGGCTGATCCGGCCTTCAAGCCTGCGATTGCCACAGGCCTGGCGGCCTTCATCCTTGGTCTCTGCTTTCTTGTCTACAATCCCGGCGGGGCCGCCAACTCCCTGCGCGAAGAAGCCTTCGACTTCATCGAGAGCGTGATCCCGCCCAAGCGCCTGCCGGACGGCGTCGTGGTTGTTGACATCGACAGGCCCAGCCTCGCCGCCAAAGGAGCCTGGCCCTGGCGGCGAGGAGGGGGGCTGACGGATCTGGTCACCAAATTGCAGGACGCCCAAGCGCAGGTCATCGGCGTCGATATCCTGCTGGATGGCCCGGACCGGCGTTCGCCGGGGCCGATGCTGAGGGTCTACGCCAAATCGACCGGCCGGACGGAACTGGCGACGGTGGCCGACAGCCTGCCCGATGAGAACAAGCAGCTCGCCGAAGCGATCGCCCGTTCAGATGTCGTGCTTGGCCTGCTGCCTGACGAGGCCGGCAAGGATGCGCTGCCTTTTCCGCCTCCGATCATTCCGGCGCCGCAGCAGGACTTGTCGCAGAAGGCTGCCGGCGTCGTTGCGCCATCCACCGCGCTCGTGGATGGAGCCGTCGCAATCGGCGCCTTGTCCCTCGCGCCTGTGACCGGCACGAAAGTGCGCCATGTGCCGGTATTCGTGCGAGGTGGTAGCGAGATCTATGCGGGTTTTGCCATGGAGGTCTTCCGGAGCGCGCAGCACGCATCCGCTTTCCTGCTCGATCCCGACGGCACTTCCGCATCGGTGGGAGACACGCACATTCCGTTGCGTGAGGGGGCTGCCGTGCGGCTCCATCTCACCGCTCCCTCGAATTGGCGCGCGCGGACCGTTTCGGCTGCCGATGTGCTTGATGACAAGGTGCCGGCCGAACGCTTTGCCGGGCGCGTCGTGCTGATCGGTGCCAGCGCTCCGGAGGCGGGCGCACTTCTTCCCACTGCGGTGGGCCCCTTGACACCGACCGTGCAGGTCCAGGCCGAGGCGATCGAGGGCCTGCGGTCGGGCGATATCCCGCAGCGCATCCATAATCCGCGGCTGATCGAGCCGCTCGCCGCCTCCGCCATCGGCCTCGTGGCCCTGGCGGCTGCGTTGTGGCTCGGCCCCTTGGCCGCAAGCTCGGTGCTGGCGGTGCTGATGCTGGGCTGGATCGGTTTCAGTGCCGGCCTGTTTGCCAGCACGCGCCTGTTGATCGATCCGGCCGGCCCGCTGATCCCGGCGATCGCCGCCGCCAATTCGGCCCTGGTGGTGATGTTCGCCCATACCCGCAAGCTGCGCGGGGCGATCGAGCGCAAGTTCGGGCGCTACCTCTCGCCCGAGATCGTTCGCCGGCTTACCGCGGCCCCGGAAGAGTTGAAGATCGAGGGTGAACTGCGCGAGGTCACGGCCCTGTTTTCGGACATTGAAGGCTTCACCACCATGTCCGAGAACGCCGAGCCGCGTACGTTGGTGGGCGCCCTCGATGCCTATTTCGATGGGGTCTGTGCCATCGTCATCCGCCATGGCGGCATGGTCGACAAGATCGTCGGCGATGCCGTGCACGGGCTGTTCAACGCGCCGCTCAACGTGGAAGGGCATGCCAGGGCGGCGCTCGACTGCGCCATCGAGATCGGCCGCTTCACCACCGAATTCCGCCAGCGCGAGGATGCCAAGCGCCTCGGCTTCGGGCGCACCCGTATCGGGCTCGATACCGGGCCGGTGATCGTGGGCGATGTCGGTGGTCTCGGCCATCTCGATTACACCGCCCATGGCGATGCGGTGAACTCGGCGGCGCGGCTGGAAGCCCTCAACAAGCAGTTCGGTACCACGGTTTGCCTCGGGGCGCGTGCAGCGGCGGCCATCGGCGAGCCGGAGCGGCTGCGGCCTCTCGGCAATGTCGTGCTACGCGGCCGCGCGGCGCAGACGGCGATCTTCAGCCCTTGGCCCGATGACGCGACATCCGAGCGACGTCAGGCCTATATGGCTGCCTATGACCGGATGGCCTCTGAACCGGCAGAGGCCAGAGGTTTGTTCCAGGCGCTTGCATCGACCTGGCCCGAGGATCCGGCGGTGGCCTATTGGGTCAGGACGCTCGCCTGAGATCGGGTGAATGCCGCCTCCGGTGCAGCGTCGCGCGGAGTAATAAAATACCCCTCAGGGCGTTTGCCGAGATGAGCGTCAGATACTTGCGGCATTATCGGCTTTTTGATTAGTTTGAATTAAAAAACAAAGTAAATGATACGTTTTAACTTTAGTCTATGTTTCATATTGCTCGCATATTATTTTTAATCTGTTTCAATTTATGTATAGGTAATTTAAATATTAAAACTTTATAGAGGTCCTCCATCTGTGTAAGTATATATCTATACATTGTAGAGATTAATTTTATATAGTCGTGACTTGAGCGTGAAATGTGAAGTAAAAACCTAAAAATACGACATTCGCCGTATAGAATGGAAAGGATTGTTGGGTTAGTTTTTGTCCGCGGGGACCAAAAATCCGCGCCTAAGCCGATTCGGCCTTACCGGGGGGTAAGATGTGCCGGGTCTGGTGAGGGGGCGGAGGCAGTATCCCCGCGGCGGGGTTCGTTATCTCAACTTGTTGGAATCACCGGCCGGCATCGACGTCCTGCGTCGCGGCCAGGCGGTATCAGCATGCCGTAGATCCCCGCCGATGTCTGAGTGGGTGGGGATTTCGAATGACGCGTCATCGTCGTGACCTGAGTTGCGTTGCCGAGCAGGGAAAGATCTTGCACGGGGCGTCGCCGAGATGGATATGGGCACTCAAGTCCAGCCTGCTAGGCGTCTCTCTGGCGGCCATCGGCGCGGCGACGCCCGCTCTCGCGGCTTGCTCCACCAGTGGTTCGACGCAGACCTGTACCGGAGACCTATCCGGGGGTGTGCAGGTGAATGCGGGCCCGACCACCCTCAACGTCAACACCTTGAGCGGGCCCGTGAACGGGCAGGTCCGCCTGCAGCAGAATGGCGGGGATGGCGGCAACGGCCATGACGGCGCGCTGTTCGTGCCGCCGGCATCGGGTGGCGGCGGCGGTTCGGGCGGCGGCAGTGCGCCGACCGTCACCGGCCAGAGTTTCAACCAGACCACGGGCGTCGCCGTCATCAATTACAGCGACGGTTCCATCATCACGCTGACGCCGAAGGCTGGATCGGGCAACGTCTATACGAAACAGACTCAGACACCCAAGAGCGGTGGCGGTTACGATACAACCTCCGTCGATATTCCCGCCGCCATCACCCCCAACGATGCCGATGGTTCCATCACCATCTCACTCGGCACCAATGGCGATGCCGGCACGATGACCATCAAGCCGGGCGCCGGTGGCGGCAGCCTCACGGGCGGCGGTCTCAATCTCAACTATGCCGGCACGGGCCAGACGCTGACGACCTCGGGACAGCCTGGGGTGATCGCCATCAGCCGGGGCGGCGACGGTGGCGATGGCGGTGACTATTATCTCGGTGGCGGCGGCGCGCGCGGCGGCAGCGGTGGCGCCGGTGGCAGCGCCACCGTGACCAGCAAGGGCAATATCACCGTCACCAATGGCTATGGCGTGATGGCGCAGTCCATCGGTGGTAGCGGCGGCCATGGCGGCGGCTCCTATACGGTGGTCGGCAGCGGCGGCGAGGGCGGCAAGGGCGGCGCCGCGGGCGCGGCGAGCGTGACCGCGGGCGAAGGCACGATCACCACCTATGGCGATAATTCGGGCGGTCTGGGGGCTATCAGCCAGGGTGGCAGGGGCGGTGCGGGCGGCAGCGCCGGCGGCATCGTCGCCTCCAGCGGCGATGCATCGGGCGCGGGTCGCGGCGGCTCGGCCTCGGTCACGGCGCTGGAAGGCTTGACCATCGTCACCCATGGCGCCAATTCGCATGGCTTGCTCGCCCAATCGATCGGCGGCAGCGGCGGCAGCAGCGGCAGCGCCGGTGGTCTCGGCGCCATTGGTGGCCAGGGTGGCACAGGCGGCGACGCCGGTACCGTCGATGCGCGCAATTTTGGCGATGTCACCACCAGCGGCACCCACTCTTTCGGCATCCTGGCCCAATCGATCGGTGGCGGCGGTGGTTCGGGCTCGGGTGGCGGAGGCCTCGTCGTGCTCGGGGCTGATGGTGCAGCCGGTGGCGCGGGCGGCAATGTCACCGCGGTCAATGGCGGCAGCATCACCACCAAGGGGTTCAATTCCACCGGCATCTTCGCTCAGTCGATCGGCGGCGGCGGCGGTGACGGCGGTTCCTCCGGCGGTCTCGTGGCGATCGGCGGCAAAGGCTCGACCACCAGCAATGCCGGATCGGTCAACGTCACCAATGCGGCCGGCGGGTCAATCACGACCTACCAGTCCTTCTCGCAAGGCATTTTCGCGCAATCAGTCGGCGGTGGCGGCGGCAATGGCGGCTCCTCAGGCGGCCTCTTCACCGTGGGCGGCCAGGGTGGCTCGGGCGGCAATGGCGGTACCGTCACGGTCACCAGCGCCGGCCTCATCGAAACGGGTGTGAATGCCAAGAACAATTCGAGCCTTGTCACCGATTCGGCCGCCATTTTTGCCCAGTCCGTCGGTGGCGGCGGCGGCAATGGCGGCAATGCCCTGGCCGTCGGTACCGGCATCACGGTGGCTTTGGGTGGCAAGGGCGGCGTCGGCGGTACGGGCGCGAATGTCAGCGTCCTTCGTGACAATGCCGATCCCTCTCAGGCCAGCAGCGCCTCGATCATCACCTGGGGTGACCGCTCGGCCGGTATCTTTGCCCAGTCGGTGGGCGGCGGCGGCGGCAATGGTGGCTTCGGCATCAGCGCCAATGGCGGGCTGATCAGCGCCAGTGTTGCGTTAGGCGGCAGCGGCGGCGACGGCGGTGGCGCCGGCAATGTCCAGGTCGACACCAAGGGCAGCATCCAGACGCATGGCGGTGGCTCGACCGGCATCTTCGCCCAATCTGTGGGTGGCGGTGGCGGCAATGGCGGCCTGGCGGTGGCTGGTTCCGCAGGGCTCGTCCAGGCCTCGATCGCGCTCGGCGGCGGTGGCGGCAAGGGCGGCGATGCCGGCACGGTCAATGTCTCCAACCTCTCCGTGATTACGACGGCAGGCGACAATGCCAGTGGCATCCTGGCCCAGTCGGTGGGCGGCGGCGGCGGCAATGGCGGCGTGACGGTTGCGGCCGGCCTCGGCCTTGCCAGTGCCAATGTCGGTCTCGGCGGCAGCGGCGAGAAGGGCGGATCGGGCAAGAGCGTCACGGTCGACAGCAACGGTGACATCGCAACCGGCGGCAAGAACTCTTCCGCCATCCTGGCCCAGTCGATCGGCGGCGGTGGCGGCAATGGCGGCCTGGCCGTCGGCGCGGGGATCAGCGGGGTCGGTGCGTCGGTGAGCCTCGGCGGCAGCGGTGCGCAAGCGGGGCATGGCGATACCGTATCGGTGACCTCGACCGGCAACCTCCTGACCAAGGAGGACAATTCGGCGGCCATCCTGGCCCAGTCGGTGGGTGGCGGCGGCGGCAATGGCGGTTCCACGGTGGCCGGCCAGCTCTCGGTCGCCGGCAATGTCAATGTCGGCCTCGGCGGGACGGCAGGCGGTGGCGGCAATGGCGGCGCCGTAACAGTCAAGGCCTATAAGCCGGCGGGCGCGACGGGCAATACGGCCACGCTCGAGACCGACGGTGACAATTCGGCCGGCATCCTGGCGCAGTCGATCGGCGGCGGCGGTGGCAATGGCGGCTTTGCCGGCGCGCTCGCGCTTTCGGGCGGCGTTTCCGCCGGAATTTCCCTCGGCGGTGGCGGTGGCAGCGGCGGCAGCGGCGCTTCCGTCCTGGTCGACCAGAACCACAACATCCTGACCAAGGGCGACAATTCGGCCGGCATCCTGGTGCAATCGATCGGCGGTGGCGGCGGTAATGGCGGCTTTGCCGCTACCTTGAGCGGCAGCGTTCCCCTGGTCGGCGTCTCCGGTTCGGCGGCGGTGTCGCTGGGCGGCAAGGGTGGCGCCGGCAACAATGCCGGCACGGTTTCCGTCACCAGCAATGGCGCGATCCAGACCGAGGGCGATCGTTCCGACGCCGTGCTGGCGCAGTCGATCGGCGGTGGTGGTGGCAATGGCGGTTTCGGGCTCTCCGGTTCCTTCAATGTCGGCGGCGTCGGGGCTGCCTCCGTTGCCATCGGCGGTAGCGGTGGCGCGGGTGCCGATGCCTCCCTCGTGACGGTAAAGAGCACCGGCCCGATCCTCACCAAGGGCGAGGCTTCCAACGGCCTCGTCGCCCAGTCGATCGGCGGCGGCGGCGGCAATGGTGGTTTCTCGGGTTCCGCCTCGCTGTCGACCAGCGTTTCCATCGGTGTTGCCGTGGGTGGCACCGGTGGCAATGGCGGCAATGGCGGCGGCGTCAGCCTGACCAACCAGGGCGCGGTCCAGGTTACCGGCACCAATGCCGCCGGTGTGCTTGCCCAGTCGATCGGCGGTGGCGGCGGCAATGGCGGCTCCAGCATCGCTGCGACCCTGGGCGGATCGGCCGGCCTGTCGGTCGCCGTCGGCCGCAGCGGGGGCAGCGGCGGCACCGCGTCCGCGGTCAACGTCACCAGCAATGGCGAGATCGTCAACGGGGCCGGCACGGGCAGCGTTTCCGACGGCAGCTACAAGGCTACCACCGCCAATGGCGGCGGCATTCTGGCCCAGTCGATCGGCGGTGGCGGCGGCAATGGCGGCTTCAGCGGCTCGCTGGCTCTCGGTGGCGCCGGCGCCCTATCCCTGTCGCTCGGCGGCAGCGGTGGCGATGGCGGTACGGCCGGCACGGTGAACGTCCAGAACGGCACGCAGCAGGCCAGCAACATCACCACGCTCGGCGATCTCTCGGCTGGCATTACAGCGCAGTCGATCGGCGGCGGCGGCGGCAATGGCGGCTTCGGCATCGGCGTGTCCGGTTCGGGCGTCGTTTCCCTCTCGGCCTCCGTCGGCGGCAAGGGCGGTTCCGGCAACACGGCCAGTGCGGTTACCGTCGGCAGCACGGGCGACATCGTCACCTTCGGCAATTTCTCTGCCGGTATCGCGGCCCAATCGATCGGTGGCGGTGGCGGCAATGGCGGCTTTGCGGTGTCCGGCAGCATCGCCCTCGCGCCCGAAGGCGGTGGCAGCGCGGCCGTGGCGGTCGGCGGTTCTGCCGGCAGCGGCGCGACGGCAGGCAATGTCGGCGTGACCAACAAGGGCATCGTGGCGACCTTCGGCACCTCGTCCACCGGCATCCTGGCGCAATCGCTGGGGGGCGGTGGCGGTAATGGCGGCTTTGCCGCCGCGGGCGCCATCACGGTGTCGCCCGAGGGCGGCGCGAGCATCGCGGTTGCAGTCGGCGGCGCCGGTGGCAATGGCGGTACGGCCGGCAAGGTCACGGTCTTGCAGACCGGCGCTGTAGCGACCGAAGGCGATCAGTCGACCGGCGTGCTGGCCCAGTCGATCGGCGGCGGCGGTGGCAATGGCGGCTTTGCCGGCACGCTCTCGGCCAATATCGGCAATGGCGTCGCTTTGGGCGCCAGCGTCGGTGGTTCGGGGGGCGACGGCGCCAAGGCCGATGCGGTCGAAGTCACCGTCAACGGTGATGTCTCGACCGATGGCATCCTGTCCAGTGGCGTTGTCGGCCAGTCGATCGGTGGTAGCGGCGGCAATGGTGGCTTCTCGGTGGCCGGTTCGCTGCAGATCGGGCAGGGCGGCAGCCTGAATGCCAGTATCGGCGGCTTCGGCGGCGATGGCGGCAAGGCCGGCAGCGTCAATGTCAGCCATACCGGCAATATGCAGACCAAGGGTGACCTGTCGCTCGGCCTCCTGGCGCAATCGATCGGGGGCGGCGGCGGCAATGGTGGTTTTGCCGGCAGCCTCAGCGCGACCATCGGCGAGGGCGTTGCCCTGGGCGTTTCGGTGGGTGGTTTCGGCGGCGGCGGCGCCACGGCCGGCAACGCCAAGGCCAGCAATATCGGCAATATCGCAACGCTCGGGGCTGGCTCGACGGCCATCCTGGCCCAGTCGATCGGTGGCAATGGCGGCAATGGCGGTGCCAGCGTGGCGGGCGCCATCGGCGTCGGCCAACAGAATGTCAGCCTGGCGATTTCCGTCGGCGGCTTCGGTGGCGATGGCGCCAAGGCTGGGTCGGCCGAGGTTGACAGCACCGGTCTGATCTACACCAAGGGGGCTCTCGCCCATGGCCTTGCAGCCCAGTCGATCGGTGGCGGTGGCGGCAATGGCGGCTTTTCGGTCGCCGGCAACCTGAATGTCAGCACCGGCACGGGCGGCAGCGCGTCCGTCAGCGTCGGCGGCGGCGGCGGTTCGGGCAGCACCGGCGGCGACGTCGCCATCAAGTCGAACGTCGGCAAGGTCCTGCCGACGGACAACAGCGCCACCATCCAAACCGTGGCGGATGGCTCCAATGGTATCTATGCCCAATCAATCGGCGGCGGCGGCGGTTCTGGCGGCTTCTCCGGTGCACTGTCACTGACCTTCAGCGAGGGAGCGACCGCTGGTTTCGGCATCTCCGTCGGTGGCTTCGGCGGTACCGGCAACGATGCCGGTGCGGTCAAGGTGACCAGCGTCGACAATATCCTGACGGGAAGCAAAACCCAGATTGGAGACGAAATTCGGATAACAGGCAAAGGATCCAACGGCATCTTGGCGCAGTCGATCGGCGGTGGCGGCGGCGATGGCGGCTTCAGCGGCGCCGCGACGATCACCGGCGGGGCGTCCGGATCGACGCAAGCCGGTGTCTCCCTCTCCCTCGGCGGTTTCGGCGGCGCTGCCGGCAATGGTGGTGCCGTGATGGTCGATTCGACAGGGCTCATCACCACATGGGGTGACCATGCCGATGGCGTGCTGGCCCAGTCCATCGGCGGCGGTGGCGGCAATGGCGGCATGAGCTTTGCCGGTGCGGTCGGCGTCAGCCAGAATGCGGTCGACGTCTCGCTGAGCATGGGTGGCTTTGGTGGCGCGGGGGGCACCGGCGGCAATGTCAGTGTCACGCGCAACGGCACGATCATCACGGCGGGTGACTATTCGGTCGGCTTGGCCGGCCAATCGATCGGTGGCGGCGGCGGCAATGGCGGCCTGTCGATCACCGGTGCCTTCGGCGGTACGAGTTCCAAGAACATCAGTGCCTCGCTAGGCGGCTTCGGTGGTGCCGGCACCGGTGCAGGCCTGGTGACCATAGGCAATGTCGGCAATATCGGCACCACGGGGATCGGCTCGCAGGCGATCCTCGCCCAGTCGATCGGCGGCGGCGGCGGCAATGGCGGGCTCGCGGGCTCGGCCGTGTTCGGCGTCGGCGGCGAAAACACCAATCTGAACTTCGGGGCGGCCGTCGGCGGCAAGGGCGGCAGCGGCGGTACCGGCAGCGATGTCAAGGTCACCAGCAACGGCATTCTGCAGACGCAGGGCGATGCGGCGCAAGGCATCCTCGCCCAGTCGATCGGCGGCGGCGGCGGCAATGGCGGCTCGAGCCTCTCGGGCGTGCTCGGCGTCGGCGGCGCCAGCCAGGGCCGCACGATCAATGTCAGCTTCTCCGTGGGCGGCCTCGGCGGCGACGGCAATACCGCCGGCAATGTCACCGTCGACCAGTCCGGCTCGATCCAGACGGATGGCAATGGCTCACATGGCATCCAGGCCCAGTCGATCGGCGGCGGTGGCGGCAATGGCGGCCAGGCCAATTCTCTGGCCCTGCTCCTGACCAAGGCCTGCACCCTGCCGGTCGTCTGCACGGCGCCAGAGGAGACCAAGAACAACTTCTCCTTCCAGGCGACGGTGGGCGGCTTCGGCGGCACCGGCAACGATGCCGGCACGGTCACCGTCGGCAATGACGGCGTGATCGTCACCAAGGGCGATGCCTCCAGCGGTATCTTCGCCCAATCGATCGGCGGCGGCGGCGGCCAGGGCGGCAGCGCCATCATCGGCCTGCAGGACGTGGTGCCTAGTCCCTACAATTACGCCACGCTCGCGGCCATGCCCTTCGGTGCCGTCGGCATCGCCAAGAACTACGTGGTCGCCGTCGGCGGCTATGGCGGCTCGGCCGGCAATGGCAATACGGTCTCGATCGACAATCAGGGGCAGATCCTGACCCAGGGTATCTATTCATGGGGCATCTTCGCCCAGTCGGTTGGTGGTGGTGGTGGCAACAGCGGCAATGCCGTCGCGGGCCTGACCGGTACGATCGGCCTCGGCGGCGGTGCGCTCGCCAATCTCCTCGGCGTCGACAGTGGCTCGGCCGGTGATGGCGGCATCGTCACGGTGACCAACGGCAAGTCGGGTGACGTCAGTGTTGGTGCCATCTGGGCCAACGGCACCATCTCCTCCGGCTCGATCCTCGCCCAGTCGATCGGCGGCGGCGGCGGCCAGGGCGGTGCCGGCTCTGGCTTGATCGACATCGGCGGTGATGGCGGAGCGGCGGGCAATGGTGGAGCTGTCACTGTCACCAATTTCGCCCATCTCGGCACCAAGGGCCTGTTCTCCACTGGTATCACCGCGCAATCGGTCGGTGGCGGCGGTGGCACCGGCGGCGGCGGTTCGCTCAGTGCGCTCGCCATCGGCGGCGCTGGCGGCGCTGCGGGCAATGGCGGTACGGTGGCTGTCGCCAATGCCGGCGAGATCTTCACGGAGGGCCGTGAGTCCAATGGCGTGACCGCCCAGTCGGTCGGTGGCGGCGGTGGCACCGGTGGCGGCTTCCTCTATGACAAGCAGGGCATCGGCAGCCTCATCGGCAGCGTCAATCTCGTGCAGGTCGGCGGCAGCGGTGGCGCCTCGGGCGATGGTGGCAGCGTCGGCATCGCCAATGCCGGCTTCGTGCAGACCAGGGGAGACTTTTCCAACGGCCTGTTCGCCCAGTCGGTCGGTGGCGGCGGCGGCATCGGCGGCGGCGGTCTCGGCGCGGTGGCGATCGGCGGCAAGTCCGGTGCCGGCGGCAAGGGTGGCGACGTGACCGTCAGCAATGCCGCGGGCGGCCAGAACGTCGATTTGACCCCTGGGGATACCAACGATGATCCGACCAAGATCAGCATCATCACCACCGGTGACCAGTCCAATGCCATCATGGCCCAATCAGTCGGCGGTGGCGGCGGTTCGTCCGGCGAAACCTACGGCCTCGTCTCCTTCGAGCGCGGCGCGGCGGCCGGCAGCGATGGCGGCACGGTCAAGGTCACCAATGCCGGTTCGCTGCTGACCTTCGGCCAGAATTCCACGGCCATCTTTGCCCAGTCGGTCGGCGGTGGCGGCGGCTATGCTGCCGCGGCGACCGGCCTCGGCGCCTGGGGCGCGGATGCCGGCGGCGGCGGGAATGGCGGTGACGTCAGCGTCACCAACACGGCCGAACTGATCGCGACCAGTGGCACCAATGCACACGGCATCTTCGCCCAGTCGATCGGCGGTGGCGGCGGCGTGGTCAATTCGCTGGGCGGCCTCACGGTGCCCAAGCCCTTCATCGATGCCTTGCCGGAAACCGCGCAGGGCGTGGTGACCAATCTGCTCGACGGCAAGAGCGTCGGCATCGGCTTTGCCGGCTCCGCCGGCGGCGACGGCAAGGCGGGCGATGTCACCATCAACCAGACCGGGGACATCACGACGGCAGGCTCCGGTTCCTTCGCCATCCTGGCCCAGAGCGCGGGCAAGACCAATGGCAACATCGCCATCACCGTCAACGCAGACAGCAGGATCGTCGGCGGCACCGGCGTGGGCGCCGGTGTCGGCTTCCTCGATGGTGCGACCAACACGCTCGCCAATGCCGGCGTCATAGCCGATCTCGGCAAGACCGTCGGTCTCGCCCTCGACAAGGACAGGAAGCTGATCGGGACCGGTTGGATCGATGGCCTCGCCATCTATGGCACTGCCGGCAACGAGGCGGTGACCAACACCAACCTGGTCACCGGCTCGGTCAAGCTCGGCACCGGCCTCAACAGTTTCGACAACAAGAACGGCGCCTGGTTCGTCACCGGCGACACCATCCAGCTCGGCGATACCGCGGCGCATCTGTTCAGCAATTCCGGCTTCATGGCCATCGGCGGCATCAATCGGGTCTTCGCCACCAACGAGACCGGCTATTTCTCCCAGAAGGCCGACGGCACCTATATGCTGGACTTCGATCTCGACCGGAACGCCAATTGGAGCACGACGACGTCGTCGGCGACAACGCTGGTGGCGGCCGTGCCGGCTCTGAACAATCCCGGCTTCACCGATCTGGTGAACGTCTCGGGTGCGGCCGATCTCGCCGGCAAGGTCTCGATCAACCTCCTCAATCCCGGCAAGGCGACGCCGGGCACCAGCGACCATGTCATCGTGCATACCGAAAAGGGTGTCAGCGACAACGGCATGACCATCGACGCCATCCCCACGGCGGTGGCGAAGTACAGCCTGATCTTCACCGATTATGATGCGATCCTGCGCACCAAGATCGACTTCTCGGCAGATGGCCTGACGAGGAACGGGCATGCCGTCGGCAATGCGATCAATGCAATCCAGACCGACCAGACTTCGCCCAAATTCGTGCCGCTGGCGGCTGCCATCTTCTTCCAGCCGGACCTGGCCTCCCTGCAGAAGACCTACGACTCCATCGACGGCGAAGGCACGGCCGGCGTGCAGCAGACGCTGTTCTCCGACAGTGGGGCCTTCATGCGCTCGGTGATGCAGCAGGCCGATTTCTGGCGCAACGCCAATGCGGTCGATCTTACCGGCAAGACCGTCGGCGGCTGCAGCGCCGATGTCGGTGGGAAGACCGAAAAGGGCGCTTCCTTCTGCGACACCCGCCTGTGGCGTGCCTGGGTCACCGGTTATGGCGGCAGTTCCTCCTTCGACGGCAACACCGTCGTCGGCTCGGGCAATCTGAAGACCCACAACCAGGGCCTCGCGGCGGGCATCGATTACCAGCTCGATCCCAACTATCTGATCGGCCTGTCGGTCGGCGGAGGCCATTCGAGCTTCGGGGTGGAGCAGCGCGCCACCACCGGCAAGGTGGATGCCGGCCATTTCGCGCTGTACGGGGCGGCCAAATACGGCAATTTCTACGCCAACGGCTTGCTCGGCTTCGATGTGATGCACGCCACCATCCAGCGCTACGCTATGATCCAGGGCACGGATGCCCCGGTCAATCCGGTGGCGGGCGCCTATGACGCGCTCGGTAACAGCTTCGATGGCCGCGCCATCAGCGGGCGTCTGGAGGGAGGCTACAAGGCCAATTTCTCCGGCGTGAACGTCACGCCGTTCGCGGCGCTGCAGTTCTCTTCCCTGCATCTGGACGGCTCGACCGAGCACGCCCAGGGCACCAATGGCGGGCTCGCCCTCAATTATGCCGGGCGGACCATCAACTCGTTCCCATCCTTCCTGGGCGCGCAGATCGATACCCGCTTCTATTTCGGCGAGACGACCTATCTCGAACCCTTCCTGCGCGCCTCATGGGTGCATGAGTTCGCGAACCGGCGTTCGGTCGAGGCTGGCTTCACCGCAGCGCCCGGCTATAATTTCGTGGTCTACGGCGCTTCGGCGCCGCGGGATTCAGCCCTGGTGGAAGCGGGCGTGAACCTGGTCTCGGCCTCGGGCCTGTCGGTTTACGGCAAGTTCAGCGGCAATTTCTCCAAATCCTCGCACGATCTTACCGGGTCGGGCGGGCTTCGCTACAGCTGGTAAGATCGAAGGACGGATAGGCGACGATGCATCGTGTGGTTGAAATGACGGTGGCTGCGGGGCTGGCCTGCCTGTTGGCGGGCAGCGCACAGGCGCAGGCCAAGAAGCCTGCCGCCCCCGAGGCGCCCAAGGCGGCAGCTGCGGCGCCTTCCGCGGCACCGGCTCCCGCGGCACCCGGCTGGGTGACGCGCTGCACCGCGGACGCCCGGCAGGGGCCACTCGACTGCGTGGTCGAGGAGAATGCGGTGATGAACAATACCGGCCAACTCGTGGTCGGCTTCTCGGTACGCGTTCCCAGCGACACCCGCGCTCCCGTGGTGCTGGTGCGCCTGCCGCTCGGGCTTTATCTGCCAGCCGGCCTCAAGCTGCAGGTCGATGACGGCCAGCCGGTGAGCTATCCCCTGCAGACCTGCGACGGCGCGGGCTGCTATGTCGGCACGCCGCTCGATGCCGGGCTGCTGGCCCGGATGAAGACGGGCAAGCAGCTCAAGACGACCTTCCAGAACCTGCAGCGCAACGATGTCAGCGTGCAGTTGCCGCTCACGGGCTTTGCCGAGAGCTACGCCAAGATCCAGTGATATCGAGGCTCGACGATGCCGATGCATCCGAGACTTGAACACCCCGCGATTTCCGGCACCGGATCAAGGATCCGGCGAAAACCGCGGGACGGATCCATGAGGCATTTTCAATGCTTCCTGGTACGTCGGCTCAGCCCCACGGGCCTTTCGGATTCTCCGGGCCTTTCGGGCTTTGCGGGCCGCGAGGGCCGAGGTCGTCGGGATTGACGCCCTCGACGAAACCGCCCCGACGGGGCGGTTGTCGTCCCCCGCCCATGCGCCGGGCCTGTTCCTCCAGCGCGGCGATGCGGTTCCGGGTGTCGGGATGGGTCGAGAAAAGATTGTCCATCGGCCGTCCCGACAGCGGATTGATGATGAACATGTGCGCCGTGGCGGGATGGGCCTCGGCCTGCTCGTTGGGAATGGCATGGGCGGCATTCTGGATGCGCGCCAGGCCCGAGGCGAGCGCCAGCGGGTTGCCGCTGATCTCGGCGCCCAGGCGGTCGGCCTCATATTCGCGTGAGCGCGAGATCGCCATCTGCACCACCATGGCAGCCAGCGGCGCCAGCACGGCGAGCAGGATGCTGCCGATTGGGCCGAGCGAATTGCGCTCGCGATTGCCGGAAAAGAACATGCCGAAATTGGCCACCATCGAAATGGCGCCGGCCAGCGTGGCCGTAACGGTCATCAGCAGCGTGTCGCGATGCTTGATATGGGCAAGCTCATGGGCGATCACGCCCGCGACCTCGTCGCGCGACAGCGACTGCAGCAGGCCGGTATTGATGGCAACGGCTGCATTGGCGGGATCGCGCCCGGTGGCGAAGGCATTGGGCTGCGGATCGTCGATCAGATAGAGCTTGGGCATCGGCAGGCCGGCATTGCGGGCAAGCCCGGCCGTGAGCTTGTAGAGCCCCGGCTCGCTGGCGGGACTGACCTCGCGGGCTCCATACATCGACAGCACCATGTCGCCCGAGCGCCAATAGGCGAACAGGTTGGTGCCCACGGCCACCAGAAGGGCGATCATCATGCCGCCCTTGCCGCCCAGCATGAGCCCGATCACCATGAACAGGGCCGTCATGCCGGCGAGGAGCAGGGCGGTGCGCGCGTAATGCATCGGAAGGAACCCGTTCGTCATGGCCTGAAAATCGGGTCTGCGATGGTCCATGCGCAAGAGGGTTGCGCATGAAAATTTCGTCACGTGGAAGCTGTAATGTCAGTCAGCGATAGGTTTGACTGGCGAGGACGTCGTTACGAGGACGCCAAAGCGGCCCGGCAATCGATATATTCGGCGCAATGCTGGACGGCTTCACTCCGCTCGCAAGGCATCGATATTACATCGCCGCTTCCTGGTCGTCGACGTCCCCGCTGCCGCTGCCGAGCACCACCACGCGGGAGCCGACGGGGGTGTTGTTGTAGAGGTGGATGATGTCCTGGTTGAGCAGGCGGATGCAGCCCGACGACATCGACTTGCCGATCGAGGAGGGGTCGATGGTGCCGTGCAGGCGGTAGAGCGTGTCGCGATCGCCCTGGAACAGATACAAAGCCCGTGCGCCCAAGGGATTTCCCGGTCCGCCAGGCATACCGCCAGCCCATTTGGCCGCTTCGCTGTCGCGCTTCACCATGTCGGAGGGCGGCGTCCAGCGCGGCCATACCGCCTTGCGCTTGATCGTCGCGCGGCCGTTCCAGGCGAAGCCCTCGCGGCCGACTCCCACGCCATAGCGCGTAGCGTTGCCGCCTTCATGCACGTGGTAGAGATAGTGATTGGCCGGGTCGACGACCACGGTACCCGGCGCCTCGCCGGTCGGGTCCGAGACTTCCCGGCGCAGGAAGGCTGAATCGATCCGCCGCAGATCGATCGCCGGGACCGGATTGCCGTTGTCCTCGAAGCCCGCATAGATTTCGCCATAGTCATAATCGCTGCCGCCCCAGCCATCGAAGATCGAGTCGGCTGACAGGCGCTTCGAAGAGGCGCAGCCGGCGAGAAGGAGCGGTGCGCCGAGCATGAACAGGCGGCGGGACAATTGGGGCATCACGGACCTTCCAAACCGGGAATCAGAATGAGCATGCGAATCGCGCGCCTACTACAAGCTGATCATCGTTAATTCTTCATTATTCGGCACAGTAAGGCTGGCGCAAATCATGCTCCAGCGGTCATTTCCCAACGTCACCCGTGGTAGTGTGCAAGAGTTGACGATGTCGAGGTAAGTCTCGGGCGTGCTTTGCAGCCGTGCGTGGCAGGTAGACGAAGGTGCGCAGCCGCCCGGTTGCCGGCGGCTGAAATGCAGCCCTCATTCTCGCCCTGAGCCCCCGAGCAAAGCCTACGGCGTTGTGAAGGCCCGCAAGCGGCCGACCTTCAGACATCTTGCGCTTTCAAGAGAAAGCCCGGCAGTCCCTCCCGGTTTCGAGAAGAGATTGCCGGGCCTCGTTCGGTGTCGTCCTTTCCCAATTGAACAGCGCCGCCGCGGGGGGCGCGAAGGGGCGGAGACAGGCTTCAGGGCCGCGAGGTCAGATCCAGGGGCGCGACGCCGCCGTCTTCTGCTCGAAGGTGGCGATCGAGGGGGTCTTCTCCATAGTCTCGCCGATGTCGTCGAGGCCCTTGAGCAGCTTGTTCTTGCGGGCCGGGTCGATGTCGAACTTGACGCTGCCGCCATCCGGGCCGTGGATTTCCTGGGCTTCGAGATCCACCGTCAGCGTGGCATTGGCGCCGCGCCGGGCATCGTCGAACAATTTTTCGAGATCGGACTCGGAGACGACGATCGGCAGGATGCCGTTATTGAAGCAGTTGTTGTAGAAAATGTCGGCGAAGGAGGTGGAGATCACGCAGCGTATGCCGAAATCGAGCAGCGCCCAGGGGGCATGCTCACGCGAGGAACCACAGCCGAAATTGTCGCCGGCGACCAGGATCTTGGCCTGGCGATAGGCGGGCTTGTTCAGCACGAAATCCGGATTTTCGCTGCCGTCATCGTTGAAGCGCATCTCGGAAAACAGCCCAGCGCCGAGGCCCGTGCGCTTGATGGTCTTGAGATATTGCTTGGGGATGATCATGTCCGTGTCTACGTTCATGATTTCCAGCGGCGCAGCGACGCCCGTGAGCGTGACGAACTTGTCCATTGTGTTCAAACCGTGTGAGATAAGGCCCTGTTGCCCGGTCTTTTATGGCTAGACGGCGCAAGTGACAAGCAAATTGGGTGACAGTGAATTGGACCGGAAGGAACCATGTCTGGCTTGTTGACGCTGAGCGAGGCGGCGCGACGCGCGACGGTGAAGGCTTTGGCGCCCGCCGAGCCGATCGTCTACGTCACTGCGCCGGATCCGCGCGAGGCCGCGCGCAACGCTTTGCCGACCCTCGGCGCCGGCGTCCTTCTCGCGGTTCTCAGCCTGCCGATCGCCTGGGCCTGCCTCGTGGCCGTCTGGCAGGCTGTCCACAGTGGCGGCTCGCTGATCCTGCCGGCCCTGTTCAGCCTCCTCGCCGTGCCGGCCTTCCTGTTCGGGCTTTACCTCACCTGCGCGCCCTGGGCCGCCTACCGGCGCGCCAAGGATCGGGTGGTGCTGATCACGGATCGGCGCCTGGTGCTGATCTCCATCCGCAGCGGCATCGAGGAAGTCCTTTCCGGCAGAGCCATTCTGGGCGTCGAGCGCAAGAGCATCGAACGCGGCTTCGGCACGCTGGAAATCCGCCATGAGGCGAAGGGCGACGAGGCCGAAACGACCTTGACCGGGCTCGACAATGTCATGGCGGCGGAACTCGCCATCCGGCGGCTTTCGCTTGATCATTCCGTCACCATCATCTCCCCCGTGCACTGAACGGCCAGAAACTGTCGCCTGCAGAACAGGGAATGTCCGGTTTCAGTCTTTGAGACATTTTCGTCCAGCTAGCATCACTCTGTCCAACTCAGGAGTGGCACGATGGGGGCGGAAGTAGCGGCCGAGACGAGGCGGTCCCGTTCGGGACGGCGCGGGGTGCGCAGCGGGCCGGCGGCACCCGCCTATATCACGCGCCGGATTCCGCCCTATGAGATCCTGTCGGAGGAAGCCCTCGTCCGTATCGAGGAGCACGCCGACCGCATCCTCGAGGAGATCGGCTTCGAGATCCGCGGCGACCAGGAAGCCGTCGACCTCTTCCGCCTGGCCGGTGCCGACACCGATGGCTGGCGCATCCGCCCGCCGCGCGGCCTGATCCGTTCGATCATCCAGGCGAGCTGCCCGGCGAGTTTCGTCCAGCACGCCCGCAATCCCGAGCGTTCGGTGGTGATCGGTGGGCCCAATACGGTGTTCTCGCCGGCCTATGGCTCGCCCTTCGTTTCCGATGCCGATCGCGGCCGGCGCTACGGCACGCTGGAGGATTTTGGCAATTTCGTGCGGCTGGCCTATCTGACGCCCTGGCTGCACCATTCCGGCGGCACGGTTTGCGAGCCGGTCGACGTGCCCGTCAACAAGCGGCATTTCGACATGGTGCTGGCGCATATGACCCTGTCGGACAAAGCGTTCATGGGGTCGGTGACCACGGCGCCGCGAGCCGCCGATTCCATCGAGATGTGCCGGGTGCTGTTCGGGGCCGAGTTCGTCGACGCCAATTGCGTCATCCTCGGCAACGTCAACACCAATTCACCTTTGGTGCTGGACGGCGAGGCATCCCGCGTCATCCGCACCTATGCCAGGGCCAATCAGGCGGCCGTGTGCGTGCCCTTCATCCTCGGGGGAGCCATGGGGCCGGTGACCACGGCGGGGGCGCTGGCGCAGTGCTTTGCCGAGGCCATGATGTGCGTGGCGCTCACCCAGCTCGAACGGCCGGGAGCGCCGGCCATCCTCGGCAATTTCCTGTCCTCGATGTCGCTGAAATCCGGCGCTCCCACTTTCGGCACCCCGGAGCCGGCGCTCGGCTATCTCGGCATCGGCGCGCTGGCGCGCCGGCTCGGCGTGCCACTGCGCTGCGGCGGCAATCTGTGCGCCTCCAAGATCCCCGACGCCCAGGCCGCTTATGAGAGCGCCAATTCGATGTGGCCGGCCTTTCTGGCCGGCGCCCATTTCATCCTGCATGCGGCAGGCTGGGCCGAAGGCGCCCTGGCGATGTCCTATGAGAAATTCGTGATCGACGCGGACCAACTCGGTGCCTTCCACACTTTTGCGCAAGGCATGCCGGTCGACGACAACGCCTTCGCCCTCGACGGCTTTCACGAGGTCGGGCCGGGCAAGCATTTCCTCGGCAGTGCCCATACTATGCGCAACTATGAAACCGCCTTCTATGACTTCCCGCTCTCGGACAACAATTCCTTCGAGCAATGGAGCGAGGAGGGTAGCCAAGACATCGTCCAGCGTGCCAACCGCAAATGGAAGGCGATGCTGGCAGCCTACGCGCCGCCGCCGCTCGATGCGGGCAAGCGCGAGGCTCTGGAGGCCTTCGTGGCTGAGCGCAAGGCAGCCATGCCCGATGCCTGGTATTGATGCCAGCTTCGCCGTCGGCTGGGGCCTGCCAACAAATCGCCGCATTGCATAAAGCAGCTCTTCGGGTTAAAGCCGCTTGTCCAATTCTGGGGATGAAAATGGCCGAAGCACATCACGACACGATGACCTCGCACGACTTTTCTGATCACAAGAACACCTATGAGGGGTTCCTGCGTTTTTCCGCGATCGGAATGGCCTGGACTCTGGGCATCGTGGTTGCGCTGGCCATCGGTGGCACCAGCGGACGCTGGGGCATCTGCTCGATCATCGCGATCCTGTCGACCATCGCCACCGTGTTCGGCATGGCGGTGAAGAGCTGGAGCTGGAAGCCCGGCGCTCTCGTGCTGATCCTGGGACTCCTCATTCTGCTGCTTCTCTCCCACTGAGGTGGCCGCTGCCGAAGGGCGGGGACGTCCCGACCTTCGGTGCCGGCATGCGATATCGGGATGCCGTTCCCGCCTTGCCTCTCGATGAATGATCGTGGTCCGCAAGGTGCGGGCCTTCTGGCTTGCCTGCAGCCAGGTACGAGCCGGCGCGAGCCCGGCACTTTCCCGTGTAAGAGGCACTATAGGGGCTGTGCCTTCGCCATCGGCGGCCATTAGGCTGGCAAGACCGATATGGGCCTTCCCGATCCATCCCGCTGTCCTAAGCAGTCCATGGCGTCTCGTCCGCATTGATCATCCGGCTCGCAATGAGGCGGAATCCGGCCTAACAATAAAACGGCAATGGTAATGCTCGGGAGGAACATGCGATGCGGCAGTGGCGGCACTATTGGTGTCCCGGCACCGGCTCCCTGGTCGTCGACGTTGCCTTTGCCTGGGCGGGAATCACGCCCGAGCGCATCCTGATCGATACTGACAAGGGCGAGCAGCAGGCGCCCGACTTCCTCGCCGTCAATCCCGCTGCACAGGTCCCCGTGGTGATCCTGCCCAGCGGCACCGTGCTGACGGAGACGGCGGCGATCCTGCTCACCATCGACGAGGCTTCCGCCGGGGCCGGTCTGCTGCCGGCCGCCGGCTCTACGGCGCGGGCCGTTTCGCTGCGCTGGCTGATGTTCCTGGCGACCAATGCTTATCCGGCCGCATTGCGGACCTATTACGCCGATCGCTTCACCACCGATGCCAGCGAGGCGGCGCGGGCGGCGGTCGCCGAAGCGGCCCGGCGGGATTCCGACCGCATCTTCACCCTGCTCGCCAACGAGATCGCCGGGCCCTTCCTGCTGGGTGACAATGTCACCATCGTCGATGTCTATGCCGCCATGATTGCCGGCTGGCACGAGCAGGCGCGTGCCCTGCCGGCTTTCCGGGCGCTGTACAAGGCCCTGATGGCCCATCCGGTGATCGGGCCGGCCTGGCGGCGGCACGAAGGGCGGCCGGATTGATCCGTGTTCGGTTCTTCAAAGGGCTTTGACGGGGGGAATGCAGGCGCTACATCTTGGTGCGGGCAGGCTTGAAAATCTCATCCGCAACTGTCAGCCTCACCGGCAACAACCAACGGCGTTTTGCGATTTGACGGAATCGTCGAGAATCGCAGAGACGCTTTAGCCAGTCCGTTGGATTGGCTGGAAACAAGAAGTTAGAGCAAACAAGCGTTCAGTCGTGAACGCGCTGCTCGGGGAGACGAGATTCTCATGACGAACCTGACCTTGCTGGGCGATATCGGCGGCACCAACAGCCGGTTTGCCCTCGTCGTTCAGGGCCGCACCGATTATCGCAGCGAGCGGCATTACGAGAACAAGCGGTTTCCTACCTTCCGCGATGCGATCGAAGCCTACATCGCCGATGTCGGCGAGCGGCCCAATGCCGGGGTCGTCGCCATTGCCGGGCCGGTGGCGGGCGAGATGGTCGGGCCGACCAACCGGCAGAGCTGGCTGTTCAATCCGCCGACCCTGGCGGCGGAACTGCGCTTTGCGCGTCTCGACGTGATCAATGATTTCGAGGCCGTCGCCCACGCCTTGCCGCATTTGGCGCAGGCCGACACCACGGTGATCGGCAATGTCACCGCCAGCGCGGCCGGCGGCAATATGGCGGTGCTCGGGCCCGGTACCGGGTTGGGCGTCGGTGCCCTGGTGCGTGGTGGCTCGCGCTGGATCGCGGTGCCTTCCGAGGGGGGGCATGCCGAGATCGGCGCGCCGGCCGGGGACTGGGGCAAGGCGCATGAGCTCATCCGCAGCAGGATCGGCCGCGTCTCGGGCGAGCATGTGCTGTCGGGGCCGGGACTGCAGCGCATCGACGCCGCGCTCGCGGCCCTTGCCGGCCATCCCGCCGAGCGCAGTGCCGCCGAGATCGGCACGGCGGCGGTGGCGGCCAGCGATCCGGTGGCGGTGGAGGCCACGCATCTGTTCTTCGACTATCTCGCCCGCTTTTCCGGCGACGTCGGCCTGATGTTCGCGGCCAAGGGCGGCGTCTTCCTCTATGGCGGCGTGGTGCAGAAGCTCTCGCCGCTGATGGATGAGGGCGCCTTCCGCGCTGCCTTCGAGGCCAAGAGCCCGCTGGAGAAGTTCCTGCGCGAGATCCCGATCCGGCTGATCACCCATCCAACGCCGGGCCTGATCGGCTGCGCGGCAGTGGCGGCGCATTGGTAGGGATGGCAAATTGGGGGCGCGACAAGCCGTCTCCCGCGAGGGGAGAAGAAGATCCTTGTGAGATGGCTGATCAGATCGTGGTCGTGCCAGCCTTGTCGGGACCGGGGCTCCTCAGCACCCGCAGCAGGATGAACACCGCCATGGCGGCGTGAATGCCGGCATTGTGGAGGTAGAGGCCGGGATCGCCGAGCCATTGCATGATGGAGTAGGCGGTGATCGGACCGAGCACGGCGCCGATGCAATAGAGGAACAGCAGGGCAGCGGCGACGCCGACGGCATTGTCGCGGCCGGTGATGTCGTTGGTATAGGCCGAGCTCGCATAATATTGCGTCGAGATGATGCCGCCGAGCACGAAGCCGGTGATCACGAAGGGCCAGCCGACCAGGAGCTTGCCGGACCAGTAGATGCCGATCTCGACCAGAGCTGTGACGAGGGTGAGGCCGATCAGCACCTTGCGCCGGTCGAAGGCGTCGGAGAGCCGGCCGACCGGAAATTGGAAGGCGGCCGAGCCCAAGGTGATGGCCGAGATCAGCGTGCCGGTCTGTACGCCGTCCATGCCGAGCTTGGTGGCGTAGACAGGCGTCAGCGACCAGAACGGGCCGTTGGCAAAGCCGATCAGCGTGGCGCAGACGAAGCCGACCGGCGTGGTGCGCAGCAGCCAGAGGAGACGCATGCCGGGACGACGGCCGTCCCTGGGTGGCGGGCCGTCCTCGATCAGCAGCAAGGGCGCCAGGCAGACGATCACCACCGCCGCAGCGATACCGAAAATGGTGAAGGCGGCCGGATCGCCCAGCCGCATGAACTGGTTGCCGATGGCCCAGCCGCCATATTGGGTGATCGAGTAGAGGCCGAGCAGGCGCCCGCGGATGCGGTTCTCCGCCCTGCCCTGCAGATAGCTTTCCACGATGGCGTAGATGCCGGCCAGGAAGAAGCCGCGCAGGAAGCCGATGATCACCCAGGCGTGCGGCTCGACCAGGGTGCCGGCGACCAGGATCATCGCCGCGCCGCAGATCGAGGACAGGCCGAAGGCCTTGATATGGCCGAAGCGCTGGACGAGGCGCGGGGTCAGGAAGGCGCCGGCGAGCATGCCGCCGAAATAGGCCGAGCCCATCAGGCTGATGGCCAGCGCCGGAAAATGCTCGAGCTCGGCGCGCACCGGCAAAAGCGTGGTGAGAACGCCATTGCCGGCCAGCACGCCGGCGACGGCGACCAGCAGGGCGGCGATGGAAGCGTAGGAGGAACGCAAGGCAGCGAACTCGTGGCAGGAGAGCGGGTGGAAGGGGGTGTGGAGAAGGCAGCTCAGACGGCCGGCGCCGTGCTTTCCTGAAGGAAGGGCGGTCGCGAAAAACGGCGGATCAGCCAGGAACGGAACAAAGCGATCTCCGGGCGGTCGAGGTCGTCGGGGTGGATGGAGAGGTAATAGCCATAGCCATCATCGACATGGATGTCGTAGGGGCGTACCAGGCGGCCGGCCCGGATCTCGTCCTCGAACAGCACGGGATCGACCAGCGCCAGGCCTTCGCCCGATAGCGCATATTGCACCGCGAGCTGGGCGGTATCGAAGACGAGGCCGCGATCGAGCGATCCCGGTGCGACATGGGCGGCCCTGGCGAAATTCTGCCACAGGAAGGCTGGAGGACGGCTGTCGAGCTTGACGTGGAGGAGATCGTTGGCGGCCAGGAAGCCGGCGATGTCGGTGCTATCGGCTCGCGCGGCGACGTCGGGATGGCACAGGATGGTCAGCTTCACCATCCAGAGGAGGTCGAGTACCTGCGGCGCTACCCGCGGCGGCGTGTAGATCACAGCGACGTCGGCCTCCCGCTCGGCATTGCCAGGCACGGGGCGGGAATCGATGTCGAGCCGGAGATCCGGGAATTCGGCCCGGAAATGGCGCAGGATCGGCACGGCGAGGCGCTGGGCGAAGGTCGTCGGCAGCAGCACCCTGAGAGAGCGCTGCGGCTCGCCCCGCTCGCGCATGATCTCCTCCAGCGTGGTGTCGATGCGCTCGAAGGCCTTTTCGACGACAGGCAGGAGGCGCTTGCCGGCCTCGGTCAGGGCCGGCTGCGACGGCTTGCGATCGAACAGGGGCACGCCGAGGAAATCTTCCAGGCCGATGACATGGCGGCTGACGGCGCTTTGGGAGACCAGCAGGCTTTGGGCTGCGCCGGTGAAACTCCCCTGCCGCCCCACCGCCTCGAAGGCCCGCAAAGCGTTCAGCGGCAGCCAGCGCCTGTCCATGATGTCGAACCCCGTTGATCGCGGCGATCGGGAGAAAATCGCATCCTCTTACATCATCCGGTTCGGCCAAACTCAATGTTCCCTGCGCGACCTGGACGAGGGTCATGATGACGCATGGAGGTTAGGGGCGCCAAAGGAAGGGGCAGTCTGTCGGTCTCGACGTTTCGGCTCGCGAGCGATGCCGGCGGGAGGGCTCCGAGCCACTTATACCAACCTTCATGAATCGTGACCGGTGCGTGTGGATAGAACGCTGTCATTCTCAACCCCCGACTTGCGATGCAAGTCGGGGCGATGGCGCCGCCGAAGGCGGCGGGAAGGGAATCCAGGGCCGGGGTCTACGCTCGCTAGCCCCTGGATCCCCTTCCCCTCGCTGCGCTCGGCCGGGGATGATGAGTCATGTATTCTGTGGGCTGGTATCAGGGAGAAGGCTAGTCGCGACATCTGAGCACAGGGCTCTCGCTCGCGTCGGGCCGGGGACGATGGTATAGCCAGTCCATCAGCTCCGTTTTGCTGCCTCGCGTACCCCTTCATGCCTCCCCTTTCTCCCCCCGATTCACGCCCTTTGACCGGCATCGCGCTGGCCTCGGTCGGCTATTGCCTGTTCGCCATCCAGGATGCCGCCGTCAAATGGCTGGTGGCGAGCTATGAGGTGCCGCAGATCCTGTTCCTGCGTTCGGTCGTCATCCTGGTCGTGGGCATGGCGATCGCCTGGCGCCAGGGCCAGCCGCCGATCTGGCAGAGCCGCAACAAATGGGCGCTGACCTCGCGCGGCGTGCTTTTGCTGGTGGCCTGGCTCAGCTTCTACAACGCTTCGCGCTATCTGGGCCTCGCCGATCTCACCACCATGTATTTCGGCGCGCCGGTGATGGCGGTGGTGCTCTCCATCCTGATCCTGAAGGAGAAAGTCAGCGTCGCGCGCTGGCTTGCCGTGCTTGCCGGCTTCCTCGGCGTGATCGTGGCGGCCGATCCCTCGGGCCGGCCCGACTTCCTGCCGGCGGCGATGGTGCTGTTCGCCGCCTTCTGCTGGGCGTGGGGCACCGTGCTGATCCGCCTGATCAACCGCTCCGAAAGCACCGCCAACCAGATGATCGCCACATCGGGCCTGTTCGTGCTGGTGTGCGGGGCGGCGCTGCCCTTCATCTGGAAGACGCCGGATGCCATGGGGTGGGGCTTGATGCTCGGCCTCGGCCTGGTGTCGGGCGTCGCCCAGTACCTGCTCTATGAGGGCTATCGCTACGCTCCGGCCTCGGCCTTGGCGCCGGTGGAATATACCGGTCTGGTCTGGGCCTTCATCTATGGCTACCTCCTGTGGCAGGATGTTCCCAAGCCCCACGTCTTCGCGGGTGCTGCCCTGATCGTCGTCGCCAGCCTCGGCCTGGTCTGGTGGGAGGCACGGGCGGCGCGGCTGAGGACGGTGTGACAAATCTCAAATACGTTCCGGCCAATTCGTTGGATTTGTCCTGAAGCCAAGAGACAGCGTTTAAAGCCGTTCTGTCGTGAACGCTTTGCTTCGGGGGCACGCAATGATCAATCGGTGTACGCATTGCGGGCAAGCACCCTGCCTCGCCTTCTGGCGCGAGCTGACGCTCGGGCCGACGGGCTCGGCGCGCTGCCTCCAGTACGATTGCAAGGTCGGCCTCACCCTCGGCCCCGCCGTGACATCGACGGCCGCGACCGCCTTGGTGCCCTTTCTGCTGCTCTTCCTCGTCTTGCTCAAACTCGCCTTGGGACGATTGGAGCTGGATTTCGTGCCCGTCTCCGCCTTGCTGGCCGCCGCCTTTCTCGTCGTAGCCTTGGCGGGGCGCTGGTACCGCGTGCCTCTGCGCGTTGACGAACTCTCCAATGCGCAGACGGTGGCAGAGGGGGAAACGCGCGTGGCGCGGGCCAAGGAATCCTGAAAGCCCTATTCGAAAATCTTGGCGGCTTCCTCAGTCGAAATGCCGTCCTTGAGGCGCGCCATCTGCTGATAGGCTGCCGTGATCACCAGGGTGAGGCAGAGCATGATGAGGCTGAGAGCAATCAAGAATACGACGAAAAGTATCTTGAAATCGTAGAGGCTGAGCCCAAACCCAATCAGCCGGATGGCGGTTAGAAGTATCGCCAAGATCAAGACCAAAGCGAGAATCAACATCAAGATGATGGCGCCGATCCGCCAGCGCTGCCCAGCCGTGAGAGACAGGTTGCGGCGAATGGCCCTGAGCGGGCCGCCTTGCTCCAGTGTGGCGGCCGGTAAAGCCGCAAAAAAGAAGGTCGAGATGGCAGTCTGCAGCACGAGCCACGCGAGGCTGAGGCCGACACGCATCGTGACGCTCGGAAAGGTCTGCGACACGCTGCCGATCACAAGCCTCCAGCCGTAATGGATGAGGGCAAGCGCTACGAACCAAAGTATGACGGCGAGGAGGGCCGGTACGAAACGCCGCAACAGGGAACGCCAGAAACCATGCCCGCCGTGAAAACGGTCCCGACCTGTTACCAGTACCATGCTCATGCTGGCGAGCAGAAACAGGGTGCTGCCGGCTATTGGCAGGCCGATCAAGCTGGCGGGGTGGACGAATAGAAAATAGTAAGAGGGATATTTCGAGAAGAAATAGGTTAGAGCAATAAAATCACGCAGGAATAGACTTACTATAAGGCCAGCGATCTGAAGCAAGTTGAGCAATATCAGGACAACGAAGCGTCGCCGGAACAATTCCCAGGCACGCGCATAGACAGCCCCAATTGCAATATGTTCGGTCACGTCAGCCCTTCGCTTGCTACTCTCCGCCGCTACTTCTCATGCGATGGGATCGGAAGCAAGCCGTACAAGACGATGGATACGCAATCGCATCACTTCTTCTTGGCTGCAGCACCATGCCTCCACGCCATCGCGAGCGCGTCCTGCAATTCCGCTTCGCTCGCGGCTGAGAGAGTGAGCGTGGTCCAGCCCTGCAGGCCCCAGGCATTGGCAACAGGGCGAAAGACATCAGGGGCAAGCAGGCATTTGAATTCCTGCTCTTCCGGCGTGAAGCGCAGATTGGCGCTCAGGCCGTCGGGGGCGAGGGTGGCGTAGATGCGCACGGCCTTGAAGGCGGTGCGCTCGAAATGCGGCGCCTCGCTGGTGCCCGCGAGCGACAGGGCGATCCGCCTGAAATCACCGGCATCGGCCATGATGCGTTTTCCCCGCTATTTCGAAGTCGAGCTTACCTCTTCGCAACCATGAGTGACATCGTCTTGCCAAGGCCCGCGGCTCTGGCTAGGCAAAGGGGATGAAGACCATGCTCTGTCTCGTCCTCACTTTCCTGTTCGTCGCCGCGACGGTTCCGGCGCTTGCCGCCACGCTGCCGGCCAAGCGCCCTCTCGCCTGGGTCGGTACCGGCGTGCAGAGCGAGCGCGGCGCGCCGCCGAGCCGCTGGCGCATCCATCTCGTCTTCGACATCAACGGCAACGCCCGCATCGACTATCCCAGCCTGCATTGCGGCGGGGTGCTGATCCGGCGCAGCCAGCACGGCGCCATCGTGCGTTACCGCGAGCATATCCGCTACGGCCGCGGCACCTGCGTCGACGGCGGCATGGTGACGGCCTGGCGGCGAGGCAACCGGCTGTTCTGGCGCTGGAGCGGGGTGAACACCCGCTTTCCCGGTATCAGGGCACGAGCAACCCTGGTGCTATCGCGGCATCGGGGGCGGTAGAGGGCGGAGCCTATAGTGGCTTTGCCTAGTCGACGGTAGAGCCAACCGGCGCAAAAAAAGGGCGCTCCTCAGCCCAACTGCATCGTCGTCAGCATCACCTCATCCAGCATGTAGCCCATGCGGGCTGTTCGTCGTCTTCTGCGGGCCTTGGGGTGCGCTCTCATCTGCCTGATCAACGGTCCGAGGGCATGTTCGCGCTGAGGTTTTGATGGCACCTGAGACGACCGGCCTTGCCTGCGACTAGCCAGAACGGATTATAGAGGCGCAGAGTCCCCATGCGATCAGCATGGGCATGGCGCATAGAAACAGACGCCACCAAAGCGTGAGTAGAGGGAACTCGCGGCGCATCAGAATGATCATCGCGGTGCCGATGATGACGAGGAGGACCGCCGCGATCACTGGGAAAGGCATCCAGTCTTCCGGGCCCCCGGCCAATCCGGCTTGAATGTCGCCGCTGGTGTATGCCCAGGACACCATGGTCAGGAAAAGCAAGGTCGCGGTGGCGATGCAGATTTGCAAGAGGCCGAGCAGGAGAATGAGGAGGAGGCGCCCGTGGAAGCGTGTCCAGATCTGGGCGAATGTGGTGGTAGTTCGTGTGCCTGGCGACATGCCATTCCTTGCTACGAGTGCCTCAATGCTGCTCTTTCGCACGGCTCCGACCGATGGCCCAATGATGGTTCGATGGAAAGGCGTTGCAGGAGACCGCCCTACGGCTCGGCGTCTCGCCAGCTCTTCCCTTGCCGGAGAGTAGGGTGTTCCTGAGGGCAAGCAAGGATGCATGCGGTGGCAAATCAGATCCGCGTCTTCTCCAGCATCTTCTCATCCAGCGCGTAGCCCATGCCGGGCGTTTCGCTTAGCGTGATCATGCCCTCGGCGTCGACCGCCAGGGGCTCGGCCATCATGAAGTCGCGGCGCGGCAGGCTCCATTCCGGCGGGTCGTAGGGAAATTCGATGAAGGGCGCGTCGGCGAGGCCCGCGGTCAGGTGGCAGTTGGCGGCGACGCCCATGCCATTGGTCCAGGTATGCGGCGTGAAGGTGAGATTGTTCTCCTGCGCCATCGCGGCGACGCGGCGCAGGCCGGTGATGCCGCCGACCAAGGCGGCGTCGGGCTGCAGCACGTCCAGGCAGCCATCGCGGATGAGGTCGCGAAACTCGTAGAGCTCGCGCGTCATCTCGCCGCCGGCGATGCGGATGTCGACCATTTCGCGCAGGCGCCGCATGCCTTCCCGGTCGGAGCGGTGCAGTGGCTCCTCCATCCAGTAGACGCCGAGCCGTTCGAGTTCGCGGGCCACAGGGATCGCCTCCTTGAGCGTCCAGGGCGCATAGGCGTCCCAGGACATGCGCCAGCCCTGGTTGCAGTCGACCATCAGGTCGAGCCGGTTGCCGATACGGGCCCGCACCGCCTCCAACGCCTTGATGTCGGCCCGCCAGTCGCCGCGATGGAAGCGGATCTTCAGTGCCTTGAAGCCCTGGCCGAGATAGGCCTCGGCCGCGTCGGCGAGTTCCTCGGGCTTGCGCAGCGTGCCCGAGGAGGCATAGGCGGCCACCTTGTTCGAAAGGCCGCCGAGCAGCTTCCACACCGGCTGGCCGGTGATCTTGCCGGCGAGGTCCCACAATGCCAGGTCCAGCGGCCAGCAACGGCCGTAATGGAACTGGATGTTGGAGAGGATGCGGTAATGGCGTTCGATTGCCATCGGATCCTGACCGATGAAGAAGCGCTCATGGCCCTCGAAGCCGGTCATGGTGTCGCCGGAGCCATAGCCGGTGAGGCCCTCATCGGTGGTCACCCGCACGATGGTGGCGTCGAAGGCGGTGCGCGGCTTCGAATCCCAGCTCGCATGGAAGGGCGGGTCGAGGGGCAGGCGGTGATGGGTGATCTCGATGCCGGTGATTTTCATGGGATGTCCGCGCTCCAAATCAGTACGCTGTCCACACTGTCTTGAAATCCATGTACTTCTCGATGGCGTGGGGGGAGCGGTCGCGGCCGAAGCCCGATTGCCGGAAGCCGCCGAAAGGTGTGGCGAGCGAAGAGCGGTCGAAGCAGTTCACCCACACCGTGCCGGCGCGAATGCCCGAGGTGAAGCGGTGCGCGGCGTTCATATTGCCGGTCCACACCGCGGCAGCGAGGCCGTAGATGGAATCATTGGCCATGCGCAGCGCTTCGCTCTCGCCGGTGAAGGTGCTGACGACCACGACCGGGCCGAAGATTTCTTCGCGAGCCACGCGGTGCTGCGGCTCGACACCGTCGAGGATGGTGGCCTCGACATAGTAGCCGCCGCTCCCTGCCATCGCCTGGCTGCCGCCATGGGCCACCGTCGCGCCTTCGCGTGTGCCGATGTCGATATAGCTGAGCACGCGCTCCATATGGCCCTTTTCGACCAGGGCGCCCATCTGGGCTGTTGGATCGAGCGGATGACCGAGTGGGATCTGGCTCTTGGCGACCTCACCGATCTTCCGGACCAGTTCGTCCTTGATCGAGGCATGGGCGATCACGCGCGAGCCGGCGTGACAAGTCTCGCCCTGATTATAGAAGATGCCCCAGGCGATGCCGGAAGCGGCGGCGTCGAGATCGGCGTCACCAAGCACGACATGCGGGCTCTTGCCGCCGCATTCCAGCGCCACGCGCTTCATGTTGCTCTCGCCGGCATAGCGCAGCATCAGCTTGCCCACTTCGGTAGAGCCGGTGAAGGAGATCATGTCGACGTCAGGATGCAGTGCCAGGGGCTTGCCGGCTTTCTCGCCGAAACCGGGCACAACGTTGAGCACGCCGTCCGGCAGGCCGGCCTGTCGGGCGAGTTCGCCCAGACGCAGCGCCGAGAGTGGCGACTGCTCCGCCGGCTTCAGCACCACGCAGTTGCCGGCGACCAAGGCAGGGCCGATCTTCCAGGCGGTGATGATCAGCGGGTAGTTCCAGGGCACGATGGCGCCGATCACCCCGAGCGGTTCGCGCCTGACAATGGCGAGATCGTTGGGTCCGGTTGGCGCAACCTCGTCGAAGCTCTTGTCGGCGAACTCGGCGTAATACTGGATGCAGTCGGCGCAGAAGGGCACGTCGACGGCGAGCGAGTTGCCAATGACCTTGCCGACGTCGAGGGTTTCAAGCAAAGCCAGATGCTCGAGATCGGCCCGGATCAGCTCGGCGAAGCGTAGCAGGATGCGTTTCTTCTCAGCTGGCGGCTTCAGGCGCCAGCGCCCATCCTCGAAGGCGGCGCGGGCTGATGTCACGGCCGCCTCGATGTCCTCGGCGCCGCAATCGGCGACCTCGGCAATCGTCCGGCCGTCGATGGGTGAGGTCTTCGTGAATGTCTTGCCGGAAAGAGCGGGAACGTAGCGGCCGCCGATGAAGGCGCGGCCTTCCGGCTTGAGGGCTGCGGCCTTGGCTTCCCAGTCGGAGCGGGTGAGGGGGGTGGTGAGCATGGGGAGGATCCTGGGAGGAGCGCGGACATCCTGTCCGCTTTTGGAAACGAGGGGCGGACATCGCGACATGCTTGCATGTCGCTGAGATGTCCGCGCTCCTAGGCCTGCGTCAGCACGCGTTCGGCGAAGCGGATCAGGTCGGCCTCCTCGATCGTGCGACGGTTGGACGTGCGCATCGCGGCATTTTCGGGCCGGGCCATCTGCTCGGCGAGGCGCGTCGAGGTGATGCCGGCGAATTCGTCGGCAAGCGAGACCTTGATACCGATGGCGCGCACCAGCTTCTCGAAGGCGGCGGGCAAGGCGGCTGATGATGCGAGCCCCATCGCCCGCGCGGCGGCGGCGAAGCGCCCGTCATCGCCTTCGATGTTCCAATCGAGCGTGGCGATCATGCCGAGCGCCACCGAGCGGCCATGCTGGACCGGGCGGAGCGAGCCCAGCGCATGGCCGATATTATGGGCGACGGCGGTGCCGCAATTGTCGATGGCGATGCCCCCCAGCGCCGCGGCGCGCTGCAGCCCCTCGCGGGCGGCGAGGTCGCTGCCCTTGCCGACGGCATCGGGCAGGTTGGCGACGGCGAGGCGGATGGCCTCATGTGCATAGACGTTGTTGGCCGGCGTGGCGTTGCCGTTGGTGGTGGCCTCCAGCGCGTGGACCAGGGCGTCGATGCCGGTCCAGGCCGTCAGCACCGGCGGCAAAGAGAGCGTGGTTTCCGGATCGAGGATCACCTCGTCGGGCTTGAGCTCCTCGCCCCAGAGCCAGACCTTGGCCTTGTCCGAGCGGGTGAGGATGGCGGTGCGGGTGCATTCGGAGCCCGTGCCGGAGGTAGTGGGGATGACCAGCGAGACCAGGCGCTTGCGTGGAAAGGGGCGCTTGCACAATTCGTAGTCCTGCGCGGAGCGCCGGGCCGTGGCGGCCGTGGTCGCGACGGCGGCTACCACCTTGCCGAGGTCGAGAGCGGAGCCTCCGCCGAGCGAGATCACAGCCTTGGCCTTGGTGCGCCGTGCCTGGGCGGCTGCGGCATCGGCCGAGGCAATGGTGGGATCGCCACCGAATTCGGTGAAGACGGAGACGCCGAGCCCGGCCTTGCGCAGCGACTCCTCGACATCGTCGATCAGGCCGGTCGCCTTCAGGCCGGGATCGGCGACCAGCAGCACCTGCGCCCCCTTGCCGAGCCTGGCGGATGCAAGCTCGCCGGCGAGTTCCCGGGCCCCCGGCCCTCCGGTGATGCGTGGCAGATGGGAAAGCTGGTAGCGGGACATGGGGAACTCTGTTTCGGTGTGCCGGTCTTCAGACCGGCATGGGAGGCCGGAAGATGCCGGTCCCGCTCCATCGATTTCGATGGAGCTGAGCAGACCGGCACACCAACTCTATCTCCGCTCCCTGCGCGCCGTGTGCGCCTTTATTCGATGGCCCGATCCAAAAAAACGATAGCGCCGTTTCGCCGTGGCGGCAGGTCCAGGTGCGCGCTAGGCTCTCTTCGAATTCGTGAATCGAAGAGTGCTGTCATCCCCGGCGAGGCCGCAGGCCTCGGGAAGGGGATCCAGGAGCCCAAAATGCCTCGTGGCCCCTGGATCCCCTTCCACTCGCCCATAAAGGGCCCGGCCGGGGATGACGGGCCCGTGCTCTTCGGACAGGGGAATGGCACGCCATGGAAACTCCGATGGAACTTTCGCTCGAAACCTCGGAGCGGCCGCGCCGCCGTGGCCGCGAGGAGCGCCAGCGTGCCGGTGGTGCGGCCCCGGCGCGCAAGCCCCAGCCCCGGCGTCCGTTTCCGGCGGTGAAGGCCGTTTCGGACGACCAGCTCGAGGCCATCCATCTTGCCGCGCTGCAGATCCTGGAAGAGATCGGCCTCGACGTGCTGCATGCCGAGGCCAAGGCCATTCTCAAGGCCGAAGGCGCCGAGGTTGACCCGGGTTCCGACAGGGTGCGCTTTCCCCGCGGTCTGGTGGAGGCCAAGATTGGCCTCGCACCTGAAAGCTTCACGCTGCATGCGCGCAATCCGGCCCGCAACGTGGTGCTCGGCGGCGATCATCTCGCCTTCTGTTCGGTTGCGAGCGCCCCCAATGTGGCCGACCGCGAGGGCGGCCGCCGGCCTGGCAACCGCAAGGACTACCAGAACCTCATCCGGCTTGGGCAGACGCTCGACACTATCCATCTGTGGGGCGGCTATCCGGTCGAGCCGGCCGACATCCATGCCTCCGTGCGCCATCTCGATGCGCTCTCGGACATGCTGACCCTGTCGGACAAGCCGATCCACGCCTATTCGCTGGGCCGCGAGCGCAATCTCGACGCCATCGAGATGGCGCGCATCGCCCGCGGCATCGACCAGGAGACGCTGGAGCGCGAACCCTCGCTCTTCACCATCATCAACTCCTCCTCGCCGTTGCGCCTGGATACGCCAATGATGGAGGGCGTGATCCAGATGGCGCGCCGCAACCAGGTTACTGTGCTGACGCCCTTCACCCTGGCGGGCGCCATGGCGCCGGTGACGATAGCCGGCGCCGTGGCCCAGCAGAATGCCGAGGCGCTAGCCGGGCTGGTGCTGGCCCAGTCGGTGCGGCCGGGCTCGCCCTTCGCCTATGGCGGCTTCACTTCCAATGTTGACATGAAGACCGGCGCGCCCGCCTTCGGTACGCCTGAGCAGATGAAGGCGGCGCTGGTGGGCGGCCAGCTCGCCCGCCGCTACGGCCTGCCCTACCGTTCCTCTAACACCTGCGCGGCCAACACCATTGACGTACAGGCCGCCTATGAAAGCGTGTTCTCGCTGTGGGGCGCGGTGATGGGCGGGGTCAACCTGCTGATGCATGGCGCCGGCTGGATGGAAGGTGGCCTGCATGCGAGCTTCGAGAAGATGGTTGTTGATGCCGACCTTCTCGACATGATCACGCATTTCCTGATGCCCTTCCAGGTCGATGACGACGAACTGGCGCTGGAGGCGATCCGCGAGGTCGGGCCCGGCGGCCATTTCTTCGGCTGCGCCCACACCCAGGCGCGCTATCGCAATGCCTTCTTCGCTCCGATGATCTCCGACTGGCGCAATTACGAGACCTGGCAGGAGGCGGGATCGCCCACCGGCTATGACCGCGCCAACCGGATCTACAAGGAACGCCTCGCTGCCTATGAGGAACCGCCGATGGATCCGACCATCCGCGAGGAACTCGCGGCCTTCGTGGCGAAGCGCAAGGAAGAGGGCGGCGCGCCCACGGATTTTTGAAACGTTACTCCCCTCTCCCGAGTCGGTATCGGCCATTCCACTTGGAATGGCCTGGGGGCTGGGGGGGAGGGGATAGGCGTTGGTCCCAACCCTCACCCCTGGCCCCTTTCCCAACCTGGGAGATGGGAATCCCACACCAAGGAACTCCCCCATGAAATCCCACACCCGTGTCCTCGTCATCGGCGGTGGCGTCGTCGGTTGCTCGGTGCTCTACCATCTCGCCAAGGCCGGCTGGACGGACATCACCTTGATCGAGCGCGCGGAGCTGACGGCGGGTTCGACCTGGCACGCCGCGGGGGGCTTCCACACGCTTAACGGCGATCCCAATGTCGCCAAGCTGCAGCAATATACCGTGGAGCTCTACCGGGAGATCGAGGAACTGTCCGGCCAGTCCTGCGGCCTGCATCTCACCGGTGGCGTCATGCTGGCCGGCACCAAGGAACGCATGGACTGGCTGAAGATGGCCCATGCCAAGGGCCGGTATCTGGGCATGCACACCGAGATCATCTCAGCCGCCGAAGCCAAGAAGCTGATGCCGCTGATCGACGAAAAGCAGTTCGCCGGTGCGATGTACGATCCACTGGAGGGCCATCTCGACCCCTACGGCACCACCCACGCCTATGCGAAATCGGCGAAGATCCTCGGCGCCGAGATCGTGCTGCGCAACCGCGTCGTCGACATGGCCCAGCGCGAGGACGGCAGCTGGGACGTCGTCACCGAGCAGGGTAATATCCACGCCGAGCATGTGGTGAACTGCGGCGGGCTGTGGGCGCGCGAATGCGGCCGCATGGTCGGCCTCGAGCTGCCCGTGCTCGCCATGGAGCATATGTACTTCCTCACCGAGGACATGCCAGAGGTCGCCGAGATCAACGCCTCCACCGGCAAGGAGGTGATCACCGCGCTCGATTTCGAGGGCGAGATCTATATGCGCCAGGAGCGCGGCGGCATGCTGCTCGGCACCTATGAGCAGGCTTGCGTGCCCTGGTCGGAGAAGACCACGCCCTGGGATTTCGGCCAGAACCTGCTCGAACCCGATCTCGACCGCATCGCCCCGTCGCTGGAAGTCGGCTTCCGTCACTTCCCGGCCTTCGAGAATGCCGGCATCCGCCGCGTCATCAACGGACCCTTCACCTTCGCGCCGGATGGCAACCCGCTGGTCGGCCCGATCAGGGGCCTGCGCAATTACTGGGTGGCCTGCGGCGTCATGGCCGGCTTCTCCCAGGGTGGCGGCGTCGGCCTCGCCTTGTCCAACTGGATGGTGCATGGCGATCCCGGCTTCGACGTCTGGGGCATGGATGTCGCCCGCTATGGCGACTGGACCACGCTCTCCCACACCAACGCCAAGGTGCGCGAGAACTACGCCCGCCGCTTCCGGATACGCTTCCCCAACGAGGAACTGCTGGCGGCTCGTCCCTTTCGCACCACGCCTGTCTATGACCGGTTGGAGAGCCACAACGCCGTGTTCGGCGACATGAACGGCCTGGAACACGCGCTCTGGTTCGCGCCCTCCAAGGAAGAGGCCAAGGACGATTTCTCCTTCCGCCGCGCCAATGACTTCCCGCATGTCGCCGCCGAGAGTGCCGCGGTGCGCGAGGGCGTCGGCCTGCTCGAGATCTCGAACTTCGCCAAATACGAGATCTCAGGCAAGGGGGCGGAAGCCTGGCTCGATACCATCCTGCCCAACCGCCTGCCGGCGAGGGGGCGCATGGTGCTCACGCCCATGCTGAACGAAAACGGCATGCTGATCGGCGATTTCACGTTGGCTCGCGAGGCCGACGACCGCTTCATGATCTTCGGCTCGGGGCTTGCCGAGCAATATCACATGCGCTGGTTCCAGGCCCGCCTGCCCGAGGCCGGCGTCAATTTGCGCGCCCATGGCCTCGACCTCGTCGGCTTGCAGATCGCCGGCCCGAAGTCGCGCGAACTCCTCGCCCGCCTCGTTGACGCCGATCTCTCGAAGGAGGCCTTCCCGTTCATGGCGGTCGGCCGCTTCAATGTCGGCATCCTGCCCGCCCTGATCGGGCGCGTCACCTATACGGGCGATCTCGGCTATGAAATCTGGGTCAAGCCCGAGCACCAGCGCGCGCTGTTCGATCTGCTGATGAAGGAAGGCGCCGGTCTTGGCATCAGGCTGTTCGGCGGGCGCGCCCTCAACTCGCTGCGCCTGGAAAAGAGCTTCGGCTCCTGGTCGCGCGAATACCGGCCTGTATATACGCCCTGGGAGGCTGGGCTCGAGCGCTTCGTCTCGACCCAGAAGAACGATTATATCGGACGCGATGCATTGCTGCGCGCCCGCGATGAAGGCCCCAGGCGCCGCCTCGCCACCTTCGTGGTCGACGCCCTTGATGCCGACGTCATCGGCGACGAGCCGATCTGGCTCGATGGCAAGGTGGTGGGCTGGGTCACCTCGGGCGGCTATGCCCATCACGCCAAGGCCTCGGTGGCGCTCGGCTATGTCGAGGCGGCGGCCTTCGACGCCTCGGCGCCCTATGAGATCGAGATCATCGGTGACCGCCGCCCGGCCAGGGTGGCGCCCGAGCCGCTGTTCGATCCCAAGGGGCTGAGGATGCGGGGGTAGGCAAATCTGGTGCGCGAACATCTCAGCGACATGCATTCATGTTGCTGAGATGTTCGCGCTCCAATCACTGCCGCGAATAAAGCCCCGTGAAGCGCACGTTCTCGCCGCCGCAGGCATCGTTGTCGATCACCGCGATATAGGGCCCGAGCTGGACCATGCGGGCCGCGCAACGCTTGGGGCCCGCATTGGCCTCCTCATAGCCCATCTGCTGGCCGCCATAATAGCCGAAGGCGAAGTCCTGCTCGTTGGCGTCGCCCTCGACCTCGAATTCGCCTGTGTTGACATAGGAACCGGCATCGTAGGTGGCGTTGCCGCGCACGAACATGCGGCCGTTGCCGGTCGTCTTGATGGTGATGACCGAGCGCCCGTCATAGGTGCTCCAGCGGCCGTCCCAGCGCGGCTGGACCTGGACCCGCGAGAGGGATGACAAGGGCAGCCAGCTCGCAATGTCCGTGCCCTTGCGGTCGACATAGTTGGCGCAGGCGAAATCGCCCTCGATCTCGTTCACCACCACCTTGTCGCCCTCGACCAGGAAGGAACGCTGCCGGCAGGCCGGCGAGAGGGACGGGCAGCTTTCACGCTGGCTGGTTGGTCCCTTGATGAAGAAGGTGCGTCCGCTCTCGGCAACCTCGTAGAGGCCGATGGCGGAAAGGTCGTTCTGGAAGTTGAAGCCGCGGCAGACGCCGTTGGCGGCGAAGGCGGAACCGGTGGCGGCGGCGAGCAGCACTACGGCGGCCAGACTGGAACGGAACATGTCTCTTTCTCTGATCATTGCCTGAAATAAAGGCCGGTGAAGGTGACGTTCAACCCGCCGCAGGCATTGTTGTCGACCACCGCGATATAGGGGCCGAGCTGGGCCATGCGCACGGTGCAGGTGCCGTCGCCGCTGCGGGCATCTTCGATGCGCCCTTGTTTTTCGCCGTCATAGGCGAAGGTGAGCGTCGACTCCCGCGCCTCGCCGAAGACGTTGAATTCGCCGGTATTGACGCTCTGGCCGTTGTTATAGGAGGCCGAGCCGTTCACCGAGATGTCACCGCCCTTGATTTCCTTGATATCGAGGATGGCGTTGCCTTCGGCGTTGCGCCAATTGCCTTTCCAATCGGGCTGGACATTGCTCTTGCGCAGGGCCGAGAGGGGCAGCCACAGCGCCACGTCCGAACCCTTGCGGTTGAGATAGCTCGCGCAGGCAAAGCCGCCGGAAGTGCGGTTCACCACCACGCGGTCGCCGGTGATCAGGAAGCTGCGGGCCTGGCATTCGGCCGAGGTCGAGGGGCAATCCTCGCCGTCCGAAGAGGCGCTCTTGACGAAATAGGTCCGGCCCGGCGCGGTGACTTCGTAGAGATCGACGCCGAGCGGATCGTCCTCGATATTGAAGCCGCGGCAGATGCCGGCGTCTCGGGCAAGGGCGGGCGAGGCGGCAAGTAAAACGCAAAGCAATGCAAAGGACAGTGAGCGGCGAATCATCGTGCAACCCTGAAGGAACATCGTCCTTGGAGCCGATTTTCGCGGTTTCGTCTATGCCTTCGGAAACAGGCGTTCCCAGCCCCGATAAGACCAGATAAGCAGTACGATGCCCGCAGTCGACATCGTCCAGTAGTCCACCGGCGCCACCCAGAACCAGTGGATGTGCCAGGGCACGAATTCGGGGCTGAAGCGGGCGAGGCCAAAGGCGGGGTTCAGGACGAACCACAGGAAGTCCTCGCTCAGCCAGAAGATCATGATGCAGGCGATCACGCGCGCTTCCAGCCGCCAGGACCAGGCCCAGGCGAACACCAGAGGAAAATGGAAGAAGATCGCCATGAACGGGAACACCCAGGCGTGATAGCCGGTCATGGGCCGGCCGCCCCAGAAGATGTCGAGCAGCCAGTGATGCTCGATGCGCCAGGTCGGCAGGCTGGTAGCCCAACCATGACCGCCTTCGATCTGGATCTCGACATTGGCGAAGAAGAAGGCGAGCACGAGCACCAGGACGACGAGCACCAGCGGTTGGGCGAGGCCGCCGCGCCGCGCTACGGCCGGGGCGTGCGGAAGGTCGAGGCCGGTCACGCCAGAGCCTCCAGCACGATGCGCATGGCGTCCCGCCCGGCCTCGGGGCGGCCGAGGGTGCCGGCCTGGCGGCGCATGGTTTCCAGGCGCCCCGGCTCGGCCTTCAGCAGGGCGACATGGTACTCGAGTCCGATCTCGTCGATGGCCTTCATGGCCGCGCCGTTCTCCATGAGATAATCGGCGTTGCGCTCCTCCTGCCCTGGGATGGGGGAACTGAGCAGCATCGGCACGCCCATCGCCAGGCATTCGGAGGTGGACAGGCCCCCGGGCTTGGTGATGACGAGATCCGCCGCCGCCATCAGGCGTGGCACCTCATTGGTGAAGCCGAGCGGAAAGAGCCGGCCGGGCTGGCTCGCGGCCAGGGCCTCGAGTTCCTCCAGCGTCTTCTTGTTCTTGCCGGCCAGCACCACGAGCTGGAGCTCGGGATCGGCGGCGATGAGGCGCTTGGCCACCGGCCCGACGCCGAGGCCGGCACCGCCGCCCATCAACAGATAGGTGCGCTTGGCGGGATCGAGCCCGAAGGCGGCGGCACAGGCGGCGCGGTCATGATTCTGCGCGAAGGCCGGCATGATCGGAATGCCGGTAACGTGGATATGGTCTGCCTCGATGCCATGGGCACGCAGCCGGAACGCGACCTCCTCATTGCCGGCGAAGAAGCCGGACATGCGCGGGATCACCCACATGCGGTGGAGGTCGAAATCGGTGATCTGCACGAAGACCGGCACGTCGAGCCGCCCCTTGCCGATCTCGCGCATCAGGAGTTCGGCCGGCAGGAAATGGGTGCAGACGATGGCGTCGGGCGCGAAATCGTCGATGGCGCTGCGCAGCGGCCGGGTCGAGAGGCGTTCCACCGCCCGCCGCAATTTCTGGGAGACCGCGTCGGGCTGGGCTTCCGAACTCGCCTGGTAGAGCATGCCCCACAGGGCCGGATGCTTGGTGACGAGCTTGATGTAATAATCGGTGTAGATCTTGCGGAAGGTCGACGGCACATAGTCCATCACGTCCAGATGCATCGCCTTGGCATCGGGCGCCAGCAAGAGCGTGGCTTCCTTCAGCGCTTCGGCTGCCCGCATATGGCCGGCTCCAGCGGAGACGCTGAGGAAGAGGATGCGGCGTGCGCCGGAGCAAAGCGCGTTCATGACCGAAGACCCTATTATTCTAGCTCATCACTTCAACGCGTCTTTGCGATTCTTGCCGATTACGTCAAATCGTAAAACGCTTTGGCCGAGGCGGTCGGTTCCCTTCGCAATGCTGCGACTTGGGGAGGGAGAGGCCGATTTGTCAACCGGCCGGGAAGCCTTACAGTCCGCCCTGCCAAGCTTTGATGCCGGCGATCGGGTAGACCAGCATGAGGACGTTGAGGGTGAGATTGTCGCGGATGGCATAGAGCGCGAGCAGCTCGAAGAAGATGGCGAGCGCCACCGTCACCCAGACGGGCAGGCGCGAGGCGATGAGGAAGCCCACCAGCATGAACAGGATGTCGCTCACCGAGTTCAGGATGCTGTCGCCCTCATAGCCCAGCGCGATGGTGCCCTCGCGATAGCGGTTGATGATCAGCGGGCTGTTTTCGAGGATCTCCCAGCCCGCCTCGACCACCAGAGCCAAGAGGGCCCGAAAGCCCAGCGGGCGACCCCGCGCCACCAGCCAGAACAGGCCAAAGAACAGGAAGCCGTGGATGACGTGCGAGAGCGTGTACCAGTCGGCGATGTGCTGGGAATTGTCGGCGGTGTTGGGATCGCCGACCCAGAGCTTCACCGTGCCGCAGGTGCAGATCGGATTGCGGCCCATGGCGAAGAGAATCAGCGCCGCGAGGGCGATCAGGCCCGCGCCGGCCAGCCAGTAGCGCAGCGCCGAGGTAGAATTGGCGCTTCCTGCGACCGTTTCGGAGGAGGGATTCATGGCGCGGCCGGTTCCTTTATGACCGGGCGTGTGTCCCACCATTGACCGACTTTGGCAAGGTGGCGCCGGCGCGCGCAACGGGCATCGCCATGCATTGAGGCGCCGTGGCATTGAAGGTTTGCGCCAGGCTCGGCCGAGCCGAATAGGCCCTTGGCAGGTGTCTTCCTTCCCGCCTTCGAAGCCGTCCCAGGAGCAAGCCAGTGTTAAGGGCGAACGCAGGCGCTCCGCCTGCTTTCGAGTGATCGTTCACTGCTTGTTGAGCAGGCGCTCCAGGTAATCCGTCTCCGCCTTGGGGCGGTTGGGATCGGCGAGGCGGCGGCGCAGTTCGTTCAGCACTTCACCGGCGCGCCTCGAGGGGGAGGCTTCGGTCGATCCGTCCGCACCGGGGTCGGGGCCGTTGAGTTGCCGGCCGAGAGGATCGCGACCACCACGGTTGTTGCCCTGCTGCGGGCCCTTGCCGTTCTTGCGGGCCTGCGCCATCTGCTCGGCGAGCCCCTTTGCCGCCTTGCGCATGGCTTCGATCGCCCGCCCCTGCGAATTGACGGCGTTTTCACCATCCTGCTCGCCGAGCTGGTTTTCGGCATCGCGCATGGCCTGCCCGGCCTCACCCAGGGAGCCGGGTGTCTCCGCGCCGCTCTCGCGCAGATTCTTCTGCATCTTCTCCAATTGCTGGCGCAGCGCCTGCTGGCGCTCCTTCAGCTGGTCGAGGGAGGGGGAAGCCTCGCCCTGGCCGCCTTGATCCGGGTTGCCCTGCTGCCCTTGCCCGTTTTGGCCTTGCTGCCCCTGGCCAGACGGCCCCTGACCCTGTCCGCCCTGACCCTGTCCGCCTTGGCCTTGATCACCCGGGCCTTGATCGCTCTGACCTTGGCCCTCCTGGCCCTGTCCGTTTTGCCCTTGTCCGTCCTGTCCCTGGCCCTCCTGTCCCTGACCGAAGGGCTGGTTCTGGCGATAGGTCTGGTCGCGCAGGCGCTGCTGGCGCAGGATCATCTTGCCCATGTCGTTGAGCGATTGCTGCATCTGCTGCATCGAGGGATCGCCCTGGCCGACGCTGTCCTCGGGATTGGCCAGGTTGTTGAGGATGTCGTCGAGCTGCGAGAGCAGCTTCTGCGCATCGTCCTTCTTGCCGTTCTTGGCCGAATTCTCGAGCTGGTCGAGCAGCTTGTTCAATTCCTCCGGGGTGATGTTGCGCGCGGGCTTGTCGCCGGGCTTCTGATTGTGCTTGAGGGCCTGCTGCTGGCGCTTGGCATAGTCCTGCAGGAAATCGTTGAGGGCCTGTCGCAATTCCTGGGTGAGCTTTTCGATCTCCTCTGGCGAGGCACCGCGTTCCAGCGCTTCCTTCAGCTTTTCGCGCGCGGCCTTGAGTCGGCGTTCGGCGAGCGTGCCGTCGCCCTCCTCGATGGCGAGCGCGATCTGCCAGAGATAGTCGGCGGCGTCGCGATAGGCGTCATCGGAATTGGCGCGGTCGAGCCGGTCGCGCACGGTCCGCAGGCCGAGATAGAGGCCGGCGTCCTTGGTGAAGTCCTCCGGCGCGATCATCAGCGCTTCCAGCGCGTATTTGATCTCGCGGGCCTGGTTGGCATCGACGGCCAGGTTGAGGCGCTGCTCCACCAGGGCGCGGGCGAGCGGATTTTGGAACTCGCGCTGGGGCAGGGTGACGTCCTGCGGCTCGCTGCGACCTTCATTGCCGGCATCGTCACGCACCACCAGCGTCATCTTGACGGTCGCGCCAGCCAGCGGATCGGCCGAAAGATTGCGCGTCGCCGTCACCGTGCCGGAGCGGGCATGGCCTGCCGGCGCGGAGAGGGCGATCTTCGGCGGCTGATAGAGCGGATGGCCATCCGTCAACAGCGTGCCTTGGCTTTCGACGGCGGTGGCGCCGTAGTCATCGTCGATCTTGTAGCTGAAGATCATGCCGCCCTTGCCGTCGGGCTTCACCGGCCCCTCGAAGGCGATGGTGGGCGGCCTGTCGGGGATGACGGTGAAGACAAAGCGCGTCAGGCTGCCGTCGCCATGCCTGATATCGACGCCGGTATCGGCCATCAGCTTGAGGCGTTTTTCGACGACGGCCGCTTCCTGATCCGTCGCCGCCGAAGAGGGGACGTCCTCGGTGCCGGCCTGTGCCGCGATCTCGGTGCCCGAGATTGTCGCGCCTTTGTCGCCGGCAAGGCGCACGACCAGGACGGAGCCCTGCGGCACCGGGATCGGCGCGCCCTGATTGGCCTGCGAGAGGACCTGGGGCGCGCGGCGCGTATAGGGCGGCGGCGTCACCCAGGCGTCCATGCGCATGCCAGGCTGTTCGCCGTTTTCGCCTGAGAACAGCGCAGCGATGTCGTGTCTGGGGGAGGCAAGAGCGTCGAGGAGGCGCGGCAGGCGTTCGGCCCCGGCATAGAAGAAGCCGACGAACAGGGCCAGGATGGCACCGACGCGCAGGCCATAGCGATCGAGCTGCGGCAGGCCCGGCGAGGGAAGGCCGAGGCGCACGCGGCGGCTCGCCTCCAAGGCGAGGCGCAGATGCCGGCGCCATAGCGCTTCGGCGAGCGGGTCCCCGCCTCCTTGCACCATCCTGTCCTGACGGGTGGTGGCCGGCCGATGCGGCAGGCCGATAGCCTGGTCGATGCGCTGCAGCGCCGCATCCCGATTGGGAAGCCGCAAGCGGGTGAGCGGCCAGAGCGAGGCGAGGAGACCGGCAAGGAAGACCAGGAAGAGGAGAAGTCGCGGCAGGCCCGCCAGCACGGCGAACAGATCGAACCAGCTCAGCGCCACGAACAGGCCGGCGATGCCCAGCGGCACGGCCAGGCGCGGCCAGGTTCGTTCCCAGAATAGGGCAAGCCTTGCACGCAGCACGAGCGTATCGAAGGCACGCGCGTCGCGGGCCGCTTCCTCGCTCATGCCTGCCTTGGGATCAGCCATGCCATCATCCAAATATCTCGATCGGCGGCAGGATAAACAGCCCAGCCGGGTGATTCCAGTACCCGCCCATCATAAGCCTGTGCGTGGCGAATCCATGTCCAAATGCGTGTTTGGCACCAAAGCCTGTTCAGTCGGGCACAGGGTGTTGCAATACGCGTCGCGAATCGGCGGACTTTGCGGCACCGGATAGGGGTGATAGGCAGGCAATTCCTCCCGTGAGCTGAGCAGGATCGACAAGCCCGTGAACCACGACAATGCCCGCCCCGACCGGCTCTATGAGGATCCGGATATCGCCAGCTTCTATGACGTCGAGAACGAGTGGAGCGCCGATCGCGCATGCTGCGCGTCTCTGGCGGCGGCCTGCGCTTCGGTGCTCGATCTCGGCTGCGGCACGGGCGATCTTGCGGCGGAAGTGGCGCTTCAGCCTGAGTGCACCGTATTTGGCGTCGATCCCGCCACTGCCATGCTCGATATTGCCCGCCGCCGCCCGGGGGGCGATAGGGTGACTTGGGTGCAGGGCGACGGCCGGACCGTGCGTCTCGGCCGCCGCTTCGACCTCATCGTGATGACCGGCCATGCCTTCCAGGTCTTCCTCACGCCGGAGGATCGTATCGCCGCCCTGCGCACGATCGCGGCACATCTGGAGCCCGAGGGGCGCTTCATCTTCGATAGCCGCAACCCGGCCGTGGCCGAATGGCGCGAATGGACGCCGGAGCAGTCGAGCCGGCGGATCGAGCATCCACGTTTCGGGCCCGTGGAGGCCTGGAACGACGTCGCGCATGACCCCGCCACCGATATCGTGACCTACGGCACCCACTATCGCATCCTTGCTGAGGGGCGGATGCTGTCGTCCCATTCGCGTATTGCCTTTGCCTCGCGTTCCGAGCTGGAACAGGCGCTGGACGAAGCGGGCCTGGAGGTGGAGGCCTGGTATGGTGACTGGGAGCGCCGGCCCTGTACGCCGACGTCGCCGGACTTCATTCCCTTGGGGCGGCTGCGCAGGAGTTCGTGACGCCGATGACCGCCAAAATCCTCATGATCCAGGGCACGGGCTCGGATGTCGGCAAGTCGCTGCTGGTGGCGGGGCTCTGCCGCCATTTCGCCGACCAAGGCCTGAGGGTCCGTCCCTTCAAGCCGCAGAACATGTCGAACAACGCCGCCGTCACCGAGGATGGCGGCGAGATTGGCCGGGCGCAGGCGCTCCAGGCCCGGGCGGCGCGGGTCGCGCTCAGCGTGCACATGAACCCGGTGCTGCTGAAGCCGCAATCGGAGATCGGCGCCCAGATCATCGTGCAGGGCCGCATGCGCGGCTCGGCTCGCGCGCGTGACTACCAGGCGCTCAAGCCCGCGCTGATGGCTGATGTGCTCGACAGCTTCGAGCGTCTGAGGGCCGAAGCCGATCTCGTGCTCGTCGAGGGAGCGGGTTCGGCCTCGGAGGTCAACCTGCGCGCCGGCGACATCGCCAATATGGGCTTTGCCCGCGCGGTGAACGCGCCCGTGCTGCTGGCCGGCGACATCGACCGCGGCGGTGTGATCGCGCAGATCCTCGGCACCCAGGCGGCTATCGATCCGGAGGATGCCGCCCTGATCCGGGGCTTCATCGTCAACAAGATGCGCGGCGATGCCAGCCTGTTCGCCGACGGCATGGCCTTCATCGCTGAGCGCTCGGGCTGGCCGGCCCTCGGCCTGGTGCCGCATTTTCCGCAGGCCGCTCGCTTGCCGGCCGAGGATGCGCTGGCGCTCGGCTCCTACGGTTCCCGTCGTGCCGGTGCCAAGCTGACCATTGCGGTGCCGATGATGCCGCGCATCTCCAATTTCGACGATCTCGATCCGCTAGCCCAGGAGGCGGAGGTCGATCTCGTCATGGTGAAGCCCGGCCAGCCCCTGCCGGTGGCCGATCTCGTCATCCTGCCCGGTTCGAAGGCGACCATCGCCGACCTCGCCTTCCTGCGCGGTGAGGGCTGGGACATCGACATATCCGCCCATGTCCGGCGCGGCGGCCATGTCCTCGGCCTGTGCGGCGGCTACCAGATGCTCGGCAGGCGCATTGCCGATCCCGACGGCATCGAGGGGCCGCCGGGCGAGGTCGACGGCCTCGGTCTCCTCGACGCCGTCACGCGCCTCGGCGGCGACAAGCGTCTGGTGGCGGTAAGCGGGAAGAGCTGCGCGGACGATGCACCCTTCTCGGGCTATGAGATGCATGTCGGTGTCACCGAGGGGCCGGCGCTCGCTCGCCCGCTGCTGCGTTTCGACGACGGCAGCGCCGATGGGGCTGCCTCGGCGGATGGCCGTATCGCCGGCTGCTATGTGCATGGCCTGTTCGCCGACGACCGCCAGCGCGCCGCCTGGCTCACCCGCCTCGGCGGGCAGGGCAGTACGCTGGCCTATGAAGCCGTGGTGGAAGAGACGCTGGACGTCTTCGCCGCCCATCTCGCCGGCCATCTCGACATGGCGGCGATCGCGCGGATTGCCGGGCTGTAGGGCGGAGGCGCCAAATCGCTCATCGCGGGTGCACGTGCGCCGGCAAGCCCTCACGCCAACCCCTCCCTCCACCCGGGAGAGGGGATGCGCTCACTGATACTGCTTGTAGATCAGGTAGAAGGTCAGCAGGCCGATCACGGCCGACAGGATCACGCAGGCCATGTGGTAGAGATCGAGGGCGCGGCGTATATCGGTCGCGCCGGCATCGGCCCGGCCATTGCCCATATAGGCGTCTTCCACCAGGGTCTCGCCATAGATGCGCGGGCCGGCGAGGCGCAGGTCGAGTGCGCCGGCCATGGCCGCCTCGGGCCAGCCGGCATTGGGCGAGCGATGCTTGCCGGCGTCGCGCCGCACGGCGGCGATGGCGGCCCGCCCCCGGCGATGGCTGATGAAGGCGGCCGCGCTGATGATCAGGGCGGTCAGGCGGGCGGGGATGAGGTTCAGCCAGTCGTCGAGCCGCGCGGCGGCCCAGCCGAAGGCCTGGTAGCGCGGGGTACGGTGGCCAATCATCGAATCGGCCGTGTTGATGATCTTGTAGACGGCGATGCCGGGCAGGCCGAACAGGGCATACCAGAACACCGGCGCCACCACGCCGTCGGAGAAATTCTCGGCCAGGCTCTCGATCGCGGCACGGCACACGCCCGGCTCGTCCAGGGTCTCGGGATTGCGCCCGACGATCATCGAGACCGCCTTGCGTCCGCCGGCCAGGCCACCGACCTCCAGCCCGTGCGCGACATCCTCGACATGGTCGCCCAGGCTTTTGGAGGCGATCAGCGAGGAGGCGATCAGGCCGAGCGGAATGAAGCCGTAGGTGACGGAAAGGCAGAGCCGCTCCACGATGTAGCCGCCGAGCCCGGCGATCAGCACCAGGATGCCGGTGGCGACGATGCCGGCGCCCCGGCGGGTGGAAGGGGCGTCCTCCGCGAAGTTCAGCCGCCGGTCGAGCCAGCCGATGAGGGTGCCCATCCAGGTGACAGGGTGGCCGATCCGCGCATAAAGCCAGCGCGGATAGCCGAAGACCATTTCGAAAGCCCAGGCGATCGCCAGACTGAGAATTCTAGAGAAAACATCCATCGATACGGCAAAACCAAACTTGATCGATTCCGACCCCGCTCCGAACGAGCATGCGTGGCAAGGCCGCTTGACAGGAGGGAGGCGCGAACACTAAATGGCGACGCTTCCGGGCAGCCGGGGCTGTAGCTCAGTTGGGAGAGCGCTGCAATCGCACTGCAGAGGTCGTGAGTTCGAATCTCATCAGCTCCACCATCCCGCTTCGCGCTCCATGCGTGGCAGGGAAACCTTAAATACCCGGTAAAGTCTTCGCCTTTTGTGCACCCGCAATCGCATTCCGGCAGGCGATCTGACTCACATTAAGTTTACTTAATGGCATAGGTCGAGCGGCGTCACCGTTCCCGCCCGCGCCATCGTCCCGCCGCGTTCAGGCTGGCCGGGTGCGATTTCGGCTCATTGTGCGTAGGCATAGGCCCCGTTGCAGGCTTCGACACCGGCAACATTGTTGACTTCGTGCCGGGTCGCTCCATTCACGCAGCTTTGATAGTCGTTCGATGCGCTCGGGTACTCCGGGGTGCTTCGCACGCCGATGGTGGGCAGATCCCGCGCCGGCTTCGGCAGCCTGGCTTCAGTGGCGTAATTACCGGGAATTCTCGGTACGTTTCCGGTGAAGGGTTTGACGGTCTCGATCGAAGCCGGACCGTAGGTGCAGGCCGCTGCCAGATTGGCGAGGAGGGCGACGGATAGGAAGGCGCGCATGTTCATTCGATCCACCGGCGCCCAGTGTATTTTCGCCACAACGCGGATTGCCCTGAGGTGCCGGAGCAATCAAAGCAGACCTGGCGGCAGACAAGTGTTCCCCGGCGAACAGGGTATCGTTCGCAAGTATCATTGTCCGCAGGGACGGCACCCACGCAGGCGATCGTCTTCGCTCGATCCATTTTCCTTATGCGGCGTTTATGAAACGCGGGCGGAATATTATGCTCTCTTGATTTGAAGGCCAGCTTTGGAAAGCCGTATAATGCGCTGCTGGGCAGGGCTTTGAACCGATCGAGGATGAGAATGAGAGCGTCGGTTGCCGAACTCGGTGAGGCGCTGGCTTCCAATCGCTCAGGCAGCGGCATCGGCGATCTTCCGCTTCACCTGATTTCATCGGAGCAGATGGCGGAGGAGGTCCAGGATGCGGCGCTTGCCGCCATGGACGACAATGTCGTGGGCTACTTTGCAACGGCGACGATCCCGGCCACCCGGCGCGTCCTGCAATGCGACGGTCCGGTGTTCGGGCCGCTGCTCGGTGCGAGCATGCTGCCCAGTCACACCCTCTTGCGCCTGCCGCCGGGTGTCCTGGGCGCCGAATGGAGCCTCGGCCTGCTGATGGGGGATTCCTATCCCGATCCGCACCATCCGGTGACATCGGCGCAGATCGAGGAGGCCATCATCGGCTGCGTGCCGATGATCACGATCCTCGGCCGACGGGTGAAGGGCGCGGTGCCGCTCAATTCCTGGACAGCGACGGCCGATTTCGGCCTGCATGTCGCGACCTCCAGGGGCGTGCCCGTCTACGACCGGCACCTGGCCGATCTCAAGGGAATGGAGGTCGTCGCCAGCATGAACGGCGCCGTGGTTGGCCGCAGCCATGGCGAAGGTGTAATGGCCGATGTCAGGGCAGCCATCGCGGATCTTTCGCTCTATCTGGCGCGCCGCAGCCGGCAGGTGCCGCCGGGCAACCTCATCGCCATCGGCGGGGGACCGCTGATCCTGCAGGCGGTGGCCGGCCAGGCCTTCACTGCCGATTTCGGAGAACTCGGCACGGTCGAGGTGGTGTTTGCCTGAGATCTAGCCAGTCAAATCTCGCGGAGACGCCCCCTGCCGCTCGAGTTCGTCGATGAGCAGGCGGGCATGCATCGACAGGCCGGCGAGGGATTTGGCGCAGACCACCAGGTGCCGGTCGGCCCAGCCGTCGCTGAGGCGCAGCGTGGCAAGGTGCGGGCTGCCATAGCGCTCGACGGCGGCGAGCGGCAGTACGCCGACGCCGATGCCGGCCTCGACCAGGCGAGCGACGGCATCGAAGCTGCGCAGCCTGACGCGGTAGGCGATGCGCCGTCCCAGGCGGCCGGCCTGGCGGGCGAGATGGTCGGTGAGGGCGCCCCCGGCGAGGCCGACGAAAGGCTCGCCGATCAGTTCGGCAAAGCCGATCTCCGGCCGGGCCGCGAGAGCGCTGGCGCTGGCCGTTACGGCCACCAGGCGATCAACGCCGAGGGCGCGTGTTTCCAGTTCGGCCAGATCGGCGGTAGCAGCGATCACGCCGAATTCGGCCGTGCCGGCGCTGACAGCCTCGACGATCTCGGCGCTGGTTCTTTCCTCCAGATCGATATCGACGCCGGGATGGCTGGCCAGGAAGACGCGCAGTGCCGCCGGCACCAGCTCGACCAGCCCGGCGGTGTTCGACAACATGCGGATCTCGCCCTTGAGGCCGGAGGAAAAGGACAGCAGCTCGCCGCGCATCTGCTCGACCTGGGCGGTGATGGTGCGGGCGTGATGCAGGAGCGCCCGCCCGGCGGCGGTCGGCTCGACGCCGCGGCGGCTTCGGGTGAGGAGGGCGGTGCCGAGCGCGGCCTCCATGCCGCTCACCCGGGCGCTGGCGGAGGCAAGTGCCATATGCATGCGCTCGGCTCCGCCGGAAATGCTGCCAGCCCGTACCGCTGCCTCGAACAGGCGCAAATCCGTGAGATCGAAACGCATGATCCTTTCCTTCGTTTTATCCGAAGGAAGGGATCGGATCTTCCCGATTGTCAAGCAGACGGCCGAATGTCAGGAAGCCTGCATGTCCGATTTTCTCCTGCTTGCTGGTGCCGGGCTGCTTGCTGGCGCGATGAACGCCATGGCGGGCGGCGGTTCCTTCGTGACGCTGCCGGCCCTGATCGCTGCGGGCGTGCCTTCGGTTGCGGCGAATGCTTCGAGTACGGTGGCGCTCTATCCCGGCGGCGCGGCCAGCGCTTATGTCTATCGCAGCGGCTTTGACCCGATCTGCGGCGCGCCGGCTGGATGGATGCTCGCGGTTACGCTGGCCGGCGGCTTGGCAGGCGCGCTGCTGCTCTTGTGGACGCCGACCTCGATGTTCGACCAGCTGCTTCCCTGGCTCTTGCTGGTCGCCACCCTCATGCTGGCGGCCGGGCCTCGGCTCGGCGCTGTGTTGCGGGCGCGGCTGACGGCGGGACCTGCCGTGGTGCTGGCGATCCAGGTCCTGCTCGGCCTTTATGGCGGCTATTTCGGCGGCGCCGTCGGGCTGATGATGATCGCGGCCTGGAGCCTGCTCGATGGAGCCGACTTCAAGGCGCTGAACCCAGCGCGCACGCTGATGGTCACCGCCGCCAATAGCGCCGCCGTCCTCTGCTTCGCGCTCGCCGGGGCGGTGGAATGGACGCAGACGCTGATGGTGGGAGGCGGGGCGCTCGCGGGCGGCTATCTCGGTGCCCAGGCGGGCCGCCGTCTGCCATCCGCCGCCGTGCGCCTCGCTACGTTGGTGATCGCGATCGGCATGACCGTAGCCTTCTTCGTCAGGGCCTATGCGTGAAAATGAATTTGGAAACGATCGTTCTCTTTTAGGTCCATCTTCAGCTTTTCCTTTCCAGTCTCGTCTTCTTTTTCTATGGTCCGACCAATGGCGCGGCAGAAACTTTCCGCCGCCTTCAGCCTTCGGAACCGACTTTCATGACATCCAAGCCGGCGAGCAGTTCCATCCTGGCCTTTCTCGTCGCAGGCGCCTATTTCATGGAGATGCTGGACGGCACGGTGGTGGTCAGCGCCCTGCCACAGATGGCCGAATCCTTCGGCGTGCAGCCGATCGACCTCAATATCGGCATCTCTGCCTATCTGCTCACTCTGGCCGTGCTGATCCCGGCGAGCGGCTGGGTCGCCGATAGATATGGCCCGCGTGCCGTGTTCGGCTGGGCCATCGTAATCTTCACCGTGGCCTCGATCCTGTGCGGCCTCAGTTCCAGCCTGCCGGTCTTCACGGCGGCGCGGATCCTGCAGGGCGTCGGCGGCGCCCTGATGGTGCCGGTGGGGCGGCTGATCGTGCTGCGCAATACCGCCAAGCAGGACCTGATGCGGGCGATCGCCACCATCACCTGGCCGGGCCTGGCGGCGCCCGTGCTCGGCCCGCCCATCGGCGGCTTCCTCGCCACCTATGCGACCTGGCACTGGATCTTCTTCCTCAACGTGCCGCTCGGCATCATCGGCTTCATCCTCACCATGAAGCTGATCCCCGCCGGCAAGCCGGATGGCGCCAAGCCGTTCGACTGGACCGGCTTCGTCTTGATCGGCGTTGCCTGCTTCGGCCTGATGTACGGCCTCGACCTGATCTCGCGACAGGACAGCTCGATGTCCCTGGCGGCGATCTGGCTGGCGGCGAGCGCCGTGGTCACGACAGTCGCCGTTCTCCATGCAAGGCGGGCTGAGCATCCCCTGGTCGATCCCTGGGCCCTGCGCATCCGCAGCTTCTCCATCACCATCTTGGGCGGCTCAGTGTTCCGCGTCGCCATCGGCGCGGTGCCCTTCCTGGCGCCCCTGATGTTCCAGCTCGCCTTCGGGCTCGATGCCTACCAGGCCGGCCTGCTGGTGCTGTGGGTGTTTGCCGGCAATATCGTGATGAAGCCCTTCACCACGCCGGTGCTGCGGCGCTTCAGCTTCCGCCAGGTGCTGCTCGGCAACGGCCTCGCCAACGCCGTGCTGATCTCTTCCTATGCGCTGCTGACACCGGCGACGCCCTTCCCGCTGATCTGCGCCTTGCTGTTCGCCAGTGGCCTGACGCGGTCGATGCAGTTCACCGCCCTCAATACCATCGCCTTCGCCGACGTGCCGGAAGCGCGCATGAGCGGGGCGAACACCCTCTTCAACGTCGCCCAACAGATGTCGATGGGCCTGGGCGTCGGCGTGGCTGCCGCAGCACTGCGCCTTGCCGAGCTGTGGTTCCCGGGCACGAACGGCTCGCTGCCGCTGATCGATTTCCAGATCGCCTTCGCGGTGATCGGATTGATCGCCTTCATCGCCATCCTCGACATGATCGGCCTCGATGCCAAGGCCGGCAACGAGCTCAGGGTTCGGCGAGCAGGCGCGAAATAGCATCCCGATACCAGCAACGCCCGGGCGCGACGTTCATCGATTGACAGACCCGCTCTCTTTGGAAAGAGTCAAAGAAAGCAAAGCGTTTTGCGACGTGCCGCAATCGGCAGGCATTGCAAGGACGCACCGATCGGGGGAATGCCATGTGCCATCTGTTCGCCTCCCAGCCGCCGGAGACCTATGAGACGCATACGCGTTCGGTGCGTATCGGCGGGCACGCGACCTCGATTCGCCTCGAAGCCGTCTATTGGGACATTCTGGAGGAGCTTGCGGTCGACCAGGGCATGTCGCTCGGCCGTTTCGTCACCCGCCTGCATGACGAAGTGCTGGACCTTCACGGCGACGTCCGCAACTTTACCTCGCTCCTGCGCTGCTGCTGCCTGAAATATGTCGCCGAGCTGCGACCGGCCGCTTCGCGCCGGCCTGCCGCCTTCGATCTCGTCGCCGCGGAGTAGGGCCGGCAGCCGTTGCTCTCGGTTCTGCCAGGGCTTCGCGCTGCTTTGGCTGAAGACAACCTATTTTCCGAATTCTCGACGTGTAATGCAATATTACTACCCGGTGTCTGAAGCCGGCACCTAACCTCCTGTCCATAGTCGCAAACCAAACAGGCGGTCATGATGGGTGGGACGCAAGGAGGGATGGGCAAGGCGCTTGCCGTCATGGCGGGAGCCTGGCTGCTCGGCATCTCCACCGCCCAGGCGGACGACGATCTCGTCGCCGCCCAGAAGCAGTTCGTCACCAGCTGCGGCACCTGTCATGTCGTCGATCCCAAGGCGGGTCCACGCCAGGGGCCGAACCTGGCCGAGATCGTCGGCCGCAAGGCGGGAACCTATCCGGGTTACAAATATTCGGCGGCCCTCGCCAATGCCGGCTTCGCCTGGGATGGCGACAGCCTCGACAAGTGGATCACCAATGCCCAGGCCTTTAAGCCGGGCACCACCATGCCCTATCGCCAGGCCGATCCCGCCAAGCGGGCGCGGATCATTGCCTATCTCAAGTCACTCAGCGTTCAAAAGTAGAGGCCAGTTCCCATGGGCATGATTCACAGCATGATCCGCGTTCTCGACGAGGAGCGTTCGGTCGATTTCTATCGCAAGGCCTTTGGGCTGGATGTCGCCGGCCGCTTCGCCTTCGAGAGCTTCACCCTGATCTATCTTAGCGACGAGACCGGCTTCGAGCTGGAACTGACGGTCAACAAGGGTCGTACCGAGCCCTATCAGCTCGGGGACGGCTATGGCCACCTGGCGATCTCCGTGCCGGACCTTGCTGCGACGCATGCGAAGATCTCGGCCCTCGGCCTCGCACCCGGCGATTTGAAGACCCTGTCCTTCCCGGATGGCTCGGGAGCCGCTCGCTTCTTCTTCATCCAGGATCCGGACGGCTACAAGATCGAGGTGCTGCAGCGGGGCGGGCGCTACAAATAGCCCAACGGCCGCCTGTAGGCGGCCGCTCGGCGTCACAAGAACGGCAGACCGGGGCGCCGATGGCAGCCCCGGCGCAACATGCAGGGAGGACAACATGAAGAAAGCCAGGCAGGCGGGTGAACTGTCCCGTCGCGGTTTTATCGTCTCGGCTGCGACCGGCGTTGCGCTGGTGGTCTCCGGCGGCGCGCTCTATTGCCCGCGGGAGGCCTGGGCGCTGGACGCCACCACGCTGAAGCCGGAGACGCTGGAAACGCTGATCCGGATGTCGCGCGACATCTATCCCCACGACCGGCTGCCCGATCGCTATTACGCCATTGCCGTCAAGGACTTCGATGCCAAGGCGGGCAAGGATGCGGCCAGCAAGGCGCTGTTCGAGGATGGCGTGACCACGCTGGACGGGCTGGCCGCCGCAGCAGGGGGCAAGCGCTACGCCGATCTCGGCTGGGAAGAGGAGAGGCTTGCGATCCTTCGAAAGGTCGAGGCATCGCCCTTCTTCGGTGCCGTGCGCTCAGGCCTCGTGGTCGGCCTCTACAACCAGAAGGAGGTCTGGCCGCTCTTCGGCTATGAGGGCTCCTCCGCCGACAAGGGCGGCTACATCAACCGTGGCTTCTCCGACATCGAGTGGCTCTGACCCGGCCTGCAGAAACCGGATTCCCTCGATCATTCTGACCGGCCGGGTCTTCCTGCCGGCGGCACCCATTCCCGAGCAAAGCGCGTTTCAGCGAGAACGCATTTTTACTCTCATTCTTTGGTTCGACGCGTCCTTGCGGCCTGAGACGAGCCCGTCCATGCGCAAGACGCCCTGGAGGAGACAGAACCATGGCAGCTCCTTTTGATCTGAACGACGATTCCGTCGTGGTGATCGTCGGCTCCGGCGCCGGCGGCGGCACGCTGGGCACCGAACTGGCCCTCAAGGGCGTGAAGGTCGTGATCCTGGAAGCAGGCGGCCGCTACGAGATCGAGGACTTCGTCAACGACGAGTGGGAGAGCTTCGGCCAACTCGCCTGGAAGGACATGCGCACCACTTCCGGAAGCTGGCGCGTGCACAAGGACTTCCCCAATTTGCCGGCCTGGATCGTCAAGGCGGTCGGCGGATCGAGCGTGCACTGGGCCGGCGCCTCGCTGCGCCTCCAGGAACACGAGTTCAAGATCCGTTCCACCTATGGCAGCCTGCCGGGTGCCAATCTTCTGGATTGGCCGATCACCCTCGCCGAACTCGAGCCCTATTATGCCAAGGCCGAGGACAAGATGGGGGTGACACGCACCAACAACATTCCCGGCCTGCCCGGCAACAACAACTACAAGGTGCTGGAAGCCGGCGCCAAGAAGCTCGGCTACAAGGAAGTGCATACCGGGCGCATGGCGATCAACAGCCAGCCGCGCGACGGGCGCGGCTCCTGCCAGCAGATCGGCTTCTGTTTCCAGGGCTGCAAATCGGGCGCGAAATGGTCGACCCTCTATGCCGAGATCCCGAAGGGAGAGGAGACCGGCAATCTCGAGGTTCGGCCGAACAGCCAGGCCGTCAAGATCGAGCATGATGCGAAGGGCAAGGTCACCGGCGTGGTCTATCTCGACAAGGACGGCAAGACGCAGCGCCAGAAGGCGCGCGTCGTCGCGGTTGCCGGCAATTCCATTGAGAGCCCGCGTCTGCTGCTCAACTCGGCCTCGAACCTGTTCCCGGACGGCTTGGCCAACAGCTCCGGCCAGGTCGGCCGCAACTACATGCGCCATACCACCGGCTCGGTCTACGGCGTTTTCGAAAAGCCGGTGCACATGTATCGCGGCACTACCATGGCCGGCATCGTGCGGGACGAGGCGCGCCACGACCCCAAGCGCGGCTTCGCCGGCGGCTATGAGCTGGAGACGCTGTCGCTCGGCCTGCCCTTCATGGCAGCCTTCCTCGATCCCGGCGCCTGGGGGCGATCCTTCACCTCCGCCCTCGACAGTTACGACCACATGGCCGGCATGTGGATCGTCGGCGAGGACATGCCGAGCGAGGCCAACCGCATCACCCTGCATGCAAGCGCCAAGGACAAGGCGGGCATGCCGGTCGCCAATGTGCATTTCGACGACCACGAGAACGACACCGCCATGCGCAACCATGCCTATCGGCAGGGGCGGGCGATCTATGAGGCTGTGGGCGCCGTCAGGACCTTCCCGACGCCGCCCTATCCCTCCACCCACAATCTCGGCACCAACCGCATGAGTGCCAAGGCTTCCGATGGCGTGGTCAACAAGCACGGCCAGACGCACGACATCAAGAATCTGTTCGTCTCGGATGGCAGCCAGTTCACCAGCGGAGGCGCGGAGAATCCCACATTGACCATCGTGGCGCTCGCCATCCGGCAGGCCGACTTCATCGCTTCCAGCCTGAAGAAGGGGGAGCTGTAGGGACGAGGCGCGGGAGGCGCCGAGTGAGCCTCCCGCACCGTAAAATCCTGCTCAATCCGCGACCAGATGGCTCTTGCAGACGGCGCTGGGTGGGGCTTCCCAGGGGCCGCGCGGATTCATCTGGGCGGCGTAGCCCTGATAATCGCTGATGGTGCGGACGCAGTCGGCATAGGCAAGTTCGCCCCTGCAGCGTTTCATCGCCGGGGAATGGTCCGCCAGCCCCTTGGCGCGGCAGATCGAGGTGTACCCCTCGTCGACAAGCCGCCGGCTTTGGGCTTGCTGGCAACCGGTTTTGTCCTGGGCGCTGGCGCATCTGGCGGCGGCGTCCTGACGGACCTGCCGCTTGTCGATGCCGCTTCCCGATGCGCAGGCTGCCAGGGCGATGCCGCTGCCTACAACGAAGAGGAGGGCGATAGAGAAGGGCAGCTTGCGTCGGAGGGACGGACTTTCATGATTGACGCGCATTCCCGGCCATCTTTTCGTTGTTGTCGGAGGCTTCAGCCCAAACCATGGCACGGGGCGGCAATAGCGTCGATGTCAGCCCGCCCTGCTCAGCTTGCTGTCCCCATCGGATTGGGCAGGTAACCGACGAAGCCGGCGATCTTCCAGTTTCCGTCGACCCGGTTGCACAGATAAAGGGTCTGCCAGTTGATGGCATCGATGCTGCCGTCGGCCTTGGCGATGGTGCCGTCGAACTTCTTGTGTGCCACCGCCCGCTCGCCGTTGATGTCGATCTCTTGCAGCGAAGTGATGCGATAGAGCGCCTCGCGGCGCGGTTCGGCATAGGCGGTGGCCGCCGAGAGCCTGGCCTGGCTCAGCCAGCGGTCGCGGTAATCATCGAGGCGCGGAAAGATCATGCGCCATTCGTCCGGATTGGCGGATTTGAGGCCGCTCAGGCCGAAGAAGCTTTCGGCGAGGAAATCGCCCTCCACCGCCGGCCAGTCCGCCTTGAGATAGGCCTCGATGTCGCGGCGGACCAGCATCTCCCACAGGGCGTGGCGTTCGGGATCGTCGGGGAAGGGATTGGTGTCGAAGGGCATGCAAGGTCCTGAAAGGAAAACGGTTTGAATAGCTGGCGCGACACTGAGACCCCCTTCGCCCCGTTTACGGGGAGAGGGCAGGGGTGAGGGGCTGTGCAGTATGTGCGGACTTATCGCTGCCCCTCACCTTACTTCTCCCCGCAAGAAGCGGGGCGAGTGGGCGCGAGCGTCGAGTCTCTTCATTGACCACCCCGTCTCGCACGACCCTCAGCGAGACCAGAGGCACGAAATCCCTAGCCTCCCGCCTTACAACCGCGCACCGCTCTGCGGATCGAAGACGTGGACATTCGCACGGTCGACATTGAGGTGGAGCGTCTCGCCCGGCTGGGGCGACAGGCGCTCGCGGAACACGGCGCGCATCGCGATGCCGTCGATGGTACCGAACAGATGGGTCTCCGCCCCGGTGGGCTCGACCACGCCGACCACGAAGGGAAAGCCGTTCTGTTCATTGCCGAGCAGGAAATGCTCAGGGCGGATACCGATCTCGACGGCCTGGCCGGAGGTAGCGGTGCTGTCGCCCATCGGCAGCGAGAGACCGTTCTGCGTTCGCAAACGGGGTATGCCGTCGCCCTTCTCGACCGTGCCGGGAATGAAGCCCATCGAGGGCGAGCCGAGGAAGCTCGCCACGAAGCGGTTGGCCGGCCGGTCGTAGAGTTCGAGCGGCGTGCCGACCTGCTCGATATGACCGGCATTCATCACCACGATGCGGTCGGCCATGGTCATAGCCTCGATCTGGTCATGCGTGACATAGACGATGGTGGTCTTCAGGTCCTGGTGCAGCGCCTTGATCTCGGTGCGCATCTGCACGCGCAGCTTGGCGTCGAGATTGGAGAGCGGCTCGTCGAACAGGAACAACTCGGGCTGGCGCACGATGGTGCGGCCCATGGCAACGCGCTGGCGCTGGCCGCCGGAGAGCTGGCGGGGATAGCGGTCGAGATAGTCGTGGAGATTGAGCACGCCGGCGGCCTTCTTGACGCGCGGCTCGATCGATTGGGCGCTCTCGCCGCGCATGCGCGGGCCAAAGCCGATATTGGCGCGCGTCGTCATGTGCGGAAACAGAGCGTAGCTCTGGAACACCATGGAGATGTTGCGCTGCTGCGGCGACAGCTTGTTGGCAAGCTTCGAGCCGATCCACAATTCCCCGTCCGAAATCTCGTCGAGACCGGCGATCATGCGCAGCAGCGTGGACTTGCCGCAGCCGGAGGGGCCGACCAGCACCACGAATTCGCCGTCGCGGACATCGAGGTCGATGCCCTTGAGGATCACGGCCGAGCCATATCGCTTTTGCAGCGCCTTGACCTGCAGGCCCGCCATGTCACGACCTCCTCTCGATGATGTCGCGCACGAAGCGCAGATTGCCGGCGGTCAGGCCGCCATCGACCGGCAGGACCGCCCCCGTCACGCCGGCGGCGAGCGGGGAGGCCAGGAAGACGGCGGCATTGGCGACGTCCTCGGGGCGCACCATCCGCCCGAGAGGGTAATGGGAGACGACATCTTCGAGGATCGTCGGATCCTTGGCAAGGCGATGGTCCCAGGCCGGTGTGCGCACCGAGCCGGGGCAGACCACATTGGCGCGGATGCCGTTCCGGCCGGCTTCCACCGCGATCGACTTGGCATAGGCGATCAGCCCGGCCTTGGCGGCCGAATAGGCCGGGTTGCCGTAATGGCCGAGCCCGTTGACCGAGGCGATGAAGACGACCGAGCCGCCGCCGCGCGCCACCATCGCTTCCATCACGGGCCGGGTGACATGGAAAGCGCCGGTGAGGTTGATGGCCAACTCACTTTCCCAGACCGCGTCGTCGACGTCATCCAGCGTCTCGGCGCGGGTGAAACCGGCATTGTTGACCAGGATGTCAGGCGTGTTGCCCTGTGCCACCAATCCGGTGATCGCATCGGTGCAGGCCTTGGCGTCGGTGAGGTCGAAAACGAGTCGGTGCTGCAGAGGCAGGCTTTCCAGGAGGGACGCATCCCTGTCTGCGCCGGAGACCATGGCGCCGGCGTGGCGGAAGGCTTCGATCATTGCCCGCCCTATGCCCCCGCCGGCGCCGGTGACCAGGACATGGCGCCCCGAGAGGCCGAAGGGATCGGGGTGGCTGGCAGGATCGGACATCGGGAGACTCGTGAGAACGGATGGTTCTTTGCGAACGAAAACAGGCGCCATCTATGCATGCCGATGGCGCGAAGGCAAAGCCGCATGCCGCCTCCCGCCAGTGAAGATTGGGGGTAATGCGATAGGACTGACAATTCCACGTCGGCTGTGTGCCGATTGGTCAAATCTGCTTGCGCGGTTTTCGATTACGGGGAACATTAGCGCCCTCTTGCGGCGAGGCGCGCGGGGGCGCGGCAACGACCGCAGCAATGACAAGGACGGGGACGTTTCATGACAATGATCGGACGGATGGCGATGCTGCTCGCAGGCGCCAGTCTCCTGGCCTGCGCCGCCACGGCACAGGCGGGCACGGTGCGCGTGACCATCGCCGAATATTCGAAGGCGACCGGCCCCTATTTCAAGGAAGCCGCGGAGGCGTTCCAGAAAGCCAATCCCGACACCAAGGTCGAGATCGAAGTGGTGCCGTGGGACAATCTTCAGCAGAAGCTGACCACCGACATTTCGGCCGGCACCAATGCCGATCTTTCGATCATCGGCACGCGCTGGCTGCTCGATTATGTCTCGCAGGGTGTGGTCGCTCCGCTCGACAGCTACATCACGCCCGAGTTCAAGGGCAGCTTCATCCCGACCTTCCTGTCGCCTTCGGTGATGGACGGCAAGACCTACGGTCTGCCGATCGCGGCTTCCGCCCGCGGCATGTATTACAACAAGGACGTCTTCGCCAAAGCCGGCGTGACCGAGTTCCCCAAGACCTGGACCGATTTCCAGGCCGCCGCCGCCAAGATCAAGGCGTCTTCGCCTGACGTGGCTCCCTTCGGCCTGCAGGGCAAGGAAATCGAGACGGACGTCTATTTCTACTACGGGCTGTGGGCCAATGGCGGGACGATCGTCAAGGACGGCAAGTCCGGCCTCGACAGCCAAGCGGCTATTGATGCCGCCAAGCTCTATAAGGGCTTCATCGACGGCGGCCTCACCGAGCCGGGTGTGACCTCCTATGCCCGTGAGGACGTGCAGAACCTGTTCAAGCAGGGCAAGGTCGCCACTGTGATCACCGCGCCCTTCCTCTCCGGCCAGATCAAGAAGGAAGCGCCCAATTTGAAATATGGCGTGGCGCCGATCCCGGTCGGGCCTGAAGGCAAGCCCTTTACCTATGGCGTGACCGATTCGATCGTGCTGTTCGAGAACTCCAAGGTAAAGGACGAGGCCTTCAAATTCCTCGTCTTCCTGTTCTCCACCGAGCAGCGCACCGCCTTCGACAAGAACGAAGGCTTCCTGCCGGTGAACGCCAAGGAAGCCCAGGATCCCCATTTCGCCGACGATCCGGACCTGAAGGTGTTCGCCTCCCTCCTGCCCAACGCCATCTTCGCGCCGGTGATCCCAGGCTGGGAGGACATTGCCCAGACGACCTCCAACGCGATCCAGACCATCTATCTGGGCAAGGGCGAGATCGAGCCGACGCTCAAGGAAGCTGCCGCCAAGGTCAACGGCATCCTCGCCAAGAAGTAACAGGATGACGGGTGGAGGCGGCAGCGAATGATCGCTGCTCCATGGGTAAGCGATACGCTGCCCCTCACCCTTACCCCAGTCCACTCCTTTTTGGAGTGGACTGGGGTAAGGGTGAGGGGCAGCACAGTTCGTGCTGTAAAAGACCAATCAGCCATTCCCTTCGCGCCGAGGAGACACACACTGCATGGGGCGTGCGACACCCTATCTTCTGATCCTGCCGAGCTTCCTGATGGCGGCCTTCATCATCTTCTGGCCGCTCTACCAGATCGGCCAGATTTCGCTGCATGACGTCAACCGTTTCGGCATGCTCAGGGAGTTTTCGGGCCTCGCCAATTTCCAGGCCCTGTTCGCCGATCCCGATTTTCTCGCGGCGCTGTGGCGCACGCTGGTCTGGACTGTGGGCGTGGTGGCTGGCACGCTGATCGTCTCTGTGCCGATCGCCCTCATCCTCAACGACGATTTCTACGGGCGGAGCCTGGCCCGCGTCATCATCATGCTGCCCTGGGCAGTGTCGCTCGCCATGACGGCGGTGGTCTGGCGCTGGGCGCTCAACGGCGAGAGCGGCATGCTCAATTCCGGGCTGCGGGGCCTGGGGCTGATCGACGGCAATATCGAATGGCTGGCGGACGCCTCCACCGCCTTCCCGATGCAGATCCTGATCGGCATCCTGGTCTCGATTCCCTTCACGGTGACGATCTTCCTCGGCGGCCTCTCCTCGGTGCCCGACGATCTCTACGATGCCGGCGCGGTGGAGGGCGCGAGCCGCTGGCAGCAATTCACCCACATCACGCTGCCCCTGCTGAAGCCCTTCATCAACATCGCCTTGGTGATGAACACCATCAACGTGTTCAATTCCTTCCCGATCATCTGGGTGACCACGCAGGGCGGCCCGGCCAATTCCACCGACATCCTGGTGACCTATCTCTATAAGCTCGCCTTCCGCCTGGGTAAGTTCGGCGAGGCGGCAGCGGTGTCGATCATCATGTTCGGGCTGCTGCTCGTCTTCGCCATCATCTATGTGCGGCTGGCCATGCGCGAGGAGGAACAGGCATGAGCAAGCTCAAACGCTCCATCCTCTACTGGGTCTTGCTGGCGCCTTTGGTCGTCCTCACGCTCTTTCCCTTCGCCGTGATGCTGGTGACTGCGCTCAAGCCGACGGAGGAGATGTTGTCCTCCTCCTGGTGGCCGAGCCGGCCGGTCTGGAGCAATTTCATCACCATGTATACCGAGACCGCCTTCGGGCCGGCGCTCGTCAATTCGCTGATCGTGTCGCTGGTCACCACCGTGCTGACGGTGCTCGTCGCCATTCCCGCCGCCTATGCGCTCAGCCGCTACCGCTTCGCCGCGCGCGGGGCCTTCCGGCAGTTCCTGCTGATCTCGCAGATGCTGTCACCTATCGTGCTGGTCTTCGGCCTGTTCCGTCTCCTGGTGGAACTCGGCAACCGCCTCGGTTTTCAGCTGATCGACAGCCTGAGCGGCGTGACCTTCATCTACATTGCCTTCAACCTCGCCTTCGCGGTGTGGATGCTGCAGAGCTATTTCTCCACCATCCCCAAGGATCTGGAGGAGGCGGCCTGGATCGAGGGCGCCGGTCCCTTCGCCACGCTGGTCAAGGTATTCCTGCCGCTGGCGCTGCCGGCGATGGCGGTGACGGCGATCTTCACCTTCATCAATGCCTGGAACGAATATGTCATCGCCCTCACCATGCTGCGCAAGCAGGAGGCCTATACACTGCCCTTGCAGGTGGTGAACCTGGTGGCCGGGCGCTACACGGTGGAATGGAACTATGTGATGGCGGCCGCCCTGGCGGCGACCATCCCGATCGCGATCCTGTTCACCTGGCTGCAGCGCTATCTGATGCGCGGCCTGGCGCTAGGTGCGGTGAAGTAAGACAGCGATCCGCGTGTGTTGCTGCCTCGTAGCGGTGGGGCGAGATGATAAGAGTGACAAATGAGCGCGACGCTTGCGCCTCCTCTCCCCGTATTTACGGGGAGAGGATAGAGGTGAGGGGCGGCTCAGCGTTTGTTTTGGCAGACATCCATGCTGCCCCTCACCCTTACCCTCTCCCCGCAGGTGGGGCGAGGGGGCGGCAAGTGCCGTGTCTTTGATCGCTCTGAAGGAATTCCCATGACCAAGCAGCATTTCGGCACCTCCCATGTCCCCCTGTCCCCGGCCGTTCGGGCGGGTGACAGCATTCACATTTCCGGCCAGGTGCCGACCCTGCCGGACGGTTCGGTGGTGCCGGGTGGCATCGAGGCGCAGACCCGCCAGGTGATGGAGAATCTCGGCAAGGCACTGGCCCTGGCCGGGGCCGGGCTGGAGGACGTGGTCAAGACCACCGTGATCCTGGCCGATGCCCGCGATTTCGGTGCTTTCAACAAGGTCTATGGCAGCTATTTCCCCGCCAACCCGCCGGCACGCACCACGCTGGAAGCCCGGTTGATGATCGACATCAAGATCGAGATCGAGGCGATCGCCTACAAGCCGCTGTGAAAGGCCAGGGGTGAGGGAGTGTCTCTCGACTCACCCCAAAATCCCGCTTCTCGGACTGGACAAGACTGGCTCTTTGTCTTATCGCTTAAGTGAACAAACAGGGAACACGTCCATGAAGCTCGGTTATGTCGTCCATTATGTCCGTGACGTCGTCGAGACCTCGGCCTTCTACAAGCAGGCCTTCGGGCTGGAGACACGCTTCATCGCCGAGGGGCAGTTCGCCGAACTCGTCACCGGCGAGACCTCGCTGTGCTTTGCCGATGAACGCTTCGTCACCGACATGACCGGCCCCTTCCAGCCCAACCGGCCGGATGCGCCGCCGGCGGGCATCGAGATCGCGCTGGTGGTCGACGATGTCGAACTCGCCTGCAAGAAGGCCCTGTTCGCAGGAGCGCAGGCGGTGTCGCCGCCGGCGCAGAAGCCCTGGGGCCAGATCGTCGCCTATGTGCGCGACAACAATGGTTGCCTGGTCGAGATTTGCACCAAGGTGGCGGTCTGAGCCGGTGCCGCGGTTCAGCCGTTGACGATGATGACCGTCATGATCACCGCGGCCACGCTGATGCAGAACACCACGCCGAGCACGAGTTGCACCAGGGCGTTGGCCGACACATAGGTGCCGGCGACGCCGCCCAGCACGCGGATGGCCGTCTGCTTGCCCTCGCCGACGGCGGCTATCGGATGCCCGCAGGATGGGCAGGCGAGCGCCTGTTCCGAGACGCGCTGGGTACAGGCAGGGCAGGGAATCAATGCCATGGTGTCGCCTTTCGCTTGATCGTGATGGTTGCTTGGTCGCCGGGACGCAAGCGCCCGTTATTCGGGCGGCTTGCCGATCTCGAACTCGACCCGGCGGTTGCGCTGGCGGCCCTCGGCATCGTCGGCGCCGCCGGCCTTTTGGTTGGGCGCGATGGGGCGAGTCTCGCCATAGCCCTTGATGGCCAGGCGCGCGGGACCGATCTTGCCGCGGGCGAGATAGGCTTTGACCGAGGCGGCCCGGCGTTCGGACAAAGCGAGATTGTAGTCGTCCTCGCCCTTGGCGTCGGTATGGCCACCGATCTCTACAGGCGCCTTGGGGAAGGCCTTGAGCACCTCGATGAGCCGTGCCAGCACGGGCTTGGCATCGGCGCGGATGGCGGTCTTGTCGAAGTCGAACAGCACGTCGCCGGGCAGGCTGATCAGGATCTTGCCCTCGCTCTCGCGGGCACCGAACTGCTCGAGCAACGCCTGCGTGCGGCTGCGCAGCTTGGCCGGCACCTCCCTGAGGCGCAGGCTGGTCGCCCTGCCGGCCGGGCCGAGCCGGCTTGCCGGAGCCTGCGGCGTAAAGCGCGTGGATGGCAAGGCATAGGGGTCCCAGCGGCTCGCGCCGATATCGCTGGGGCGAAACGCGGTCGGCTGCCCGCCGATCGGCTCGCGGCGATGCTCGATAATGAGGGCCGAGGCCGGCAGCGCCGGAAGAGCCAGGCCCAGCAGCGCCGCGGCGGCGCCGAGGCGCCTCATTGCGCCTTGACCGGGATCTTGAGCGTCAGGCCGGGGGCGTTGAGGTCATCGCCCGCATTGCCGTCGTTGAAGACCAGCCGGACCTCGCCGGCATCGGCCGGAATGCGGCCGGGAAACACCAGTTCGCCATCCATACTCTGGCCGTTCTGGATCATCAGATAGGGATTGTCCTCGGGCTGACGCAGGCTGAGCTTCTGGTCGTTGCCGATGTCGAGGAAGGCGTTGACGTCGTTGAGATTGACGCGATTGGTCTGCCGGCTGTCGAAGGAGGCGACGAGGCTGACCACCGTGGCGTCATCGCCCAGCGTGATCTTCTTGACGATCACCGTGACGCCGGCCGGAACGCTGGTCTGCACGCTGCCCTGATGCACCACCCGGGCTGCCTCCTCGGCTACCGATGGGGCAGCCATCGCCAACGCCAAGCCGGCGGCCGCGACCACGCGCGCAAAAAATGGCTTCATTCCAAACTTTTCCGGCACCCCAAGTCTCCTCAGTACCCCAATGAAATCCAAAAGATTGCTGCAAGCTTATGGATTTCAGAGCGAAACTATCACCGGGCCTGTCGGCAGTTCAACTGTGGGATCATCTACAGCTATAGGCTGTGGACAGAAGGGTTGAGGCTGCGACCGGGCCAGGGCATTACGACAGCCTGGATGCGTCATTGCGAGGCCGGGCAGCTATACCTGTGGGAACAGGCAGGAGACGTCGGCGGCGCGAGCTGGTCAGCCGCCGCTTTGCCTATTGCCACCACGCATAAAGAGCAAACAGCCTTCCCACCGTGCGGAGAAGGCCGTTTGCGCCCCGTTCGGTGGGCCTTAATGCCGGAAGTGGCGCGTGCCGGTGAACACCATGGCAAGGCCGGCCGCGTCGGCGGCGGCGATCACCTCGGCGTCGCGCTGCGAGCCGCCCGGCTGGATCACGGCGGTGGCACCGGCCGCCACCGCGGCCTCCAGGCCGTCCGCGAAGGGGAAGAAGGCGTCCGACGCCACCACCGAACCCTTGGTCAGGGTTTCCGGTAGGCCCGCCAACTTGGCGGCGTCGACTGCCTTGGCGGCGGCGATGCGGGCCGAATCGACGCGGCTCATCTGGCCGGCGCCGATGCCGACGCTGGCGCCGTCCTTCACATAGACGATGGCGTTGGACTTCACATGCTTGGCGATGCGGAAGGCGAAGGTAAGGTCGGCCATTTCCTCGGGCGTGGGTGCGCGCTTGGTCACCACCTTCAGCGTCATGTCGTCGACCACGGCATTGTCGCGCGACTGCACGAGCAGGCCGCCCGCCAGCGTCTTGGCGGTAAGGCCCTCCGCGCGCGGATCGGGCAGGGCACCGGTGACGAGCAGGCGCAGGTTCCGCTTGGCCGAAATGATGGCGATGGCGTCCTCGCTGGCGTCGGGGGCGACAATCACTTCGGTGAAGATCTCGACGATCTTGCGGGCCGTGTCGGCATCGAGCGTGCGGTTCACCGCGATGATGCCGCCGAAGGCCGAGACGGGGTCGCAGGCAAAGGCCTTCTCATAGGCTTCGAGCAGCGTCGGCGCCTCGGCGACACCGCAGGGATTGGCGTGCTTGACGATCACCACCGCCGCCGATTTGGCCGGGTCGAACTCGGCCACGCATTCGAAGGCGGCGTCGGTGTCGTTGAGGTTGTTGTAGGACAACGCCTTGCCCTGGAGCTGGCGGGCGGTCGCAACGCCCGGGCGCTTTTCGGGGGTGAGGTAGAAGGCCGCGCTCTGATGCGGGTTCTCGCCATAGCGCAACGCCTCGGCCAGCGTGCCGCCGAAGGCGCGGAAGGTGGGGGTGTCCTCCTCCAGGGTGGCCGCAAACCAGTTGGAGATGGCGGCGTCATAGGCGCCGGTGCGGGCATAGGCCTTGGCGGCCATGCGGCGGCGGAAGGTAAGGCTGGTCGCCCCTTCGTTCTCGGCAAGCTCGGCCAGCACGTCGTCGTAGTCGGCGACGTCGACGATGACGGTGACGTCGTCATGGTTCTTGGCGGCGGCGCGGATCATGGCGGGACCGCCGATGTCGATGTTCTCGATCAGGTCCTCGAAGCTGCCGCCGCGGGCCAGCGTCGCCTCGAAAGGGTAGAGATTGACGACGAGGAGGTCGATCGGGCCGATGCCGTGCGCGGCCATGGCGGCGCGGTGCTCCTGGTTGCCGCGGATGGCGAGCAGGCCGCCATGCACCTTGGGATGCAGCGTCTTGACGCGGCCGTCCATCATCTCGGGAAAGCCGGTGAGGTCGGAGACGTCCTTGACGGCGAGGCCGGCCTCCTCCAGCGCCTTGCGCGTGCCCCCGGTCGAGACCAGCTCGACGCCATGGGCGGCGAGGCCTTTGGCGAAGTCGATCAGGCCTGATTTGTCCGAAACGGACAGCAAAGCGCGGGCGATGGGGGCGGCAGCGGTCAAGGTTGAAATCTCCGAGGCAGGGTTTGGCCGCTTGATAGCGCAAGATGAGGGGAAGGGGGAGATTTTTGGAGCGCGGACTTCCAGTCCGCTCTTGGAAACGCTGTGCAGGCAGGAAGGAAAGAAAGGAAGAGCGGACGAGACGTCCGAGCACCCGGGACACCCCGCATTTACACGCTGCATCAATAGGGATATCGTATATCCGTAATTATCGGCGCGTACTGCCGCTGCGGAATGAACGCATGATCCTGAAAAGCCAAGTCGAATGGGCGCTGCATTGCTGTGCGATCCTCGCCGGCCTGCCGGCGGGGCGCTACCTCTCGACCAAGGCGCTGGCCGAGTTCCACGGCGTGCCGAAGGAATATCTCTCCAAGGCCCTGCAGCATTTGTCGCAGGCCGGGCTGGTCGATACCACGCTCGGTCCCTCCGGCGGCTACCGGCTGGCGCGGCCCCCGGCCGAGCTGACCTTCCTCGAGATCGTCGAGGCGGTTGAAGGGCCGGCGCGCACCTTCGTGTGCAGCAATATCCGCGCCAACAATCCCTGTCGCCCCAAGGGCTATTGCGAGAGCGGGCCCTGCGCCGTGGCGCGCATCATGTGGGAGGCGGACGAGGCCTGGCGCGAGAAGCTGCGCAGCGTCAGGCTGTCCGATCTGGTCGGCATCCTGTCGCAGGAGATTCCCGAGCAGCTGTGGAAGGATAGCTTCGAATGGGTGCTGGCGCGGGCTGGATGAGAGCCACTGCCGGCGCGAAGGCGAGGCCATCCGCGCCATAGGTCCGGTAGAGCCGGTCGAGCACTTCGTTTCGCGCCGGGGTGCGGCGCGCCGGACTGGCCACGCAGAACTGCAGCTCGGCCTCGATCGCCAGCGCATCGATCGTCTTGAGCGCCACGATCGGCGCGGGATCCCTGAGGATCTCGTCGCAGGCCCGCAGCACGGCCCTGAGCGTCTCGATGCTGTCGTGCGGGTTGTGGCTGGCCGCGATCCGTACGCTCTGGCTGATCCAGTGGGTCTCGTCGGGGCGGCTGAGATTGGTCAGGCTGAGCTTGGCCAGCAGGCTGTTGGGCAGCACCACGAGGTTATGGGCGCCGGTGACCAGGTTGGTGGCGCGCCAATTGGTCTCGACCACGCGCCCCTCGGTGCCGTCGCTCAGCACGATCCAGTCGCCGATGGCATAGGAGCGCCCCACGGTCAGCGCGATGCCGGAGAAGACGTCGCCGAGCGTGTTCTGCAAAGCGAGGCCGAGAATGACGGCGACCACGCCGGAGGTCGCCACCAGCGTGCCGACCGGCGCACCGAACACGAAGCCCAAGATCGAGAGGGCGACGCCGAGATAGGCGAGGGCCACGAACAGATCCTGCAGGAGATGGGCCTCGCGGGGCCGGCGGTCGATGGCGATATAGATGTGCATCACGCCGATGACGGCCCAGGCCAGATGCGTCCACCACAGCACCCGCGCCGATTTCGCGACGAAGGCGGCAAGGCCGGTGGTCTCGTTGGCGCCGAGCTGATGCGGCCAGATGCCGTTGAACGCGACGAGGGCCGTCATCGCCGCGAAGAACAGGATCTGCACGATCAGGCGCGCCCGCGGGCGCCGGCGCCCCTGGAGATGCCAGACGATGATGCCGGCAAGTCCGAGCAGGTCGATCAGCACGAGGGGCAGGAAGGCGGGATCATCGACCATGGCTGGGGGCTCGGTGGGGGGGAAATGCGGGTATCTCGGCCGTGTCGAGAACGGCTCGAAAAGCCCTCGACCAGGACAGGTAAAGCGCGGGAATCCCTCCCCGGTTTCGGGGAGGTCGCGCGCACAGTTTGTGCGCGCCGGGCCGGTAAAGCCGGCTCGGGTGGGGGAGGGTGCGCGTTCTCACCATTTTCCGGCCTATTGGTGCCACTCTCCCCCTTCCGTCATTTCTGCGAAATGACACCTTCCCCGAAGTCGGGGAAGGATTTCCGGCGCCATAGACTGGCAATGCGGAGATGTGTGCATCGGCCACTGTGGGGAGGGGGCTTTTCGCGCTGCGCCAAGCCCAGCCGCAACGCCTTATTTCTGCAGCGGGAAGGTCAGTTCCTTCTGGGCGGTGTCGACCACGAACACCGCCAGCAGCTTGGCGGGCCGGGTCTTGCTGGCGTTGGCGCTGACGCCGTGGCGGTCGCCCGGCATTTCGGAGAAGTTCTGGCCGGCGCGGTAGACCTTCACCGGCCCGTCATTGACCTGGCTCTTGATCGCCCCTTCCAGCACGGTGGCGTAGATGAAGGCCGAGGCGGGATGGGTGTGGCCCTCGGAAAAGCCGCCGGGGCCGTATTCGACCAGCACGCCCTTCAGGCTCTTGCCGGGGACATTGGGCAGCTCATGCTCATAGACGAGCGAGACCTTGGCGGCCTTGCCGTCGGCGGCGGCCGGGGCGGTGAGCAAGGCGGAGATTGCGAAGGCGGCGAGAAGCGGGCGGATCATGGCTGGGGTTCCTGGTTGGGGGGATGATCTGGCGCGGGAAGCCTTCCCCACTGCGTGGAGAAGGCTACCTGCGTTCTTCGCGGCGAGGTGCCGCTGCTCACTTCCTCGGATTCTTGGCGAACCACTCCTCGAAGCCGATGCGGCCGAGGCGGGGATTGTCGTCGCTGACCAGCGAGCCGTCCTCGAGGCGGGCGCCGAAATAGCGGGCCTCGCGGTCTACAACCACCGTGCGGGGATCGCCGCTGGCCTTGAGATAACGGGCGACGAGGTCGCTGAGGCGCGAGCGCTCCGGGCCGGCGATCTCCACCGTGCCGTTGACCGGCGCGGCCAGCGCCACCTCGGCCATGGCGTCGGCGACATCATCGGAGGCGATCGGCTGCACGAAGGCGGGCGACAGATGCACGCTGCCATCCACCGCGCCGGACTGGGCGATGCTGCCGAGGAACTCCATGAACTGGGTGGAGTGCACGATGGTGAAGGGGATGCCGGCGGCCTTGATCAGCTTTTCCTGGGCGAGCTTGGCCCGGAAATAGCCGCTGTCCTGCAGGCGCTCGGTGCCGACGACCGAGAGGGCGATGTGATGCCCGACGCCGGCCGCCTTCTCTGCCGCGATCAGGTTGCGGCCGGAGGTCTCGAAGAACGCCAGCACGGCCTTGTCCTCGAAGGAGGGCGAATTGGCGAGGTCGATCACCACTTGCGCGCCTTTGAGCGCCTCGGCGAGGCCCTCGCCGGTGATGGTGTTGACGCCGGTGTTGGGCGAGGCGGCGATCACCTCATGGCCCTTGGCGACGAGGCGGGTGACGGTCTTGGAGCCGATCAGGCCGGTGCCGCCGATGATGACGATTTTCATGGGGATCTCCTTTGTGATGGTTCCGGGAGCGCGGACGTCTCGCCTAGACGCACGCGAGACGAAGGGGCGGGCGAGATGACCGGATACCGATAGGGCTCGACGTCTGTGCCCCCTCTCCCCGTAAGAACGGGGCGAAGGAGTGGCTGGCGTTGCACCTTTCACCGCATCTTGGCGCGTATGATGGGGTGTCCGCACTCGGAGGCGCTGCGCTACCGGGGCAAAGCGCTCAGTAATCCCAGAACACCGGCACCCAGCGGAAGGCCTCGCCGTCGACGGCCACGCGCCCGACCGAGGGGAAGGGCAAGTGGGTGGCGACCAGCAGCTCGTTGCTCCCCGCCAGCTCCCGCAGCAGCCGGACGCGCACGCGGGCCGCTTCCTCGGGATCGTGCTCGAAGCCGTTGAACCAGTCGGGATGCTCGAAGCCGACCGCGAACATGGCGTCGCCGGCGAACATCAGCTTGTCGCCGCCGGAGGCGAGGCGAACCACGCTGTGCCCCGGCGTATGGCCGCCGGTGCGGGAGACGACCACGCCGGGCGCCACCTCGTGCTCCTCCTCGAACAGCCGCAACTGGCTGGCATATTCCTTGGCGAAGCGCGTGGCGGTCGCCCGCAGCGCGTCCGGGAAGCCCTCCGGCATGGCGACATGGGAGAAATCGGGCGCCTCCCAGAACTTGGCCTCGGCCGCTGCCACATGGATCTTCAGGTCCGGCCGCAGCCGCTCCTTCACGCCATCGACCAGCAGGCCGCCGACATGGTCCATATGCATATGGGTGAGCACCACGTCGGTCACGGCGCCGAGATCGATGCCGGCGGCTTCCAGGCGCTTGATCAGCTGGCCGGCCCGCGGCAGGTTGAGGTCGGGGTCGAGCCCCAGCCCGGCATCGATGAGGATGGTCTGCGCGCCGCTGCGCACCACCACCACGTTCAGCGCCCAGTCGAAGGCGTCCTGCGGCAGGAACATGTCGTCGAGCCAGGCCGCGCGCTGGGCCGGGTCGGCATTGTGGCCCAGCATCTGGGTCGGCAGCGGCAGCACGCCGTCGCTGACGATCAGCACGTCGATCTCGCCGATCTGCACCGCATAGCGCGAGGGCACGAGGTCGTCGGGTTTGGCCCTGGCGGGCGTCAAGGTGTCGTTCAGGCTCATGCTGGCCTCCTGTTGAGTGTGGCTCTGGCGCCGGTGGATGTTTTCTGGAGCGCGGACTTCCAGTCCGCATTTTCCTTTCTCGTGAGCGCAACGCTTCCAAGAGCGGACATTGCGACATGCAGGCATGTCGCTGAGAAGTCCGCGCTCCGTCCTCAGCTCAGCCCGGCCTTATCCAGCCCGTAGAGCTTGTCGGCCGAGCCCGGCACCGCCTTGAAGGCGATGGAGGCGCGGTTCCAGGTGTTGATGATGGCGATCGCGAAGGTGAGGTCGGAAACCTCCTTCTCCGAAAGCTGGCCGCGCACGCGCTCATAGAGTTCGTCGGGAATGCCGCCCTCCGGCAGCTTCGTCACCGCCTCGGTCCAGGCCAAAGCGGCGCGCTCGCGCGGCACGAACAGGTTGGATTCGCGCCAGATCGCGACATGGTAGAGCCTCAGCTCGCTTTCGCCGTGGATCTTGGCCTCCTTCACATGCATGTCGAGGCAGAAGGCGCAGCCATTGAGCTGCGAGGCGCGGATGTTGACGAGATCGCGGAGCTTCTCCTCGATCACGCTGCCCTTCAGGGCCATGCTGAGATCGGAGAGCTTCTTGAAGAGGTCCGGGGATTGCTGGGCGTAATTCAGGCGCTGGCTCATGTCCGTTTCCCTTATTAAGGATATATAATATCCTTATGGATATAAAATATCCGTAATAGCTGGACAGTAAAGCCTTACCTGCCTAAACTCCGGGCATAAGGCCTATGCGCAAAAGTATGGGGGTGGGGAATGGACATCGTTGGCGCCTTGCGGACCTTCCTGCGCGTGGCGCAGACCGGCTCCTTCACCGCGGCGGCTGCCGATCTCGACCTCACCCAGCCGGCGGTGTCGCGCCAGGTCTCGGCGCTGGAGGCGCGGCTCGGGGTGCGCCTGCTCCACCGCACCACGGTGGCCCTGGCGCTGACGGCCGAGGGCGAGCGACTGATCCCGATGGCCCTGCGCGTGATCGAGGCGGTGGAGGCGCTGGGCGAGAGCGCCGGCACCGGCGAGGCTGTCGTCGCCGGCAAGGTGCGGCTTTCTCTGCCCGCCCCGCTCGGCCTTGCCCTCGCCGAGCGCCTGCCGGAACTGCTTGCCCGCCATCCCGGCCTCAGCGTCGATCTCCTCTTGCGCGAGGCGCCCTCCGATCTCGTCGGCGAGGGCATCGATCTCGAAGTGCGGCTCGGCGCCGTCGAGGATTCCAGCCTGACGGGCCGGCGCATCGGCTGGACCACGGCCTTCCTGGTGGCCGCGCCCTGCTATCTCGCCAGGCGCGCCGCCCCGGCGCGGCCGGAGGAGGTGCCGCTCCATGACTGCATCTGCTACGCCCGCGCCGGCGACGGGCGCCAATGGTCCTTCTCCGACGGCGCCGACGAGACGCGCCTTCGCATCGCCCCGCGGCTGACGGCCGACAGCGCCGTCGCCATCCATCGCGCCACCCTGGCGGGCGGGGGCCTTGCCATCCTCTCCCACATCCTCGCCGGCCCCGACATCGCGGCCGGCCGCCTCGTCAGCCTGATGCCGGACTTCCCGCCGGCCAGGTTGCCGATCACGCTTGTCTATCCCTCGCGGCGGAACCTGCCGCAACGGGTGAAGGCGGTGATGGAGTTCGTGGTGGAGGCGGTGCGGGGTGATGCGATGATGGGGTGAGGGGGAGGTCGACGACGGCAACAGATGCTCGCAACATCCGATTTTAGTTAGGCCAGTCACCTTGGGTTGAGCGATCAAGATAAGAGCTGAATCGGACCGGATTCTTCTGCGTTCAGGATGTGAAAATCGCCTGTCAGGAGAGGACACATTCGTAGATATATGGGATAGAGCATTGCCTTCATCAGCAGTCTTGCTTCGTGTTCGCCTATTACCCAATGTAAGAGACGCGAGGGAGCTTTGCCGATGACACGTGATGAACGCCTAGAGGGGCTGCTAGCTCGCGGGTATTTCGCTAAGGAACTGCCACCACCCTTCACCAGTGCGGTCTTTGCCGGTAATATCACCAATGTAGTTTCTCATTGGGCGGCACATGAGGCGGGCCTCTCTGCACAACAGCGTCGCCTCTACCCACGTGTCAGTAGCTATGCGCGCTTCGACATGGCCCGAAAAGGTCATTCCCGGCGCATGCTTGGCGTGCCAAATCCAGTCAATCAATATTATTTGGCGAGCGCGATTGTTGACCACCAAGATGAATTCGAGGCGATCTCGGCTCGTTCACCAATCAGTCTCACATCCGTCGAGATTAGCAGTACCGGCAACCGAGCGGTTAACATGCCCAAACTGTCGCTGCTGAGTGAGAAGCGCATTGGAGCTTATGCGACCGCGCGCGCCATACTACAGACCGATGTGCTCAGCTTCTATCATTCCATATATACCCACTCGATCCCCTGGGCCCTGCACGGCAAGCGAGTCGCCAAACGTAACCGCAGCACAACTGACGCTTCTGTTTATGGCAACCAGATCGATGCACTGCTTCGGTCCTGCCAGGACGGGCAGACAATCGGTATCCCAGTGGGTCCCGACAGCTCGCGCATTATCTCTGAACTCATCTTGTGCGCCATCGAGCGGCAGATAGGAGTGGACCATTTCAAGCGTCTTACCGGCGGCTACCGCTATATGGATGATTTCTTCCTCTGTTTTGGCTCGCATATCGACGCGGAAGCATTCCTTGCCGCGCTTCGTGATGCTGTGCTGAGCTTTGATCTTCAGCTCAACGCCTCGAAAACTCACATTATAGATGCACTAGGCTTCAATGAAGAAGGTTGGCCAGGTGACATTGCGCAGCTGAAATTAAGTCATTCAAGCGACAGTCAGCGACGGGACCTCATCCGTTTCTTTACCGAGATCGTTCGTCTGTCCAAAACCTTGCCTGACGAAAGCATCGCCTCTTTTGCCGTCCGCAAGACGTCCCATAGTCTGATCCAGCGCGCCAACTGGGATATCTATGAGTCCTTTCTTCTGCGGGTTGCTCGAGAAAATTCCAATTGCTTAGATTCGGTTGTCAAAATCCTTTGCACCTATGCGGCTGCTGGCTATCCGCTCGGCGAGCGTATTAAGGTTTTTGCCGAAGGCATGATTGAGGAACACGCTCCCTACAATCACCATTATGAAGTTGTTTGGACGCTGTGGCTCTGCCGCTCACTTTCGATTCGCTTGGGGGAACGCGCGACTCAACTGGTCGCAAAGGTTGAAAACAGTCTTTGCGCCTGTCTTGTCCTAATGTTGCGAAGTCGCCGATTGCTGACTGGCCGCGGTGCGGTCTCAGACTGGACTGGCACGGTTACAGCGGACGATCTCCTTGGAGAGCATTGGATGCTGGTTTATGAAAGCGGTATTCGCAAGAGTTGGGGACTACCAGGTGCTGAAGCGGCGGTTGACGCCGATCCACATTTTCGAGTGTTGCGCGACCAACGCATTTCGTTTTTCGATACGACAGCAACTAACATTGCTCTTGAGCTTCCGACAATCAATCATCTGCTCGAAGCAAGCTTGGATGGGCGTCGCTCAGCGCTGCTTCATGGCGCAATCCATGTTGAGTCCCGCACGCCGCGCCGCCAGCGTCGATATGAGAAGCTGGGAGAAGATTATGGCAGTGATGATTCAGGCTTGTCCATTCTTTTAGGTGGGTGGGATGATGAATTCCCCGACATATCTGATGATGTGTTGTGAAAAGCGCGCTCTCAAGCGACGATAACCGAAGAAGGTCATCTGTTAATTTTTGGCATTGCGATTGCGATGGCAGTGCATTTAATTGACGATGCTGAATTAGATTGAAATTAGAAGCGCTGTCGATGTATTTTTGAACTACTGTGTGGATTATCATCGTCAAGTCGACTGTGTCTGAATTACGGTGACAGCGGACTGATTAAATACGTGCACTGTCACCGCAATTCCGTAATTCCCGTGGCTCACACCGCCCAGAAGGGCCACTCCAACCGCCGGAGCGAACTCAGAGTCGGATAAAACTTGGAGGCAACGTCAGAGGCGGTAAGAGGGGATGCGAAGGGACGAAGGATGCCTGATGAGGATTTCGCTGGCAAATGTCTTGTTTCGACCCTTTACAGTCTTCCTGGCGCTTCGCGACAGTTAGAGCATCTCTGTCTGTAGGACCGGAATTGGCTCCAAAAAACGCTTCAATTCCTCATGCTGTTCAACGAGGAACGGTGCGCCCTTGACGCGTTCATGTAGACTCAAGAGGCGTTTTTCCGCCCGCGCAAGGATCATACTGTATAGCATGGGGACAATCTTGACGTTCTCCCCGTGCTTCGTCGGCTCGGTTTCTCCTGGCGCTATACGATCTCCCAGAACAAAGCCGGTAACCTGAGCGTGAACGTTCAAAGCGCCCCGAGCCCGCAGTTCCTTTACATATCGCCAGATCTGGTCCTTTTCGGCACTTCCTAGAGGTAGACCGGTGGTTTTCAGATCAACTATAACCACATGGTCGATGCCGGCTTGTTCAAATTCTTCGTCAAAGGAAGGGCGCCCATAAAAGGCAACGTTACCGTCAGGCAGTGCTACAAAATCCGGGCGACTGCGACTGCCCTTACCTTCCGGATCTTTGAATATTGTTTGGATGACCTTCGTCATTCCGACATTTGACGTGTACTCAATGCTCTCGAATTGTGGGCCAAACATCCAGAGACCACGCTCGAAAAGGGGCTGAAGTTCGTGCACCTCGTCGATTCCGACTTTCTTAGTCTTCATTCGAAGCTCATTGATCAGTTTTAAGCGGGTTTGGATTTCGTCAAGCACGACCTTTGCCATGCCTATCGTCCACTGACTGAGTATCTCGTGAAGTTTGTCGTAATCCGTCGGCTCGCAGTTATGCAGCAATTCCAGTAAACCGTATTGAGTTTGAGACTGTTCAAGTTTGGTCAATATGCCTGTAAGCTGAGAGACCTCAGTCTCCCCTAAATTTGGGCATTTCTCGACGATCTCATCGATAAAATCTGAAACACGTTGCTTACTCACAGGCGAAAGTCGGTTGATCGAATTGCCGTGCTTCTCGAACACCGCGCTTTTGGTTTGCTCCCGCTCACCTTGTCCGACGGCGTGAATGATTTGCCGGATGCGGTCTTGGACCATCGCACGAGTGGCACGCCACGCGCTGTTGTCATCATTGAAACCGCTCCAATCAGCAAGGATCGCATCCTTTTCATTTAGGAAATCCGCCTTGACGATAAAGGTAAAACGCTTTGCCTCCGACGTTCGGCCATCTAGCACCCGTTCGTAATCGCTGCCGCTCCATTTGCAGTTGCCGACCGCTCGACCCTGAACCCACCACGCGATGCCATGTTGTCTCGTGCTCTTATCTGATTTCTTGGTATCAATTTGGAGGATTTCGGCGGTGCCCAACCCTTCGACCACTACTTCGCTTTTCGAGATGAGATTGGGAATGTCGCTAAAGGTTATCGGGCGACCATTGATGCTCACCTTGAATGCCGGATTGGCAAGGAAGCGGCTGCCGATAATTTCGCGCGCTTTATCCTCTGTCAGGCGGATAGCTCGAGGAGCCCCTTGGCCGACAATTTTGGTGCCGTGGCCTTGAATACCTTTCGGTGTGAACGAGATTTCATCTAAAACAAGGGGGGCACTGTCAGTACGACGCACTCGGCATACGAATTCTTGGCCGCTTTTTCTTGAAATGATCAGGTATTCGTAGGCAAAGCAAAAGCTTGCGAATCTTCCTTTTCCATTTTTACCAAAGACTTGGCGCGGTGCCCCTTCAGTATCTGGGGGAGGGTTCACTCTGTGACCGCCATGAGCAATACGATTGTAAGCGAATGTTCTCCAGATATGCTGAAACTCATCGCGTGTCATGCCATGACCATTGTCCTCGATCTCAAAGACTTGGCCTTCCTTAAAATCCGGCCAGGTGATGTCGACCTTGGTCGAATAAGCATCCCAGGTGTTGGCTACCAATTCTATTATTGCAGTGGGCGGATCGTTGATGATCGACCCAGCGTAAGTCTCTAAAAAACGCTCATCGTAAAGAAGATTATTCTGGTTCACGATATCCCCCACGCTCGCTTTCCTAGACGTAAGGCAGAAACTATCGCACTATCAAGGGTATTCTTGACGCATTCAAAGCAGAGGGGGCTCGCACTGACCAGCGGTTCGAAAGATCGCGCAGAGCCTAGCCTTCCTAAGCGCGAGGTCTCAACACTCTCAGAGGACAGTGCGCCACCCGCGTTGTGGATCGGAGGAGCGATTTCCGCTTTCCCGGCAAACGAGTCATTACGGTGACAGTGCCTTTAATTGGCGATGCCGAATTCAATTGAAATTAAACACACCATCACCGTATTCGGGAACTATCGCATGGACTACCCTCATCAAATCGACTGTGTTTGGCTGGCTACGAATTCGATGGGTCAACTCGCGGCGATGATAACCGCCGGCGAGGGACCAATCCCGAAGAGCGTCCTCGCTCATGATTTCGATATGATGGGTATCGAAGGGGCTCTCCTCGATCTACCGGTCATTGGACAGGCCCGATTGATCGAGCAGATTCCAGATCCTTCGAGCTTCCTTGCACTGAGCCTGCGCGGCTTGTTTGTCTATGATTGGACAGATCTTCACCGACTAAGCGCTGAAGCTGTGCGCGCTTATGAGCTTGTGAGTGTCCCAACCATACAAGCCAGCCTCCGAACCTTGCCGGCCGCGCTGAACGGCTTGGCCTGTGAGGTTGACGCGGTATTTGGAAGCCCCTTCGTCACTGTTGACTGATACTGTCGGCAACGATTTGAACGACCAGCCAATCGCGTCTGCCGCTCCCTTGTGGCCGCTGGCGTCTGGTCCTGGCAGAGGACGTAACCCTGCCCTCGACGCCGTGCCGGAGGCAGTCTCCTCCTCGTCGAGCGTAAAGACTCAAGCAGGCTGGTACCCTGCAAGAGGCCGGCGCTATCAAGCCTTCGCCCCCGTCGGCTGGGTGGGAGGAGGCGGCAGCAATTTGCCCCGCGCCAAGAGATAGAGGCTGCCCACAGCCAGGAGGCCGATCACTATATTGGCGATGGCGAACAGGAACGGCGCGAGCAATTGCGCCGGGGGGCTGGTGCCCTCCGCGGCCAGGCGGATTATGGCGGTCGGCAGGGCGGCGACGCCGAAGCTGAAGCCCCAATAGCCAGGGGAGAAGGGCTGGGCCATGATCCAGGGCAGCAGACGCAGCAGGATCAGGCCCTGCAGGATGGCATAGCCGATCAGCGCCATGGCGAAGACATCGCCATGCCCGCCGCTGACATTGAGATAGGCCACCGCGCCCACCGCCGGCGGCGCGAGCTGGATGCCGAGCGTGGGGCGCAGCCTTTCCGGCAGGGCCGGCCCATGCAGCAGGCGGTTGATCAAGACCGATTCCAGCGCCAGCCAGGAGAACACGCCGCCGCCGAAGGCCAACTGGCCCCATTCCGGCCAGCCGAGGGCGGACAGCGTCGAGGCCGATACGAAGCTGGCGGCGACGGTTGGCAAATAAAGCACGGCCGTCGCCGTGCCGATGTCCCGCTCACCGCGCCACAGGCCACCCGAACGGTAGACGGCGAAGACGATGGCGCCGAGGGTGCCGATGAGCGCCAGTACGAGGCCGCCCGTGCGGGAATAGGGCAGCAAGGCCTGGGCGGTAAGCATCGTCGTCACCGGCGCGAGGCCGATGAAGCAGCACTGGATCGCATCGGCGAATTCGGCGCGCGCATCGCCCGATGCAAATAGCCATTTGCCGGCGAACAGCACGATCAGCAGCGCCCAGACCAGGGCGCCGATGGCCAGGATCGCCTCGGAGATGCCGGCCGGCAGGAGCCAGAGGCGCTCAGCCCCGCGCCAGAGCAGCCCGAGCGCCAGCAGGCCGAGCGGAATGCCGAAGAAGGCGGCGGGCGGAAAGCGAAAACCGGAAGGCGTCATGGCCTGTGTCCCACGAGGTGGCAATTCAAAGGAGGGGTTCTGGTATCAACACCAGAATAGGTGACACGTCATCCCCGGGCGTAGCGAGGGGAACGGGATCCAGGGGCTACAGCGTTTTGCGATTTGGCGGAATCGCCAAGACGCGCCGCACCAAAGAGCCGGAGCAAATCGGCGTTAGCGCCCAAACACGCTCTGCTTTTGCGGGGCAGATTTTGGCCCCGGATCTCCTTCCCGCCGCCTTCGGCGGAGGCCGTACGGTGGCGGTGACAAGCGAGGCCATTGAAATCCCGTCACACTTGTAACTCTCGCAGGGCTCATCGGCCGGGATAACGTCTTCGTATCGCAACGCCGGAAACGGCAAATGTCGGAGGAGCGGAAATGACGATGTCTGCATCAGCAGGGATGGTCGCCTCGTTGCGAGGGCCCACGACCGACATGGCCGGCTGGCTCGGGCTCGCCGCTGCCCCGACTTTCGCATTGATGGCCGGGATTTCTGCCGCGGGCTCGCCGGCCATGGCGATGTGCTCCACCGTCTCGACCTTCGTGCCGATCAACGACATGGCCCTGATGTACCTGCTGATGAGCCTTTTTCACGGTTCGGCGTGGCTGAAATTCCTTTCCGCCCGTTTGCAGCGCCGCAACCTTCCCACCCCCCAAACCGAAGGAGACTGACGATGCAGAACGCTGTCGTTTCACACGGTGAATGGCTGACCGCCCGCCGGAATTTCCTGAAGGCGGAAAAGGAACTTACCCATCTTCGCGACAAGGTCGCCAGGGAGCGGCTCGCCCTCCCATGGGTGCGCATCGACAAGGACTATGTGTTCGACACGCCGGATGGTCCGCGCGCGCTGGCCGATCTCTTCGACGGTCGATCGCAGCTTCTGGTGCAACATTTCATGTTCGCGCCGGGATGGAAGGAAGGCTGCCCGAGCTGTTCCTACATGGCCGATCACACCGACGGCATGAACAGGCATCTGGCGCATCACGACGTCACCATGATCGCCGTCTCGCGTGCGCCGCTCGCCGAGATCGAGCGCTACCGCACACGCATGGGCTGGCAGTTCAAATGGGTCTCGTCTTTCGGCAGCGACTTCAACTTTGACTTCCGCGTCAGCTTCACGCCCGAGGAGGTCGCCAGCGGACATATCGACTACAATTTCGGGGAATGGCGGGAAACCGGCGGGGAATGGCCCGGTGTCAGCGCCTTCTACAAGAACGAGGCGGGCGAGGTCTTCCGCACCTACTCCACCTATGGGCGCGGCGTCGAGGTGATGATGGGCACCTACGCCATGCTCGATCTCGCACCAAAAGGCCGCAACGAGGCCGAGGGCATGGACTGGGTGCGCCGCCACGACCGCTACGAGTAGCCTCCCCGGAGAGAGTAGCGGCGCGATGACCCGCTAGAGAAAGTGCGATTTCTCTCAATCGCACTTTCTCACCAACTCCTTGTTGTGACGCGTTTTCTTAATCGAAAAGCCCGGTTCATTTCTGCACCGGCGTGCAGTCCATCACCTTCCTGCCATTGGCGGAATTCGTCACCTCCAGGCGCTGCTTTCCGCTTTTCTCGTCCTTGCCGAGATAATAGTGCAGCGTGACGGGTGCCTTGCGTTGTCCGCCGACCTGCTGGGCCGGAAAGAATTTCTCGTAGGCCTGCTTATCCTTCCTGAGCCTGGCGACATTGTCCATCGAGACGAGCGCCAGGTAGTTCTCGAGATCCGAGGCAACGACGAGCTTGTCGCCCTTGGCGCCATAGAGCGCCACCAATTGCTGGGTGACCTTCATCGCCGGAAGATGGGTGCAGGAGAAGGTCATGTAGTCATCAGGCCGGTCCTGGGCCATTGCCGGCCCGGCCAGCAGGGCCGCCACTGCGGCAGCCGGGATGAAGCCCATTCCCCTCATACCGGATCGGCCGGCAGGAAGGCCCAGCTCATGGTGTGCTCGCCCTCCGGCAGGGTCATCACGATCTGCACGCTGCGGCGCGGCCCCTCGGGGTTGGCGAGATGCGCGGTTTCCGCCAGCGTGAACGGCACGTCGGCCAGGAACAGCCATTCCTTGCCGCTCGGCAGGGTGATGACGATCTGGGTGTCGCCATTGGCGGGCCGGGCGGCGACGGCGGGGTGGAGGTGGAAGCGCAGCAGCACCGGCTCCTTGCCCTTCCAGGGCTCGGCCTTGTGGTCGAGGAAGCTGTCGCGGCCCTCCAGCGCCCCGGTGATCTGGCTCAGCGTCAGCTCGCGCTGGTGGATCAGGCCGAAGTCATGGCGGTAGCCGTCATGGGAGGCGGTGATGGTGCTGGCCGCCGGCGAGTTCTCGCGCTGCACCGGCACATGCTTGGGGCCGGAGAGGATGGCCCGGCCGCCCAGGCTCGGCGCGGTCGCGCCGGGCTTCCTGGTGCCGCCGGCGAAATGGCTGGAGGAGGCGTCGGCCACGATGGCGGTGGAATGAGCGCCGGTGGAACGGGCGAGGTGGCGCCAGTTCTCGCGGCCCGGGGCGGGCGCGCCGCAATTGACCACGATGCGGAAATTGTCGGCCGAGAACTCGAAGGCCAGCGTGCCGGCATGGGCTTCCTGCGAGACGTTCACCGGCGGCGGCTTGCCGGTATCGACCAGCAGCACGGCGCCATTGGCCTCCAGGCGCTGATAGCCGCCATGGGGGGCGTTCTGCACCGGCTTGCCGCGGGCATCGTCATAGGCGAGCAGCGTCGCGATCAAATGGCTCTGGGTGTAGCCCATGCCGTTGAAGGCGGCGAAGGCGCCGTCGGCATGGCGGAAGAAGCGCAGCATCGGCATCATGCGGTCGATGGCGCCGATCAGTTCGGGCGGGGCGACGGCATTGCGGGCGGCGAAGGATTGGCGCAGCGGCAAGAGGTCGAGCAGCAGCTCGATATTGGCCTGCGGGTTGCGGGAGATATGGATGCCGTCGGCCAGGATCTGGCGGTTGAGCTCAGCCGTGAGCCAGCGCTGGGCGGGGCGGCGTAGGCCCGCCTTGTTGGAGAGGCAGAGGCTCACCTGCATCACCGCGATGGCGCAGAGCAGGCGCGGCATGCCGTCGGTGGTGGAGCGGCCGGCATGCAGGAGATAGCTGGTCTGCCAGGCGACCGAGCGCAGGAAGGCGCGGTAGAAGCCGCGATCGGCGCCGTCGAGCACCATGGGCGCCATCGAGACCCAGGCGAGCAGGCGCCGCGCGGTCAGCAGCGGGTCGAGCGCCTCGGGCTGGAAGCGCAGGTTCGAGCGCACGAAATCGCCGACGAGGCGGCGCGCCACCTGCTTGCCGGCGCTGCCGTCGGCGGCCCTGAGATGCCTCAGCCAGGTGAAGCCGAGCAGGGTCTCGCGCCAGGCCGGCGAGGGCGGGGCGATGGCGAAGGGGGAGACCTCGTTGAGCACGATCGTCTTGGCGACGAAGGTGAAGCGGCCGTCCACCAGCTCGGCGGCGCGGGTGGGGTCGGCGGCCCGCAGGTCCTGCGGGGCCAGCACCAGCTTTTCGGGATCGCCGCGGCCGAAGCGCCAGCGCATGAAAGGCAGGAGGTAAAGGCGCGTCAGCACGGCGCGGCCGGATTGGCCGGCAGCAGTGAGGGAGAGACGGAGCTTGGGGCCCAGAGTGCCTCGGCTCATTCCTGACGCGGACCTCCAGAGAAGGGAACGAAGGGACGGGCGCCCGGAGCGGGCATGCCGACGTCGGCGATAGGCTCCTTGTGGCCATTGCGTGAGCTTCGCGCAAGCCTCGGGCCGGTGTTTTCAGCGACATGGCCCCAGTTTTAAACGAGGGAGGAGGCAGGACATGTCATCCCCGGCACGGCCGAAGGCCGCGGGAAGGGGATCCAGGGGCCAACGGTCTCGACCCTAGCCCCTGGATCCCAGTCACAAGCGAAGCTTGTGACGATACCCTCACCCTCTTTCGCTACGCTCATGAGCGGTTCGGCCGGGGATGACGGCCGAGGCGTATGACACGCTCTCCTACCCCTTCCGCCGCATGCGTGCGGCGAAGAAGCCGTCCATGCCGGCCATCACCGGATCGGGATCGGGCAGGAGGCTCGGCAGCGTGCGCAGGAAGCCCTCAGGCGTGATGGCACCTTCGATGCCGCCGATGTCATCCGGCCGCACCGGCTCCAGGGTGAAATCCTGGTTGCCCTCCAGGAAGCGGGCGATCTGCTCTTCGCCCTCCTCCCGCTCCAGCGAGCAGGTGCAGTAGACGAGGAGCCCGCCGGGCTTCACCAGGCTGGCCATGCGGCCGAGCATGCGGCGCTGCAGATCGGCCACCGCACCGATGTCGCGGGCGGATTTGCTCCAGGCGACGTCGGGATGGCGGCGGATGGTGCCGGTGGCGCTGCAGGGGGCGTCGAGGATGACGGCGTCGAAGGGCTCGGCCTTCCAAGCCAAAATGTCGGCCGTCACCACATCGGCCTTGAGATCGAGGCGTTTCAGATTTTCGGTGAGGCGCTGCAGCCGGGCCGCCGAGCGGTCGACCGCGGTGACCCTGGCGCCGGCGGCGGCGACCTGGGCGGTCTTGCCGCCGGGGGCGGCGCAGAGATCGGCGACCCGGAGCCCCGCGACATCGCCGAGCAGGCGAGCGGGCAGGGCGGCGGCGGCATCCTGCACCCACCATTGCCCGGCCTCGAAGCCCTCCAGTGCCCGGACGGGGCCGTTATGGGCCGTGCGTACCGAGCCGGTGGGCAGCACCCGGCCACCGAGCCTGTCGGCCCAGCCGGCGGCATCCGCCTTCACGGAGAGGTCGAGCGAGGGCTCGACGCGCTGGGCCGCCGCGATGGCCGCGGCGGTCGCCTCGCCATACTGGGCCGACCAGCGCTTGTAGAGCCAGGAGGGGGTATCCGCCTCGGGCGGGAGGGCGGCGAGCAGCTCTTCCTTGCCGGCCGAGATCTTGCGCAGCACGGCATTGGCGAGGCCGGAAAAGGCCTGGGCGCGATCGTCCCCGCGGGCGAGGCGCACGGCGAGGTCGACGGCGGCACGGTCGGGCACGTCGAGGAAGAGGATCTGGGCGGCCGCCGTGATCAGGATGGCTTCCAGCGGGCCGGATTTGCGCGGCATGCCCTTGGCGAGCAGGTCGCTGAGGATGGTGCCGATGGTGCCGTAGCGCCGCATCGAGACGCCGGCGATCATGCGGGCGAGCCCCAGATCACGCGCGTCCAGCGAGGCATCGTCGAAGGCATCTTCCAGGGCAAGGTCCTGGCCGAGGACGCCTTCCACGGCCTTCATCGCGAGGGCGCGGGCGGCAAGGCCGGGAACGCCGGGCCCGGAGGAGGGGCGGCGGGCGGGAAAGGGGGGCTTGTTCAAGGGGCTATCAATCCGATTTGCCGCCTCAATAGAGGATTTGGCCGCAAGGCGGAACCCCTGTCAGGCTATCGCCGGCCGCGCGCCTTGCCTCATCCGGCAATCCGTATCATCAAAAGCAGCGGCATGCCGGGCGGGCGAGGAGGAGCTTTTGCGCAACATTGATTTCACCTCCTGGCAGAACCTGCTGGCAACGGTGATCGGCCTCGCGCTCTTCACGCTGATCGGCGTCGGCATTCGCCTGCTGGCGATGGTCACCATCCAGCAGCGGCGCGAACGCCTGAACCGGCAGATCAACGAGCGGGTCCGCACCTTGATCGCGGCCTATCGCACGCTCGGCGGCTCCTTTACCGGCGACCTTACCGTCGATCCGATGCATCTGCGCGATCTGCGCCGGCCCTCTGCTCCGCCCAAGGGAGCGGCGGACGTGCTCGACCTCAGCGCCGACAAGGTCGCGCGCTCCGACAGGGCCCGCCGCATCCGCGACGCGGTCGAGGCGGCCTTGTCGGACATCGTCCTGCTCGGCACCGAGGAGCATGTGCGCCTCGCCAGCCGCGCGGCGCGCGAACTGGTCGCCGGCCATCCCGTCCACACCCAGGAACTGGTGATCTCCCTGCGCGCCTTCATCCGCGAGGCCCTCGACCTCGCCCCGATCCCCGCCGATATCGAGCTGCCGGCGCAGGGGCCGGCACGCCCCTCCGCCTCGGGCGGCGGCAAGGGGGAGCGCGGCAAGGAGGAGGGCCGCCAAGGTGGGAGCGGTGGCGGCGGCATGGGAGGAGGAATGGGCCTGGGGCTGGGATCCCTCGGGCACGAGGACGACCCGTCTTCGGGCCATGGCACCTGAAGACGCGCCGAAACGAGGCGTGAGGGCAAAACGGGCTCTTCGCCAAAACGCGCTTTGCCCTGAGGCCGAAAAGGCGTTATCGCCTCACCATGCCCATCGAGATCTTCGTCGACGCCGATGCCTGCCCCGTCAAGGACGAGGTATTCCGCGTGTCCATCAGGCACGGGCTCAAGACCCATGTCGTCGCCAACAGCTTCATGCGCGTGCCGCGCGATCCCCTCATCGAATTCGTGCTGGTGCAGGCCGGCCCTGACGCTGCGGATGACTGGATTGCGGCGCGCGCGACGCCGCAGGCCGTGGTCATCACCAACGACATCCCGCTCGCCAGCCGCTGCATCGCGGTCGGTGCCCAGGTGATAGGCGCCACCGGCAAGCCCTTCACCGAAGCCTCCATCGGCATGGCGCTCGCCACCCGGAACCTGATGGAGCACCTGCGCTCCACCGGCGAGATGACCGGCGGCCCGAGGCCCTTTGCCGCCAAGGACCGCTCGGCCTTCCTGCAGGCCCTCGACACGGCGATCATGCGGCTGAAGCGGGCGGGCGGGTAACGGCTCCGTCCGGTGGGGAGAAGGGCTCCCGCATTCCCTGCGCCACCCTGTCGCTTGGCGCTTCGGCGGCGTGCGCCTATCTAGAGTGGGGCAGCCAGGAGATTTTCATGTCCGAGCATGACGACGAGGCGAACCGGCTTTCGGCCAGAGCGAGGCGTTATGCCCGGGTCGGCGTCAATGTCGGCGGCGTGGCGGCCCGCATGGCCGGTTCGCGGCTCATGGGGGGCGGGGCTTCCTCGAGCTCCAATGCGGCGGCGCTGGCCAAGGCGCTCGGCGGGCTGAAGGGGCCGCTGATGAAGGTCGGCCAGCTGCTCTCCACCATTCCCGATGCGCTGCCGCCTGATTATGCCGCCGAACTCTCCAAGCTGCAGAGCCAGGCACCGCCCATGGGTTGGGCCTTCGTCAGGCGGCGCATGATGGCCGAGCTCGGGCCGGACTGGGCCGGGCGCTTCGCCAGCTTCGAGCACGAACCGGCGGCGGCCGCCTCGCTCGGCCAGGTCCATCGCGCCACCGCCAAGGACGGCACCGCGCTGGCCTGCAAGCTGCAATATGCCGACATGCAGTCGGCCGTGGAGGCCGATCTTTCCCAGTTGCAGGTGCTGTTCGCCCTGCACCGGCGCTTCGATCCGGCCATCGACACGCGCGAAATCTACCAGGAGATCGGCGAGCGGGTGCGCGAGGAGCTCGACTATCGCCGCGAGGCCAAGCATACCGCGCTCTACCGCAACGCCTTCGCCTCGCTCGGCATCAGCGACGTGCGGGCGCCGCGGGTATGGCCCGAGCTTTCCACTGGCCGGCTGCTCACCATGGACTGGCTCACGGGTGAGCGTATCCTTGCCTTCAAGGAGGAGGACCTTGCCGTGCGCAACCGGCTGGCGGCGTCGATGTTCGCGGCCTGGTGGCAGCCCTATGCCCATATCGGCATCATCCACGGCGACCCGCATCTGGGCAATTACACCGTGTTCAGCGAGGGGGGCGAGCCCGCGGGCATCAACCTGCTCGATTATGGCTGCATCCGCATCTTCCCGCCGGCCTTCGTAGGCGGTGTGGTCGAACTCTATCGCGGCCTCCTGCACGGCGAGGCCGAGCGCGTGGTGCATGCCTATGAGAGCTGGGGCTTCAAAAAACTGAGCAAGGATCTGATCGAGACGCTGAACCTGTGGGCCCGCTTCATCTTCGGCCCGCTGCTCGACGATCGGGTGCGCACCATCGCCGATGGCGTAGCCCCGTCCGAATATGGCCGAAGGGAAGCCTATGCCGTGCACCAGGCGCTCAAGCAGAAAGGCCCGGTGACGGTGCCGCGCGAATTCGTGTTCATGGATCGCGCCGCGATCGGGCTCGGCGGCGTGTTCCTGCATTTGCGCGCGGAACTGAACTTCCACCGCCTGTTCGAGGCGGCGATCGAGGACTTTTCGATCGAGACCGTGGCAGCCCGGCAACAGGCCGCGCTCGCCAAGGTTGGTTTGTAAAGCCGAAACCGGCTCCAGGTGTCACCGAGCGTGAAGCCTGCCACTCCCGAGTTGTCTCGCCCAATCGATCCTCAGGATCGATTGGGCTCGCAATGACGGGAGGTTAGTCAGGTCTCAGGAGCCTCCATTGTGACGCTCCTGCCCCCTTATTCAGGAAGCTGGGGCTTCGCTCCGGTGATGCAGCGGATGCCGCATGGCGGCGTGATGCACCCGGCGCGTCGTCATCGGGGCAGTGGGCGCTTCCACGCCGGGCGCCGCCTCCACCGCTGGATCGACGCCCTGTCCGGCATTGGCGTTCCACAAAGGCATGGCCGCCGGCGCGACAGGTGTCTTGGCTTCGTCATAACCGAAGCCGCGCTGGATCGAATAGAAGTCGGTGATGCCATCGGCCTGGGCGCAGGACGCTGCCGCTGCCAGTCCACATGCGGCCAAGACGGAAGTGATCAAAATTCTCATCGTGTTTACCCTTTGGAATATTGCGGTGCTCTCGTGTCATCGCGATGTCAGAAGTAGAGCCTAGCTTTGCCATAAGTAAGGCATCAACATAGTGTTCGCGAAGTTTTGAAATTTGTTTCTGCAGTGTTGCTAAGATATTTATCAATGATTGTTTGGTTTTTTGGTTGCAACTTTTCATTGAAGATCGAAAACTATTTATGGTTGTGCGATGACGGAGGATTCAACGTATTGGCGATGGCCATGTCTGTGGGGGGAAGTCCACCGATCGGGCAGGCGGTTGCCATCCCCGGCCCATCCGCCTATGACAGGCTTCCCACCCTCGATGCTCCGATTCCGCCATGACCCCGACGCAACCGGCTGCCAGCCTTGCCGATCTCCGCCAAGAAATCGATCGCATCGACGCCGCCATGCATGGGCTTCTGATGGAGCGTGGGGAGATCATTGACCAGCTCATCGCTATCAAGCGCTCCCAGGCCTCGGGCTCCGCTTTCCGGCCGGGACGCGAAGCCTCGATGATGCGCGAGATCGTCGGGCGCCATCACGGCATCCTGCCGGTCGACATCGTCGAATCGATCTGGCGGGTGATCATCGCCACCTTCACCCATGTGCAGGCGCCCTATACGGTGCATGGCGACATCTCGCTCGGCAATGCGGCGATGCGCGACGTCGCCCGCTTCCATTTCGGTTTCGTCGTGCCCTACGAGACGCATGACGATGCCGGCGACGTCATTCACGCTCTGAGCCATTCGCGCGGCGATCTCGGCCTGGTGCCGGTAGCGGCGCCTGGTGCCTGGTGGCGTGCCCTTGAAGGGGAGACAGCGCCCAAAATCATCGCCAGGCTCCCCTTCGTCGAGCGGGCCGATCATCCGGCCGCGTTACCGACCTATGTGCTGTCCAAGCCGATCGACGAGCCTCCTTCGACCAGCGATATCAGGCTGGTCTCAGCCGTGCTGCCGGCTGCCCTGCCCAAGCTGCCGCAGGGGTGGAGCATTCCAGCTCATGCCGGTGCGGCGCTGCTCGTCGCCCTGCATCCTGGCCAGACCGTCGTCGCGCTCGCCGAAGCCCTGCCGATGGGCACCAGTTTCGAGCCGGTCGGCTCTCACGCGCCGGCTTTCGTCCTGCCTCTCAAGTAATCTTGGAATCCCCAAATATGAACGGTCCCGTTCCCCGCAAGGGCATCCTCGACATCGATGCCTATGTGCCCGGCAAGTCCGCTGCGCCTGCTGGCGTCAGGCTCTGGAAATTGTCGTCCAACGAGACGCCGCTCGGTCCGAGCGCCCAGGCCAAGGCAGCCTATGCCGCCGCGAGCGAGAAGCTCGAACTCTATCCCGACGGCGCTTCCTCCGCCCTGCGGGCCGCGATTGCCGGACGCTACGGCCTCGATCCTGCCCGCCTGATCTGCGGCGCCGGCTCGGACGAACTTCTCTCGTTGCTGGCCTATACCTATCTCGGCCCGGGCGACGAGGCCGTCTATAGCGAGCATGGCTTCCTCGTCTACAAGATCGCGACCCTTGCGGCTGGCGCCACGCCGGTGGTAGCGCCCGAGAAGAACTACACGGCCGATGTCGATGCCCTGCTCGCGCGGGTGACCGCGAAGACGAAGATCGTCTTCCTCGCCAATCCCAACAATCCCACCGGTACCTATCTGCCCTTCGACGAGGTCAAGCGCCTGCATGCCGGCCTGCGTTCCGACATCCTCCTGGTGCTCGATGCCGCCTATGCCGAATATGTGCGGGCGAACGATTATGAGTCCGGCCTCGAGCTGGTGGCGACCAGCGCCAATGTGGTGATGGCCCGCACCTTCTCGAAGATCTACGGCCTCGCCAATCTGCGCCTGGGCTGGATGGTAGGCCCGCTCGCGGTGATCGATGCGGTCAACCGCATCCGTGGTCCCTTCAACGTCTCCGGCCCAGCCATGGCGGCTGGCATCGCCGCCATCGAAGACCAAGCCCATGTCACAGCCGCCATTGCCCATAACGACGAGTGGCTGGCCTGGCTGACCAGCGAGCTCACCGGCCTCGGCCTGGGCGTGACGCCCTCGGTCGGCAATTTCCTGCTGGTGCATTTCCCGAAGGAAGCCGGCAAGAGTGCCAGGGACGCCGACGCCTTCCTGACCGAACGCGGCCTAATCCTGCGGCGCGTCGACGCCTATGGCCTGCCCGACGCCCTGCGCCTGACCATCGGCCCGGAGGAAGCCAATCGGCTGGTGGTCGAAACGCTGCGGGCGTTTCTGGGCCAGTAAAGCGGATTCCTCTTCACCCCAACCCCTTTTCCGAGCTGGGAAAGGGGAGCCAGTCTGGAGCCTTCATGTCCGATCTTTCCACCTTCCCGATCACCAAGCGCTGGCCCGCCCAGCATCCCGACCGCATCCAGCTCTATTCGCTGCCCACGCCCAATGGTGTGAAGGTATCGATCATGCTGGAGGAGACCGGGCTCGCCTATGAGCCGCATCTCATCGACATCGGCAAGAACGAGACCTGGGGTCCCGAATTCCTCTCGCTCAATCCCAATGGCAAGATCCCGGCTATCATCGATCCCGATGGCCCGGGCGGTAAGCCACTCGGCCTGTTCGAATCCGGCGCCATCCTGCTCTATCTCGCCGAGAAGACCGGCAAGTTCCTGCCGGCTGATGCCGCTGCCCGCTACGAGACCATCCAATGGGTGTTCTTCCAGATGGCGGCAATCGGACCGATGTTCGGCCAGGTCGGCTTTTTCCACAAATTCGCCGGCCGGGAGATCGAGGACAAGCGTCCGCTCGAACGCTACCGAGCCGAATCCAAGCGCCTGCTTGGCGTGCTCGAAACACGCCTGGAGAGCCGCGACTGGCTGATGGGTGCCGACTATACCATCGCCGACATCGCCACGCTTGGCTGGGTGCGCAACCTCGTCGGCTTCTACGGCGCCGGCGAACTGGTTGATTATGCCAGCCTGGAGCGCGTGCCGGCCTGGCTCGAGCGCGGCCTCGCCCGCCCGGCGGTACAGCGCGGGCTGGAGATCCCGAAACGGGACTGACGCTCCCGGGACAACCGGCCTCCTGCCGTCTCTTCAACCTTTATTGATACAGAAAAAAGCGACGCGGCTAAAGACAGCCGCGTCGCTTTTCATTCGAGACGTTAAGGTTCGGGGGAAGGCAAATCCTCCGCGCTCTTGCGGAGGATTTGCCTTCCCCCGTCTCATCGTGCACAGAAGGCGAAAATTCCAGGGTTCCCATGTCTGACGCTCCCTTTCTCTTTGACCGGCTCTGCGTGATCGGGATCGGCCTGATCGGCTCCTCCATCCTGCGGGCGGCACGCAGCTATAGGCTTGCCCGGACGCTGGTGGCGGCGGACCTTTCGCCGAATGTAGTTGATCGCGTTGAAGAGCTCGGCATCGCCGATGTCGCCACCACGGATTTCGGCGCCGCCGTGGTGGACGCGGACTGTGTCATCCTCTGCGTGCCCTCGGGCGCTTTCGGCGTGGTGACGGAGATCATCGCTCCGCATCTCAAGCCCGACGCCATCATCTCGGATACCGGCTCGGTCAAGGGCGCCGTGGTGGCGCAGATGTCGCCCTTCCTGCCCGCGGGTGTGCATTTCATCCCGGCCCATCCGGTGGCCGGCACCGAGCATTCAGGTCCCGATGCCGGCTTTGCCGAACTGTTCGAGAATCGCTGGTGCATCTTCACGCCGGCCGAGAACATCGACGCCGAGGCCCTGGCGCGCTATCGCGCGTTCTGGGAAAGACTCGGTTCCAAGGTGGAATGCATGACGCCGGAGCATCACGACCTCGTGCTCGCCGTCACCAGCCATGTCCCGCATCTCATCGCCTACAACATTGTCGGCACCGCGGACGATCTGGAGGCGGTGACGCAGTCGGAGGTGATCAAGTTCTCAGCCGGCGGCTTCCGCGACTTCACGCGTATCGCCGCCTCCGATCCCACCATGTGGCGCGACGTCTTCCTCAACAACAAGAAGGCCGTGCTGGAAGTGCTCGGCCGCTTCTCGGAGGACCTGGCCTATCTGCAGCGGGCGATCCGCTGGGGGGAAGGCGACAAGTTGTTCGACCTGTTCACCCGCACCCGCGCCGTGCGCCGCTCGATCATCGACCAGGGCCAGGAGACGGCCGCTCCCGATTTCGGTCGTCCGCATGGCAAGCAATGAAGCCTGTCGCCAATGAGGCCTGTCGCACGGCCGCCATCAGCCTCGTCAACGCCGCCAAATCCTGTCGTTTGCAGGCTAGCGGCTGGCCCGGTTGCGACCTTAATTAACAGGTGACTTCTCTCCAAGGCGGAACGGAAAGACCATGACCGAAACGGTTATTACTTCGGAAAAGCAAAAGGTCGTGCTGGGCTTCGACAAGCGCTTCGTCATGATCGGCGAACGCATCAATCCGACGGGCCGTAAGCTGCTCGCCGCCGAGATGGCGGCCGGCGACTATTCGCGTGTCGTCTCCGACGCGATCGCCCAGGTCGAGGCCGGCGCCCAGATGCTGGACGTCAATGCCGGCATCCCGCTTGCCGACGAGCCGAAGATCCTGGCCGAATGCATCAAGCTGGTGCAGGACACCGTGCCGGTGCCGCTCTCGATCGACTCGTCCATCGTCGAGGCGCTGGAAGCCGGTCTTTCCGTTTACAAGGGCAAGCCGCTGGTTAATTCCGTCACCGGCGAGGAAGAGCGCCTGGAGCGCGTGCTGCCGCTGGTGAAGAAATACAATGCCGCCGTCGTTGCTATCTCGAATGACGAGACCGGCATCTCCGAAGATCCCGATGTGCGCTATGAGGTTGCCAAGAAGATCGTCGAGCGCGCCGCCGATTACGGCATCCCGCGCGAGGACATCGTGGTCGATCCCTTGGTGATGCCGGTGGGCGCCATCAACGATGCCGGCCGCAAGCTGATGCATCTCTTGCGCCGCCTGCAGACAGAACTGAAGGTCAACACCACCTGCGGCGCCTCCAATTTCTCCTTTGGCCTGCCGAACCGCCGCGGCCTCAACGCCTCCTTCCTGCCGATGATGATCGGCGCCGGCATGACCTCGGCGATCATGAATCCGCTGCATCTTGAAGACATCCAGGCCATTCTCGGCGCCGACGTCGTGATGGGCCATGATCCTAACTGCATGAGCTGGATCAAGAAGTTCCGCGAGCCGCAGCCGGAAGCCGCCGAAGGCGCCGGCCGCCGCGAACGACGTCGCGCGCGCGGCTGACGATCTCACCCTCCCTCCTTGTGGGGAGGGGCCGCGATAGGGGCGGATGAGGGGTGGACGTACCTATCGGTTTGTTGCCAAGAAACGAAGAGCCAGATTAGAAGGTCGCGAAGCTCCCCTCATCCGACCTCGCTTCGCTCGGCCACCTTCTCTCGCAAGGGGAGAAGGAGGATCGGCCGTTGCGGCAGACATTCAAGGCCCCGCCGATGACCAATCCGCTCGTCTTCTTCGCACCCTCCGGCAAGCGCGGCCGTTTTCCCGAAGGTACCTCCGTCCTCGAAGCGGCTCGCAAGCTTGGCGTCGACCTCGATTCGGTCTGCGGCGGGCGCGGCATTTGCGGGCGCTGCCAGATCGAGGTCGGTGACGGCAGATTCCCCAAGCTCGGCATCGTTTCGGCACCCGAGCACGTCACCGAATGGAACGCGGTGGAGGAGCGCTACGTTTCCAAGCGTGGGCCGCTCGCCGAGGGCCGGCGCCTCGGCTGCCAGACCAAACTATGCAGCGACGTCGTCATCGACGTACCGCCCGACAGCCAGGTGCATCGCCAGGTCGTGCGCAAGAGTGCGGCGATCCGCGACATCGCCATCGAGCCGGTCGTGGCGCTGCACTATGTCGAGGTACGCGAGCCCGACATGCACGAGCCTTCCAGTGATTTCCGCCGCCTGCAGGAGGCTCTGGAGCAGCAATGGGGACTCAAGGACGTCACGGCGCCGCTGGAATCGCTGCGTCTGCTGCAATGGTCGCTGCGCCAGGGGCAGTGGTCGGTGACGGTGGCTATCAGGCACAAGCGGGAGATCGTTGGGATCTGGCCCGGCCTGCATGAGCAGGGGGTGGGGCTGGCCGTCGATATCGGCTCCACCACCATCGCGGCGCATCTATGCGATCTCGCCAGCGGCGAGGTGCTCTCTTCTTCCGGCATCATGAACCCGCAGATTCGCTTCGGCGAAGACGTGATGAGCCGCGTCTCCTATGTGATGATGAACCCGGGCGGCGATGTCGAGCTGACCACGGCGGTGCGCGAGGCGATCGCTGAGCTCGCCGTGTCGGTCACCAAGGAGGTCGGCCTCAACTCCAACGACATTCTGGAGATGACGGTGGTCGCCAATCCGATCATGCACCATCTCTTCCTCGGCCTCGACCCGACCGAGCTCGGCGGCGCACCCTTTGCGCTCACCATCGATGGCGCCTACCAGACGCGGGCGGCTCATCTCAACCTGCCGCTCTCCAGCGGCGCCTATGTCTATGTGCTGCCCTGCATCGCCGGCCATGTCGGGGCCGACACCGCCGGCGTCGTGCTTTCGGAAGGGCCCTATCTCAGGCCGGAAGTGTCGCTGGTGGTCGATGTCGGCACCAATGCGGAGATCGTGCTGGGCAATCGCGAGCGCCTGCTCGCCTGCTCCTCGCCCACGGGCCCGGCCTTCGAGGGCGGCCAGATCTCGTCGGGCCAGCGTGCTGCGCCCGGCGCCATCGAGCGCGTGCGCATCGATCCCGCCACGCTGGAACCGCGCTACAAGGTGATCGGCTCGGATCTGTGGTCGGACGAGCCGGGCTTCGACAAGGCGGTGGTGCGTACCGGCGTCACCGGCATTTGCGGTTCAGGCGTCATCGAGGCGATCGCCGAGATGCTGCTTACGGGCCTGATCACGCCCGATGGCGTCGTTGACGGCGCCATGGCGGCCCGTTCGCCGCGTGTCGAGGAAGATGGACGCACCTTCAAATATCTTGTCCGCGAGGGTGAGCCGCGCATCGCCATCACCCAGAACGACGTGCGTGCGATTCAGCTCGGCAAGGCCGCGCTCTATGCCGGCGTGCGCCTCCTGATGGACCGCTACGGCGTCACCGCTGTCGACCGCATCACCCTGGCCGGCGCCTTTGGCAGCCATATCGACGTCAAGCACGCCATGATCCTCGGCCTGGTGCCCGATTGCGAACTCGACAAGGTCGGCTCGGCCGGCAATGCCGCCGGCACCGGAGCCCGCATCGCTTTGCTCAATGCCTCGGCCCGCACGGAGATCGAGGATGTGGTGCGCCGTATCGAGAAGGTGGAGACCGCGATCGAGCCTTCCTTCCAGGCCCACTTCGTCGGCGCCATGGCGATCCCGCACAAATCCGACCCGTTCCCCTATCTGGAGGCGGCGCTCGGCGTCACCTTCAAGCGTGGCAGCGGCGATGGCGAGGGGGGTGGGGGCCGTGAGCGTCGGCGCCGAAGGGGCTGATGGCAGTGAAATGCCTCATGTCGTGATATCAGCCCCTCTCTTGGAAACATCAGGCCTTCCGCGATAGGAAGGGGTGATGTCAGCACTCCAAGGATTGCCCATGCCCGCTTCCTTCACCGGCTTCGGCGAGAGGGCGTTGCCCTTCTTCAAGGCGCTCGAATTCCATATGAACCGCGACTGGTTCCAGGAGAATCGGGGCCTGTATGACAGCGACGTGCTGGCGCCCTTTTCGGCCCTGATCGAAGCCGTCAACGCGGCCTGCATCGCCAAGGGCCTGCCGATGCGCGGCACGCCGAGGAGCGCACTCTTCCGCATCCATCGCGACGTACGCTTCGCCAAGGACAAGCGCCCCTACAAGACCCACGCCGGCGCGGTGATGACGCGTTCAGGCGCCAAGAACGACCCTGGCCTCACTTATTTTCACGTCTCGCCCGAAGGCTGCTTTGCCGCCGTCGGTTTCTATGATCTGGAGCCGAAGCAACTCGCCGCCTTTCGCCAGGCGATCGTCGGCGCCCCCGGACGTTTCCGTGCCATGAACGCCAAGCTTGGCGCTGCGGGGCTCGCCTTCGATCCGCAATGGAGCCTGAAGCGCCCGCCGCGTGAAGCCACTGGCATCGAGGATGCCGATCTCATCGCCGCCCTGAAGCTGAAATCGATCGTGGTGAAGCGGCCCCTGCCGGACACGTTGATTCGCAGCCCCAAGCTCGTCGATGCCTGCACCGGCCTCATCGAAGATGCCTTGCCGCTGCTCGACTTCGGCTGGGCAGCCCTGGCGGTGCTGGAGCTGGAACGCGGTTGAATGACACGGAAAGGGCTTGACCTTTGCGCCGCAAACGGGTTTTCGTGGCGCCAAGGCTGTCCCGGTAGCTCAGCAGGATAGAGCAACGGTTTCCTAAACCGTAGGTCAGGGGTTCGAATCCCTTCCGGGACGCCACGCAAACTCTTGATTTTTCTGTATTCTTCGGTCGCGAGCCGGGTTCCCGAGCTATGGTCTGCGCTATCCGAAACCAAAATTTCCACCGATCGAAGACCGCAAGAGGCATGTTCGCCGAAAAGATGCCAATCGATCAACGAGGACTGGCGGTTCTCGATGGTTGTTTGTCGTCGATGAGGCGATCGAGCTTGGCCTCGATGCGGCGTGTCGTTTCGACGAAGGCCTGCATCGTGGTTTCGGCCCTTGCGAAGCGCTCGCGAACTTCGAAACTGCCATCCTTGAGCTTGCCTATTTCTATCTCGAGCTTGAGGTTGCGCTCCTCGACGACGGTGACACGGCTGTTGAGCTGGCTCGACCACCAAACGACACCTCCAGTCTGGATTAACAGGGTGATTACCAGGGCGAGTGGGATCTTCTTGTCCACACTCCAATGTTCTCTCTCGCTCATGGCCAGCACCCCGCTGCCCGGCCACCTTCGTAGTGAACGGCCAGGCGGCGATTGCTCTCGCGCGAGATGGCCTGCACGTCCCGCAGGCTGTCGGTAATCACGCCGCAGGGGCGATCAACGGGGGCCATGCTTGCACACCCGCTCAAAGCGATCCCAGTCGCCACCAGTGCTGTAGCAGCGATTGACCGCACCGCTGGCATCGACGAAGCGCTCCTTGGCTGCATGATTTGCCCTTTCGATGTTGGCGGCGGCTCGCTCCGTTGCGGCTCGCTCGCGATCTTGGATGAAAAGCCAGAGCGCTACCAAGGCGGCGGCAACTGCCAGCGCTCGCAGCAACAGGGGCGGTGGGATAAGGCGAAACAAGGCGAGCGCGGTGGCGATCATGCTGCTGCCTCCCGATGTTTCGCCTGCCGATAAGCGATAATGGCGAGGCCCGCGATCGCCGCGATGCTGCCGCCGGCGACCAGCAGGGCAAAGACGATGTCGACCACGCCGCCATTGCCGGTGATCGGCTGCAGCGTGTCCTTGGCGGCGCCGATGGTGGCGCCGGCCGTGCCGATCGTGGCCACGATGGTGCCCTTGCCAGCGATGGTCGAGGAGACCTTGGCATCTGCGGGCGTGGCGGTCTCCAGGCCAAGAGGAGACGGAGGAATGGCGGTGGCGACGCCATCGGCCAGGCGGAGAGCACTTTCCCGCACATGCGCAACTCGGGCGCTCCAACCCTTGCCGAAGGTTGGCCAGGTCTTAAGGCCGCGCAGGAACCGCAAGCGGGCGTCCTGCAATTTGTCGATGAGGTCGGCTATATCGCGCCTGCGGATGGCCTCCAGCGTCTTCAGGCCCACTATGCCGTCGGCCTCGACAGCGAGGAGGCGCTGCAGTGTTTTCACGGCCTGGGCTGGGCCGGAATTCACGGCATAATCGAATAACGCATAATCGAGGCCGACCGGCAGTTCCGGATAGCGCAGGGGCTGTGCATACTGCTTGTCCAGGATCCGGGCCGCCTCCGCCAGCGTCAGACGCTTGACCTCATCCGGCGTGGCCTTGCGGCCAAGCCGGCGCGAGGCGCCCAGGGTGGCAGCCGTGATCCCATATTTCGTGGCGCCGCCCGGATCACGCGGATGGTTCACATAGTCGCCTTCGGAGCCAAAGACGAGCTTGATGGTTTGGGCGAGGGTGTCGCTCATGATAACCTCAATAAAAAACTCAAAAGAAGCGGAATTGCTAGGTTCAATAAAATTTTATATATATAAATTGTCGATATATTTATATATATCACGTTTTTTTGATATTTTTACTAAATATATACAAAATATATGAAAATTTTTGAAGAAATATGGTCCAATAAGATCAATTTATATAAATATTTGAAATATATACAACGTTACGGCGCTCATATATTCGGATCTAATTTTCCAAATATCTTCGAAACATTCTTCCCATGAGCATGCCCATGACTTTTCAGCCAAACCCCTTGACGCAGGCCTCTTCCAACAGAGCGATCCCTGTCACGCAGGTTCCATTTCTGCGATAGATGTCTGTGAGTTGAACAAATTCGAGAGGCGCATCGGTCCTCGCCTCGGCAATCACAAGGAAAACGCCGTCGTTACTTCTGCGAGCAATCCAACTAAAAATGGCTTCATCGCTCGTACTTTCGAACACATTCAGCGCATCGCTCGCAGAGCTACATCCCGACGCATAATGGCCAGATGAAGAAAAATCAGACCCCTTTGGTGGTCGAAGACATACTCAGAACCGACCGTTTTTGTGTTTTTCACTACTCTTGCTCCCACGACGGAGGCCGATCATCTTCGATGTTTAATTCATTCGAGGAGGCAAAATTTCAGTGAGAACACCGGCAAGTGTTTGATTTACCGTGAGTGTCTGGTTGAACTGCTGCCTCGGGTAACGGAAGCGAAATTGGAATCCCCTTGGCTTGTTTCGGTAAGCGCGCTAGGGAAATCTCCAGCATTTTTAGAATGGAAAGTTGAACCCTTGGCGGAAGTTACAATTGGAATTCCGGTGTACAATGGAGAAGCACAACTTCCTGAGTGCTTGGCATGTATAGTCAATCAGAGTTTTCAGGATATCGAAATCCTGATTTATGATAACGCGTCAACTGATCGCACCCAGTCGATTATTGAAGAGTTCGCTGCCAGAGATCACCGGATTAAATACATTCGGCGCCCCGAAAACGTGGGAGCGTTTCGAAATTTCAGCGACCCTCTCAATCACGCAACGACTCCCTATTTTATGTGGCGTGCCCATGATGATCTGTCGTCACTGAATTATGTTGAGAAACTCGTTGCGGCTTTAAAGCGCGAATCCGGCACCTGCCTGGCTGCTGGAACAATCCAGTTCGAAAGAACTGAGGGGCACCGAATTCAACGTATCAGTCCAACGACCCACCGCCACTCCGTAGCCTTGTTAGATATCCTTAGTCTGATGTTTGGATCTCACGCGGGCTGGTTCTATGGCTTGTGGGATACCCTTACGATACAAAAACTGGCTAGTCGCATTTGGGAAGAGTTTCCCCATGCGTGGTCTGCCGATCACCTAACCCTCTACCCCACCTTCTTGGACCGTCAGGTTGCCATGGCGCCGGATGCTGTATTCATTCAGCGTGAGACGCCTAAAGCATATGGACCACGCCCAGGTCAGCGCCAACCCCTGGAAGATCTCATCGAATTGCGAAGGAAGTTCCGCATTTATTGCGATAGCCTAGTTGACGAGCGTGATTTTGATCCCTTCACACGAGTCGCACTCAAGATCGCCAATCGAGCCTATGCAGGAAAACGCGTCTATCCGATGCGAAAGATCATCAAGCGCACTCTGTTTCGTTATTGACCTAGGCTGCGGGCGCCAACAATCTGATAATACGAGGGTTTTTCACGATCGGGTACATTGCATCCGATGTTGTGAATATCTGGCCGTCCCGCCACATGCGCCGTAACCCAATAGGCTGTGAGTTCAAGTGGGCGTCGGTTGTGGCTGTCTCAGCATACAGCTCTTCAACCATTCTTCAGCGGACCCAGACTGCATGGCGCGATAGACGCTGCCGATAGCACAGCTCTCTCGTTTGACGAATGGCATCACACCCTTCCCCGTGTGTCGATCCACCCGAGGGTGGTGATAATGACCGTGGTCGAGGCGCTACTGGTATTGCGGTGCCGGATCTGGCCGCTGCCATTGGTTCGAATGCGCAGTCGGGCGTAACCCCGGCTCCCTGCCGATGCCGCGATCACCGTAAAGTAGGGAGCAGCCGTGGAGGAAGGCGCTTGATCGGACGTCAAGGGGGACGATACAAGGACATAGCCGAAGGTTGTGCTTTCAGCGCTGAACTCGATCTCAGCTTCGGCATTTATCGCCGGAGGAACCGAAAGAGCGACCAATTGGGCCGAGGTCGACGAGACCGCCGACAATGCATCGGCGACCGGTATATCCCAAAGGAATTGATCCCCCACTTGAACAAATGGCATCATCTGCGAGCTGCCGTTCGTCCTGATCGCGCCAATACGTCGACGAGCTGTGTATCCCGCCGGCATCATCGGCGCGGTGGCGCTGATCGATAGCAGCACATCGATCGACCCGTCACTGTCCTTCCGGATCAGATGGACATGATACCAAGTGGTCGCGGCGACCGATCCGGTGTCGAGGCCGCCATTGCCGGTGCCGGCCGTCCAGGCTCCGAGCCCTTTCGTGATGGCAATGCCCAGCGCCATATTATAGGCAGCGCCGCCATCTTCATTGGCACAGCCGCCAGCCGCGATGCCGACACTTGTCGTGGATGCCTGCGACAGAGTCAGGCCGTTGAGAGTGCCAGTTGGCCATGCGGAACTGCTTGAAGTCCAGGTCGGCACGCCGCCTGAGATGGCGAGTACCTGTCCTGTCGAACCAATGGCGAGCTTGCTGAGCGTGTTGGCGGCACTGGCGTAGAGGATATCACCCGTTGCAAAAGTGGTGATGTTCGTGCCGCCGCTCGTGATCGGCAATGTTCCGCTCACATGTGTGGTCAGGCCAACCTTGCCCCATGAGGGCGCCACTCCCACACCGCCGGAGCGAAGCACATTTCCACCCACAACATCAGCCAGCTTAGCAAGCGTGGTGGTGGAGTCGGCATAAAGCATGTCACCGACGGCAAACCCGGCGTTAAGCCCCGCAAGGGCTCTTGGGGGGATGATTATTGCGTTGGATGCAAGCCAGCTGCCGCCGCAGACATCCCATTCCGTCCCGCCGCGATTGATCAGTTCAACATCTTCGCCGGGGCGGAGTGTCAAGGAGGTGTTGGCCCCGCCTAGCCCGGCCGGTGGGCAATAGATGAAATCGCCACCCTGCCGAACAATCGTCACGTCAGCCGTGCCATGATTGAACGCGCGAACGGCAGGGCCCGCGACACCAGCCCCCCATGTGCCGCCAAGGGGTAGCGTTATGTTGAACGGGCTGGCCGCGCTCGCCTGAATGGCCTTTCCGTGGTCGGCCGCGTTAAGGGTGATGTTGGAGCTGGCAAAGACAAAACCGGCGAAATTGCCAACTGCCCCTTTTACAAATGCAGTCGTGGCAATGCTGGTGTCGTTGTCGCCGGCAGATGGCGTCGGAGCGGCTGGGTTGGCGGTGTCGTCGAAGCGCTGGCGCCCGCGCTCCACCGCAACCGGCGCCTGGGCAAAATTGTCATAGGCGCTGGGATTGAGGGAGGAGGAGCCGGGCAGGAAGCGATAGGTGTCGGGCAGGCAAAAAGTGGCGATCTCCTGCCAGACCGTCTCCCATTGCGTGCGCTGGTTGGCGAGCGCATCCAGGCGCTGCACGAGGTCGTTCTCGATGCTCATGGTGTGGTGCTCACTTGCTCTATTGCGTGCGGCCGAGCTGCTGGACATTGACGCTCTGGCCGTAATTGGGATCGCCGAGCCCGCCGGTGAGCTGGGTCTGGGCGGCGCCGTTCTGGTTGCGCACGCGGCGCAGGGCCGTCTGCACGGCGGCCTGGTTGGCGTCGTCCTGGCGGTTCGGCACCGGCGGCGGCGGGGGCAGAGGCGGGGGCTTGGGCGCGCTGAAGCACATGGTCTGGCCTTTCGTTGGTGGCGGGTGGACGGGGTCTCGCCCGTTCTTGGAAGCGATGTGTATGACGGGAAGAGGCGGACGGGACGTCCGCGGTCCCAGCCTCGGCGTTTTCGGTGCGAACCTTCCCGGCATCGCGGATGAAGCGATACGACTGGGACCGTGGACGTCACAGCGACATGTCTGCATGTCGCGGCGTCCGCCTCTTGGAAACATCGCGATCGCCGGGAAGGCGGAATGCGCGAAGCGTCCGTGCGCCCGAATTCAGGGGCGGCTTCGTCCCGTCGCCGCGTAAGTCAGGAAATCAATGCCGTCGCGACCGTAGTCGAACATACCTGCCGCATGCGGCACATCCAACAATTGTGGCCGTTGACACGCTCCGTCAATCAATGATCGGATCGCCCCGCTAGGAGGAATATTCGCGTCTCATCAAACATTTAGGAGCAAATAGAAACCCGCCTCAATGAGGCGGGTTGGTCGAGTAATCTTTGATGTTCCGCCGCTATAGTTGCAGGGCACGCCACGTCCAACTGGGGACGGTTGTGTAAGTCAGGGTAATGGTGGCACCTGGCATCAGGACCACCATGCATGGTGTCATGTTGCAGACCTGGGTTCCGCCAGCCTTCACATTGCTCACGGTGCCGCCAAAGAGGTTCACCGTAACGGGTTGTGCGAAGCTGTTCGTCAAGGCCGTATTGCTTGCCGGGATGGCTGGCGTCGATGTCAAATCCTGAAGCGGATTTTCCCAAATGATTCCGATCTTACTGCCGAACAACGTCCCGAGGCCGCCATAGGCCATATTCTTCAGAATGTTTCCGATACCCGCGGTTGCGCTCACGCCGACATCGCCTGCACGATTGGAAGCGAGAATGCCGCCAAGAAACAGATTGCCCTGGACTGCGCTGCCATCAATCAGGAGCTGGATGTTGTTTTCCTCCAGATCAACCGCATCGAAGACATTACCGTTGACGCTGTTGACGTTATTCGTCAAATGCAGACCGACATTGCAGTTGCCGCCCGCAAGCTTCATCGTATTCATGGCGCCGGCAGTGATCTGGATGCCTGTTCCATGGCGGGCGCCGTCACAGTTCGCCGTGCCAAAAACCCTGCTCGTGTAGATGGCGTTGAATTGCATACCGATGTTCGCGGGGCTCGACGAATTGTTATTCGCCGTAACATTGTCGATATTGAAGCCGTTCAATGCATCCGTCAACGATGTGGCGAAGGTTACCAGCGGTCCGTCGATGCTGCCAGTAAATCCGATACAGCGAAAATCCCCGTAGAACATAGCTGTTGAAGAAGTGAGCTTAAAACTGTAACCGGGATCGAAAGCAATGCGGGAGTTGCCGGCACATGTGCCCCAGATGCGTGGACCGTGTGAGTGCGCGGGCATTGTGACCACTAAATCCGACGTAACCCGGAAGATGCCGGTGGGGAGGAAGAGGCAGGGCGCTCGCTGTGCCGGTGCCGAGGTTACCAGCGACAGCCAATTCGTGATTGCGGTCGTATCGTCCGCCGAGCCGTTGCCTACAGCCCCGAAATCATAAGGGCTCGCACAGACTCCCTTTTGCAGTTTCGATTGAACCGTCTGTGTTACCGCTCCTGATCCCGCTTGCGTGTATGTGATTGTAGAAGCATCTTGTGCCCGAACTGGCACGGAAAATAATCCACTTACAATGATCAGAATGAAAGACCGAGCTATCAAGGTTGTAAGCGACGTCATTTTACAGGATGTCATGTTGGTTCTCCGTAAAACAAATTGTGCGGGCGACGAGGGCCAGGGGAGGCGCTGAAGCACGGGGGCACACGGTCGGACCTTTCGTCGGGGGACTTTTCCGGATGCACGAGCGTCTCGCCCGTTTTTGGGGACATTGAGCCTGCCAGGAAGGCGGAATGCACGAAGCAGTCCTCTGGATGCATGGGCATCTTGCCCGTGCTCCCTATCCTGCATGTACAGCGTTTGCTGGAACGGCTAAGAAGTCCGTGCCTCGAATTCAGGAGCGACTTCCTGTCGCCGCGTAAGTCACGAAATCGAGGCCGCCGCGACCGTAATCGAGGGCAATTCCTTCCCGCCGAAAGCCCAGGCTTTCCAGCCAGCGATGCGAGAGATCGTGGTCGATGGCGGTGCGCACCTCGATGCGGCGGAAGCCCTCCGCCATCAGCAGCGGCCGCACGCTGCTTCTGGCGAAGCGGGTGACGGCGGGAATGATCCGGCGCATCCGGCGCGTGCCATAGGCCCAGCCCGAGCCGAGGCCGGGAAACAGGCGCGTGACGCCGAAGGCGGCGACGGGATCGCCGTCGATCCAGGCCGTCCAGGCGAGATCGGTGGAGGAATGGAACAGCATGGTGCCGATGGCCGTGTCGCTTTCCTCGATCACGGCGCGGATCTCCCGCCTGTCCTGGTCACGCATGGTGGTGGCGATAAAGGTCATGTCCCGCAGCGTGGCGGGGCGAATGGCGACGGGCATGCTATCGGAAGCCTTGCTTGAGACCTCCGCGCTCACGGGGAGGACGAATGCTGCGACAGGGCCTGGGCACGAGAGCCCAGGCACTCCAAACGCAAAGCGCCCAGCCTTGTGAGCCGGGCGCAATTTCTTATAATCATAGTATGCCAAGAATGCCGGCGCCCGTCAATCTCGTAGTCGGCAAAGTTTTGGCAATTTTATGGCTGGCCTTCGAAGGCGGGCAGCAAGCCGTATCGCTGCCTCAACTGCCACTGCCGCCCTGTGATAGTGGCGGCATTGGGGTCTAACGGGTGCCGCCGCTTCTGCGCTGATAGAAGAAGCCCCTGTCGGCGGCTGTCGTTGGAAATAGGCGGTGACAACGGGTCGGCGGCGACACGCTTGCGATGGCTGGCTGAAATGGTGCCGAGAAGAGCGGCGTCGGCCTTGGTGCCGTCCCTGGCGAAGCCGGCGATAAAACAGGTCGCTTCCGCCGGCATCGTCTTGGCGGCCTCGGCAAGCGCGGCTTGCCGCTGCTACTTGTAGAGGCCAAGCCTGCTGTCTCATCAAAGGGAGGTGTTCCGGTTACGCCGCCTTTCAACGATCTGGGTTTCGACGGGGTTTCGCCCAGTATTCTAGAATAATTCCCTCCAATGTACCGATAACGCGAGGGATAGATTTGATGAACAGCACAAAGCAAGTAAAAATTAGAAAAATAAATAACATATAAGCTATAAATAAAACTATTGAATCGTTTATAAATTCCAATATTGTGTATTCTCCAAAAATAGATTCAACAATTATGTATCTACAAATCTCAAATGCCTTGTATGCCCCCAAACATATTGATAGCATACCTGTAGAAATGGATATAATAAATAGCTTTTTGCTACCATATCTACGATATAAGTATAGTGAAATAATTGATATTGCGGAAGCCAATATTAAAAGTGGAATATACAAAACATATAAAACTAAAATATCATATGTTCTCATTTTTTCATAGTAATAAAACAGAGAATAAATTAGATAATTTGCAAAAATTACCACAAAAGCAAAAGTCAAAACGAATAAAAGTCGGATGATCTTAATTTTGGATTCCACTGTCATCTAAAAATCTCCAATCCAAAACTTTAATGTTCTTGCCTCAAGGTAGAATTACGGGGATAGTTTACCAATTTCGTCATTCACCGATAGGGCGCCATCCACACTGGAGAGGCAACGAAATTGGTAAACTGTCCCCGTAATTTACGATAAGGGGATATTTTTATTTATATATTCTATATTTCATTATCTGGAATGTTCTGCTCTTCAGGTTCCAGTTCGACGCCATCCTGGTATGCAGTCGCAATGCTTCCGGGCCACGCGTGTATTGATATGTATTTTCTATTGTATTCTACGATAAAGTTACTTCCAGGTGCTCCACCTTGTCCGGTTATTTCTATTTTGTTCTGTGGGTGTAGGGTGTAAAATTCCACCCATGGTTCAATCACGAGGAGTAAGTTCCTATTTGAATGATTGAAAATAGGTAAAGTCATTTTGTAGGACATTTTTAATCTCCCCACTGTTCCAGAATTTTGCTCATGAGCTTGTATCTTGCGAGTGCCATATAATTATTATGATTTCTCTTAAAGTCGTTCTTGTATGTTGCTTCCCAGCCGATAATTGTATCTTTGGTTATTCCGAAAGATTTAAATTTAGCTATTTCTGCCGCGTCGATTTCAGATCGCCGATCAAGTGCATCTTCAGGGGTGTCTCCCCATCGTATAACTACCTTTCCAAATTTTGGATTTATTAATCCATTGACTGGTTCTGGCGGCGGAATTTTCGGAATATTTGGGGCAGTGAGACCTTTGCCAGTGACAGAAATCTTACCTAAACCTTCTTTTTTCAGTTGGTGAAGTTCTTTCGCGGTCTCGAACGCCAGTTCCGGTGATTTGCCTATGCCAGTTAGCTGTTGAAAGTCGTTCGGATCATATGGTTCGTTGACGCTAGGGGGCGGGAGTTGGAAGACGGGCCTATTTTTCGTTGCTAATTTGTTCTTGTCAACATCTCCGCTCGTAATGCCTGCATCAGGCCGGGTTTGGCTAATGTTAGAGGGGGAATTGATGAGGGGTGGGGCGGCAGAAGGGGATTGCCCACTGGGCAGCTTGTCGTTCTTTCCGATGATGGGCTTTTTCTCTATCGCAGTTTTTGCTACCTGCGCTCGATGGGCCGCCTTGGCCGTTTCCAGAGCCAGTGCTCTGTTGCCGGTCCGGCGCAATTCGGCGTCGAAGGTCACCTTGTCGTAGGGATCGACTTCACTCCAGACCGGGGGCGCAAACGAAGGTTCCGGAGCAGGCGAAGCATTGGGGATGCCTGGTGGGCCGATTGGAATCGGATCCGATTGCGGCGCATCGGCCTTCCACAAAGGCTTGGGCGGTGCCCCCCACCATGCCCCGGGCATCGGGTCTTTTTGGCCGATTGCCTGCTGAGCCTAGTTGGTCAACCTCCCGCGTGGGCGTATGGCCGTGACTGTGACCGTGCCGTCCGCTTCTCTGGTCGGCGCAAACGCGATGTCGTAGCTGAGGCCGTCCCAACTGGTCGCTGTGTAATAGGGCTGCGGATCTCCCTGACGTTCGGCACGCATGAGCTGGAACCGGGCGTCCTGTATCGCGGAGTTCACATTGCCGATCTCGATGGAGACGGAACGCTCCCTGAACTCCGCCGGAAGATCGGGGGCAAAATCCTTCAGGCCATTGAGGAAGAGGCGCGTTATCGCGGGCGGTACGAAGACCTTGCCGAGCGGATCGACCGAGACATGGTAGCTTTTGCGAATTGAGGTATCGGGATAGTTTCCGGAGCCTTCTTCGGGCTGAGGCCAGATGCCGTTGCTGATCTCACTGCCAATCATGCCCGGGAGCCCGGCGCCGAGCCCCTTGCCGATATTGGACTTCCCTCCCGGGAGTGGACCCGGTATCCGGCTTGCGCCATCGTTCTTGGTCGCACCAGGAAAGGCCGGATTGTTCGTCGTGTTCTGGAAGGCGAACTGCGTGCCGGCGCCGGCCATGGGTGCCCGCATGAACATCCCCGGCGTCCAGCCATCCCCTTGCAGGCTGGCAAGATCCCGGTCGGTCTGGGCGACGGCGGCGGGGCGGTCGCCGCCATTGCTGCGCATGGCGTCCTCGATCATGCGGGTCCGAACGGTTTCGGCGCGGTTGCTCCGCTCGTCGCCGGTAAGGCCCGAGCCGAGGGCCTGGGCGGCGGCGGGGCCGAGATCGATGGCGGGGCCGGAGAGGGAGCGCATCGGGGCCGGGCCGGCGGGGGCGTTGGCTGCGGCGGCCGGGCTGGCGAAGGAGGCATCTGTCGGGCCGCCCGTCGTCTTGCCGCCGGCGTCGAGGCTGACGACGCGCTGGAAGTCGGCATGGCGCCGCGCGCCCGCCTGCGGGCCATAGGCTTTGGTGAAGTCCGCGATGCCGGGCAGCGGGGCGTCATGGCGGCCGATGGTGGTCAAACCCCGCGTGGCCTCCCGCACCCCGGATTCGAGGGCGCCGCGCGACAGGGATTCGCCCTCGCGTCTGCGGGTCGTCGCCTGATCGAGCAGCCGCTCCTGGTCGCGCGGCGAGATGTCGGCAAAGGCGGGATCGACCGGGGCGTCGGCATAGCCGGGGCCGGCGGAATAGACGGGCTGGCCGGCATCGGCGCCGAACATTGCGGTCTGGCGGCGATAGACCTCGGTGAGCGAGCGGGCGCCGCCGCTGTCGTGGTCGTAGAAGACGCCCTTGTCGGCCACCAATGCCGCCATGGACAGGCTGGGCATGCCGGTGCAAGAGCGCCGCCTCATACCCAAGGCGATGGTCGAACAGGCGCTCGCCGCCTTCGGCGACACCGGCAAGCCGATGGCGCAGCGGCTGGCGCCCTTGCGTGCCGCGATCGTCGCCGGCGCCGATCCCGGAGCGCAGCGGGCGATCTTCGGCCAGATGGTATCGGCGGGCCTGCCGCCGATGCTGGAATATGCCGCCATCGCCTATGCCAGGGGCGACGCGCCTTTGGCAGAACGCTTCGCCACGGCCGCGCTCGGCAGCCCCGACGCCGGAGGCAAGACGACGGGCGGCCCGGCCGCCGCAGCCAACGCCCCCGCCGGCCCAGCCCCGATGCGCTCCCTCTCCGGCCCCGCCATCGATCTCGGCCCCGCCGCCGCCCAGGCCCTCGGCTCCAGCCTTGCCGGCGACGAGCGCACCAGCCGCGCCGAAACCGTTCGAGCCCGCATGATCGAGGACGCCATGCGCATCAATGGCGGCGACCGCCCCGCCGCCATCGCGCAGACCGACCGGGATCTTGCCAGCCTGCAAGGGGATGGCTGGGCGCCGGGGATGTTCATGCGGGCACCCATGGCCGGCGCCGGCACACAGTTCGCCTTCCAGAACACCGAGAACAATCCGGCCTTTCCTGGTGCGACCCAGAGCGATGGCGCAAGCCGAATGCCAGCTCCACTCCCGGGAGGGAAGTCCAATATCGGCAAGGGGCTGGGAGCAGGGCTCCCGGGCCTGATTGGCAGTGAGATCAGCAACGGCATATGGCCTCAGCCCGAGGGGGGCTCCGAGAACTATCCCGATACCTCAATTCGCAAAAGCTATCACGTCTCGGTCGATCCGCTCGGCAAGGTTCTTGTACCGCCTGCGATAACGCGCCTCTTCCTGGACGGCCAGAAGGATTTTGCTCCCGATCTTCCGGCGGAATTCAAGGAGCGCTCCCTCTCCATCGAAATCGGCAATGTGAACTCCGCGATACAGGATGCGCGGTTCCAGCTCATGCGTGCCGAACGTCAGGGAGATCCGCAGCCCTACTACACGGCGACCAGCTGGGACGGCCTCAGCTACGATATCGCGTTTGCACCTGACAAAGAAGCAGATGGCACGGTCACGATCACAGCCATACGCCCACGTGGACGACTGACCAACTGGGCTCAGCAGGCAATCGGCCAAAAAGACCCGTTGCCCGGAGGGGGGTGGGGGACGCCGCCCAAACCTTTATGGGAGGGCGATGCGCCGCAATCGGATCCGATCCCAATCGGTACACCAGGCATCCCCAATGCCTCGCCGACCAAAGAGCATGAGTTCCCACGTCCGACTTGGACCGAAGACGATCCCTATGATGTGGTCACCTATGATGCGATCCTCCGCAGCACTGGCGACCGCAACCTTGCCCACGCCACGGCTCGGGAAGTTGCTCGTTCGCAGCGCGGCCACCCCTTCACCGCCAGCGGTTCCGACGGCAAGGCGCCGCCAGCTTATGCAGCTCAGCCCGCACCGGCCACGGGACAGAACGAGCCCTACGACAAGGCCGACTATGACGCCGCCGTGAAGGCCGGCTTGACCGAAACTCAGGCTCTTGTATTAGCTAAGGAGAATTACCAAAAGAAATTCAGTAATTCAGATTTAAAAACCATCAATTCAAAACTGAATTCGAACAATAATCCTACGACAATACCACCATCATTGAATAAAAATGACATTGGCCCTTATATAAATAGAGGATCTGAGAAAAAAATATACTTTTATGGCCAGGACAGAACAAAAATCATCGGTATAAGATATGAACGCCTTAGCTACAACACACTACTTAAGGAAATTTTAAACGAAATTGATAGCCTGAATAGATTATCAAAACTCGGAATTCCAGTAATTAAAAATTACGGATTCACAAATGTCAACGGAAAACCCGCTATTGTTTTAGATTACATTGATGGAGAATCTTCAAAAAATATGGCACAATGGGCAGGAAAAATAACCAACCCTGGAGCGGCCAAATTCCTAAATGGGGACAGCATTAAAGACCTCGAATTCATCCGAAAAAGCTTAAAAGCAGCAAAAATTGACGTTGATGACCTGCAATTCATGGTGAGGCGCGATGGGAGAGTTTTTATTAACGACCCAATGGGAATTGAAAATTCGAACACTCTAGAAAAATCAAACGAGGAGCATATAGACGATTTAATAGACATGGCCAGGAAAAACATCAATGAATCACGATGAAATCTATAAATTTATCTCAGAAAGCACTACAAAACTAAAGAGAATTGCTGACAAGAAAATTGAAGAAATTCTTTCGGTACACCGAAATTCCTCTCAAAGCGAATACTCAACTGAAATAAAATCGGAAGAAGAATGTCAATTTTCGTTCTGTCCATCTAGAATATACGTTTTATTTGAAGATTTCGGCACTCTTGCATTTGCCAATCGAGGGCGTGACCATCGCTCACTCGCTGTCGCCCACCTACCAGAAGCTCCTTCAGTTGAGATTATTTCGCGAGATCTGTATACTGATAGACCCTTTACAGTCATAAAAGCCGATGATCCGGTCTATTCTGAAGCTTATTTTGCAGATTTTCTAGGGACACACGTAGTTAAGCTCGAAACCATTCAAGCTCACGAAACTGGTCGGCGTGGAGCGCGCCGAAATGAGAGAGGACTCCGGATCACAAACGAAAAGGGCCGCAGCCTAATTATCGGCTGGAAAATTCAATGTCCAATCTTTTCTCCTGGCATGTGCATCATAAAGCCTGAGCAACTAAATTCGACACCTGGCTTATTCACTTTTCACGAAATCTAAGAAATTGAGAGCTTTACTGTGTAAATACTACTAGGAAAGCCGGGCGCCAACACCTATATGGCGCATTTTCTCGGCGCTGCCGGCGCGGTGAAGTTCCTGCAGGCGCTACAGGAAGATCCCGACCGATCGGCCGCCGATCTCTTCCCGGCGGCGGCCGCCAGCAACAGGGCCGCCTTCAACCGCTCGGGCGAATTGCCTGCCTCGGTCCAGAGCCGGTCGATCCGGGGATTGAGCGCCCGCACATAGGCATTGGGGTCCTTCGATCGGAAGGCGAGATTGAGGGCGATGGCGTGCCGGGCCCTGGCGTAGCGATGCCGCGCGCCATCCAGATCGGGGCGATCGCCCTGCGGGGTGAAGCGGGCGAGCCAGGCACTCTGCTCGGCCGGCGTCATTGCCTTGATGGCATCGATATCGGCGCCAAGGCTGACGACGCTCTGGAAATCGGCATAATGCCGCGCGCCCGCCTGCGGGCCATAGGCCTTGGTGAAATCGGCGATGCCGGGCAGCGGGCCGTCATGGCGGCCGATGGTGGTCAAGTCCCGCGTGGCATCCCGTACCCCGGATTCGAGGGCGCCGCGCGACAGGGATTCGCCCTCGCGTCCGCGGGCGGAAGCCTGGTTGAGCAGCCGGTCCTGGTCCCGTGGCGGGATGTCGGCAAAGGCGGGATCGGCCGGGGCGTCGGCATAGCCGGGGCCGGCGGAATAGATGGGCTGGCCGGCATCGGCGCCGAACATCGCGGTCTGGCGCCGATAGACCTCGGCGAGCGAGCGGGCGCCGCCGCTGTCGTGGTCGTAGAACACGCCCTTGTTGCTGGCCGCCGCCGCCGGGAATAGCTCGGCGGCCGATTGCTCTGGGTGTTCCTGCAAGGCCTGCAGGAATTTCACCGCGCCGGCGGCGCCGAGGAAATGCGCCATATAGGTGTTGGCGCCGGTGATCGGCAGCCCGGCCTTGGCAAGAGCGGCCTGGTTGTCGGCCGTCAGGGCGCGCATCGCCTTTTCCTGCTGGCGGGGATCGCTGCGGCCATCGGCGGAAAGCTCGAGGCCGGGATGTTTTTGCGCCAGCGCCTCCCAGGTTCCGGCGGTGAACTGATAGCGGCCCACGGCGACGGTCTGCCCGTCCGGGCCCCGGCTTGCCGCCTGGTCGTTGCCGCCGCTTTCGTGCTGGCGCACCAGACCGAAATAATCGAGGGCGCCGGGCGAAGCGGCGACCGGGGTCTCGCCGAAGGCGGGAAGCGGCAGGGTGGCCGCCGGTTCGCCATAAAGCCTCTGCAGTGTCGGCCTGGCCCAGGCCGGGGCCTTGGCGAGCGTGGCCTCGATATCGGGCGTGCCGTCCGGCTTCTTCAGGCCGCGATAGGCGTCGGCCGCATCGAGCCCCCACACGGTGGGCGCCTGACGGGTATCGACATGCAGGGACCTGCCGCCGGCATAAAGGCCGATGCCGCGGGCGCCGCTGGCGACGGCGGCCGCCAGGATGGCAGCCTTCTCAGCGTCCGACTTGCCGGCAATGTCGATGTCGAGCGCATTGCCGGCAAGATGCTGCGAGCCCCTGGCACCGCCCGCGGCGGCATTGACGGCCTGGTCGCGCCGGCCCGACTTGACCTTGAGCTCGGGGACGACGCCGGCCGCCACCATGCCGTCGAGCAGGGCCTTCGTGGCGGGGCTGAGTCCGTCGATGTCCGTCCCGGCGCCGCTGACCAGCCGGGTCTGGAATCGCCCCGTCGGCACCGGGCCGCGGCCGAAGGCGGCGGCGCCGGCTTCGGGATCCTCCCCATAGCGGGCATTCCAGGCCGTGGCGGCGAAGCCCTGCCGGCCCGTTTGCTTGAGCGCGCTCTTTTGCGCCAGGGGCAGGCCGGACCGGTCGATCTGCTCGAAATAGCGGCGCTGCTCATCGGGGTGCGCGGCAGGATTGCGGGAGATGGCCTGTTCGGCCTCGGCACGCGAGCCCTCGATTTCCTGGGCCTCGTAGCCGGCGCGGTATTGCTGCTCGTAGATGGCGGCCTTCTCGGCTTCGAGGTCGCGCTGGGCGGAGAGCCGGGCGGCGAAGGCGGGGCGATTGCCCGGCGAAATTTTCGCGATCAGCGCGCTGTCGCCTTTCTGAGTGGCTTGCAGATAGCGAGCGGCAAAGCCGCCGCCGCCCGGAGGCATGTTCCGGGTCGCCGCCTCGAATTCGGCCTGGCGTTCCCGGTTGCGCTGGGCGAAGCGGGCTTCGTCGTCGAAGGCGTTCTCGCGCGCGGCCTTGGCCTGGTAGGCCGCAAGACCCTCGCCAGCGGCGGTGAGGCCGCTGCCGAGGGCCTGCAGGCCTTGGCCGATCGCCTCGGCGCCGGTGCGCACCTGCGGCGTGGAGCCGGGGTTGAGGCCGATCTCGGCGCGATAGTCGGGAAAACGGGGCATGGGGGATCCATCGGGCAAAAGAAATCCCCCGCCGGAGGCGGGGGGAATGTTCAAGGATGAGGAATGGGGGGCTTACAGCTGCGCCCCCCGGAACCATTGCATGCGCCGGAAGCGGAATGGGTCTCGCGACAGGCTCGCATGTCGCCGTGATCGGCGTGCCGGGAGGGGGGCCGTCAGCCTCCGGCGGGGCCGCGGGTCAGTCGGTCACAGTGTTGCGGTATTGGGCGCGTCGGCTTCGGCGCAGCGGGATGTCGCGTGGTGTGGCGCTCTGCCGTTGTGCGGAGACAAGCGAGACACCAATTTTTGTCATGCCCGGCAATGACAAAGGCAGCCGCGAAGGCGTGCGCAGGGCACAAAAAAAAGCGCCCGAACCTTTCGGTCGGGCGCTTTTTCTCAGGGTCTTAATTTGCCATATCGGCTGGGCGGCGTCAACCCCATAGTCGGCAAAGAATATTCAATCCGCAGCGCAGATCGCCGAGGTCGACGTGCTGGTCCTGCAGGATGCAGGTCTTGAGAGCCCTGAGATAGCGTTTGCCGTCGGGGGCGTCGTTGAGAGCGGTGAACATGTCCTCGTAGCGCCGGCGCGCCTTGGCGATCGCTTCGGCATCGCCAGCCTCCTCGCCGTGGCTGCCACTACCCAGCATCAGCATGTCGAGCGAGCGTGGGTTGGGTGAGGCAAAGCCCATGACCTTGGCGTAGCGGATGACGGCGACGCCGAAGCGGCAGCCCGCCTCATATTGCCGGGCATTGATTTCCTGCTGCAGGCTGAGGCGCCCGAACACAGAGCCGGCGAGCTGGCTGCGCGCGTCCCCGGGCCGGACGCCCATGCGAATACGGTTCCTTGTGGCCGTGGCGGTGATTTCGGCGACGCTCTCGCGCTGGAGCCGGCCCGAAGGTTCGCGTTGGCGGATCTTCAAGAAAGGAGAGGGGCGCATTTCGGGCGACCTCCTGGCTAGGGGAGAAAGGAAAAGGGTGCAGATAGCGGTGCAAGCCAGGCGCTCTGGAGTGGAATTACCGAGCCGGCTTATGATTGGGCGGGGCACTTTGAACCCGTTTCCAGTTTTTAGTGTTCGAGCTGACCGGCACACATCTCGGCGGGCGAACCGATGGGAGAGAAGTCGAGGAAGCGCCAGCTATCGAGAGGCAGCGCCGTCTCCGGCCGCAGGGCGTAGCTTTCCCAGCGCTTGTCGAAGCCGTGTTCGCGCCGGATATCGTTGAGATGCTGCAGCGTGGCCCGGCGAAGCGCTTGCGCCTGGCGATCCTGCTCGCCCGTTTCCTCGCTCTCGTCGCCTTCGACCTGGTTTGGGGATGGGCCGAGCTGGGCCAGGAGAGCTGTTACGGCGCGATGGCTGCGGCCGAGGGCCCGGGCGATCTGGCGCAGATTGGCACCCTTGGCGCGCAGGGCGCGCGCGGTTTCGAGCTGGTCCGCCGCACGATAGTGCCGGGGCTTGCTGTTCGGCATCGCCATGTCGGTCTCCGATGAAAGGGGCTGCGAGGAAAAGGGGCTGAAAAGGGGAGCGCTCATCGCAGCCAGGCGGTGACGAGGCTGACGATTGCTGCGAGGAAGGCGCCGGAGAGGGCACACAAAGCGAGGCCGAGGAGGCGGGTGCCGCCGTCGTGGTTGGGGCCGGGCTATCCGTCCCCTGCGACGTCGTGGCGGGCGAAGCCCGGGTCGTCCGGCTGCTGCATGAGGCTGCCTCCTTCTTCCTGTCGTCAGGCCGTCGGGCGTCACGGTGCCGCGCACTGCCTCCGGACTTCCGGAGGCGGCGCGGCGCGCGCAAAATACTTGCCTGGTTTGTTTTTCCGCACGGCCTGGCGGGAGACATCGGCTCCCGATGCGAAGGGCTCGGGGGCGATTGGTCCGCGAGGGAACGTGCAATGGCTATAACCCTAATGTACCCATTATGGGTTCATTAAGCAAGAGGCATGTTCCCAAAAATAATTCTAGCCAAGGTTTGGTTTCTAAGGCATTGTACCCGTATGGGGAACAATCTCAAAACCTTGCGCAACGCCAAGGGCCTGTCGCAGCAAGCGCTGGCCCAGGCAATGGGTACAACCAGGTCCCAGCTCGTGAAGCTGGAGCGGGGCGAGCGGCGCCTGTCGGACATATGGATCGTGCGGGCCGCCGCGGCGCTGAAGGTCGATCCCGGCGACCTGATGTCGAACCGCCTGCATCTCGCCTCCTTCGATCCCGACGAGCACCAGCCCGACGGCTTCTTCGAACCGGAGGCGCCCGAAGCACTGGACCCCGATGCGCCGCCGCGCATTCCCAGCAATGGCATCGTCGAGGTGGACGCCCGCGCCGGCATGGGCGGAGGTGGGCAGGTGGCGCATGCCTATTACCGCGACGGCGACAAGTTCGAGACGCGCGATGCCGTCAAGCCCGATGCCTGGGTGTTCCCGCCCTGGTTCCTACGCGGCATCGGTGCCAAGCCCGGGGAACTTCTGATCATCGAGGCCAAGGGCGATTCCATGCGCCCAACCATCGCGCCGGGAACGCCGCTGATCATCGATACCCGCCATCGCATTCCCTCGCCCGATGGAATCTATGCCATCCGCGATCGCTGGGGCGACATCCAGGCCAAGCGTATCGAAACTTCCAAGATCCTCGGCGACAACGCCATTCGGGTGATCAGCGACAATGGCGGCCACGTCCAGATCGCCCGCAGCGAGGACGAGCTGCAGATCGTCGGCAAGGTCGTCGCCGGCTGGCATTTTTTCTGATTTAGCCCCATTATGGGTTGACAAAATGTACCCATATTGGGAACATTTCTCCCATGCACTGCGGGTCTTGCCCGTGATGGGAGCTGTCAGCCATGTCCGACTATACCCTGGCCTTCGAGGAGCTTCATCTCGTCCGGATCGGCGGCCTGCTGGCCGGACCTCTCGATGGCGCCGCTCACATCGGCTTCGGCCTTTCCCGCACCGCGATGCGTTTCGACAGCCTGAAGCTCAATGTCTGGAACCGCCAGGAGCGCAAGGCCTCTTTCGTCACACTGAGAGAGGACGATCCCTGGTTTGACGAAATCTGCAACGCCCTCATCGTCGATGCCGTTTATGGCGCATTGATCGCCGAGGCCGTGGAAGGGTACTGGCGGCAAAAGCCCAGCGCCTATGATCGCGCCCGTGATCGCCGGGAGGCGGCGTGATGCGCGCCTTCCCCTTGATCCATCCCCTCCCGTTCAGGCGCCCACCGCGTCGAGCCTGGCTTTGAGGTCGGCAACCTGCTCTTCCAGCATGCGCACGCGCTCTTCGAGTTCGGTCAGGGCCGAAGAGGATGGCGCGGCGGCGCGAGGGGCTGGGCTGGCGATCATGGAGGCCTCGACATCGCCCGAAAGCAGATGGGCGAAGCGGTCCTCGCGTTGGCCGGGCGCACGACCGATCTCCTTGACCAGAGGCGGGCGGGCGCTGGCGAGCAGATCGAGCTCCTGTTTGAGGTCGTCGACCGAGCCGAAGCTCGCCATGCGGTCGGTTCGGCTCTGCAACTCGTTCAGGGTCTGCGGCCCGCGCAGCAGCATCACCGCCAGCAGGGCCGATTGCTGCTTGGTCAGGTTGAAGCGCTGGCCGGCGAGATGTTCATAGCGCTCCACGCGTGAGCCGAAGGCGCGGCGCACCAGTCCCTGCTGTTCCAGCGTTGCGAGCGTGTGGCCGATCTCCCCCGCCTCCAGGGCCATCACCGGCTCGCGCGACGTTTTCTGGTTGGCCGCGGCCTGCAGCGCGTTCAGCGTCAGCGGATAGGCATCCGGCGTCAGCAGCTGCTTTTCGATCAGGCAGCCGAAGATGCGGGCTGCCATGGCGTTGAGAAAGGGCGGTTCCTGGGACATGCAAAAAGCAGCCTGTTTGCGCGAAGGTGTTCAGCTTCGAGTGCTACCCGCTTGCCGGCCATAACTCAACTGGGCGGCAACCATTCCTGCCCTCGCGGCTTGCAGGGGAAAGCGCTCTGATCCATACCGGATGTGTGAAATGGCTGCCTCTGCGACGGGTGCAAGGCCGGCAGGGGAGGGCGGCATGAACGGCAAGACGGCACTCATCACGGGCATGACGGGCCAGGACGGCTATTACCTCGCCAGGCTGCTGCTGACGAAGGGTTATCAGGTGCACGGCATCAAGAGGCCGTCCTCCTCCTTCAACACAGCGCGGCTCGACGCGATCTACCAGGACCCGCATGTCGAGGGGCGCCGCCTGCATATCCATTATGCCGACATGCAGGATGGGCAGAGCCTCATCCGTGTCGTCGATGCCGTTGAGCCTGACGAGATCTACAATCTGGCGGCGCAGAGCCATGTGCGTGTCAGCTTCGACATGCCCGAATATACCGCCGACATCGATGCCGTCGGGGCGCTGCGCCTGCTGCAGGCCATCCGCACCCTCAAGCTGGAAAAGCATTGCCGCTTCTACCAGGCTTCCACTTCCGAACTCTATGGCGGCCAGAGCGACCAGCCGCAGGACGAAAGCTCGCCGTTCAATCCGCGCAGCCCCTATGCCATCGCCAAGCTCTATGCCCATTGGACCACGGTGAACCACCGCGAGGCCTATGGCATGCACGCCTCGAATGGCATCCTGTTCAACCATGAAAGCCCGCAGCGCGGCGAGACTTTCGTCAGTCGCAAGATCACCCGGGCGGTGGCGGCGATCGAGGCAGGCCGGCAGGACAGGCTCTATCTCGGCAATCTCGAAGCCCGCCGCGACTGGGGCCATGCCCGCGACTATGTGGAAGGCATGTGGCGCATGCTGCAGCAGGATCAGCCCGATGATTATGTGCTGGCGACGGGCTGCGCCCATTCGGTGCGCGCTTTCGTCGAACTGGCCTTTGCCCATGTCGGCCGTTCGCTCGATTGGGTCGGCGAGGGGGCGCAGACGAGGGGGCTCGACCGTGCCAGCGGGCGTGAACTCGTCGCCATCGATCCGCGCTATTTCCGGCCCACCGAGGTCGATTGCCTCATCGGCAATGCAGCCAAGGCACAGAGCGTACTTGGGTGGCAACATTATACCACTTTCGAGGCGCTGGTGGCGGAGATGATGGCTGCCGATCTCGAAGATGCGCGCGGCAACAATGTGGCGGGATGAAGGCGGAGATCGAGAAGGCTAGGGCCGCGCAGGTTTGAGCCTGTCCTCCTGGGTAAGATACCAGGCATAGGTTTCGGCGATACCTTCCTCGAGCCCGATGCGTGGGCGCCAGCCCAATGCGGCAATTCGTGAAGAGTCCATCAGCTTGCACGGCGTGCCGTCTGGCTTGCTGCGGTCATGCGTGGTGGCGCCGGTATAGCCGACGACGCGCTTTACCGTTTCCAAAAGCTCCAGAATGGTGATGTCCCGTCCGGTCCCGATATTGATCGGCCTTTCGTCGGAATAGTTCGTGGCGAGGTGCACCAAAGCGTCGGCGCAGTCGTCGACATGCAGGAATTCGCGCCGAGGGGTGCCACTGCCCCAGATCTCGATGGAGGGCGCCTCGCGCAGTCTGGCCTCGTGCACCCGCCGGATGAAGGCGGCGAGGACATGGCTCGACGCCAGGTCGAAATTGTCGTGCGGGCCATAGAGATTGCAGGGCATGGCGGCGATGAAGTCGCAGCCATGCTGGCGCCGATAGGCCTGGACCAGCTTGAGACCGGCGATCTTGGCGATCGCATACCATTCATTGGTCGGTTCGAGCGGGCCCGACAGCAACTGGTCCTCGCCAATCGGCTGGGCAGCCTCCCGCGGGTAGATGCAGCTTGAGCCGAGCAGGACGAGCTTGGCCACGCCGGCCCGCGCGGCCGCATGCACGACATTGGTCTCGATGGCGAGATTGTCATAGAGGAAATCAGCCGGAAGGCTGGCATTGGCAAGGATGCCGCCGACCTTGGCGGCGGCGAGGAAGATGACCTCAGGGCGCATGCGCTCGATCCAGGCCTCGGTCACGGCCTGACGCCGGAGGTCGAGCTCGTCCTTGCTCGCCGTCAGCAGGGTGCAGCCCTCGCCCTGCAGCCGCCGCATCAACGCGGCCCCGACCATGCCGCGATGGCCGGCGACCCAGACCCGTTTGCCGTGCAGCGACATCATGGGGATTTCACCTCGGTTCGGTTCCCGCTACCCCTCTATAGCAGGCCCGCCAAAACAAAAACCCGGCACATGGCCGGGTTCTCGTCGAATTCTGGTCGATTAGATCAAAACTTGTAGCTGACGCCGAGCGTTGCCGTGGTCTGGTTCCAGCCAGCCTTGACCCTGCCGTTGGGCGTGTCGTAGCCCTTTTTCTGGAAGTCGGAGTAACGCACCTCGGCGCGGCCGATCCAGTTCTGCGTGAAGGCATATTCGGCGCCCAGACCCACGGTCCAGCCGATATGGGTGTTGTCGTCGCTCGACGCACCGTTCACTCCCCGGTCCGACAGCTTGCCATTGGCGAAGGCAAGGCCACCGGTGGCATAGACCAGCAGATTATCGAAGGCGTAGCCCGCGCGCAGGCGCAGCGAACCCTGCCACTCGCTCTTCATCTGCAGGCGCCCGGTAACGCCTCCGCCCGAATAGCTGTAACGATGGTTGCCCTTGAGATTGGCGTAGTCGATGTCGGCTTCACCGCCTATCACGAACTGGTCGATCTGGTAGTTGTAGCCTGCATGCGCGCCGCCGACGAAGCCGTTCATGTTGAACTTGTCAGCAGCTTGGGGAATTGGCCCGTTCTCGGAGAACAGACGGCTCTGGTTGTCGTCCTCGCGGCCCCAGCCATAACCGGCGTGAACACCGATATAAGGGCCGGACCAATTATAGGGGGTGTAGACGGGAGCCACGGGCTCGACGGCCTGGGGCGCGAGATCGGCAGCGCTGGCTGCACCCGCAAACAGGGCCACGGCCATTACGGTCGGTACGAAAACTGCCTTAAACATCAACGCCCCTCGCTCTTAACCCGGCCCCGCGACTCTATTCGGCACCGAAACATTCCTATATGCGAAGCTATGGGAGAACCGCGATTCCAAGTCAAAGGAATTGCCCGGCATTACGGTCGCCAGCCATATTTTCGCCATGGGATGTGGCAGATCGGTAACAGTATTTGAGTACCGATACCGAATCATACCTCTCATGCACTGGAAAAAGCCCTGGCCAGTCATAGAAATATGGGCACGGAATGCGTTTCCGTGACAGTTCCCCGGAGGAAGCGGTGGGCCGTCGTCGCCGCTGCCCTCTCCTCGATTGACAGCTCCCGATCTTCTACCTACACGTGAATCCATCGGTTTCCAAAATGGCATACCGCCTGCTGCAAGAAACGACGAGGTTTAAGATGGCCGCCACTGCCACCGCTATGAAGCTCAATGCCGCGAACTCGGCTCCGACGGCCTCCGTCAAGAAGGCTGGCGTCCTCGCCGCCCGTGCGCCCTACGAGGCTCCCAAGGTGCTGTCGATGTCCGTCAAGGAAATGTCGACCGACAATGCCTTGTCGATGATGGGCAATACCTGATCGTATCAAGGTTTCGCAGGAGCGGTGTGACCCACCCGTCTCTACTGCATTGTCTATTAGGAGCCTCCGGCGACACGGTCTGTCGTATCGGAGGCTTTGTTTTGTCCAAAGCAATCGGCTTATCAAGATGCATAGCGCGATCACCACATCCGCGGCGATGATCGTGAAGAACGAAGCGCGTTTTCTGCCGGGCTGCCTGGAAACGCTGGCTGAAAAGGTCGACGAGATCGTCATCGTCGATACCGGCTCAACCGACGGCACGATCGAGATCGCCGAAAGCGCCGGTGTGCGGCTGTTGCACCAGGCCTGGCGAGGGGACTTCGCCGGTCCGCGCAATTTCGGCCTCGATCAGGTCCGCACCGACTGGGTGCTCTATATCGATGCCGATGAGCGCCTGGGCCTGCCGCGGGGCGGCCGCCTCGCTGACTATATCGATCCCGAGGCCGTCGCCGGCTTCGTGCGCTTCCAGCCCAAGACCAATTTCACCCGCTATCGCGAATGGCGCTTGTTCCGGGCCGATCCGCGCATCCGCTTTGCCGGCATGATTCATGAGACCATGGTACCCGCCATCAAGGCGGTGAGCCGGCAGGAAGGGTGGCCGGTGGTGCAGACGGATGTCGAGATCGATCATCTGGGCTATGACGGCGACATCTCCCACAAGCATCCGCGCAATCTGGCTTTGCTGGAGCAGGCCTTGCCGCTTGATCCCGACCGGCTGTTCTATTGGCATCATCTGGCGGAGACCTATGCCGGGCTCGGCCGGCTGGAAGAGGCTGAGAATGCCGCCTGGCAAGGCCTCGCGCGGGCCGAAGGGCAGGATGACGACAATAGCAGCGCCACCGCGAGCCTGCTCTATCAATTCCTGGCGCGGACCGAACTGCAGCACGGACGCGATCCGCTTGACCTGATTGCATCCGCGCTGGCGCGCCAACCGGACGACTATGCCCTGCATTTTCTCAGGGGCCGCGCACTCCTGGCGGCTGGTCGGGCCGAGCAGGCGCTTGAGGTCGCTCATTTCCTGCGCGATATCGACCCGGACAGGTTGCCCGATGGCTGGCTCGCCTTCGATCGTGCGCTGTTTACCGACAAGGCCTGTGAGTTGGCGGCGCTCGCCTGCCTTGATCTGCAGCGGCATTCCGAAGCCGGCAAATATTTTGCGGATGCATCGCGCCTTGCTCCCGAGGTGCTGGCCTATCGCGTCAAGGCCGCAGCCTTTGGCGGCGGCTCGCCAGTGAACGTGTGAGAGCCTTCGGATGGAACCGAGCCGCAATCTCGTATTGGTGCATAGCGAAGGCTGGCAGAGCGTGGCTGATTTCGAAGCCATCAAGGGCTTCGTTGAGGAAATAGCGCCCGATATCGAGGTGTTCATCGCTTCCAACGACGCCCCTTCCTCCTATACGCGCAAGAAAGCGGCGTCGCGTCCTGCCCTGATCTTTTCGCCGATTCGACTGCAGCGCTTCAAGCCGGATCGCGGCAGGATTTATCAGGGCCAGCCGATGTCGAAACTGGTCGAAGTGCAGCGGCTGGCTGCGGCCGGCGTGCCGGTGCCGCCCTTCGAGGAGATCGGCCCCGATACGGTGCTCTCGCCCGAGATTTACGGTCCCTTGGCGGTGGTCAAGCCGTCCTACCCCTTCGCCTCCTGGGGCCAGGGCGTCGAGCTCCAGCACAGCGATAAAATTCGCTACAGGCAGCCTGGAGACTATCCCTCTGGCCATCCTGGCCGCCAGGGGCCGATGATCGCGCAGAAATTCGTCGATTGCGGCCATGCCATGACCTGCCGTGTGCTGACTCTGTTCGGCGAGACCATCTTTACCTTCGGGCGCGAATCCACCAGACCGTTGGCGCTCGATCTTACCAAAGAGACCTATGAGGTTGCCGACTTCATGCCGGCGCCGCCCGATGTTTTCGTTTATGCCACCCATGAGCCCGACATCCTGGCCCTGGCTGCCGAGGCCTACCGGGCCATGCCGGAAGTGGCTCTGCAGGCCTGCGACATCCTGCGGGCGCAGACGGGCGAACTCTATATCATCGAGGTCAATCCGGGCGGTGGCACCTGGATGTTTTCCAGCAAGCTGGCGGACCGCTATCGCGAGCGCCTTGGTGTTGAGAGTCTCACCGCCGAATTCGATGCCTTCCGCACCTGTGCCCGCCTGCTGGTGGAGCGCACGCGGGCCGAGGCGGAGTAGGCGGAGGAATTCTTCGAGGGGTATTTGCCCCGTCTACGCTTCCTTCTCGCCGAGTGTGGGACGCACGCGCAGCCAGTGCAGCAGGAGAGCCACGCCGAGGAAGGCGGTTCCGCCGAGATCGGCCAAGGCGTCGGCGGCAAGCAGCAGAGCACCGCCAATGGTGGCCAAGATGCGTTCGAGTGCCTTGGCATGGCGCAGGGCATAGCCTGTCGCGCCTATGGCGAGGCCGACGAGGGCGAGGCAGGAGGTCGCGGTGGTCAGCAGCACCTGCAGCCATTCGCCGAGATCGGAAGGCCAGCCGCCGCTGGGGGTAAGCATGAGCAGGCGCAGGCCGTCCGGCGTCAGGCAGAACATGAAGGGCACCAGGAAGGCAGGCAGCGTGTATTTCCAAGCCTGGATCATGGTGCGGAAGGGCGTTCCGCCGGTGATCGCGGCGGCGGCAAAGGGCGCCAGCGCCGTAGGCGGCGAGACGTCCGCCAGCACCGCGTAATAGAACAGGAACATGTGGGCGGCCGGTTCCGGGACACCGACGCCGGTCAGTGCCGGCACCAGCATCACCGCTGCGATGATGTAGCTCGCCGTAACCGGCACGGCGGTGCCGAGGATCCACATGGCGATGGCCGCGAGGATGATCACCACCACCCGCTCGCCGCCACCGAGCGTGACGATGATCGAGGAGATGGTGAGGCCCAGACCCGTGAGGTTGACCACGGAGACGATGATGCCGGCACAGGCGCAGATCGAGGCGATGCCGAGCACCGAGCGCGAACCGTCGATCAAGGCCTCGATCATCCGCGTCGAGGCCGGGGTCGGTGTGCGCCCGGCGCGCAGGGCCAGCCAGGCTTCCAGCGCGGAGGCGAGCACCGCTGCAGCCATGCCCCAGAACACGCAGACCGAGATGCGCCCGTCGAAGAGATTGACCAAGCCGATCTGCGCCGGCAGGCCGGATTTGCCGAAGCCATAGGCGGCGAGGACGGCGACCACACCGATTGCGAAGGCGCGCGGCGTCACCAGGCGGGAATGCGCGCGGATCATTGACAGGCCGAAGGCGATGGCGATCGACCAGAACACCGCCAGGAAGGAGGTGAAGCCGAGAATGAGAAAGACGGCGATCGCACCCAGGGAGAGGAAGTGATAGCCCTCGCTGCGGGTCAATTGCCACAACGAGGCGTCGGATGTCTTCACCGGCGTGACCTTGAGGCGACGGGCATCCGCCTCCGTCATCAGCCAGCAGGAGAGGTAATAGAGCAGGGTCGGAATGGTGGCGTAGATCAGGATGTCGAGATAATCGACATTGAGATATTCGGCGATGATGAAGGCGGCCGCCCCCAGCGTGGGCGGCGACAGGGTGGCGCCGATTCCGGCTGCCGAGAGCATGCCGCCGGCGACGTTGGGCGTATAGCCCGAGCGGCGCAGCATCGGCCAGGCAAGAGAGGCGATGGTCACGGTGGTGGCGACACCCGAGCCCGAGACGGTGCCGAGCAGGAAGCCCGAGGTCACCACGGCACGGCCGGGCGCTGAGGGCGATGGCTTCTTGCCGAACAGGGCGAAGGCCCAATCGATGAAGAACTTGCCGGCGCCGCCACGCTCCAGCACCGCGCCATAGATGGTGAACAGGATGATGAAGGTGGCGGCGACGTCGAGCGGCGTCGAGAACAAGCCTTCCAGCGTCAAGGCGTTCTGGCCGATGATGCGCTGCAGGGAGAAGCCGCGATGGTCGAAGGGCTCGGGTATCGATGGCCCGAAATAGCAATAGATCAGGAAGATGATGGCGATCGCCGGCAGGATCCAGCCGACGGTGCGGCGGGTTGCCTCCAGTACCAGGAGGATCAGCGCGCCGCCGAGCACCAGTTCTTCCGGCGTCGGGCGCGTGGGTCGGGCCTTGTAGTCCTCGATGGTCAGGCACAGCACCAGCGCCGTGCCGACGCAGAGAGCGACCAGGATCCAGTCGAGCACGCGGGTGGTGATCAAGAGCCGGCTGCGCGTTGCCAGCGGCATCAGGGCAAAGCTGAGACCCACGACAACGAGCTGCAGCGCTGCCGGCAGGCTGCGGGCGAAGATGCCGCTCTGTAGCGCCAAAGCGATGCAGGCGAGGGCGCCGAGAAGCCCGGCCAGCCATTCTTCGATCGAGGCGGCCCGCGGCGCGCGGTCGCGCACCAAAGGGAAGAGGGCGAAGACCAGCGCCAGCACGATGGCCAGGAAGCTGACCCGGTAGATCGTGGTGTTAACGGCGAACTGCGTCCAATAGAGCACATAGGCAGAAAGGCCGAAGAGCGAAAGGCCGGTCACCCGCCCGAGCCAGCCGGAAAGATGCGCGGCCGGGCCGCCCTCATTGTCGGAAGCGAGCCTCTCGAATTCCTCTTCGGTCAGCTCGACCCTGGTTTCGGTTTCACGCATGCTGGTTGCTTTGTGATGGGGCGCAATGCCGGTGAACCCCGCTCCTCGATGGAAGATAGAGGGTGATTAAAGGCTCCAATCTTTGTCATGCCCGAGCTTGACCCGGGCATCCAGCTCTTCCGCCGGCCTCACGTTGAAAGAAAGGCTGGATTGCCGGGTCAAGCCCAGCAATGACAAAGGTCGCGTCTGCTGCTTCAAAGCCAACCCCTCACTTCAAGACGCCCTTGGCCTTGTAATAAGCTTCCGCCGCCGGATGAAAGGGTACCGCCGTCTTGGTCGCTGCCGTGGCAAGGGAGAGCTTGCGCGCTTCCGGGTGGACTTTGTGCACGTCGTCGAGATTGTTGAAGATGCCGTCCAGCATGGTGGTGATCAGGCTGTCCTCGGCCTTGGCCGAGACGATCAGGACATTGGCGATGCCGAGGCCCGGCACGTCGCCGCTCAGGCCGGCATAGGCGTCCTTCTTGAGTAGGAAGGGCCGATAGAGGCCTGGATATTTCTTCTCCACCGCAGCGAGTTCGGCATCGGCAGGGATGAAGCTGATCGGCGGCTGGCCGGTGGTGGCAAGGTCGCGCACCGCCGAGGTCGGCACGCCCCCGATCCAGAAGAAAGCGGAGACCTTGCCATCCTTGAGTGCGCCGACCGATTCGGCGACGCCGAGATTGTCGCGCGTCACGTCCGTCTTGGGATCGAGCCCGGCGGCGAGGAGGACGCGGTCGGCGATCGATTCAGTAGAGGAGCCTGCCGAGCCGATGGAGACGCGCTTACCCTTGAGATCGGCGATGCTGGTGATGCCGGCATCCTTGCCGGCCACCACGTGTAGAAAGGAATCATAGAGCACGGCGAGCACGCGTATGTCCTGCTTGCCGTCCTGCTCATAGGCGCCGAGGCCCTCGACTGCGTCATAGGTGGAATCGAGGGTGGAAAAGCCGAGTTCCGCCTCGCCAGCATGCAGCAGCTTGGCATTGTCGACCGAACCGCCGGTGACCTGCGCGGTCGCCTGCAGGTTCGGGACCTTCTCCGACAGGATCTTGGCCAGGCCCCCGCCATAGGGATAGAACACGCCGCCGGTGCCGCCGGTGGCGATTACCATGCGAATGCGCTTTTGCGCCATTGCAGGCCCCGCGATGGTGGCGAAGGCAAGTCCGGCGCCGGCGGAAAGCAGGTGACGACGGTTGAGGAGCATGGCGGACATGTGGATCTCCCTGGATGATGTTCGTTATGGTTGCATCAGATCATAGGGAGCAATCGTCGATCCGCAAGCATGCCGAGACGCCTTGCCGAAACGCTACGGCAATCGGGAGACTTTTCATGAGGGCGAGAGTAGAGTTCCAGCCGGAGCTTCCTCACGAAGGCCGGCCGCCCTCCCGGGCAATCGACTCGTGGTTGCGCAGCACCAGTTGGCCGAGTCCGTGCTTGGCCGAGAAGCGAGCGAGATTGACTTGGCGCGTGGCGAGCTTGGCTGCGGCGGAGACACTGTCCTCCCGGGCCGAGATGCGCACGGCCCCGCTCAGGGGACCGGAGAACGGTACGCCGGCCGCGAACAGGCGCAAATACCAGTCCCAGTCCCAATAATAGGGCAATTTCTCGTCGAAGGGGCCGAGATTCTGGTGCAGGCTGCGCGGATAGATCACGCCGGAAACCAGCAGGCGGTTGTCGCGACGGATCGCCTGGCTGTCGGCATGGGCGTCGAAGGTGAGTTCGCTGCCGGCATCGGTACGATCGCCCTCGGTGACGATGCAGCCGGATGCATAAAGGAGGCCTCGGTTATCGGCCTTGGCGAGCATGCGCTCGAGGTGGTCCGGCTCGGCCCACCAGTCGCCATCGTCCAGGAAGGCGATGCGCCGGCCGCGCGCTGCTGCGACGCCGAGATTGCGGGCCGGAACCCAGCCGCTGCCACCGGTGAGCAGGGCCTGGAAGCGATCGAGGCCGAGTTCCTCGGCCAGCCGCGCGCCACTGCCGTCGCCGTCATCCACCACGACGAGCTCGAAATCCCGGAAGGATTGAGTCTGCGCCGAAGCCAGCGCCCGTCGCAGAAGGTCGGGGCGGTCCTTGGTGGGAACGATGATGCTGAGTTCGGGCTGGGACATGTCGAATATGGCGCGGGTCGCTACTGAAGGTTGAAAACCCTTCTCCGTTTCGCGGAGAAGGGTTGTTCCCTCCTTGGAGAGCACGATCCGATCAAACTGATCGGATCGTGCTCTCCAAGTTTTTGTTTCAACGCATGATCTTGGCCGAAAAGTCGTGCAACTTTTCTGGATTATGCTCTAGCGGCTGGGCTTGCCCTTGATCAGATGCGGCAGCATGCCCCTGCGCTTGGCCTCGTAGTAATAGCCGCTGGAATAGAGCCGCACAGCCCTGTCCTGGCTGCCGCCGGAGACACGCCAGGCATTGGCAAGATAGGCGGCGCCATAGGTGAGGTTGGTGTCGGCGTCGAACAACCCGGTGGGGCCACCCTGATAGCCCATGCCGCGGGCGGTATCGAGCCGCATCTGCATCAGGCCGAGATAGGGGCCGTTACGTGCGCCGGGATTGAAGCCGCTTTCACGCTTGACCACGCGGCGCAATAGGCTTTCCGGCACATTGTAGCGGGCGGCATGCTTGGTGATGAGGGAATCGACATTGCCGAGGGGCTTGAGATTCAAAGGCTCGGCAGCAGTCTTCTGTATGGCTGCCGGTGCCGCCGCGGGGATGCTGGCGGTCTGGATCTCCGCCTCGTGTGCGGCGGGCGCTGCCTGGCCTGTATCGGCGATGTCGCGCGGGCGGGAGGGCGGCAGAGGGATGACGGCGAGCGTGGTTTCGCCGGCCTTCATCGTCTCGGGAGCCTTGGCAACGGAGATAGCCGCAGTGCCGGAACGCTTGGCGCGCTTTTCGAGCTTGGCCTTGGCCTTGAGGACCGGGCCGGGCGCTTCAACCGCCACGGCCTGCGAGGGGGCCTGGTGTGCCTGCGTCTGCGCCTGTGCCAGACCGGGGAGGGTGAGGAAACCGGCTGTCACACAGCCGGCCAGCGCGAATTTAAGGTTTCTCAAGCGTCTCGTCTCCGCCATCCTCAAGGGCTCGTCCCTCCGTCGTCGACATCGAATTTCACGCCCTGCGCCAGCGGCAGGGTCCGGCCGTAATTGATGGCGCTGGTCTGGCGCCTCATATAGGCCTTCCAGGCGTCCGAGCCACTCTCGCGCCCGCCGCCGGTTTCCTTCTCGCCGCCGAAAGCGCCGCCGATCTCGGCACCCGAGGGGCCCATATTGACATTGGCGATGCCGCAATCAGAACCCTGGGCGGAGACGAAGCGCTCGACCTCGCGCATGTCGGTGGCGAAGATCGAGGAGGACAGGCCCTGCGGCACGCCGTTCTGCAGTGCCAGGGCGTCGTCGAACGCCGAGTACTTCAGCACATAGAGAATCGGGGCGAAGGTTTCGTTAACGACGGGGCCTACCTGCTCCGGCATCTCGACCAGGGCCGGACGGGCGTAATAGGCCTCCTGCGGGCCGGCTTCCGCGACGCGGGCGCCGCCATGCACGGTGCCGCCGGCCTTGCGGGCCTCGTCGAGCGACTTCTGCATGCCGTCGAAGGCGGCCTTGTCGATCAGCGGGCCGACCAGCGATTCGGTGGTGAGGGGATTGCCGACGCTGATGCCGGCGTAGACCTTCTTCAATTTGCCGATGAGGGCGTCATAGACGCTGTCATGCACGATCAGGCGGCGCAGCGAGGTACAGCGCTGGCCGGCGGTGCCCATGGCGGCGAAGGCAATGGCGCGCAAGGCCAGATCGAGATCGGCCGAGGGCGTGACGATGGAGGCATTGTTGCCGCCGAGTTCGAGGATCGAGCGGCCGAAGCGGCGGGCGACGCGCTCGCCGACGATGCGGCCCATCGCGGTGGAGCCGGTGGCCGAGACGACGGGGACGCGCGGATCGTCGACCAACACCTCGCCGACCTCGCGGGCACCGAGGATGAGGGTGAGCAGGCCGTCCGGCACGCCGCCGAAGCGCTTGGCGGCACGGTTGAAGATGGCTTCGACGGCGAGCGCCGTGAGCGGGGTCTTCTCGGAGGGCTTCCACACCACGCTGTCGCCGCAGACGAAGGCCAGTGCCGCGTTCCAGCTCCACACCGCGACCGGGAAGTTGAAGGCGGAGATCACGCCGACCACGCCGGCCGGGTGCCACTGCTCCATCATGCGATGGTCGCCGCGTTCGGTGGCGATGGTGAGGCCGTAGAGCTGGCGCGACAGGCCGGTAGCGAAGTCGCAGATGTCGATCATCTCCTGTACTTCGCCCAGGCCCTCGGAGGCGATCTTGCCGACTTCCAGTGAGACCAGGCGCCCCAACTCGGTCTTGGCGGCGCGCAGCTCCTCACCGAGCAAACGAACCAGTTCGCCGCGTTGCGGACCGGGAACCTTGCGCCAGGCTTCGAAAGCGGCCTGCGCCTTGCCGATGGCGGCCTTGGCTTCAGCCGGACTGTCTTCCTGAACGGCGCCGATGGTCTCGCCGGTAAGGGGGGTGCGAACGGTGCGGGAGCCGCCGGTGAAGCGGTTGGCCGGAACCCCGAGAGCCTCGAGAAGCTGGCGGGTTTCGGCGGCAGGACTGGTCATGATGACTCGCTCAATTCAACGCGATATGGCGACGCTCATACCTTTTTTGGCCGTCGTGGGGAACCCCTTGCACGTCGAGCGGATTCTCAGCTGCTCTCCACGGCGGCATAGACCCTGGAAAAGTCCAGTTTTTCGAGGTCGTTCTCGTGCTGGAGAAATTGCAGATAACCGGCGTCCCAGACGCCGAGACCGAGGGGCATGCAGGAATCGATGGTGAGCAGATGACGCCAGCTACGCGCCGGCGCTAGATCGAGCTTGGCGCGTTCCCGGGCGTTGTAGAGCCACTTCGGATTGACCTCCCGCACCACATAGGCGTCCTCGCGCGGGTCCGAGCCGATGCCGGCGGCGTGGCCGAACAGCTTGCCGAGGATGGGGCTCGCCGTTTTCGGCTCGAGCGACCACATGAAATCCTCGTTGTAGGTGTCGTGCTCGTCCTCGCTCATGTCGCGGGTCACTGTTGAAAAATCCTGCGTGGCCCAGCGCGGGAAGTCGGGGACGGCCACAAATTCGAGGCGGCGCGGCTCGACATCGGCCAACATGTCGTTGGCGAAGGCAATCTCGGTGGGCAGTGCGGCCGGATGCAGGGGCTCCGTGCCGGTGTGAAGCAGGATGCGGTGTTCGACATTGGTCGCCGGTTCGTCGAGGCCGATGAAGACATACAGCATGCCGGTCCGTGGCAATGCGCTGGCGGCGGCGGGGAGCTCGGCGAGGGCTATCTGGAGCGCGAACTCCATGGCCTCGCCCTTGGCCGTGCGTGGCCAGGCCAAGGAGGCCGGCAGGTCCGGCAAGCCGCCAATCCGGCTCTGGCCGGCGTCTCCGGCCCCCGTGCCCAGCAGGATCGCAATGGCGGGCAGCTCATGGGGCAGGATGCGTTCGGCATGGGCGCCGAGGCCAACATTCTCGAGTAATTGGCGGGGAGAGGGGACGGGATCGGGCATGGGAGCTCTCAGGAGGGGATGGTTTGGAAACGTCATACCGTCTGTAGCCGTCGCGAGAAACCTCGGCGCTTCTTCCTCCCAATAGGCTGACATACCCGCGTATTAATCCAACCGTGATGAGTAAAGTGCGGGATATCCTTCCCCGGTTTCGGGGAAGGTGTCGCTGCAGGGCAGCGACGGAAGGGCGCGAATGGCACGGGAAGTGCCTAAATAGTGCCGAACGGCGCCACTCTCCCCCACCCGACCTCGCTACGCGCGGCCACCCTCGCACATCCTGCGTGTCTCACGCCGAAGCTGTGTTCTGCCCGTCGAGGAAGGCCCTGATCCTGTCGCGATCTTCCGGCGTCGGGTTGTAGACCAGCATGCTCAGATCGGGCCGGCCGTCGACGGTAAAGGCCGAATATTCCAGCGTGATCGGGCCGAGCACGGGGTGGCGCAGGCGCTTGACGCCGTCGCCATGGGCGCGGACGTCGTTGTCGCGCCACATCGCCTCGAATTCGGGGCTGAGCCGGCAGAGTTCTTCGATGAGGGGCTCCACTTCCGCCGCCGCACCGGCGCGCGCCGTGTCGGCCCGGAAGGTCGCAACCACGAAGCGAGCCACGCTCTCCCAGTCATATTGCGCGGCGCGCACGTGCGGATCGAGGAACATGAAGCGCAGGACATTGCGCTGATGGGGCGGCAGCGCGCCGTAGTCGGTCAGGATCGCGGCGGCGGCCCGGTTCCAGGCCACGATGTCCCAGGTCGCCGTCTTGACCAGGGCCAGGCTCGGCTCCAACGCGTCGAGTACGCGCTGCAGCCGTGGCGTGACGTCCTCGCCCTTGCGGTAGCGCACTTCGGGTGGGCGGCCGAGGCCGAGTAGGAAGAGGCGCTCGCGCTCGACCTCGGTCAGCAGGAGGGCGCGGGCGATACGGTCGAGCACGTCGGCCGAGGGCGCCCCGCCGCGCCCTTGTTCGAGCCAGGTGTACCAGGTCGGGCTGATATTGGCCCGCTGGGCGACCTCCTCCCGGCGCAGGCCAGGCGTGCGCCGGCGCGCCGGGCCAAAGCCGAAGGCGGCTGGGTCGAGCTTGGCGCGGCGATCCCTCAGATAGCTGCCGAGTCTGATTTCCTGCGTGAGCTGCCCACTCATCCTGTTAGCCATTATAATACGATAAGATCACTACTTTACCAGGATAGCGTAGGCACCGATGCTTGTCTTCTACCCAGATAGGAGACTTGCTCATGCGCGTATTCGTGACCGGCGCAACCGGATTCATCGGCTCGGCCGTGGTGAAGGAATTGATCGGGGCAGGCCATCAGGTGCTCGGCCTGGTCCGTTCGGAAGACAAGGCCGCTGCCCTGGCCGGGGTGGGCGCCGAAGCCCATCGGGGCTCGCTAGAAGACTTCGACAGCCTCAGGGTCGGCGCTAACAACTCGGATGGCGTCATCCACCTCGCCTTCAACCATGATTTCTCGACTTTCGCCGCCAATTGCGAGGATGATCGCCGCGTGATCGCGGCGCTCGGCTCCGCACTTGCCGGCTCTGACAGGCCCCTGATCGTGACCTCGGGCACCGCCATGGCCAGTACCGTGCCTGGCGAGTTGGCCCGGGAGGACGGCGCCGTAGTCAGTTCGAAAGTAATCCCGCGCGCCGCCTCGGAGGAGGCCGCTGCGGCCGTGGCCGCGGAGGGCGGGAACGTCTCGGTCGTGCGCCTTCCCCAGGTCCACGATACTGTCAGGCAGGGCCTCGTCACTTATGCAATCGCAGTGGCCCGCGAAAAGGGCGTGTCGGCCTATATTGGGGAGGGTCGGAACCGCTGGTCGGCGGCCCATATCCTCGATGTCGCCCGCCTCTACCGCCTCGTGCTGGAGAAGGCCGAGCCCGGTGCGAAATACCATGCGGTGGCGGAGGAAGGTGTGACGCAGCGAGAAATCGCGGAGGTGATCGGCCGGGGCCTGAAGGTGCCGGCCAGGTCGATTCCCCTCAGCGAGGCCGGAGCCCATTTTGGCTGGCTCGGCCTGTTTGCCGGGCACGACATGCCGGCTTCCAGTGAGCAGACCCGCAGGACGCTGGGATGGCAGCCCGCCGGCCCCGGCCTGATCGCCGATCTCGAGGCGATGGATTACGCGGTGTGAGAGGCAATTCCCCTCTCCCAAGTTGGGGGAGGGGGCTCAGGCGAAATTCATCGGGTCGATGTCGATGTCCACGGCCAGTTGTCCGCTCACCTTCGGTCCGGCAGCGAGCCAGGCGCGGATATAGTCCTGTAGGGCGAAGTCGCGCGGGGCCTGCAGGATCAGGCGCATGCGGTGGCGGCCGCGGATCACCGCGATCGGCGCCTCGGCCGGGCCGAGCACGCGCAGGGCGGCATCGAAGGGCGCCGATTTGACGAGCTGGCGGGCAAAACCCTCCGCCTTGCCGCGATCCTCATCGGAAATGGTGAGCGCGGCCATGCGGCCATAGGGTGGCAAGCCGGCCTTGGCGCGCACTGCGATCTCGCGCGCATAGAAGCTCTCCTTGTCGCCTGAGACCAGCGCCTGCATCACTGGATGGCTGGGGTCGTAGCTCTGCAGCAAAGCGCGCCCCGGGCGCTCGCCGCGCCCGGCCCGGCCGGTGACCTGGCCGAGGAGCTGGAAGGTGCGCTCTGCCGCGCGCGGATCGCCGGTGCCAAGGCCGAGATCGGCATCAACAACGCCGACCAGCGTCAGAAAAGGGAAATTGTGCCCCTTGGCGACGAGCTGCGTGCCGATCACGAGGTTGGCCTCGCCCTTGGCCACGCTGTCGAGTTCCTGGCGCAGGCGCTCGGCGCTGCCATGGATGTCGGAGGACAGGATCACCGTGTGAGCCTCGGGGAAGAGACCCGAGACCTCCTCGGCGATGCGCTCCACGCCCGGCCCGCACGGGGTGAGCGTGTCCTCGCCCTCACAGCTCGGGCACTGGCGCGGCACGGGCGCGGTGTGGCCGCAATGGTGGCAGACCAGGCTCTTGCGGAAACGGTGCTCCACCAGCCAGGCCGTGCAGTTCGGGCATTGGAAGCGATGCCCGCATTTGCGGCAGAGGGTGAGCGGGGCATAGCCGCGCCGGTTGAGGAAGAGCAGGGCCTGCTCCCCTGCCACCAGGGTTTCCTTCACGGCCGAGACTAGGCGGGGCGCGATGAACTTGCCGCGCTCGGGGCCGCCCTCGCGCATGTCGACCGTGGCGATCGCGGGCAGCGCCCGCCCGCCATAACGCTGGGGCAAAGTGATATGGCCGTAGCGGCCGCGATCGGCATTCACCCTCGATTCGATCGAGGGGGTGGCCGAGGCCAGCACCACCGGCGCGTCGATCAGCCGGGCCCGCACCACGGCCATGTCGCGGGCATTGTAGCGCGGCCCGTCCTCCTGCTTGTAGGCGCTGTCATGCTCCTCGTCGACGATGATGACTCTCAGATCGACGAAGGGAAGGAACAGGGCCGAGCGGGCGCCGGCCACCACCGCGACCTCGCCCTTGGCGATGCCGTGCCAGAGCTTGGCCCGCTTGTTGGCCGATACGCCTGAATGCCATTCGGCCGGGCGCACGCCGAAGCGCTCGGCGAAGCGGTCGAGGAACTGGTTGGTCAGCGCGATCTCGGGCAGCATGATCAGCGCCTGGCCGCCCTGCTTGACGGCTTCGGCCACCGCCTCGAAATAGACCTCGGTCTTGCCCGAACCGGTGACGCCTTCCAGCAGCATCGCCGAGAAGCGCCGCGCCGCCACGGCCTGGCAGAGGCTGGCGGCGGCCAGCGCCTGCGCTTCGTTCAGGCTGGCGCTGCCATAGGCCAGATCCGGGGTGCCGGCCACCGGCTCGGGCGGCAGAGCCAGAGGCTCGACGGCACCGGCATCGACCAGGCCGTCGACCACGCTCGGCGATACGCCGGTCGCCTCGATCAGCGCGCGCTTTTCATGCACGAAACCATCGGACAGGTGGTCGAGCACGCGCCGGCGCGCCGCCGTGAGGCGCTCGGGCTCGTGCTTGCCCAGGCGATAACCGAGCCTCTGCTTTTCAGGCGGCAATTCGGGGGCGCGCAGCGCCATGCGCATGATCATGCCGCGTGGCGTCAGCGTCCAGTTCGCCACCCATTCGATGAAGCGGCGCATTTCGGCGCCGAGCGGAGGTATGTCGAGGCGTTCCTCGACATATTTCAGCCGGTTAGAGGAGGCAGGCAGCACGCCGTCGCCGTCCCAGACCACGCCGACCACCTCGCGCGGCCCGAGTGTGACGCGCACGATATCGCCCGGCATCAGCGTGTTGCCGAAGGGCACGCGGTAGCTGTAGGTGCGCTCCAGCGCCACCGGCAGCAGCACCTCGACGACTTCGCCCGGGTTAGCCATGAGCACGCCTGCGGTGCCATGGCGATGCGCCCGCTGTCATTGGTTCGGCCTCGATCATACCCTGACAGGTCGAGGAGGGGGGTGAGTCTGTCAAGGACCTGCCCTTCAGAACATGCCGACGCTCGCAGGGTGACGTGGCGGCATGAAAAGCTTGGCTGGCCTGATCTCTCATCGCTATGGTTCGTTTGAGGGCGGGGAGGCTAATCGAGAAGCAAGAGGTGCCGCTTATGGGGATCGATGCGGCTGCAAGGAAACCCGTGGGAGTGCGGAAATGGCTCAGATCGACAAGGATGAGGCTCCAGGCTGGCATGCCATCGATGCAGCTTGTGAGCGTCTCTATCCCGGGCAGAAGGAAGTCCATGTCGCCGCGGTGCCGCCGCCAGGCTTGGGGGGCTCCAGCGTCCTCAACGGTGTTTCTGTCTACCAGGGCGCCGGCGACACGCCGCATTGGCACTATGTCACCTATGGCTTGACCGAACTGTTCGGCAAGGAATCCAGCGATCCGGACGAGAGTGGTTTTGGTTTCGAACTCACCTTTCGCCTCAGGCGCGGTGAGGAGACGGAACCACCGAAATGGCCGTTCGAGATGTTGCAGGGGCTGGGCCGCTATGTCTTCAACACCGGCAATGTGTTCGAACCGGGACATTACCGCCAGCGCCTCGCCCCGATCGTGCAGGAAATCGAGACGCAGATTTTCAGCCTGATCTTCATTGCCGATCCTGACTTGCCCGATCTCGACACCCCAAACGGCAAGGTGCGTTTCGTCCAGGCCGTCGGCATCACCAGCGACGAGATGGATGCCGTCTGGAATGTCGGCGTCGACATGATCGAATCCCTGCTGGCCCGCCGCTCGACCAAACGAGTGACGGATATTGCCAGGACCAGTATCCTCGCCGATCCCGTTGTGCTGGGCGCTGTCGAGGATCGAGCCCGGCAGGATGGTTCACCCACCGAAGTCATCTATGGCGATCGTGTCGAGGCCGAAAGGGACGGTTCGACCACCACGCTGATCTTCAGCGCCACCACGATGCGCTCCCTGCTGGCGGTGCTGCCCTATCGCTGGCCGTTCGGTCGGGAGCTGTCGCTCTATCATCCGGAGTGTGTCGTGGTCTGGGGAAAAGGCGATGCGAATGCCGTCCGCAACCACGGTATCCATACGCATGCCACCCTCGACGATCGAGGCTACCGCGAACTTTTGGCGACCCTGCGCCCCGTCGCCGGCAACTACGCAGTGCCATCCCTTCCCGGGCTCAGCCTTCAGGTCGAGGCGACGGAAATTCGGAATGCGGAGGGCAAAGTCGTCTACCGCATCGGCGCAGCAGGCTGAAGGGTTGGCGAGGCTGCCTACGATCCCGGGCAGCCTTCGCTCGCCATGCTTTTCTTGTAGCGCTTTTCTTGCACCTTCCCCCTTGCTCGTCTAATCAGCCGGCATTCCAATCAAAGGTGACAGGTCATGGCGACGCAAAAGCTCCTCCTTCTTCCTGGCGACGGCATCGGTGTCGAGGTGATGGCGGAGGTCAAACACCTGATCGCCTTCCTCAACAAGACCGGTCTCGCCTCCTTCGAGACGGAAGAGGATCTGGTCGGCGGCGCTGCCTATGACGCCCATGGCAAGGCGATCTCCGAGGACGCCATGAAGCTCGCCGATCAGGCCGATGCGGTTATGTTCGGCGCGGTCGGCGGCCCGAAATGGGCCGATGTTCCCTATGAGGCGCGCCCGGAAGCCGGCCTGCTGCGCCTGCGCAAGGATCTCGGCCTCTTCGCCAATCTGCGGCCCGCCGTGTGCTATCCGGCGCTGGCCGAGGCCTCCTCGCTCAAGCGCGAGCTGGTCGAGGGCCTCGACATCATGATCGTGCGCGAGCTTACCGGCGGCGTCTATTTCGGCGAGCCCAAGGAGATCGTCACGCTGGAGAACGGCGAAAAGCGCGCCGTCGACACCCAGGTCTACACCACCCATGAAATCGAGCGCATCGCCCGCGTCGCCTTCGACCTCGCCAAGGTGCGCGGCAACAAGGTGCATTCGTCTGAAAAGCACAATGTCATGAAGTCGGGCGTGTTGTGGAAGCAGGTCGTCACCGAGGTCCATAAGGCCGAATATGCCGACGTGAAGCTCGAGCACATCCTAGCCGACAATTGCGGCATGCAGTTGGTGCGCACGCCCAAGCAGTTCGACGTGATCGTCTGTGACAACCTGTTCGGTGACATGCTCTCCGACGTCGCGGCCATGCTGACCGGCTCGCTCGGCATGCTGCCCTCGGCCGCGCTCGGCGCCGAGGATGCCAAGACTGGCAAGCGCAAGGCGATGTATGAGCCGGTACACGGCTCAGCGCCCGACATCGCCGGCAAGGGCCTGGCCAATCCGATCGCCACGCTTGCCTCCTTCGGCATGGCGCTGCGCTATTCCTTCGGGCTCAGCGAAGCGGCCGATCGCCTCGACGCCGCCATCTCGGCGGTGCTGAGCGAGGGCCTGCGCACCAAGGACATCGCCAGTGCCGGCCAAAACGCCGTCTCCACCAGCGAGATGGGCGCGGCCGTGATCAAGGCGATGGGGTAAGGCCGCCTGGGCGAAAAATAGCTGCCCCATCTGTGCCAGCGGACGTCTCATCCGTCTCGATCAAGTCAACGAGGCGCGGTAATCCCTTTCCGGTTTCGGGGAGGGTGGCCCGGCGGGCCGGGTGGGGGCGGATGGCTCAGCCTTAGGTCTGTTAGCCCGCTGGCGCCACGCTCCCCTTCCGCCGCTTCGCGGCACCTTCCCCGAAACCGGGGAAGGATATCCGCGCCCTATTATGAAAAGGCTTGCGAGTTCGTCGGTCGCCGCCACAGGCCTTCGCGTTCGAGATCGTCCATCGTGCGCGAAATGCCCTCGCGCAGGATGGCCGCCATGTCGTCGATCTGGGTGCGCGTGATGGTGAGCGGCGGAGACATCACGCACATATTGACAATCGGCCGCACCAGCAGGCCGAGCTCCTGGCAGTGGCCGTCGATGCGCTTGCCGATGGTCTCGTCGAGCTCGCCGGCAGGCCCAGCGACGCATTCGATACAGGCCATCATGCCGACGCCGCGCACCTCGCCGACCAAGGGCAGGTCCATGAGGCTCCTGAGCCGGGCCTGGAAATAGGGCGCGACCTCGCGCACATGGTCGAGGACGCCGCCTTCCAGGATATCGAGATTCTTCAGGGCGACAGCGCAGCCGATGGGATGGCTGGTATTGGTCAGGCCATGGGCGAACATCGCCTCGGGATGGTTGGAGCGCCGGAGGTCCTCGAGCAACCGGTCCGAGATCACCACGCCACCCAGCGGGAAATAGCCCGAGGTGACGCCCTTGGCGAAAGTGATCATGTCGGGATCGAGCTCGAACACCTCTCGTGAAGCAAAGACATGCCCGAGGCGGCCGAAAGCCGTAACTACCTCGTCGCAGATGTAGAGGATGTCGTTGGCCCGGCAGATCTCGCGGATGCGTGGGAGATAGCCTTCCGGTGGCACGATGACGCCGCCCGAGGCCTGGATCGGCTCGGCGACGAAGGCCCCGATCCGCTCGGCCCCGATCCGGGCGACGGTGTCGCGGAACTCGTCGACCAGGACATCGGCGAATTCGGCCACCGTCTTGCCGTCGGGGCGGCGGAACGGGTTCGGCGCCGAGAGCTTGACGACGAGGTCGCCGGCGCTGTCCATCCAGTCATTGTCGCGCGGGCGGGCATTGAGCGAGGCGGAAAGATAGGTCGAGCCGTGATAGGCGCTGCCGCGGCTGAGGATGAGCTTCTTGTCCGGGCGCCCGCGCACATTGTTGTAGAACTGCATGAAGCGCAGCGCCGTCTCCACGGCCGAGGACCCGCCGGTGGTGAAGAAGACATGGTTGAGATCGCCGGGTGCGTGGGCGGCGATCCGCTCGGCCAACGCCACAGAGGGCGAACTCGTGGTGTACCAGGGTGAACTGTAGGACAGCGCCATCGCCTGTTCGTGCATAACGTCGGCGAGTTCGCGCCGGCGATGGCCGATATTGGTGCACCACATGCCGGCGGGCCCATCGATCAGGCGCTTGCCGGCGGCATCGGTGATGTAGATGCCGTCGCCCTCGCCGATCAGCGGGCGAGCCTCGTCGCCCACGGTTTCCGCTACGGGCCAGGGCTGGATGAGATGGCGCCTGGCGCGCTCGGTCAGGTCCTCCTCCGCTGCCGCCATCGCCACTGCCGTCGAGCCAATAGTCGCCATCGTCGTCACCTCGTCTTCACCAGCCGGGACATGTCCTTTGGTCGTGCCGGGGAGGGACGGAAATTCCCTCGTCGGCACCACCAAAACGCAGGTCCGTCAGCATTCCTGTCACGGATATCCGATCAGATAATTGCTATACGTTCGTTCGGTTATAATCATTATACTGAACGAACGTATAGCAAAAAATCGCATTGACAATCCCACCGTTCTCGCCAAACATGCTCGAAAGACGCCGGCTGGGATCGCGCGGCGAGGCTTGAGGAAATTTGCGATTTTCATGAATCGCAATTTCTCGCTAGCTATTTGTTTTGACGCATTTTCTTAATCGAAAAGCCGATCAGCTTTTCTGTAAAATGCTATAGGGTGGTCGCATCAGGATGAGCACTTCCACGAGCACGGGCCGTACACGGATCAACCGGGCTGAACGCCGGAGCGAGTTGATCGACGCGACGATCGACTGCCTGGCCCGCTACGGCTATGAAGGCACTACGATCGGCGTCGTCGCCGAGGCGGTCGGCATGTCCCGCGGGATCGTGAACTTTCACTTCGAGACCAAGGAACAATTGCTGCTGGAGACGCTGCGTTTCCTGTCCGACGAATATCGCGATCATTGGCGCGCCGCCCTTGCCCAGGCCGGGCCGTCGACCGCTGAACGACTCTGGGCGATGGTCCTGGCCGATTTCGACCGCAGGATCTGCACGCCGCGCAAGCTGGCGGCCTGGTGCGCCTTTCGCGGCGAGGCGAAGGCCCGTCCGACCTATCGCAGCATGTGCAACGAGACCGACTTGGAGAATCTCGGTGTCGTTGCCGATCTCTGTGCCGAACTGGTGCCGCCGGGCATCGATGCGCACAAGCTGGCGCGGGCAATCGTGTGCATGCTCGAAGGCCTGTGGCTGCATCTGATGATCGCACCCAAGAACCTGTCGCGGGAGGAGGCGCGCGAGGTCGCGGCATCGCATCTTGCCATCGTACTGCCTGACCATTTCACGTCATCGGGACCTATCCCGGCCGTGCGTTCATCCCTGGGCCGACCCATGCCGGAAGCCCAGCCGTCCTGAGCGAGCAAGAAGGAGGAAGCGCCACCGCGAGCACGGATACGAAGACGCTTTCGGGCGGGCCTGCTCGTAGCGCGACAACCGCGATGCAATTTTTTACCCGGACAGCCGGGGCGGATGCGCCGAAGAGCGCTGGTTCCCGCTTGTCCGGATCCTGAGTGACGCCGAGCGGGCCTTTCTCGGTGCGAGCAGCCGCGCTTTTCTGACAGAAGCGAGGCGCCGCGGGATCGCCCAGGCCCCACCACCGCAAGAGCGGCCTTTCGTGCAGGGTCGCAATCCCCATCCGTCGGCGTCTGGCGTCGGCGGCAATGATGACGCACGTCCAGAGGAGATACCCATGCCGTCTCGCCCGACACCGATTTGGAGATCACATTCTCGTCGAAGCCGCTTTCAACCGTCCCAGTTGCTGGCTCTGGCCGGTGCGGCCATGGCCGCTTTCCTGGTCGCGGGGGTCGCGTCGGCGGACGAGAAGGTGGTCAACGTCTATAGCTGGGCCGATTATATCGACCCCTCTACCCTGGAAGGCTTCACCAAGGAGACCGGCATCAAAGTCGTCTATGACACCATGGATTCCAACGAGGTGCTGGAGACCAAGCTCTATGCCGGCCATTCGGGCTATGACGTCGTCGACCCCACCGGCCCCAATCTGAAGAGGGAGATTGCCGCCGGCGTGTTCCAGCCGCTGGACAAGGCCAGGATCCCCAATCTCAAGCATGGCTGGGACAAGGTGTTCCAGCGCCTGGCCTTCTACGATCCCGGCAACCAATACGCCGTGAACTACATGTGGGGTACCACCGGCATCGGCTACAATGTCGACATGGCCAGGAAGCGCCTGGGCGAGGCGCCGATCGACAGCTGGAGTATCGTGTTCAAGCCGGAAAACCTAGCCAAATTCGCCGATTGCGGCGTCAGCATTCTCGATACCCCGGACGAACTGATCCCGCCCGCCCTGAAATATCTCGGGCTCGATCCCGATTCCAAGAACCCGAAGGATATCGCCAAGGCGGGGGAACTGCTCAAGGCGATCAGGCCTCATGTGCGTACCTTCAGCTCCTCGGGCTATCTGAGCGCACTCTCCTCCGGCGATCTTTGCCTGGTGGTCGGCTGGGCCGGAGACGTCATTCAGGCGCGCAACCGAGCCATCGAGGCCCATGCCAAGTCTCCCGATAGCCCTCTGGTCGATATCCGTTATGTCGTCCCGAAGGAAGGCGCCCTGATCTGGGTCGACGGCTGGGCCATCCCCAAGGATGCCCAGCATGTCGAGGAAGCCCACGCCTTCATCGACTATGTGATGCGCCCGGAGGTCGCTGCCAGGAACACGGAGTTCATCTCCTACGCCACCGGCAACCTCGCTGCACAGAAGTTCATCAAGCCCGAGATCCTGAAGGATCCCGCCATCTTCCCGGATGAGGCCACCATGGCGCGTCTGTTTACCACCACGGCGCCGGACGCCAAGATTCAGAAGCTGTGGACGCGGACCTGGACCAACATCAAGACCAACGAGTAGGGGCGGCGAAAGTTCGCCGCGCCTCCTGTCTCCTCTCGATGCAGGCCTATTTCGCCTGGCCGGCCGAGACGTCCATGATCAGCCGCGCCAGCAGATAGAGGCGCGGCACTACCGAATCGAGTTCGACATATTCGGCATCGTTGGAATGGGCGCCGAAACCGCGCAGGCCCAGGCCCTCGATCACCGGTCCCTTGGCCTTCAACGCCGCGAAGGCGGCGTCCGTGCCGCCACCGGAAGCCTTGTCGATCATGGTCAGTTTCTGGCCGATCTCGCCATAGATGGCGCCGGCCCGCGCCGCCAGGGCGCGGCCGGCATCGGTGGGCTGCAGGGGCGGGCGGCGGCGCTCGAACACGGCCTCGATCTTGGCATCGGGCAGGAGTTTCTTGGTGATGCGCTCCTTCACCGTCTTCTCGATGCGGTCGAAATCGGCCGTGCGCAGCATGCGCACATCGGCCTGGGCGGTCGCCTCGGCCGGGATGACGTTGCGATTGGTGCCGGCCTTGGCAACCGTCCAGTTCAGCTTGAGGCCGAGCTTGGCATCGGAGAGACCGCGCATCTGCAGGATCTGGTGCGCCAGTTCGTAGAGTGCGTTGATGCCGCGCTCGGGCGCGGCACCGGCATGGGAGGCCTTACCCTCCACCTTGAGGGCGACTGCGCCGATGCCGGCGGTGGCGAGGGTGACCTTGTCCGTGCCGGTGCCTCCGCCTTCCAGGGAGAACACGGCATCCTGCTCGGCGCCGATCTCGGTGAGAAGTGCGCGCGAGGCGGGCGAGGAGATTTCCTCGTCGCCGTTGATCATCACGGTGAGCGTGCCGTAGTCCTTGAAATCGAGCGCCTTCAGCAGTGCCACGGTGGTGAGGGCGAGGGCGACGCCATGCTTGTCGTCGGCGATGCCGAGGCCATAGGCCTTGTCGCTGTCGATGCGGAAGGGCTGCTGGGCCAGCATGCCCTTCAGATAGACCGTATCCATATGGGCGATCAGGGCGATCTTCTTGGTACCGGTGCCGGTGAAGCGGGCAAGTACGATCTTGCCGAGCTTCTCGGGCGTATCCTGCATGCGGTAGACGTCCTTCGGCTCGATCTGCTGGACCTCGCCGCCCAGGGTCTTGAGGCGATCCGCGATCAGGGTCGCGATCTCAGCCAGGCCATCGGGGTCCTTGCTGCCCGATTCGATCGAGACCAGTGCCTTCATGGTATCGATCAAGGACTGGCGCTGCGCTTTGGCCTGTTTGAGCACGGCCTCCTGTGGGGCGGCCGAGGCGGGGAGGGTCTCGGCGGTGATGGCCAGGGCCGGCAGCGCGGCCATGACGACGGCAAGGGCAGCGGCGCGAGATCGCGAGCAACGAAGCATCTGGTTCCTCTCGGACTGCGATCACCCTCCAATGACCTGGGCGGATGATGCATAAATGCCGCGCATTATCAAAATAGTATGCGGGATGACGGTAAATAGCCTGTGCCAACGGTTCTGCCCGCTGTCCGACCTTTATTCCCGCTGCTTCTCGCCTTACATTGGTGTTGCCGTCACGCGACTTGCATCGGCATGCGATACGGGGCGCGAGATGATCATACCGCTTTACGATGACAACCCGCACCGGCGCATCACCCGAGCCTATGTGAATTGGGGCCTGATCGCCACCAACGTGCTGGTGTTCGTGTTCTTTCAGTCCGGCTATGTGCCCGGCACCTTCGTGGCGGATACGGCCGGCTTTACCTATTCCTACGGCATGATTCCGGTGGTGCTGTTCCAGAAGATGCAGCTCCCGCCCGAATATATAAGGGTGCCGGAATGGCTGACGCCGATCACCTCGTCCTTCGTGCACGGGTCATGGATGCATCTGACCGGTAACATGCTGTTCCTGTGGGTGTTCGGCGACAATGTCGAGGACGATCTCGGGCGCTGGCGCTATTTGTTCTTCTATCTCGCCTGCGGCGTGCTGGCCTCCTTCGCCTACGCCCTCACCGCGCAGGACTCCACCAGCCCTCTGATCGGAGCCTCCGGGGCGATATCGGGGGTGGTGGCCGCCTATGTGCTGCTCCATCCCAAGGTGAAGATCTGGGTGCTCCTGTTCTTCCGCATTCCGCTGAAGCTGCCGGCCTATTGGGCGATCGGGGCTTGGATCCTCTACCAGGCCTATTTCGCCCTCTATGCCTATTTCATTACCTCGACCGACGATGTCGCTTGGTTCGCCCATCTTGGTGGGTTGGTCGCCGGCGCCATTCTGGTGCTGCCGCTCAAGCGCGCGGACGCGCCCTTGTTCGATAACGCGCCGCCCCAGGCGCAGAACGACTGGCGCGACACGTTTGATTGAGCAGGTCCGCAAGACGAGCCTGCAAATGCGCCTGGAATGATCAAGCTTGCGGGCAGGCTTGAACGGGCGCGGTTCGACGACTTTCCTGCATCCCTCCGCCGCTTTGCTCTAACTCCTTGTTTCGACGCATCTTTGCGATTCAAAGTGATTCATTCAGGTCGCTGAACGCTTCATGTCGAGGAGCAGTCTTGCGGCCACTGCCGCTCCATCGCGGCGAATCGTGGCTGAGAAGGCGGTGGCCCTGGCGCTGGTTTTCGGCGCCAGTGCAATAGCGAGCGCGGCCAAGAGCGAGTCGAGGCTCGGGGCCGGGCCGTCATGGGACGCACCGATGCCGAGCGCCGCCACCCGTCCGGCCCAGAACGGCTGGTCCACCACCTGTGGCACGATCACCTGCGGCACGCCCGCCCGCGCCGCCGCCGTGGTGGTGCCGGCACCACCATGATGCACCACCGCCGCGACCTTGGGGAACAGGGCCTGCTGGTTGACGTCGCCGACCAGGAAGCAATCGTCATCTGCCTCCGCCAGAGCGAGTTCGGCCCAGCCGCGAGCAAGCAGGACGCGGCGGCCCTGGGCGCGGATCGCCGCGATCGCCACGGGGCCGGCCGCCTGGGCCGTCGGCATCGACATGCTGCCAAAGCCTGCATAGACCGGCGGGGGACCGGCAGCCAGGAAGGCCTCGAGATCGGCCGGCAGCGGGCGCTCGTCCGGCAGGATCCAGGCGCCGGTCTGTACCACCGTGCTTGCGGCCGGCGGCCAGGGGCTCAGGATCGGGTCCGAAGCCAGCCAGGGGCTGTCGGTAAAGACGTGGTCGCGCACATTGGTGAGCGTCGGCAGGCCGATCCGGGTACGTAGGCCATTCACGGCACCACCGAACAGGGCGTTCATGACGCCGATATTGTGGTCCCACAAGGCCCGGTTGTCGGTGACCCCCGGCGGGTGGGGGTGGCCGGGATACGCATAGGGCGGATGATGCGGGGAGGGGATGAAGAGCGGGCAATAGCTGACATGGACATAGGCAAGGCCCCGTTCTTCGGCCACCGCCTGTGCCGCGGCGGTGGAGGGAAACAGACCGCAGCCTACAACGGCATCGCAACCCTCGGCCGCCGCGGCCATCACCCGATATTGCCCCTCCAGGACCTCTGCCGCCACCCGGGGCAAGTCGACCGGTCCCTCGCGCACTTCGGCCAGCCAGGGCCGCAATGCCCGGAAGGCCGGCACCAGCCTTACACCGGCGCGAGCCAGGACTGCCTCGAACTCCTCATCCGGCGGCACGCAGGCCTGCACCTCGACGCCGAGATCGCCGAGCCGCGCCCCCAGCGCCGCCACCGGTTCGACATCGCCGCGCGATCCAAAGCTCGTCAACAATACACGCATCCGGCACCCTTTCCCTTGATTGCGGTCGAGGGTTGGGTTGATAGCGCCGGAACGGGGGCTTGCCGCAAGGCCCTTGTGCGCTACATATAAGAAACGGAGGAAGGCAGACTGCCTCCTCCGGATCTCCATGCGATATCGCGGCGCCCCAGGGCGCCGTTTTGTTTAGGCGCCGGGCTGTGCGGCCGCCGGTGCAACGGGTTTGGTCTTGGCGGCAGGAGGCTTTGAGGCCTTGACCTTGACGGGGCTGGCTGGAGCCGGCGCAGCGGTGGCAGCAGGCGTGGCCGCCGGCGGGTTTTCCGCATAGGTCTTCAAGAGCTTGGAACCATAGAAATTTTCCAGCGCCTTGCGGCTCGACTGCACGACCAGAACGCCTTCGATCAGGCCCGGATCCTGGTTGGCGGCTACGATGGCGCCGACCACGCCATTGACCTGTCCTTGATTGCCGACCGTGAACGGCGCCGTCTTGGCGGGCCCGCCTGCCAGATCCGTGACCGTCAGTGTGCCCTTGACGTAATTGGCATCACCGACCAGCAGGGACAGGGCGGGATTCTTCAAATGATAATCGGTCAGGGTGATCGACAGGTGCTTGGCCGCGCCGGTTTGCGGCAGGCGCCGCACGTCCTGGCGCACAGCTTCGGTCAGCCGTGGGGCGAAGCTTGCCGGCACTGGATTGCGCGCAGAGGCAATGGTCGTCACCGTCACGTCCTTGACATAGGCCTCGCCGGGCTTGGGAAACATGCCGGCGGTTGAGCAACTGGCGAGACTGGTTGCAACGAAAAGGGCGCCGACGACTTTCAAACCTGTATCAAACATTGGGAACGTGCTTTCCTTGGGAGCGGGGCTGGAGATCGTCTTCTTGTTCGTGCTCCATGCCTTTGCCGCCAAAGCCGCGGTGAAGAGACACCGCGCCAGTCATTGCGTAGGTTAGGGAGTAGCGAGCAAACCTGAGTCCGAAAACAGCGATCGACTATGCTTCGCGCAAGCCGTGTTTTGCAGGATGTTTGCTTATCAACAGCTTGTTGTTGTTTTCAATTGGGTATGAGGAATGCGAGAGATAGGTTGTTCGACAATAAAAACATATAATGGTACGGTATTACTTCATTGGGAGAAGCCGATCGGGTTGGGCGGGATACCCGTGTTCGACTTGTCTCGCCTATCGCGGTCGGTGATGCGACCCACTCGCCGCCGAGAAAGCCCGTGACTGGCGCTCGCGCGGTCGCTTCACACAAATGTCGCGTTGACACAAAAAGCCGCGCCCTTTAGCTGACTTGCGTCATCAAGTTCAGCGGCGGCGGTCTTGCCGCGACGTGACGTGTCGGTTCGCCGACAGCGCGGGAGGGGCAAGGCCATTATGCGGTCGTTTCATATCGCTCATCGTTCCGGTTCCCCGTCTGGAGAAGCTCCATGAAAGTGCTCGTGCCCGTGAAGCGGGTCGTCGATTACAATGTGAAGATCCGCGTCAAGGCCGATGGCACGGGTGTCGATCTCAACAATGTGAAGATGTCGATGAACCCCTTCGACGAGATCGGCGTCGAGGAAGCGCTGCGTCTGAAGGAAGCCGGCAAGGCGACCGAGGTCGTGGTTGTTTCGATCGGTCCGGCCCAGGCGGCCGAGACGCTGCGCTCGGGTCTTGCCATGGGCGCCGACCGCGGCATCCTGGTCAAGACCGACGCCACCGTCGAACCACTCGCCGTGGCCAAGCTGCTCAAGGCGGTGATCGGCAATGAGGCACCGGGCCTGGTCATCCTCGGCAAGCAGGCGATCGACGACGACATGAACGCCACCGGCCAGATGCTGGCGGCGCTGCTGGGCTGGCCGCAGGGCACCTTCGCCTCCAAACTCGATGTCGGCAGCGACAAGGTCGACGTCACGCGCGAGGTCGATGGCGGCCTGCAGACCGTCTCGCTCAACCTGCCGGCGATCATCACCACGGATCTGCGCCTCAACGAGCCGCGCTATGCTTCGCTGCCCAACATCATGAAGGCGAAGAAGAAGCCGATCGACGAGACCAGCCCCGAAGCGCTCGGCGTCGACATCGCGCCGCGCCTGACCGTGGTGAAGACGGTGGAGCCGCCGGCACGCCAGGCCGGCAAGAAGGTCGCCTCGGTGGCCGAGCTGGTCGACAAGCTCAAGAACGAAGCCGGCGTCATCTGAGCCGAGAAGGATTGATATCATGACCACTCTTCTCATCGCAGAAATCGACGCCACTGGCCTCAAGGACGTTACCAACCGCGCCCTCACCGCGGCCATCGAGCTCGGCGGCCCGGTGCATGTGCTGGTGGCTGGCGCCAACGCCCAGGCTGCCGCCGAGGCTGCTGCCAAGCTCGCCGGGGTCGAAAAGGTCCTGGTGGCCGATGCCGCCTATGAGCATCGCCTGGCCGAGCCGACGGCCGCCCTGATCGTCAGTCTGGCCGGCGGCTATGACGCCATCGTCGCGCCCTCGACTGCGGCCTGGAAGAACGTGCTGCCGCGCGTTGCCGCTTTGCTCGACGTCATGCAGATCTCCGACATCGTCAAGGTCGTCTCGCCCGATACCTTCGAGCGGCCGATCTATGCCGGCAACGCCATCCAGACCGTGACCTCGGCCGACGCCAAGAAGGTGATCACCGTGCGCACCGCCTCCTTCGCCGCGACGGGCGAGGGCGGTTCGGCGGCGGTGGAGCCGGCGGCGGCCGCAGCCGATCCCGGCCTCTCGACCTTCAAGGGCGAGGAACTGGCCAAATCCGACCGTCCGGAACTGGCCTCGGCCAAGATCATCATCTCGGGCGGCCGGGCCATGGCCAACCGCGAGAACTTCGCCACCTATATCGAGCCGGTGGCCGACAAGCTCGGCGCCGCCATGGGTGCCTCGCGCGCCGCGGTCGATGCGGGTTATGCCCCCAACGACTGGCAAGTCGGCCAGACCGGCAAGGTGGTCGCTCCCGACCTCTACATCGCCGTCGGCATCTCCGGCGCCATCCAGCATCTGGCCGGCATGAAGGACTCCAAGGTCATCGTCGCCATCAACAAGGACGAAGAGGCCCCGATCTTCCAGGTTGCCGATTATGGCCTGGTGGCGGATCTCTACACGGCCCTGCCGGAACTCAAGGACGAACTCGCCAAGCTCGGCAAGTAAGGAGAGCGGGCGGCATCCGCCCGTCCTCATCGGATGATTTCGATGTGCCGGTCCTCGCGGGCCGGCACATTATCTTTGGAAGACCAGCCAGGCCCACGCGCTGTTCGATTGCAGCGCCCGCAGTGGAGTTGAAAGGTTTTCCTCCGTTGTTCCCTTCGCCCTTGCGTTCCCTGCCGGCCCATGGCGAATTGCGCTTCCTGTGCCGTCCTGGGAAGTCTGTCTGGTGTCGAAGTTCCTGATTGTCATCGCCGCCCTGGCCGCGGCGCTCTATCTGGCGGCCTTTGCCGCTTTGGCCTTTGCCCAGCGCTCCTTCGTCTTTCAGCCGAGCGGCGAGGTACTCGCGCCCGCCATCGCCGGTGCCGAAGTCGTCAAGCTGCGCACCGAAGACGGCGAGACGTTGATCGCCTGGCATGTCGCGCCCGCGCCGGGTAAGCCCCTCCTGCTTTATTTCCACGGCAATGGCGGCAATCTCACCTTGCAGACCGAGCTGCTGCAGGCGCTGACCGCCGGCGGCAACGGTTTGATGGCAGTGGAATATCGTGGCTATCCCGGTTCCACCGGTTCGCCCTCCGAGCAGGGGCTGCTGCTCGACGCCGAGGCTGCCTATGCGAAGGTGCTCGCCCTCGGCATCGCGCCCGAGCGCATCGTGGTGGTCGGCCAATCCCTGGGCTCGGGCGTGGCGGTCGCCCTGGCGGCCCGCCACAAGGTGGGCGCAATGGTGCTCGATTCGCCTTTTACCTCGGCTCTCGCCGTGGCTTCCCGCCTCTACGGCATGTTCCCGGTGCGCTGGGTGATGCTGGATCCCTTTCCCTCCGACCAGCGCATCGGCCAGGTGAAGGTGCCGCTGCTCGTCGTCCACGGCACTGCCGACGGCGTCATTCCTTTCGAGTTCGGCAAGGCTCTCTATGAACTCGCCAACCAGCCCAAGACCTTCGTGCCCGTGGAAGGGGCCGGCCATCTTAGCCTCGGCTATGTCCTGCCCGAGGTGCGGGCATGGATCGGCGGCGTGATGGCGCGCTGATCGATTTCCTCACACAGAACTGGCGAGCCGCCCATCGCGCACTGGGCAGCAATAGGATCGGGTAGTGTTGTGAAATATCAACAAGACTCGAAGATGACGCGCTAGCCTCGATTCAACGAGGGGTGGCCAAGCTGCCGGACAGGGGGAGACCATGGAACTGCGTCATCTGCGCTATTTCCTCGCTGTCGCTGAAGAGCTCAATTTCAGGGCAGCCGCCGCTCGGCTCGGCGTTTCCCAACCGCCTCTCAGTACGCAGATTCAAGACCTGGAATACGAACTCAAAACCCAGCTCTTCCTGCGAAACAAGCGGCGTGTCGAATTGACCACCGCAGGCCTGGCCTTTCGCAATTATGCGACCGCGATCATCGCGCAGGTGGATGAGGCCGCCGAACAGACCCTCGCCATTGGCCGGGGGCAGATCGGAACCCTCGACCTCGCCACCACCGGATCGGTGCTGATGGGGCCGCTGGCCGGATTGATCGCCAGGTTTCGCCTGCAAGTGCCGGAGGTCCAGGTGCGCATTCGCGAGATGCCGCCGCTCGAGCAGGAGGCTGCCCTTCACACCCGCAAGATCGACATCAGCTTCTTGCGCGGGCCGGTCGGCGACCCCGATCTGGTCACCGAACTGGCATGGAAGGAAAAAGTCGGCGTGGCCTTACCGCAATCGCATCCGCTGGCGGGCAATAGCCGGATCGAGCTGTCCGAACTGAGAAACGAGCAGTTCGTTTTTCTGAGGATGAAGAATTCGCGGTTTGCCCGCTATCTCAAGGAATGCTGCATCGAGGCGGGATTTGACCCCAATATTACCCAGCAGGTCGTCGAATCCTATTCGCTGCTCAGCCTGGTTGCTGCGGGCCTGGGTGTTGCGCTCGTGCCGGAGGCGGCGAAGGAAATGCTGCGGCCCGGTGTCGTCTACCGGGCCTTGGTGGAGCCGGCGCCGGTTGCCGATGTCATCATGCTGTATCGACCGGATCGCAGCGCTGTCGTGACCCGATTCCTGAGTGAAACGCGCGAATATTTTCAAAGCTCGCCCTAGGCGCAGCGGGGATGCCTTGGCGTAATCTCTCGGCGGCGGTGCTGTGGCATCCGATTCCATGATGCGGAATCGCGCCTTCTGACCTGGAGATTTTATGCTCTAAGCATTGCTGCATACGGCACCATTGAGATCGGGAGTGTGGCGGACGTTTGGGAGAACGTGCCGTCGCCGGACCCTTCCCGGGAACCGACAGCTACTTCGGCAAAATCAGAAACAACAACGGTGCCGACCGTGGAGGAAATATATGCTCAGATTCTTCAGATCCCTGTTCGGGCAGGTGGTCATAGCGCTTGTGTTGGGAATAGTGGTCGGCATCCTCTGGCCTGGCTTTGCCAGCCAGTTGAAGCCGCTTGGCGATGCCTTCATCAAGCTGATCAAGATGGTGATTGCGCCCCTGGTTTTCGGCGTCGTCGTCCATGGTGTCGTCGGGGCGGGGGATCTGAAAAAGGTTGGCCGGGTCGGCGTCAAGGCCATCGTCTATTTCGAGGTGGTGACGACGATCGCCCTGTGCCTGGGCTTGCTGATGGCCCATTTCTTCCAGCCGGGCGTTGGCATGAACATCGATCCCAAGGCACTCGATGGCGGCGCGCTCGCCAATTACACCGATCATGTGCGCGAAGTCACCGGCGGGGTCGACTTTCTGCTGCGCGTCATCCCGACGACTGTCACGGACGCTTTCGCCAAGGGTGACATTCTCCAGGTCCTGCTGATTGCCATCCTGTTCGGCGCCGGGCTGTCCCTGCTCGGCGAACGTGGCCGGCCCGTGGCCGACTTCATCCACATCGCCACCGACGTTCTCTTCAAGATCATCGGCTTCATCGTCCGGCTTGCTCCGCTCGGCGTGTTCGGCGCCATCGCCTTCACGGTCGGCAAATACGGGGTCGGTTCCCTGCAGCAACTGGGCTATCTCGTCCTCCTGTTCTATGTCAGCGTGATCTTCTTCGTGCTGGCGGTGCTTGGCACCATCATGCGGCTTGCCGGCTTCAGCCTGTTCAAGTTCCTGGTCTATCTGCGCGAAGAACTGACGATCGTCCTGGGCACCGCCTCATCCGACGCTGTGCTTCCGCAGGTCATGCGCAAGCTCGAGAAGATGGGGATCAAGGATTCCACTGTCGGCCTGGTCATCCCGACCGGCTATTCCTTCAATCTCGATGCCTTTTCCATCTATCTCACGCTGGCCGCGGTATTCATTGCGCAGGCTACCAACACGCCGCTTTCGGAAACCGATCTTCTGGTCGTGCTGGGCGTCGCACTGCTGACCTCGAAAGGGGCGCATGGCGTGCCGGGATCGGCCATCGTCGTTCTTGCCGCCACCCTGTCCGCACTGCCCGTCATTCCGGTGATCGGCCTGGTCCTGGTGTTGTCGGTCGACTGGTTCATGGGAATGGCGCGGGCGCTCGGCAATCTCATTGGAAACTGCGTCGCCACCGTCGTCATCGCCGTCTGGGAAGGTGATATCGACAGGGCTCAGGCCAACCGCGTCTTGAACGGCGAGCGCTCCGATCCCTACGAAAAAGCGGCGCAGGAGGCCGCCCGGCCCAGCAAAGAGGCTTCATCGACCCGCTAGAACGTTCTTCGTTCCAGCGGGTTCGCAAAGGCGCGCCGAAAACAAGGCGTTGGAAGAAGCGGCACTTCGCTGAACGCACTTTGCCTCAACGCTTCTCGAGCCTCCCTCTGCGTCCAGCAAAGGGGGGCTTTTTCTTGGGGACATTGCGTGGCTGATAGGGATGATCCGGTCCGTACGACGGCTGCGCGGCGGGTCGATTGTCCTGCCAATAAATATCTTAGGAATATCACCCGATCCAAATGATATATTGGACGTATAAGAGGAATAGCAACATAACCGGGAGGCATCCACAAAACAACGGGAGGGAGAACCGGTGTCTGCTTTGGAAGCAATCGAGCACCATCTTGGCCATGTCGCTGGAGAAACGCCGGGGCTGCCTTTCGGTCATTCTCCGGAATTTCGTGAAGATCGCGACATTCCTGTCGCTCATGGTTGCGTCCAGGCCGTGTTGCGGGCCCTGTCGATTCTCCGATGCATTGCTCAGGACCAGCGCGGCATGACGCTTGCGGAAGTCGTTCGCGGCACCAGCCTGGCTCCATCGACGGCGCATCGCCTGCTCACCACGCTTCAGAGCGAGGGCTTCGTGCAATTCGAGGCTGCGGCCTTGCGCTGGTTCGTCGGCCCCAGCGCCCATCTGGTCGGTATCGCCTGCCACCCGCAGAGGCGGCGGGTGTTTTCGTAAAAGGCTGAGCGTCGCCTCTCCCTTACGACTGGCATGTCAGCTCTCCTCCGCGCACCGTCCATCGGCCCGGTCGATATCGATGGAGGTTTTCGGCAGAGATCCGGCCGGGCGTGTCTTCAGCACTGGCTTGTTCCGCCTAACAGCATCCTGACCGTGCCGTCTGCGAGGGCGCACAGCAAGCAGATTGACCAGCTTGCTGCTGCGATCTGTACCTGGGTTTGCAAATCGCCGACCGGGCGCCGAGCGCCTGGACGATGCTATCCTTGTCGACCCGCATGCTGTTTACATCGAACACCTGCATCGCCGCGCCGGGCGGGCCGATCTCGAAAGTGAGGCGCGCATCGGGGTCCAGGGGGAGATGCCGATCGACCTGCCGAAGGATGCTCCGGAACTTCTCGACGGCCAGAAACTCGTGAGTGCCGGCAGGAGCGAGATCTTCGACCTGCAGGATCGTCTCGCGCCAGGAATCGGGGCTGCACCGCAATCCAAGGTGACGAAGGAGCCGCCTTGACCTCGGTCACATGGTAGCCGGGCCATACCATCCTCTCGCCATAGTGCAGCACCCGTGCCTTGCCGGCATGCGGTTCGAGGGCGGCAGGCACATGTCCCAGTGAGGCATCGCCGCCAATTCGATCGTCAGGGGGCTAGCGGTCGCGTTCATGTTGTTGTATTGAATATTTCAATGACTCTTGAGATATTGAGATAAAGATGGATGAAAAGCAAGCCCTCGATGCCTTTGCGGCCCTTTCGCAGGAAACCAGGCTTCGAATCGTCCGGCTGCTGGTGACGGCTGGACCGGACGGCATGGCGGCCGGGGTGATCGGCGAGGCTATGGATGGGGCTTCCTCCTCGCGCATGTCGTTCCACCTCAGTCACCTCGAACAGGCCGGCTTGGTCGAATCGCGCCGGGAAGGGCGCTCGATCCTCTACAGCGCCGCCTATCCCGCCCTCGCCGGCCTGATCGAATTCCTGATGCGCGATTGCTGCCAGGGGCATCCGGAAGTCTGCAATCCCGCCGTCGCTGCGCTTTCCGCCTGCTGCGCCCCTCGAAAGGAAACCACCCATGCCTGATCCGCATGCGCCTTCGCCGGCGCGCAGCGCGTTTTCGCTTGCCGAGATCGGTCAATCCAAGGGGGCAACCTCGCCCCGCAACAGCGCGGCGTGAACGCCGACATGGATATCGTCATCTATCACAACCCCGATTGCGGCACCTCGCGCAATACGTTGGCGCTGATCCGGCAGGGGGGTATCGAGCCCCATGTCATCGAATATCTGAAGACGCCGCCCTCGCGCACTTTGCTGGCCCAGCTCGTCGCGCGCATGGGCATTGGCGTCCGGGACCTCGTCCGGCAAAAGGGCACGCCCTATGCCGAGCTCGGATTGGAGGCTCCGGATCTGACGGACGCCCAACTCCTGGATGCGATGATGGCGCATCCGCTGCTGATCAACCGCCCCATCGTCGTCAGCCCGTTGGGCGTGAAGCTCTGCCGCCCTTCCGATGTCGTGCTCGATCTGCTTCCGCCAGCAGCCATGCCGTCAAGCATGCAAAAGGAAGACGGAGCGCCCTTCCTGAAGGACGTACAGATCGATCCGAGCGATCCGGTTCTCATCGCTGCCCTGCGGGCGGAAGACCTCCCCGTCGACGATCTTGCCGAGACGGATCGCATTTTCTTTGCTTACCGAACGCTCGACGGTCAACTCGTCGGATTTGGCGGCTATGAGCTTCTGGGCGCCGATGCGCTGGTCCGATCCGTGGTGGTCTCGCCGGAGTTGAGAAGAGCCCGGATCGGCCGCAACATCGTGCCCTTGCTGTTGTTCCGAGCCCATGAGGCCGGCGCAAAGCGTGCCTGGCTTTTGACGACGTCCGCGTCCGATTTCTTCTCGCGCCTCGGCTTCAAGCCGGTGGAGCGGGCCGAAGCACCCACCGCCGTCCTGGCGACGCGCCAGGCCTCATCCCTCTGCCCGGCCAGCGCCATCCTGATGCGCCGCGAGATCAGCTTCTGATATGTCCATATTCGAACGTTATCTGACGCTTTGGGTGGCCCTTTGCATCCTCGCCGGCATCGCGCTCGGCCATACGATGCCGGCAGCCTTCCAGGCGATCGGCGCTGCCGAAATCGCCAAGGTCAATCTGCCGGTCGCCGTGCTGATCTGGCTGATGGTCATCCCGATGCTGCTGAAGATCGACTTTGCCGCCTTGCGCGAAGTCGGCCGGCATTGGCGCGGCATCGGGGTGACCCTCTTCATCAACTGGGCCATCAAGCCCTTCTCCATGGCGCTGCTCGGCTGGCTGTTCGTCGGCTGGCTGTTCCGGTCCTCTCTGCCTGCCACGCAGATCGACAGCTATATCGCCGGGTTGATCATCCTCGCCGCCGCGCCTTGCACCGCCATGGTGTTCGTCTGGTCGAACCTTACCAGAGGCGAGCCGCATTTCACCTTGAGCCAGGTTGCGCTCAACGATGCGATCATGGTTATCGCCTTCGCGCCGATCGTCGGCCTGCTGCTGGGGCTCTCGGCAATCACGGTGCCGTGGGGCACGCTCGTCCTGTCGGTCGGGCTCTACATCGTCATTCCCGTGCTCGTGGCGCAGGGGCTGCGTCGTCGTCTGCTGGCTGCCGGCGGCCAGGCGGCCCTGGACCATCTGCTCGCCCGCCTCGGCCCCGTCTCCCTGCTGGCACTGCTGGCGACCCTGGTGCTGCTCTTCGGTTTCCAGGGCGAGCAGATCATCGCGCAGCCTCTGGTGATCGCGCTCCTTGCCGTGCCGATCCTCATCCAGGTCTATTTCAATGCGGGGCTTGCCTATCTGCTCAACCGCGTTGCCGGCGAACGGCATTGCGTCGCCGGCCCCTCGGCCCTGATCGGGGCATCCAACTTCTTCGAGCTTGCCGTCGCCGCCGCGATCAGCCTGTTCGGCTTCCACTCGGGAGCAGCCCTGGCCACCGTGGTCGGCGTGCTGATCGAAGTGCCGGTGATGCTGTCCGTCGTCTGGATCGTGAACCGGTCCAAGGATTGGTATGAGCGCGGTTCTGCCGTAGCCGCCGCCGAAGGACGCCGCTGATGATCGAGGATCTCCCGAATATCACGCCCGATTGCCTGCGGATCCCTTCGCTCGATCGCCTGCGGCCGAAGGCCTCGACACACCCGCCGCGCATATTGCTGCTCTATGGCTCGCTGCGGGAACGTTCCTACAGCAAGCTGCTGACCCTGGAAGCGGAACGGCTTCTCAAGCATTTTGGGGCGGAAACCCGCATCTTCGATCCTCTCGACCTGCCGCTTCCCGATGCCGCACCGGCAGACCATCCCAAGGTACGCGAATTGCGGGAGCTCTCGGAGTGGTCGGAGGGGCAGGTCTGGTGCAGCCCCGAGCGTCATGGCGCCATGACCGGCATCATGAAGGCACAGATCGACTGGATCCCGCTGGCGATCGGGGCGGTGCGGCCGACCCAGGGCAAGACGCTGGCGCTGATGCAGGTCTCTGGCGGCTCGCAATCCTTCAATGCCCTCAACCAGATGCGCGTGCTCGGCCGCTGGATGCGGATGATCACCATTCCCAACCAGTCCTCGGTGGCCAGGGCCTATGAAGAGTTCACGCCCGGCGGGCGGATGAAAGCCTCATCCTATTACGAGCGTGTCGTCGACGTGATGGAGGAACTGGTCAAGTTCACCCTGCTGACGCGTGATGCCTCGGACTATCTCACAGACCGCTACAGCGAGCGGAGGGAAGAGCACGAAGCTCTCGAGGCCCGTCTGAAGCTGGCGCAAGTGCGATGACCGGAACCCCACGCCGGCCGCTTCCTCCGAAGCTACCGGCTTCATGTCGTGGCGAGCGCTACGACGACGGAAAGCCGTGCCGCCGCGCTGACCAGGTGACCAGCAGGCAGGGAATGAGAAGCGCGAGCAGGGCCGGAGGGAAGCTGCCGGCGCCGGCCTGGTCGAGCAACAGGCCGCCGAGCAATCCTCCGCCTGCAATCGCCAGGTTCCAGGCGGTGACGAGCATCGACTGGGCGATGTCGGTGGCGTCACCGGCTGCGTGGGCGAGTGCTGTCTGGAACAAGGTCGCCGCCCCGCCGAACGCCAGGCCCCAGATGGCGACGGCGGCGTAGACGAAGGGGGCGGAAGCCGGCCACAGCCCCAGCATTGCCGCAGCCAGGACAAAGAGAGCGCTGGAGAGCAGAGCCAAGGCCCTCGGCTTGCGATCGATGAAGGCACCGACGATCCAGATTCCGACAAGCGAGAACAGGCCGAAGGTGAGCAGGATAATGTCGACCTGGTCCGCCAGGGCTGCCAGGCGGAGGAAGGGGGCGATATAGGTGTAGAGGAGATTGTGGGCGAGCACGAAGGCCAGCGTGACGAACAGGATCGGTCGCACGCCCGCCATGGCCAGCACCGCAGCGAGGGAGGACCGCCTTGCCCCGTCCTGTCCCGGGAAGTCGGGCAGCTTCATCGAAATCCAGACGATCAACAGGGCCGCGATGGCGCTGAGCACACCGAAGCAAGTGCCCCAACCGATGGCCTTGCCGAGGAAGGTGGCGGCGGGAACCCCGATCGACAGTGCCACAGGCGTGCCGATCATGGCGATGGCGATCGCCTTTCCCTTCTGGTGGTCGGGCACCAGGCGTGCGGCATAGCCGGCAAGCAGCGCCCAAAGCAGGCCCGCCGAGGTGCCTGCCAGGAATCGGGCTACCATGGTCAGTCCGTAGAAAGGCGAGATCGCCGTGACGCTGTTGGCGAGGGCGAAACCGGCGATGGCGAACAGCAGCAAGGGACGGCGGCGCAGGCGCTGCGTCGCGCTCGTCAGCGGTATGGCGGCCAGCAACGATCCGAGCGCGTAGATCGTGACCATCTGGCCGGCATAGGATTGTGAAACAGAGAGGCTGCCCGCGATCTCGGGCAGAAGCCCCGCCGGCAGGGCTTCCGTCAGGATGGTGATGAAACCGGCGAGGGCCAGGGCGATCAAGGCCGGTAGCGGGAGACTGCCCCCGCCGGCCAGTGCCCGATCGGGTACGGGCCTGCCCGATGTCGAATGCGTCATGGCGATCAGGCGGCCGTGCGCTTCGGCAAGACAAGGTCGCCGACGGTGTAGGTGTGAAACTCGCTGCTGGAGACCTCGTCGAGCTTACGGAACTTTGCCACGAAGACGGGGTCGGAGAAGAACTCCTCGACATTGCCGGCGCCCTGGATCGCCTCGATGTTGACGACCGTCAGTCCGTCGGCGCTTTTGGCCAGGGTGCTCCACAGGAAGCCTTCCTTGCGTTCGGCCACATAATGCACCACGTCCTGGATGACCGCGAAGGCCTCCTCCTGCTTGCCGGGACTGGCGTGAATGACGTTGACGATGAAGGTCGTCGGCGTGGGGGAGCCCGTGAAGGCGGCGGGTGATTTGATATCCATGATGGTCTCCGATGAGGTGCGGCAAGCCGGCCGCAGCGACATCTGGATATCGGTGGCGAAATAGCGGATAAACGAGCCGGTATTCACATCAAATCGGAAAATTATTCCGCAATCGTCAGATCATGGATAAGCTCGGCACCCTCGGTATCTTCATCCAGGTCGCGGAGGCCGGCAGTTTCGTGGCAGCGGGACAGCGCCTGGGTCTGTCGGGCTCGGCTATCGGCAAGGCTATCGCGCGGCTCGAGGAAGAGATGGGCGTGCGCCTGTTTCACCGTTCGACCCGCAGCATGGCCTTGACCGAAGAGGGCAGCTTCTTTCTCGACACCTGCCGGCGCATCCAGTCCGATTTCGAGGCGGCGCAGGCGCAATTGTCCCGAGCGCAGGCAACGCCGCGTGGGCAGTTGCGCGTAAGCCTGCCACTCGCCGGCATGCTCTTGATGCCGACGATCGCCGCCTTCATGGCTGAATATCCCGAGATCAATCTCGACCTCGACTTCACCGACCGGCTGGTCGACGTCATCGAGGAGGGCTTCGATGCGGTGATCCGGACGGGTGAGGTCAGGGATACCCGCCTGATGAGCCGCAAGCTCGGAACCTTCAAGCACCGGATCGTCGCGGCGCCCGCCTATCTCGCTGCCCATGGCGTGCCGACAGCGCCGGAAGACCTGCTCGGCCACCGTTGCCTTCATCATCGCTACGCCAATTCGGGCAGGTTCGAACCCTGGCCACTGGTGCGGGACGGGCAAGAACTCAAGCTCGACCTGCCCCAGACCACGGTGGCGAGCACGCTGGAGCCCCTGATCTACCTGGCCGAGCGCGCCTTCGGCATCACCTGCCTGCCGCCCTTCGCCGTCGCCTCGGAACTGGCGCAAGGCAGCCTGGTGTCGCTGCTGGAAGAGCATCTGGCCGAGGCCGGCACCTTCCGCGTGCTGTGGCCGACCAATCGCTATCTCTCCCCGAAAGTGCGGGTTTTCGTCGACTATATGGCCGCGAACCTGTTTGCGGCCTGATCAACGGAGCAGAAGGGCACGCTTTCAGTCATTGCGAGCGCAGCGAAGCGATCCAAGGCCGCAGGCGACGCACCCCGCCAAGACCGGATTGCTTCGTCGTTCCCTAATCGGATCCGGGATTCCACTTGGCGTTTATTCGACTTTGCCTCGCCAGTTGCGCACGATGTCACCGAGCACTGAAAGCTGTTTTGCCAAATCGGGCCTGATTTCGGAGAGTTGCTTGGTGTAGTCGGCCATGGCGCTATCGAAGCCCTCGGGGTTCTGTCTGCGCAGATTGGCCAGGCGGTTGAGCGTGGATGCCACCGTCAGCTGAACGTCGTCCTGGAATTCACCACTCTTGGCATAGGCGGTACCGAGGGCCGCCAGGGTGATCGGATAGGGCACCACGGTCTTGCGGCTCTTGGTGTTCGGCAGGTTCTCCTCGAGGGCAGGCTGATAGTTGTCGGCGCAGGCGACGACGGTGTAGAGGCGGGTTTGGGAACCGAGCCGGATGTCGAAGTTTCCCTGTTCGGATGTGCGGGCAACGTCCAGGCGCTTGGCGTCCGCACTCGCTTCCTTTTGGCAGGAGCCGTCCGGCACGACCTGGACCCCGGCGGCCCAGGCTCGCACTTCGGCTCGCAGCGGCTGTGTGGTGTCCTGGTCAACGACGCGTCCCCGATGAGGGAGCTGATTTTCGTCGCTCGTGGCGGATGAGACTATCGTCAGTGACGCCACTATCGGAAAAATCGCCAAGAAAGGCAGATGCCGATAAACCATATGATCCCTCCCACCATCCAGATCGTCCAGCCTAGTCCATCAACGTACGCAGTCCGCAGAACTTGGGCGTCTGCCGGTGTCACCTGCACCCTTTGGTCGGTCAGTGTATTTGCCCCGCAGTCGACGATGATCGCCTGCGGACGAACCAGGCCCTGGATTTGATAGCCGGGAGCAGGTCCGCCGGCGTTGACCTTCAGGCTGGCGGCCCGATCCCAGCCGGTAACGTCATAGGTGCGGCAGGCCACGTTGGGCGGCACGGAGATGAAAGCCTGCACGATGCTGTTGGAGCCGAAGATCTCCAGGTGATTGCCGACGGCGGAGGGGCTCTCGATGATGCGCACCGACGTCCGGGCGATCACGGCGTGGGCCAGAAAATAACTCGCTGTGCTGGCCAAGATCATGAGAAGGCCTGCGGCGACGACAAAGAAGGCAGTATTTGGAGCAGGGCTGGCTGCTCCAGCTGGTCTTGCCCATCGATAAAGCAGTTGCAGGACCGCTATGATCAGGCAGGCATCGATGAAGGCAACCAGGATAAGCCGCCATTCCAAACCGAGGTTGGAAAGCTGCATTGCGCTTTCAACGATTCCCGCCCCCAGGGTTGCCGGAAGCCCCCAAAAGGATTTCAAGAGTTTGGCGATGCTCATGAACGCCCGGCAGCCTAGCTGGTGAGGGGAGGTCGCATCTCAACGCCCTGGGCCCTTGAGCCCAAGGCGTCGGAGCCACTTCGAGATCCTGCGAATACTCTTCCTGCCGTGACGCGCGCGTGTATTGCCCCCGAGTCAGTCTGCGCTTTCGGGAATGCGGGCGATGACCTTGATCTCGAAGTCGAAACCCGCCAGCCAGTTCACGCCGATTGCCGTCCAGTTCGGGTAGGGCGGCCGGTCGAAGATCTGGTTCTTGACCGCCATGATGGTTTCGAACTGGTTTTCGGGATCGGTGTGGAAGGTGGTCACGTCGACGATGTCGTCGAAACCGCAGCCCGCCGCCTTCAGCGTTGCCTGCAGATTGTCGAAGGCCAATTGCACCTGGCGCTTGAAGTCGGGCTCCGGCGTACCGTCTGCACGGCTGCCGACCTGGCCCGAAACGAACAGAAGGTCGCCCGATCGGATCGCCGCCGAATAGCCATGCGCCTCGTAGAGCGCATGCCGATCCGCCGGGAAAACTGCCTCACGCTGTGCCATTTTTCAGTCCTCTTCTTTTCATGATCCGCTGACGTGCGGTGCCTCGATCGGCAACCGCAGGGGCTTCACATGGCCCTGTCGCATTTGATATACGTTCCGTATTTGGATCTATGGACATACGTGCTGTATGTCAACCCAAATACGTCGCGTATATGAAGGGGACTGAGATGGTTGCCGGAAGCCGGGCCGAGACGATGGAGAAGAATCGCGCCAAGTTGATTACGGCCGCGCGCAGGGCTTTCGCGAAAACCGGCTATGCCGCGGCCTCGATGGATGAACTGACGGCCGAGGTCGGACTGACGCGTGGGGCGCTCTACCACAATTTCGGCGACAAGCGTGGGCTTCTGGCGGCCGTGGTCAACCAGATCGACGCCGAGATGGCAGAGCGCGCACATGAGGCCGCTGCCCTTGCCCAGGACGAATGGGAAGGCCTTCTGATCGAGGGCGTGGCCTATATCGAGATGGCGCTCGATCCCGAGGTACAGCGCATCGTTCTGCGCGACGGGCCGGCTGTCCTTGGCGATCCCTCGCAATGGCCCAGCCAGAACAATTGCCTGCAGGCGACCAAACGAACCGTCGAGCGCCTCATCGGGCAGGGCATCATGAAGCCGGTGGATGCCGAGGCCGCGGCCCGGCTCTTGAGCGCGTCCGCGCTCAATGCGGCCTTGTGGATCGCGGCGAGCGAGGAGCCCGAGAAGGTCTTGCCGAAGGCCGTGGAGACTTTCCGCGCCCTGGCGACGGGCTTGCGCCGTCCCTAGAACTATTTCCCGCTCATCCTGGAATATCGCCGGATTTGTTACTCCCACCTCCTTGATCGCCAATGGCAGGGTCGCGCTCACCGGTCGAGGGCAAGGATCGGTCGAATGGGAGGCTTGCGACGACGAATCCGGTCTGAGGTGGCGGCAGGGGGAGACTGACCAGTTCGCTCTTCATTCGCCATGCCCGGTTTGCGCTTGGCGAATATTCTGATAGCATCTTGCAACCAGAATATTTTTGCAACCGCATGTCGGATTTTCAGTTGTTCGTGCGTCCTTGAGGTATCGCCGCGGTGGCCTGGAGCAGGCCTTGTTCAGATTTGAATGCTCGTTTGCTCCGGCACCTCGTTTCACCACGTCTTTGCGTTTCCTGCCGCCGTGCGGCAGAGCGCGAGACGCGATGGCCCGCGGCACAGGAACGGGTGGACCATGATGGACAAGAATTCCTATCGTTGGGTGATCGTCGCCGCGGGCGGCTTGCTTGGATGCGTTGCGATCGGCGCGATGTTTTCGCTGCCGGTTTTCCTCAAACCCATGTCGGCGGAGACGGGCTGGTCGGTGACCGGCATTTCCACTGCCATGACCTTCGGCTTCCTGGCGATGGCGCTGGCCAGCATGGTCTGGGGCGGCCTGTCCGACCGCTTTGGCCCGCGTCCGGTGGTGCTGGCCGGTTCGATCGGCCTCGTTGCCAGCCTGGCGCTGGCCAGCCAGGCCGGATCGCTGATCGAATTCCAGCTCGTCTTCGGCGTACTGGTAGGGGCGGCGACTGCTGCGATGTTCGCGCCGATGATGGCCTGCGTTACCGGCTGGTTCGACACGCAGCGCAGCCTCGCCGTGTCGCTGGTCTCGGCCGGCATGGGCATGGCGCCGATGACGATGGCGCCGCTCGCCGCATGGCTGGTAACGAAGTATGACTGGCGCACCTCGATGCTGATTCTTGCCGGCATTGCCGCCGCCACCATGATTCCTGCCTCCCTGTTCCTACGGCGGCCGCCTGCGCTCATCGAAGGCAATGAGGCGGCACTGGCCGACGAGCCGCAATCGGATATGACTGTGCGCCAGGCAGTGCGCTCGCCGCAGTTCATCGTGCTGATGCTGGCCAATTTCTTCTGCTGCGCCACGCATTCCGGGCCGATCTTCCACACGGTGAGCTATGCGGTGACCTGCGGCATCCCGATGATCGCCGCCGTCACCATCTACAGTGTCGAGGGCCTGGCAGGCATGTTCGGGCGCATCGGCTTCGGCTTGATGGGCGATCGTTTCGGCGCCCAGCGCATGCTGGTGATCGGACTGTTCGCCCAGGCGTTCGGCGTGCTGTTCTATGCCTTTGCCAACCAGCTTGGCCAGTTCTACGCCGTGGCCATGGTGGTAGGCTTCATCTATGCCGGCGTGATGCCGCTCTATGCCGTGATCGTGCGCGAGAACTTCCCGCTCAAGATGATGGGCACCATCATCGGCGGCACGGCGATGGCCGGCAGCCTGGGCATGTCACTCGGCCCGCTGCTGGGAGGCATGATCTACGACCACTTCAATACCTATATGTGGCTCTATGTCGGCTCCTGGGGCATGGGCATCGCGGCCACGCTGATCGCCCTGACCTTCCGGCCTTTCTCCAAGACAAGGGAGCAATTGGCTCCTGCCGGGTGAGGGATCTTCGATACCGCGCCGGTGTCAGGGGACCCTTCGGCTCCCTGAGCACGCCGGCGCCCGCATGCTACTTGGCTGCCATCATAGGGGGCGTGGCGGAATTTCATCCATTGAGGAAGTCCTTGATCCAAGGGGTAACAACGTTACGAATCCGATTGACGAGAAAAAGCAAAACCGGAGGTCATCTCCATGCCGTTACTCACGAAGTGGAAGACACCCCTTCTCGTGACGGCAGTCTCGACCGCCTTCCTGGCCTCGTGGGTCGTCCTCTCGCCCTATAGATCCGCCTGCACCACTGAGGTCGTGGAGGCGGAACAGGCCATGCATGCTTCGGATCGGGAGTTGAGAGCCGTCAGCGCGAATGACAAAGGGGCTATCTGCCAAGTCTACCGGCGGCGTGTCGAGATGCTGAAAACAGCGGCTCCCGTGATGCGGCGGTGTGGGACGGCTCAGCTGAATGCCGATGCCGACTGGTCGGCACGGGCGACCGAACTCGGCTTCTATCAGGGGCTCGTCGCGCAGCAATGCGGCTGAGCCCGCCCGGTTTGCGCGATCAACGCCGCGGCCTTGCTAGCCCCTCTGCAAGGCGAGATGGACGCCCATCCCGACCAGGATCGCCCCGCCCACGCGGCGCATCAGCCGCTGCACGCCGGAGGAGCGCTTGAGCCGGCCGATGATCACGGCGGCCAGCATCACGACGACGATATCGACGAGCCCGAACAGGACATTGGCGACCGTGCCCAGGATGGCAAATTGCAGCCAGAGCGGGAAAGATGCGGCGCCGTCGACGAATTGCGGCAGGAAGGCCAGGAAAAACAGCGCGGTCTTCGGGTTGAGCACCTCGACGGTGATGCTCTGCGCGAAGGCCTGGCGGGCCGAGCGAGTGCCGCCGATCGTCCCGGCATCCGCGCTTTGCCGCGCCCGGAACAAGGTGATGCCGAGCCAGATCAGATAGAGGGCGCCGGCGAGCTTGACGCTAGCATAGACGATGGGCACCGCATGGAACAGCACCGATAGGCCGGCGGCTGCGGCGGCGACATGGGCATAGGCACCCAGATGCAGGCCGAGCGCTGCCATCAGCCCGGCTTGCCGCCCACCCGCCATGGTCCTGGCCGCCGCATAGAGCATGGAGGGACCCGGCAGCACGGAAAACAAGGCCGTCGTGACGATGAAGGCGAGCAACACGTCAAAGGAGGGCATATCGGGGTCTTCCATCGGCTGCGGGATCTGGCGGCGACCATAGCACCCGATATCGGCCCTGTCGTCAGCGCCCCAGCTGGGCCTCGATTGCGGCTTTGTCGATTACAGACCAAACCGAGACGATCTTTTCGGCCTTGAAGGCGTAGAATACGTTTTCCGTGAACGCGACCTTGCGTCCATCGAGCTTCAGGCCGAGGAACCCCGGCTTCGGCGTGCAGTCGAAGGCGAGCCGGGCCGCCACAAGGGGTGGTTCGCAGACCAGGAACTCGATGTGGAAGGCGAGGTCGGGAATGTCCTCGAAATCCTTGACGAGCATGCCGCGATAGCCTGACAGCCCCAGCCGCCGGCCATTGTGCACGACCTCCTCATCGACATGGCGTCCGAGCTCGCTCCAGTCCTGCCGGTTGAGGCAAGCGATATATGCGCGATAGAGGTCGGCGAGAGTTGTAGATTCCATCGTGCTTGCTCCGCGCATGGCGCCGGGGTGTCACGCCGGCAGCGTGAGGACGAGCGGCCCGGTGCGGGTCGCCACCACCGTATGTTCATATTGCACGGTTGGGGCGCGCGGTTCGCTGAACAGTGTCCAGGCATCCTCGCCATCCGCCGCCCATTCCGCGCCCAAAGAGAGGAACGGCTCCACCGTGAACACCAGGCCTTCCTGCATCTTCCGGCGCTCGGAGCGGTCGGGCCAGGTTGCGAGTTCCTTGGGTTCCTCATGCAGGGACCGGCCGACGCCGTGGCTGGCAAGATTGCGCACCAGCGTATAGCGGTTCTTGCGGGCGAATTCGCCGATGGCATTGCCGATATTGGCGAGCGGCAGGCCGGCGCCCACCTGGCGGATACCCGTCCACATCGCCCGCTTGCCGTCCCTGAGGAGACGGTGGGCCGCCTTGGAAACGGGCTCCACCGCAAAGGACGCGCCGGTATCGGCGAAGAAGCCGTCCTTCTCGGCGGAGACATCGATATTGACGAGATCGCCCGGCTCGATCCGGCGATGGCCGGGTATGCCGTGGGCGATCTCCTCGTTCACGCTGATGCAGGTCGCGCCGGGAAAGCCGTAGCAGAGCTCGGGTGCGGAGCGGGCGCCTTCCTGCTCGAGGAGCCTGCGGCCGATCACGTCGAGCTCCGCCGTGGTCATGCCCGGTTCGAGTGCCGCTCCCATCGCCGCCAGCGTATTGGCGACGATGCGGCCGATCTCCTTCAGCTTGAGCAATTCGTCTTCGTTCGAAATCGTCATGATATACCGTGCGTTCTCAAAGAATTTGAACAAGAGGAAGTGCGGTGGACCGGCGTCCCCGCTTCCCTCCGCCGGAAAGCGAGGGCAGGCAGAGGGCCGTTAGCCTTCCCTATTTCGCCGCTCGCTCCGCGCGCATCGCCGTCCCGAGACTTCTCAGCCGTAAATATTGCACGCAAGGCCTCGGCTGCAAGGGGCGAGGCCTTCATCAATCGGGCGGCGGCGCCATCTCCGCAAAGAGCCAGTCGCGAAAGGCCTTCACCTTGCGCTGGCGGATGGCGTCGGGGGGATAGACGACATAGAAACTGGAGAGGGATCTGAGGGCGTGTGTGAACGGGCGTACCAGGCGTCCGGCGGCGAGATCGGCGGCGACCAGCATGGTTCGGCCGAGCACCACGCCTTCGCCCTGCGCGGCAGACTCGACGGCAAAGGAATAGGAATCGAAGGTGAGGCCGCCATGCGGGTCCACGCCCTCAATCCCGGCGCTGGAAAGCCAGCTTGCCCAATCGATCGGAAAACCGTCATGGATCAGCGTGTGGTGCCTGAGGTCCACGGGGCGGCGTAGCGGATGCTTCCCCTCCAGCAGTCTCGGGCTGCAGACGGGAAAGACTTCCTCGTCGGTGAGGAATTCCGAAGTGAGCCCCGGATAGGTGCCGCTGCCATAGCGGACGGCAATGTCGATGCCGTCGCCCAGGAAATTGGTGAGCCTGCCGGTGGTCGAAACCCGCACGTCGATATCGCCGTTTGCGCGGTGAAAACGATAGAGGCGCGGCACCAGCCATCGCCCCGCAAAGCCGTCGGAGGTGCTGACGTTCAGGGTCGAGCTCGACTGGTGGGCCGTCGCCGCAGCGGTGGCCATCCCCAATTGGTCGAGCATGTCGCGAACCGCCCGTGCATAGGGTTCACCGACAGCGGTCAGGCGCACCGAACGGCTCGTGCGCTCGAACAGGAGGACGCCGAGCCGGTCCTCGAGATGCTTGATCGCCCGGCTGACGGCTCCATGGGTGACATTGAGCTCTTCCGCCGCCCTGGAGAAACTCAGATGCCGGGCTGCGGCCTCGAAACTCGGCAGGGCATGGAGGGGTGGAAGTTTGCGGGGCATGGCATGTGTGAGTTTTGATCACAGATATATGCCAAGTTTTGGTTTGTGTGTCGATAGTATACTGCTCAAAATGGCTATGATTTGTGATGAATCCTCACGAGGACAACATGGCCACGATCCATCCCTTTCTCTGGTTCAACCTGAACGCTCGAGAGGCCCGGGACTTCTATCTGTCGGTCTTCAAGAATGCCAAGGCGCTTAGGGACACCGAGTTCACCGACTGGGTCGCCGGCACGAACAAGACGGTTCCGCACGCCACCTTCGATTTCGAACTCGAAGGGCTGCACCTGACGGCCCTGAATGCCGGGCGGATGCCTGCCTTCAATGAAAGGCTCTCGCTCTATATCCAGACCTCCGACCAAGCCGAGACCGACTATTACTACAGGGCGCTCACGGCTGATGGCGGCTCCGAGAAGCCCTGCGGCTGGCTGACGGACAAATATGGCGTCTACTGGCAGGTCATTCCCGAGGTCACGCTGCGGCTGATGGCCGATCCCGACCGCGAGAAGGCGGATCGGGTCAGGCAGGCCTTATACAAGATGACCAAGATCGTCGTCGCCGATCTCGAAGCGGCCTATGCCGGCCGGGCTTAACTCATTCCCATGACCGTAGAGAACCGGAGGTTTCCCATGGCAGCGCTCACGGGCCAGAAGATCATCGTCGTCGGCGGCAGTTCCGGCATCGGCCTCGGCGTCGCGAAGGCGTCCCTCGAGAGCGGTGCGGAGGTGTTGATCGTCGGCCGCTCGCCCGGCAGGCTGCAGGCCGCGGAGCGAAGCCTCGATGCAGGCCGGCGCGTGCGAAGCTTTGCCGCTGACATGACAGACGAAGCCGGTCTTGCCCGGCTCTTCCAGGAGGCCGGCGCTTTCGATCACCTGGTGTCGACGGCCGGAACGCCGCCACCGGGCGATCCCATCGGGCGCACCGACATGGAGACGGTGCGGTGTTTCGTCGACAACAAGCTGATCGGCGCCGTCATGCTGGCCAAGCACGCCGTGGCCACCCTGAGGCGGGGCGGTTCCATGACCTTCACCTCCGGAATCAACAAGGACCGGCCGCCGGTTCCCGGCGGCGCGGTCGTTTCGGCGATCGCCGGCTCCTTCGGCTTTTTCGCCCGCGCCCTGGCGCTGGAACTGGCGCCGACACGCGTGAATATCGTCTCGCCCGGCTGGGTGGATACGCCGATGTGGGACGAGATCGTCGGGGAGGCCAAATCGGACTTCTTCGCCGGCATGGCCGGCCGCCTGCCGGTGGGCAGGATCGCGAAGCCCGCTGATATTGCCCCCGCTTATCTCTATTTGATGGAGAGCGCCTTCACGACGGGCGAGACCATCCATATTGATGGCGGGCAGGGCCTGATCTAGACAAAATCACGGTTCCATCGAGCTGCCTTTTTCCCGGCCCCTCGTTTTGTGGTATTCTACCGGCAGTTCGGGCCGCATGGGGAGGCGCTCCTGCTCGCAAGGTGCCAACACCCGAATGCGACCATTTCGACCGACAGGCGTGCATGAAAGCTGCGACTGCGGTCTTCCCACGCGCCGATTGCCTCGATAAGATCGGGCAAATGGCAGGGAACTTGAAATGACGGTGGATATCAGGACGGTTGGGATTGTGGGCGCCGGGCAAATGGGCAGCGGCATCGCGCATGTCGCCGCTCTGGCCGGGTTGAACGTGGTGCTCAACGACGTATCGGAAGATCGGGTCAACAATGGCCTGGCCACCGTCAATGGCAATCTCAAGCGTCAGGTTTCCAAGGGTTTCATCACGCAGGCCCAGAACGACGAGGCACTTTCCCGCATCAAGGCCGAACCCAATGTGGAGGGCCTCGGCGTCTGCGATCTGGTGATCGAAGCAGCCACCGAGAACGAGGCGGTCAAGGTCAAGATCTATGGCGGCGTCTGCCCGCATCTGAAGCCGGAAGCGATCCTCGCCACCAACACGTCGTCGATTTCGATCACGCGGCTGGCGGCGGCCACCGACCGGCCGGAGCGCTTTATCGGCATTCATTTCATGAATCCGGTGCCGGTGATGCAACTGGTCGAGATCATCCGCGGCATCGCCACGGATGACGGCACGTTCGAATCCGCCAAGGCCTTCATCACCAAGCTCGATCGCCAGGTGGCGGTGGCCGAGGACTTCCCGGCCTTCATCGTCAACCGCATCCTGCTGCCGATGATCAACGAGGCGATCTACACGCTCTATGAGGGCGTCGGCACGGTCGAATCCATCGACATGGCGATGCGGCTCGGTGCCAATCATCCGATGGGCCCGCTGCAGCTTGCCGATTTCATCGGCCTCGACACCTGCCTGTCGATCATGCAGGTCCTGCATGAGGGGCTGGCCGATTCCAAATACCGGCCTTGCCCGTTGCTGGTGAAATATGTCGAAGCCGGCTGGCTTGGCCGCAAGGTCAAGCGCGGCTTCTACGATTATCGTGGCGAAAAGCCGGTCGCCACCCGCTGACTGCACGCCCGCATTTCCCAATTCAAAAGAAGGCTGCCTTCTCTCCCAAGGGAGGAGGCAGCCTTTTTTGTCATGGCCAAGGGAATCGGCCAGGGGAATATCGCGGGGAGGAGGCCTTCGATCGGCATATCTTCTTGTTAACTCGATCAGGCTATGAAGACGCTCTGCCCTTTTGAGGCCAAAACTTCGGACTATGGTCGGAGCGCATAGTGCTGATGTGGTTAATCGGACACGCCGTCCGACAATCGTGCGGCAAGACTGTGGCGGCCATACCGCGCGGCCCGGCCGCGTGATAGAGGGCTGCCTATGATCCCTTTTTGTGCCGGACCTTACGTTTCGGCAACCAGCGTGGAAGTTCCTGCTATGAAGCAGCCTACCCCCCTTGTTCTGGCCGCCGTTTCCGTTTTGGCCCTGGTTCTGGCCTCGCCAGCACTGGCACAGGAGGCCACCCCGCCCACGGCCGACATTCCGGTTACCGCGCCGGCGGCACCTGCTGCTCCCGAAGCTCCAGTTGTCACTCCCGAGGCACCCCAGCCCGCCAGCCCCGCTCCGGCTCCGGCCGCGCAGGCTGCTCCCGAACCGGCAGCTCCCGCACCGGCGACGGCTGCGGCCCCCGATGCTGCCGCTCCCGCGGCTCCGACGGCCCCTGCTGCGGCCGACGCCGCACCCGCGGTGCCCGCCGCCACGCCCGCCAAGCCCAAGGTCGCCAAGAAGCCGGTCCCGGCCGGGCCCTCCTACGCCGCCTCGACTCCGATCAAGATTCCGGCCACGCCCTGGTCCTCGATGCCGACCTTCGATGCCGGCTCGCTTGACCGTCTCAACGGCCTGTCGCAATATTATGCCCAGATTGCCCGCAATGGCGGCTTCCCGGCCGCCCCCCCCGTCGGTCTCTCCGCCGGCGCAACGGGCAGTGCCGTGCAGGCGCTGCGCCAGCGCCTAGTGATGGAGAAGGATCTGCCGGAAACCGAGCGCGACAACCCCAAATGGGACGCTGGGCTCACCGCCGCCGTCAACCGCTTCCAGCAGCGCTACGGCCTGCAGGCCACCGGCAAGATCGACGAGCGCACCCGGGCCCAGATGGCGGTTCCCGTGCAGCACCGCCTGGTCCAGATCGGCCACAACATGGAACGCGTCGGCGCGCGCTTCATCGATTTCAACCGCCGCTATGTGGTGGTGAACATCCCGAGCGCCCAGGTCGAGGCCATCGAGAATGGCGAGGTGGCGCGCCGCTACATCGCCGTGGTCGGCCGCCCGCAGAACCCCTCGCCCGAGGTCGACGCCACCATCAGCGCCATCAATTTCAACCCGACCTGGACCGTGCCGCAATCCATCATCAAGAAGGAAATCGGCCCGCATATGGTGCGCGATCCTTCCTATCTCGCGCGCCAGAGGATGTCGGTGATCGATGGCTCAGGCCGCACCGTCGATCCCAAGTCCATCGATTGGTCGAGCGGCAAGGCCGCCAACTACACTGTCCGGCAGGCCTATGGTGCCGGCAATTCGCTCGGCCAGCTGCGCATCCAGATGCCGAATTCGGATTCGGTCTATATGCATGACACGCCCTCCAAGCGCCTGTTCGGCTCGGTCGATCGCTTCTTCTCGCATGGCTGCGTGCGCGTGCAGGGCGTGAACGATCTCGCCGCCTGGCTGCTCGGCTCGGGCTGGGACGCCAAGCGCGTCGGCCAGGAAATCGCCACCGGAGCCCGCAAGGACCAGGCCATTCCGGACCGCGTACCGGTGCATTGGGTTTACATGACCGCCTATGTCACGCCTGACGGTACCGCCCATTTCCGCCCGGACATCTATAATCTCGACTTCGGCTCGGCCTCGCGCATCGCCGATGCACAGGTGGTCAATCCTTACTGATCGGCCAGGTCACCGGATCAATGAAAAGACGCGACCCGCCTTCTCCTGCAGTGGAGGAGGCGGGTCGCGTCTTTTCCAGACCGTCTTACTTCTTGTCATCCACCGCGGCGCTTTCCGCGTCCATCTCGGAGCGGTCGAGTAGGGCGATCATCGCCTTGCGGGCGCCGTCGGCATCGCTGGCGAGAATAGGTTCGGCCACCGCCCGGTGCATCGGCACCGTATAGGGCAGCAGCACGTTGCCGGCGCGCGAGACCTTGAAGGACACCGCGAGCGAGGCCTCGATTGCCGGCTGGAAGGCGGCCAGCAGCATGTTGTTGGTGGCCTGCATGATGGCGCGGTGGAAGGCGAGGTCCGCGTCGATCGAAAGCTGGATGTCGGTAGCGTTGGCCATCGCCTCGAAGCTTTGGGCGATGGCGACCCGCTGCTCCGGCGAGGCACGCAAAGCGGCGAGGGCCGCCGCCTCCGGCTCGATCATGCGGCGCAGCTCGAACAGGTCCTTGACGAAGCTCTTGGTGGCGCCGCCTGAGGTCTGCCAGACCAGCACGTCGACATCGAGCCGGTTCCAATTGGCGTGGGGCTGCACGATGGTGCCACGGCGCGGGGTGGAGGAGAGCAGGCCCTTGCCGGCCAGGAGCTTGATGGCCTCGCGCAGCGAGGCGCGGGAGACGTCGAGTTCGCGCGAGAGGTCGGCCTCCGTCGGCAGCGCCATGCCAACCGCCCATTCTCCGGCAACGATGCGCTGGCCGATCAGCGCGGCCGCCTGGCTGTGGCGGGTTTGTGTTGCACCGGAGCGAGAGCGGCTTGCGCTGCGTGCCATCGACGACCCCTTGTTTTGTTCGAAACAGACTTTGACCGATTTGTCGGTATCATTATCCGCCGAAGCCCGACGTTTCATGTTCCCCGATCTATTTGTTGCATTCCTCCTACCATACAGCCAAGCCCTAAGATTGCTCCGCTGAGCTTAGCCACAAGATAGAGTCGCAAAGATTAGAAAGACTGTGATCACGATTACCGGGCGTAAACAGTCCGTGGCGCGGTGAGGTGACGTTGTGTCCGGTGTAGTGACGCCTATATGCTCGCCGCGCTTGTTTGATATTATTGCCGAAGGAGTCGACCGTGCCCCGTTTCATTCCGGCCATTGCCGTTCTTGCCGCCCTGCTGGCTTCGCCTGCGCGGGCCGACGACACCATGGCCTCCCTCGATGCGGGCGGGCTGGTGCTCACCAAGACCGACAAGATCGCTCTGGTCTCGGAAGATCTCTACCTCTCGATCAAGGCGGTGAAGATCTCCTATCGCTTCCGCAATCTCACCAATGCCGACTACGAAGCCCTGGTGGCCTTTCCGATGCCGGACATTTCCGGGCAAGGACCGGCCGGCATCACCGACATTCCAGATCCCAGCAGCGACAATTTCCTGAAATTCACCACCAAGGTCGACGGCAAGGCGGTCGACTCCCAGGTGGAGCAGCGCGTCTTCCTGCTGGGATCGGAGGGCAAACCCGAGGTCGAAGTCACCGACAGGCTGAAGGCACTCAAGCTTCCGCTGCTGCCGACCGTGGAAGCGACCGAGAAGGCCATCAACGCCCTCAGCGAAGCCGACCGCAAGGCGCTCGTCGATGCCGGTATCGTCTATCAGGACAGCTACAATGACGACAAGGGCGAACGTCAGGTCTATTATCCGTCCTGGACTCTGCGCTCGAAATTCTGGCGCAAGCAGGTGTTCCCGGCCGGCAAGGACGTGATCGTCCAGCAGGACTACGTGCCCAGCCATGGCGGCGTGTCGTCCCTGGTATTCGGCTCGCCCGATCTCGATGCCGAGCAGCGAAAGTCCTACCAGAAAGATTTCTGCACCGATGCGGCTTTCACCAAGGCGGCGGCAGCGTTGCGCAAGCGCGCCTTGGCCGACGAGGGCAAGACCTTCGCCAGCTATGAGCAATATCTGGCCTATGTCATCACCTCGGGCGGCAACTGGGCCGGCCCGATCGGCGATTTTCGCTTGGTGGTCGACAAGGGCGATCCCAAGACGCTGGTGTCCTTCTGCGGCGAAGGCGTGAAGAAGATCGGCCCGACCACGTTCGAGATGGTGGTGAAGAATTACGTGCCCAAGACCGACATCAAGGTGCTGCTCCTGGTGAGCGAAGAGCACAAATGAGGTGATATCGCCAAGCGAGGCGCCGGCTACGATCACCTTACCAAGCTTGACCCTTTCCTCTCTATATGCGGGGAGAGGGTAAAGACAGGGTGTCGCAACCATCGGACCGGGCTCGGGCAGGCCGTTTCAGGCGGTCGTGGCGTAGTTGTAGGCGATTTGCTTGATTTCGGTGAAATCGTCGATAGCGCCGATTCCACCCAGCCGTCCAAGGCCGCTGGCCTTGAAGCCACCTTCCTCGAATTCGACGACATGATTGGCCCAGTTGTTGATCGATACGAGCCCGGCATCGAGCTTGCGCGAAACACGGAACAACCTGTCCGCATTGCTGCTCCAGACGCAGGCGCTCAGGCCGAATTCGGTGTCGTTGGCAAGCTCGATGGCCTCTTCTTCGCTATCGAAAAGCTGGAGCGTCTGCACTGGCCCGAATACTTCCATCTGCACGATCTCGAGCCTGGAATTGGGAACCTCGAGAAGGCAGGGGCGATAGAACGCGCCCTTGGCGAGCGGCCCATCGGCGACGGGGCCGCCTCTCAGGATGACCTTTGCGCCCGCGGCGATCGCCTCCTTGACGATCCTGTCAACGCGTGAAACCGAGGCCTTGTCGATCAACGGGCCCATGTCGCTCGAGGCGCTGGCGGCGGGGCCCAGCCTTACCGCCTCGAGGCTGCGGGCCAGCCTGTCGCGTAGCTGGTCGGCAATGTTGCGCTGGACCAGAATCCGGCTGCCGGTCATGCAGAACTGTCCGGCGAACACCGTCGACGACTTGGTGAGGATGGGCAGGAGCCTGTCGAGATCGACATCGTCGAAGATGAGGTGCGGCGTCTTGCCCCCAAGCTCCAGATTGATCCGCTTCAAGCTCGCCGAAGCCGTCTGGGCGATGGCTCGGCCCGTATGGGTGCTCCCGGTATAGCTGATGGCGCGGACCTTGGCGGATTCCACCAGAAGCTTCGCGCCCGCCGCTCCCGACTCGATGAAGATATTGACGCTGCCTTGGGGAAGGTCCGGTATCGACGCCAGGATGTCAGCCATGAGGGCGGCGGTCTGTGCCGCCTTGTGGGGCATCTTCACGACCGCTGTGCACCCGGCCGCCAAAGCTGGCCCCAGGGCGCGGATGGCGAGATAGGCGGGTGAATTCCACGGGATGATCAGCCCTGCCACGCCGATCGGCTGACGCAGGCTGACGACGCTTCTGCCCGGGCTCGGGTCCAGCGCCCTGCCGAAGCTCTGGGTCGCCAGGCCGGCCACGAAGCGCAGGGCCCGCACGATCAGTTCCGCCTCGAATGTTGCCTCGGCCCTGACCTTGCCGTTTTCCAGGCAGAGGGTGTCGATCACCTCGTCGAGCCGCGCGGCATAGGCATCGGCCAAGTGAGACAAGGCCGCGGCGCGCCGGTTGGGATCGCCTGTCCAGGTCTGGTCGCCAAGTGCTTTTTCCGCAGCCCGGATGGCCGCCTCCGCCTCCTCCAGCCCACCGTCCAGATAGGTGCCGATGACATCGCCCGTTGCCGGGTCGATGCTCTCGGCCTCCGAGCCAGTCGCAACCCACTCGCCGTCAATCCAATGTCGCGCCGGGGTGCGGAAATGTCCGTTCATAATGATTGCTCCAAATGAGGTTCAATATATTTCGAGTGGAAGTGCGGGCGTCGGCGTATCGCCGCACGCCCCGACGAGGGCGCCGCGTCACGATGCCTTTTCGGGGGGCCCGAACTTTGGAAACAGCAGGCGCGCCGAGCCATGCAGGACGGCCTCCCGTTCGGACGGCCCCAGCAGCGGCGAACCAGAGACGCCGGCAAGGCACAGTTCGGCTGCGGCCATGCCCGCCCATGGGAGGTCGGAACCGAACAGCAGTTGCGTAGGCTCCACCAGGGCAAGCAAGGCCGCGAGGGGTTCGGGTGCCGCCGTGAAGGCCGTTTCGTAATAGAAATGGCTGAGATAATGCCGAACCGGATGGGCAAGCTCGATACGGGAATTGCGCTGCCCGATGTCGAGGCGGGAGGAGAGGAAGGGTATCGCCCCGCCGCCATGGGCCAGGATGATGGGAATACCGGGATATCGGTCGAGCGTGCCGCTGTAGATGAGATGCATGACGGCCCGGGTCGTGTTCACCGCAAATTCGAGAATCCAGGGCTGATAGGACAGGGGCGCGTCATAGTCCGGCTTGGTCGGGTGGATGAAGAGCGGAAGCCGCCGGCGTGAAAGTTCGGCAAGGAGCGGCTCGAAGTGCCGGTCGCCTAGATAGAGGTCATCGTAATTGGTCAGGATCGCTACGCCGTCGAGACGGAGTTCGTCGATGGCATAGCGAAGCTCGGCAAGGGCATCGCCGATGGCTGGCAGCGGCAGTACCGCCAGGCCCCGCACGCGCCCGTTCATTTCGGCGACGAGCGAGGCGAGATATTCGTTGGACTGCCGGATGTGTTCTCGCCGGAAGCCTTCATCCCCTATTGCAACGCCGGGCCCGGCAAAGGAGAGCATGCTTGCGGCAATGGCGTGCTCGTCCATTTGCGCCAGCATTATTTCGGGCGTCCACCGCAGGGCCGGGTCGGCGAGCGATTGTCCGCCGAGCTGGGCAACGCCAATCCGCGCCAGATTGGCAAGATACCATTCCGGCAGCGGATGCCGGTGGATGTCGATTATCCGCATCCCCCCGTCGACGGGCAATGGTGCCTGACTCAAAATCCGGGAGCTCGCCATATCGGATGATCCACTCATGTTGCAAAGCAAGGCCGGGAACCGACCGGGTCTTCAGGCTCGCTCAGCGTGCGCCGCTGAGCTGCCGAAGCAGGTCGGACGACTGCGAAACCCAGCCGAACCGGGTCGCGATCACCGTCTGGGACGCAGCATGAAATTCTTCGCCGAGGGCTTCACCCATGCAATCGGCCAGCAATACGGAGGTATAATCCCTGAAACTTGCATCCCGGAGCGTGGATTCCACGCAGACGCTCGTGGTCGTTCCTGTAAGGAAGAGCGTGTCGACGCCGAGCGCTCTCAATTGTTCGTCGAGGTCAGTGGCATAGAATCCGCTGAAACGGTTCTTGTAGACAATGAGGTCGGTAGGCTCGGGCTTCAATTCGTCCACGACCTTGGTATTCCAGGTGTTGCGGATGTGAATCCTTCCCTTCGATCCGTCCGGGGCAATGATCTCCTTGCCGATATTGAGATCCTTGTTCAGCAGCCAGTTCCTGCTGCGCGGGCCGCCGGCATCGGACAGGTCGGGTAGAAAACCATGGACGAGATAGACGACATGCATTCCGGCGCGCCTGGCTCCGGCCAGCAGCCTTGCGATGGGGGGAATGGTGTCGCGTGCCAGGCCGATGTCATGGCCGGCCAGATCGAACATGCCGCCCTTGCTGCAGAAGTCATTCTGCATGTCGACGACGATGACGGCGCTTTTCGCCGGGTCGAAGGAAATCGGCGCCGGTGTTGCGTCGAGATGAACCGTGGAACCGGTAGCGGACATTTGCGGGGTACCTTTTGATGTTTGCCCGCCGCGAGGCGGGTTATCCTGCGGGATATCTAGCTACGGCCCGCGGGAGCGCGGAAGGTCGGCCGGTCGAACACGGTGTTCGCGCAGATAAGACAGTGGTCTGGCTATGCTGCGCACGGGAGAGGGCGTTCCCACGCCTGCCTGTTCGTCCGCTGCATCGTGTTTGCGCTTGTCGAACGGCGATTGCCGCATTAGGCCGTGTTATCAGGCATGGTGGCGTTGCCACCGCGCCTCCCGCCACGCTTCAGCTCCGTCCCGCCATGCCCGAACTCAGTTCCTTCCGTCGCATCGTCGTCAAGATCGGTTCCTCCCTGCTGGTCGACCAGGCCAAGGGGAAGTTGCGCCGCGAATGGCTGGCGTCCCTGGTGGCCGATCTCGCCCGCCACACTGAGCGCGGTGCTCAGGTGATCGTGGTCTCCTCGGGCGCCATCGCGCTGGGGCGCACGCTGCTGCAACTGCCGAAAGGGCCGCTCGCGCTGGAATCGAGCCAGGCAGCGGCAGCGGTCGGCCAGGTCGGCCTGGCGCAGGCCTGGGCCGAGACCCTGGGGGCGCAAGGCCTGACAGCAGCCCAGATCCTGGTCACGCTCGGCGATACCGAGGAGCGCAAGCGCTATCTCAACGCTCGCCGCACCATCGACAAGCTCCTGGAGATGCATTGCGTGCCTGTGGTGAACGAGAACGACACCGTCGCCACCACCGAGATCCGCTATGGAGACAATGACAGGCTGGCCGCCCGGGTGGCCACCATGGCGGGGGCAGACTGCCTGGTGCTGCTCTCCGACATCGATGGCCTCTATACCGCGCCGCCACATCTGGACCCCGCCGCCACCCTGATCCCGGTTGTGCAGCGCATCACTGCTGCGATCGAGGGCGTGGCTGGGGATGCCGGCTCCGAGCTCTCGCGCGGGGGCATGCGCACCAAGGTGGAAGCGGCCAAGATCGCCGTGGGCGGCGGCACCACCATGGTGATCGCTTCGGGCAAGGTTGATTCGCCCCTGCTGCGCATCGAGGAAGGCGGGCCCTGCACCTGGTTCCTGACACCCTCCAATCCCGTTACCGCTCGCAAGAAATGGATCGCCGGCCATCTCGAACCGCGCGGCACGCTGCATGTGGATGCCGGCGCCGCCAAGGCGCTGCGGGGCGGCGCAAGCCTGCTGCCGGCCGGGGTGAAGCGGGTGGAAGGCACCTTCTCGCAGGGCGATGCCGTGATCATTCGCGATCCCTCCGGCGCCGAAGTCGGCCGCGGCCTGGTGGCCTACGATATCGGCGAAGCCGCCCAGATCGCCGGCAAGAAGAGCCGCAGCATCGAGGACATCCTCGGCTGGGCCGGCCCGAGCGAGATGATCCATCGCGACGACATGGCGCTGTTCAGCCGCTTTGAGGACCTCAGCACCGTGACGGTGGAGTAGGGCGGTGATCTCGCACACCTTCCTCGGCGTCCGTGATTTCGACACGGCCTTCCGCTTCTACGAGGCGGTGCTCGGGGAACTCGGACTGGTGCTGCGCTTTCGCGAGGACGAACCTCCCAATCAACGCTCCAATCAACGCTCTTGGGCAGGCTGGATCAGGCCGGGCGCCTCGCGCCCGATCTTCCTGATCGGGCGGCCCTTCGATGGGCAGGCGCCGGCGCCTGGTAACGGTCCGATGATCGCGCTGCTGGCTCCCGATCGGCCGGCGGTTGAGCGGGCCTGGCAAGCAGCCCTTAACCATGGCGGCACGAGCGAGGGTGCACCCGGGCTGCGGCCCGAGTATCATGTCCATTATTACGGTGCCTATTTCCGCGATCTCGACGGCAACAAGCTCTGCGTATGCTGCCACGACGCCGTTGTGGAAGAATAGGCCTCCCACCTCGTTCAAGGACAGTTCATGCTCCGTCTCTGCACGCTTTTCGCCCCCCTGGCCATGCTGGGCGCCTGTTCCACGACGCCGCCAAAGGTGGAGACGGTCACGCGCGGGCTGGAGCGGCCTCTCGTGGCCTGCCGCACCCAGCAGCATGTCGGCACGCTGCATGCCTCCGGGGAGAAGTTCCAGCGCGAGTTCGACAACCACATGGCCGATGGCCGTTGCCGCCGCTTCACGGCCGGGCAGAAGGTGCGCGACCGCACCAAGACCAGCTTCGTCGACCCGGGCAACGGCGTGCGCTACTATATCTACCAGGGCGGCTGAGGCTGCCGTCTGCGCCATCAGGCAAAACAATGGGCGGCGCCGCAGACCAGGTCGTGAGCCTTTATGAAGCCCATGCCGGTGCCTGGGACGAATTGCGGCGCCGCAATTTTCCCGAAATCGCCTGGCTCGATCGCTTTCTGGCGCTTCTGCCTGCCGAGAGAGCTTCGGTCCTCGATATCGGCTGTGGAGCCGGTGAACCGATCGCCCGCCATTGTATCGAACGGGGGCATCGGGTCACCGGCCTGGATGCCGCTCCGTCCCTGGTCGAACTCTGCAAGGCGCGCTTCCCGGCCCATGATTGGCTGGTTGGGGACATGCGAACATTGGCGCTCGGGCGGACTTTCGACGGCATCATCGCCTGGAACAGCTTTTTCCATCTGCCTCCGGAAGACCAGCGGGGCATGTTCCCGATCTTCCGCCGCCATGCGAATCCGAAGGCGGCGCTGATCTTCACCAGCGGCACCGGGCATGGCGAGGCAATCGGTGCCTTCCAGGGCGCGTCGCTCTATCACGGCAGCCTGGACCCGGGAGACTATCGCGGGCTGCTGGAGACCAATGGCTTTGATATCGTCTCACATATGGTGGAGGATCCCGATTGCGGCGGGTCGACAATCTGGTTCGCCCGGCTCGCCTGAACCGGTATTTAGCTTTTGAAGCCATATTCCCGGATGGCCGCCGCTGCTTTGATACGGGGCGAGAAGCGTGAGCAACATCGACACCTCCCAGGACGATCTGGCGCTGGGTCGGACGATCCGTTCGCGGTCCGGCATCGGCAGCGTGGCGGAGGTCGTGCAGCATGCCTCTCTCTTATGCCGCAGGCTCGCCTCCGACGGTCCCGGTCTGGTGCTGGTCGAGAGCGGCCGCAAGATCATCCGCAGCGGTAATGTGGAGCTGACGGCATCCGTCGGCCAGGTGGTGCTCGTGCCGGATGGCTGCGACTTCGACGTGATCAACGAGCCGGCCGCCGATGGCCCCTATCGCGCCCTTGCCCTGAATTTCGCTCCCGGTCTCGCTCGTGAATTCCAGGCCGGCGGCGCACCGCCCCTCCGCAGGATTGAGGTTCTCACTGATTCGCCGGCCGCGTTCCGGCTGGCCTGTGACGTAGCCATCCGGGCCATCGCGGATCGGGATGCCTTGCCTGAGCCGGTGGCCGCTGCCCGTGTCCGCGAGATACTGCTCTGGCTCGACGGCTTCGGCTATCGCTTCGAGCAGCCTGGCGGCGACGATCTCGTGGTGCGTCTGCGCCGGATGCTGGTGGCCGAGCCTGCCCGTTCATGGCGCGCGGCCCCTGTCGCCGCTTCGATCGGCATGAGCGAGCCGAGCCTGCGCCGCCATCTCGCGGAACGAGGCACCAGCTTCACCGACCTGCTCATCGATGTCCGCATGACGGCGGCGCTCTATCTGCTGCAGTCGACAGACCAGCCGGTCACGCAGATTGCCCTCGATGTCGGCTATGAGTCGGCGTCGCGCTTTTCCGTGCGGTTTCGCAATCGCTTTGGTTTTGCGCCTAGTGAGATCAGGGGGCATCATCGCGACTTTGAGCGAAACAGCACGAAATTTGAGCTGGACGGCGCTGCCGCGATCATAGCGGGATGACAGGATGGCTTCCCTGAACGAAGGAAGCTTGATCATGAAACACATCCTGGCCGGCGCCTTGGCGCTGGGACTGGCCGCGACCCAGCCGGCCTCAGCTTTTGAACTGACCAGCACCGACATTGGCGAGGGCGCTACCCTCACCAAGGCACAGGTGTCCAATGTCTTTGGCTGTTCGGGCGGAAACGTCTCGCCCGCCTTGAGCTGGAAGGATCCGCCTGAAGGCACCAAGAGCTATGCGGTGACGCTCTACGATCCCGACGCGCCGACGGGGTCGGGCTGGTGGCACTGGATCGTGTTCGACATCCCGGCCTCGGCGACATCCCTGCAGTCCGGCGCTGGGGATGGCAAGTCGCTGCCGTCGGGCGCCGTGCAGGGGCGCAACGATGCGGGCATGCCCGCCTTCATGGGGGCCTGCCCGCCGCCGGGCCCGGCCCATCGTTATGTCCTGACGATCACCGCGCTGAAGGTGGCCAAGCTCGATCTGCCCGCCACTGCCAGTGGCGCCATGATCGGCTTCATGGTCCACGCCAATGCCTTGGCCTCGGCCACGCTCACGGCGACCTATGGGCAGTAGAGGGAGCGAGGCGCGGCCCTCTTATCCCTTGTTGGCTACCGCCACGCCGAGCGCTGCGATGGCGAGGCCGGCGATCTGGAGGGGCGTGAGCGCCTCTGAGAACATGCCCCAGGCCATCAAGGCGGAGACGCCGGGCACGAGATAGAGCAGGGCCGCGACCTGGGCGACTGCGCCGCGCTTGATCAGTACCATCAGGAGCAGGATGGCGCCGATCGACATGCCGAAGACGGACCAGATCAGGCCCGTCCAGGCGGCGGCGGAGGTCCAGTCGAAATGACCGCTCTCGGTCAGCAGGCCACCGATGACGATCGGCACCATGGCGCCGGCATATTGCACGGCGGTGTTGGTGGCGAGATCGGCCCCGCGCCCGCGGCGTTTCTGCCAGATGGTACCGAGCGTGATCGCCACCATGCCGAGGGTGCAGACGGCGAGCGGCAGGAGTGGAATGCCGCCGTCGCCACCAGCCCCGAGCTTGGGAACCAGGGTCAGTCCCGCGCCGACAGCACCGATGACGATGCCGAGCGCGCGCCTGCCCGAGACTTCTTCCCCAAGCAAGGGCTTGGACAGCAGGCCGGTGAGCAGCGGCTGCAGGCCGGCGATGAGGGCCGATATGCCCGAGGGCAAGCCGTGCGACACCGACCAGAACACGCCGCCGAGATAGAGGCCATGGATCAGGAAACCAGCGACGAGGGCATCCAGCCAGGCCCGGCCGCTCTGGGGCCAAGAGGCACCGCTCCACAACGCATAGAGGCCGAGCAGCAAGCCCGCCGCCACGAAGCGCAGACCGAGAAAGGTCAGGGGCTCGGCGTGTGGCGCTACCAGTCGTGCCGTGACGAAGCCTGTCGACCATAGGGGTACGAACAGGGCCGCCAGCACGGAGGAGGGCAAAGCGGGGCGGTGAGCGGCGGAATCGGCGCTGGACATGATCGCTCTCGAAAAAACAAAAGCCGCCGCCCGGTTGCCCGAACGGCGGCTTTCAAACCTCAGACCTTCAGGCCGCCTTCTTCTTGGCCCGGAGCAGCTTGCGGTTGATTAGCACCTCGGCGATCTGGATCGCGTTGAGCGCGGCACCCTTGCGCAGATTGTCGGAGACCACCCACATGTCCAGGCCGTTCTCCACCGTGATGTCCTCGCGGATGCGCGAGATATAGGTGGCATCCTCGCCGGAAGCCTCGTAGGGCGTGATGTATCCGCCAGGCTCTCGCTTGTCGATCACCAGGCAGCCCGGCGCCGAACGCAGGATGTCGCGGGCTTCGTCGGCCGTCACCGGCTTCTCGAACTCGATGTTCACGGCTTCCGAATGGGAGATGAACACTGGCACGCGCACGCAGGTCGCGGTCAGCTTGATCTTGGGGTCGAGGATCTTCTTGGTCTCGGCCACCATCTTCCACTCTTCCTTCGTGTACCCGTCCTCCATGAAGACATCGATATGCGGGATCACGTTGAAGGCGATGCGCTTGGGGAACTTCTTGGTTTCGATCGCACCGTTGACATAAATAGCCTTGGTCTGGGCGAAGAGCTCGTCGAGACCCTCCTTGCCCGCGCCGGAGACCGACTGGTAGGTGGCGACGACGACGCGCTTGATACCGAAGCGATCATGCAGGGGCTTCAGCGCCACCACGAGCTGGGCGGTGGAGCAGTTGGGATTGGCGATGATGTTCTTCTTGGTAAAGCCGACGATGGCGTCGGCATTCACTTCCGGAACGATCAGCGGCACATCGGCGTCGTAGCGCCAGGCTGAGGAGTTGTCGATGACGACGCAGCCCTGCGCGCCGATCTTCGGCGACCATTCCTTGGACACGTCGCCGCCGGCCGACATCAGGGCGATGTCGGTATCGGAGAAGTCATAGGTCGCAAGGTCCCGCGTTTTCAGCGTTTTGTCGCCATACGAAACTTCCGTGCCCAGGCTGCGGCGCGAAGCCAGTGCAACCACCTCATCGGCGGGGAATGCCCGCTCGGCCAGAATGTTCAGCATTTCGCGGCCCACATTGCCTGTGGCGCCCACGACGGCGACCTTGTAACCCACTGTCTTAAGTCCTTCTCCGTGAATTGTCGGATGTACAACCGATCCCATATGGGGACGGCGGGCTGGAATATCATTGTGCGCCGCCGCATGCAATTGAACGTTTAATGTTCCGGCTTGGTCGTTCGCAGCAAGATTGCGCCAAACACGGCCGAGAGGATCGAGCCCAGCAGCACGCCGATCTTGGTTTCGTCGAGCAGGGTGGGCGCATTGGCGTAGGCGAGGCCACCGATGAACAGGCTCATGGTGAAACCGATGCCGCAGAGCAGTGCCACGCCATAGAGATGGCGCCAATTGGCGTTGGCCGGCAGTTCGGCCCAGTTCATCCGGATGGCGAAGGCTGCGAAGAGGAAGACGCCGATCTGCTTGCCGACGAACAGACCGAGCGTGACACCGAGGGTGACCGGATCGGCGAGACTGCCGAGTGACAGGCCGCCGAGGGCGACACCGGCATTGGCGAAGCCGAAGATCGGTACGATCAGATAGGTCACCCAGGGGTGCAATCCGTGCTCGAGCTTGTGCAGCGGGGTGTGGTCGTGTTCATGCCCGCCCTTGCGGCGCAGGGGAATGGTGAAGGCCAGGGCCACGCCGGCCAAGGTGGCGTGCACGCCCGACAGATAGGTCAACACCCACAACACGGCGCCGAGCGCAAGATAGGCGGGCAGGAAGGTGACGCCGCGCCGGTTCATGATGGCAAGCACGACCAAGATTGCGAACGCGCCGTTGAGCATCCAGATGTTGAGCGAGGCGGTATAGAACACCGCGATGATCACCACCGCGCCGAGGTCGTCGATGATGGCCAGCGCGGTCAGGAAGATCTTCAGCGAGGCCGGCACGCGCGGGCCGAGCAAAGCGAGCACGCCGAGGGCGAAGGCAATGTCGGTGGCCGAGGGGATGGCCCAGCCCTGCAGCGTGCCTTCGGCTCGCCAGTTGATCGCCACGAAGATCAGGGCCGGTACCACCATGCCACCGATCGCGGCGATGCCCGGCAGGGCTCGGCGCGGCCAGCTCGATAATTGGCCGTCCAGCACCTCGCGTTTGATCTCCAGGCCGACCAGCAGGAAGAACAGCGCCATCAGCCCGTCATTGATCCAGTGCAGCAGGCTGAGGCCGCCGACATAGCGATGGAGCGTGTGGAAATAGGCTTCGCCCAGCGGTGAATTGGCCACGATCAAGGCAAGCGCCGCCACCGCCATCAGGATGATGCCGCCGGCCGCCTCGGTGGCGAGGAAGCTCCTGAGAAAGGATGGGCGGCGGGTCTGAGGCATGAATCAGGGTCCTTACAGTTCGGGAAACCCGTCTCAGGCTGCGCATTTCCCAGGAATCGTCGGAGTATCCTGAAAGGGTAGAAAAAACCCGCCGCAATTGACAGCGTTTTCGGGAGGGTTCGGTGTGACGGTCTTCAGACCGGCATTTGCAAATCGGATATCCCGCACAGGGCGTCCATTGGTGCGCGCGATGCCGGTCCAAAGACCGGCCCACTGCATTTCTATGCCCTATTCGGCGAAGAATGCCTGCGATCCTTAGGGAACAGCACCCCCGCCGCGTCATTTTTGCAACAAAATCCAGCCATTTTGGCAGGGCCCAATTCCTGCAACGTGAAATTGCAGCCGTGACTGTCTTCATCGATGTTTCGGCCTTGAAATGGGAATGCTTTGAAATGGACCTCACCAGACGTGCCACCCTGCAACTGGCCGGAACGGCCTGTGCGAGCCTGGCGAGCGGATGGGGCAGCGCCCTGGCGGCGACGGATGCCTTTGGCCCGGAGACGGTGATCGCCAAGGCGAGGGAGTTGGCGGGCAAGCCCTATGTCGGCCCGGGCGAAGCCCTGCCGGAGAGCCTGAAGGGGCTGAGCTATGACGATTTCCGCCGCATCAATTTTCGCACCGACCGCACCCTGTTGCGGGATGGTGGCTCGAATTTTGGCCTGCAGCTGTTCCATCGCGGCAGCATCTTCAAGCATCAGGCCCGCGTGAATCTGGTGGCCAATGGTGTGGTCACCCCGTTGTTATATTCGCCCGATCTGTTCGATTTCGGTGACAGGGGGCCGCCTCAGGGCCTGCCGACCTCGCTGGGCTTTGCCGGCATCCGCCTGCTTTATCCGCTCAATCACAGCGGCAAGATGGATGAACTCGCCGCCTTCCTGGGCGCCAGCTATTTCCGCTTCCTCGGCAAGGGCCAGCATTACGGCCTCTCCGCGCGCGGTCTTTCGCTGGGTTCGGGCGGACCGGGGGAAGAATTTCCCGATTTCGTCGAATTCTGGGTCGAGACTCCGACAGCGGGCCAGGGCAGCATCGCCGTGCATGCCCTGCTGGACGGCCCCTCCGTCACCGGCGCCTATCGCTTCACCTTCGAACCGGGTACCGGCGACGACGTTGCGGTGCAGGCCACGCTCTTCGCACGCAAGGACCTCAAGGAGATGGGCTTGGCACCGCTGACCTCAATGTTCCTTTATGGCGAAAATACCCTGAATCGCCCGCGGGATTTCCGCCCCGAAGTGCATGATTCCGATGGCCTGGCCATCCAGTCCGAGGGCGGGGAATGGTTGTGGCGCCCGCTGCGCAATCCCACGCGCAATTCCGTCGCCAATTTCTTTTCCAAGGACATCAAGGGCTTCGGCCTGATCCAGCGTGACCGCGCCTTCGGCAACTATCAGGATCTCGAGGCCCTCTACGACAAGCGCCCCGGCTATTGGGTCGAGATGAAGAACCGGCTCGGGCAGGGGCGCGTGGTGCTGGTGGAACTGCATTCGAACGCCGAGACCGACGACAATGTCGTGGCTTCCTGGGTGCCGGACATCCAGCCCAAGGCCGGCAGCGAGACGCAGATTTCCTATGTCATCCATGCCGTCTCGAGCCCGCTGCACCAGGGCGGCCAGGTCTACGCCACGTTCGAGACCCACAATGCCGCCGCCACCACGGTCGGCAAGCCCAACGTCACCCGCTTCCTGATCGATTTCGTCGGCGACCGGCTTGGAGATGTCGCCCTCGACGTCAGCAAGGTCGAACTGGTGATCTGGGGCTCCAGCGGCACGGTGTCGAACCCGGTGGTGGTGGCCAATCCCGCCATCAACGGCGTACGCGCCAGCTTCGATGCCGAGCCGCCGCCCGGCGAAGATATCGACCTGCGCGCCTTCCTGCGTCTGGGCTCGGAGACGCTGACGGAAACCTGGACCTACCGGCTCGATTCGGCGCAGCCTGTGTGATGGAGTGGAGCGCGGACGCGCTGCGCGGGTGAAGAAGAGGCGGACAAGATGTCCGCGCTCCGAGGGGCACCAAATTTACGCCGTATAAACCATCCCCGTAACTTCCGGCTCCGTTGGGGGAAGGGGAGGCTCATGTCCCGGGTGCGCGGACGTCTCATCCGCCTCTTGGAAACGCTGCACATGGTAGGAAAACGGCACAAAAAGACCGCCGCCCAACCGCGAATAGGCGCTGCCTTGCCATAAACCGGCCCTTAACCCACCTTGCCTAGCGTGAGCCTGGGCTAGTGGTGTTGCGTTCCCGTCAGATTTCCGTGAGGACATCTCGATCCGATCCGGATTGCCGCACCTTGCAACTTTGAGGTTACGGCAATGCGGACCATGCGACGCGGCTTTGCACAAAGCTACGCTCTTCCCGACGAACTGAAGAGCATGCTGACGCGCAGGCTGAACGAACTGCTCGGCATGGCGCTGATCGGCCTGTCGGGTCTGGCCGCGATCGCGCTGGCGACCTGGTCGGTGCAGGATGCCAGCTACAACCATGTCGGCGGCGCCCTGCCGATCCGCAACTGGCTCGGCTTTTCCGGTGCCGTCACCGCCGATTTCCTCACCCAGATGTTCGGCATTGCCTCGATCGCGCTACTGGCACCGATCGCCTTCCTTGGCTGGCGCCTGCTGGCGCACAAGGCCTTCGATTCCCAGCGCATGCGTCTGATCTGTCTGGTGGGGGGCGTTCTTTTGGCGGCCGGCTTTTTTTCGGGCCTGCCGGTCACCTCGCGCTGGCCGTTGCCCACGGGCCTGGGTGGCGCCGTCGGCGACTGGGTGTTCTATCTGTTCACGCCGCTGTTCTTCGCCGGCAAGTCGGTGATCGGCCAGGCCGTGCTGACGCTGGCGCTCGGCTTGGGGGCCTTCTTCACCCTGGCCATCGCCGCCGGCTTCTTCTTCCAATATCGCGAAGAAGAGCGTCCGGCGCCGGAAATGCCGATGCGCATCCGCGGCCAGCCGCGCCGCATGAGCGAGGAGGAGGACGAGGACGACGAGCGTTCCGCCGTGCTCGGTGCCCTGATGCATTGGGGCCTGATGGCCAAGAGCGCGCTCTTCCGCAAGCGCGTCAAGGTCACGCCCAGCCGGATCGACCGCCAGCGTCTGGATCGCAATGGTCGCGAGCCGCCGATGTACCGCCCCGGCGGCATCTCCGACCTTTTCGCGCGTGTGAAGGCCGCGGCCCATCTGATCGCCCGTCCCGTCTCCGCGCAGGCCGAACCCGAGCCCGCGCGCCGCGAGCCGGCCTTTATGCCTCGCACTGCCCCGCGCGCCGATGCCAGGCGCCCGCATGAGGCTGTTTCGCTTGATGGCGAGGAATTGCCCGAGGCGATCGATCAATATTCCGGCAACCAGCCGAACTATCGGCCCTATGACGACGACGACGATCTGCCGCCGTTGCAGCCGCAGCGCCGGCCCCTGATCAGCGCCGAGGAAGCCGCGCGCCGGATCGAGCCCGCGATCACCACGACGCGGGTAGCGCAGCCGAGCGCGGCGGTGAAGCCGGGCAAGCGCCTGATGCGCGAGAGCGAGCCCGACTTTCCTTTCGAGCATCGCTACGAACTGCCGCCGCTATCCCTGCTGAGCGAGCCGCGCAAGCAGAGCGGCGTCGGCGTCTCCCAGGAAGCGTTGGAGCAGAATGCCCGCCTGCTCGAGGGCGTGCTGGAGGATTTCGGCGTACGCGGCGAAATCATCAATGTGCGCCCCGGGCCGGTGGTGACGCTCTATGAGCTCGAGCCCGCCGCCGGCATCAAGGCTGCGCGCGTGATCGGCCTCGCCGACGACATTGCCCGCTCGATGTCGGCGCTGTCGGCCCGCGTCGCCGTGGTGCCTGGCCGCAACGTCATCGGCATCGAGCTGCCCAATTCGAAGCGCGAAATGGTGTATTTCCGTGAGCTTCTGGCCTCGGAAGACTTCGAGAGGTCGAAGTTCAAGCTGGCGCTGGCGCTGGGCAAGACCATCGGCGGCGAGCCGGTGATGGCTCAGCTCGAGAAGATGCCCCATCTGCTGGTGGCCGGCACCACCGGCTCGGGCAAGTCGGTCGCCATCAACACCATGATCCTGTCGCTGCTCTACCGGTTGAAGCCGGAGGAGTGCCGCATGATCATGGTTGATCCCAAGATGCTCGAACTCTCCATCTATGACGGCATCCCCCATCTGCTGGCGCCCGTCGTCACCGACATGAAGAAGGTGGTGCTCGCGCTCAAATGGGCAGTGCGCGAGATGGAAGAGCGCTACAAGAAGATGGCCAAGCTCGGCGTGCGCAACATCGACGGCTATAATCAGCGTGCCGCCGAGGCCAAGGCCAAGGGAGAGACGGTGCTGCGCACGGTGCAGACCGGCTTCGACAAGGAGACGGGCCAGGCCCTTTACGAACAGGAGGAGATGGACCTCTCGCCGGTGCCCTATATCGTCATCATCGTCGACGAAATGGCCGACCTGATGATCCAGGAGGGCAAGAACGTCGAAGGGTCGATCCAGCGTCTGGCCCAGATGGCGCGCGCCGCCGGCATCCATCTGATCATGGCGACGCAGCGCCCGTCGGTCGACGTCATCACCGGCACGATCAAGGCCAACTTCCCCACCCGCATCTCCTTCCAGCTCGCCAGCAAGATCGACAGCCGCACCATCATAAGCGAGCAGGGCGCCGAGCAGCTCCTCGGCCAGGGCGACATGCTGCACATGGCCGGCGGTGGGCGTATCTCGCGCGTGCACGGCCCCTTCGTCTCCGACGAGGAGGTGGAGAAGGTAGTCACCCATCTCAAGGCCCAGGGCCGGCCTGACTATCTCGACTCCGTCACCGCCGACGAGGACGATTCAGGCGACGACGATGCCGCCGACGGTGCCGTGTTCGACAAGACCGCGATGGGTGCCGAAGAGGGCGGCGATCTCTACGACCAGGCGCTCAAGGTGGTGATGCGCGACAAGAAGTGCTCGACCTCCTACATCCAGCGCCGCCTGCAGATCGGCTACAACCGCGCCGCCTCGCTGGTGGAACGCATGGAGAAGGAAGGCATCGTCGGCCCGGCCAACCACGCCGGCAAGCGCGAGATCCTGGTCTACAGCCGTGACGTGCGGAACGGCGAGGAGGAAGCCGGGGAGGAAGAGGAATAGGAAGCCGGTGCACGGGTATCACGGCGACCGGATTGCATGTGGCGAAGCTCGTTCCTCCGATCCGCACCGCAGCGATTCCAGGAACGGGCACGATGCCCGTACACCGGGAGGGATGGCGCGACCAGCCTTATTCGTTTCGGCTGACAGGCCTGGAATCGCAAGCCCACCCCAGAGGAGGCTAGCCACCAGATCGAACGGCGCCCTGTATCCCGGGGAACCTGAGCATGGCGCAATCGCCAAATCCTGCTTGACCTGAGTCGATTGGCCTGCTGCCGTTGCGATATGACATTCGACGGCGGGAGGCGCGGCGGTTGGGCATTCTTTCTCGGATTTTCGGGCGCGGCGCGGCAAAACCCGCCATGGAGGTTGAGGCGGAGGCAGATGACGAACCTTGGCTCGTCAATGCCTATGCCACTTTGCGCGAATTGCCGCCGCTCGACTTTCCGCATCAGCTGATCAACCGGCGCGACCTGTCCGATCCCGAGATGGCCGGCCATCTCGAAGGTTTTGCCGGCTATGTCCTCGGCCGCGGCGATGGCAGGATGACGGCGCTGCGCTATCACCTGTGGCGCCATATCCAGCGTGTACGCAACCAGGCGAGCTTCACCGTTGCCGATGACGACTTGCCGGCGATGGGGAACTGGGTGCGTCGGGCCAATGCCGTGCTGTTCCTGCCCGACGGCTCGGTGTGTACACCCGAAATGGATGTTCTGATGGCGGCCGATGGCGACGCCGATGTGGATGCTGCCTTGCCCTATCCGCCCGATGCGTTGGAGCGTCGGGCACGCACGCTTGCGGCGCTGGATGGCTTTACCCCCAAGCCCCCCGGCGGCATGCCGCCCGCTCTCGGCGTTGGGGAATATGCGCAGCGGCCGGCGAGCGAGGTTCTGCAACGCGCCCTTGCCTTGGTCTGCGTGGCGGTACAGGGCGAGTCGGTCGGCGCCGGCCAGGGGAGCTTGCTGGCCCAGTTGCGTGAGCGCAATCCCGCCGGCATCGCGGCACTGACCCCAAAGGAAACAGCCTTCATCAAGGCTGCCGAGCCCGACCGTGAGGCGGCCATGGCCATGAGCTGGCGCTACGAGGCCCTCAACGTGCTGGCCTGGGCCCTGTCGCTCGAGGGCGCGGAACTTGGCCCGGCCGACCGGCCGGCTGATGCCGCTGCCCTGTCGCAAACGATGCTGGAGGCGGCGCATGACGATGCCCTACCTGGACGTGCCAGCCTGCGGCCGGCCGAAGCGATACTCGAGGCACTCGATCTGACCTGGCGCCAGCACTGGATCGTCAGGCAGGCCCAGCAGAGCGGCACCGCCGTGGCGGGCCTCAACGCCGACATCGTGATGGAACGCCATTTCGCCCTCAATTGGCTGACCGGCTTTCATAATCCGCCCGGTACGGCCTGGGACGATACGGATACGCCCACCTGAGGGGAAGGGATGCCCGGGCACCCGGAAAACGCCGTCACCCCGTCCTGTCGATGTCGCGCCGCAGCACGATCGCGGTGGTGAGGTCGTCGACCTCCTCGAGCAAGGCGACGCTGTCGCGGATGGTGTTGAGGCGGCCGATCGAGGGGGCCTCTACCTCGACGACGAGGTCGAGCTGGCCGCCGATCGAGGAGACGCGCCTGACCTCCGGATAGGCGGCGAGCTGGTCGAGCACGCGGGGGGCGGGGGTTCGCACCAGGTTGATCATCAGGAAGGCGCCGACCGTGCCCTCGTCGAGCGAGCCGACATCGGCGCGGTAGCCGCGGATGATGCCGGCCTTTTCCAGCATCAGCACGCGCTCGCTGGTGGCGCTGCGTGACAGCCCGATGCGGCCCGCCAGGGTTTTCAGCGGAATCTTGGCATCGCGCGTCAGGATGCTGAGAATGGCGCGGTCTTTGTCGTCGAGATCCTTCATCGCGGCCTTTCATAGCCGCCGACGGATTGCCGGTCAAAGCCGGCAAACGTCCGGTCGAACCGGCCGATAAACGGATGCCTCGCCGGGCGGTCCGGGTGAAGCTTGGCGCCATCGTAGCCTCGCCGAAAAGCTGTTTCCATGACCGATCTCACTCATCCCGCGCCGTCCCTGTCTCCAGCCGAGGCGCAAGCGATCGCGCGGGACATTTTTGGCGTCGAGGGAGACATCAGCCCTCTCGCCAGCGAGCGCGACCAGAATTTCCGCATCGTCGTGCCGGGCGAGCCGGGCTTCGTGCTCAAGATCGTCAATGCGAGCGAGCCGCAGGAGCAGAGCGACTTCCAGACCGCCCTGCTCGAGCATCTCGCCGAGCATGCGCCGGGTCTCTCCGTGCCTCGGCTCAAGCGCACGCGTGACGGAAAAGCCCTCGCCGAAATCGAGGCTGAAGGCGGTCCGTTCCGGGCGCGCATGGTGCATTGGCAGCTCGGCGAGCCGCTTGCCAAGGCGGAGCGTACGCTCGAGACCCTCGCCGATCTCGGCCGCGTGCTCGGTGAGCTCGACCGCGCCATGCAGGGCTTCATCCATCCTGGCGCGCTCCGGACCTTCGAGTGGGACATCCGTACGGCGGGCCAGTCGCGCCAGCGCCTCGATTTCGTCACCGATCCTGAAAAGCGGGCCTTGCTGACCCGCTTCCTCGACCGTTTCGACGCGAAGGTGGCGCCGAGCCTGCCGACCCTGCGCGCCGCCGTCATCCACAACGACGCCAATGACTGGAACGTGCTTGTCGATGCAGATGGCTCGGGCCGCGTCGCCGGGTTGATCGATTTCGGTGATGCCCTGCATTCCCTGCTGATCGCGGAAGTCGCCGTCGCCTGCGCCTATTCGATCCTCGATCTTCCCGATCCGATCGGGGCCGCCGCCGCCATCGTCGCCGGCTTCCACGGCGCCTATCCGTTGCAGGAGCAGGAGATCGACGTCCTCTTCGACCTGATCGCCATGCGCCTCGCCACCAGTGTGACGATGTCGGCCCAGCGTCACGACAAGGTCGCGGACAATCCCTATCTCACCGTCAGCGAAGCCCCGGCCTGGGCGCTGCTGCAGCGGCTCGATGCCATCAACCCGGTCTTCGCGACCGCGATCCTGCGCCAGGCCTGCGGCTTTGATGCCGTGCCGGGCTCCAGGGCCGCGATCGGCTGGATCCGCGCCGAGGCCAAGCGCTTCCGCTCCGTCCTGTCGCAGCATCCGGCCCGGATGCGCAAGGGGCTGGTGCCTTATGGCGACCCGGCCAATCCCATGACCGTGGCCTCGGCGGCCGAAGAGCCGGGGAAGGCGACAGCCTGGTGGGATGCACATTGCCAGAGCGAGGGCATCGATCTCGGCATCGGTCCCTGGGGCGAAGAACGCACCGTCTACACCAGCCCGATGTTCGAATCCCGCCTGATAGCGGGCACGCGGCGCACGCGCCATCTCGGCCTCGATCTCTTCCTGCCTGCCGGCACCAAGCTGTTCACGCCTCTCGCCGCGACGGTGAAGGAAGTCGTGATCGAGACCGAGGCGCTCGGCTATGGCTGTCTGATCAAGCTCGAACATCGGCCGGAGGGCTGCCCGCCCTTCGTCAGCCTCTGGGGCCATCTGGCCCATGAGGCGGTCGGGCGCCTCGAGCCGGGCGACCGCCTGGAAGCCGGCGACCTCGTCGGTGAAATGGGCGCACCGAGCGAGAATGGCGGCTGGGCGCCGCATCTGCACCTGCAGCTTTCAACCGCGACCGGTCTCACGGCCACCGAGATCCTCGGCGTCGGCGAAGCGCCCTATCTGCCTGTATGGGCCGAGCTTTTCCCCGATCCGGCCGATTTCGCCGGCGTACCGCCCGAGACCTTCCACCAGAGCGGCCGCAGCCGCGAGGCGATCGTGGCCGAGCGCAAGCGCGGGCTGCTGCCCAACCTCTCGATCTCTTATCAGGAGCCGATCAAGTTCGTGCGCGGCGAGGGCGTTTGGCTGATCGACGATCGCGGCCGGGCCTATCTCGACTGCTTCAACAATGTCTGCCATCTCGGCCACGCCCATCCCGAGGTGGTGGAGGCTCTGGCGCGGCAGGCTGGAATCCTCAACACCAATACGCGCTATCTGCACGACAACATCGTTGCTTATGCCGAAAGGCTCACCGCCACCTTGCCCGGCGACCTGACGGTGGCGAGCTTTGCCTGCACCGGCAGCGAGGCCAACAGCCTGATGCTGCGCATGGCCCGCACCCATACCGGCCGGGACGAAGCGATCGTGCTGGACTGGGCCTATCACGGCACCACCCAGGCCCTGATCGACCTCAGCCCCTACAAGTACAAGCGCAAGGGCGGCGAGGGCCGCAAGGCGCATGTCTTCGAGGCGGCCATCCCCGACAGCTATCGTGCCCCGGCGGACTGGCCGGTGGAGGAGATCGCCAGCCGCTATGCGCAGAGCGTGGCCGAGCAGATCGATGAGATGAAGCGGCAGGGCAAGGCGCCCGGCCTGTTCATGGCCGAGTCCATCCCCAGCGTCGCCGGCCAGGTCTTCCTGCCGGAGGGCTATCTGAAGCAGGTCTACGCCATGGTGCGGGCGGCCGGAGGCCTGTGCGTCGCCGACGAGGTGCAGGTCGGCTTCGGGCGCGTCGGCAGCCATTGGTGGGCCTTCGAGCTGCAGGACGTGGTGCCCGACATCGTCACCATGGGTAAGCCGATCGGCAACGGCCACCCAATGGCCGCTGTGGTGACGACCAAGGACGTCGCCGCCTCCTTCAACAACGGCATGGAATATTTCAACACCTTCGGCGGCAATCCGGTTTCCTGTGCCGTCGGTCTTGCCGTGCTCGACGTGATCGAGCGTGAGGATCTGCGCGCCAATGCGCTCGGGATGGGCGACTATCTCCTGGCTCGTTTCCGCAAACTGCAGGAGCGGTACGAGATCATCGGCGACGTGCGCGGGCAGGGGCTCTTCCTCGGCATCGAGCTGGTCACCGGCCGCAAAACCAAGGAGCCGGCGACCGACTTCGCACGGGCTGTCAACAACGGCGCGCGCCGGCGCGGCGTGCTGATGGGCACCGAGGGGCCGCATGACAACGTCCTCAAGCTGCGCCCGCCAATGATCTTCGCCAAGGCCGATGCCGATCTGCTCATGGAGGTCCTGGAAGAGACCTTCGAGGAGGTAGCGGCGCGGAGATAGGGGAGAAGGCTTTTGTCAACCGCTATCCGACACCAAGACGACCCGGATGCCTCGAATGTATTCGGGAAAAACCAGAGAGAGGATACCTGCCATGAAGACCAAGACGCTCGCGACACTGCTCGCCGGCGCGGCTATGATCGCCGTCACCGCCACGGCCCAGGCCGATCCCGTGAAGGTCGGTATCGCTGCCGAACCCTACCCGCCGATCGCCTATAAGAATGCCTCGGGCGAGTGGGAAGGCTTTGCGCTCGACTATGCCAAGGCGGTGTGCAAGACCGCGAAGCTCGACTGCCAGATCACGCCCATGGCCTGGGACGGCATGATGCCGGCTCTGCAGGCCGGCAAGATCGATGTGATCTGGGGCTCGATGTCGATCACCCCGGAGCGTCAGAAGCAGATCGCCTTCACCCTTCCGATCTACAACACACCATCCGTGTTCATCGGCAACAAGGCCGACAAGTTCGACTTCGGCTCCGGCGGCCTCGCCGGCAAGAGCATCGGCGCGCAGGTGAGCACCATCCATGCCGCCTATATCGAGAAAGCCCATCCGGAGGCGACCCTGAAGGTCTACAGCCAGCAGGATACCGCCAATTCGGACCTGGCGGCCGGGCGCATCGACCTGATCATCGGCGATGCCGTGGGCATGCAGGGCTTCCTCACAAGCTCTGACGGTGCCTGCTGCGAGGTCAAGGATTTCCCCAAGGATCCGAGCTTCGATACCGGCATCGGCGGCGGCATGCGCAAGGACGACACCAAGCTGAAGGCGGCCTTCGACGACGCCATCCGCGCCATCTACAAGAATGGCGAATTCGAACCGATGGCCAAGAAATATTTCAAGTTCGAGGTTGGCACGCCGCCGAAGTGAAATAGAGACACCATTATTCCCGGATACGCGGGTGTCACGGCATGCATGGTGCTGCGATGTCCGCGCATCCGGGAATCTTCCTTCCTCTCATCCCTCGGCGGCAGTGCGCGCCGCCTTGAAGATGGCGGCCTGCTGTCGCAGGCAGGGTGAGCCGGGCGTGTGGCGCGAGGGCAGCATCCAGGAGCCGCCGACGGCGACGATGTTGCGCACCGCGCCATAGGCCGGCAGCAGGGTTGTATCGATGCCGCCGGTGGTGACGAAGCCGGCGCCCTCGAAGATGTTGGCGTAGTCAGCCAGCACGGCAGGGCCGTTGGAGGCCTCCGAGGGATAATATTTCATCAGCGTATAGCCATATTCGTAGGCCTGCATCGTCTCCGAGGCCGTCTGTACGCCGGGGATATGCGGGAGGCCACTGCCCGCCACCAGCGCTTGCAGAGCGGGCGTGAGGCCGGGGCTGACCGTGAAATCCGCGCCGGCGTCGAGGGCGAGGCGCACATGGCTCGCCAGCAGCATGGTGCCGGCACCGAACAGGCAATGGGGATGGCGTGCCTTGGCCGCCTTGAGCGCTGCCGGGGCCTCAGGCGTCCGGAAAAGGATCTCGATCACTGGCGCACCCGCCGCCACCAGGCCATCGATGTCGGCGAGGCCCTCGTCCGGATCCTTGATCGCCATCACCGGCAGGATCGGGGTTTCGGCGAGGCAGGCCCGCAATTCGGCAATGGTCGTCATCTTTCCTCCAGACCTGTTTTTTTCAAACTCGACAGCATCGCCTCCACCTCGGTCCGGTCGGGCGTGCCCAGCCGCCCGCCGAAGCTGCGGCATTTCAGGGCGGCGGCGACATTGGCGAAGGCGATGGCGCGTGGGATGTCGGTGCCCTCGGCGATAGCGAGAGTGAAGGCGCCGTGGAAGACGTCGCCAGCCGCCAGCGTGTCAACCGCATCAACCGCAGGTGGGCGCAACTGCTCGATCCGGTCACTTTCGCGATCGAGCCAGAAGCAGCCCTCCGGGCCGGCGGTGACGGCGAGGAATCCGCCAAAACGTCCGGCCAGCGCGCGCAGGGCCTGACTGGGGCTCGAAGCACCACTTAGCGCCAGCGCCGCCGGTTCGGAGAAGACGACATGGCTCGCCAGCGCAGCAAGTTCCACCGTCACGACGGCTGGGCCGGTATCGGCATCGAGCACGGCGGGGCGGCCTGCGGCGCGTGCGGCCTTCAGCACGGCGGCCGCGCCTTCGGGCCATCGTATGTCGACGAGGGCGGCATCTGCGCGGGCGACCAGTTCGAGCGGTAGCCAGGACGGATCCTGGCCGAGCGCTGGATCATAATAGGGCACCACCAGCCTCTCACCATGACGGTCGACCAGTACGGTCGAGATCGGCGAGCGTGCGCCTTGCGCCCGACGGATGAAGCGGCAGTCGATGCCCGCTGCGCTGAGATCGGCGACGATGCGCTCGCCGATGGCATCATCGCCGACACGCGAGAACAGCGCGCTGTGGCCACCGAGCCTGGCGATCGCGGCGGCGGCGCTGGCGGCCATGCCGTGGGCCACCTCGGTCACCCGGCTGGGCAGGACCTTGCCAGGACCGGTCGGCAGCGTGTCGAGCTGGAAGATCGAATCGAAGGAGGAGGCGCCGCAGCACACCACATGCACGACCTTGCCGGCTGAATCGGGCACCCTTGTCTCCCTGCGCGATGAAGCTGTGTCATCGGACGAAGGGGGCCGCGGCGCGGTGTTCGAGCTGATGATCGCATTTGTCATAGCATTGCACCGGCCCGGGACGAAAGGCCACGCACGTAATCGGGCACAGTCAGGCCCGCGACTTTTTCGACCGTGCCCCAGATCGGTCTCGACGTGGGCTAAACGAGGGCATAGAACCGCCAGATGGCCAAGTTCTTCTATATTCTCGTGCCCTTCGCCATCCTGGCGGTTGCCATCGTGCTTGGCCTCGGCCTGCACAACATGCTCAAGGGCGGCGATGGCTGGCGTTCCCAGCGCCTGATGCAACTGCGCGTGCTGCTGCAGGCCGTGGCGATCGTCATCATCATGGCGGCGATCTATTTTGCTCACAAATAAGTGACGGAAATTTTCCTCAGGCCTGTGATGTCCTGAATATAGGCTTCATCTTACATTCAGATTTCGTAACGTAACCTCGGCTCGCGTATTAACCGAGGAACGATTCATGAAGAATTTTTTGAAGATTGCGTTGGCTTCATTGGTAATTGCTGCTCCATTGGCAAGCGCCCAGGCGCAAAATTTCTTTCCACGCGAACAACAGCAGCGTGACTGGAGAGATCATCGTTCCGGCACATGGGGTGGACAACACAGGGGGCCTGACCGTTATCCCAGGGGCTGGGGACCAAATCGCAGGCCTGATGGCGCCGGCTATTACCGCGGATATCGCGGCTATCGTGACTACCGGCCCGGTTATCGTCGCAACCGCGACGGCTTGTGGTACCCGGCGGCAGCGTTCGCCCTTGGCGCCATTCTTGGCGGTGCTCTGAGCCAATGATCATATCTGGGATACCCGGCGGCCTGAGACTTCGTCGCGTCACCCGCATTGGCCAATGGAATCGCCCCATCAGAGCGCGATATTTCGTCACTCTAATCGATATATAGCGTCGGGAGCTTGGTTTCCCGCCGGGCAGAGGAAGTGGGGCCGAGATTTCGCGCGGCAATGGATCCCATCCATTGCGCGGTCGGCGCCGTAAATCTTCCTGCGTTTACGTTTGAGTTACTTCCGCCCCCTACGGTCCGCCCGGCTGGCGCCTGTTGGGGATAACGTGGCGCTGGCAAAAGGCCCGGCCGGATGCTCTCCTGGCCGGGCCACTAACCGGACGGCAGGCGAGTGGGCGACGATTTTAGCCCCTGCGTTTCCCGGTCCCTGGATTGCTTCCTCGCGCTCGCAATGACAATGATCCCTGAAATCGAAACAGTGTCAGGCAAGCGCAATGGTTCGTCTCAACAAGATCTACACCCGTACCGGCGATGACGGCTCCACCGGTCTCGGTACCGGCGAACGCCGGTCCAAGGCCGATCTGAGGGTCGAGGCCTACGGCACGGTTGACGAGGCCAATGCCGTGGTCGGCCTTGCCCGCCAGTATTCCGGCCGCGAGGATGTCGATGTCGATGCCATGCTCGCCCGCATCCAGAACGATCTGTTCGATCTTGGCGCAGATCTATGCACGCCCGAGGGCGGCGAGAAGGAGATCACCTGGGCGCCGCTGCGCATCGTGCAGGCCCAGGTCGACCGGCTGGAGCAGGAGATCGACGCCATGAATGCCGATCTTGCGCCGCTGAAAAGCTTCGTGCTGCCGGGCGGTACGCCTTGCGCCAGTTATCTGCACATGGCCCGCACCGTCAGCCGCAGGGCCGAGCGCGTGATGGTGGCGCTGTCGCAATCTGTGGGCGAGTTGGTTTCCGCCGAGGCGCTCGCTTATGTCAACCGCCTCTCCGACCATCTGTTCGTAGCCAGCCGCTACCTCAACCACAAGGCAAGCGGCGACGTGCTCTGGGTACCCGGCGCAAACGGGTGAGCTCCCTTTTACCGCAAGGGGAGAAGGTATTTGCGCCCGCCTCCGTCATGTCCGCGCAATCATTGCGCGTAATTAATCCGGCCCCACCCCATTTCGGCCGGTTTGGCCATCTTTCATTTACCTTGATGAATCATGATCGAGGCCATGAAAAAGTCAGTCCTGCCCGCCCTTGCGCTGCTCGCCCTCTCGGCTCTGCCGGCGTCATCAGCTTCCTTCCAACAGTGCCTTTCAGCCATCGGCGCGCGCGCTGGTGCGGCGGGGGTATCGTCGTCCGTGATCAACCGGCAGTTCAGCGGCCTGCAGCCGGACATGACCGTGATCGATGCGATGAACAAGCAGCCCGAGTTCAAGACACCGATCTGGGACTACATGGCCTCGCTGGTCGATACGCAACGCGTGGCCGACGGCAAGCAGATGCTGGCCAAATATGGTTCGGTGCTTTCGGGCGTGCAGCGGCGCTATGGCGTCGACCCGGCCGTGGTGGTCGCGGTTTGGGGCGTCGAGTCCAACTACGGCGAGAGCAAGGGCACGCGCCCGCTGGTGCAGTCACTGGCCACGCTTTCCTGCTATGCCGGCCGCCGCCAGGCCTATTTCCAGGGTGAGCTCATCGCCACGCTGAAGATCATCCAGCGCGGCGACGTCAATCCCGATCATCTGGTTGGCTCCTGGGCCGGTGCCTTCGGCAATACCCAGTTCATGCCCTCGACCTTCCTGCGCCTCGCCGTGGACGGAGACGGCGACGGACGGCGCGATGTGGTCGATTCCGTGCCCGATGCACTCGCCTCCACCGCCAACTATCTGGCCCGGTCTGGCTGGGCTTCCGGCACGCGCTGGGGCTATGAGGTGCGCCTGCCGCCCGGCTTCAAGGCGGGGCTGGCCGGACGCACCAAGAAGCGCCCGCTCGGCTCCTGGGCCGCGATGGGCGTGACCCGTATCGATGGCGCTCCGCTGCAGGGCGGCAATGCCCGGGCCGCGATCCTGCTGCCGGCCGGACCGGAAGGGCCGGCTTTCGTGGTGTTCCGCAATTTCGATGCGATCTATTCCTACAACGCCGCCGAGTCCTACGCGCTGGCGATCGCCCATTTGTCCGACCGTATCCGGGGTGGAAGCCCCTTCGCAACGCCATGGCCAACCGATGATCCCGGCCTGTCGCGGGCGCAACGCAAGGAACTTCAGGCCCTACTGGCACGCAAGGGCTACGATGTGGGTACGCCCGACGGCTCGATCGGCAACAAGACCATCCAGGCGATACGCGATGTGCAGCGCCGGCTCGGCCTGCCGGTCACCGGCCACCCTGGGCTGAAGGTCCTGACGGCCCTTAAACGGGGGTGATCGCCAAAAAGGGCTATTTTTCCAGGGCATAGTTGCCATCAGCCATTATGATGATTGCGCCTGCGGCATCACTTGCCCTAGAATGTCGCCGAGAAAAGTTGTAGAAACGCATCATGTCAGCGACCACAGTCATTCACTTCGATCGTTCCGCCAAGGCGGCCACGCCGGATGCAGCGCCTTCGCGCGAGCTTCCCTCTCGCGACCACCAGCGCACGGGCTGCCCGTTCCACGACGTGCGTTCTATGCTGCGTGACGTCGGTCTGAGGCCCACCCGACAGCGCCTGGCGTTGGGCTGGTTGCTGTTCCAGAAGGGCGATCGGCACATCACGGCCGAAATATTGCATGACGAGGCCTCCAAGGCCCGCGTGCCTGTTTCGCTGGCCACCGTCTACAACACACTGCACCAGTTCACGGAAGTCGGTCTGCTGCGCGAATTCGCCGTGGATGGTTCGAAGACCTATTTCGACACCAATGTGCATGAGCACCATCATTACTATGTCGAAGGCGACAATGAGGTGCTCGACATTCCCGGCGAGGTCAACATGGCCGAGATGCCGAAGGTGCCTGATGGTTATGAGGTCGCCCGCGTCGACGTGATCGTGCGCCTGCGCCGCAAGGACTGAGGCATTATCCCTTGATTTTTATGAAAACGGCGCGGCTTGGCCGCGCCGTTTTCGTTTGCGCATGTTTTGGTCATCGCACATCTTCGTTCTGAACGGTGCATTCGGCAAATTGACGGTGTCGCTGCGCTGCAATCAAGCTCGACTGTCGTCTACAAGTGAGCGATCGAACGGAGGGGTGCCGGCGGTGGGTGCATGAATCGCTATCCGATGTTCAATCCGCAACTCCTGAACAGCTTCGTGGCGGTGTGCGACACGGTGAGCTTCACCCGCGCGGCCGAGATCGTGTCGCTGTCGCAGTCCACGGTCAGCCAGCAGATCCGCCGGCTGGAGGAGATGCTGGGCAGGCCCCTGTTCGAGCGCTCCTCGCATCAGGTGCAACTCACCGAAGAGGGCATCAAGATGCTGGGCTATGCCCGGCGCATCATTGCCTTGAACGAGGAGGCGCATGACGCCCTGACGGGCCTGTGGCGCGATGGCGTGCTGCGACTGGGCATGCCCGAGGACTATACGGTGCCCACTGCCGAATTGCTGGCAGCCTTCAGCCGCGAGCACCCGCATTTGCGGCTGGATGTCACCAGCGGGCTGAGTGCGGATCTGCATGGCGCCTATGGGCGCGAGGAGCTCGATCTCATCCTGGTCAAGCAGCGTCGCAGCCAGCCGCCGCGCGCCGCCAGGCCCGAACCCCTGCTGTGGCTGGATAGCCTGGCCCACCCGGCCATCGAGCAGGCCCCGGTGCCGCTGGCGGTCTTCCCGCCCAACGGGCTCTATCGCGAGGAATTATGCCAGGCACTCGACGCTCTCGGCCGGCGCTGGCGGGTCGGCTACAGCAGCGCCAGCCTGGCCGCGCTCACCGCCGCATCCGCCGCCGGCCTCGGCGTCACCCTGTTGCCCGCCGGCTGCCGGCTGCCGAGTCACCGCATATTGGGCGAGGCCGAAGGACTGCAGCCGGTGACCGATTTCGAGCTGGCGCTCTATTTCCGTGACGGCGCTGCCGATGCTGTCATGACCCTGGCGGAGCGGCTGGTCACCTTCTGCGGGTTGGAGGCATAAAGCGCGGAAATCTCCGCCGCCCTCTTGGCATGAAAGGCCTGGCCATTCATTCATGCTCTGCATTCAGGTCCCATCATTGCCGAATCGAATGATCAGCATTGGCAAATGTCGCTGCCAACCGCAGCCGCCCTTTCGTAAATTGGCAGCATAAGCAACCAATCGAGGGCAGGAAACACCGTGGAAAACCAGCAGCAGCCGAGCCGCAGAGCCTTTCTCAGCCAGACCGGAAAACTCACCACGGCCTGGGCGGTCGTCGGCATGGCAGGCGGCAGCGCCATGGCCGCGACAGCCGGCACCAGCCGTCCGGCCGGTGAAGCAGGCGCCAGCACGCTGAGCGATCGCCATTATTATCTCAGCGACGTGCGCCTCGAAGAAGGCTTCGAATATGAGGGCGAGACGGTGATCGGCACCCGCACGGCGCTCTATACGCTGGAGATCAAGGACGGCAAGATCGCTGCCCTGCATGCGGCCGGCGCCAAGCTGGACGACGGCCTGCCGCGTTACCAGGCGCATGGCCAACTCCTGCTGCCGGCGATGCGCGACATGCACATCCACCTCGACAAGACCTTCTATGGCGGTCCCTGGCAGGCCCCGCGCCCGCGCCAAGGCAAGACCATCATGGACATGATCGCGCGGGAGCAGAAATTGCTGCCCAAGCTACTGCCGACCTCGCAGCAGCGCGCCGAAGGGCTGATTGCCTTGTTGCAGTCCAAGGGCAGCACGGTGGCGCGCAGCCATTGCAACATCGATCCGGTCAGCGGGCTCAAGAGCCTGGAACATCTGCAGCGCGCGCTGGAGAACCATCGAAGCGACTTCAGCTGCGAGATCGTCGCCTTCCCCCAGCACGGCCTCCTGCATTCCAAGGTTGACGGCCTGATGCGCGAAGCCATGGGCATGGGCGTGCAATATGTCGGCGGGCTCGACCCGACCAATGTCGACGGCGCCATGGAAAAATCGCTCGACGCCATGTTCCAGATCGCGCTCGATAGCGGCAAGGGCGTGGACATCCATCTGCATGAGACCAGCCCGGCCGGCGTGGCCGCGATCAACTACATGGTCGATACGGTGGAGAAGAACCCGGCGCTCAAGGGCAAGGTCACCATCAGCCATGCCTTCGCCCTCACCACGCTCTCGCCGGAGGCGTTGTCCGAGATTGCCACGCGCTTTGCCGCCCAGGGCATCACCATTGCCTCGACGGTGCCGATCGGCAGCCTGGTGATGCCGCTGCCGCAGCTCAGCGAGAAGGGCGTCTTCGTGATGACCGGCACCGACAGCGTGATCGATCATTGGTCACCTTTCGGCAGCGGCGACATGCTCGAAAAGGCCAATCTCTACGCGCAGCTCTACCATGGCTCGGACGAGTTCCATCTCTCTCGCTCCCTGTCGATCGCCACCGGTGGCGTGCTGCCACTGGATGACAGCGGCAAGCGCGCCTGGCCGAAGGCCGGCGACGACGCGGCCTTCACACTTGTTCCCGCCAGTTGCTCGGCCGAAGCGGTAGCCCGCATGCCGGCGCGCACGGCCACCTTCCACCAGGGCCGCATGGTCTATGGCAGCGTGGGGCAGGCCTGAGCCTCTGCGCGAAAAGCGGCCTTGGCGCCGCGAGGGACTCCGGTTTTGTCATGCCCGGGCTTGTCCCGGGCATCTATTTGCCAGCATCGCAGTTGTTGCGTTTCCCTGAATCGCCGGGTCAAGCCCGGCGATGACAAGGGGCGGCGCTTCAGCTGCCTTTCAGGCTCGCAGGCGCCTTACTTCCCGGCGGGATATACCTTCTTGCCGCCGACCCAGGTTTCCGCGACCTTGGTCTTCCAGATCAACTGGGGATCGACGGCGAAGATGTCCTGGTCGACCAGGATGAAATCGGCCCATTTACCCGGTTCCAGGCTGCCGAGGCTCTTCTCCTGGTGTCCGGCATAGGCGGCGTCCAGGGTGAAGGCGCGGAAGGCCTCCACCCGCGTCATCGCCTGCTCGGCATGCCAGCCGGCGACGGGCTTGCCCTGATGGTCGGTGCGGTTGACGGCCGCGTGCAGGCCGAAGAAAGGATTGGCCGATTCCACCGGAAAGTCCGAACCGCCTGCAATCACCGTGCCCTGGTTGAGCACGGTACGCCAGGCATAGGCGCCGCGGATACGCTCGTGACCGACCCTGTCCTCAGCCATGTTCATGTCGGAGGTGGCGTGGGTGGGCTGCATCGAGGCGACGAGCCCGAGGCTCTTGAGGCGCGGCAGGTCGGTGAGCGCCAGCACCTGGGCATGCTCGATGCGGTTGCGCAAATCGCGTCCGCCCACCTTGGCGAAGGCGCCCTCGAAGGCATCGAGCACCTCGCGGTTACCGGCGTCGCCGATGGCATGGACATTGGTCTGGAAGCCGGCCTTCAGCGCCGTCTCGATATCGGCCTGCATCTCCTCGGGCTTGCGGAAGAGCAGGCCACGATTGCCGGGATCGTCGCTATAGGGCTCGATCAGCGCGGCACCGCGGCTGCCCAGCGCGCCATCGGCGTAGAGCTTGACGCTGCGCACGGTCAGCCGGTCCTGCCCATAGCCGAGCAGCGGTCCGCCAGCCGAGACGGTCTTGAAATCCTCACCGACGCCGCCGACCATGGCATAGATGCGGGCGGTGAGGCGGCCCTCGTCGGCGAAGCGCTTGTACACCGCAATGTCGGCAGCCTCGACGCCTGCGTCATGCGCACCAGTCAGGCCGAGCTTGGCCATGTGGGCGAGGGCGGCGGTGAGATTGGCGGCACGATCAGCTTCGGTCTTAGCCGGCAGCACCTTGACGACGAGGTCCATGGCCTTGTCGACCAGTACCCCGGTGGGATTGCCCTGGGCGTCGCGCTCAATGCGCCCGCCATCGGGATCCTTGGTATCCTTGGTCACGCCGGCGAGGGCGAGCGCCTTGCCGTTGGCCCAGCCGGCATGGCCGTCGACCCGTTCGAGCCAGACCGGCCGATCCCTGACCACGGCGTCGAGCTCGGCGGCGTTGGGGAAGCGACCGAGCTTCCAGACCACCTGGTTCCAGCCTCCGCCGCGGATCCAGGCTGCCTTGGGATTGGCGCTCGCATAGGCGCTCACCAGCTTGAGGCCGGCCTTGAGGCTGGCAGTCGAGGACAGGTCGATCGTCGTCAGCGTTTCGCCGAGGCCGCCGACATGGCCATGGGCGTCGATCAGGCCCGGCAGCAGCACCTTGCCGCGACCGTCGCGCCTGGCCGCATCGGCATGGGCCTTGGCGAGTTCCTTGCTCGCGCCGGTGGCGATGACCTTGCCGTCCTCACCGAAGACGAGCGCGTCGAAACGGACGAGTTCGCCGTCCCGGATGGTATAACCCCTGATATTTTCAATCAGGACCGACGCAGCCAGCGTCGGCGTGGCCGCCATGGCGGCAGCCGCGACGAGGGTCGCGAAACCGACCTTCCTCATGCCAAATTTCCCCCAGTGTGATTCCCCTCGCAGGGATCATGTTCCATGCGGCGGCAGAGAGGTAAAGGTACCGTCGGGGAAGAACCCGGCCTGCATCGTCTCGCGGTGAGCCCGACCGGCCCGCCTCCGCGAGTGAACGGCTAGTTTGTTCCCTCCGCCCTTATCGGCGAGGACCACTTCTGTTTGCGATAAGGTCGATCGCCAGGGCCAGGATCATCGCGACCGAACCGATCACAAAGAGCAGGCGGTAATTGCCGCCGCTCTGCGCGAAGAGGAAGGACAAGGCATAGGCAGCACCGGCCTGGAACAGAGCGAACCACACTGTCGCCAGGCTCCAGGCGCGTTTTTGCTGAGCGGGATGGTGCGGCAGGAGTTCATGGATGCGGCCGATGACCAGCGGCACCGTGCCGGTGACGAAGGCGCCGACCACGAGGCTGGAGGCGATCAGCCATGGCTGGCCCATGACGCCGGCGGGCAGGGCTACCGCGACGGCTTCGAGCAGGAAGGAGGTGCGCAAGGCAGCGCCGAAACCGATGCGATCGGCGAGGTGACCGGCCAGGAGAGGGCCGATGGTGGCGCCGATGCCGAAGATGACCCAATAAAGCGCGCCGACCTCGACGCCTTCGCCCAATCCCCGCGCGACGAAATCGACCAGGAAGATCATGTGGGGCACCCAGCCGGCGGCATTGAGGGCATATTCGGCATAGAGGGCGCGCAGGCTTGCCGTCCTGGGGGCATGGCCGGATTGGGCGGGGGGCTGGCCTACCGCATTCTCGCCTCGCGGCCAGCCGGTCCAGGCGGCAGCCGTCAACAATAGCGAAAGCGCGCCGAGACCGAACCAGGCTTGCCGCAGCCCCTGTTGCAGCAACAGTGGCGCCAGCGTGCCGGAGGCGGCGATACCCGCGCCGATCCCCATGAAGATGGCGCCGCCGGCAAGCCCCCGCCTCGCCGGTGCGACATGGGCGAGTACGGTCGGAGCCGCCAGGACCATCAGCGTGCCGCCCGCCAAGCCGGCGACGAAGCGCCAGGCGAAGAACCAGGCAAAGCCGAGCGGATAGGCGCAGGCGAAGAAGGTAAAGGTAGCCAGGGCCATCATGATCCTGAGAATGGCAATGGTCGAGAAACGCGCGGCCAGCGGACGGCCGATAAGGGCACCGGCAAGATAGCCTGCCAGGTTGGCAGCGCTGAGATAGGCGGCCGTCGAGGCTTCGAACCAGTGCGCATCGACGATTGCCGGCAGCAGCGGCGTATAGGCGAAGCGGGCAAGGCCAATGCCGATCAGGCTGGCGCAGAAGGCGGACAGGATCGCGCGCCACATGTTCGGGCTGCGCTCGCTGGAATTCCCGTCACGGTCCAAGATGATGGTACCGGCCATTCGTCGACCCTCGATTGTCGTTCTTGACGAACTTAAGGGACCGTATCAATCTATAAAAACGAATATAAAGGATACGAGATATCTCTATTTGAGATATCTATGTTTGCAGTGGATGCGACCGGCATGGATATATCCGATCTGAGGGTGTTCGAAGCTGTATCCCGGCTCGGCAGCATGAACCGGGCCGCCCAGGAGCTGAACACCGTCCAATCCAATGTGACGACCCGTATCCGTACCCTCGAGCAGGACCTTGGCGTCAGTCTGTTCCAGCGCCATGCGCGCGGTGTGTCGATCACGCCCGCGGGGCAGCGTGTGCTGCCTTTTGTCGGCCGTATCGCCAGGCTGCTGGCGGATGCCCGAACGGCCGCGCAGGACGAGGGCGCGCCGAGCGGCGCTCTGTCCCTCGGCAGTCTGGAGACGACGGCGGCGCTGCGGCTGTCCGGCCTGCTCAGCCGATTTGCCAAGACCCATCCCGCCGTCCGGCTCGTCCTCACCACCGGCACTACGCGCAAGCTCCTGGACGAAGTGATCGCCTGCCGCCTTGAAGGCGCCTTTGTTGCCGGCCCCGTCAGCCATCCCGAATTGCACCAGCAGGTCGTCTTCCGGGAGGAACTCGTCCTCGTCACCGCCCGCAACCTTCGGAGCCCCGACGAGTTGGCCTCGGTCCCGGAGTTGAAGACGATCGTTTTCCAGGTCGGCTGCTCCTATCGCCAGCGGCTCGAAACCTTGCTGGCCGAGAGGGGGATCGTGACCGCAAGGCCGCTGGAATTCGGCTCGCTGGAGGCAATCATCAGCTGCGTGTCGGCCGGCGTCGGTATCACCTTGTTGCCGAGAAGCGTGGTCGCCGGCGCCTGGCAGGAGGGCAGGATTGCCATCCACAAGCTCCCGCCCGAGCGGGCGGAGGTCGACACGCTGTTCGTGCGCCGGGCCGACGGTTATGTCTCGAGCGCGCTCTCGGCCTTTCTCGACATGGCACATGCGAGTTTCAGCGTGAGCGGCACCTAACGCGCCGCTCCGATGGGCAGCCGCTCAATCGGCGATCTCGACCACGAGCTCGATTTCGACCGGCAACCCTAGGGGCAGGCTGGCGACGCCGAGCACGACCCGGCCCGACAGCATGTCCGCGCCGAAAACCTTGAGAAGGAGCTCGGAGGCGCCATCGGCCACCTTCGGGTGGTCCCGGAAATCACCTTGCGTGGCGATGTAGACGCCGAGCTTGGCGACGCCGGTCACCTTGTCGAGCGAACCGAGTTCCTCCCTGATCGCCGCCAGCGCACTACGGGCGGCGAGTTCAGCCGCCCTGTAGCCTTCCTCTACCGTCAGTTCGCCGCCGAGGCATCCGAGAAATTGCGGCTTGCGATCGATCACCGGCAGCATGCCGCTGAGAAACATCAGCCTCCCGATCCTGACTGCCTCGACATAGGCGCCGAACGGGGTCGGTGATGGCGGAAGGGTGATGCCGAACTCCCGAAGTCGCTGCTCCGCACCGGCGCCTTTTCCAGTGGGGCCGTTGCCGAAGTTTACCATTTGCCCAGATGTGCGCCGCCATCGACGTGCAGCACCTCCCCGGTTACGCGCGGAGCCTCGGTCAGGAAGAGAACCGCCTGGACGATTTCCCCGACACCGGAAATGCCGGGCATGGGTGACAAGGCATTGATGAAATCCCTTGGGCTGTCCTTGTGGAGCGGCGTGTCGACCACACCGGGCGCGACCGTGTTCACGCGGATGCCCTCATGCGCATATTCCATGGCGATGTTCTTGGAGAGGGCCTCGATGCCGCCCTTGGTGGCCATGGCGACGGAGGCGTTGACACCGGCGATCGGGTGGCCGGCCAGGGGCGTGGTGATGCTGACGATGCTGCCGCCGCTCTTCTGGGTAAGCATCTGCCGTACCACCGCCTGGGTGAGATGCAGGAAGCCTTCCACATTGGTGGCGGCGAGCCTGCGGTAATCCTCCAGCGTGTAGTCGACGAACGGCTTGGTGAAGAAGATGCCGGCATTATTGACCAGAGCATCGATCCGCCCGAAGCGGGCCAGCGCGGTTTCCACCACACGCTGCGCGGTGGCGGGATCGGCGATATCGCCGTCGACACGGGCCAGCCGATCGGAGGCCCGGATCTCGTTCGTCTGCGAAACCCGCCGCGAGGTTGCTACCACGTCGTAGCCGCGTTCGAGGAAGGCGTTGGCGAGGCCTGCACCGATGCCCTGCGAGGCGCCGGTGACGATGACGACCTTGTTTGTCATTTGCGTTCTCCACGAGTTGGTTTGTTCTCGTGGCAGGAATGTGCGTCGCGGCAGGTTCTTTGATTAGATGGAAATATCTGGAATTAATTTTCCACTCATGCAAAAATAATGACATGGCGGATCTCAACGACATCGCCGTTTTCGTGAAGGTTGCGCAGTTCGGCAGCTTTAGCCGGGCCGCCCATGCGCTTGGCATGCCGGTCTCCACCGTCAGCCGCAAGGTGAGCGCCCTCGAGGAGCAATTGGGCGTGACGCTGCTGCAGCGCACGACGCGCAAATTGACCCTCACGGCCCAGGGGCGCGCCTATTACCAGCAATGCAGCGAGCCGCTCGGCCAGCTCCAGGACGCCGAGCGGGTCCTCGTCCAGGCACAAAGAAGGCCGGAGGGCCTGCTCCGGGTCTCGGTGCCGGTGATCATGGGGCAGGAGCCCTTCTACGACTTCATCTCGTCCTTCCTGACGGCCTATCCGCACATCCAGGTCGACCTCGTCGTCACCAATGTCTTTCTCGACCTGATCGCCGAGAATGTCGATGTCGCCATCCGTTTCGGGGAACTGCCGGATTCCAGCATCATCGCTCAGCGCATCGGCAAGAGCGTGCGCTATGTCGTGGCGACGCCGGCTTATCTGAGGGATCGAGAGGTGCCGGACAGGCCGGAGGATCTCGCGCGCCATCGCTGCGTCCTGATGAACGGGCGCAACAACGAAGCCGAATGGCATCTGGTCAGCGGCCGCAAGGCGGTGAAGGTCCAGGTCTCCGGGCCGATCGCCAGCCGCGACTTCCAGGCCGTGAGCGCCTTCACCTATAAGGGCCATGGCATCGGTCTCCTGCCCTCGACCTATTGCGACGAGCGCATCGAGAGCGGCGACCTCGTGCGCCTCCTGCCGGCTTGGTCTTCGCCGGAGATCTTCGTGCACGCCGTCTACCAGACGCGGCGCTTCCTTCCTGCCAAGCTGCAGGTCTTCCTTGACGCCCTGAAGGCCTGGAAGAGCCCGCTTTGGATCATGCTGCGGTGACGCTGGTTACCGCAGCATGATCGTCATCGTCATCGGCCTCACAGCTTCAGCCAGTCGAGCGTGCCCAGGGAGACCAGGGTCGCAACCAGGATGGTTCCGGCATAGATCAGGCTGTGGCGCCAGCTCTGCAGTGGCGAGCGCCGGCGCAGCATGGCGGGGCGGGCGAGGATGAAGGTGGCGATCAGGAGCGCGACCACCAGGCTGCTGTGCTGGATGCCCGTGGCGAGGTCATGCAGGATCACCATGCTGCAGATCAGCAAGGTGGGGAACCAGGCGTGCCGGAATTCGGTGCGAAGCTTGGCAAGCAAGGGAGCAAATGGCTGCATGATATCCTCGGGATCGAAAGTCCGACCGCGGTCTGAAAATTGAAGTTGGCGGAGTAGATGCCGATTGCGGCGCGAGCGTGCCGTGCCGATGGTCACACGGCGGAAATCGCGAGGAATCGTGGTGTCAGGCCTGGGAATCCCGGATCAGCCTTAACAAAGCGTAAAAAATCGAACCGATTTGTCTGTTGCTGCCACACCCCGTCGGCTAGAGCAAAGGGCGTTCAGGCGTGAACGCTCACTTGCTCTAATTCTTTGTTTCGACGCGTCTTTGCGATTCTTGACGATTTCGTCCAATCTCAAAACGCTTTAGGCGGCAAACCCCGCATTCCTGGCATGGCAGACGTCGTCAAATAGGCAGTAGCGGCCTGACTGGAATCCTTCTATAAACGCACCATACCGCGCCGCACAAACCGCCTCGTGAGCGCGAATTCCGCTGACGTATCATAGGCTTGGGGGCGTTCCCCGGCCTTTTTCAGGGAACCTGCCATGGCCTCTCTCGATAGCTTCAAAGCCCGCAAGACACTTCAGGTGGGCTCGAAGACCTATACCTATTATTCCTTGAAAGCAGCGGAAGCGAACGGTCTTCCCGGCATTTCCGCCCTGCCGGTCTCCATGAAGGTCCTGCTCGAGAACCTCCTGCGTTTCGAGGATGGCCGCAGCGTTTCCAAGGGTGATATCGAAGCCATCGCCGCCTTCCTCACCAATCGCGGCAAAGCCGAGCGCGAAATCGCCTTCCGCCCCGCCCGCGTGCTGATGCAGGACTTCACCGGCGTGCCGGCCGTAGTCGATCTCGCCGCCATGCGCGACGCCATGAAGGCCCTGGGTGGCGATCCCACCCTGATCAACCCGCTGGTGCCGGTCGATCTGGTCATCGACCACTCCGTCGTTGTCGACTATTTCGGCAACAACGACGCCTTCAAGAACAACGTTGCCCGCGAATATGAGCAGAACCAGGAGCGCTACCGCTTCCTGAAGTGGGGCCAGTCGGCCTTCGACAATTTCCGCGTGGTGCCGCCGGGCACCGGCATCTGCCACCAGGTCAATCTCGAATATCTGGCCCAGACGGTCTGGACCAAGGAAGAAGACGGCGTCACCGTCGCCTATCCCGACACGCTGGTGGGCACCGACAGCCACACCACCATGGTCAACGGCCTGGGCGTGCTCGGCTGGGGCGTCGGCGGCATCGAGGCGGAAGCTTCCATGCTCGGCCAGCCCAATTCGATGCTGATCCCCGAAGTGATCGGCTTCCGTCTCAACGGCAAGCTGCCGGCAGGCGTCACCGCCACCGACCTCGTGCTCACCGTCACCCAGATGCTGCGCAAGAAGGGCGTCGTCGGCAAGTTCGTGGAGTTCTTCGGCCAGGGCCTCGACGCCATGACGCTGGAGGACAAGGCCACCATCGCCAACATGGCGCCGGAATATGGCGCGACCTGCGGCTTCTTCCCAGTCGATGCCGAGACGCTGCGCTATCTCGACAAGTCGGGCCGCGATGCCGATCGCATCGCTTTGGTCGAAGCCTACTCCAAGGAACAGGGTATGTTCCGGACCTCGGCGAGCTTCGATCCGGTGTTCACCGACATTCTCGAGCTCGATCTCGCCACTGTGCTCCCCTCGCTCGCCGGCCCCAAGCGCCCGCAGGATCGCGTGCTGCTCTCCGACGCCAAGACCGGCTTCCTCGCCGCACTGGAAGGTGAGTTCAAGAAGCCGGGCGAAGCCGGCAAGGCGCAGGCCGTCGCTGGCACCGACTATGCCATCGGCCATGGCGCCGTGACGATCGCCGCCATCACCTCCTGCACCAACACCTCCAATCCCTCCGTGCTGGTCGCGGCCGGCCTGCTCGCCCGCAAGGCGGCGGCCAAGGGCCTGAAGTCCAAGCCCTGGGTCAAGACCTCGCTCGCACCGGGATCGCAGGTGGTGGAAGCCTATCTCAGCCAGTCCGGCCTGCAGAAGGATCTCGACGCCCTCGGCTTCAACCTGGTCGGCTTTGGCTGCACCACTTGCATCGGCAACTCAGGCCCGCTGCCCGAGCCGATCTCGGAGGCCGTCAACAAGGGTGATATCGTCGCCGCGGCCGTGCTCTCGGGCAACCGCAACTTCGAGGGACGCGTCAATCCCGACGTCAAGGCCAACTACCTGGCCTCGCCGCCGCTGGTCGTCGCCTATGCGCTGGCCGGCTCCCTCCAGGTCGACGTGACGCTGGAGCCGCTCGGCACTGGCAGCGACGGCAAGCCCGTCTTTCTCTCCGACATCTGGCCCGATGGCGCCGAGATCCAGGCGGTGATCGACGAATACGTCACCCAGGCGATGTTCAAGTCTAAATATGCCGACGTCTTCAAGGGCGACGAGAACTGGCAGAAGATCTCGGCACCAGCAGGGCAGACCTATGCCTGGGACGAGCGTTCGACCTATGTGCAGAACCCGCCTTATTTCGAAGGCATGACCAAGACGCCTGTGCCGCCGACGGATGTGCACAAGGCCCGTGTCCTCGGCCTCTTCCTCGACTCGATCACCACCGACCACATCTCCCCGGCCGGTTCGATCAAGGCGGCGAGCCCAGCGGGCGAATATCTGCGCGACCACCAGGTTCGCCCGGTGGACTTCAACCAGTACGGCACGCGCCGCGGCAACCACCAGGTGATGATGCGTGGCACCTTTGCCAATATCCGCATCAAGAACCAGATGCTGCCGGGTATCGAAGGGGGCCTGTCCATCCATTATCCCGATGGCGTGGAAGCCCCGATCTACGACGTCGCCATGCGCTACAAGGCCGAGGGCGTGCCCTTGGTGGTGTTCGCCGGCAAGGAGTATGGCACCGGCTCATCGCGTGACTGGGCGGCCAAGGGCACCAAGCTGCTCGGCGTGCGCGCCGTGATCGCCCAAAGCTTCGAGCGCATCCATCGCTCCAACCTGGTCGGCATGGGCGTGGTGCCCTTCACCTTCGCCGAAGGCACCTCCTGGCAGACGCTCGGCCTGAAGGGCGACGAGATGGTGACGATCGAAGGGATCGAGACGATCAAGCCGCGCGCCACCATCGAGGCCGAGATCAGCTTCGCCGACGGCAAGGTCGTCAAGGTGCCGCTGCTCTGCCGCATCGATACGCTGGACGAGCTCGACTACTTCAAGAACGGCGGCATCCTGCAGTTCGTGCTGCGCAATTTGGCGGCGTAATCCTGGGAGTGCGGGCTCTGCCCGCTCTTCCGATATTGAGGGCATGGCGGCATCTCGTAGAGAGGGCCGTCTCGCCTCTCTTTCGGTCCTCGTCTCTTGCCGCATTCGTCAACGCCCAAGAGCGGACATCGCGACATGCGAACATGTCGCTGAGATGTCCGCGTTCCGAGGAGATTCCATGTTCCCCGACAGTCTCATAGCCGGCTACAAGTCCTTCCTCGGCGACCGCTTTTCCCGGGAACGCCAACGCTATGAGACGCTGGCGGCCACAGGGCAGAGCCCGGAAGTCCTGGTGATCGGATGCTGCGACTCGCGTGTCTCGCCGGAGGTGATCTTCGACGCGGGGCCGGGCGAACTCTTCGTGGTGCGCAACGTCGCCAATATCGTGCCGCCTTATGAGGCGGGCGGCCAGTTCCATGGCACCAGCGCCGCGCTGGAATTTGCGGTCGAGGCGCTCAAGGTCAAGCACATCGTCATCATGGGCCACGCCAGTTGCGGCGGCATCCGTTCCTTTGCCGAAAAGCGCGCGCCGCTTTCTTCGGGGGATTTCATCGGCAAATGGATGTCGATCATCGCCCCGGCGGTGGATACGCTGGAGGACCCTGGCGAGACGCCGTCCGAGGATTATATCACTCGGCTTGGCCTTGCCGCAGTGGAGCAGAGCCTTGCCAATCTGACGACCTTCGGCAGCGTGCGCCGGCGCGTGGATGCCGGGGAATTACAGCTCCACGGCGCTTATTTCGGCATCGCTTCCGGCCATCTCCTGGTACGCGACCCAAAAACCCGCCGCTTCGAGCCGGTGGTTTCCGAGATCGGCACGCCGCCGTCCTTGCTTCGCTGCGATTGAGCCTTTGGGACTGCGGGCGTCACGCCCATAGGTGTAACTTAAGGCGAGAGGTGCAACACCACCCGCCTCCTCGCTCCACCGTTGAGTTGGTGCCTATGGGCGAGACGCCTGTGGCCCCAGGAATTGCGCCGCCCGCGTGAAGCAAGGTCTGCATCCTTATACCTTGTTTACGTGTCGCACTCAAAACAATACACAATATTTATTTGTGAAATATACTCTATATTTCGTAAAATGCCTTGGATGTCAGCCTCGTCGGACAATCGTCGCGGGGCAAGATGACACCGTTTCTTCCTTCGCGCGGCCGAATGCTTTGCGTGCCGGCGCGAGAACAAGGTATTTTCAGAACTGCTCCTATCATGTCGAATTCAGTCTCGAGAAAACTGGACCTCGTATCCAGAGTAACCATTCACGTCTTTGTCGCCGAAGTCCTGTTCGCGGCTTTGCTGGCGGCTTCCGGCTCGAAGGCCTTTGCGCCGACCTTTGCCGTTCTGCTCACCTTCCTCGCGCTGTTGCAGGTGATGGCGGCTTTTGGCGCGCGCCGCCGAGCGCCATCCTCCTCGCTGACGGAATGGGACGGCGTCGCCTGGCTGCTGCTGGTGGCGACCGGCACGCTGCTGTTCTTGCGGTGATTTCGCCGCTATGAGGCAGTCCTTCACAGCGGCGGCAGGCGCCGCTTCACCGGTTGCGCCTTGACGATGGCGGTGTTGGTCTCGGCCTTGTCGATCAGGCGGTCGAGGATCTCGTCGAGCTGCTCGATCGAGCGCAGATGCAGCCGAGCGACGAAGCAGTCGTCGCCGGTGACCTTGTCGCATTCGGAGAATTCCGGGATCTCCTCGATCAGGCCCTGCACCCGCTGCAACTGGCCGGGCAGGGGGCGGATGCGCACGATCGCCTGTAGTGTATAGCCGAGGGCGTGCGGATCGACGTCCACGGTAAAGGCCCGGATTACGCCGCGCTCCTCCAGGCGCTTGAGACGCTCGGAGGTGCTGGGAGAGGACAGGTTCACCCGGCCCGCCAATTCCTTCAGCGAGATACGGGCATTCTCGACCAGGATGTCGACGATGCGTTTGTCCACTTCATCAAGCATGATGTCGATCCGTTATTTGTCCTTCGTAATTTAGGAGGATGCCATATTCAACCTTATCCGATCCATATAAATTCGCAAAGAGCCCGAATAGAATTGAGCCTCCATTGAGAGGTAGATGCCATGGACAAGCTCCGCGGAACGGCCGAAATGACGGCGGCCATGATCATATCGGGGACGATCGGTTGGTTCGTCATCCTGTCGGGCCAGCCCGTCATCGACGTAGTGTTCTGGCGCTGCCTGTTCGGGGCAGGCACGCTCGCCTTGATCTGCCTGGGGCTTGGCCTCTACAGGCGCGATGTCATTACAGTGCGGCAGATCGGGCTCGCCGTGATCGGCGGCGTCGCCATCGTGGCGAATTGGCTGATGCTGTTCGCCGCCTATCCGCGCGCCTCGATCTCGATTGCCACCGCCGTCTACAACACCCAGCCTTTCATGCTGGTGGGGTTCGGCGTGCTGTTCTTCTCGGAGAAGCTGACGGCGTCCAAGCTGTTCTGGCTCGGCCTCGCCTTTGCCGGCATGCTCGGCATCGTGCAGGCCAAAAGCGGGGCCGCCGGGACCGGTTACCTGGTCGGCATCGGCCTGGCGCTCGGCGCCGCCTTCTTCTATGCGATCGCGGCCCTGGTCGCCAAGAAACTCAAGGGGGTGCCGCCGCATCTGATAGCCCTCATCCAGGCGATCGTCGGCACCCTGATGTTGGCTCCGCTCGCCAGCCTGGCCCATCCGCCCACGGGGGAGCAGACCTGGGCGATTTTGGGCACGCTCGGCGTCGTCCATACCGGGCTGATGTATATCCTGCTCTATGGTGCCATCCAGAAATTACCGACCAGCCTCACCGGCGCGCTCTCCTTCATCTATCCCGTGGTGGCGATCCTGGTCGACTTCGTCGCCTTCGGCCATCGCCTGGACTGGCTGCAAATGGTTGGTGCCGGCGCCATCCTGGTCGCGGCCGCGGGCATGACGCTCGGCTGGTCGCCCCTGCGCCGGAATGAGACGGCGGTACCGGGGACGCCGGCTAGCCCTCGATCCTGAGCAGGACGACGCCGAAGAGGGCGGCAGCGATGCCGAACCATTGCAGCGGCGACAGCCTTTCGCCGCGCAGCACCTCACCGGTCGCCAGCGATAGCAAGGTGGTGATCGCGCCATAGGTGGTGGCGCCGACGCCATCTGGCCGCGGATGGTGGGCAGGAACAAAACCAGCGGGGACAGGCCGGCAAAGCCGATAGCCTGGCTGAAGAATAGGGATCGGCGCACCCCGAGCGTGCGTGCAGCCGCGCCGCCGAGAAAATCTGTGCCACCCCAACATAGGGCAGCCGCCAGACCGAGAAGAATTGCCATGCCCGCGTCCGCCGTTCGGCCATGGGAGGAACGGTACTTCCGCCCAGATTCCACGCCTCTTATCTTCGTCCTCTGCCTCCTCGGAACGCACAGCTGCGCTAAAGCGCGTCAATATCTAGCCAAAACGCGAAAGGGGAGCGGTCAGGTCCCTGAACGCAGTCGCCGATGCGCCTCTGCGTGCAAGCTGTCGAGCCCTGCGGTGATGCGATGGCTGATCGCATCGATTTCCTCAGCATCAGCATCACCGGGTACGACGAGGGCTTCCGACCACAGCACGCAGCCGCGCCCGAAAGGCAGCACCACGCTGGCCTTATCCCAATTGTCGAGGTCGATCCGCGCACTGGTCACCGCCGCGAAGAGGAAGATCGGCCGCCCGGTGGCCCGGGCCAGCTGCACCGCGCCCTTGCCGGCCACCCGCGCGACCTTGGGCACGTCGGCCGTCATCAGTACGTTGGTGCCTGTTTCCAGCGCCTGGCGCATCGCCAGGAAGGCCGGGATGCCACATTTGCCCCGAATCTTGGCGCGGGTCTGGGTGCCGGAGCCGCGAATGGTGCCATAGCCGGCGCGCGCCAGCGCCGTGGCGATCACCGTACCGTCGAAATGCAGCGAGACCAGCACGCTGGTGCGCGGCGCACCTCGCAGGGCCGCGATGCTCAGCATCTGCTGGCCATGCCAGGTCAGGGCGATGAAGGAACCATCGGTCCGCTCCCAGGGCCGCTGCTCGCTTGGCAGAGGGGCGAAGCGCGTGGTGCGCATCACGCCGCTGATATAGGCATGCAGCCCGTAACCGGCTGCCCTTGCGGTCCATTGTTTCCTGCGGATCATCGAACGGCTCCCGAATGCGGGCGCAACCTAGGGAGGGCGGATTGCGCGGGCATTGCGGGCAGGCGGACGTTGCCCAGGAGCGTCGGAGATCGGACCTAGGCCGGCGGAAGCGGGATCTCGGGCCAATTCTCGGTGGCCAGAGGCTGGATCGCTCGTTCCAGATAGGTGGAGAGCACCACATAGCTCTTGGTCCCCCTGACGCCAGGCAGGACATAAAGCTGGGAGAGGAAATGCTCCATCGCCCGGGCGTTTCGGGTGCGCACCTTCATGATCACGCCGGTATCGCCCGCCACCGAATGCATTTCCTCCACCTCGGGAAAGCGGCGCAGCGTCATCATGCGCTCGCTCTTGCCCCAGCCTTCGGTGTCGACATGCACGAAGGCGAGGAAGGGCTTGCCGATGGCCTGGGCGTCGAGCACGGCCGTCGAGCCCTTGAGCACGCCGGCTTCGCGCAAGCGCTTGACGCGTTCGTGCACGGCCGGTGCGGAAAGCCCGGCGCTCTGGCCGATCTCGGCATAGGTCTGGCGCGCGTCGACGCTCAAGGCGCCTAAGATCTTTCGGTCGAAATCATCGAGAGAACGGTCCGCCCGTTCATTCGGCTGAAGATCCTTCGTTTTTGATTTCATTCGGCAAAAAGCTCTTTTCCTCGAAGATCGTTCTGTTCAACATGCGCTCGCCGAGGGAGAAAAACCATGCAAATGATCGTACGAAACCCCAGTAACGGCATCTATGAGGCAACGCCTGACTATGTTCACGCCATGGAAGTGGTGGGAATGCAGCGTCTGCTTTTCTTCAGCGGAACCATGGGCCTCGATCCAGATGGCCGGGTGCCCGGCAGCCTGGAGGAACAGCTCGAATGGCTGTGGTCCAACATTCGGTGCATCCTCGCCGAAGCCGGCATGACGGTCGACAATCTCGTGCGCGTCACCAGCTATCTCACCGACACAGCCTTTGCCGAGGCCAATCAGGCGGCGCGGCTCAAAGCCCTGGGCGCCCGCCGCATCCCCACCACGGCGATCGTGGTCGGCACGCTAGAGCCGGGCTGGCTGGTGGAACTGGAGGCTATTGCTGCCGGCTGAGGCATGCCAATGGCATGCCTCAGCCGAAAACCTCATTCCATCCCTTCAAGCTCCACGATCATGCTCTCGATCAGATTGAGCCCGATCTGCCAGAAGGCGGGATCGCGGGCATCGAGGCCGAAGGGGGCAAGCAGTTCGGAATGGTGCTTGGTGCCGCCGGCCGCCAGCATGGCGAGATAGCGTTCGGCAAAGCCCTCATGGGCCTTCTCGTAGACGGCGTAGAGCGAGTTCACCAGGCAATCGCCGAAGGCGTAGGCGTAGACGTAGAAGGGTGAATGAATGAAGTGGGGGATGTAGGTCCAGAAGGTTTCGTAGCCCGGCCCGATCTTGATGGCGGATCCGAGGCTTTCCTCTTGAACCGACAGCCATATCTCGCCGAGGCGGTCGGCGGTCAACTCGCCCTGGCGGCGCTCGACATGCACCTTGCGCTCGAAGGAATAAAAGGCGATCTGGCGCACCACCGTGTTGATCATGTCCTCCACCTTGGCGGCGAGCATGGCCTTCTTCTGCGCGGGCGTGGCGGCCTGGGCCAGCAAGGCGCGGAAGGTCAGCATCTCGCCGAACACCGAGGCTGTTTCGGCCAGAGTCAGCGGCGTCGGCGCCATCAGCGCGCCGTTATGGCCCGCCAGCACCTGATGGACGCCATGGCCCAATTCATGGGCGAGCGTCATCACGTCGCGCGTCTTGCCCTGATAGTTGAGCAGTACATAGGGATGGGCGGAGGGCACGGTCGGGTGGGCGAAGGCGCCGGGTGCCTTGCCGGGGCGGACGGGTGCGTCGATCCAGTATTCGTCGAAGAAGCGCTGGGCGATGCCGGCCATACGCGGCGAAAAACCGGCATAGGCCTCGAGCACGGTGCCGCGCGCGTCCTCCCACTTGATCGGGGTGCTCTCGACCTTGGGCAGCGGCGCGTTGCGGTCCCAGTGGTTGAGCTGGTCGAGCCCGAACCATTTGGCCTTGAGGCGGTAATAGCGATGCGACAGGCGCGGATAGGCTTCCTGCACCGCCGAGACCAGGGCATCGACCACTTCGCGCTCGACCCGGTTCGACAGATGGCGCGAATCGGCGACATCCTCGAAGCCACGCCAGCGGTCCGAGATCTCCTTGTCCTTGGCCAGGGTGTTGGTGATCAGGGTGAACAGCCTGAGATTGTCCTTGAAGGTGCGGGCTAGGGCGTGAGCCGCCTTCTCGCGCTTGGCGGGGGAGGGGTCCTGGAGCAGGTTCAGGGTCGGCTCCAGCGTCAGCTCTTGGCTGTCCTCAACCCTGAAGCGCAAGCCCGAGATCGTTTCGTCGAACAGGCGGTTCCAGGCCCCGCGACCGGTCACCGACTTGTCGTGGAACAATTGCTCGACGCGATCCTCGAGCTGATAGGGCTTCTCGATGCGGATATCGTCCAGCCAGGGCTTCCAATGGGCGAGCGCCTCGTCCTTGACCGCCTCGGCCAAGGCACCGTCGTCGATGCGGTTGAGCTCCAGCGTGAAGAACAGCAGGTGGGAGGAGGCCGTGGTCAGCTTGTCCTGCACGTCGCCATAGAATTTGGCGCGGGCGGGGTCTGTGGTGTCGCCGGCGTAGACGAGGCCGGCGAAGGAGGCGATGCGTCCGAGCCTGTCCTCGATGCCCTCATAGGTCTTGATGATGGCGGAGAGGTTGATGGCGCCGTCCTTGCCGGCCAGGATCTCGGCGAGCCTGCCCTTGTTGCCCTCTTCGAAGGCCAGGCAGTCGGCGAGGCCCTTGTCGAGATCGGCGGTGATTTCCGGCGAATCGATGCCCGGATAGAGATCGGCGAGATTCCATTCCGGCAACCGGCCGAGCTCGCTGCCCTTCCGGTCGGCCTTGGTCTCCTGCGAATCGGCCCTGGCGGTCTCCGACGAGGCGGAACCGGAGGATGCGGAAAAAGATTTGCCGGCCATGAAAACTCCTTGAGACCGCAAGATATCAAATATTTGCAGTGTTTCCCGACGAGGTCCATCCATGGGCCTCGTCGGGAAACACTGCCTGGGGCAAGGCGCGTTCAGGCCTGAACGCTTGCGTGCCCCGGCTCTTTGGTTCGACGCGTCCTTGCGATTCCTGTCGTTGCCGCCAAGTCGCCAAACGCCATTGCCGGGCCGGCGACGCGGCCCCGTGATGGTCCCACATATCGCCGTTCGCGGCCGCGGTTTCAACCGTCTCAGTGGAATGTAACTTTCATCCAACGTCGTTAAGCAGTCCTTCACGCTTCTGCTCCTAGATGATCCGAAACGGCACACAGGGCGCTTCGCCCGGGTGAAATTGCGAGGCCTGGCCACTGGCTACCTTGCGCTGACGCGGTGGTGCCGGGGCTTCGGCAGGGATCGGCATCCGATCGCTGCACCGAATGAAATGGGACGGGGGATTGATGGGCTCGACTGTTCTGATCGCCGACGATGATCCGGTGCAATGCCGGCTTCTGGAGGCCATGGTGAGGCGTTTTGGCTATCACGCCCGCCTTGTCGACAGCGGCGAAGCGGCGTTGCGCGAACTCGAAGGCGGCAAGATCGATCTCCTCGTGCTGGATCTGGTGATGCCCGATCTCGACGGCATGGGTGTGCTCGGACGCATGCGCGCCCGCGGCCTGCAGGTTCCGGTGATCGTGCAGACGGCCCACGGCTCCATCGATGCCGTGATCTCGGCGATGAAGGCGGGTGCGGCCGATTTCGTGGTCAAGCCTGTCGGCGCCGAGCGCCTGCAGGCCTCGATCCGCAATGCCCTCAAGCATCGTGCCTTGGAACGCGAAGTGCGCGTGCTCGCCAAGCGCGCCATGGGCCAGCTCGGCCTGAAGGATCTGGTCGCGCGCGGCCCGGAGATGGAGCGGGTGGTGCGCCTTGCCGAAAAGGCGGCCGGCTCGACCATTCCCGTGCTGATCGAGGGCGAGGCCGGCACCGGCAAGCAGATGGTGGCCCAAGCGATCCATGGCGGCGGCGAGCGCCGCGGCCGGCCTTTCGTGGCCGTCAATTGCGGTACCCTGCCGGAGGAGGAGGCCGAGCGCATCCTGTTCGGCCAGGACAAGAACGCAGCCGGCGCTGTCGACAAGCAGGCCGGCAAGCTGGCGGAGGCCCATGGCGGCACACTCTTCCTCGACAATGTCGGCGAATTGTCGCCCGCTTTGCAGGTCAAGCTGCTCGACGCGCTGCGCAGCGGCGAGATCGAGCCGCTTGGGGCCCGGCGGGCGGTGCGCACGGATTTCCGGCTGATCTCCTCGACCAGCCGCAACCTGATCGACCTGGTCAAGGCGGGGCTGTTCCGCGAAGATCTCTATTACCGCCTCCATGTCTTCCCGATCATGCTGCCGGCGCTGCGGGTAAGGCGCGAGGACGTTGCCGATCTCGCCTGGCATTTTCTCGCCCGCTTCGGGGCCGAGGAGGGCAGGGCCGTACGCAGCATCAGCGCCGAGGCCGTGGCGCTGCTCACCGCCTATGACTGGCCCGGCAATGTGCGCCAGCTCGAAAACGCGATGTATCGCGCCGTGATCCTCGCCGAGGGCGACGAGATCGGCGTGCCCGATCTGCCTCAGATCGCCGCCCGCGTGGATGGCTTCGATGTGCGCATCCCCTCTGCACCGCTGCTGCCGCCCAAGCCGGTTCATATCGGCCCGGCCATGATCACCGGGTCGCCGTTGCGCGAGATCATCACGGTGCGCGAACCCCACACCATGACCATGCTCGATGCACGGGGAGATGTTCGCACGCTGGAATCGCTGGAAACGGACATGCTGAAATTCGCCATCCGCCATCATCGCGGACAGATGACCGAGGTCGCGCGCAAGCTCGGCATCGGGCGATCCACGCTTTATCGCAAGCTCAAGGAACTAGGGCTTGACGAAGCCACGATCGGCGTGAGAGCCGGTGAATTGAACGAGTCCCACCAGGCCGCGTGATTGTTCGCACACCAGAATTTGTCTTGAATCTGGCATGGTACTCGGCACTATCCACATTATTGCAGGCGGCGTTCGGATAATTCGCGCCGGGATTGAGGAATCTTATGAGTTACCGCGCTAATTTGTTGAGTTCGGTTGCTCTGGCTTTGAGCTTGAGCGCCCTTTTGCTCCCGGCCTATGCCCAAGACAGCCATACGCCTAATAGCCCTGTGTCCGCCGCCGAAACGCCCGTGGTTCCCGGCCTGAGCGCCGGTGAAAAGCAGAGCGCCTTCGCACCGGCGACGCCGCAGACCGCGCCTGCCGCCGCTTCGCCGCAAGAGCGGATGAGCGTGCAGCATGTCAAGCCGGAGAGTGCGCCGGCCTCCACTGCGACCCTTGCACCCGCGCCGGTCGGCCCGGTGCCGGTGCCGGCCCCTGTCGAAATGGCACCTAAACCGGCCGAGACGGCAGTGGCTCCCGATACGCCGTCCTCGATCTCGGCAACACCTTCCAAGGAAGAGGCGGCCCCGGCCGCGCCGGGGGACTCCCAGTCCGTGGCCACAGCCTCACCGGCCGGACAGCCTGCGCCCGCAACTGCTCCGACGCCGGAAATCCCGGCTGCCGTGCCGGCCGAGACACAGGCCAAGCCCAAGGTCGAACCGAAGGCCGAGCCCGTGCCGCCGGCGGAGGCCAGTGCGCCCGCCCCCGCGCCATCTGCCGCACCTGCCGCGGTTACCCTCAACCTTTCCGGCAGGCTTGCCGATTACGCCGCCAAGCGCGGCGCCGATGCGCAGGCCATCAGCGATTTCTATGCTCTGCGCGGCGCTGTGCCGCTCTGGATCGACAATGGAGTGCTCACCCCCACCGCCAAGGCGCTGGTCGATCGCATGAACCGCGCCAGCGAGGACGGTCTCGACGCTGCGGCCTTCCGGGTTTCCGGGCTCGACAGCCTGAGCGGCGCGAGCGCCGATGCCCAGGCCGATGCTGAGATCGCGCTGAGCGCGGCCATCCTCACTTATGTCCGCCAGGCCTCCTCGGGCCGGGTCGACACCAGGCAGATCAGCCGCGACATCGCCAAGGCCCCCAACATGCCCGACCCGGTTGCGGCGCTCGCCTCGGTGGCGATCGCCTCCGATCCGGTTACAGTGCTCGAAGGGTACAACCCGGTCTCGCCGCAATATCTGGCGCTGAAGCAGAAGCTGGCCGATGTCAGGGCCGCCAGTGCCGCTGCTGCCGAAGCCGTCCTGCCGATGGTGCCCGCCGGTCCTACGCTCAAGGTGGGCATGACCGACACGCGCGTGGCGGTGCTGCGTACGCGCCTTGGCCTGACGGCCAGCGATGCCGACAGCGACGTCTATGACGACGCGCTGCAGGCGGCGGTGCGCGAGTTCCAGGCTGCCCGCAATCTCAAGGCCAGCGGTACGCTGGGGCCGGCCACTGTGGTCGCCCTCAACGCCGCGCTGCGCCAGCCGCGCACCAATGCGGAAAGCGAGATCATCGCCAATATGGAGCGCTGGCGCTGGCTTCCTCACGACATGGGCCTGACCAACGTCTTCGTGAACGTTCCCGAATACAAGGTGTGGTTCACCAAGGACGGCGTGCTGAGCTACGAGGCGCGGGTGGTGGTTGGCAAGGCCAATACGCCGACGCCGGTCTTCTCGGACACGATGAGCTTCGTGGTGGTCAATCCGTCCTGGAACGTGCCGCAGTCGATCATCAAGAAGGAATATATGCCCAAGCTCGCCCAGGACCCCGGCTATCTCGAGCGCCGTGGCTATGAGGTGAGCTATGTCGGCGGTCAGATGCAGGTGCGCCAGCCGCCGGGCGAGCGCAACGCGCTCGGCTTCATCAAGTTCATGTTCCCGAACAATTTCTCGGTCTATCTGCACGACACGCCGCAGCGCACCCTGTTCTCGCGCGACGAACGGGCCTTCAGCCATGGCTGCGTGCGTGTGGATAACCCCTATAAATTTGCCGAGCTGGTAATGGGCAATGGCTGGACCGAGGACCGCGTCCGCGGTCTGCAGGGCGGAGACGAACAGCGCATTGATTTGGAGAGGAAAATTCCGGTCCACATCGCTTATTTCACTGCTTATGTGGACGGTGATGGTGAATTGCAGCGCCTCAATGACATCTACGGATATGACCGGAAGGTGATTTCGGCGCTTGGCCTTCCCGGCTGAAATCTGTTATGCAACGATTTACCATGTTTGGTAAGGGTTGGCTTAGGCCAGCCCGCGTTCGTCTTTTTGCCACGTTTCCCAAGCAAAAGGCCACTCCCAAGGCCGGTTTCAACGGCTAGATATTAGGGGTCGAACGGTGCATCAACGGTGCTTTAACCAATCTCGGCAAGACTCCGGCAATCCGGACCTGGCGCTGAGCGTCCCATTTGTGGAAATACGCTCCGTGCTGGTTCCCTCGCCTGTTTGCCGAGAGTGCTAATCGTGCAGAATCCAATCAGCCTTTTGCCCCGGATCAAAGTTTCGCGTACCGGTCGCATTCTGGCCATTACCCTCGCATCCACCGTGATGGCGACGGTTCTGGTCGGGCCGACGCAGGACGCGATTGCCAATGGCGATACCCGCTCGCTCTATATGCGCCATGTGCATACGGGCGAGACCATCAACATCACCTTCAAGCGCAACGGCTCCTATGATTCCGCTGCGCTGAAGCAGCTCGACTGGTTCTTTCGCGACTGGCGCCTGAACCAGCCTACGCGCATGGATCCTCGAACGATGGACACGCTCTGGCTGGTCTATCGCCAGGTCGGTGCCAGCCAGCCCATCAACGTCATCGGTGGCTACCGATCGCCCGGCACCAACAACATGCTGCGCCGGCGTTCGCGCGGCGTTGCCAAGTTCAGCCAGCACACGCTCGGCAAGGCCGTCGACTATTTCATCCCCGGCGTGTCCCTGTCCAAGCTGCGTGTGGCCGGTCTGCGCCTGCAGCGCGGCGGCGTCGGTTTCTATCCGTCTTCCGGTTCGCCCTTCGTCCATATGGATTCGGGCGGCGTGCGCATGTGGCCGCGCATGTCGCGCAGCGAACTCGCTTCCGTCTTCCCCGATGGCAAGACGGTGCTGGTGCCTTCCGATGGCCGACCGATGGCCGGCTACCAACTGGCAATGAACGAAATTCGCCGCAATGGCGGTACCGCCGGTGGCAGCGTCGGCGAGGATGATGCCGGCGGATCCAGCAGCGGCGGCGGTTTCTTCGCGGCTCTGTTCGGTTCTCGCAGCAACAGTGCACCACCGCCGACCCAGATGGCGCAAGCCTATGCGCCGACCACGCGTGCCAGCGCCCGCATACCGGCCGTGCCACCTCAGCCCGCTCCGGCAGCGCAACTACCGGCCATGCAGCAGATGGCGATGGCTGATGAACTGGCGATTTCGCCGCGCCGCATGGCGCCCGTGCCGCTGCCCGAACGCCGTCCCAACGACATCAATGCCGCTCAGGGGGCCGATGCCGCGGCAGCGCAGCTTGCCTCGGCCGATACCGGTCCGCGCATGATGTGGCAGACCGGGCCGAATGGGGCGGGTGGCGAAATGGCTGCCAATGTACCACTGCCGCCTCTGCGTCCGGGCACAGCGGCCGAGGAGAGCCAGGCGGCCCCCGTGCAGCTCGCATCCCTGGATACCCCGCCACCGGTGCCGGTGACGCGGCCGGTGCTCGACCCCAAGCCGCCGATCTTCGCCGACCTTTCGCAGGGCAGCGAAGGCTTTATGAAGCGTAGCGCCAACCGCCAGTCGCAGCGCGCACTCGGCTTTGCCGATCCGGCGCCCGTGACCAACACAGCCCGCCCGCCGCGGCCGGCCCTGATCGCGACGCGCTTCGAGAAGCAGAACTTCGCTTCGCTGTCGGCGCCGGTCTCCGCCGCCCGCAACAAGCAGCAGGCGACATTGGTCAAGCCTGACCTCCGTGCCACGGCTTCGCTGATTGCGGCGCCGTCCAAGACGGTGGTGGTGCGCTTCGGTGTGGCGGCCTATCAGGATCTGCGGGCCGACAAGTTTACCGGCGCCGCGGTGAAGCCGCTACGCGTCGCCAGCTTCACGCCGATGCCGGATATCTTCACCGGCTCGATCGCCTCCAACTGACGATCGACGACAGGTCTTACCAGCGCACCGGTTCGCCCGGTGCGCTGGCTTCGATTGCCAGGGCATGAACGCCTCGCGCAAAGGCCGGCTTGAGGGCCTCGTTGACCAGGCGGTGGCGATCGACACGGCTGCGCCCGCTGAAATGCGGCGAGACAATCCGCACCCGGAAATGACTTTCGCCACCCTCACGATGACCGGCATGGCCGGCATGAGCGGCCGATTCGTCGAGCACGATAAGACGCTCTGGCACCAGCGCTGTCTTCAGGCTGGTTTCGATCAGTTCTTGAATGGATGAAGACACGTCGTCGGTCCTTATGCTGCCCTGACTTCGGCCCAATTCTCCGCGATAGAGGAGAGGCTGGCTCGAATCACACTATTCCTGCTCTAAAATCGCGCCGTTTCAAGAGGCCGATGAGTTGACCCGCAACACGGCCAATCCTAGAGCAAAACGCGTTCACGACTGAACGCTTATTTTCTCTAACTCCTTGTTTCAGCGCGTCTTTGCGGTTCTTGGTGACACCGTCAAATCACAAAACGCTATAGCGAGACCCTTTCGTGCCGACTGACCTGATCAATCCTGCGCCGCGCCGTTCCTCCCGCCGCATCTTCCTGCCGACCTTCCTGTTCGCTTTGGTCGCGATCGCCTGGTCGGGCTTCTGGTGGTATGCATCCACCAGGCTCGAAGCCGAGTGGGGCCGCTTCCTGACCAAGCAGGCAGAACTCGGCCGCCAGATCAAATGCGGCGAGCAGACGATCGGTGGCTATCCCTTCCGCCTGGAAATGCATTGCGGCCAGGCGACGGTCGAGAGCGTCCGGGCCGGGCGCCCCTTCAGCGCCACGCTTACCGAGGTGAATGCGGTAGCCCAGGTCTATCAGCCCAACAAGGTGCTGCTCGAAGCCAAGGGTCCGATGGTGCTGGTCGACAAGAACGATGCCGGCGCGACCCTCACCGCCGACTGGAAGAGCGCAGAGGCCAGCATGGCGATCTGGACCTCCGGGCCGCAGAATGCCGCGGTGGTGATCAAGGGCCTCAGCGGCAACGTCAAGCGTGGTGATCAGGCCGTCAATCTCGTCGAGGAGGGCAATGTCGAGGTCCATATCCGCCTGGCCGAGGGTACCAATGCCGCGCCGGGTGCTTATGATCTCGCCGCCGATATCGACGCCAAGGCGATTGCGCCGCTCGACGACTTCCTCGGCGCTCCCTCCCCGATGAAAGGGACTTTCCGTGGTGTGATCACCAAGATCGACCTCAGGCCGATGCCGATGCCGGAGCGCCTGCGGGACTGGGCCGCCGCCGGTGGCACGCTGACCATCACCCAGGCCCAGGTCGAACGTGGCCCCAGCGTCGTCAGGGCGACCGGCACTGTTGGCCTGGAAACCAGCGGCTTTGCCTCCGGAGACGTGACTGTGGCCCTCGCCGGCGTGCCGGAACTCGCCCAGACGCTCAAGCAATCGGGCCGGGTGCCTGATATGGTGGCGACGACCCTCACCGTCGGCCTGCCCGTGCTGGGCAAGCCCACCAATATCGATGGCAAGGCAGCGGTCGAAGTGCCCCTGACCATCGCCGACGGCAAGGTCCGCGCCGGTGCCTTCCTGCCTGGCCTCAAGCTGCCACGCCTGTTCCTGCCGGAATAGCGGCGCTGCCCCTGCGGCGGAGGAGGGGCGCGGATCATCCTGATGGGTTGAATGCCTGCCTCGCGGCTTTATGCTGCGTGCAACAATCCGCTTTGGGGGAATCACATGCTCCGTCCGCTTCTCGTCTGTCTCGGCCTGCTTTGCCTGGCGCCCGCCGCTATCGCACGGGAGGCACCATCGGCCCTGGGGCTCGATGCCGTGCTGGCTTCCGGTGTGCTCCGGGTGGGGTCCACCGGTGACTACCGTCCCTTCAGCTACAAGGACCCCGCCAACGGCGAGTTCTCCGGCTTCGACATCGATCAGGCCAGGAGCCTTGCCGAGACACTCGGGGTGAAGCTTGAGATCGTGCCGACGACCTGGTCCAACCTTTCGGCGGATTTCGAGGCCGGCAAGTTCGACGTCGCCATGGGCGGCGTCTCGGTGACTTTCGATCGCCAGAAGAAGGGCTTGTTCTCCAGTCCCTATATGCGCGAGGGCAAGACGCCGATCGCCCGCTGCGCCGACAAGGGCAAGTTCGAGACGCTTCAGGGTATCGACAAGCCCGAGGTGACGGTCGTCGCCAATCCCGGCGGCACCAACGAGAAATTCGCCCGTGCCAGCCTGAAACAGGCGAAGATCGTGATCTTTCCCGACAACACCAAGATCTTCGACGAGGTGGCGGCGGGCCGGGCCGATCTGATGATGACCGATGCTTCCGAGACCCTCTATCAGGAAAAGCTGCATCCGGGCGTATTGTGCGCCGTGCATCCGGACAAGCCGTTCAACTTCGCCGAGAAGGCCTATTGGGTACAGCGCGACATCGGCCTCAAGGGCTTCGTCGATCAGTGGCTGCACCAGTCGATCGAGACGGGGGCCTACCAGAAGATCTACGACAAGTGGTTCAAGTGAGCCGATAAGCCGGAAAGCGCTTACCGCGCCAGGATCGGCGCCAGAGCATCGAGCAGCGGGTCAGGGGAAAAGGCTTCCCCTCCCGGCTCCCAGGCATATTGGAACTCGGCGATCTCGATGCCGACGAAAGCCTGTTCCGCGATCACCTCGCAGCAGGCCTGGAGTTCGGCGAGCGACAGGCCGTCTTCGCAGGCATAGTCGGTGGGAACGACGCCCGGATTCAACACGTCGCAATCCAGATGTACATAGACCGGACGGCCGGCGAGTGCCTTGCGCAGTTCGCTTGCCACGTCGCCGCGCGCTTTGACATGCGGGATGGCGTGCCTGTCGATCAAGTCCTGCTCGAAGGGATCGAGATCGCGCTGGCCGACGAGGACGAGCCGATCGAGGTTCAGGCCGGACCCGAGGCCTGAATCCCACAATCCTGCAGGACCGGAAATGGCAAGGCCGCCGAGATAGCCCGAAGCCGAGGCCTCCGGCGTGTTGAGATCGCCATGGGCGTCGAACCAGACGATACAGGCATCGGGATGATGCCTGGCGACCGCCGGCAGCGTCGCCAGCGAGACCGCGCAGCGGCTGGTGGCGGCGATGGAGACGGCTCCGCTTGCCAGCACGTCGTCGAATCGGGCCTGCAATTGTCTGAGCGCCGGCAGGGCCGCATCCAATTCTTCGCGCCAGCCCTTGTTCAGCGCAGGTTCCGGCCTGCCGACCACGAAGGGCGCAATCCCCGTCCGGCGCGCCAGCGCCTCGCCGATCGCCCGGGCTCCGGGCATGGCCAGATCGTTGTGATCGCCGGCCCGCCCCTGAAACACCGTATAGGCGAACGGCCCGGTCACGGGCTGCCGCCTTGGCCGTTGGCGTCCTGGCTGTCCGGCTTCACTTCGTATTTCATCAGGATCGGCACCTGGGTGGCCGCGAAGATCAGGGTGATCGGCATGGTGCCGAAGACCTTGAAATTGGTCCAGAAATTATCCGAGAAGTTGCGCCAGACGATCTCGTTGAGCACCGCCAGGAACAGGAAGAACAGGCCCCAGTTCAAGGTCAGCTTGCGCCAGCCTTCGGGCTTGAGGTCGAAAGCGGTGTCGAGGACGATGCGGATCAAGGGCTTGCCGAAGGCGAGGCCCCCCAGCAGGATCAGGCCGAACAGCGTGTTGACGATGGTCGGCTTGAGTTTGATGAAGGTCTTGTCCTGCAGCCAAAGCGTCAACACGCCGAAGACCAGCACGAAGATGCCCGAGACCAGCGGCATCACAGGGATGTGCCGGGTAAGGACGAAGCCGGCGACGAGCGCGATCAGCGTCGCCGGGATAAAGACAGCGGTGGCGGTGAAGATGTTGCCGCTCGGGCCCTCGAACAGGGCCGGTCCCATGAAGTGCTCAACCAGCGGATTGAACAGTTCCGGCCTGACATTGGCCAGGAAGAACAGGCCGAGCGGCCCCATTTCCAGCACGAGCTTGAGCAGAGGGTTGACCTTCTGGCGCGGCTTGGCAGTGGCTTCGATGGTCATGGCTCACTCCATCCCAGCAATGGCGCGGGAGAAGTCCCGGGCAGAGAAGGGTTCGAGATCGTCGATGCCTTCGCCGACGCCGATATAATGCACCGGCAGGCCGAATTTGGCTGATAGCGCCACCAGGATGCCACCGCGTGCCGTACCGTCGAGCTTGGTCATCACGAGGCCGGTGACGCCGGCGGTCTTGCCGAAGATTTCGGTCTGCGAGATGGCGTTCTGGCCCACGGTGGCATCGAGTACCAGCAGTACGGCATGGGGGGCGCTCTCGTCGATCTTCTTGATCACGCGCACCACCTTGGCGAGCTCATCCATCAGCAGCGCCTTGTTCTGCAGGCGCCCGGCGGTATCGATCAGCAGTACGTCCGAGCCGTTTTCCTGGGCTGTTTTGAGGGCATCGAAGGCCAGGCCGGCGGAATCGGCACCCTGCGCGCGGGCCACGATGGGCGAGCGGGTGCGCTCGGCCCAGACCTTGAGCTGCTCGATGGCGGCGGCGCGGAAGGTGTCGCCGGCCGCCAGCGTCACCTTGAGGCCGTCGGCGCTGAACTTGGCGGCGAGCTTGCCGATGGTGGTTGTCTTGCCCGAGCCGTTGACGCCGACCATCAAGAGCACGAAAGGCTTGCGGGAGCGGTCGATTTCCAAGGGCTTGGCCACCGGCGTGAGGATGGCCTCGACCTCGCTGGCCAGCACCTGGTGAACCTCCTCCGGCGAGATCTGGCGGTCGAAGCGCCCCTTGCCGATCGCGGCGGCGATGCGGGTGGAGACGTCGACGCCGAGATCGGCCTGGATCAGCACATCCTCCAGTTCCTCGATCGTGGTGGCATCGAGCTTGCGCTTGAGCACGATGTCGGTGATGCCGCGCGAGATGGCGCTGGACGAGCGCGACAGGCCGTCGCGCAGGCGGCGCCACCAGGATTTTTTCTCGACGGGAACAGGAGCTGGAACGGGAGCAGACTCCGGTTCGCTCGCGGGGGCCGGCTCCGGTGCTGGAGGAGGAGGCGAGACGGAAGGCTCGGGTTCGGAGGGAACGACCAGCTCGGCCGCAGCCAGCGGAACAGGCTCGGTGAGCGCTTCGAGCAACGGTTCCGACGCGGGTTCCGCAGGGCGTGGCTCTTCGACGGGCGCCGGGAGCACCTGCTCGGATGTCTGCTCGGGCCTGGTTTCGGTCTCGGGCGCCGCAGCGCCTCGCCCGAACAGCCGTGAAAAGAAGCCGGGCTTTTGCTTGTCGCTCTCAGTCATCGAAACGGTCTGGATCCTTTGATGGCGAACCTGCCACCGAAAAATGGTCTCATGTTGAAGGAACCTCTAGCCGACAATGCCCGATCACGATAGCGCTAAGCGATGATATCGCTCGATTTGACCACGCGGCTTGTTCACCGCGACGCCCTGATCCTGATCCTCGACAAGCCTGCCGGTCTGCCCGTGCACGCCGGCCCGAAAGGCGGGCCCAATCTCACCGCCATGCTGGAGCAGTTGCGCTTCGGCCTGCCCCGCAATCCGGAACTCGCGCACCGGCTCGACAAGGATACGTCCGGCTGCCTGGTGCTCGGGCGGCATGCCCGGCCTCTGCGCACCCTCAACGAGCTCTTCGCCAAGGGCGGTATCGAGAAGACCTATTGGGCCGTGGTCGAGGGCGGCCCCTCCGAAGAAAGTGGCCTGATCGACATGCCGATCGCCCGGCGTTCGCCCGAACGCGGCTGGTGGATGAAGCCGGCCGAGGATGGACTGCCGGCCCAGACCGATTTTCGCGTGCTAGGCCGGGCCGAGGGGCTTACCTGGCTGGAACTCAAGCCGCGCACCGGGCGCACCCATCAACTACGCCTGCATTGCGCCGCCTCCGGCTTTCCGATCGTCGGCGATCCGATCTATGGCAGCGCGCCGCGCGAGGGCGGCCCGGTGCTGCATCTGCATGCCCGTGGCGTGAGTGTGCCGATCCTGCCCAAGAAACCCGCCGTCAGCGCCGAGGCGGCGCCACCGGACCATATGGGTGAGCACCTTGCGACCCTCGGCTATCGGGGGCCTGTAAGCCCGACGCCGCCCGAACTGGTGCAGCCGGCGGCCGAGCCGGTGCGCCGCCGCGGGCTCAGGCCGAAATAGGTTGCCCACCCGCCAGCTCCGCCAGGATCCAGTCCCGGAAGGCGCGGATCTTGGGTTGGTTGCGGCGGGCTTCGGGATAGACCAGGTAGAAGGAGCGTTCGCTCTCCAGCACCAGCTCGAAGGGCTGGATCAGGCGCCCTTCGGCGAGATCGTCGTCATAGAGGGCGGTGGACAGAATGGCGACCCCCTGTCCCGCCTTGGCCGCCGCGTTGATCACCGCCTGGCTGCTGAGATTGTAGACGAGCTTGGGCATCTCATAGCTGACGCCGGCCGCTTCGAACCATTCGCGCCACCAGTGATCGCCGGGATCGAGAAGGGGCAGGCGCAGAAGATCGGCCGGCGTGTAATGCGGGCCAAGACGAGCGACGAGGCCGCGGCTGAGCATGGGCGTGTAGTCACCGGCAAGCAGGCGGTGTGCCTGCAGTCCGGGCCAGTCCCCGGCGCCGAAAAAGATGGCGAGGTCGGTTTCCTCGCGGGTGAAATCGATGGCTCGGTCGGTCGCCTCGATACGAACCGCCAAGGCGGGATGGGCGAGCTGGAAGGCGCCGATATGGCGGGCAAGCCAACTGGTGGCAAAACTCACCTTGGCGCAGACGGTCAGTACGCCCTCGATGCCACCGCGCGCCGCCGCATAGGCCTCGCCGATCAGGGCGAAGGCGTCCGTGATCGCCGGGGCCAGGCGCTGGCCGGCCACGCTGAGCTCGATCTGGCGTGGCTTGCGCAGAAAGAGCGGGCCGCCGAAGCGCTCCTCCAGGAGCTTGATCTGATAGGAAACGGCAGCCTGGGTCATGCCGAGCTCGCCCGCCGCGCGGGTGAAGCTCAAATGCCGCGCCACGGCCTCGAAGACCCGGATGGCGGTCAGCGGCGGCAAAGCGGTGCTCACGATGCATCAGCTCTCTTTATGGGCCTTGCTTGAGCTTCAATTCGTCATCGCTGCGATTCCATGGAAGAACCATGGGTGAAACGGCGAAATCAAGGCCGGATTGGAGATTTAGCCATGACAATGGCGCAGGTTGTACGCATAGGGCAAGCTTATTTCGAGACTGGCGATCGGGAGCAGGCCGCATCACGGCCGGGGCAGCGATCATGGCTGCGGAGGCGCGGTTTGATTGGCCTCTCCTGCCATTTGCTGCGCGATATCGGGGCCGTCGACATCCGCGAAAAGGCCAGGCCCTGCGAGCCTGCCGCGAGTGCCCGCGATCTGATCGATCGTTACAGGTAAGAGGCAGGCGGACTGGCTGACCGGCCACGATTGTCGCCGGCTGAGCGGGTACCGTGGACCACCGATCGCGCTAGGAGGCGATCGCCTCCTCGGTCTGGCCGGCGACATGGGTGGTCCTGCCGACCTCGTCCAGGATCCAGTCGCGGAAGACGCGGATCTTCGGCAGGTTGCGGCGCGCTTCGGGATAGACCAGATAGAAGGATTGTTCGCCGGCCGTTTCGTCGAAGGGCTGGATCAGCCGCCCTTCAGCAAGGTCCTTCGCCCATAGTGCGCGCGAGAGGATGGCGACACCCTGGCCGTCCAGCGCCGCGGTTCCGACGAAGGCCTGCGAACCGATGCAGGGGATTTCCACCGGGCCGCGATGGTTGCTGCCGAAGCGGTCCTGCCCGCGTGTGATCGCCGGTGCCGTTTGCGCCTGGCCGTGCGTCGAGTTCGTGGGCCGGCGGGCAACCCTGACCCTGTCGAACCAGTCGTCCCACCACGTGTCGCCAGGATCGAGCAAGGGCAGGCGCAGGAGGTCGGCCGGCTGCTTCACGCCGCCGATAGTGGCGGCGAGCTTTGGGCTGAGCATGGGGGAATATTCGCCTGGAAGCAGGCGGTGGCTGCACAGGCCCGGCCAGTCGCCGTCGCCGTGGCGGATCGCGAGATCGATATCGTTGCGCGCGAAGTCGACCGGCTGATTATTGGCGTCGATCCGCACTGCAAGCGCCGGATGGCGGATCTGGAAGGCGCCGACATGGCGGGCCAGCCAGGTCGTGGCGAAGGTGACCGAGGCCGTGACCGTGAGCACACCCTCGGCATCGCCGCGCGCCGAGGCATAGGCCTGGGCGAGCAGGGAAAAGGCCTCGCTCACGGCCGGCGCCAGGCGTTGCCCGGCCTCGGTCAGTTCGACCTGGCGCGGACGGCGCAGGAAAAGCGGGCTGCCGAAGCGCTCCTCGAGCAGCTTGATCTGATAGGAGACAGCGGCCTGGGTCATGGCGAGTTCACTTGCCGCGCGCGTGAAACTCTGGTGCCGGGCCACGGCCTCGAACACCCGGATGGCGGTGAGGGGAGGGAGCGGAAGCGTCATTTGCTATAAGCCTATTTTATGGCTCCAAATCGAGCTTCAATTAGCCACATCTCGCGGGAAATGGGAATATCCCTGTCAGATATTGTTAATTGTCGCTCAGGAGATTTGGCCATGACGGCCGTTCAGTTCCACCACATAGATCTATCTTATTGCAACGCGCGGGAAGACAGGCAGGGCGCCAGGCTTCCTCGGACATCCGTCCGGCGCCGCCTCGTCGGCCTGTTCGGCTTTTCGGATCACCTGCTGCGCGACATCGGCGTGCTCGATGGCCAGCCAGTGAGGGGCAGGCCGACCGAGGCCGCCGCCAGCGCCTACGACCTGATGGACCGCTATCGCTAAGCCTGGGAGCGCGGACGTCCCGCCCGCTTTTCTTTTCCTGCAGTCGTGACGTTTCCAAGGGGGCGGGGGAGGACATCCGCGTTCCCAGGGATTATTCCGCTGCGGGCCTAACCCCGTAGCGGTTCTCGATATAGTCGATCACCAGCTGCTTGAATTCGTCGGCGATGCCGGGGCCGCGCAGAGTCGCGGCCTTCTGGCCGTCGATGAATACCGGCGCCGTCGGTGTCTCGCCGGTGCCGGGCAGGGAGATGCCGATATCGGCATGCTTGCTCTCACCGGGGCCGTTGACGATGCAGCCCATCACCGCGACCTTCAGCGTCTCGACGCCGGGATAGCGCGTCTTCCAGTCGGGCATGGAATCGACGATGAAGCCCTGGATGCTTTGGGCGAGCTCCTGGAACACCGTCGAGGTGGTGCGACCGCAGCCGGGGCAGGCGGCGACCAGCGGCACGAAGGTGCGGATGCCCATCACTTGCAGGATCTCCTGGGAGACCTTGACCTCCTGGGTGCGGTCGCCGCCGGGCTCCGGCGTGAGCGAGACGCGGATGGTGTCGCCGATGCCGGCCTGCAGCAGCGGCGAGAGGGCGGCGGCCGAGGCGACGATGCCTTTCGAACCCATGCCGGCCTCGGTGAGGCCGAGATGCAGGGCATAGTCGGAACGGCTTGCCATCTCGTTGTAGACGGCGATGAGATCCTGCACCGCCGAGACCTTGGCCGAGATGATGATGCGGGACTTGGGCAGGCCCATTTCCACCGCGCGATCGGCCGAGAGCAGGGCTGACTGCACCAGTGCCTCCCAGGTTACGGTGCGGGCATCGACGGGCGCCTCGCTCCTGGCGTTCTCGTCCATCAGATGAGTGAGCAGTTCCTGGTCGAGCGAGCCCCAGTTCGCGCCAATGCGCACCGGCTTGTCATGGCGCATCGCCGTCTCGATGATGGCACCGAACTGGCGGTCGCGCTTGTCCTTGAAGCCGACATTGCCGGGGTTGATGCGGTATTTGTCGAGCGCCTCGGCACAAGCGGGATGGTCGGCCAGCAGCTTGTGGCCGATATAGTGGAAATCTCCGATGATCGGCGTGGTCACGCCGATGCGCATCAGCCTCTCCTTGATGCGCGGTACAGCCGCGGCGGCCTCGTCGCGATCCACCGTGATGCGTACCAGTTCAGATCCGGCGCGAGCCAGGGCGGCGACCTGCCGCACGGTGCCATCGATATCGGCCGTGTCGGTATTGGTCATCGACTGCACGACGATGGGTGCGCCGCCACCGACCGTGACGCCGCCGACATCGACGGGAACGGTAAGGCGACGGGACATCAGGCCAAAGCGCGCATAGGACGGGATCATCGGGCACCGCTGGTTTCGTTTGGGGATGACATGGACCTCACCGGCAGGCGCGTCAAGGTTCGGCACACCGTGGTTTGGAAAACGCAGAGGTTGCGCTCCGCCCGAACCTTTCTACCATCGCATCTTGCAAATGATGTGATGGGTTGATGATGATCGGCGCTGGTGCCACGGCACGCCTGTTCAAATGGTTCGCGGCCAAGCGTATGGAACTGGCCCTGGCCGTGCGCGTCACGGTGGCGGCGGGCCTGACTTTCGTGGCGGTCAAGCTGGTCGATCTTTCCCAGTCGAGCTGGGCGGTGATCACCTCCGTCATCGTCATGCAAGCCAGCCTGGGCGGCTCGGTCAAGGCGGCGATGGACCGGATGGCCGGCACGCTGCTCGGGGCTCTATGGGGCGCGGCGGTGTCGGTGGTGATGCCGCATCATGAGGGCAATGTCGCACTCGGCCTGGCGGTGCTGATGGCCGTGGCGCCGATGGCGGTGGCCTCCGCCCTCAGGCCGAGCTTCCGGGTGGCGCCCATCACGGCGCTGATCGTGCTGATTCCGGCGGGCGGTACGCTGCTGCCGCCCTATGCCTATGCGGCCGAGCGCGTCGCGGAGATCGCGCTCGGCATTATCGTCGGTGTCGGCGTCGCCCTCTTCGTGCTGCCCGCTCGGGCGCAGGGGGCGCTCGCCGCCGCGGCCGCGCGCGTGGCCGATCTCAATGCCGAACTTCTGCTCGCTCTGACGGGCAGCCTCATCGACGGCAAGGGCCGGCCCGAGCTCGCCGGCATCAACAAGCGCATCCGCGCCGGCCTGCGCCAGATCGATGCGGCCGTGGAGGAGACGGTGCGCGAGCGCAGCGCCCATCTCAGCGCCGCCATCGATCCCGAACCCATGGCGCGCACGCTCTACCGCGTCCGGCATGATCTCGTCATCATCGCCCGGGTCTGCGTGCGCGCTCTGCCGGAACGGGTAGCGCCGACCCTGACCGAGCCCCTGGAGGCGATGAGGGACGCGACCGTCGGCCTGCTGCACGGAATCGCCGAAGCCCTGCGGCGCGGCTATCTCGGGCCGGATGCCGTGGGCTTCGACACCAGCCTTACCGCCTATGTCGCCGCCATGGACAAGTTGCGGGCGGCCGGCGTGCTGCGGGAGCTCCAGAGCGAGGAGGTCGGCCGCCTCTACGCCCTGCGCTTCGGTTTCGAGCAACTCGGCCAGGACATCAAGGACCTGGTCGAGCGCAGCAGCGATCTGGCTCGGGAATAGAACGCAGGGCCTGATTCAGCAAACAGGCCCGATGTTCTGGGGTCAGCTCTGTTGCTCGACCGCCGATCGGGCGAGAGCGGCGTCCTGTTCGGGGCTGCCACCCGACACTCCCAGCCCACCGATCAAGGCCCCCTCAGAGTCGAACAGGGGTATCCCACCGCCCATGAGGAGCAGGCCGCCATGGTGGATGTGGTCGAAATGCGGGACTGGCTGGCCGATCTGCAGCGGCGCATTCAGGGCTTCGGTGGGCGCCTGAAACATGACCGAGGTGCGGGCCTTGGCAATGGCGAGTTCGTTCGATGCCAGCCAGGCGCCGTCCATGCGGGAGAACGCCACCAGGTTCGCGCCCTTGTCAAGCACGGCGAAGACCGCCTTCATGCCGGCCTTCTCTGCGGCCGCGCGACCTTGAGACACAACAGACTGCGCGTGGTTGAGCGTGATCTCAGGCATTCTGACTCCACTCGGTTTCCTGCCACTGCTTGGCCGCCTTGATCGTGTCGAGCGGGCGCATGGTGCGATAGAGATGGTCCTCGGCCGGAATGATATTGACCATAGCGTCGATCATCTCCTGGGGATCGTTCTGGTCTGCGAGGGCGCCGGCAAAGTCGGGCATGGGCACGACCGCGCTATCGGCGCGATACCACTGGGTGTGGCTCTCTGCGCCGGTGTCGTTGAAACCGGTGCCGAACACGCCGGGGTTCACGGTCGCGACCTTGATGCCGTAGGGCGCCAGCTCGGCCCTCATCGAGCCGGCGATGGCTTCGATGGCGTGCTTGGTTGCGCAGTAGACGCCGACGAAGGGAATGACGAGGATGCCGCCCATCGAGGAGGTCCACACCACCTTGCCGGATTTGCGCGCCACCATCTTCGGGACGATGCCCTGAGCCAGCTTGAGATGGCCGAAAACGTTGATCTCGAACGATTCTCGCACGCGTTCCATCGGGATGTCGACGACGGAGCCGCTTTCCATCACGCCGGCATTGAGGATGAGGATGTCGGGGTCGTAGCTGGCTGCATGCGCGATATCGATGTCGTCGAGAAGGTTGAGCTTGATGACTTCGAGCTTGACGCCGGCGGCCTCGGCGTCGGCGCGCAAGCCGCGTACTTGGGGCCAGGTTTCGGCGGTCGCGACGACTTGGTACCCCTGGCGGGCGAGCTCGATCGCAGCGCCGCGACCGAAACCGGAACTGGCGCCGGTGATCAGGATTTTCTTTGACATGGTCTTTCCTCCGTTCTCGATGACCGAGATCGGGGCCTACCCTATGGAAGCTTGACTGCTGCAACAATCTCGCCAATTCTTGATGTAGAGATGAGAAATATTCATCAATTGAAGAGCGGCGATCTCCTCGCGCTCACCGTGTTCCTCTCGGTTGCTGCCCATCGCAGCTTCCGGGCGGCAGCGATCGAACTCGATGTGACCCCCTCGGCCGTCAGCCATTCCATCAAGAGCCTGGAACAGCGCCTCGACGTCCGCCTGTTCAACCGTACGACCCGCAGTGTCTCCCTTACCGATGCGGGCGTGCGGCTGGCCGCCACGCTCAGGCCGGCGGTATCCTCGATCGCCGAGGCGCTGCAGGTGGTCGACGATTATCGCGAGATCCCCAGCGGGACGGTGCGGATCAATTCCAGCGAGGGTGCGATCCGCCTCGTGCTGCTGCCGGTGCTGGCGCGCTTCGCCAGGGACTATCCGCAGGTCCATCTCGATATCGTCAGCGACGGCAGGTTGAGCGACGTCGTCGCCGATGGCTTCGATGCCGGTATCAGGCTGGCCGAGGCGGTGCCGCAGGACATGATCGCGGTTCGCCTCACCGAGACCGCACGCTTCGCCGCGGTGGCGTCGCCGGACTATTTCGCGGCCCACGGCCGCCCGGCCGTGCCGCAGGATTTGCATCGCCACGCCTGCATCCGCTTCCGGTTTGAAAGCGGTGCGATCTATCGCTGGGAATTCGAGCGTCACGGCATGACGGAGACGATCAACGTCACCGGTCCCCTCACGTTGACCGACCAGCCCTTGATGGTCGAGGCGGCGATCCAGGGCATCGGCATCGCCTTCGTGCCCGATCATCTGGTAATGGGAGCCCTGGCGGATGGGCGTCTCGAACGTGTTCTCGACGAATGGTGCCCGGCCTTTCCGGGCCTCTGCCTCTATTATCCTGGGCACCGCCACGTCTCGTCCGGGTTGCGCGCGCTGATCGCGGCCATCCGCGCGGGATGACGGCGCATTCGGTTCACAGCCGGCTCGACAGGGCCTCGACGATCCAGCCCCATTCGCTGGCCGCCAATTGGCTGGGAGGATCGCCGCGCAGGATCGCCATCAGTTCCAGATAGCGCCGCGAACGGGCATGGTGCTTGCGATATTGTTCGAGCTGCCAGTCGAGAAAAGCTTGGTCCGGCTCTTTCTTCATCGCTCGGGCCGAGTTCTGCAGCCATGTCTCGGCAATGGCCCGGCCGGTGTCCGAATTCGGCGCGACTCCCTTGGCCATGGCCTCGCGCACCTCGTCGAAAGTCTGGTCCGAGACCTGGCGATAGGCGGCAGGGTCGAAGCCGTCATTCCACAATTGCCGCATGCTGGCCTGCATCTCGCTGATATAGGCCTTGTCGCTGAGGATGCCGGTAAGTTCCGTCCAGGCGTCGATCTGTTCGGGGCTGGGATCGTCGGGCAGGTCCGGGGTGGAGGCCTCGATCATCCTGGCACGCCAGGCCGGGTCCATCCTGGCGCCGGCGCCGACCTCATCGTAGAAATTCTCGATTGCGGTGCGGAACTGGTTCTGGGACAGGGCGGTCACGGTCCACAGTCTCCTCAAATCTTGCGGGGTGGGATCGGCGAGTTTCAGCGTGGCGCGCAAGGCGGCAGCGATGCGGCGCTTGGCCGACAGCTCGGCCTCGATGGCTTCCAGGCGCAGGGCCAGGACATCGGCAAGGCCGAGGCGGCGGGCGAGCAGGCGCGCGATGTCGCCGAGCTTCACGCCGGCATCGCGCAGAGCGAGGATAAGATCGAGCCTGGCCCGGTCCGCCTCCGAATAGACGCGGTAGCCGCTTTCAGCCCGTGCCGTGGGCGGCAGGAGGCCCTTGTCGGAATAGAAGCGGATGCGCCTGACGGCGATGCCGCTCAGCTTGGAAAGTTCGCCGATGGTGTAGGTTCTGTCGCTCATGGCGCGGTTCTACGGGCTCCACCAAGTGGAGAGTCAAGCGGCCCGTTTCCGGAAACTTTCCGGGTGCGCGGACGTCCCGTCCGCTCTTCCTCTGCCTAGAGCCCAGTGCTCCCAAGAGCGGGCCGGACGTTCGCGGTCCCAAAAAGGGCTAACCCTGTGCCTTCGCTCGGCAGTGGCGACAGATGCCGGCGAGTTCGATGACCTGGCCGCGCGGCTGAAAGCCGATGGCGCCGGCGGCTGCGGTGAGCGCCTTGCCGACGGCCTCCGACTCGGCCTCGCCAACTGTGCCGCAGCTCTCGCAGATCAGGAACATCACCACGCTGCCGTCCTTGTGGTCATGGGCGCAGGCGATGAAGGCGTTGCGGCTTTCGATGCGATGGGCAAAGCCCTGTTCGAGCAGGAAGTCGAGCGCGCGGTAGATCGTGATCGGGGCAGGGCGCTTGCCCTCGGCATCCTCCAGCTTCTCGATCAGCTCATAGGCACCGATGGGCTGGTGGGTGGCGGCGAGCGCCTCCAGCACCTGGCGGCGGATCTGGGTCAGCCGGACGCCGCGCTCGGCCGAGAGGCTTTCCGCGCGAGCGAGCACGGTCGAGCTGCAGTGGCTGTGATCATGGCCAGGCTCGGCGAAGACGGGCGTAGAGCCGTCATGGTCATGGCCATCATGGCTATGTCCGCGATGGTCGCGATCGTGGGAGTGGCTGTGTGCCATGGAAACCTCTCCCGCCCTATGTAGCAATGGCGGGGCGCCAATGCCAGTTCTCAAGGGAAAGGGCGCTTTCCCGGGAATGGGGCATTCGCGGGAATGCAGGCATACCGGGATCCCGGGCTAAGGCCTCACAGTGCCATGGCCGCGCACACGGTATTTGAACGAGCAGAGCTGCTCGGCGCCGACAGGGCCGCGGGCATGCATGCGGCCGGTGGCGATACCGATCTCGCCGCCGAAACCGAATTCGCCGCCATCGGCGAACTGGGTTGAGGCATTGTGCAGCACGATGGCCGAATCGACCTCGGTGAGGAAGCGCTGGGCGGCGGCCTCGTCGTCGGTGACGATGGCATCGGTGTGGTGCGAGCCGTAGCGCTCGATATGGGCGAGCGCCGCATCGAGGCCCGAAACCACCTTCACCGAGATGATGGCGTCGAGATATTCGGTGGCCCAGTCGGTGTCGTCGGCCGGCTTCACATGGGGATCGACCGAGAGGGTGCGCGAATCGCCGCGGACCTCGCAGCCGGCCTCCAGCAGGGCCTTGACCAGTGGCTTGAGGAAGACGGGGGCTACGGCCTGGTCGACCAGCAGGGTCTCGGTGGCACCGCACACGCCGGTGCGGCGCATCTTGGCGTTGAGCACGACCTGGATGGCCATGTCGAGCGAAGCGCCGGCATGAACATAGGTGTGGTTGACGCCTTCCAGGTGGGCGAACACCGGCACGCGGGCTTCCGCCTGCACGCGCGAAACCAGGCTCTTGCCGCCGCGCGGTACCAGCACGTCGAGATTGCCGTCAAGCCCGGCCAGCATGGCGCCGACGGCGGAGCGGTCGGCCGTGGGGACCATCTGGATGGCGGCTTCGGGCAATCCGGCAGCCAGCAGGCCGGCTCTCAATGCCTTGGCAATCTCGGCACAGGTGCGGAAGCTCTCCGAGCCGCCGCGCAGGATCGAGGCATTGCCTGCCTTCAGGCAGAGTGCGCCGGCATCGGCCAGCACATTGGGACGGCTCTCGAAGATCACGCCGACGACGCCGAGTGGCGTCGAGACACGCTCGAATTCCAGGCCGTTCGGCCGCGTCCATCTCGCCAGGACATGGCCGACGGGATCGGGCTGGGCAGCGACTTCACGGATGGCCGCGGCAATGCCGGCGATGCGCTTCTCGTCGAGGGTGAGGCGATCGACATAGGAAGCGATCTGGCCGCGCGCGAGCGCATCGGCGACATCCAACGCATTGGCGGCCAGGATGGCGGCCTCATTGGCGAGGATCGCCCTGGCCATCGCCTCGAGCGCGGCATTCTTGGCTGGGGCCGGGGCGAGCGCCAGGATCCGCGCGGCCGATCGAGCCGCCTGTCCCACTTTGCGCATGACGGCAATGACGTTGCCGTCGTCCATTCCCCGGTTTTCGTCGGGCATGGTTCACCCTGTCAGTTTGGAAAGATCAGGTTGACGTGGTTAGGCCGGATCGGGGTTCGTTGCAAGGCTGTTGGGGGGCCGGTCTTCGGACCAGCCTCCCAATTCCTCAATGCCCGCCCCCACCGCCGCCGCCCGCCATCTGCGGCTTCTTCAGCATGAAGACGGAGAGGCTGAGCAGGCCGAACAGCAGCGTCAGCAGCAGGAACACATCCGAAAACGCCATCACCAACGCCTCGCGCCGCATCAGGCTGACCAGCCTGGCGACGGTCATCTGGTCGGCGGCCGCGCCGAAGGCGGCAAAGCCCGCCTTCATGTTGTCATAGGCCTGCAGGACGTTGTCGCGACTCCAGTTCACCGCCTCGCCCAGGCGCGACAGATGCAGGTCCTGGCGCTTGTTGAGCGAGGTGTTGATGATGGCAAGCCCCACCGCGCCGCCGAGATTGCGCATCAGGTTGAACAGGCCGGAGGCGTTCTTGATGCGGGCGGGGGGCAGGGTGCCTAAGGCGATGTTGGAGATCGGCACCATGCAGATCATCAAGGAGACGCCGCGCAGGACCTGCGGCAGCAGGATCTCGTAGAAATCCCAGTCATGCGTGATGCCGGTCATGATCCAGGTGCCGGCGGCAAAGCCGATAAAGCCGCCAGCGATCATCAGGCGCGGATCGACGAAGCGGGTGAGGTTGCCCGCGATCGGCGCGGTGAAGAACATGCACAGGCCGGTGACGAACATGGTCTCGCCGATCATGCGCGAATCATAGCCGCGCACGGCGGAAAGATAGACGGGGAAGAGATAGGTAAGGCCGTAGAGGCCGACGCCCAGCACGAAGGAAAGCAGCGAACCGGTGGCGAAGTTCCCGTCCTTGAAGGCGTAGAGATCGACGATGGGTTGCCTTGCCAGCAGCACGCGGGCGAAGAACACCAGGGCACCGATGGCTGCGAGCACCGACATCACCAGGACGGGCGTCTCGGCGAACCAGTCATGTCCCGGCCCTTCTTCCAGCGCATATTCGAGGCCGCCGAGGAACACCGCCATCGAGATCAGGCCCGTCCAGTCGAAATTGCTGAGCAGCGACAGGTCTGGCTCGTCGAAATCGACCATGGAGAAGGTCATCAGCGTGACGATCACCCCCGGCACCACATTGATGAAGAACAGCCAGTGCCAGGAGATCGCATCGGTGAGGATGCCGCCGACCGTCGGGCCGATGGTGGGGGCGAGCGTCGCCACCAGGCCGATCATCGGCGAGACGATGGCCTGCTTGGAGCGCGGGAAGATGGTGAAGGCGGCCGCGAACACGGTCGGGATCATGCCGCCGCCGATGAAGCCCTGCAGCGCGCGGTAGATGATCATCTCGTTGATGTTGGTCGCGGTACCGCACATGAAGCTCATGACGGTGAAGCCTGCGCAGGACACCGCGAAGGTCCAGCGCGTCGAGAAGGCGCGGGAGAGGAAGCCCGAGAGCGGGATCATCACCACTTCGGCGACCAGGTAGGCCGTCTGCACCCAGGGGATCTCGTCGCCGGAAGCGCCGAGGCCGGCCTGGATCTGGGGCAGGGAGGCGGAGACGACCTGGATGTCAAGGATCGCCATGAACATGCCGAACACCATCGCCAGGAAGGCGATCAGCTTGCGCTTGTCGATCTTGTCGTCGGCGGGTGCCGGAATGGCAGTGGCGGTTGCGGTGGCCATGGCGGCCTCCTGGTCCTTTTCGCCGCATCCTTGCCGGACGAAGCGCGCGAAAGCCTTCTCCACACAATGGGGAAGGTGGCATTTCGAAGAAATGCCGGATGGGGTGCGGGTCGTTCGTTGATCTTATCCGGATAGGGCGTGCGAGCGGACCACACCCCATCCGACCCGGCCTCGCCGGGCCACCTTCCCCACTGCGTGGAGAAGGCTTTCTCGTGGCACTACCCCTTCGGGCCGGTGCGGCTGTCGACCGTCACCACCACCGACAGCCCGGGGCGCAGCTTGCCGCTGAGGGCGAGGTCGGCGGGCACCTCGATGCGAACAGGCACGCGCTGCGTGATCTTGGTGAAGTTGCCGGTGGCGTTCTCGGGCGGCAGCAGGCTGAAGATCGAGCCGGAGGCCGGCGAGAACTTGCCGACGACGCCTTCGAAGGTATTGCCGTCCATCGAGTCGACCGAGACTTCCACCTTCTGGCCTGATACCAGCGGGCCGAGCTGCGTTTCCTTGAAGTTGGCCGCGATGTAGATGCTCTTGAGTGGCACCAGCGCGATCAGGCGCGAGCCGGGGGAGACATATTGGCCCGGCTGGGCGGCGCGGTTGCCGACCACGCCGTCGGTGGGGGCGCGAACCACGGTGGCGTCGAGATCGTTCTGCGCCTTGACGATGGCGACGTCGAGCTCCTTGGCACCCTGCTCGGCCTCGGCCTTCTGAGCCTGCGTCACGGCGAGATTGGCCTTGGCCGCGATCACGTTGGCCTGGGCGCTGTTGAGACTCGCCTGCGCATTGGTGAGCGTGGCATTGGCACTGGCAAGACCGGCATTGGCCTTGTCACGGTCGGCAGTGGCCTGGTCGAGTGTGGCCTTGGAGCCGAAATTCTGGGCGGCCAGCGTGTCGGCCCGTTCGAAGGCGGCATTGGCGCGCACGATCTCGGCCTTGGCCGAGTCGATGCCGGCCTGCGCCGATTCGATGCCGGCCTTGGCCGAGGCGACCCCGGCATTGGCGGTTTCGATCGCCGCCTGCTGGGCCACGACCTGCTGGTCGATGCGGGCGATGGTGGCGTTCTGGGTGACGCGCTTGGCCTTGGCGGATTCGAGCGCGGTGCGATAGTCGGTGTCGTCGAGCTTGACGATGACGTCGCCGGCCTTGACGCTGTCGCCATTCTGCACCGGCACGCTGTCGACATAGCCCGAGACCTTGACGCCCAGGGTCGAGACGTCGGCCTGCACATAGGCGTCGTCGGTCTCGACCATGAAGCGGCCATTGGTCCACCAGTCATAGCCGTACCAGCCGCCCGCCGCGAGGGCGACGACCAGCAGGATCGGCAGGACGGTGCGGGCCTTGGATTTCTTCTTGCCGGCAGCGGCGGTAGGCTTGGTCTGCGCCGGAGCCGCAGGAGCCTCGGTCTTCTGGGGCTCGGTCTTCTTGGTCTCGGGCGCTTCCGGCGCGTCGGTGCGCTGGCGCTCCAGGGTCACGACGTTGTCGGTAACATCGGCAGAGCCGGTGGCTCCCTGGCCACCCGGCACGGCATTGTGGTCGCGAGCTGCGTCCATCATAATCTCCCAACCGGAAGGTGAGGCGCCCCTGGACAACTCGGATAAGTTGTCTGCAAAACCAGACCGTGTTGATCTTGCCCCGGAGCATTCTACGATTTGGGTGGTTATGCCAAGGATCGCAAATATGCATTAAAACAAAGGCTTAGAGTAAAATTCGCTTCCAGGGAAACGCGTTTCGCTCCGGTCGACAAGATCAATACCGTCTGGCTGGGACTGTTAGGTTCGAACCGAACGGTTCAGTCAGTTTTCGTTGACTATCATGTTGCGCTGCGATACGCAATAAAAATCGAACCGAACGGTTCAGTCATTTTTTGGGGACTTCCAGCCATGCTCGCCGAAAGCCCGGTGCCCGCGAAAGAGCCGGCTACCGACCCACCGGCCGCCGACAACGCCAAATGCCGCCAGATCGTCGATGGCGCCCGTCGCGTCTTTCTGGCCCATGGTTTCGAAGGCGCCAGCATGAACGACATCGCCAAGGAGGCTGGCGTCTCCAAGGGCACTCTCTACGTCTATTTCGAGAACAAGGAGCGCCTGTTCGCGGCGATCGTCGACGAGGAGCGTTCCTCCCATGTCGAGCGCATCTTCGAGTTCGATTACAACTCCCCCGACGTCGAAGGCACGCTGCTGGAGCTTTCCGCCGCGATCACCGCCTTCATCTGCCAGCCGCGCATCATCTCGGCGATGCGCGCCGTGATGGGCATCACCGAACGCATGCCCGATATCGGAGCCCATTTCTACAATGCGGGGCCTGGCCACTCGCGCAAGCAATTGGCTAAATATCTCGATCTGCGCGTGGCCGCTGGCCAACTCGCCATCGAGGATACCGAGCTTGCCGCCGCCCAGTTCCTGGAAATGTCGCACGGCCCCTTGCTGAAGCCGATGTTTTTCATGGCCAACAACACGCCGCCGACCAAGGATCGCATCCGTGAGGTGGCACAGTCAGCCGTGAGGGTGTTCATGGCCGCCTATGGCGTAAGGAAGTAGAGGGCTTCGCCCTTACATCTCGGGGACGCCGAAGAGGGCGAAAACCCGTCCTGTCGGCACTCACCCTCCGGCGATGCGCACCCGCAGGAAATCACCCTTGATGGCGATGGCCGGCTTTACGCCCGGTCTGTTCGGCAGGGTGCTGTCGACCAGCGAGCTATGGCCGCTTACCGCATAATTCACCGCCGCCGCGCCGGCAAAGCGCAGCTCCGCATCGATGGCGTTGCCGCCGAGGGTTATGCTTTCGTCCTGGTCGACGCGGGCATAGGAGAGGCGGGCTCGGATGGCATTGCCCTCGATCGAAACAGTGCGCGCATGGCCGTCCAGCGCGATGTCGCCGGCCCTGCTGTCGACGTCGAGCGAGGCGAAGTTGCCCGACAGCCGGCTGGAGGTGGCATTCTGCTCGATGGAGACGGCGACACCCTCGGGCAGGGTGGCGTCAAGGTCGAGACGGCAATCGGAGGCGCCGAACCAGGCGCGATTGCCGGTGTCGACCCGCAGCTCGGTGCCAACCAGGCGGATCGAGCCGGCGTTCTCGCAGCCACCCGCACTCCAGCTCGATCGCCAGAAGGCGAACCAGCTATCCGGTCGGCTGCGCAACTCGGCGCGATAGGGGCCGTTGCGGCTGGCGGTCAGCTGGATCAGGCCCGCCGGGCCGGTGACAACCACCGACCTCACCGAGCCGGCATCCACTTCACCGAGGCTGGTGCGCGCTCCGCCTGGGGCCATCCAGCCGGCAGTAATGAACAGGGCGGCGGCGACTAATAGTGCTTTCATGGCTGTCTCCCGTGTGGCGCGACAGGAAGACGGAGCCGGAAATCGCCTCATCCGGCGACCTCGATTGCGATCGGGGACGAATCCGAACGTGATCGAGGACAGAAATGGTGTAGATTCCTCCCATTCCGGAAGCACCTCATGATCTTCCTGCCCCTGCCCTTCGTCAGCGCGCTGCTCTTTGCCATCCTGCTGGTGCAGATGGCGCGGCAGGACGATCGTCCCTGGCGCGACAATGCCTTCTTCCTGCTCCTGCTCGGCTTCACCGTGCTCTCCGTGCTGCTCGGCCTGCGCTGGGGCTATGGGATCAGGATCTTCATCCCGCTGCAGGCCATGCTGGCCGCGCTGACGCCTGCCTTGGCCTGGCTTGCCTTCCGCGGTCTCACCGGCGAAGGTCCGGTACTGCGCTGGGCCAAGGTCTGGCCCCATCTCGTGCCCGCTGGCCTGGTCGGACTGCTCTTTACGATCTCATCGATGTCGATCGACCTCGTAGTCATCCTGGCCTTTCTCGGCTATGGCCTCGCCCTGTCCCGGCTGGCGCTGGCCGGCCCCGACGTGCTGATAGCGCCCCGGCTGGACGGCGTGCTGCGGTCCTATCGCGCGCTGCAGATCACCGCCGTGGCCTGCCTGCTCTCCGGGCTGATGGATACCGTCATCAGCCTCGACATGCGTTGGATGGGAGGCGCCATTTCCGAGGCCATGGTGTCCGGCGGCAATGTCGTGGTGCTGCTGGTGCTGGGAGTGGCCGCTGCCTCGGCGGGATCGGCGGCGCCGGCCGAAGAGGCCGAGCTCCCGGCGGCCGAACCGCTCGTCCGGCCGGGCAGCGACGAGGACAAGGCGGTGGCCCAGGCGCTCGACACGCTGATGGCGGGACGTCAGCTCTACAAGGATGTCGATCTCAATCTCGGGCGGCTTGCCCGGCGCCTGAACCTGCCGGCACGCAGGGTCTCCTCGGCCGTCAACCGCATTCACGGTATGAGCGTGTCGCATTACGTCAACAAATACCGGATCGAGGAGGCCTGCCGCCTGCTCGCTTCGACCGACACCTCCATCATCCAGGTGATGATGGAGGCCGGCTTTCTCAGCAAGTCCAATTTCAACCGCGAATTCCTGCGCCTTACCGGCGTAAGCCCCGTCGCCTGGCGGCGAGGGCAGCGTGCCGCGCCGGCCGGGAATGCCGAGGCGAACAAGCAAAAGGCCCCGCTGTGGCGGGGCCCCAAAACTCAACTCAACATGACGCAACTCAACATGACGCAACGCGACTTGACGCAACTCGAACGCAACGCAACTCAGTAGCAGACCCTCACGCGAGCCCAGTGGCCGCCATAGTAGTCCTCGACCCAGCGCTTCTGGATGGTGCAGCGGCGATACTGGCGATAGTAGACGGGGCGGTATTCGTCGTAATAGCCGCCGCCATAATAGCTGTTGTTGTAGGCGGAGCCGGCGAGCAGGCCGCCCAGCAGGCCGATGCCGGCGCCGGCGGCGAAGGCGCCACCACGACCATAACGGGCTTCGGCAGTGCCGGTGGTGGCAATGGCAGTACCGGCCAGCGTGGCGGCAACCAGGGTTCCGGTCAGGATCTTCTTCAACATCGTCTCGTTCCCATCTCTCTTCTTGCGCGGGCTGCGCTTGCTCTGATGGGATGACAATGCCACCGCCGCCCCGCCGTTTCCGTGCGATTCGACACCTGGAAACACAGCTTGGAGATACGGCTTGCTGCCCCCTGAACCAGGGTCACGCTCCTGTTTCCTTTCGCCGCCAGGATGACGTAACGTCTTGCAGTTGCGGAGGGGTGGCATGCGGTCCGGGTGGCGAGTTGGCGTCTGGTTGGTTCTGGGCTTGACCTTCGTGGCGTCGCCGGCCGTCGCTGCACCCTGTCCAGGGGGCCTGGCCGCCTGTGCGGCGACGAGCAAGACCGCGCTGGGCCTGCCCTATCAGACGGCGCTCACCATCCTCCAGGACATGGACGAAAAGGATCGGCAGGCTCGAATCGAGCGCCTGGGCAAGGTTCTCGAGGCCAATCCCGCGGATGACCTTGCCAGGCTCGAACTGATCGTGCTGGGCGGCGATGACCGCAAGCAGGCGGCCATCGCCGCCTCCCTGGCCGATCTCCTCGCCAAGGCCGGGAAGGCGGGCGATCCGATGGTCGCGGCCCTGGCACGCCTGCTCAGCATTCCCACCATCGATGCCGAGGGGGAGGAGGCCGACGCCAGGATCACGGCACTCATCGAGGCGGCACTCGCCGACATCCATAGCCTGCGCAGCGGTGGCACGCGTGGTGGACAGGCCGGACTGACGGTGGATGACGCCGACCTGCTGGCCGGCCTGATCGCCCGCCGGGCGGTCTTCGATCTCGACGAGGCGATCGAGGACTACGATCGTGATGTCGGCAAGGCCCAGGCCGCCATGTTGCGGGCGGCGATTGAAGCCTTTTCCGCCCGACTCGAACGGGCTCCGCGTGATCCGGCTCGCTTCCCGCTCCTGGTCGAGGCACTGCGCGACAATTACTATGACAAGGGCCGGTATGACCGCCTCGTCGAGATCTGCCGCCGCTGGACCATCGTCGCGCCCGCCGATCCGAAGGCGCGCAGGTCCCTGGTGAGCGCCTTGACGACCCGGGCCGACGAACGCAACCTCACCGACAAGACAGCCTTGGCCCTCGCCGACGCTGGGGCTCTCGCCGCCCTGGCCGAGCCGGCGCCGGGTTCGCCGCGCCCCGATGCCATTCAGGTCCAGGCTCTCGTCGCCAGCTACCGGGTCAGGGCGACGGCGCAGGGCAAGACCGAGCCGGTCCGCGCCGCCGTCACTCTCGTCGAGGGACTGGCGCGGCTGCGTTCGAGGACGCAGGGCGAACCGGCCCTGGGCAGTGGCGACGAACTCATCCTGGCTGGCGTGACGCTGGCGGGCGAGCGCATCGACAAACAGGAGGTGGCCGCGGCCGAAGCCATCGAGACGAAGCTGCTCGCCGTTCTTGCCGAGCCCGAGCGCCGGGCACAGTTGCGCGACATGATCGCCGCCCGCTACCAGGCGAAGGGGGAGATCGAGGCAGCGATGCGGCGCTATCGTCAATCCCTGGCCGAACTGGCGGACGCGCCGTTCGATGGGGAGCGGAGTTGGCGCTTTTTCGCGACGGCGCGAAACCTGTTCGACCTCGGCCGGCGGGATGCCCGCAGCTTCGATGTCGACGCCCATGCGCGCCTGTTGATCGGCTATGCCGACGAGGCTCGCTTGCGGGCGCTCGACGGGCTGGATGAGAAGGAGAGGGCACGCCTGCGCCTGCAGATCGCCGATGCACTGCATTCAACGGCCAAGCGTCTGGAGGAGGCCGGCATCGAGGCGCCGCGCATCGGTCTGTTGGAGCGCGAGGTCGCCCTGCGCGAGCCGTTGGTGCGCGATCCCGCCGAGCGGGCCGGCCGCCTGGACGATCTCGCACGAGCCTATCGCGACCTTTCCGACGCCTTCGATACGGCCAACCGGGAAAAGGAAGCACTCGACCAGGCCCGCAAGCGCGTGGAGATCCGGCGCGAGTTGAAGGACAAGAAACCGTCGGGCTTCGACGAACTCGACGACTATGTCTGGGCTCTGCGCGACCTCGGCGACGAGCAGCGCCATGTCGGTGACGACAAGGGCGCGCAGGCCAGCTACCAGGAAGGGGCTGAGGTTGGAGCGACGCTGCTCGAACGCTTCCCCGATAAGGGTGGCTCCTATGAGGCGATGTCGGCGATCCAGGTGGCGATGGGCCATGCGGCGCGCTCCACCATGATGAAGCTGATCCATTACAAGCGAGCGGAGGCGACCAATCTCGCCCATCTCGACAAGCTCGGCGAAAAGAGGTTCGACCAGGATTTCCTGGCAGTATCGAGCATCAATATCGGCGACACCTATCTGGAGGCCGGCAAATACCAGGCGGCGCTGACCCATCTCGGCAAGGCGCTCGAAGCGAGCGACAGGAGCCTCGCCGACGACCCTGAGAACAACAGCCTCCTTAACCGGCGTGCCCGCATCTTCGACAAGATCGCCAGGGCCGAACAGGGCCTGGGCCGCACCGAACCTGCCATTGCCACGCGCCGCCGCCAGATCGAGCTTTTGGAGAAGCTGGCACACCTGCGCGGGGCCACGGTCGAAAACCAGGCCGACGCCTATGAAGCGCTGATCGGCCTTCTCTCCGAGAGCGGCGATCATGCCGACGAGATCACCGAGATCCGGCGCAAGGTGGCTGCTCTGTGAGGAAGGCGCAGGCTTGATCGCGACGAAGCAATCCACAGGGCCGCAGAACGGCAAGGCTAACCATTGATGGCTTCGATCTTGCCGAGGAGCTCGGCCACCAGCGCGTTGTCGAGACCCTCATCCGTCTGCCAGACGACCTCGCAACGCCGGCCGATCAGGAAGGTCTGAGGGATCGAACGCAAGGACAGCATGGTGATGAGCTCGCGCTTGTTGTCGATGCCGACGAGGCCGTAGGGATTTCCTGCCTTCTCCAGATAGTGCAGCACCGCCTCGTTTCGATCCTGGACGGCAACGCCGGCAATGCGGATGCCCTTGCGTTGGAGGTCGACGAGATAGCGGTGCTCCTCCCGACAGGCCTCGCACCAGGAGGCCCAGAAATTCAGGACGGTGACCTGGTCCTGCAGCGCTTCGAGCGTGGGGGCGGGGATATCGGCCAGGCCGGACAGGGGCTCTACCTGGAAGGAGCCGAGCACGGTGCCGCTCGCATCCGGCGCAGCCGCTTCCTGGGCACGGGCGGATGTCACCAGGCTGGCGGCGATACTCGCCAGGAATGCCCTGCGGCCAATCATGACGATTCTCCCATGCGATGCTTTGCTCAGGCTCTTTGTTTCGCGGCGTTCCTGCGCTTCACGGTGACGTCGTCAAATCGCAAGAGGCTTGGGCCACCATAGGTTGGGCAGTGACTTTGGCAACTGACCGGAGGCGATTGCGAACAGGCTTGGACTATCCGCAGGGCAACAAGTTCCGACGCAGCAATTCTTAATGAGAGTGTCGAGGAACAGCCGAAGCGCGTCTTGCGGTGTGCCGGTCTTCAGACCGGCATGGAATCACTGCGTTGGGAGGATGGAAATGCCGGCCTGAGACCGGAAGATCAGTCCATTCTGCTTCATTTTGAATTGCATTTCGGCGAGCGGGATAGCTATGCCCGCGCCCTATGATATAATGACTGTGAAGTCCCCAGAACCGCTGCGGTGCTTCTTGTCGGATGCCGGTGAAACCAAAACGACCTTGAAGTCCCCCGAAGCCGGGGACCAGATGGCTTTCACCCTGCTGCGGGCACGGCTCGAGGCTTATGCGCTCGACAAGCCCGACGATGCCATCCCCTTCACGACAAGGCTGGCGGCCGAGTGCGGCTGGAGCCATGACAAGGCCCGCCGCGTCGCTTTCGAATATAAGCGCTTCGTTGCCATCGCCCTTTCCAACGGACATGGCGCCTGTCCCTCGCGGGCGGTGGATGAAGCCTGGCACCTGCATCTGATCGATACCAGGCGCTATTGGGGGGAGTTCTGCCGCGACGTGCTGCAGCGCGATTTCCATCACGAGCCGGGCCGCGGCGGTATCGCGGAGGATCTGCACTTCGACCGTCTCTACCGGCAGACGCTCGCCGATTACCGCCGTTTCTTCGGCGAGGAGCCGCCGGCCGAGATCTGGCCGGAACCGGATGCGGCGGGTCCCATGGATTCGGCACGGTCGGGCCGGCAGGCCTTGCTGCCGCGACTGCGAGGGCTCCTGAAGCGCGCCGTCAAGCCCCTGGCTTTCCTGGCCCTTCTTCTGGCGGTGCCGGGCTGTGCCGCCATCTACAACTCTTCGAGCCCCGGTGCCCTGCAGGGGCCGGGCTTCCTGACGCTTTATGTCGTGCTCCTGGCAGGTGCCATCCTGCTCAGCCGCGCCCTGCAGGACGCATTGAAAGGCTCTTCTCCTCCGGCAACCTCCAGCAGGGTACTCGAACTCTATCACCTCGCCTTTCTTGCCGGCGGTACCAGACGGGTCTTCGAAACTGCGATGACCCGCCTCTATGTCGACGGCACCGTCGCTATTCAGTCGGGAGATGCCGTATTGTTGCGCCCGGTTTCGCCGCAAGCGCCGGCGTTGGAGCGGCTGATCGGCGAGCGGTTGGCCGACGGCCCATGGCGTGTCGAGTCCGTTGCCATCGAGCGCGAGGCCGAACCGATCCGGCGGGATCTGATCGCTGCCGGCTTCGTCCCCGGCCAGGCGGAATTGGCTAGGGCGAGGCAGCTTCCTTATCTGGTGATTGGGCCGCTGTTTCTGCTCGGCCTGACCCGACTTTGGCACGGTATAGCCGTCGGGCGTCCCATCGGCTTCCTCTTGTGTTGCCTCGTCGTGACGGCGATGCTGGCCGTCAACACGGCAAAGCGCAAGCCGATGAGGACTTGGGCCGGCCAGCGTGCGCTGAAGGAGGCCGAACGAGCCCACCGGACACGCGGCAAACCGGCAGCCGACAGCCCTGCCTTAACAGATTGGGTTGCCCTTCATGGCGATGCCGGCTTGGCAGGCCTCGGCTTGACGTCGTTTTCCCTCTATCTTGCCAGCCCTTCCACCATAGCTTTCGAGGTCAGCGCGGATACCGGCGGCAGCAGTGACGGCGGCTCCTGCAGTGGTGGTTGCGGTGGTGGAGGCTGCGGCGGGTAGGAGGCGAAGTCGGATCGGTGATCTCTCATCCCTCTGCCGGCCGGGAGAGGGATGAGAGAGGCACCCTCAGTAATTCGCGTCGGGAACGGCAGCCTTCTTGCGCTCGATGAAGTCGCGCAGGGCCTCGTCGATGCCGAGGTCGATGGCGGGAGCCTCGTAGTCGGCCAGCGTCTTCTTCCAGATCTTGTTGGCGCGCTGGGCAGCATCCTGCTTGCCCTCCGCTTCCCACTGTTCCACCGAATTGTTGTCGGAGATGGTGGAGCGGTAGAAGGCGGTTTCGAAATTGGCCTGGGTGTGGGCACAGCCGAGGAAGTGGCCACCCGGCTCGACCTGGTGGAAGGCATCCATGGCCTGGCCGTTCTCGGACATGTCGACGCCCTTGGCCAGCACGTGCATGGCGCCGAGCTGGTCGAAATCCATCACGAACTTCTCATAGGAGGCCGAGAGTCCGCCTTCCAGCCATCCGGCCGAATGCAGCATGAAGTTCACGCCGCCGAACATGGCCGGCAGCAGCGTATTGGCGCTTTCATAGGCGGCCTGGGCGTCCGGGACCTTGGAGGCGCAGAGCGAGCCGCCGGAGCGGAAGGGCAGCTTCATGCGGCGGGCGAGCTGGCCGGCACCATAGATGGCGAGGGCGGCTTCCGGGGTACCGAAGGTCGGCGCGCCCGACTGCATCGAGAGCGTGGAGACGAAGGTGCCGAAGATGGCCGGCGCGCCGGGGCGCACCAATTGCAGGAAGGAGACGCCGGCCAGGACCTCGGCCAGCACCTGGGTGAGGGTGCCAGCCACCGTCACCGGGCTCATGGCCCCGGAGAGGATGAAGGGCGTGATGATGCAGGCCTGGTTGTTCTGGGCGTAGACGTCGGCCGCGCCCAGCATGGTGTTGTCCCACACCATCGGCGAATTGGCGTTGATCAGGCTGGTGCACACCGTGTTCTGCTGGATGAAATCCTCACCGAACAGGATCTTGGCCATGTCGACCGTGTCCTGGGCACGCTCGGGTGCGGTGACCGAGCCCATGAACGGCTTGTCGCTGAGGCGCATATGCGCATAGATCATCTCGAGATGGCGCTTGTTCACCGGCAGGTCGACCGGCTCGCACACCGTGCCACCCGAATGGTGCACATAGGGATTGGCATAGGCCAGCTTCACGAAATTGCGGAAATCCTCGATGGTGCCGTAGCGCCGGCCCTTGTCGAGGTCATGCACGAAGGGTGAGCCGTAATTGGGTGCGAACACCGTGTTGTTGCCGCCGATGACGACATTGCGTTCCGAATTGCGCGCATGCTGGGTGTATTGCGAGGGCGCCGTCTGGATCAGCTTGCGGGCAAGGCCGCGCGGAAAGCGCACCCGCTCACCCTTGATGTCGCAGCCGGCTGCCTTGAGCAGTTCGAGCGCGCGCGGATATTCGCGGAACTCGATGCCGACTTCCTCCAGCAGCGTCTCGGCATTGTGCTCGATGATCTGCATCGCCTCTTCGGAGAGCACCTCCGTGAGGGGGATATTGCGGGTGATATAGGGCACCGAGACGCCGCCGCGCTGCACGCGGGCGGCCCGGCGGGCGTCGCGCCCGCGGCGCGAGGCGGACGGAGCTTCGGTATGCGTGGCGTTGTCGGCTGCGTCCGTCATGGTGTTCTCCCGAGAATTCTGGACCTGAGACTTGAATAGGGGAATGCGTCGCCCGCCTGCGGCTCAAGCACGCCGCCGAATTGCCGGAAAGCGACGTGTGCGGCGGAGGCAGGATATTGGAGGCGGTTGCTGGTGAACCGGCAAAGGCTCGAGGCGGGGTGAAGGGCCGCTGAAACCATATTGTCGTCGAAAGCTCGAATCCCGCGGCGGCAATGCTATGTTGTCCATTGTTCAACGGCAAAGGGGGAGACGACGATGGAAGTTCTGCAGCGGTCCTGGCCCTGGTTCGTCATTCTCGGCCTGATCGCGGTGATCGGCGGTATCCTGGCACTGATCCATCCAGGCTTCGCCTCGCTGGTGGTGGTGGTGTGGGCAGCCTGGGCCTTCATCGTGCTGGGCGTCGGGCAATTGGTGCATGCTACCGTGATCCGGGCCTGGGGTGGCTTCCTGATGACGGCGCTCATGGGTATTCTCGCACTGCTGCTCGGGGCTTCCCTGTTACTCAATCCCCTGGCCGGCGTGGTCTCCCTCACGGCCCTGCTGGGGGCGATGTTCCTGATCTACGGGCTTGCCAAAGTGATCATCGCCTTCAACATCCGCTCCTCCGCCAATTGGACCTGGCTTTTGCTGTCCGGCCTGATTTCGATTCTGCTGGCGGTTCTGATCTTCTCGGACTTCCAGCAGTCGGCCTCCTCGCTGCTCGGCATTCTTCTCGGCGTCGAACTCCTGTTCTACGGCTTCGCCTCGGTGATGACGGGCATGGCGCTGCGGAGCAGGGTGGGCGGAAGCCGCTGAGATTGCCGGGTGGAATGCTGCAATGGAGGCGACGCCGGACAGTCTGGTCATCCTTCTGCATGGCGTCGCCGCCTTCGGCTACGATCTCGACCCGCTGGCGGCCGTGCTGCGGCGATCACTGCCCAAGACGGCGGTGATCGCCCCGGACGCGCCTTTTGCCTATGAGCAGGGACCGGGCCGGCAATGGTACAGCCTGGAGGGCGTCACGCCGGAAAATCGGCTGGCGCGCATCATGGCGGCGCGGGCGGCCTTCGATGAACTGATCGACGCCCTCGTTGTCGCCCATGGCCTGGGGAACCGGCTGGAGCGCGTCGCCCTGGTCGGCTTCTCGCAGGGCGCAACCCTGGCTTTCGACGCCCTGGCCCGCGGCCGCTGGCCCGTGGGGGCCATGGTGCTGCTCTCCGGCCGCTTCGTGGCTCCCGAGCCGTTCACGCCAGCCCGGGTCACGCCGGTGCTGCTGGTGCATGGCAGCGCCGACGGCGCTGTGCCATCCGAGGAAACCCGGCGGGCACGGTCCATGCTGCAAGAGGCCGGCATGACGGTGGAAAGCCATATATTGCGGGGCGTCGGCCACACCATCTCGCCGACGGGCGTGAAACTCACCCGCCGCTTCCTGCGGGAAAGGTTAGGCGAGGCCACTGTGTGAAGGCTGCCGGAACCGGCGTCGGTGACAGAAAAGCCCACCGGAATGTCACAAAGCCGAATCCCAGATCGTCATGACCTCGGTACCAACAAGGAGACCGACCATGACCGCCAAGCTCAACCCCCTTGCCGCTGCCCCCACCCTGATGAAGGAGTGGCAGCGCGTTTCGTTCGTCATCGCCGCCAATGTCGATCCGGGTCTGTGCGAGCTCGTGGAGATCCGTGCCTCCCAGATCAATGGCTGCGCCAATTGCCTCAACATGCACACGGTGTTCGCCCGCGAAAACGGCGAAACCGAGCAGCGCATCTATTTGCTGCCGGCCTGGCGCGAGGCGCCCTGCTACACCGATCGCGAGCGGGCCGCGCTCGGCTGGACCGAGGCCTTGACGCGGCTTTCCGAGGGGCATGCGCATGAAACGGCCTATGAGGCCCTGAAGGCGCATTTCAGCGAGGAGGAGCGGGTCAAACTCACCCTCCTGATCAACGTCATCAATGGCTGGAACCGGATCGCCGTCGGTTTCGGCGGCTGGGTCGATCCGGCGGTGGTGAAATCCGCCAAGGCGGCCGCCGCCTAGATGCGCAGGCAAACAGACGGACGCGGCGAGAGTTTCGGCTCGCTGCGTCCGAAACCAGGATCGACATCCGCAGCATTTTTGCCGAAAACTGGCGCCCACTTTTCGGTACGGTGCTCAAGGACCGGCGATGCAGGCGGCGAATCCCACGGTGAAAGCGTCTATCCGGCTAGGTGCCTTCCTGCATTCGGCAAAGCTGCAATATCCCAGCCTGAGCCGTCGGCGACTGCTCTTGTCGATAATCGCCCCGTTGGCGATCGTCGGAGCATGCTGGGCTCAATCCGTCTGCGCCGATCAACCGCCCCAGAGAACCATGATCTGCCGCGAGGGCGACAATGCCATGGAGTTCGTCCTTGATGGCAAAGGCGGCGCAAAACTGAAAGGAACCACAGGCACCACCCTTCTGCTGTTTCCGGATCTGCGCGAGGAGGATTGGACGGTCAAGGTCGTGCAGGAGCACGGTGGATACGGGTTGCGAGTCGCCAATTCTCGCGGTGCGCTGCTTTCGATTCCCTTCATCGCAGCGAAGACGATCGGCCAGATGACGTGGAACCATCCCGAAAATTCGAAGGTGGATCTGCTCTGCGATATCAACGTCATACGGTGATCGGCTTGTTACCGGCGAGGCCGGAAGGGCGCGCCTGGTTCGGCTAGGTTTCGTCCGCGGGATCTTGCCCCCAACCCGCTGTCTTTCTACAAGGAGGCCTCCTTTTTTCGGTTCCCGGTATGCCAGATCTTTCTTTTTCGCGCGCAGGCGCCTTCCGTCACGGCGGTTTTGCGCGGTATTGGCTGGCGCGTTTCCTCGGCAGTTTCTCCGCCCAGATCATGAGCGTTTCGGTCGGCTGGCAGGTTTACGACCTCACGCGCGATCCCTTTGATCTCGGCATTGTCGGGCTGGTGCAGTTCCTGCCGGCCTTCCTCCTGGTGCTGGTCACCGGTGCGGTGGCGGATCGTTTCAACCGCGTGCGCATCATGACGATCTGCCTGGCCGGCGAAGCGCTCTGCGCCCTTGCGCTGATGCTGTTCGGGCTATGGGGCAGCCAGACGGCGCTGCCGATCTTCGTCACGCTGGTGGTATTCGGCACGCTCAGGGCCTTTTTCGGACCGGCCCAGCAGTCGCTGATGCCCAATCTGGTACCGGAGGAGGACCTCGCCAGCGCCATCGCCTGGAGCACCTCGTCCTGGCAGATCGCCACGGTGATCGGCCCGGTCGCCGGCGGTCTGCTCTACGGCGTCTCGGCCAATGCCGCCTATGGCACGGCCCTGGTGCTGCTCGGCTTCGCCGCCTTGCTGACCTTTACCATCGCGCCGCCGCTGCAATTGAAGACAGCGAAGGAAAAGCCGAGTTTCGAGACGCTGCTGGCGGGTTTTCGCTATATCTGGGGCGAGAAGATCGTGCTCGGCGCCATCTCGCTTGATCTCTTCGCCATGCTCCTCGGCGGCGCCACGGCGCTGCTCCCGGTCTATGCCCGCGACATCCTCGATGTCGGTCCCTGGGGGCTCGGCATGCTCAGGGCAGCGCCCGGCGTCGGCGCCATCGTGGTGGCGGCGATCCTGTTGCGCCACCCGATCAGGGATCATGCCGGCGTGATCATGTTCGTTTGTGTGGCGCTGGTCGGTGCCTCCATTGCTCTATTCGGCGCCTCGACGGCAGTCTGGCTTTCCATCCTGGCGTTCGCGCTTTTCGGTGGGCTCGACATGGTCAGCGTCTATGTGCGCGAGACCCTGATCCAGCTCTGGACACCCGATGCGGTGCGCGGCCGGGTGAACGCGGTCAACCAGGTCTTCGTCGGTGCCTCCAACGAACTTGGCGAGTTCCGTGCCGGCATCTCGGCGGGGCTGATCGGTGCCGTGCCCGCCGTGATCTTCGGGGGTGTCGCCACGATCGCAGTAGCCGGCCTGTGGTGGTACTGGTTCCCCGAACTGCGCAAGGTAAGGCATCTGAGCGGGCGGGTGTAGTGGGTAAGACCGTGTGCCGATCTTCTCAGCTCCATCAAGTGATGGAGCGAGATCGGCATCTTCTTGCCGGAGCGCGTCGTTTCCAAGTATGCCGATCTGGAGATCGGCACGCCAAATTCCGCGTTCAGCTCCGCAAGACGAACGTCTGCCGGGCTTCTTCGCTGCTCTTTCTTTCGATGAGAACCGCTCAGAGCACCGCCTCGATCAGCCTCGGCCCGCGCTGTCCCATCGCGGCCTTGAAAGCGTCGGCGAGGGCGGCATGGCTCTCCGCCCGCACCGCCTCCACGCCCATGCCCTCGGCAAGCTTTACCCAATCGAGATCGGGATTGCCGATATCGAACATGGATTGCCCCCTGGGGCCGATGCTGCCGAGGCCCACGCCCGCGACCTCGTCCATCAGCACCTTGTAGGCCCGGTTGGCATAGATGACCGTGGTGACGTCGAGCCGCTCACGCGCCTGCGTCCATAGCGATTGCAGCGTGTACATGGCGCTGCCGTCCGCCTGCAGTGACACCACCTTGCGGCCGGGGCAGGCGATGGCGGCGCCGGTGGCCACCGGCATGCCGTCGCCGATTGCCCCGCCCGAGAGCTGGAGGCTGTCATGCGGCGCCGCCGTTTCGTTGAGAGGGTAGAAGGGAAAGCCCGAGGAGATCGTCTCGTCGGAAATGATGGCGTTCTCGGGCAGGAAATGCCCGGCGATGCGCATGATGCCCTCCGCGGTGATGCGGCCATCCGCAGGCAGGGCAGGCGGGGCGTGCGCGGAGGCTTTGCCGGGCGCAGTCGCGCCGATCGCCTCGGCTAGGGCTTCGAGGGCGCCGGTGCCGTCCTCATGCGGAAAGGCGAGCACGAGAGGCCGGCAGCCGGACGGCGTCAGCTCGCTCGGCTGTCCCGGATAGGCGAAGAAGGCGATCGGTGCCTGTGAGCCGACCAGGATGAGGGTCTGCGTGCCCTTGAGGAAATCGAGGGCGGGACCGGGGCGGTAGGGCAGCCTTTCCACCTTGATGCGCCCCGCGCCGCGTTCGACCCGCGGCACGAAGGTGTCGCAGATCAGCCGGGCCCCGGTCTTGGCCGCGATGCGGCCCGCTGCCGCCAGCCCGCGGCCGCGCAGGGCCTCGCCGCGTAAGAGGAAGGCAACCGGACCGCCCGCGTCGAGCGCTGCCACCGATTGCGTCACGGCGGTGTCCGAAACGGGTGCGGGGCCGAGGACAGGGAGCGGCGCGGCCGGCCTGTCGGCAACGAGCCAGGCGGTATCGGCCGGCAGGATCAGGCTGGCGATCTGGCCGGGCGCGGTGCGGGCCGCCTGCACGGCGCGGGCGGTATCGGCGGCGACGCTGCGGGCGTTGGGGGAGGAATGCACCCAATGCGAGACCGGGCGGGCGAAGGCGGCGACATCGGAGGTCAGCGGCGCATCGAAACGCTGATGCGCGGAGGCATGGTCGCCGATGATGTTGACCATCGGCACCGGCACCTTGCGGGCATTGTGGAGATTGGCGAGGCCATTGGCCAGGCCCGGGCCGAGATGCAGCAGCGTCGCCGCCGGCTTGCCGGTCATGCGGGCATAGCCATCCGCCGCGCCGGTGACCACGCCCTCGAACAGGCCGAGCACCGGCCGCATGCCCTCGATGCGGTCGAGCGCGCCGACGAAATGCATTTCCGAAGTGCCGGGATTGGCAAAGCAGACCTCGACGCCGCTATCGACCAGCGTGCGCACCAGGCTTTCGGCGCCGTTCATGGTATCGGAGACGGGGAGGGGCTCATGCATGGTGGGCGTCCGTAGGCTGAAAGAAGGCTGGAACGTTCACCCTTAGGCGCAAACGCCCCGTCATCTCAAGCATAACGGCACGGCGCCCCGCTTGGGGCTCACCCGCAATCCTTGGCGATCAGCGGCGAGAAGGCCCAGCCATGGATGCCCTTGCTGAAGCCATCCTCCTCAAGGCGCGAATCGCCGCGCCACCAGGTGACCTCGACCCATTTGCCTGTGCGCCCCTGGCCATATTGCACTTCGTCCTCGGGCTTCATGCGGGCGATCAGGCGGTGCTGCGGGCCGGGACCGGCGCGCAGGGCGACAAAACCATCCGGTGTCTTGCGCAGATGGCATAGCTCCATGGCGGAGCCTGCGGCCGGCCAGAGACAAGCGAGGCAGACGGCGAGCAAGGGAGGACGAAGGGAGCGGTTCATGGCAGGGCCCGGTGCGTGGATGCCCGACCAAGCCACAGGCAACGGGATACCGCCGTGACAGTGCGCACAGGGCGTTCTCTCCTTCTCCCCCCTGTGGGAGAAGGTGGCGCGAAGCGCCGGATGAGGGGGGCTCGCGACCTGACTTTTCTGATGCTCACTCGCAAGCACGACCTGAACAAGTTGCGAGACCCCTCATCCGCCTGCCGGCGCCTTCTCCCGCAGGGGGAGAAGGGAATAGTTCAGCTGGCGATCAACCTCGGCGACAGGATTCTCGTCGACGTCGTTTTCTGGCCATGTCCCGGCCCATATGCGACATCGTTCCAGCGCGTCTTCTATAGAGCTAATCGGCAACGGGATGGCATCGGCGCTGCATCCTGCGGTTGTGGTCGCGTGGCCTTGGGAGAAGGTCGCACTGAGGCAGCAACCGCGGCGGCTGAGGCGCTAGGGTTTCCCGCAACGCATCCGGAGTCGCAGGCAAATGGCAGTGTTTCCAAAAAAGGCGAAGGTCGTCATCGTCGGGTTGGGCGGGATCGTCGGCGCATCGATCGCCCATCATTTGATCGAGCGGGGCTGGGACGACATCGTCGGCATCGACAAGTCGGGCATCCCGACCGATATCGGCTCCACCGCCCATGCTTCCGATTTCTGCTATGCCACCAGCCACGATTTCCTGTCCTGCTGGACCACGCTCTATTCCATCGATTTCTACGAGAAGATGGGTCACTACGCCCGCGTCGGCGGCATCGAGGTGGCCCGCGTGGGCGACGATGCCCGCATGGACGAGATCAAGCGCAAGGTTGCCTCCGGCAAAGCCTTCGGCACCCGTGCCCGCCTGATCGAGCCGGCCGAGATCAAGGAGAAGTTCCCACTGATCGAGGAGCATCTGGTGCAGGGCGGCCTGTGGGATCCCGATGCCGGCCTTGTCATCCCACGCTCGCAGACGGTGGCGGGCAAGCTCGTCGACCAGGGCGAGGCCGCCGGCAAGCTCCAGGTCTTCGCCAACACGGCGGCTCAGTCGCTCATCATCGAGAACGGCCGCATCAAGGGCGTGGTCACCAGCCGCGGCACTATCGAGGCCGATCATGTCGTTGTTTGTGCCGGCCTGTGGGGCCGCCTGATCGCCGAGATGGCCGGCGAGGACCTGCCGGTGATGCCGGTCGATCATCCGCTTACCTTCTTCGGGCCCTATAACGAGTTCGCCGGCACCGGCAAGGAGATCGGCTGGCCGCTGATGCGCGACCAGGGCAACTCCGCCTATATGCGCGACACCGGCGATCCGACGACCGCCGAAGGCGGCCAGATCGAGTGGGGCTATTACGAGGAGACCAATCCGCGCCTGTGCCATCCGCGTGACCTTCTCGAAAAGCACGAGGCGCGCCTGTCGCCCTCGCAGCGCGACCTCGACATGGAGCAGATCATCGGCCCACTCGAACGCGCCATGGAGCTGACGCCGATTCTCGGCGAGCTGGGTTACAATGAGGGCCATTCCTTCAATGGCCTTCTGCAGGTCACCACCGATGGCGGCCCCTCCATGGGCGAAAGCCAGAAGGTGCGGGGCCTGTGGTATGCGGTCGCCATCTGGGTCAAGGATGGCCCCGGCATGGGCAAGCTCATCGCCGACTGGATGACAGACGGGCGCACGCCGATCGACCACAACAAGATCGACTATGCCCGCTTCTCCCCGCACATGCTGGAGGAAGGCTTCATCGAGGGGCGTTGCGGCGAGGCGGCCCGCAAGATCTACAATCCGGCCGTGCATCCGCGTGAGCCCTATGACACCGGCCGCAATATCAGGCGCTCGCCCTTTTATGAGCGCGAGAAGGAGCTCGGCGGCTATTTCATGGAGCTCGGCGGCTGGGAACGCGCCCATGGCTACGCCGCCAACGAGCATTTGCTCGAGAAATACGGAAACCGCGTGCCGGTGCGCGCGAACGAATGGGACAACCGCCATTTCTGGCGCGTCTCCAATGCCGAACAGCTCGCCATGAGCGAGGATTGCGGCATCATCAACCTCTCGCACTTCGCCATGATCGATGTCGAGGGGCCTGACCATGTCGCGCTGATGGAATGGGTCTGCGCCGCCAAGATCGGCGGCGACGCGAATATCGGCAAGGGCATCTACACCCATTTCCTCGACGAAAACGGCATGGTGCGCGCCGACCTCACCGTGTTCCGCATGGCGGACCGCTGCCGCGTGGTCGACGGCGCCGATGCCGGCCCGCGCGATCTCAACTATCTGCGCCGCGTTGCCCAGGACAAGGGCTTCGACGTCACCGTCACCGATACTTCGGAGAAATACGTCACCATCGGCATCTGGGGCCCGAATGCCCGCGTCAATCTGAAGAAGGTAGTGGAAGACCCGACCGGGCTCGATCCGGAGAACTTCGCCTTTGCCGCCATCAAGCAGATCCACATCGGGGGCAAGGACGTCTCCGCCTTCCGCATCTCCTATGTCGGCGAGCAGGGCTGGGAACTGCACATGCGCTACGAGGACGGCCTTGCCGTCTGGGACGCGTTGCGCACCACCGGGGTGATGGCGGTCGGCGTGGAGACCTATGCCAATTCCCGCCGCATGGAAAAGAGCCTGCGCTTGCAGAATGCCGAGCTCAACACCGAGTACAACCTGATCGAAACCGATCTCCAGCGCCCCAAGGTCAAGGAGGCCGATTTCTGCGGCAAGGCCAGGCATTTGGAGCACCGCGCCCGCGCCCACCAGCCGGCCATGCTGTGTACGCTGGTGATCACGGACAATGTCGATGCCAAGGGCGTCGCTCGCTACCCCGTCGGCATCCTGCCGGTGATGGACCCTGAGACCGGCGAGACGCTGGTCGACGAACTCGGTCGCCGGTCCTACACCTATTCGATCGCCTATGGCCCGACCATCGGCAAGAACATCGCGCTCGCCTATCTGCCGCATGCCTATGCGCAGGAGGGTCGCAAGTTCCAGGTCGAGTATTTCGGCGAGACCTATCCGGTCGAGGTGGCCGGCGTCGGCTATAAGCCGCTCTACGACCCCGCAAACGCCAAGCCGCGAAGCTGAGGGGAAACCTGACCCTCCTCATCCTGGGAAGGTCATCTCCACTCCGAGTTCTCCACGTCACAATTGCCCCCTCTTGTTGACGTTTGGGGCCGGCACGCGGAAGTAAGGGATCTCAATCCCCAGCCCTCTCCCGGTGTGGGAGAGGGAGCCCGCCATGCCCAAGAAACCAATAGCCAAACCGATAACCAAGAAGAAGATCGAGCGCTTTCCCGAACCGCCCAGCATGCCGCCTGAGACCTCCGTCATCGCCATCGGCGATATCCACGGGCGGCTCGATTTGCTGGAACCCCTGCTCACGCGCATCGAAAGGCGGGCGTCGCTGCTGCCGGGCCTCAAGCATGTCGTGGTCAGCGTCGGCGATCTCATCGACCGCGGCCCCGATTCCGCCGGCGTGATCGAGCGGCTGATGAACGGCGTGCGAGGCTGTGAGCTGGTGGTGCTCCTGGGCAACCACGAGGACGCGCTGCTCGGCTTTCTCGACGACAAGCCGATCGGCGATGCCTGGCGCAGCTTCTTCGGCGCCGACGCCTTCCTGCAGAGCTATGGCATTGCCAGCCGGCAGAATTACAAGGTGGAGAAGACGCCGGACCGCCTGCGCCAGGACATGCTTTCAGCCATACCGCAGGCGCATCTCGATTTCCTGCGCGGCCTGCCCACCTCCTACAGTATCGGCGACTATTTCTTCGTCCATGCCGGCGTGCGCCCCGGCGTGCCGCTGGCCGAGCAGGATGATCGCGACCTCGTCTGGATTCGCGAGGAGTTCCTGCATTCCACGCAACGCTTCGAGAAGAAGATCGTCCACGGCCACACACCGGTGCGCAAGCCGGACTTCAACCGCAACCGCATCAATCTGGACACCAAGGCCTATGCCTCGGGCATCCTGACGGCTGTACGGTTCGAGGGCATCGAGGCCGTGGTATTCTGAGCCCCTGAGGCCCGCGCTCCCGGGGCATTGCCGCCCCTTGCCGCGCGGCCCGCACGCCCCTTATGGTGTCGCATGGAGGGAGCGCATCATGGGGTCATTCCATCTGCCCGCTATCCCCGACGATGTCAGCGTTATCGCCTTCGGCGACGTGCACGGCTGCTACGACAAGCTGGAGATCCTGCTCGAACAGATCGAGGCGCGCCTGGCGTCTTTGCCGGAGCGACGGCACATCGTCGTCTCTGTCGGCGATCTCGTCGATCGCGGCCCGGATTCGGCCCGTGTGGTCGATCGCCTCGCGGCTGGACTGCCGGGCTGCGAGCTCGTGGTGCTCAAGGGCAATCACGAAGCCATGATGCTCGACTTCATCCGTGGCGGCGAGGATGCCGAGGCCTGGCTGCACAATGGCGGCCTGCGCACGCTGGCGAGCTACGGCGTCGATCTGGAGCGGGCCCTGGCCGCAGGCCCGACGCTTCACGACCTGCGCCGCGCCTTTCTCGACGCGATACCGGAGCATCACCTCGCCTTTCTGGCGAAAATGCCGCTCAGCTATGCCTGCGGTGATTATTTCTTCGTTCATGCCGGCGTCCGCCCCGGCCGCCCGCCCGACCGGCAGGACGAGGAGGACCTGCTCTGGATCCGCAACGAGTTCCTCGACTGGGATGGCGATTTCGGCAAGCGCATTGTGCATGGCCACACGCCGGTCGATATCGCGACCTTCAGGCCCAACCGCATCAATCTCGATACCGGCGCCTGTTTCGGCGGCCCTCTGACCGCCGTGCTGCTGGAGGGGACGGAGGCGGTGATTTTTTGAGGGCGCTGCGTCGCTTCACCTGTTGAAACCTTTGGTCAAAAGCTGCCGATTGCTTGCCCCGGCCGGGTGCAACTGCGAGTCTCCGCACCAGATATCGGCTTTGTCACCAGGAGAAATCGATCGTGCCGCCAGAGACCGGCAACCTCGTCACCGCCGACCTGATCGCCGTCCTCGTGGCGGTGACCGCAGGGCGGCCGCGGGTGATGACGGTGCGCGAGGGCAGGGGCCTGCCCTCCGGTCCCTTCGAGGCCGGCCACCGCTCATTGCAGACCGGGCTGCGTGCCTGGGTGGAACGCCAGACCGGCCATCCCCTCGGCTATGTCGAGCAGCTCTATACCTTCGCCGACAACGATCGCGGGGCGCAGGACATGCAGCGGGCGATCTCGATCTCCTATCTAGGCCTGACGCGGGAAAATGCCGGTGGAGGCGAGGAAACCGGTTGGCGCGACTGGTATGAGTATTTCCCCTGGGAGGACCATCGCGCCGGCCTGCCGGCCTTCTTCCAGACGGGAATCGTCGCGCCCCTGCGTGCCTGGGCCGGGGCGGTCGACAGTGCGGCCATGCGCGAGATCAGGTCCCAGCGGGTCGATATCACCTTCGGGCTTGAGGGTTTTGCCTGGAACGAGGAGCTCGTGCTGCAGCGCTACGAGCTGCTCTACGAGGCCGGGCTGGTACCGGAAGCTGCCACGAACGGCGTTGCGGGCGCGCAAGCGGTGCCGGCCTCGCAAGCGGTGCCGGGCAGGCCGATGCATGCCGACCATCGCCGCATCCTCGCCACCGGCATTGCCCGTCTGAGAGCCAAGATCAAATACCGCCCGGTGGTGTTCGAATTGCTGCCCGCCACCTTCACCTTGCTGCAGCTCCAGCGCAGCGTCGAGGCCCTGGCTGGGCGCCTGGTGCACAAGCAGAATTTCCGCCGCCTGATCGAGCAGCAGGAACTGGTGGAGGAGACCGGCGAGATCGCCGCCGAGACCATCGGCCGCCCGGCCAAGCTGTTCCGCTTCCGCCAGGCCGTGCTGGCCGAGCGCGTAGCCGCCGGCACCAAGCTGCCGCTGGCGCGGGGGTAGGAGTGTCCCCTCACTGAGTCTAGCGCGGTCCCCTTCCCCCCTTGCGGGAGAAGGTGGCATTGCGAAGCAATGACGGAAGAGGGGTCTTGCGACCTTGCCAGCCTTGGTGCTCGCTCAAAGGTGTAATCTCTGGATGGGGGGCTAGACCCCTCATCCGCCGCTTCGGGGCTCCCAGTCCACTCCAAGTGGAGTGGACGATCCCCACCAGGGGAGAAGGGGAGTCGCGGTTCGCTCTCTCGGTTTTGCTCCAATCTCTTATGCTCCAAGTGAACATAATTCGCTTGACATTGCTTATACTCAGATTAAGCATATGCCCAACATATGCTCAATGGGAGTATAAATATGAGCCCCGATGCTGCCGTTCTCACCCGCACCGCGCCGCTCTATGAGCGGGTCAAGCGCGTCATTCCCGCCATGGAATGGCCCGTCTTCGCCGATGACGTCGACGCCATCCTGGCGCTCAAGCGCGAGCGCAACGCCGTCATCCTGGCGCACAACTACCAGACGCCGGAAATCTTCCACTGCGTCGCCGACGTGGTCGGCGACAGCCTGGCCCTGGCCCGCAGGGCTGTCGATACCGACGCCGATGTCATCGTGCTGGCGGGCGTGCATTTCATGGCCGAGACCGCCAAGCTGCTCAATCTGGACAAGACGGTGCTGATCCCCGATCTTCGCGCCGGCTGCTCGCTGGCCGATTCGATCCAGCCGGAGGATGTGCGCCTGATGCGCCAGACCTATCCCGGCGTGCCCATCGTCACATATGTCAACACCTCGGCGGCGGTGAAGGCGGAGTCCGATGTCTGCTGCACCTCGGGCAATGCCAAGAGGATCGTCGAAAAGCTTGGCGTGCCCCGGGTGATCATGCTTCCCGACGAATATCTCGCCCGCAACATCGCGGCCGAGACCGATGTCGAGATCATCGCCTGGAAGGGCCATTGCGAGGTGCATGAGCGCTTCTCGCCGGCCGAGGTGCGCCAGCTCAGGGAAGACCATCCCGGCGTGATCGTCCTCGCACATCCCGAATGCCCGCCGGAGGTGGTGGCGGAAGCCGATTTCTCCGGCTCGACCGCGCTGATGTCCGGCTATGTCGCCGAGCACAAGCCTGCCCGCGTGGTGCTGCTGACCGAATGCTCGATGAGCGACAACGTGGCCGTGCAGCACCCCACCGTCGATTTCGTGCGCCCCTGTAATCTCTGTCCGCATATGAAGCGCATCACGCTCGCCAATATCCGCCAGGCGCTGGAGACCAACCGGCACGAAGTCACCATCGATTCTGCCATTGCGGTTGCCGCGCGCCGGGCCGTCGAGAGGATGCTCGAGCTATGAGCGATCATCCCCAACTCTATCGCGACCGCCCGGTGGTGGTCGGGGCCGGCCTCGCCGGGCTGATGACGGCGCTCTCACTCGCCCCCGAACCGGCGGTGCTGCTCTCCCGCGCGTCGCTCGGCGCGGAAACCTCGACCGGCTGGGCGCAGGGCGGGCTCGCCGCAAGCCTGGCTGATGATGATACACCTGCACTTCACCTTGAGGATACGCTGGCGGCCGGCGGTGGCCTGGTGGCGGCGGTGGCGGCTCGCTCCATCCTCGACGCTGCTCCGGATGCGGTGCGTCGGCTCGCCGCTCTCGGTGTCAATTTCGACAGGAACGGCGAGGACTTCCAACTCGGCCTCGAAGCCGCCCATGGCCGCCGCCGCATCGTACATGCCGATGGCGACGCCACGGGACGAGAGATCGTGCGCGCCTTGGTCGCCGCAGTGCGTAAGACGCCCTCGATCACCGTGCTGGAGGGCGTCGAGGCACGGCGCCTCATCGTCGAGGACGGCACCATCGCCGGTGTCGTCTGCGTCGGCCCGAACAGCGAGGCGATGACCATTCCCACCGCACGCGTGGTGCTGGCCACCGGCGGCATCGGCGGCCTCTTCAGCGATAGCACCAATCCTCGCACCAGCCAGGGGCAGGGGCTCGCCCTGGCGGCTCGCGCCGGGGCGCTGCTCTCCAATCTCGAATTCGTGCAGTTCCATCCAACCGCGCTCGATACCGCGGCGCGGCCGATGGGACTGGTCAGCGAAGCCGTGCGGGGTGAGGGCGCCGTGCTGATCGACGAGACCGGCGAGCGCTTTCTCCGCCATCTGCCAGGCGCCGAACTGGCCCCGCGCGACGAAGTCGCCCGCGGCATCTGGCAGCATCTGTCGGGCGGGCACCAAGTCTACCTCGATGCCCGCCAACGGCCCGGCGCGGGGTTCGCACGCCGCTTCCCGGGTATCGACCGGCTCTGCCGGGACGCAGGCTTCAATCCCGCCTTGCAGCCTCTGCCGGTGCGTCCGGCCCAGCACTATCACATGGGCGGCATTGCGGTGGATGGACAGGGCCGAAGCTCCCTGCCGGGTCTATGGGCTTGTGGCGAAGTGGCCTGCACCGGTCTGCACGGCGCCAATCGCCTCGCCAGCAATTCTCTGGCCGAGGCTGCGGTCTGCGCCGCCTGGGTCGCCGACAGCGTGAGGAGCGCACCGGCCGCCAGCCGCCGATTCGCGGGAACTTCCATTGCCGCGAATGCTGCTGACCTTCGCGCCGGGGATGCCGAGTCAACGCGTCCGATTCTATCGCGTGCGCTCGGCGTGGTGAGGGACCGGGCCGGACTAGAGGCGGCGATCGCCGAACTCCTACCGCTGGCCACCAGCACACGCCCTGGCTCGGGGCCCGCCTTGGTCGGCCTGATGCTGGCCGTCTCCGCGCTATGCCGGCAGGAAAGCCGGGGCGCGCATTGCCGCACGGATTTCCCCAGCAGCCTGCCGGAGGCGACACCGTCTCTCCTCTCGCTCGACCAGGCCCTCTCGACGGCCCGTGAGGTCGCCCTCTCCCTTCCTTTCGCAGAAAGCGCCTGACATGTCCCTTTCTCCCCTGTCCCCCCTGCTGTTCGAGCCTGTCGTCCGCGCGGCCCTGGTCGAGGATCTCGGCCGTGCCGGCGACCTTACCACCGATGCCATCGTGCCTGTCGGCCTCAGGGCGACCACCGTGCTGGCCGCACGCCAGGACGGCGTGGTCGCAGGCCTCGATATTGCCGCCGCCGCCTTCCGCCTGCTCGATCCTTCTGCTGCGATCGCGGTGGAGCGCGGCGACGGCGCCAGCGTATCGCCTGGCTCGATCATCGCCACCGTCACCGGTTCGGCCCGGGCCTTGCTGACGGGCGAGCGCACGGCGCTCAACATCCTCTGCCGTCTCAGCGGCATCGCCAGCGCCACCGCCTTGGTGGTGGAGGCGGTCAGGGGGCACAAGGCCACCATCGTCTGCACCCGCAAGACCACGCCTGGCCTGCGCGCTTTGGAGAAATATGCGGTGAGGGCCGGCGGCGGCGGCAATCACCGCTTCGGGCTCGACGATGCCATCCTGATCAAGGACAACCATGTCGCCATCGCCGGCGGCATCCGCCCGGCGCTCGAGCGGGCCAAGGCCGCGGCGGGCCACATGGTCAAGATCGAGCTGGAGGTCGATACGCTGGCCCAGCTCGAGGAGGCGCTGGCCGTTGGCGTCGATGCCGTGTTGCTCGACAATATGGGCCCGGATGAATTACGCGAGGCGGTGGCCATGGTCGGCGGACGGGCGCTCACCGAGGCCTCAGGCCGGGTTACGGCGGCGACGGCGCCGGCAATCGCGGCCTCGGGCGTCGACCTCATCTCCATCGGCTGGCTCACCCATAGCGCGCCGATCCTCGACATTGGCCTGGATTATCGGGCCTGAGCGGTCGAATGCTGTTCACTTAAAGAGGTAACACCCCGTTTTGTCATAGCTGGGCTTGACCCGGCTATCCGGAATAAGCGCGAAGGGGCTGGATTGCCGGGTCAAGCCCGGCAATGACAAAGGTCGAGCAAACCCGAAGACGCTGAGGTGAACTGCAGTGGAGGCTGAGCGGCATTGCCGCATCCCCTTGCTGCGGCAAGCGTGGCTGATATGCTGCCTTCATGCAGAATCGTGTCGTACCCTTTCCCATCCCGCCGCGTGTGCCGGCGGGGACAACCATTATTGCCTTCGGCGACGTCCACGGCCATCTCGCGCTGATGGAGGAGATCCTGGCCAGGGCGCAAGGTCGGGCCCAGGCCAAGCCGGACCGGCGCCACATCGTTATCAGCCTCGGCGATCTCGTCGATCGTGGCCCCGATTCCCGCGGTGTCGTGGCCCGGTTGATGGGCAACCTGCCGGGTTGCGAGCTCCATGTGCTCAGGGGCAATCACGAAACCTTGCTGATGTCCTTCCTCGCCGGCGACCCGGATGCCGACGTCTGGCTCAAATGGGGCGGAATGGCCACCGTCGGCAGCTATGGCGTCGACATCAAGGGGGCCGACCCGCATTCGAAGCGGGATGTCGAGCGTCTCAGGGCGGAGTTCCGCGCCAGGATGCTGCCCGACCATCTCGACTTCATGCGCACGCGGCCGCTGAGCCTCACCTTCGGCGATTATTTCTTCGTGCATGCCGGCGTGCGGCCGGATGTGCCGCTGGCCAAGCAGAAGGAATATGACCTGATCTGGATCCGGGACGAGTTTCTACCCTCGGGCCAACTCTTCGAGAAGAAGATCGTGCATGGCCACACCTCGGTGGAGGAGCCGGATTTCCGCACCAACCGGATCAATCTCGATACGGGTGCCTGCTATGGCGGCAAGCTGACGGCGGCGATCTTCGAGGATGACGTGGCCGAGGTGTTCGCCTCCATCCCGGCGCCGCCTGGCACGCATTTTCCCTGAGAATGATACGAAGAGGTTGATCGGGCAGGAACATGCCTTCCGTATGTTTAAGCCGGTCCTGTGCCGCCCCTCACCTCAATCCCACTCCACTTGGAGTGGACTGGGATTGAGGTGAGGGGCGGCGCGGCATTGGCAGGATTGCGGTGGCGACTGAACGCCCTTTCTGCGCTCAATGCGTGACCAGCCACTCCATCGGATGGTCTTCGCCGCGAGGGGCGTAGAGCGGCGGCACGGGGTTGGGAATCTCCGTAAAGCGCGGCTTGACGCCGAGCAGCGGGCCGATGCGCTCCAGGATCTTGCCGGTGGTAACCCCGGCATTCCAGGCGGCGGAACTGTAGCCATAGGTCTCGGGCAGGCCCTTGGGCTCGTCATAGAGCACGAGCACCAGATATTTCGGCTTGTCGAAGGGAAATACCGCCATGAAGGTGGTGAAGTTGAGCTTCTTCGAATAGCGCCCGTTGATGACCTTTTCGGCCGTGCCGGTCTTGGCGCCGATGCCGAGCCCGGGCACATTGGCCTTCTTGCCGGAGCCGTCGGTGGCGTTGAGGCGCATGATGTAGCGCATCACGTCGGAGGTGTGCTTCTTCAGGACCAGCTTGGAGCCCGCCAGGGCGTCGCCTTCGTTGCGCGCCAGGAACGTCGGCTTCATCAAATGGCCGCCATTCATCATCGCCCCCACCGCCATCATCGCCTGCAGCGGCGCCACGGCCATGCCATGGCCGAAGGCGATGGTGATGGTGTTGATCTCGCTCCAGCGCCTGGGCAGGATCGGCATGGCGTTCTCGGGCAGTTCGGTGACCAGTCGCGTGGTCTGGCCCATCATCCTCAGAAAGGCCTTGTGGGCGTCGACGCCGAGGGCGAGGGCCATTTTGGCCGAGCCGATATTGGAGGAGAAGGTGAAGACCTCCGGCAGGCTCAGCATGCGCCGACGGGCGTGGTCGTCATGAATGGTGAAGCGGCCATATTTGAGCGTGGTGCGGGCATCGAGCATGGAGGCGGTGGTGAATCTGCCCGATTCGATCGCCATGGCGGTGGTCAGGGCCTTGAAGGTCGAGCCCATCTCGAACACGCCGACATTGATGCGGTTGATCCGGTTGGGATCCAATGCCTCGGCCGGGTTGTTGGGATCGAAATCGGGCAAGGACACCAGCGAGATCATTTCGCCGGTATTGACGTCCATGATGGCGCCGGCCGCCGCCTTGGCCTGGTAGTGCTCCATCCCCGCGACGAGTTCGTCGCGCATCACCGCCTGGGCTCGCAGATCGATCGAAAGGCGCACAGGCTTGAGATCGTGCGGGTCGGAGGCGTAGCCGAGTGCCTGCAGCTCGGAGAGGCCGCGCTTGCGGTCGATATATCGCTCGATGCCGGCAATGCCCTGGTTGTCGATGTTCACGGCCCCGAGCACATGGCTCACCGTCGGCCCGTTGGGATAGATGCGCTTGGCCTCGTTGAGAAAGCCGATGCCCGGCAGGCCGAGTGCATAGATGCGATTGCGCTGCTCGGGCGTGATCTCGCGCTTGAGCCAGATGAAGCCCTTGCCCGAGGCAAGCTTGGCCCTTAGATCGCGTGCATCGAATTCGGGCATCTGGGCGGTGAGCAGCTCGGTCGCCTCGTCGACATCGATGATCTTCCTCGGTTCGGCGTAGAGCGAAGGCACCTGCACGTCGGTGGCCAGGATCCGGCCATTGCGGTCAAGGATATCCGGGCGTGCCGCAGCCAACTGGTCGGCTGCCGAGCGGCGCGCGTCATATTGCTCGTCCGGCGCCGTGCCGAACTGCACCAACCGCGCCAGAATCGCCATATAGATGCAGACGAAGCCCACCACGATCAGCATGATGCGGCCGGCGCTTTTCTGCAGCTTGGTGGGCACTAGGGGACGCCGCCTGCGTCTTTCGGCCGGCATGGCAGGCTGGTTCTCCGTCGGAGCTTCGAAAGGCGGCGGGCCCGTGGGGACCTCCTGGCCTTGGTCTGCCTCGTCGACGGAAGAGGTCTGCATCGTCGCTTTTCCCAATGCCTATGCGGATTCCTCCTGATCGAGCCATGGGATCGATCAGGAGGAATCCGCAGGATCTCAAACCCTGCTCGGAGCAAAGCGCGTCCATGGCCGAACGCCTGTTTGCTCTGGCTCCTTGTTTCCAAGCCAACCTGATGGATTGGCTAGAGCGTTCTTGCCTCCAATCGCAAAACGCTTTGGCAGGCAGCCGCCATCTGCCGGGCTCGCGCCCGGCGGTTCCTGCCGCATCTTGATTTGACGTTGATGATACGGGGCGCGTGGAGGTCGCCCACTATCCAAAAGGGCGTTGGTGTCTAAAAATGGTTCATTCTATTCATGGAATAGCAATAAAGCCGCAGGAAATGCAGGTAAAGGGTATCAACTCATTAACAATTCGTACGGTTATCGAGGTCTTAACGGGGAGGTAACCGCTGAGGGTAGCCTGTGTTTAGCGGGGGTAAGCATAGATATTTGCCGCAACGAGTGTCGTTCTGTCGTGCCCGGGTATCCGGAGTCCCGGCATAGTCAGGCCGCCTGACCGGGCTGGCTTTCCTCGGGCTGCAGCAGGTCGCGGATCATGCCGCGGGCGATTTCCTCTTCGCCCATCAGGATCGCATCGGCCCCGAGCCCGCGGAGATAGTCCACGGCCTCCTCGCTATGCGCCCGGGCGAGAATGCGGATGGACGGGTTGAGCGTGCGGGCCTGCTCCACCAGATGGCCGGCTTCGAAGGCGTCGGGGATGGCGACGACCAGCCATTTCGCGCCGGCCAGATTCTGCAGCTCCAGCGTCTCGTAGTCGCCGGCCGGTCCGGAATAGACTTCGATGCCTTCGGCTTTCAGCTTCTCGACCTCGCTCTGCGATTCCTCGATCACCACCAGCGGCACGCCGGCCTGGTGCAGGGCCTTGGCCACCCGGCTGCCGACGCGGCCATGGCCGACCAAAATGGCGTGCTGGCTGAGTTTGGTCGGCTGGACCACTTCGATGTCGTCATCCTTGGGCAGGGGCGCCGGAGCGGGCGCCGCTTCCGCGACGAACGCACCCGGCGAGGCCTCCGGCTGAGGCTGTGCCTCGGGCTCGGCCTCAGGTTTGACTTCCGGCTTGACTGGGGCGGTTGGCTGGCGTTCGGGACGCAGCACGAAGCGGTCCAGCGCCATGAACAGGATCGGGTTGATCACGATTGAGATGAGGGCGCCCGCCACCACCAGATCGCGCGCCGTGCCGGGGATGATCTGCAGCTTGACACCGAGCACCGCCAGAATGAACGAGAATTCGCCGATCTGGGCGAGACTCGCCGAAATGGTGAGCGCGACGCCCTTGGAATAACCGAAGCCGCGCACGATCAGGAAGGCGGCAATCGACTTGCCGATCACGATGATCACGAAGGTCGCGAGCACGCCGAGGGGATGCTGGATCAGGATCGCCGGGTTGAACAGCATTCCCACCGAGACGAAGAACAGCACGGCGAAGGCGTCGCGCAGCGGCAGCGTCTCATTGGCGGCCTGCTTGCTGAGCGGGGATTCGGCCAGCACCATGCCGGCGAAAAAGGCGCCCAGCGCGAAGGAGACGCCGAAGAGCACGGCCGCGCCATAGGCGACCCCGAGCGAAATCGCCAGCACGGCCAGGCGGAAGAGCTCGCGCGAACCGGTATGGGCGACGAAATGCAGGACCCAGGGGATGACCTTGCGCCCGACCACCAGCATCAGCGCCACGAAGGCGGCGACCTTGATGGCGGTGACCAGGAGGGTCGCGGCGATCGAATTGAGGCCGAGATTGGCGGCGAGGCCTGAAGGTGCGACCTCGCCCGGCGCATGGCCGCCGAGAAGTCCGGCCAGCGGAGGGATCAGCACCAGGGTGATCACCATCACCAGGTCTTCGACGATCAGCCAGCCGACGGCGATACGGCCGCGCTCGGTCTCGATCAGCTTACGCTCTTGCATGGCGCGCAGCAGCACCACGGTACTGGCGACCGAGAGGGCGAGGCCGAAGACGATGCCCGTGCCGAGGCCCCAGCCCATGACCCAGGAAAAACCCATGCCGAGCAGGGTCGCCACCGCGATCTGGCCCAGCGCGCCGGGAACGGCGATGGCGCGGACGGAGAGCAGGTCCTTCAGCGAAAAATGCAGGCCGACACCGAACATCAGCAGGATCACGCCGAGCTCGGCGAGCTCATTGGCGAGATTCTGGTCCGCCACGAAACCGGGCGTGAAGGGGCCGATCACCACGCCGCCAAGCAGATAGGCGACGATCGGAGACAGTCGTAACCGCTGTGCGACAAGCGCAAAGATGAATGCCAGTCCCAGGCCCGCCACGATCGTTGCAATCAACGGTGTCTCGTGCGGCATGGAACCTCCCTTCGCGATCGTAACGAGCGTTCGAGTGCTTACAGCACCGGAAGCGTTTTCCAGAAAAGTTGGTCGACTTTTCGATTAGGAAAACGCGCTGAAACAAAGAATTAGAGAAAAGGGCGATTTAAGGAAATCGCACTTTGCCCCGCATTTGTATGGTGATTGCCTTGCGGCCGCTTCACCATAGGAGAGTTCCATAGTGAGCGCTCGTTAACAATCGGAAAGGTCGCGATCAAATCACGCCAAAAGCGCGGAACGAAGCATTCGCGACGCGCAAAGCATGCCCCGGCGAATGAAGCCGATCAAGGCTCCAGTTCGGTATCCCAATAGAGGTAATCGAGCCAGCTCTCATGCAGATAGTTCGGCGGGAAATGCCGGCCGTTCTGGTGCAGGTCGCTGAGGGAGGGGGCGTAGGGCTTCTGGTTGGGATGCATGCCAGCCTCGGCGGGCATGGCGCCGCCCTTCTTCAGATTGCAAGGCGAGCAGGCGGCGACGACGTTTTCCCAGGTGGTCTGTCCGCCCCGGGAGCGGGGGATGACGTGGTCGAAGGTCAGATCCGACCGTGTGCCGCAATATTGGCAGGTGAAGCAGTCGCGCAGGAAGACGTTGAAGCGGGTGAAGGCGGGGTTTCGACTGGGTTTGACGTAGGTCTTGAGACATACCACCGAAGGTAATCGGAACTCGAAGGTGGGACTTCGCACCACCTTGTCATATTCGGAGATGATGTTGACCCTGTCGAGGAAGACCGCTTTCACCGTATCCTGCCAGGACCAGAGCGAGAGCGGATAATAGGACAGCGGCCGGTAATCGGCGTTCAGCACGAGCGCGGGACACGCCTCGGGCGAGACCGACGTATGAAACACAGCAGGCGAAACATGCGCTGTCACGAAGCGCTCCCGTCACCATCAGTCCAGCCGAAAAGGCCGATTCGGCTGTTCGTCCAACACAATGTAGGATTAACGTGTCGGTCTTGTGAAGGGGGTATAGCCACCGGCCGCCCCCTTGCCCTTACTCTTTTCCAGGCTGTTAGGGGCAAAAGGTGAAGGAAAACGACCTTCTCCGGATGCGACGGCCTCACCCCCGCAATTGGTGCGAGAGCCAGGCCAAGGTGCGGTCGGGAATGCCGAGTTCGTCGAGATGGTCGTGGGTGGCCAGCACATAATCGGGATTGGCGCCCGAAAGCCCGACGCCGCCGCGCACCACCTCTAGGAGCTGGCGGTCCGGCAGCTTGCCGCAATATTGATGGTGCGCCCGGTCGGCCCGGTAGGCGAGGGCGCGGACATGACGCCCGTCCTCGAGCCGGGCCTCGTGCAGGATCTCGATATAGACGCTGGTAGCCTGCTCGCGCCGGCGCAGATAGTCCACCGTCGCATCCCAGTTCTCGGAAGCGACGCGGAAGGCGACCCCCCGGCAGGAGCCGCCTCGATCGAGGCCGAGCACCAGGCCGGGCTTTTCGGGTGTGCCGCGATGGACATGCGACCAGATGCACAGGGCCCGGTGCAGGCCGCGAATCAGCGCATTCTGACGCTCTTCAAAGGCAAAGCCGGGATTCCACATCAGGGAACCATAGCCGAAGACCCAATTGGCTTCGGGGGCAGGCGAAACGGGCTGGTTCACTCGGCGGCCAGGTGGAATGCATCGAGATAGTGGAAGGGCAGGCCAGCGAGCGTATCGCGCAGCACGGTGAGATCTTGCTTCAGGCGGTCGAAGGCCGGAGCCAAGGAAAAATCCTGCTCGTTCATGTAGATCGAACGGTTGATCTCGATCTGGATGACGTGGAAGCCGGCGCCGGGATTGCCGTAATGCTCGGTGATGTAGCCGCCGGCATAGGGCTTGTTGCGTGCCACCGAATAACCGAGGTTGCGCAGGGCCTCGTCGGCGCAATCCATGATCAGATGCGAGCAACTCGTGCCGTAGCGATCGCCCAGCACGATGTCGGCGCGGGGCCTGTCCTCGCGTGCCAGGCCGCAGGACGGCATGGAATGGCAGTCGACCAGCAGCGCCACGCCGAATTCGCGGTGGATCTGGCCGAGCAGGCGGCGTAGCGTGCGGTGATAGGGCTTGTAGAGCTCCTCGATCCGGCGCAGTGCCTCGTCCACCGGCAGGCGGCGGGCGTAGATCTCCTGGTTCTCGCTGACCACGCGCGCCAGTGTGCCCAAGCCGCCGGCCACGCGCAGGGAGCGGGTATTGGCATAATTCGGCAGCCTGCCGTCGAACATGCGCGGGTCGAGTTCGTAGGGTTCGCGGTTGACGTCCAGAAAGGCGCGGGGAAAGCGCGCGCTCATCACCGCCGAGCCGCTGGCAGCGACATCGGCGAGCAGGAGGTCGACGAAAGCATCCTCGGAGCGGCGCAGGGACAGCGGATCGAGGCGGGATGCCTCCAGGAAGGCCCGCGGATAGACCCGTCCCGAATGGGGCGAGTTGAACAGCAAAGGCGCCGCATAGGCCGCAGGCTCGACCACGTCGAAAGGAGGGCTGAGCTCGATGTCCATGCCGTGCACATACTCCAGCGGCGGGTTGCGGCCTCGTCGGCCGCGGCACCTCGAGGGTGCGGCCGGTTCGAACGATGCCGACATCGTTCGACAAAATCACGGGCGGGCAAGCATCACAAGCCCCGCCGCATGATTTTTACTTCACCCGTCCCGCACAACAGCCACTGGCGGCATCACGAATTCGGGATTAACTCTATTGCGATGTAAACGGGGCGTTTACCCTGACGACGGTTTATAGAGTTCGAACATGCTCCGGCCCTGCCGGGGATTCGGGACGCCATCATGAACAAGATTCTCCTTGCCGAAGACGACAATGATATGCGCCGCTTCCTGGTGCGCGCCCTGCAGAATGCCGGACATGAGGTGATGTCCTACGATAACGGCCTGTCCGCCTATCATCGGCTGCGGGAAGAACCGTTCGAATTGCTGCTCACCGACATCGTCATGCCGGAAATGGATGGCATCGAGCTGGCCCGCCGGGCCACCGAACTCGATCCCGACATCAAGGTGATGTTCATCACCGGTTTCGCGGCCGTGGCGCTCAACCCCGATTCGCAGGCACCTCGCGACGCCAAGGTGTTGTCCAAGCCCTTCCATCTCAAGGATCTGGTCAACGAAGTCGACAAGCTCCTGAAGGCCGCCTGAACTTCTTTTCAAAATAGCGGGACGAATGGCTTGCATGGCCTGATTCAACCTGCTATCAGGCCGGCCTCCGCAAGCGATGGGCGCGTAGCTCAGCGGGAGAGCACTACGTTGACATCGTAGGGGTCACAGGTTCAATCCCTGTCGCGCCCACCATCGCTTACCAGAAAGAACTGAAGACCCAAGGCATCGCAAACGCGGTGCCTTTTGTTTTTGCCAGGACTCCCGCCGGTGCAGCGTTCCCCGACTCTGTCGAAAGGCCGGGAGCCTTATGTCGGCCTGCGCCTCCGCTCTTCGCTGCAGCATCTGACGGTCTTCGATGAAACTCCCTTCACGACGGCAGGCGGGAGGTGGCGCCGTTATAGGAGTATCCGACGGCCGCAGCCTTTCCAAGGCAAGACCCCGCATGCGTTCAAATACCAGATGTTCGACACTGCCAAGGCAGGAGTCGTGGCTATTTGAGGCAGCAGTGGCCAGGGCGAGTGGGTGGTTTCCCGACCTTGAGGAGTCGAAAAATATACGGGACGAATAAATTTCACGGTTATTTGAAAATTTTATACGATATGAATGATGTTTGTTGTAAATTTAGTACATGAATTTTCTTATATTGAATTATCAAAATATATTAAAATTGTTGCTTTAAAATCACATACTTGCAGCCGTGGTCATGATAGGAAAAATTATCGTCCTATTAGATCTGGGTTTGTAGAAATGAAGTTTCGGATTTCGGCAATAGCCTTTCTTCTTGCCACGGCCGGTGCTTCGGCTGCTGACCTGGCGCCCGCCGCAGTAGAGCCGGTGGCTCCTGCAGCCGCTTATAACTGGACAGGCTTCTATGCCGGTATCAATGGCGGCTATGCCTTCGGATCCAGCCACGATGTGACGATGTCGGAACTCTTTCCGGAATCCGACCCCTATACGGACAAGTATGGCAGCCTTTCACCCAAGGGTGGCTTCGGCGGCGTACAGGCCGGCTATAATTGGCAGACGGGCAATTTCGTCCTTGGCCTGGAAGGCGATATCCAGGGGGCCGGTATCAGCGACAAGACTAGCCGCATCGGCGCCACCACGGATTATTTCCTGAGCACCAAGAGCCAGGTCAACTGGTTCGGCACGGTTCGTCCGCGAATCGGCTACGCCTTTGACAACATCTTGATTTATGCGACCGGCGGTTTGGCAGTGGGTGGTGTCAAATACACCCAGAACTACGTCGACGGCGATTACCTCGCGCACGCTCGTACCAACAAGACCAGAGTTGGCTTCGCGGTCGGTGGCGGCGTGGAATACGCCTTCAACGAACACTGGACCGCCAAGCTCGAATACCAATATATCGACCTTGGTCGATCGAAAATCAGTGCGACCGAGATCAATGATGGTGAGCCGACGCAGTACACCATCCACACCAAGCTCCGCACGGATTTCCATACGGTTCGCCTAGGCGTGAACTACAAGTTCTGATCAGGCAATCCCAGGAGACGAACAGCCCGGCACGCGCCGGGCTTTTTGCTTGTGTGCAAACGCGCCGAGCGGGATCGGAATAGCGGCCGCGTGATCGTCGGGATTCCGATTTCACTAGGCGTCTCATCATCGACGGCGGCTGGAACTGGACGTATGTCTGTTCGGGGCGGGCGGAGGGGCCTGGATCCGGAGATCGGGGTCACGATAAAATCACACCCGATGATCAATTCTATTCTCGTAGCCGGTCACTACCCCAGGAGAGACCGGCTTCCAGAGATCCCCGAGCATCATGACCCCGCCGACGAGGCGGGGTTTTCCTTGTCGATCGCGCGCGGGGCCGACAGCGCAATTGGCCCGACGCATTCTGCGATTTCATGGAATCACGTCGAATCGCAAAATGTTTTGACGCGTTTTCCCAATCGAAAAGACGGTCAACCTTTCTTGGAAACGCTCTCGCGCAGTTTTACCAGAGTCCATAGCGCCTGGTTCAGCGGCGCTTCGAGGCCGCGCGCGGCGGCCCGGCGCAGGATGGCACCGTTCAGATCGTCGATTTCCGTGCGCCGGCCCCTGGCGAGGTCCTGGGCGGTGGAGGAATACTGCTCGGCCATGCTGGTGCCGAGGCCGAACACGGTGTCCTCCAGCGTTGGGGCCAGGGTGATGCCATGGGCGCCGGCCACGGTACGGCACTCGGCCAGGATCCCCTTCAGCAGCACATCCACGCCTTCGCGCCCGATCAACCCGCCATAGGGCAGGGCGGCGAGCGCCGAGATGGCATTGAGTGCGCAATTGACCGCGAGCTTGGTCCACAGCGTGCTGGCGACATCCGGCGCAACACGGGCCGCAATGCCGGCGGCGGCGAACAGGGCTGCGAACTCCTCGCTGCGCGGGGAGGGGCCGATCACCATCTTGCCACCGCCCTTGTGGCGGACATAGCCGGCGCCCGGCGCCTCGAGCGCAGCATAGACGGCAACGGGCACGGCCGGCCTGTCGAGGATACGGGCGAGCCTGTCGGCATTGTCGATGCCGTTCTGCAGGCTCCAGACCGAGCAATCGGCACCGATATGAGGAGCGATGGCGACCGCCGCCGCTTCGGTGTCGAAGGATTTCACGCAGAACAATACGAGTTCGGCTCCTGCGACCGCCTCGGGCCTGGTATCGGCAAGAACGGGCACGTGCCGGCGCTCGCCGCCACTCTCGAGCAGCAGCCCGCCATCCCTGACGGCCTCGACCAGGGCCGGGCGTCCGATCAGGGTGACGTTATGGCCGGCCTGGGCGAGCAGGGCACCGAAGAAGCAGCCGACGGCGCCGGCCCCCATCACTGCAATCTTCATGATTCGAAGTCCTCGGAAGCGGCGGGCGAATGTGCTGGGGCGTTCGCCTCGTCAAAGCAAATCTCAAGAAAAAAAGTTGACACAGGTGAAAAACTGGGGAGCATGGAAGAAGCTTTGCATTCGTGCACAGCATTGCGAGCAAGCCCGCTCAGCCTTTTCGATGACGATCCGGAGTTCGCACCTCCCGGGACAGGGCTCATAGCGCGAAGGTGGAGAAAGCGCCTTCGGATATGCATGGGAACTGACGGGGAGGAGCTGCATGCTTGCGGATCTACTGGTGCGTGACGCCTATATCTATGTCGATCGAAGCTGGGAGATTGCCAGCGGCTGGATCGCGATCAAGGATAGACGGGTTCAGGCCATCGGCAAGAGCGGTGAGGAACCGGCCGCGACGAAAGTGGTGTCGGCGCGCGGGCGTCTGGTGACGCCCGGCCTCATCAACGCCCACCACCACATGTATCAGAACCTCACCCGCTCCTACGCGCCGGTGACCAACGGCACCCTGTTCGAGTGGCTGACCGGCCTCTATCCGCTTTGGGCCGATCTCGACGCGGAATCGGTCTATCTGTCGACCTATATCGCCATGGCCGAACTGCTGATGGGCGGTTGCACCACCTCGATGGATCATATGTATGTCCATCCCAAGCCCTTCCTGATCGACGCGCAATTGAGGGCCAGCCGGGACATCGGCTTCCGCTTTTATGCGACGCGCGGTTCGATGACCCGCTCGGTCGAGCAGGGCGGCCTGCCGCCGGCCTCGGTGGTGCAGGGCGAGGAGGCCATTCTCGAAGACAGCGTGAGGCTGGTGGAAGCCTATCACGATGCCTCGGCCGGCGCGATGAACCGGGTGGCGCTGGCGCCGTGCTCCCTGTTCTCGGTGACTGAACGGATCATGGTGGAATCGGCCCGGCTCGCCGAAAAATATGATCTTCGCCTGCATACGCATCTGGCCGAGGACCCACAGGAGGACATCTACTGCCAGGAAGTCTATGGCTGCACGCCCACGGAATATTTCGAGCGCGTCGGCTGGGCCAGCAAGCGTTCCTGGGTCGCCCACTACATCTACCCCTCGCAGGACGAGATCGGGCGACTGGCGAAAGCTGGGGTGTGCGCCTGCCAATGCCCCTGCTCCAACATGCTGATCGGCGGCGGGGCTGCCGATGCCATGGGGCTGCGGGCGCGCGGCATGCGCGTCGGCCTGGGCTGCGATGGTTCGGCCTCGACCGATCATGCTTCCCTTTGGCTGGAGGCCCGCACCGCCCTGCTGCTTGGCCGTTTCCGCAACGGACCCCATTCGATGTCGGCCCGCGATGCCCTCGACATGGCCACGCGCGGCGGTGCGGCGTGCCTGGGCTGGGATGATGAGATCGGTCATCTGAGGCCGGGGGCCTGCGCCGATCTGGTGGTGTGGGAGATGTCGGACGTCGCACTTGCCGGAGCCCACACCGATCCGGTCGAGGCCTGGCTGCGCTGCGGCCCCGCCATCGCCGGCACCACCATCGTCAATGGCGAGATCCTGGTCGAGGCCGGCAAGCCGGTGCTCACCGGTCTGGAGGACGTCCTGCGTGAGCATGCAAAGCATGCCCGCCGGATCCAGCGACTGGCTGCCTAAAACAACAATACAGCCTCGTCGCTCCGTGCACTTCTTGGGAGGAGCAACTACAATGACAGGTCTGATCAAAGATCGGCTTGGCGAACACGCGGACCGGGCTGCCGATGACTGCGCCATCGGCGATGTCGAGGCAGTGATGCCGGCCCGGCGCGGGGTGGCGCTGGGCCTGCAGCAGGCCCTGGTTTCCAATGCCTGGCTCGACCCGATTTTCGTCGCTTCCGTCGGCGGTTTTTCCGCGAGTCTGGCCACCAATCTGGTCACCGCGACCTTCCTGGCTGCCGGGATCGTGACGGTGGTGCAGAGCACCAAGCTGGTGCGCCTGCCCATCGTGCAGGGGCCGTCATCGGCCTTTTCGCCGCTCGCCATCGGTTACTACAAAGCCGGGACCATCGCCTCGGCCAGCCTCGGCTTGCTGATCGGTGCTGGCCTGGTCTTTCTCGCAGCCGCCGGGGGCCAACTCGCTAGGCTGCGCCGCCTGCTATCGCCGGCGGTATCCGGTACCATCATCACGCTGGTCGGCATCGCCCTGGCGGGGTTCACTTTCCAGGAGTTCTTCGGCGGACCGGGCATGCCGACTTTCGGCGCGCTGCCGAGCCTGGTGTTGGGCTGCCTGACCACGGCTGCCGTCCTGGTCTGTTCCGCGCTCGGTGGCCGGTTGCGCATGTTCGGCTTTCTGATCGCGCTGGTGCTGGGCGATTGCGCCGCCCTGGCTCTCGGCTTGCTGGATTTTTCAGCGGTCGCGACGGCACCCTGGCTCGCCTTGCCGCAATTCCTCCCCTATGGCCCGCTCCATTTCGACCTCGGCATCACCCTGACCATGAGCATCGTCTTCCTGGTCGCGGTGGTCGAGGCGATGGGCATGTATGAAGCAACGGCGCGGCTGACCCGCACGCCGCTGGATGACCGGCGCGTCAATATGGGCATTGCCGGCGAGGCGGGAGGTTCCATGCTGGCCGCCTTGATCGGCGGCTTCGGCACCACGGCCTATGCCCAGAACCTGGGCGTGGTGAAGATCACCGGTGTGGCGAGCCGGCATGTGGTGCGTATCGCCGGCATCATCTTCATCGTGCTGGCTTTCCTGCCGAAGGTGGCTGCCGTGCTGGTGGCGACGCCGGCTGCCGTCATCGGAGGCCTGTTCCTGCCGGCGGCGGGTACGGTGATCATGACGGGCATCCAGCTTGCAAGCCAGGAAAGGGGCAGCGCTATCAAGAATCTGGTGGCACCGCTCGGCCTGATGGCCGGTCTTGGCATTCCCGCGCTATCGAGTTCGTTCAAGGGGCTGCCGCCGCTCCTCGCCGAGATGACCTCACATTCCATTGTGGTCGGGGCCGTGGTGGTGATGGCTGCCGAAATCGTGCTGGTGCGGCTGCCTGCGCTGCTGGGGGCGGCAGACTGAGCGTCAAGGCGTGATGCGCCCCGAGGTCGATGCTTTCGCCAGAACCAAGGCCTCCTGGGCGAGCGTATCGACATCGGTGCTCGCGTAAGCCTGGTTCGCCAGAAGGGCCGGCAGGTCGAACCAGCGCGCTTCCAGGGCATCGTCGGCGGCGACGGCCTCACCGGCCTGCCAGTGGCAGAGCACGCCGACCAGCACATAGTGGTGGCCACCTTCATGGGCCGGACGAGGATCGATGGAATCGAGGGCTGCGAAGGCCTTTACGGCGCGGGCCTTGACGCCGGTTTCCTCCTCGAGTTCGCGCAGGGCCGCCTGCAGCACGCCTTCGCCGGGTTCGATCTTGCCGCCCGGAAAGCCCCACAGGCCCTGGTCGGGCGGATTGGCGCGGCGAACCAGCAGGAATTCCTCGCCGCGCAGCACCACGGCGAGCACGGCGGCGACCGGGCGGGCCGAATTGTCGCTTGTGGCCGGATCCGATGCCATCTCTGATTTCCCTGGAACCGTCTGCGTATCAAAGGGCCAGCTATAGGCGCCTTCCGCTTCGGGCGACACCCCCAGGGCAACGCTCCCGGGTTTTCATTCCTGGTCGGAAGCGGGGCGGGAGCACAGATAGGCAATGACGTCGGCGCGGGTGGCGGCATCGTTGATCGAGATGGTCATGCGTGCCCCCGGCAGGAAGCGTGCGGGCCCGGCGAGCCAGTGGTCGAGCGTGGCTGCAGACCAGGTCAGGGGTTGTCTTTGCAAGGCCTGGCTGTAGCGAAAGCCAGGGATGCTGCCGGCCCGCCGGCCGTAGACGTCGCCGAGGCGGGGACCGAAGCGATTTTCTCCCAGGGCATGGCAGCCGCTGCAATGCTGCTCGAACACGGTTTGCCCACGGGCGGGATTGCCGGTGACGCTCGACCCGGCTTGCCCTGCCGGAGAGGCGACGGGGAGCAGGGAGGCCAGCAAGGCAAGCCATCCAAGCCATGGCGGAGCCCGGCCTGGAAAGAGAGACCGCAGCCGTTTGGCGCCGGTGGTCGATATGGAGCGCGGCTGGTTTTGCGGAAAATCGAAAGGGGTTGCCATGTGGTGCTCGTAACAAGAGGATTTATCGCTTTTATAATGTGATAAATCCTCATGTTTTTGATGTCAAGCGGGACACCTTGTCTGTCGAGGGCTTGTCTCGGCAGGAGTTCGCATGTTCGAGGCGGAGCATGGCAAGAACTGCAGCCTTGCGTGTCCGCCGCGTCCCATGGGCTTGTCGGCTGCCGTTACCCCTGCGAAAAAGCCTGCCTTTATCCGGCGCCGTCCTGGCCGGGGATCAAGAAGCACTGGAAACATCATGAAGCTTGGTATCGAAGGAAAATCCGCCATCGTCTGCGCCTCCAGTCGAGGCCTTGGCAAGGCCTGCGCGCTGGCCCTGGCGCGGGAGGGCGTGAATGTGGTGATCAATGGCGTCACGCCTGCCACGCTTGAAAGGACCGCGACCGAGATCCGCGCCGCGACGGGCGCGACGGTCACGCCTGTGATTGCCGATGTCGCCAGCGTGGAGGGACGAAGCAAGCTGCTGGAAGCCTGTCCGCAGCCCGACATCCTGATCAACAATGCCGGCGGCCCGCCGCCGGGAGATTTCCGCCAGTTCGGCCGCGAGCAATGGCTGGCGGCGCTCGATGCCAACATGCTGGCACCGATCGAGCTGATCAAGGCGACGCTGGATGGCATGATCGCGCGCCGCTTCGGGCGCATCGTCAACATCACCTCGGTGACGGTGAAGGCTCCCATCTCCTATCTCGGCCTGTCGAACGGTGCCCGCAGTGGGCTGACCGGTTTCGTCGCCGGTCTCGCACGTGACGTCGCCCGCCATAATGTGACGATCAACAACATCCTGCCGGGCTCTTTCGGCACCGATCGGCTGCGAGACAACGCCGCGGCCTCGGCCAGGCCTGGGCAGACGGCGGAGGAAGTGCTCGCCGAATGGCAGGACGGTGAGGTTTCCGGGCGGTTCGGTGATCCGGACGAACTGGGCGCGGTCTGCGCATTTCTGGCTGGAACGCAGGCCGGCTATGTCACCCGCCAGAATATTCTGATGGATGGCGGCAATTTTGCCGGATCGTTCTGAGGGGCTGTCGGAACGGCAGGGCGATCGATTGATGCATCACTTTCCCCGGTTCCCCATGCCCCTCAAAAGGAGGGGCCGGCCCTGAAGGCCAGTCCCTCGTCGTGCGCTCAATGCGGTTCGACCTCTTGGATGGGCTCAGAGCTTGGCCAGCATCTGGCACAGCTTGATGAGCTGAGCGTCATATTCGTCGGTGGCGCCGAGAACCATCTTGCAGCGCTTCTTGAGGGCGATGCGCTGGGCGCTGCTCATCGAAGCGAACTGATTGGAGACATTGCCGATATTCACACCCGTGCCGGGGACGCCCGGGGTACCAGGATTTCCCGGAGTGCCCGGCGTTCCGGGCGCGCCAGGTGTCCCCGGGATGCCGGGATTCGTGCCGGGCACGTTCACGCCGACGCCGACATTGACGCCCGTTGCGTTGTTGAGCGAGGCATTGACATTGGCATCAGCGACCGAGGAGTTGACGCCGACATTGGCGTTGACGCCATTATTGGGCGTTGCCGATGCACTGACATTAGCCGTCGCGGCATTGCCGACACTGGCCGTCGTGTTGGAATTCAAGCCGTTGCTGTTGAGGCTGGTGTTGCTGTTGGCATTGACCGGACCCACCTTGGCGCTGACGCCGACATTGACACCGCCGACGGCACCACCGACCGCACCCACGGCGCCGCCAACAGCGTTGCCGAGGCCGCCGACTGCATTGCCGAGACCTCCGCCGTTATTGCCGAAACCACCGCTCAGGGCTGTCTGCGGAGCGACAAGAAACAAAGTAGTCGCTAGTCCAGCAAACATTGCAACCTTGCGCCATTCCTTCCGAAATTGTTTGGGCATGTCGACCTCCACCTGAGAAAACTCGAACATTCAGCTGAGAACTCCGGGGAAAGGAGCCTTGGGTGCTTTCTCGATCGGCCGGAAGCTGACTGTTGCTAACAAAATATGCTAAAAAATAGTAAATCGCAACGTAAATTCATAAATAATAAATCGATTTATCTCGATAAAGTGCGTCGTTTCATTTTTTGTACATAGAGTATTTCAAAATATACTTGTAATTTCCCGTGAGTTAGTCACTTGATGAAGGTAGTTTAAGCATAATTATGCTTCCTGTCTCCGGCTATTTCTGCGCGATGTGGCCGAATGTCGTCATGGATAAATTGCGTCTAGAATGTGACACTTCTGGGGCGAAATTGGGCGCCTGGACTCTACCTCTCCAATGATACTTAAGTATTAGATTGTAGCATTGAGGTATGACTGCAATCCCTAATAGGTATTGCCTAATTTGGTATTATTGTACCTTAATCATCGCAATAAAAAAGCCGCCCTGCATCAGGAGGGCGGCATTCGCGTTTGTCATTCTCGCTCAGAACGGCGAGTCAGGGTAGTAGAAATCCTTGGCGTTGTCCTTGGTCACCAGCGTGGCATCGAGAATATAGGAGCCGCGTACGGGCAGCTTGTCGTAGAGACCGGCTGCGGTGAGATCCATCGCGACAGCGACCATGGCAGGCGGATACAACACGTCCGCCGGGATGGTGGCGTCGCCATCCATGACTTTCTTGATCATGTCCTTCATGCCGGCACCGCCGAGCACGAATTTGATGTCGCTGCGGCCGGCCTGCTTGATCGCCTCCAGCACGCCCACAGCCATGTCGTCGTCCTGACACCACACCGCATCGATCTTGGGGTGCTTGGTCAGGAAGTCCTGCATGACCTTGAAGGCATCGTCGCGGCTCCAATTGCCGAACTGGCTGTCGATCACCTTGACCTCGGAGCCCTTCAGGCCCTCGTTGAAGGCATTGACGCGTTGCTCGTCGATGACGATGGGCAGGCCGCGGATCACCACGACGTCGCCCTTGCCACCGAGCTTTTCCTTGACGTAGGCGGCCGAGACGGTGCCCAGGCCCGGATTGTTGCCGGCGACGTAGAGATCCTGGATCGGATCGCGCAGGGCGCGGTCCACCACGGTGATGAACACGCCCTTGCCCTTGACCTGGCGAATCGGGTCGGTCAGCTCGTCGGAATTATGCGGTAGTACGACGAGGGCGTTGATGCCCTGCGTGGTCAAGTCCTCGAGGGCGTTGGCCTGCGCCGCGCCGTCGGGAGAGGTCTTTACGATGACCTTGAGGCCTGGATAGCGCGCTTCCAGCGCCTTGGCCTCCTGCTGGGCGTGATAGACCACGCCGCCCGTCCAGCCATGATCGGCGGCTGGGATCGAGACGGCGATGGTCTTGCTGTCGGCGGCTTTGACATCCGTCGTCTGAACCGCTGTGCCGGCAAGTGCGAAGAGACCGGCCGTCATCAGGCCCGTCAGCAATTTGCGCATGATATCCTCCCTAGCGCTTTTCGTTCCCCTAGAGCAAAGCGCGTTTTAGCGGAAACGCTTCTTTGCTCTAATTCTTTGTTTCCAAGCCAATCCAAAGGATTGGCCAGAGCGTCTTTGCGATTCGAAGTGAGTCCGTCTAATCGCAAAACGCATTTGGGGGCGGGTTTGTGCCGCCCACTCCATGTGGGTGGGGTGGCTCAACTCCTCCGGGCGAGCGAGCGCTGCACCAGCATGGCGATGATGATGATGGCGCCTTGCACGGCGCCGACCAGATATTCCGACACGAAATTCGACAGCACCATGATGTTGGAAATCACTTCCAGGATCAGCGCGCCGCAGATGGTGCCCCAAATGCGCCCGACACCTCCGCGCAGCGCCGTGCCGCCGACCACGACCGCCGTGATGGCCTGCAATTCCCAGCCAAGGCCGGTGGTGGAGGTGGTCGAGCCGAGCCTGGGCACATAGACCAGCACGGCGATGGCGACGCACAGGCCCTGGATGATGTAGGTGAGCATGCGCACGCGCCCGACCGAGATGCCGGAATAGCGGGCGACATCCTCGTTGGATCCAACGGCCATGACGTGCCGCCCGAAAGTGGTGCGGTAGAGCAAGAAGGCACCGATAACCGCCACCGCGATGATCACCCAGACCGGGAAGGGCAGGCCGAGAATGGTGCCGAAATAGACTGGGCGGTAATCGGCCCGCAGTTCCATCGACTTCATGGCGATCGAGCCGCCGTCGGCCAGCCAGATCAGCAGCGAACGGAAGATCGCCATGGTGCCGAGCGTGACGATGAAGGGTTCGAGCCTCCCGGCGGTGACGCCCAGGCCGTTGGCGGCGCCGCACAGGGCGCCGAGCAGCAAGGCCAGGATCATGCCGATGGCGAGCAGGGCATAGCCGTCGCCGATATAGGCCTTGTTGAGGAAGAGGATCATCACGCCCGAGACCAGGGCCGCCATCGAGCCGACCGAGAGGTCGAGGCCGCCGGCGGTGATCACGAAGGTGGCGCCGACCGCGATGGTGGCGATGAAGGCGCTGCGGGCCAGGACATTGGTGAGGTTGTCGAGGTCGATGAAGCGGGCATTGACGAAATAGCCGAGCACCATCAGCACGGCGAGTGCCGCGAAGGGCGCGATGGCGCGCAGGTCGAAATCCTGGAAGCGGCTTGCAGCCTTGGTGGGGGCGAGCTCTCCGCTCATATCTGTGCTCTCGCTTCTTCTCTGGAAACGCCGGTGGCATGCACCACGATTTCGGCCTCGGTCATGGTTTCACCCTTGACCTCGCCGGCAATATGCCCGCCGCGCATCACCAGGATGCGATGGCACACGCCGATCAGTTCCTGCATCTCGGAGGAGATCACGATCACACCCTTGCCCCTGGCGGCGAGGGCGGCGATGAAACGGTAGATCTGTTCCTTGGTGCCGATGTCGATGCCACGAGTGGGTTCGTCGATGATGACGATCCTCGGCTCCAGCAGCATCATCTTGGCGAGCAGCAATTTCTGCTGGTTGCCGCCAGAAAGCTGGCCGGCGAGCAGGGTCTTGGAGCGGGCCCGGATATCAAAATCCTGGAAGGCCTGGTTGAGCGCGCTCCATTCGCGCGCCTTGTCGATGAAGGCGCCCGAGGTGAAGCGATCGAGCGCGGCCAAGGTGAGGTTGGTGCGCAGATCCTGCGCCAGCAACAGGCCCTTGCCCTTGCGATCCTCCGAGAGGTAGACGATGCCGGCCTCCATGGCCTGGCGGGGCTCGCCGAAGTGCACAGGTCGACCCTCGAGCCTGAGGGTGCCCGTAGCGGAACGCAGACCCAGCAACCCTTCGAACAGCTCGGTGCGTCCAGCGCCGACCAAGCCGGCAAAACCGAGGATCTCGCCGGCCTGCAGGCTGAAGCTGGCTTCGGCAACAAAGCCCGGCACGCTGAAATGCTCGACCGCGAGCAGGGGCTCCTTCGAGACCGTCAAGTCCGCATCCGCGATATCCTTGGGCGGATAGAGATTGGCCATGTCGCGCCCCACCATCAACTGCGCCATGTCGATGGGCTGGAGCTCGGTCGTGGGCCTGGTGGCGATCCATTTGCCGTCGCGGAGCACGGTGACGCGGTCGGCGATGGCCTTCACCTCGTTGAGGCGGTGCGAGATGTAGAGAACCGCCGCACCCCTGGCACGGATGGCGGTGATCACCTTCAAGAGGGCCTGCGTCTCCACTGCGGTGAGGGAGGCCGTGGGCTCATCGAAGATCACCACGCGGTGCGGCACCGCCAGGGCGCGGGCGATCTGGACCAATTGGCGCTGGGCGATGGAGAGGCGTTCGACCAGCCGGGTCGGCGCGATCTCAGCCCCGAGCTCGCGAACTGCCCGCGCGGCTTCCTGGTTCATGGCCCGGTCGTCGACCATGAGGCCGCGGCGGACTTCGCGACCGAGGAAGATGTTCTGGGCCACGGTGAGGTGGGGCGCGAGCAGGATCTCCTGATGCACCAGCACGATGCCGCGATGCTCGGCATCGACCGGGCCGGAAAAATGCACCGGCTCGCCATCGATGGCGAGCGTGCCCCGGCTCGGCTGCAGATGGCCGGCGAGGATCTTCATCAGGGTGGACTTGCCGGCACCGTTTTCGCCGATGATGGCGTGAACCTCGCCTGCCTTGAGGTCGAGCGCGATGTTGCTCAGCACCTCGATGGCGCCAAAGCTCTTGGACAGGCCACTGGCAGCCAGCACCGGGACGGTCTGGTTCTGCCCGGCAGCCTTGCTCGCTTCCGCCTGAGACAAATCCGGTTCCTGGTTTTCGTTTCCCGCCAACGTCCCCTTCGCCATCTGCACGGGCGAATGAGTTACGTACCTCGCAATTGTCAGATTAACTGGACGGCGGGTTCTGTCAATCGGCCATTGCGGGAGCGCGGCCATCTTGTCCGCTTTTGGAAACGCCGATCTAGGAAGAAAGCAAAGGCGGACGCCGCGACATGCTAGCATGTCACTGAGATGTCCGCGCTCCAAGCGCATGCCCGCCAGAAAATCGCTCGCGATAGGATTGCGGCGTGGTGGCCAGGTGCCGGGCGAAACCGCGCCGCATGGTCTCCTCGCAGCCGAAGCCGCAGCGGGCGGCGATCTGCTTGAGAGGCAAGGCGGTGTCGGCGAGCAGCGTGCGTGCCTGTTCGACCCGCAGCCTTTCGACGGCGCGGGCCGGCGGCACGCCGGTGGCCTCCCGGTAGCGACGCTGGAAGCTGCGTTCGCTCATGCTGGCCTGCGCGGCGAGGGTGGGGACGGACAGGTCGGCGTCGAGGTTCTCCCGCATCCAGCTATGCAGGGCTTCGAAACGGGAGGTGCCATGCTGGAGCGCCAGGGCGGCGCTGTATTGCGACTGCCCGCCCGGCCGCTTGAGGAAGACCACGAGTTCGCGCGCCACCGCCAGCGCCATGGCGCGCCCAAGATCGCGTTCGACCAGGGCCAGAGTGAGATCGATGCCGGCGGTGACGCCAGCTGAGGTCCACAGATTGCCGTCCTCGATGAAGATCGGATCGCTTTCCACCTGTGTTGCCGGAAAACGCTCGGCGAGCAGGGCGCAGGAATCCCAATGGGTCACGACGCGCTTGCCATCGAGCAGGCCGGCGGCGCCAGCCAGGAACGCCCCGGTGCAAACAGCCGCGACCCGTCTGGCGGTTGTGGCCTTGGCCACCACCCAGGCGACGAGTTCGGCGTCTTCGACGGCCTGATGTACGGCGCGCCCACCGGCGATCACCAGCGTGTCGCAGGCTTCGCTGACCTCCGGCAGGGGCTCGGCCTTCAGCGTCAGCCCGGCCCAGGCAGGGACCTGGCCCTGCTTGGCGACGATACGCAGGCGATAGGCCGGAAGCCGTCCGTCATCCTCCAGCAGGCGGTTGGCCGAGGCGAACACCTGCATGGGGCCGGCGATATCGAGGAGCTGAAATCCCGGGAAGGCGAGCAGATCCACCGCGCGCGGCGCCCGGCCATGCGGCGGCCCATCGATCGGATTTGGCGTAAAGTGTGGTTCAAACGACATTTGCGCCAAAATCTGCCGCTCTACAATGGCTCTGTCAATATCAAGATTTGGAACGGAGTACCGCCATGATGCTGCAGATCGGCTTTCTCGTCTTTCCCAAGGTCCAGCTGCTTGACCTAGCCGGGCCTTTCGACGCCTTCGCCGCGATGCCGGGCGTTGTCCAGCATCTGATCTGGAAGGATCTCGATCCGGTGACGGCGACCTGCGGCTGGCCCGTCCAGCCCACGACGACGCTGCAGGATTGTCCGATCCTCGACGTGCTGTGCGTGCCGGGCGGAGCCGGCATCAATGCCTTGATGGAAGATGAAATGATCCTCGATTTTCTGCGCCGCCAGGCCTGGAGCGCCCGCTTCATTACCTCTGTGTGCACTGGCGCGCTCGTCCTGGGAACCGCGGGGCTTTTGGAGGGAAAGCGGGCGACGACGCATTGGGGTTCGCATCATCTGCTAGAGCCACTCGGCGCCGTACCGGTGGCCGAGCGTATCGTCGTCGATGGCCGGCTGATCACCGGTGGTGGCGTCACGGCGGGTATCGACTTCGCACTCGATATCATCGCCCGGCTGCGAGGCCGAGAGGAGGCCGAGGCCGTGCAGCTCAAGCTCGAATATGCGCCGGCGCCACCCTTCGATGCGGGATCCCCCGCGACGGCGCCGGCAGGCGCGATCGAGGCGGCGCGCGCCTCCGCCTCCAGCTATGTTGAAGAGCGGGAGCGCATCGTCGCCAGATTGCTTGCCGCCAAGGCCGCGTGAGCGCGGCCATCCGGTTGGACGGAACGGCTCAGCTAGCCGGGCCGGCGAACAAGATCAGGTTACCGTCCGGATCCTGGACGATGAGGGTCCTGGCTCCCCAGGGCTCTTTTCTGAGCGGCTGATGGAAGGCCACGCCCGCAGCCTGGAAAGTCAGGAAGAGCTGCTTGATCTCGGCTGTGCTGTCGACCGTGATGGCGGCGGCGAGCAGATGCTCGCGCTGCCTGACATCGCCGACATAGACCGGTTCGCACACCAGCCTCAGGGCGAGCCGCGCTCTGTCGCGTATGACCTGCGCGTAGAAAGGCGGATCGCCATAGGCAAAATCCAGGTCGAAACCGAGCTTGCCGATAAAGAACGCGCATGAGGCAGTGACGTCGGCGACGAAGAGTTGCGCCGCAATCGAACTCAAAAAGGCCTGCGGCGCGGTCTTTTCCGGAAGGTTCGTCATGGTAGGGGCTCCTGTCTTGAGCGCCTCCCATCCCTCGAATCCCAATTGGCGAGCGACGAGTTCCAGAGCGTCGGCGAGCTGGAAATTCGCCTCCAATATCTGGTGGTCGTCGAGGTGACGGAACCGCGGCAAGGCGGCCCTGATCTCGGCGGCGACCGGATGATAATGCTCGCGATGCCAACGCAGATATTGCTTGGCCTGCTTCTTGAGATTTTCGAGGTTCGGCATAGGCGCAATCGTGGTTTCGATTGTAGGCGGGCATTGCCCTTCCGACGGTGCACCGGTGCGCCCTACGCAGCGCCTTGAGACTGCCGCAGCAAGTTTGGGCTGTCAATCATCCCGCCATCGTCGTCAGGAGAACCCAAGGGGGATGGGATAGGGACAGGTGGGGCGATCATGCTTGCATGCGGTAGCCAAAATTTTCGAAGGCTCAAAATTTTCAAAAGGCTCTTGCGTAATCTATCTTTCGATATATCTTAAGATTCATCTTAAAGATAGAACGAAAGGTATATCGAATGTTTGGACGACATCATGAAGGCCGCGGTCGCGGCGAGTTCTCGGGCCGCGGCGGATTTCGCGGCTGGGGCCGCGAGGAACAGCGGGAGTGTGCCCCGGGTCGTGGGGGCCGTTGGGGACGCGGCGGTTTCGAGGGCGATGGCCCGGGCGATTTCTTCGGTCGGGGCTTCGGCGGGCGTAGCCGCGTCTTCGGCCATGGCGATCTGCGCCTGGTCATCCTGGCGCTGATCGCCGAGAAGCCGCGCCATGGCTATGAGCTCATCCGCGCCATCGAGGAGAAGTTCGGCGGCGCCTATGCACCGAGCCCCGGCGCGGTCTATCCGACGCTGACGCTCCTGGAGGAGCAGGACCACATCCGTGGCGAAGTCACGGAGGGCACCAAGAAGCTCTACACCATCACCCCGGAGGGCGAGGCCTTCCTCGCCGAAAACCGCGACGCGGTCGATGGCGTGATGGCGCGTATGGATCTTGCCGCCAGCGCCTTCTCCGCCCGCTCCACGCCGGAGATGGTGCGTGAAGCTCTGCATACGTTCCGGCACGCCCTGCAGATGCATCGTGGTCCCTGGACGCAGGCCGAGGCCGAGCGGATCCGCGCCATCATCGAAAAGGCCGCCCGCGACATCGTCGGCGGACAGGATTGACGGGCAAGCCTGCCGAGGCCGTCCACCCAAGGCTGCGGCTTCGCGGGATCGCAAAGCCTGTTGCTTATAATACTAGGATAAAGCTGGCACTTCCCTGGCAATCCAGAAAGCGTAGAAGCAGGGTGCCGTTGCGGCGCCCTGTTTGCCGTTTCGGGTGATTTTTCAATTCATTGTCTCGAAGACGCCGATACTATCGGCACTTGTCGCTGTGAGTATTTGATGAATGCCGCCACCATGGATGGCTTGCCCATTCCCCAACGCTTTCTGGCTTTCCTGACCATCGCCATGGCGCTCACCATGGCGGTGCTCGACAGTGCCATCGTCAATGTCGCCCTGCCTTCGATCGCGGGCGAACTAGCGGTCTCCCCGGCAGAATCGATCTGGGTGGTCACCGCCTACCAGCTCGCGGTCACCATCGCGCTGCTGCCCCTGTCCTCGCTCGGCGACATCATCGGCTATAAGCGGGTCTATTGGGCGGGGCTGGCCGTGTTCACCGCAGCTTCCTTCGCCTGTGCCCAGGCTTCCTCGCTGCCGGTGCTGGCGCTGGCGCGTGCCGTCCAGGGGCTCGGGGGCGCCGGCATCATGAGCGTCAATATCGCCCTGGTGCGCTATATCTTCCCCAAGGCCTCCCTTGGCTCGGGGGTCGGCTACACGGCTCTGGTGGTGGCGGTGTCCTCGGCCGCCGGGCCCAGCGTCGCCTCGGCCATCCTGACCGTGGCGAACTGGCAGTGGCTGTTCCTGGTCAATGTGCCCATCGGCCTCATCGCCCTTTTCGTCGCGGCGCGGGCTCTGCCGCAGACACCGGCTTCCGGCCATCGCTTCGATTGGGTCAGCGCCATCCTCAACGCTTTCGCCTTCGGCCTTCTGATCGCCGGCCTCGATGGTCTCGGCGATACCGGAACGATGCCGGTGGCGCTGGCGATGATCGCCGGGGCGGCGGTGGCGGCCCTCGTCTTGGTGCGGCGCTCGCTGAAACTGACGGTGCCGCTGCTGCCGGTCGACCTCTTGCGGCGGCCGATATTCTCGCTGTCGATGGCGACCTCGATCTGCTCCTTCGCTTCACAGAGCATGGCCTATGTGGCACTGCCCTTTTTCTTGCAGCGCTCGCTCGGCCATTCGGAGGCCGCGACGGGATTCCTGATGACGCCCTGGCCATTGATGACGGCGTTGATTGCCCCCATCTCGGGCCGGCTTTCCGACAGGATCTCGCCCGAGAAACTCGGCATTGCCGGGCTTTGCCTGCTGGCCGCAGGGCTGGCGGCGGTCGCCAGCATGGGCGAGCGGCCCGACAGCTTCGACATCGTCTGGCGGCTTGCCTTGTGCGGTTTCGGCTTCGGCCTGTTCCAGTCGCCCAACAACCGCATCATCATCACCAGCGCGCCGCGCGAGCGCAGCGGCGGAGCCAGCGGCCTGCAATCGACCGGGCGGCTGCTCGGCCAGTCGATGGGGGCGGCGGTCGCCGCCGTCATCTTCAGCCAGGTTGCGCAGGGGCAGACGGAACTGATCGCCTGGATTGGCGCCGGCCTCGCATTGATCGGGGCGGTGTCGAGCGGGCTGCGCAAGCCGGACTGAGGAGGGCGGGTTACGGCACCGGACCCGACTTCGGCATCGGGTCTAGTGCTGGTATGCTATTGTTGTTGCATCGTTTTTTCTGAAAATCGGCATCCACTTTTCGGTGTGATGCTTAGCTCTCCTCGGCACCGCCCTGCGAAGGCCGTACCACCACCCGCACGCCCACGGGGGTGTTGTGATAGAGGGCCATGATGTCCTGGTTGAGCAGGCGGATGCAGCCCGAAGACATCGACTTGCCGATCGAGGTGGGATCGTTGGTGCCGTGCAGGCGATAGAGCGTATCGCGGTCGCCCTGATAGAGATACATGGCGCGGGCACCGAGCGGGTTTTCGACGCCGCCAGGCATGCCGCCCGCGAATTTGGCGGCCAGCGGGTCGCGCTTGACCATTCTCGGCGGCGGCGTCCAGCGCGGCCATTCCGCCTTGCGCTTGATGGTGGCCTTGCCGTTCCAGCCAAAACCTTCGCGGCCGACACCAACGCCATAGCGAGTGGCGGTGCCGTCGTCATGGACATGGTAGAGAAAACGGTTGTCGGGATCGACGACGATGCTGCCGGGTGTCTCGCCGTCGGGGGCTGCCACGACGCGCCGCAGATATTTGGGATCGATCGCGTTCAGATTGATGGGCGGATAGGCATGGCCGTTCTCCATCCCGCCGGCATAGATCTCGCGATAGTTGAAGCCGCTGTCATTCGATCTGTTGAACAGGGAGCCGACGGTGGCACGTGAGGAGGCGCAGCCGGCAAGCAGCAATGGAGCACCGAGAACGAAAACGCGACGAGATAAATCGGGCATCACAACCTTTTCCAAACAGCCATCAGTATCGAAATCGCGCCAAAGGCCGGCGCCACGACATTCCGTTACGTAGGCCTACTATTTCATGCAACGTTCGCGCAAGCCAATACCGCCTGTCAAACTCGAACGTTTTGCCGACGGGTTTTGCGAATAGCCGGACTCGGCGGGAATCGCAAAGGCGCAGGGATGGCAAGAGGTAGGGCAAAACGGCGCTCTTGTCGAAACGCGCCGTGCCCCAGCCGGGCGACGGGCATCCAGGGGCCGACAACCTGCCCGCGTGCAAGAACATGGTTGGACATTTGAGCGATACAGGCCGTCGCTCTTTTGGGCTGTTGTCGCAGTTTGAATATACGATGTCCCCAGTGCGACAGCGCAAGGCGCCCCTGTCAGGCTACCTCGCATTAAGAAGCGTTCTATAGTAATCCGTGCTTCACCCAGTGCAGGAACAGCAAGTCATGTCCGACGGCGATCTCGATCTCAACACGCTCCCCGATGACGAGCTCGTCGAGCAGATGCACGACGACCTTTATGACGGTCTGGCCGACGAGATCGTCGAGGGCGTCAATGTCCTGCTCAAGCGCGGCTGGACGCCCTATGACGTGCTGACCAAGGCGCTGGTGGAAGGCATGCGTATCGTCGGCGTCGACTTCCGCGACGGTATCCTGTTCGTGCCGGAAGTGCTGATGTCCGCCAATTCGATGAAGGCCGGCATGCATCTGCTGCGCCCGTTGTTGGCCGAGACCGGCGCTCCCAAGGTCGGTAAGATGGTGATCGGCACCGTCAAGGGCGACATTCACGACATCGGCAAGAACCTCGTCACCATGATGATGGAAGGCGCCGGCTTCGAGGTGATCGACCTCGGCATCAACAACCCGGTCGAGAACTATCTCGAGGCGCTCGAGAAGCACCAGCCCGAAATTCTCGGCATGTCGGCTTTGCTCACCACCACGATGCCCTATATGAAGGTGGTGATCGACACGATGAAGGAGAAGGGCATCCGCTCCGACTACATCGTGCTGGTCGGCGGCGCACCTTTGAACGAGGCCTTCTCGGAAGCCGTGGGCGCCGATGCTTATTGCCGCGATGCTGCCATCGCGGTGGAGATGGCCAAGTCCCTGATCGGCAAGCGTCAGGGCATGGCGGGCTGAGCCCGACAGCGGATCTGCGCAGGGCGGCATGACGCCGTTCTGCCTGATGGGCGAGGCCCGATCTCGGGGAGTGGGCGATGACCAGTCCTTCGAAAAAACCAGATGACCCCCGCTCGACGCTGGTGATCGCCTGCGGGGCGCTGGCGCGCGAATTCCTGGCGGTGAAAGCCGCCAATGGCTGGGACCATATGGAGGTCACCTGCCTGCCGGCGATCTGGCACAATTATCCGCAGAAGATCCCCGACGGCATCCGGCGCAAGATTCGCGACAATCGCGCCAAATATGACGAGATCCTGGTGCTCTACGGCGATTGCGGCACCGGAGGCCTGCTCGACGACGTCCTGCGCGAAGAGGGCGTCGAGCGCATCGACGGGCCGCACTGCTATTCCTTCTTTGCCGGGGGCGACATATTCGATCGCATGCAGGAGGAGGAGATCGGCACCTTCTATCTCACCGATTTCCTGGTTCGGCACTTCGACCGCTTCGTGATCAAGGGGTTGAAGCTCGATCGCTATCCGCAATTGCTGCCGATGTATTTCGGCCATTACAAGCGGGTGATGTTCCTGGTGCAATTCCCCGATCCGGTGCTCGAGCGCAGGGCGGAGGAGGCGGCTGCTCGCCTCGGCCTGCCCCTCCAGATGCACTACACCGGATTGGCAGGCGTGGAGCGTTTCCTGGAAACGGGCAAGGCCGGGGCGTAGTCCGCGCCGCGACCAAGCAGCGGCCGGGCGCCGCCGGGGGCGAAATTCTGCTCCGCCTGCGGAATGGCTACGGCGTAAGCGCGGAAAAAGGCGGTCATGCCGGCCCGGGGAAGCGGAATTGCGATTGAGAGGCTACACCGACGGCCGTTTTTGCTGTAAGGCAGCGCCCCAGAAATCTTCTCTTTCCCGTAGGTATGTCGTGACCGCCAACCCTGTGTTCAACTATTTCGCCGATTTGCGCTGGCGCTATGTGCTGGCTCACGCCGTGATTGTCGCTTCCGCCAACTGGGGCGTGCAATATGTCGTGCCCGGATCCTCGGATTTCCTGACCTGGGGCGCCTTCATCTTCCCGGTCGCCTTCTTCATCACGGATTTGTGCAATCGCCGCCACGGCGTGGAGATGACGCGCAAGGTGGTGATCGCCTCCTTCGTCATCGCGGTGATCGTCTCCTTCGTGGCCGCGGATCCGCGCATCGCCATCGCCAGCGGCATCGCCTTCATTTCCGGCCAGATGGTGGATGCTCAGGTCTTCAACCGCTTCCGCCAGCATGCCTGGTGGGTGCCACCCTCCATCTCCAACATCCTCGCCTCGACGGTCGACAGCGTGCTGTTCTGGGTGATCGCCTTCGTCGGCACGGACGTGCCCTGGGTCAGCCTCGGCATTGCCGACTATGCCATCAAGATCGCCATGGTTTTCGTGGTGATGCCGGTTTACGGCTATCTCGTCTTCCGCGACAGGCTCTCTGCCAAGACGGTGTGACCGGGAACAGCGATATCTGTTGCCGGGAACAGGCACACTGTTCCCGGGAGCGCGGACAACTGTTCGCTCTTGGAAACACAGAGCTTACAAAAAGGGCGCGGCCAAGTCAGGCGGCGCCCTTTTGCGTGCGATCGTTCCAAGGAGCAGACACTGCGACATGCAAGCATGTCGCTGAGATGTCTGCGCTCAGAGTCCTTATGGGCAGCCCTTGGTGATGGCGTCGAGGGCCTGCGGCAGCCCGTCGAGGGAATAGCGGTCGGTGGTCCTGTTGCCGCGCTTGGAAGCGCCGGTGAAGACCGCGTCGCGGCTCTTGCGCAAGGTGTTGACCACGGTGCCTTCCTCGGCGGCGTTCTTCACCCAGGCATTGCTGCCCTTGGTGTAGAGCGTGAAGGAGGAGCGTCCGACTTTCAGCGTGGCGTCGCCGCCATCCTTCATGGTGAAACCGGTGATCATGCTCAGCTCGTTCTTCACGCCTTCGCCGGGGCGGCGGGTGATGAAGAGCGTGGCCGGATCGCGCTTCAGCCGTGCGGGCTTGCGGTCCTTCGGACTGGTGATGGCAAAGCAGGACTTACCCTTGGCCGTGCCGTTCTGGAAGGCTTGCCAATCGCCGAACTGGCCGAGCGGTGTCGGCTGCGCGCCTCCGGCGGCTGCCGGAGCCGGTGCTTCGGCCTTGGGTTTGCGAGGTGCTGCCAGAGCCGAACCGGTGAATGCGACGACGGCGGTGGCGATGAGCGCGATGCGAAGGGTTGAGGACATCATGCTGGCTCGATCGATCCCGAAGTAAGAGGGCAGAAAGCGGTGGCGCCGATCATCGTGAATCGGAGCGCCTCGCGCAACTGCGACGAAAGACAGGGATTCCGGCGAAAGTTCGACCGGAACGCGTCGAAGCCTACGCTGGCGCGGTATGCAAATGGTTAAATAGTCCCGAAATTACCATGGCGTGCAAACTTGGCTCCGCTCAACCCGCCGCGCTCCGTCCGGCTACCAGCCAGTAGACCGTGCCGGCGACGATGCCGATGGCGGTCAGGCCGAGCAAAGCGCGGTAGAGCAGCATGATCGCGAGGATGTTCAGGCTCATCACCATCGGCGCCACCGCGAAGGCGAGCGCCATGCCGATGGCGTAGAACATCCAGCTTGCTTTGCCCATGGTCTCGCCGATCACCGCGACCAGGGCGATCGGTGCCAGCCAGATGGCCAGGGCGGCGGTTGCGGCTTGCTGGATCATGGCCCCGATGTCTTCCACGGGAGTTCCATCGATCAGCGTCGCCAGAGCCTTCAGGCCGAACAGCTCTGCCGTGCCGGCTAGTTCCTGCCCGAAATCGTGATTGGCGAGGCCCATCACGCCGACCACCAGAGCTGCAATCGCGGCCAGGACGGCAGCGAAGGCCACCAGCACCAGGCGGTCGACGAAGCTGATGACGCCACGGGGGCGAGGAGGCTGAGAGGGGGTAACCATCACAGGACGCAAACCTATTATTCAATAGGGTGGCGACGACGCGTGTTCGAATGAATCGCGCTCAGTGCCACCCAACCAAGGTGGAAGCCATGCTTATCATTGCTTGAGTGAGCGCACTATCAAGCCGGCTTGCCGGCCGGTGATGAGCCAATAGACCAGCCCGGCAATCGCTCCTGTGCAGGCCACACCGATAAAAAGCAGCACAACGTCCCCAGGGGTCGGAGGAATGAAACCGACAAGGCCGGGAACGCTGCACAAAGCCGCCGCAGTGCCGATACTGTAGAAAGCCCAACGTTGCAGTCCGAAGAGTTCACCAATGATGGCAATGCCTGCAATGGGCACGACCCATATTGCAGCAGGCATCAACCACACCTGCCATATGGCACCCTGCAATCGGTCAAAATTGAGAAACGGATGTTCGAGAACTGCAAAAGCCTCTCGATTCAATGTTGTGCTGTAACGGAATACGGCCGAGGCGAGATTGGTGTTCACCAGTCCGCTGCTGCCGACAATCATTGCGGAAAGGGCTGCCACTCCTGTCGAGGCGATAATTTCGAGGATCCGTCCGATGACTAGAAGGAAAAAACCCAGCCATCGCACGACCATTGTCGTTAGTCCCCGTCCGTCCCATGGGCGTAGAAGGCCTCGACCGCCAGCTTCTTCATGGCATCGGCCTCGATGGCGAGGCGATCGCGCGCCCGCATCTTCTGGCTTTCGCTCTTGAGCTGGCCGCAGGCGGCGAGGATGTCGCGTCCGCGCGGCGTGCGGATGGGCGAGGCGTAGCCGGCATTGAAGACGATGTCGGAGAAGGCCTCGATCGTCTCCCAGTCCGAACATTCATAGAAGGTGCCGGGCCAGGGATTGAAGGGGATCAGGTTGATCTTGGCCGGGATGCCCTTGAGCAGCTTCACCAAGGCGCGCGCCTCGGCCGGGCTGTCATTGACGCCCTTGAGCATGACATATTCGAAGGTGATGCGGCGGGCGTTGGAGAGGCCGGCATAGTTGCGGCAGGCATCCAGGAGCTCGGCGATCGGATATTTCTTGTTCAGCGGCACCAGCTCGTTGCGCAGATTGTCGTTGGTGGCATGCAGCGAGATGGCGAGCGCCGGATTGATGTCCTCGCCGAGCGGGCCGAGCATCGGCACCACGCCGGAGGTCGATAGGGTGATGCGGCGGCGCGACAGGCACAGGCCGTCCTGGTCCGACATCACCTTCAGGGCGATGGCGACATTGTCGTAATTATAGAGCGGCTCGCCCATGCCCATCATCACGACATTGGAGACGAAGCGCCCGCCGTCACGCGGCACGATCGCTCCTTCCGGCGCTTCCTGGCCCGGCCAGTCGCCGAGGCGGTCGCGTGCGACCAGGAGTTGCGCCACGATCTCGGCCGCAGTGAGGTTGCGCACCAGCTTCTGCGTGCCGGTGTGGCAGAAGGAACAGTTGAGCGTGCAGCCGACCTGGGAGGAGACGCACAGCGTGCCGCGCTTCTCGTCGGGGATGTAGACGGTCTCGATCTCGGCGCCCTTGTCGGCGGGGCCGGTGGAGGGCATGCGCATCAGCCATTTGCGCGTGCCATCGGCCGAGATCTGCTCGGCGATGATCTCCGGGCGGTCGAGCGTATAGGACTGCTCCAGAAGGGCGCGCAGATGCTTGGACACGTTGGTCATGGCATCGAAACGGCTGGCGCCGCGCACATAGAGCCAGTGCGAAAGCTGGTTGACGCGCATCTTCACTTCGCCGGCGGGCACGCCCACGGCGGTGAGAGCTACATTCAAGGCCGTGCGGTCCATCCCGGCGAGGGAAGGCTTGGCGGACTGAGCTTGTGGAGCGGCAACGGTATCGGCCATTCCCATGGGAATGGCCTGAGGGCTCGCTGCCTGTTCGAGCGAAAGGGCCGACATGCAAAATTCCTGATGTTGGTCGGCGCTATAGCACAGCCCGGCCGAAAGGGCGACCGGCAAAGATGCATGGTGGCCGCGCGCTCCGGCACTCTCAGACAGCAAATACAAAACGGCGCGGATCTTGCGACCCGCGCCGTTTTGTCGAGAAGCGCTCGGGCTCAGGCGGCGGCCTTCACCGCGGTCGAAACGGAGGCGATGGTCTTGAGCACCTGGGAGGCGATCTCATAGGGATCGGCCTGGGAGTTGGGACGGCGGTCCTCCAGATAGCCCTTGTAGTCGTTGCGCACGAAGGAGTGCGGCACGCGGATCGAGGCACCGCGATCGGCCACGCCCCAGGAGAAGGTGTCGATCGAGGCAGTCTCGTGCTTGCCGGTGAGGCGCAGATGGTTGTCCGGGCCGTAGACGGCGATGTGCGCGTCCTTGTTGGCCGCGAACGCCGCCATCAGGGCTTCGAAATAGGCCTTGCCACCCACTTCGCGCAGGTGGGTGGTCGAGAAGTTGCAATGCATGCCCGAGCCGTTCCAGTCGGTGTCGCCGAGCGGCTTGCAGTGCCATTCGATGTCGATCGAATATGTCTCGGTCAGGCGGAGCAGGAAATAGCGGGCGATCCACATCTCGTCGGCAGCGGCGCGGGAGCCCTTGCCGAAGATCTGGAATTCCCACTGGCCCTTGGCGACCTCGGCATTGATGCCTTCATGGTTGATGCCGGCGGCCAGGCAGATGTCGAGATGCTTCTCGACGATCTCGCGGGCGATGTTGCCGACATTCTTGTAGCCGACGCCGGTGTAGTAAGGCCCCTGCGGGGCGGGGAAGCCGTGCTCTGGGAAGCCGAGCGGCCGGCCGTCCTTGTAGAAGAAATATTCCTGCTCGAAGCCGAACCAGGCGCCGTCATCATCGAGAATGGTGGCACGGCTGTTGGAGGCGTGCGGGGTGACGCCATCGGGCATCATCACTTCGCAGAGCACGACGGCGCCGTTCAGGCGCTCCGGATCGGGGACGATGCGGACCGGCTTGAGTACACAATCCGAATTCGATCCCTCGGCCTGCTTGGTCGAGGAACCGTCGAAGCCCCAAAGCGGCAGTTGCTCGAGCGTGGGGAAGGCATCGAAGTCGCGGACCATGGTCTTGCCGCGCAGGTTCGCGGTCGGCCGGTAACCGTCGAGCCAGATATACTCGAGCTTGTACTTCGTCATTCTCAGGATACTCGCTGGTTGGAAGGCGGATGGCGGCAGCCGGTTCGCACCGGGTTGCCGCCGGTTGCGGTGCAATAAGCAGGAAGCGTGCCAGCGGGCAGGGTGCGGTGTTTTTGTCGCAGATATTTTGGAAACGAGGGTGCGAGCCTGCAAAAGAAACGGTGTCCTTTTGTCGGCTGAAAGAGAAAAAGGGGTGTTTTCAAGTCATGCCGGGCCCAGATGCCGTTGTCGCGGCCTGCTGTCTTGCTGCGCATTGCCGTAATGCGGGCTTTGGTTGCACATAGTTTAGGCAAATGCTGCCTGCAAAGCAGGCAAATGATAGGAAGGCGCCCGAGGCTGTGCTAAGACTGGATCCTGGTTTGGCAGCGTCCTTGGCGCGCCAGACAAGGGAGACGAGCATGACTGCGAGTACCCGGCAAGAAACTGCCAAGATCTACCTTTTCCCCACGCGTCCGCGCATGGGGTGCAGCCTCGGACGTGACGAGACGCGGCTTTCCTCGCGCGATACGCAGCCCTTGCCGCCCATCGATGTCGACGGTGCCTGGTATCATCAGGCCGCCATCCGCGATATGGCCGATCCACGCAAGCGCTGACGGAGCGGGAAGACGGAAGAAGCCCTGAGCTTCGGGCGCTGAGGCCATATACGCGCCTATGGCTCGAAGGGCGTTTGGCCACCATTTCCCACGTCTTTGCGAGAGCTTTTCGCAGTTCTGCCCCTTGCCTCCCCCCCTTTGCATGCCGATACTCGCGCCGACTCGACGCGAGAGCGTTTTGTAATTTGGCGGCATCGCCAGGAATCGCAAAGGCGCTCCAGCCGATCCATCGGATTGGCTTGGAAACAATGAGCTAGAGCCAATGAGCGTTTTCGTCTAAACGCGCTTGTTCTAGGCAACCGTGGAGGCTGGGCGCGGGGCGCACCGGCTCGCAACAGGGAGACCGATATGGCAGACGCCAAGATGATGTCACAGATGACCGGCAAGGATGGCTTCATCGCCGCCCTCGATCAGAGCGGTGGTTCCACCCCCGGCGCGCTGCGTCTCTATGGCATCGCCGAATCCAGCTATAGCGGCGACGAGGCGATGTTCCGCCTGATGCACGAAATGCGCGTGCGCATCATGACGGCGCCCGCCTTCTCCGGCGACAAGGTGATCGGCGCCATCCTGTTCGAGAAGACCATGGATGGCGAGGCCAAGGGCAAGCCGGTGCCGACCTATCTGTGGGAAGACCGCAGCGTGGTGCCCTTCCTCAAGGTCGACAAGGGCCTGGCGACGGAAGAGAACGGTGCCCAGGTGATGAAACCGATGCCCGAACTCGACGCCCTGCTCGCGCGCGCGGCGAAGAAGGGCATCTTCGGCACCAAGATGCGCTCGGTGATCGCCAATGCCGACAAGACCGGCGTGGCTGCTGTGGTCAAGCAGCAGTTCGAGGTCGGCCGGCAGATCCTCGGCCACGGCCTCATCCCGATCATCGAGCCGGAAGTCTCGATCAAGAGCCCGACCAAGCAGGAAGCCGAGGCTATTCTGCGCGAGGAGATCGCTGCGGCGCTCGACGCGCTGCCGGCGGGCGAGCAGGTGATGCTCAAGCTCACCATCCCCACCGTCGCCGATTTCTACAAGCCGCTGGTCGACCACAAGGCCGTTGCCCGTGTCGTTGCCCTGTCGGGCGGCTACACCCGCGCCGATGCCTGCGAGAAGCTCAGCCACAATCACGGCATGATCGCCTCCTTCTCGCGCGCCCTCACGGAAGATCTGCGCGTGTCCATGAGCGATGCGGAGTTCGATGCAGCGCTCGCCAAGACCATCGGCGAGATCTACACGGCGAGCGTGGTCAAGGCCTGATCCTTCGGGCGGTTCGAGATCACCGGCCGCGAGCGGGGCAAGATGCCCGGTTCGCGGCCGGATTCGTTTGGGCAACGTGGTTTTCGTAGCAATCAAGGAGTTCGAGACGTGACGATCGGCATTGCCGCCTTTGGAACTGGCGCGGGCAGGGCAGTGTGGGCCGGCTGGGCCGAGGCGGAGAAGCTCGGCAAGGGCGACCTGCATGGTTTTGCGGTGTTTTATGCCCTGGCGCCGAATGGCGAGGCGACGGCGCTGGAGTGCCAGCGCGGCGGGCTCGAGACCATTCGCGCCACATGGACCGCCCGGCCGGATCTTGCCTGGATGATGGCTTCGCCGCTGGCGGCGGTGATCACCAGCGGGCCTGATCGTCCCGAGCCTCTTACCCAGTTTCTCCTGGCCGGCCGGAAAGGTTTCGTCACCGGCCACAGGCTGCCGAATACGGTCGGCGCATCCGGCCTTGCCGTCAATGCGGAGGCCTTGGCGCTGCTCGAGGCGGGTGTCGATCCCGCCGTGGCCGTGCGGCGGGTGATGGAGGCCAATCCACGCGTCGATGCCGGCCTGATCGCGGTGACCGGCGATGCCATCGGGCTCGCCGACAGCGAGCGGGTGCGCGAGCGGGATGATCGCGGCGAGGCCCTGATCCTCGCACCGGACAAGCGCTATGGCCTTGCCTTGCTGCACAATTCCATCGAGCCCGTGAAGGGGCTTGCCGAAGGCGCCGCGCGACCGGCCGTCGCAGTGCTGGCCGGGCACGAATCATAAGGTCGGGCTTATACCAAAGAAGAGGCCGGCATACCGGTCCGGAACGACCCAAGGATCATGCGATGACTTTCCCCTGCGACCTGATCTTCCGGCAGGCGACGATCTTCGACGGCACCGGCGCCAAGCCGCGCCAGGCCGATGTCGCCGTCACTGGCGAACGCATCGTCGCCCTCGGCGAGCGCTTGCCTCACAAGGCCGGGACCGAGATCGATGCCGCTGGGCTCGCCCTCGCGCCGGGCTTCATCGACGTGCACACCCATGACGACCGCGCCGTGATCGCCACCGACATGGCGGCCAAGCTCAGCCAGGGCGTGACGACGGTGGTGGTTGGCAATTGCGGCATCAGCCTGGCACCGCTGCGGGCCAAGGGAGAGGTGGTGCCGCCGCTCGACCTGATCGCCAAGAGCGAGCACGAATTGTTCGAGCGTTTCGCCGATTATTTCGAGGCGGTGGAGACGGCGGGAACCACGGTGAACGTCACCTGCCTCGTCGGCCACACGACGCTCCGTCTCGCCACCATGGACCGGCTCGACCGCCCGGCCACCCGGACTGAATGCGCCCGCATGCGCGACCTGCTCGACCAGGCGCTGGCGGATGGGGCGATCGGCCTGTCCACCGGGCTCTACTACCAGCCGGCCAATGCTGCCTCGACGGCGGAGGTGATCGCCGTCGCCGAGCCGCTGGCCAAATATTCCGCCATTTACACCACCCATCTGCGCGACGAAGCCGATCACCTGCTGGAGGCGATGGAAGAGGCCTTCACCATCGGGCGCGAGGCCGATGCGCCGGTGGTGCTGTCGCATCACAAGGCCACCGACCCGCAGAACCATGGCCGCACCCGCGTGTCGCTGCCGATCATCGAGAAGCGGGCGCGCGAGCAGCCCGTCACGCTCGACGTCTATCCCTACGCCGCTTCCTCCACCGTGCTGGAGGCCAAGCGCGCGACCCAGGTCGAGCGCATCCTGATCACCTGGTCGAAGGCGCGGCCCGACCTCGCCGGCAAGACGCTCGACGTTATTGCCCGCGAGCTCGGCGTCTCCAGGGAGGAGGCGGTGGCGAAGCTGCAACCGGCCGGCGCCGTCTATTTCACCATGGACGAGGAAGATGTGCGGCGCGTGCTGCAATTCCCGCTCACCATGGTGGGTTCGGACGGGCTGCCGCACGATGTGCGGCCGCATCCCCGGCTCTGGGGTACCTTTCCGCGCGTGCTCGGCCATTACGCCCGCGATATCGGCTTGTTCGGTATGGAGGAGGCGGTGCGCCGGATGACGGCGCTGCCTGCTGCGCGCTTCGGCCTCGCCCAGCGTGGCGTGATCAGGGAAGGGGCCTTCGCCGACCTCGTGCTGTTCAATTCCGAAACCATCCTCGACAAGGCGACCTTCGACGATCCCACCCAGCTCTCGGCCGGCATCCGCTCGGTCTATGTCAATGGGAGCCTGGCCTGGAGCGAGGGCAGGGCCACCGGCCCCCGCGCCGGCAAGGTGCTGCGCAACCGCGATCTGGTGGCGAAGAATTTTACCGCCGCGTTTGCGTGAGGCCGGCGCAATTGCCTTCTCCCCTTGCGGGAGAAGGTGCCGTAGCGTGGTCCCTTAAGAACCACGCGTTCAAGTAAAGAACGTTGGGGGCGGATGAGGGGATACGCAACCATTCTAGGCTTGGGCTGACACTCCTCATCCCCCTGCCGGGACCTTCTCCCGCAAGGGGAGAAGGCGATGTTTCTCACTTGGGCGGCATGCCGATATCGTATTTGAAGTACTTCCCGGCGATCTGCTTGAACTCGCCGCTGGCATAGACCGCCTTGATGCCGGCATCGAGCTTGGTCTTCAGCTCGGTGTCCTCCTTGCGGAGGCCGCCGCCGATACCGCCTTCGAACAGGGGATCCTTGGGGAAGCCCTTGGAATCGCAGCAGGCGCCGTCCTTGCCTTCCAGGAACGGGCCAACGGAATCGGCATCGCCCAGTACCAGCTCGATGCGCCCGGCCGCCAAATCCGCCATGGCGGCATCGAGCGTGGCGTAGTTGCGAATCTCGGCGTCCGGATAGGCCTTCTGCACATATTGGGCGTGGATGGTGCTGGTCTGCACGCCGACCGCCTTGCCCTTGAGGCCACCAGGCACAAATTCGAACTTGTCGTCCTTGTTGCCGATGAACTCCACCGGCGTGTTGTAGATCGGGATGGTGAAGGCGATCTGCTTCTGCCGCTCGGGCGTGATCGACATGCCGGCCCAGATCACGTCGATCTTCTTGGCGAGGAGCGCCGGCATGATACCGTCCCAGGCGGTGGCCACCACCACGCAATCGAGCTTGGCTTGCTTGCACACAGCCTTGGCATAGTCGGGCAGAAAGCCCTGCCAGTTGCCCTGGCCGTCCAGCGAGAAGAAGGGCGGGATCGGCTCGGCCGAGACGCTGATCTTGACGGGGTCGGCCTGCGCTGTCGCCAGACCCGCCAGAATGGCGGCGCCCGCCAGCAAGCTCAAATTGACAATTTTCATGGACCCAATGTCCTCCCTCGGTTCCCGCTCTGTCGGCGTTTGTTACGGTTTGGCCGAGAGATCAGGCCCCGGCACGCGGGCAACAGAGCTTATTCGTCCGACCAGGTCAATCGGCGGGAGGACGGTGCAACCCGGCAGTTTGCCGGCGGTCGAGCGCTTCGCGCGTTATGAAGGTGGACGTTTGGCCCAGTGCCTCATCCCTTCCCCTCCGGCTTGCGCCACACCCGTTCGAAGGGCAGGCGCCAGGCGTTGGGGGCGATGAGCTGATGGATGGATTTTGGGCCCCAGCTCCCCTGGTCGTAGAGACGCACGGGCGGCGGGTTCTCCAGCAAAGGCTGGGAGACTTCCCAGAGGCGCTCGATGCCCTCGGCCGTGGTGAACAGCGTGTGGTCGCCGCGCATGGCGTCGAGGATCAGGCGCTCATAGGCCTCCAGCACGTCGCCGATCAGGCCTGTTTCGCTGAGGGCGAATTGCAGGGAGAGCTTGTCGAGCCGAAAGCCCGGGCCGGGGCGCTTGCCGTAGAAGGAGAGCGAAACCTTGGAGGCGTCGGCGAGGTCGAAGGTGAGGTGGTCGGGGCCTTGCGCGCCTACGCCCGAGCCCGCCGGGAACATGCTCTTGGGCGGTTCGCGGAAGGCGATCGAGATGATGCGCTGGCCCTCGGCCAGGCGCTTGCCGGTGCGTAAATAGAAGGGCACGCCGGCCCAGCGCCAATTGTCGATGGCGCATTTGAGGGCGATGAAGGTCTCGGTGTCGCTTTCGGGGTCGACGCCCGGTTCCTCGCGATATCCGAGATATTGCCCGCGCACCACGTCACGCGGGTCGATCGGCACCATGGAGCGGAACACCTTGTTCTTCTCTTCCGAGATCGGCTGCGGCTCCAGCGCGGTCGGCGGCTCCATCGCCATGAAGGCGAGGATCTGGAACAGATGCGTCACCACCATGTCACGATAGGCGCCGGTGGATTCGTAGAAGGCGGCGCGGGTTGAAAGTCCCAATGTCTCAGGCACGTCGATCTGGACGTGATCGATGAAATTGCGGTTCCAGATCGGCTCGAACAGGCCGTTGGCGAAGCGGAAGGCCAGGATGTTCTGGGCCGGCTCCTTGCCGAGGAAGTGGTCGATGCGGAAGATCTGGCTCTCGTGGAAGACCTCGTGCAGACGGGCGTTGAGGGCGACGGCGCTGGCGAGATCGGTGCCGAACGGCTTTTCCATGATGATGCGGCAGCGATCGACCAGACCGGCCTCCGAGAGCATCTGCACGGCCGAGAGCGCGGCGTTGGGCGGCACGGAAAGATAATGCACGCGCCGGGCCTCGGGGCCGAGTTCCGCCTCGGCCCGTGCCACCGCTTCCTTCACCGGCCCCGCGCCGGCGCTGATCGGCACATAATCGAGACTGGCGGCGAAGGCTTCCCAATCAGCTTGGCTGACCTTGCGGGTGGAGAATTTGTCTAGGGAGTCGCGCGCGATGGCGCGAAAGCCGTCGGCATCGATCTCGTCGAGCGAGACGCCGATGATGCGGCAGCCGGGAATGAAGCCGGCGCTGGCGAGATGGAACAGGCCCGGCAGCAGCTTGCGGCGAGAGAGGTCGCCCGTGGCGCCCACCAGCACCACCACCTGCGGCTTTCCCGGGCCGACACGCGAGGAATTCTTGATCAAGGTTCTCGTTCCCATTGATTTTGCACTGCGCCGGCGCGCTACGCCGCGGGCCGCTCCAGGCCCGTCCTTGCCTGAAGCCGCCATCGCCGTGCCCCATACCGGTTCGAGACGGGAATAGGGGCATAGACCGATGGGATGATCAAGGGCCGACAGAAAAACTGCGCGACGCAAAATTAATCGGCGGAAACCACCAGCGCCATATCGCCGCCGCAGTCTTGTACAGATTAGAATTTATCTAATCTGGAGCCCAGTCATGCCTTCTTCATCATATCGTCCCATCCAGAAGGCCCTGCATTGGGCGATCTTTCTACTGGTGCTGGCCTGCTATGGCCTTACCTATAACGACTTGTTTTTTGCGAAGGGCGATCCGGGCCGGGCCCTGGCCTGGTGGAGCCACATTTCGCTGGGCCTCCTGCTCACGGCTCTGATTGCCGCCAGGCTCGTCGCCCGCCTGGCGCTCGGAACTCCCCCGCTGCCTTCGACGATGTCCGGTGCCGAGATGGCAATGGCCAAGGGTGCCCATCTCCTTCTTTATCTCCTGATGATCGGTATCGTCGGCCTCGGCATCACTCTCACCTGGTTGCGTGGAGATGCTCTTACTTTTTTTGGCCTGTTCACCATACCCGCGCCCGTGGTCCCCGATCGCGGTCTGGCACTTCTGGTCAAGGATGCGCACGAGCTATGCGCCGATGCGATCCTGGTCTTGGCCGGCCTCCACGCCGTTGCAGCGCTCTGGCATCATTATGTCCGGGGTGACGATGTCCTGACGCGCATGCTTCCCGGTCGTTCGGCGCGGTAGTGCGAGCGGGTGAGACGCCCCGCTTGGCTTCTTTCTTGATCTGGCTCAGACTCTTGTTTCCATACCCCTTGTAGCTTCGACCCGGCTCCCCACATCATTCTCAGCGAATGCCTGCGGGGTTCGCAAATCTGTATGGCGCCTGGACGATGCTACGGGTCTTCGGGCGTGCTGGAAGGGATAGAGAATGAATTTTGAACGCTATACCGAACGTGCCAGAGGCTTTGTTCAGTCGGCGCAATCGTTGGCGCTGCGCGAGGGGCATCAGCAATTTGCTCCCGAACATCTCCTGAAAGTCCTGCTCGATGATCCCGAGGGACTGGCGGCGGGCCTGATCGACCGCTCAGGCGGCAATTCGCGCCAGGCACTGAACGCCGTCGAGGCTGCCTTGAAGAAGCTGCCCAAGGTGCAGGGGACCGGCGCTGGCCAGGTCTATCTGACGCCGGGGCTTGCCCGCGTGTTCGAGGCTGCTGAGAAGGCGGCCGACAAGGCCTCCGACAGCTTCGTCACGGTCGAGCGGCTGTTGCTGGCGCTCGCCGTCGAAAAGGATACAGAGGCCGGCAAGGCACTGGCGGCTGCCGGCGCGACGCCGCAGAACCTCAACAAGGCGATCGAGGCCCTGCGCAAGGGCCGCACCGCCGATAGCGCCACGGCCGAGAACGCCTATGACGCCCTGAAGAAATATGCCCGCGACCTCACCATCGATGCCCGCGAGGGCAAGCTCGATCCGGTGATCGGCCGCGACGAGGAGATCCGCCGCACCATCCAGGTGCTGTCGCGGCGCACCAAGAACAACCCGGTGCTGATCGGCGAGCCCGGCGTCGGCAAGACGGCGATCGTCGAGGGCCTGGCGCTGCGCATCGTCAATGGCGACGTGCCCGAAAGCCTGAAGGACAAGGCTCTCCTGGCGCTCGACATGGGTGCGCTGATCGCCGGCGCCAAATATCGCGGTGAGTTCGAGGAGCGCTTGAAGGCTGTCCTGAACGAGGTGACCTCCGCCGATGGCGAGATCATCCTGTTCATCGACGAGATGCATACGCTGGTCGGCGCAGGCAAGGGCGAGGGGGCGATGGACGCCTCCAATCTGCTCAAGCCCGCTCTGGCGCGCGGTGAGCTGCACTGCGTCGGCGCCACCACGCTCGACGAATATCGCAAGCATGTCGAGAAGGACCCGGCCTTGGCGCGGCGTTTCCAGCCCGTCTTCGTCGAGGAGCCCACGGTGGAGGACACCATCTCCATCCTGCGCGGCCTGAAGGAGAAGTATGAGCAGCACCACAAGGTGCGCATCACCGACAGCGCCATCGTGGCGGCGGCAACGCTCTCCAACCGCTACATCACCGACCGCTTCCTGCCCGACAAGGCCATTGACCTTGTCGATGAGGCCGGCTCGCGGCTGCGCATGCAGGTGGATTCCAAGCCCGAGGAGCTCGACGAGCTCGACCGGCGCATCGTCCAGCTCAAGATCGAGCAGGAAGCCCTCAAGCGCGAGAATGACGACGCCTCCAAGGACCGTCTCACCAAGCTCGAAAAGGAGCTGGCCGATCTGGAAGAGCGTTCGTCCGAGCTCACCCAGCGCTGGAAGTCCGAGAAGGACAAGCTCGGCCTTGCCGCCGATCTCAAGGGCCAGCTCGATAAGGCCAAGAACGAACTGGCCGAGGCCCAGCGCCGCGGCGAGTACCAGCGCGCGGGCGAATTGACCTATGGCATCATCCCCAAGCTCGAAAAGGAGCTGACGGAGGTCGAGGCGTCCGAAGGCAAGGTCAGCATGGTCGAGGAGGCCGTGACGGCGGATCATGTCGCGCAGGTGGTCTCGCGCTGGACGGGCGTGCCCGTCGACCGGATGCTGGAGGGCGAGAAGGACAAGCTCCTGCGCATGGAGGACGTGCTGGGAGCCAGGGTGATCGGTCAGGGCGAAGCCGTGCAGGCGGTCGCGACCGCGGTCCGGCGCGCCCGCGCCGGCCTGCAGGATCCCAACCGGCCGATCGGCTCCTTCATCTTCCTGGGCCCGACAGGCGTCGGCAAGACCGAACTGACCAAGGCTTTGGCAAGCTTCCTGTTCGACGACGATACGGCGATGATCCGCCTCGACATGTCCGAATATATGGAGAAGCACTCGGTGAGCAGGCTCATCGGCGCGCCTCCGGGCTATGTCGGCTATGACGAGGGCGGCGCCCTCACCGAAGCCGTGCGGCGCCGGCCCTATCAGGTCGTGCTGTTCGACGAGATCGAGAAGGCCCATCCCGATGTCTTCAATGTCCTCCTGCAGGTGCTTGATGACGGGCGACTGACGGACGGGCAGGGCCGTACGGTCGACTTCCGCAACACCTTGATCATCATGACCTCCAATCTCGGTGCCGAATATCTGGTCAGCCAGAAGGAGGGCGAGGATTCGGACAAGGTGCGCGAGGAGGTGATGAGCGTGGTGCGCAGCCACTTCCGGCCGGAGTTCCTCAACCGTGTCGACGAGATCATTCTGTTCCACCGCCTGAAGAAGGCGCAGATGGGCGCGATCGTCGATATCCAGATGGCCCGGCTGCAGAAGCTGCTCGACGAACGCAAGATCACGCTGCATCTCGACGATGCCGCCAGGACCTATCTTGCCGACAAGGGCTACGACCCGGCCTATGGTGCCCGTCCGCTCAAGCGCACGATCCAGCGCCTGGTGCAGGATCCGCTGGCCGAGATGATCCTCTCCGGCAAGGTGAAGGACGGCGTGACCATCGAGATCGGCGCTACAGGCTCGGGCTTGGTCATCGGCGGTCAGGCGGTAAATGCCAGGGCGGCGTAAGGAATTACAGCAAGCCGAAACGAGAAAGCGGGCCTTCGGGCCCGCTTTTGCATTGGGGCCGCACGCTGGAACGGAACTGCAGCAACTCGGCCCTCGATAGCCAATGGCACCACGGCCGTAGCCGCACGACTGGAATAACCCACCAGGCCCTCCAATGCGTGGCTGGCTTTAAAAATGGAACCGGGTTGTCGGGTCTGCGCGTTGAGAAACGTCCTTGGAGCGTAGCGTCATCGACGGCAATCGAGGAGGATCGCATGACTGCGGATGTTGGCAGACTGAAGCCCGCCACCGAACTGGCCGCTCTCAACCAGGCCCGGATCCCGAATGAAAGCGAGGCGTATCGCCGTGCCCGAACTGCTCTGCTTGCAGAGGAAATCGAACTTCGCCGCCGCATTGAACGCGTGGCCGAGATGCGCCGTGCATTGCCACCGGGCGCTCCCGTCGAAAAAAACTATGTGTTCGAAGGAGAGAATGGCCCCGTCCGCTTCGCCGATCTGTTCGGCAAGCACGAAAGCTTGATCGTCTACAACTACATGTTCGGTCCCGAGCGCAAACGCCCGTGCCCGATGTGCACGGCGCTTCTCGGCGCGCTGGCGGGTAATGCGCAGGATATCCAGCAGCGGGCTGCGCTCGCGGTCGTCGCCCGCGCCCCGATCGAGCGGTTGCTCGATTTCAAGCGTGAGCGCGGCTGGCGGCATTTGCCGCTCTACAGCGACACAACGGCCGAGTTCGGTCGCGATTTTGGGACCTGGCGCTCGGATGGCGACTATCCGGGCTACAATGTCTTTACCCGGCGAGACGGCTCCATTCGCCATTTCTGGGGCGGCGAGATGGGTGGCGTGACGGCCGATCCGGGCCAGGACCCGCGTGGCGCGCCCGACCTGACGCCGCTTTGGAATGTGTTGGACACCACGCCGGAGGGACGAGATGCCCATTGGTATCCGAAGGTGGATTACGATTGACCGATAGAGATCACGCTGCGCGGCATTTGGGCGGGGAGAACCCCGCTTACAGAGCCAATCTTGTCTTTGACATGCCTTTGAGAAGGCCGGGCTAGTCGATTCGAACCGAACCAGGCACGGCCATCTCAGCTAGGCCGGGATCAGAACTCAATCCTTCGGATCCTGCGTGCCCTGGCGGATGCTTTCGAGGTTGATCCATAGCGCCATCAGCGTGCAGACCGCACCCGAGAGCAGGTAGACGCCGGCGGAGGCGAGGCCGAACCATGTCGCCAGCGCCAGTGCGACGAAGGGTGCGAAGCCGGCGCCGAACAACCAGGCGAGATCCGAGGTCAGGGCCGCACCGGTGTAGCGATACTGGATCGGGAAGTTCATGTTCACCGCGCCCGAGACCTGGCCGAAGGTGAGGCCGAGCAGGATGAAGCCGCCGATCATGTAGATGAGCTCGCCCGTCTGGCCGCCGTTCAGCAATTGCGGCGCATAGCCCGAATAGATGGCGATCGCCATGGCGCAGACGGCGATGAGGTTACGCCGGCCGAAGCGGTCGGCGATCGGGCCGGAGGCGACGATGGCGGCGAGGCCGAACAGGGCGCTGAAAATCTCGATCACCAGGAACTGGACCGGGCTTTCGTTGGTTTCCAGCACCACCCAGGCGAGCGGGAACACCGTCACCATGTGGAACAGGGCAAAACTCGCCAGTGGCGCGAAGGAGCCGATGATGATGGTGCGCCCCTGCGCGCCCACCGTCTCCAGGATCGGCTTGGGCTGTAGTTCCTGGCTCTGGAACATCTCGCCGTATTCGGGTGTGGCGACGATGCGCAGCCGCGAGAACAACGCCACCACATTGATGGCGAAGGCCACGAAGAAGGGATAGCGCCAGCCCCAGTCGATGAAATCCGCCGCATCGAGCGTGGTGTAGAAAAAGGCGAACAGGCCGCTGGCGACGATCAGGCCGAGCGGGGCGCCGAGCTGCGGGATCATGGCCCACCAGCCACGCTGGCCTTCGGGGGCGTTCAAACTGAGCAAGGCGGGCAGGCCGTCCCAGCTGCCGCCGAGCGCAATGCCCTGGCCGATGCGCAGCAGCGCCAGCAGCACGCCGGCCCAGGCGCCGACAGTGCCGTGATTGGGCAGGAAGGCGATCGCCGCGGTGGAGCCGCCCAGCAGGAAGAGCGCGATGGTCAGCTTGACCTCGCGGCCATAATGCCGGTCGAACAGGGTGAACAGCGCCGACCCGAAGGGGCGCGCGATGAAGGCGAGAGCGAAGATCGCGAAGGAATAGAGCATGCCCGTCAGCGCATCGTGATGCGGGAAGGCAAGCTTGGGGAACACCAGCACGGAGGCGATGGCATAGACGAAGAAGTCGAAATATTCCGACGTCCGACCGATGATCACGCCGATGGCGATCTCGCTCGGCGTGATGGTGTGGCGCCTGGCGCCGTGCTGGCCCGCTGCCCCGGCCGGATGCATGGAAGTCGTGGTGCTCATCGTCCCTCGGCTTTCTCCAAAGACCCCTGGGGTCCTTGGACAGATATGGTTTGGAGCAGGATGAGGTCAAAAGAACCATAGGGGAGGAGCAGCGCGGCGCCAAGACATCTGTCTCCAAGACATCTGCCTTTGGCGCATGTTGCGACACTGCAGATGGTCCTTGTTCACCTCACCGCCTCCGGGGCACTTTTGACCGACGAGGGGCGCGCGCATCGCAGCAAGCCACCGAGCTTGCGTCTCCGCGCTCCCACGCACTTGCTAGGCAAGTGCGGACATCATCTGCCAGGATCGCTCGCACCCTGTCCGAACCCATACCTGTCCAAAGACCCTAGCCCGCTCGACGGAAGCCGTGCAGTATGGGGGTCCCTTGCGTACCTATTGCCGTCTTCACGATGATATTGTCATTGGACAAAATGTCCAATGGGCAGCCTGGAACCGGAGGCGTATCGGCACGACATGCGAATGCTATCCCGAATGCCGTTCCTTAGCTCCGTCCGCTTGCGCAAGCTTGCGCGCCTCGCCCTGGCCCTGCCTCTTATGGGCCTGCTCGCGGGCTGCAATGCCGTGGTGCTCAGTCCGTCAGGCGACATCGCCGCCCAGCAGCGCGATCTCCTGGTGTTCTCTACTGTGCTGATGCTGGTGATCATCATACCGGTGATGGCGCTGACGGTGCTGTTCGCCTGGCGCTATCGCCAGTCCAACAAGGCGGCGCGCTATGAGCCCGATTGGGACCATTCCACCCAGCTTGAGCTGGTGATCTGGGCGGCGCCGCTGCTGATCGTCATCATTCTGGGGGCGATCACCTGGACCGGAACGCATCTGCTCGACCCCTATAGGCCGCTCGAACGCGTGGCCGCGGGCAGGCCGGTGACCAAGGAGGTCAAGCCTCTGGAGGTCCAGGTCGTCGCGCTCGACTGGAAATGGCTGTTCATCTACCCCGAATATGGCGTGGCCAGCGTCAACGAGATGGCGGCGCCGGTCGACCGGCCGATCAATTTCAAGATCACCGCCTCGGCCGTGATGAACTCCTTCTATGTGCCGGCCCTGGCAGGCATGATCTATGCCATGCCGGGCATGGAGACCAAGCTGCACGCGGTGATCAACGCACCCGGAGAATATGAAGGCATCTCGTCCAATTACAGCGGCGCGGGCTTCTCGGGCATGCGCTTCCGCTTCCATGGGCTCGACCAGGCCGGCTTCGACCAGTGGGTCGCCAAGGTCCGTGCCGGCGATGCCGGCGCCCTCGACCGCCCGGCCTATCTCGCTCTGGAGAAGCCGAGCCAGAACGTGCCCGTGCGCCATTACAGTTCCGTCGCCGATGACCTCTATCACGCCATCCTGAACATGTGCGTCGACGCCAACAAGATGTGCATGGACAAGATGATGTCGGTCGATGCTCAGGGGGGCCTCGGCAAGGAAGGCATCAACAATGTCCGCCCGCTGCTCTACGACAAATATGCCCGCCGTGGCGCGGTGTTCGGCCCCGAACCCTATTTCGTTTCCTCCTATTGCGAGGTGCCGCGGTCCGGTGCGCTCGATACTTGGAAGCGCGGCGTTCCGGCGTTGAGTCCCAAGCCCGCCGGCCTCACCGGCGCCAGCCTTTCCATCCCGTCTGCCTCCAGCCAGCCGTCGCAGCTCTCCGCTGCCAAGCCCGGTTAAGTGCAACCTCATTCAAGAGCGGATACCCATGTCTTCTGAAACGGTTGCAGTCAGCCCGATCTTCGGTCGGTTTACACTGGAAGCCATCCCCTATCACGAGCCGATACTGGTCGTAACCTTCATTGGTGTCGCCATCGGCGGCCTCGGCCTTCTCGGGGTCCTGACCTATTTCCGCGCCTGGGGCTATCTATGGCGCGAATGGTTCACCAGCGTCGATCACAAGCGCATCGGCGTTATGTATATCGTGCTGGCGCTGGTCATGCTGCTGCGCGGTTTTTCCGACGCGATCATGATGCGCCTGCAGCAGGCGATCGCCTTCGGCGGATCCCAGGGCTATCTGCCGCCGCATCACTACGACCAGGTCTTCACGGCGCATGGCGTCATCATGATCTTCTTCGTGGCGATGCCCTTCGTCACCGGCTTCATGAACTTCGTGGTGCCGCTGCAGATCGGCGCGCGCGACGTCTCCTTCCCCTTCCTCAACAATTTCTCGTTCTGGATGACCGCGGCGGGCGCAGCCATCATCATGATGTCGCTGTTCGTCGGTGAATTCGCCAAGACGGGCTGGCTCGCCTATCCGCCGCTGTCGGGTATCGCCTATAGTCCGGATGTCGGGGTCGACTATTACATCTGGGGCCTGCAGGTGGCGGGCGTGGGGACGCTGTTATCGGGCGTCAACCTGATCGCCACCATCGTCAAGCTGCGTGCGCCCGGCATGACGATGATGCGCATGCCCGTCTTCACCTGGACTGCGCTGTGCACCAACGTCCTCATCGTCGCCGCCTTCCCGGTGCTGACGGCCGTGCTCGCCTTGTTGTCGCTCGACCGCTATGTCGGCACCAACTTCTTCACCAATGACCTCGGCGGCAATCCGATGATGTATGTGAACCTCATCTGGATCTGGGGTCATCCGGAGGTCTATATCCTCATCCTGCCGGCCTTCGGGATCTTCTCGGAAGTGACGGCGGCCTTCTGCGGCAAGCGTCTGTTCGGTTACACCTCGATGGTCTACGCCACGGTGGTGATCACCATCCTGTCCTATCTGGTCTGGCTGCATCACTTCTTCACCATGGGCTCGGGCGCCAGCGTGAACTCCTTCTTCGGCATCACCACCATGGTGATCTCGATCCCGACCGGCGCGAAGATCTTCAACTGGCTGTTCACCATGTATCGCGGTCGCATCCGCTTCGAGTTGCCGATGATGTGGACGCTGGCCTTCATGCTCACCTTCGTGATCGGCGGCATGACGGGCGTGCTGCTGGCGGTGCCGCCAGCCGACTTCGTACTGCACAATTCGCTGTTCCTGATCGCGCATTTCCACAATGTGATCATCGGCGGCGTGCTGTTCGGCATGTTCGCCGGCATCAACTACTGGTTCCCCAAGGTCTTCGGCTTCCGGCTCGATCCATTCTGGGGCAAGGTCTCGTTCTGGTGCTGGGTCGTCGGCTTCTGGGTCGCCTTCATGCCGCTCTACATCCTCGGCCTGATGGGTGTGACCCGGCGCGTCAGTCATTTCGAGGATCCGTCCCTGCAGATCTGGTTCGTGATCGCCGCTTGCGGCGCCGGCCTGATCGCCATCGGCATCGCCGCTTCGCTGATGCAGTTCTATGTCAGCTTCAAGAAGCGGGAGTCTCTCAAGGATACGACCGGCGACCCCTGGAACGCGCGCACGCTGGAATGGTCGACCTCTTCGCCGCCGCCGGCCTACAATTTCGCCTTCACGCCGGTGGTGCATGATCTCGATGCCTGGGAGGACATGAAGCGCCGCGGCTACAAGCGGCCACTGGAAGGCTACAAGCCCATCCACATGCCCAAGAACACCGGCGCGGGCATCGTCCTGGCCGGGTTGAGCGCGGTCTGCGCCGTCGCCATGATCTGGTATGTCTGGTGGCTCGCGATCGCCAGCTTCGTTGCCCTGCTGGCTGCGGTCATCATTCACACCTTCAACTACAACCGCGACTTCCACATTCCCGCCGAGGAGGTGGCCACCGCCGAGAATGCCCGCACAAATCTGCTGGCGGCAGGAGAACGCTGATGTCGCAGACCATCCTGATGCCGCAGACAGGGGCCGAGGAAAGCCGAGCGCCGGTCTTCCATCTGCCGGAAGAACCGCATCATCCGGAAGGGTCGAGCACCATGCTCGGCTTCTGGATCTATCTGATGAGCGACTGCCTGATCTTTGCGATCCTGTTCGCCACCTATGGCGTGCTGGGCGGCAATTACGCTGCCGGTCCTTCGCCCAAGGACCTGTTCGACCTGAAACTGGTGGCGTTGAACACCACCATGCTGCTGCTCTCCTCCATCACCTATGGCTTTGCCATGATCTCGATGCAGGAAAGCAAGGTCGGCTCGACCCAGGCCTGGCTCTTGGTCACCGCGTTGTTCGGTATGGCTTTCGTCGGCATCGAGCTCTACGAATTCTCGCATATGATCCATGAGGGGGCGACGCCGCAGCGCAGCGGCTTCCTTTCCGCCTTCTACACGCTGGTCTCTACGCACGGCCTGCACGTTTCCACCGGCATTCTCTGGCTGTTCACTTTGATGGTGCAGGTCGCCCGCTACGGCCTGACCACGGCGAACCGCCGCCGCCTCATGTGCCTGAGCCTGTTCTGGCACTTCCTGGACGTCATCTGGATCGGCGTCTTCACCTATGTCTATCTGATGGGGATGCTGCGATGAGCGCCCACACCCACCAAGACTCGCACCAAGACGCCCATCATGACGAGCATGGCTCCTCGCATGGCTCGCGCAAGAGCTACCTGATCGGCTTCGGCCTCTCGGTGGTGCTGACCTTCATCCCGTTCTGGCTGGTGATGACGGGCGCGCTCGAATCGAAGGTCGCGACCTCGCTGATCGTGATCTCCCTGGCGGTGATCCAGATCGTCGTGCACATGATCTATTTCCTGCACATGGATGCCAAGTCCGAGGGTGGCTGGAACCTGATGGCTCTGATCTTCACCATCGTGCTGGTGGTGATCACGCTGACGGGCTCGCTGTGGGTCATGTATCACCTCGTCAACAACATGATGCCGATCTCGGCGCATGACATGCGCAACATGCCGTGAGCCTGCTGCGATGACCGCTGAGCGTTTTCCAGAAAAGTTGGCAGACTTTTCGATTGAGAAAACGCGTCAAAGCGAAGAGTCGGAGAGAAAGTGCGATTCAGAGACATCGCACTTTGCTCCAGAGGGTGGCCGGCCGGCTCGGCCACCACGTTCGCGACGTGGTTTCACCGTCATGGTGGCGGCGCTCATCGTCGCCTTTGCGGGCTTTTGCGCGCTGGGCGTCTGGCAGGTCCAGCGCCTGGGCTGGAAGCAGGGCCTGATCGCCCGCATCGATGCCCGTATCCATGCCGAGCCTGCGCCGCCGCCCGGACCCGAAGCGTGGCCCGCCATCGCGGCGCACAAGGATGCCTATCGCCGTATCCGCCTCGTGGGCGAATTTCTGGACCGTCCACCCGTCTTCGTGCAGGCCACCACCGCGCGGGGAGGCGGCTTCTGGACGTTGTCGCCCCTGAAGACCGAGCAGGGCTTCCTGGTGCTCGTCAATCGCGGCTTCGTGCTGCCGGAGGAGCGCGCCAAGGCCGGCAATGCTGCTGGGCCGGCCGAGGTAACCGGGCTGCTGCGGCTCAGCGAGCCCAAGGGCGCCTTCCTGCGCAGCAATGATCCGGGCGCCGATCGCTGGTATTCGCGCGACGTGGCTGAAATCGCCGTCGCCCGTGGGCTCGGCACGGTGGCGCCCTATTTCATCGATGCCGAGCGGCGGCAGGCCGGCGAAATTCCGACCGGCGGCATGACGGTGGTCGACCTGCCCAACAACCATTTGGTCTACGCGTTGACCTGGTTCGCCCTTGCCCTCATGGCGCTCGGCGGGCTGGCCTATACCGTGCGCGAGAGGAGAGCAGGGTAATCCTTCATTTCAGCCGCCGTTTCTCCAGCTTGCGTGCCAGGGTGCGTCGATGCATGCCGAGGCGGCGCGCGGTTTCGGAAATGTTGAACTCTGTCTCCACCAGCGTCTCGTGGATGCGTTCCCATTCAAGATTCTTGATGGAGGTCGGGGTCTGTGTCATCGGCACGCTGGCGTCGCCGTCGCTGCGCTGGAAGGCTGCTTCGATATCGTCGGTGTTGGAGGGCTTGGCCAGATAGTGGCAGGCTCCGAGCTTGATCGCCTCGACGGCGGTGGCGATGGAGGCAAACCCCGTCAGCACCACGATCTTCATGGCGGGGTCATGACCATGCAGCGCCTTCACGCATTCCAGGCCCGAGCCGCCGGCCAGCTTGAGGTCGACCACGGCAAAGCCCGGCGCGTGGTGTTGGAGCAAGGCCTGCATCGGCTCGAGGCCGGCGGCGACTTCGACGACATAGTCTCGCCGCTCGAAGGATTTGCGCAAGGTTCGGGCGAAGGTCGCATCGTCCTCGACGATGATGAGGCGGCGTTCAGCCGGGGAGGATGCCATCGGTTACTCCTTGGGGCGACAGCGTCGCCATCGGCAGGGTCAGCTCGACCAGGGCGCCGCCATTCAGCAGATTCTTGGCCGTGACGGTGCCGCCGAGTTTGCGGGCGACATTGACGACCAGGAACAGGCCGAGCCCGCCGCCCGGCCGATTCTTGCTGGAATTATAGGGTTTGCCGAGTTGATCCAGTATATCCTTGCCGAAACCCGGCCCTGCGTCGGTGACAGAGAGGGTGAGCCGGTCGCCGCGCCGCTCCAGGGCGATGCCCACCCAATTGGGCGAGGCTTCGAGCGCATTGTCGAAGATGTTGAACACCACCTGCTTGAGGGCGTCGTCCGAGACGATGGAGACATCGGTGCCGAAGGTGTTGTTGTAGTCAAGGCGGGCAGGGGATCGGCTGGTGCGCCATTCCTCCACGAGTTCGTCGAAGAAGCTGAGCACGCTGGTGCGCCGCGTGCCTTCGCCGCGCACTTCGCCCGATGACATCAGGATACCGGTGACGATCGTCTTGCAGCGGTCGAGCTGGCCGCGCATTTCGGCAAGCTCGGCCGCGACCTCCTCGTCCTGCCTGAACATCTCCATGCGCTGCCAGTCGCTCAGGATCACCGAGAGCGTTGCCAGCGGTGTGCCGAGTTCATGGGCGGCGCCCGAGGCGAGCAGGCCCATGCGGACGATATGATCCTCCTCAGCCGATTGCTGACGCAGGCTCGCCAGATGGGCGTCGCGGGCGCGCAGGTTGCGGTTGATGCGGGTGACGAAGAATACCAGCAGGACCGCCGCCAGCACGAAGCAGATGAAGGTGCCCTGGACATGCAGGTCGGCCAGATCGGTGCCCTTCGGCGCCGCCGGCATTGGCAAAGGTCGGTTGAAGGTCGCCAAGCCGACGAAACAGGCGCTGGTGGCCGCGAGCAGCGTCCAGGTCGACCAGGCTTCCAGCAGGACGCCGCCGATGATGACCTGCAGGAGATAGAGATAGATGAAGGGGTTGGAGGCGCCGCCGCTGAGATAGAGCTGCACGGTGAGTGCGGCGACATCGAGCATCAGCTCGAGGAAGAGCTCGGTATTGCCCACCAGGCCCTGGCTGCGCAGCCTGAGGACACCAACGACGTTAAGCGCCACCAGAAAACCGATCACGACCGCCATCTCGAATAGCGGCAGGGGAATGTTGAGCACGAGATCGACGAACAGGATGGTGATCACCTGCCCGATAACGGCTAGCCAGCGCAGCTGGATCAGCAAGGCGAGGTTTTTCTGGTCGGTGGTGTCGCGGATGGCGGTCATGATGCCTTACTATAGCGTCTCGCCGTCGCGCGGCAGCTCTGTCGGCGAAAATGCCGCAAGACAGGGATCCGCCGGCGCCAGATGCCGGCGGCGGGGCCCAGTTCCCATAACGATGGCGGCGGGCCGGGCCTCAGCTCTTGTTGATGCCGGTCGCGATCTCGGCGACGGGCGCCTTGCTCATCAGGGCGTTGATGCGGTCGCGCTCGGCCCTGAAGGTGGCGAGCAGGTCGCCATTGAGCTCACGTCCCTGCGGTAGCTTGATGCGCATCGGGTCGACGAAGCTGCCGTTGATCTTCACTTCGTAGTGGATGTGCGGGCCGGTCGCCAGGCCCGACTGGCCGAGATAGCCGATGACTTGGCCCATCTTGACCTTGGCTCCGACTCCTGTGCCTGAGGCGAAGCTGTTCATGTGCGAATAGGTCGAGAGATAGCCGTTGGCGTGCTGGATCTCGATGTGCCGGCCGTAGCCATTGGTCCAGCCGGATTTGACGATGGTGCCGTTGCCGGTGGCCAGGATCGGCGTGCCGACGCGGTCGGCCCAGTCGACACCGGTATGCATCTTGTAATATCCGAGGATCGGGTGGCGCCGCATGCCGAAGGTGGAACGCATCTCGCCGCCATTGATCGGCTTGCGCGTCAGGAACTTGCGCGCCGACTTGCCGTCCTCGTCGTAATAGTCGACCTGGCCATCGTCAGGACTGGCAAAATGATAGTAGCGCTTGAGCTCGCCATTGACGGTCAGCGCCGTATAGAGGATGTCGCCGACTGGGTTGCCGGCCTCGTCCTGCTCGTAGAACAGCTCGAAATTGTCGCCCGGTCGGGTATGGCGGGTGAGATCGACGTCATAGGCATAGACGCGCAGCAGCCTTTCGATCATCTCCTTGGGCACCTGCTGCTTCAGGGCCGTCTCGTAGATGGAGTAATAGAGGCGGATACCCGTGCCGCTGTCGCCTTCATCCTCGTCGCCGCCACCCTGATTGTCCTGGGCGTTGGCGGCGATGTCGGTCGAACTCGGATCCTGCACTGAGACATAGCCGCCGGTATCGGCGAGCACCACGGTGCCAAGATGCTTGTCGGCGTTATAGACCGACAGGCGTACGGGCCGGGAGTGGGCGTCCTCATCCCCGCCTGGCGCCACCAGAACCCGCAGGCGCAGCCCGCCATGCAGCTTGCCGGCATCGCCGAGCGCCTTGGCGATTTCCTGGACCTCCTGCGGCGTTGCACCCAGGCGCCCCAGAATGGCGGCGAGCGTGTCCTTATCTTCAACCGTGATGGTCTGTTCGCGGGAGGAGACCTCGGGCGTCGTCTTGGCGATATTGGTGAAGTTCTCGGGCACGATGGTGATCTTGAGCGCCGAGTCGGGGTCGGTCTGCACGTCGGTCTCGCGCAGTGCCGTGAGGTCCGCGCTTTCGGCGCGGTCGTCGTCGGCGGCGAGTGCTACGAATTGCGGCGGGATGATCGCGGCCGAGGGATCGCTGCCCTGGGTCTGTGCCCGCACCAGAGCGAGCACCTGCTCGTCCGGCAGCAGGGGACCCGAGGTCGGTTGGAAGTTCACGCCGACCAGGTCGCGGCTGGCCACGGTGACCTCGCCGTCATCGGGCGCTTGCTCGACATGGGGCGCGGCGGGCGCCAGGGCTGCGTCCGGATCGGCGGACAGAGCCTGGGGATTATAAGGCGGCACCTGGGAAGAGAACGGCCCGGAGGCAATCTGCAGGCTCGAGAGTACGCGCGCGAAGGGCTTGACCTTGATGACGTCCTTGTCACCCACTTTCGTGGTGGTGGAGACGCGAATGACCTGATGGGCTTCCATCGTATCGGTCTGGATCAGGATGCGATCGGTCTTTTGGGTGGAGGTTTGGGCCTCGCTGTCGCGCACGACGCTGGGGGCGATCTGCGGTGCATGGCCCACGCTGTATTCGCCGTCCAGAGCGGCATAGACCGCCCCACCCATCAAGCCGGCGCCGCACAGGCCGGTGAGGACCGTACCCGTCAGCCAGCGGATCGAGACCTTGCGCCGGTCGGGCGCGCGCCCGCCATCCGCCGAAAGCGGCGCCTGCGTTCCGGGATCCACGATCCCGTACCGATCCTGCCGCCTGTCTCTATACGTCGTCCGTGGTGACAAATTCGATAGTTCCGCCAGAAATACGCTGAACCCAAAACGCCAAAGCGTGAGGCGGCGCGCATGGTTGGTAGGAAGTTTGCCCCCTTCCTTGGGGGCGGACCGTGCCCTAGCCGGGCGCGCCGGTCAATTCCAGATCCATCTTAACCCCTGATCAATTGGGCCGATTTGGGGCGGTGTATGACAATTCCACGAATCCAGGGGCAGAATTCCTGATCGGGCTGCGTCTGGAGGGGAGGGCTGGGGACGGGTTCATGGGCCAGATTTCATGGGCTGAATATAGATCGCGCGCGGGGGGCCGATACTTCTGCTGAAAGCAGGGCAGAGGTGGCCGCGTTAGGGAGGTAAGCAGCCTCCGATCAGGGCGCGCGGCGGCGGGGTTGAAATGGCCATCCCGAATACCCATGTTTAGACAACGGGTTAGTTGAAGACGCCGAGAAACCCTCCACAGGCTTTCAAAAAAAGCGTCACGCAACCGTCAAAAAAATGAAATCGGCTGTTGACGGGCGGAAAGAGCCCCTCTATACAGCACCCATCGACGGACGGCGCTGCCGCGAATGAGCGGCGGGGCTGATTTGTTGCCTCTTCTGCTTAAGATCGCAAGGTTCTGAACCTGGTGAAAACTGGGGCGGCGAGGCGTCTGGAAGATTGAATGGGTTCAGCTCGTTCCTGCTATTTGACAATTGCATCGGAAGAAAGAGAAGCGTAGGCGACGATGTCCTTGCGGATGTTGGGAAACCGGCATCGAAAGAGACAACGGCGTACTATGTATTCAAGAGCCATCGATGGTTTATCAGCTGTGAAGTTGGTAGGTTATTGGTGCTCTCGTCAAGACGTAGTAATTGCCGGTTCAAATGTTTCAAGTTC